>DASSSY010000001.1:0-158346 GCA_035708205.1 Edaphocola sp.
CCACATTGGCCAGTAAGGGGTTATAGACATTGCTGGAAAAGCCGTTGGGCCCCTGCCAAATGTAACTGGCGCTGGGGTCGTTCGTGGTGGCCAGCTGAATATCATCACCTACACAAGCGGGATTAGGCTGCGCGGTAATATTTAATATTGTTGAACCACTATTAAAATCAGCGAAATAACTAACATTGGCCCCGCGATTTGTATAACCATTAATAACGCCCATTTGAAAATTAGCCGTTGGGTTGTCAATTTTTATTTTGCTGCCCATAGGATAGCTTCCTAATGGTAATGATAAGCGGCAATACATCCATGCCCCGGCAGTTCCGGGCACCGCAGAAAACTGGCTATTGGTCAGGACGTTATTATTGCCATTGACGGAGAACCCACTTTCTCCGCCAGAAGGAACGACAATATTCAGTGATAATGCCCCTTCAACAGAACGGATAAATGATGCTGATTTGCTGCCGGTGCAAATTAATTTTGGTAACAAGATCTGCCCCGTTTGAACGCCGACACCGCTAAGTTGCCAAACGGCTGATGGCGCCGAAGTAGTGATATAAGAGGCGTTTTCATTTAGCGGGATTTGTTGTGTTTCGCCTGCATTTATAGTCGAAACATAAATACCGTCTTTATATACTTTGGTTTTATTTTCAGTGGCGATGACAAACACAATATCACCGGGCATATTCAACAGGCCGTTTATGGCCACATATTCCTTTCCCAAGTATTTTGTAGGTACAATCTGATCGCCTCCAAGGTCATCACCACCGGTATAATACATTGGACCGTCGTCAGAAACGGTAATGGCTATTGGTTTGTCTGAAACAACATGAGAGCCATTTAGATGAGCTGAAGCGGAAGGAGAAGCAGCCGTAACTGCAAAAGTCTGTCCTTTATCCAGCGAAATTGAAAATGGGATGTTAGCTGCATGACCGATTACATTCTTACTTGGCGTGACGGTAATATTGGTATTGTCTTCTGTGGCGACAATATTGAAAGATGACAAGAGCACTGAAGAAAAACGAATACTATCATTTGAAAGCACATTTTGTGCAGGAATCCAAAAATCATTACCTAATGCGTATTCCCCTTTTAAATTAAATATTTCCGGGTCCGGGAAATAACCAACACCGTCGCCGGAAACTTCTTCATAATATGCGGAGACCGGCACATTTGAGGAGATTTTTAAACCATAGTTGACCGCTGTATTGGTAGGCTTTGTTTCAATATGGTCTATCCAGTTTGTCAAATCAACCGTTTTTACGGTATTTGCGGGAACATTAACCACCTGATTGGGCATTCCACCGTTTGCGGGTTGGCTAATGGTTACAGTTGCCGCCTGATTATAAGCTGTCAACCGCATAACAATTGGCCGGTCACACGGGGGAAGGGGATTTCCGATATAGGCAACTTCCGGGGCCGCAAACCAGAAAACCGTATCGGTCTGGGCCATTACTTTTGAGCAATGGCACCATGAAAGGAAGAGCAGCAGGAAGAACAGGGATGGAAAGGTTTTTGAGTAATAATTTATTGACATAAGTAAAAATTTTATTTTGTTATATTTTTGCAACAAGATGATCTTTAGCACGTTACATTTGATGCTAAAAGTACAAATTTTAGGGAAATGTCAACGATTTATTTTACTAAAGTCATAAATCATCCGGGCCGGGAAATTTTGATATCCCGGCCCGGATGATCACGACAACAATTTTTCAGGCTAAAATAAGGTTTTTAAATGTCCGATATTACTTTTGACAATATCTATGGCTTCGGTAGATTTGCCATCGGCAATGAGGCGAATCATGGTTTTGGCAAAGCCTTTAACCTGGTCAAATTTAATATGTGGCGGCATAGCTAAGGCGTCAGGGTCCGTATAGACATTTACCAAAACCGGCCCCCCGGTACTCAGTGCCGTTTTTAAAGTAGCCGAGACCTCGTCAGGATGCTCAATCCTGAAAGCATTAAAGCCCATTGCCCTGGCCACCTCATCAAAAGGCGGGTTCACCATATCCGTTTGCCAGTCCTCATAACCGGCCACTTCCATCTCTAACTTTACCATGCCCAGCACCCGGTTGTTGAATACAATGATCTTTACGGGCAGCTGGTATTGGGCAATGGTCATCAGGTCGCCGAAAAGCATGGAAATGCCGCCGTCACCGCTAAAGCTGATAACCTGGCGTTCGGGAAAGCTTAAGGAAGCCCCTATGGCCATTGGCATGGCATTGGCCATGGAGCCGTGATTAAAGGAGCCGGTAAGATAACGGTTTTTCCCGCCCTTGATAAAACGGGCGGCCCAAACGGCGCTCATGCCGGTATCCACTGTAAAAATGGCATCGTCATCCGCCAGCTCGTTGATGGTATAGGCCACGAATTCAGGATGGATTTTTTGCTCTTCACCCTTGTTCCGGACATAAGTTAAGAGGTCATCCTCCGTTTTTTTGAAGTTTTCCTGGTTTTCTCTAAGAAAGCTATCATCACTTTTTTCTTTAACCAAGGGTATTAGGGCGGCCAACGTATCCTTTATGTCCCCGGCTAAGCCGATGTCGACCTTAGCTCTCCTCCCCAGCCTTTGCGGCTGATGGTCGATCTGCACGATCGTATTTTTCTGGGGGAGAAACTCAGTATAAGGAAAATCAGTGCCCAGCATGACCAGCACTTCCGAATCTTTCATGGCATCATAGCCCGATTTATGGCCCAGAAGCCCGTTCATACCGGCTTTATAGGGATTATCATCCGTTTCAAAGAAGATTTTTCCGCGGAAAGAATAGGTCACCGGCGCTTTTAAAAGACGGGCCAGCTGCAATACTTCGCTTTTAGCATGCCGGCAGCCATGACCGCAATAAAGGGTGATTTTTTCCTTTGCATTTAAGGTATCCGCCAGTTTTTGCAAGCTGCCGTCGGTTGGCCGGTAAAGCGATTCAGGACGGTAATTGCGCAGGGAAGTGGAAATATCTTCCGCCTCCGCTGCCGCCACGTCGCCGGGTAAGCCGACAACGGCTACCCCTTTTTTCTGGATGGCCTGCTGCAAGGCCATTTGCATAACATGGGCAAATTGCCTGGGTGTGCTTGCGGTGTATACATATTGGCTACAGTCATCAAACAATTTCATCGGATTGGTTTCCTGGAAATTATCCTGCCCCAGCTTATCGGTCGTGATGGTGCTGGCAATGGCGATGACCGGGTTACCGGCACGGTTGGCATCGTACAGGCCGTTGATGAGATGGACGTGACCGGGACCGCTACTGCCCATGCAGCAGCCGATACCGTTGAGCTCCGCGTCCATCGAGGCCGCATAGGCGCCCGCTTCTTCATGCCGGACATGAATCCATTGAATACGCCCGTCCCTGCGGATGGCGTCATTGACGGGGTTCAGGCTGTCACCGGTAACGGCATATACTCTTTTAACACCTGCATTGACCAGCATAGCGACTAATAGATCTGAAACATTTAAAGCCATAGGATTTCTGCTGTTTGAATTGATGAAATATATCATGAGTTCCAACAAGGTATAAAAAAACGGGCAACCATTGATCGTGGTTGCCCGTTTTAACGCCAATTTAAGTAGGATAATTATTCCCATTCGATGGTAGCCGGCGGCTTGCTGCTGATGTCATACACCACGCGGTTGATGCCGGGAACATGATTAATGATATCGTTGGATATCCTGGCTAGCAATGCATAAGGTAAAGGCGCCCAATCGGCGGTCATTCCATCTACGGAGGTTACGGCGCGCAGGGCCACCGTATATTCATAGGTCCGCTCATCACCCATAACCCCCACACTTTGCACCGGCAATAAAATTGTGCCGGCCTGCCAGACCCTGCCGTATTCGCCGCTTTCCCTGAGATGGCGGGTGTAAATGGCATCGGCTTCCTGAAGCATGGCTACCTTCTCGGGGCTGACGGCGCCCAGGATCCGGATGCCCAGGCCCGGGCCGGGGAAAGGGTGGCGCATAATAAAGCTGTCTTCCAATCCTAATTCTTGACCAATCCTGCGCACTTCATCTTTGAATAGGAACCGTAAGGGTTCAATCAATTGCAGTTTCATCAGATCCGGCAGTCCGCCAACATTATGATGGGATTTAATGGTCACGGAAGGGCCGTTTACCGACACGGATTCGATAACGTCAGGATAGATAGTGCCCTGCCCAAGAAAGTCAACACCTTCAATCTTATGCGCTTCTTCCTGGAAAATGTCGATGAACAAGCCGCCGATGATCTTGCGTTTCCGCTCCGGATCGCTCACTTCGGCCAGGTTTTTGTAGAAACGTTCTTTAGCATTGACGCCGTGAACATTCAACCCCAGCTTCTTATAATTTTCCAGGACTTCCTCAAATTCATTTTTGCGTAAAAGACCGTTATCGACAAACACGCAATGCAGGCGATTGCCAATCGCCCTGTGGATCAGAGTGGCGGCAACGGTTGAATCTACACCGCCGCTTAAAGCCATCACCACATTGCTGTTGCCGGCCTGTTGTCGAATATGGGCAATGGTTTCTTCCACAAATGCCGCCGCTGTGAAATCCCGGGTGCAGCCGCAGACCTCAATGAGGAAATTAGCCAGCATTTTCCGGCCGTCCGCACTGTGCGTGACTTCGGGATGGAATTGTAAGCCATAAACCGGTTTTTGATAAACGGTGGCCTTATAAGCCGCCACCGGGATTTGTGCTGTTTTGGCCAATAATTTGAAACCATCCGGCAGTTGTTTGATACTGTCGCTATGGCTCATCCATACCTGTGAGTGATCGGGAATGTCCTGAAAAAACGGGTCCTCCTCTGTAAATACCACATGAGCACGGCCATATTCCCGGCTGGACGATTTGGCCACCAGGCCGTTATTCTGCTGGGCGATCAGCTGGGCACCGTAGCAAACACCTAAAACCGGTACTTTGTTGGCCCATTGTGCCACGTCAGGATGGGGGGCGGCATTATCATTAACCGAGCAGGGGCTTCCCGAAAGGATGACGCCCTTAATATCGGGCGTTAGCTCAAAAGGCTTGTTACATGGGAGAATTTCGCAATATATGTTCAGTTCACGTACCCCTCTAGCAATGAGCTGGGTATATTGAGAACCAAAATCCAAAATGATTATTTTTTCTGACATTAAAGGGAAAGATTACTGGAAAATAAGAATTAAGCTTCTGCAGGAGGATTGCCGCCAAAATTGAAGGGAAGGCTCATTTGTTCCTGGTCCTTGATCACACCATTTTGCGTTTCATACCGCTTTACATTATCAATTAAGGCGCGCATAAGCTTTTTGGCATGCTGGGGCGTCATCACAATTCTGGATTTTACTTTAGCTTTGGGCGATCCGGGCATGATATTGACGAAATCAATGACGAATTCGGCAAAAGAATGGGTGATAATAGCCAGGTTGGCATAAGCGCCATCGGCCATTTCTTCAGTTAATTCGATATTTATCTGTTGTTGCTGATTGGGGTTTTGATCCTGATCCTGATGGTCCATTTTTAGTTTTTTATGCGATTTGGAATATAAATGTGATTAAGGTGCAAAGATAATTGAATAAAGTAAGGAAAAAGGCTAACTTTTTTCAGCGGTAAAGTTCAGTCCGAAAAAAAGATATTCCCTTTTCCAGCTGTGCCGCTGTTGTAATCGCTGTTCTTTTTCCAGGATGGCTTCGGGGTTGCCGGATCTGTACCGGTAAGGCAGATAATAGCGGACATACTGAACAGATTGTTCCGGAATGTGGAAGCCGTTGCCGGTCAACAGGCCTGACCATTGGGCCAGGCTGCGGATATTTTCATTGCCCAACAAGATTTCTTTCTTTAATTTTTCGTCCCAAATGGTAATCACACGCTTGTCGCCCCGCCTTTTGTATAATTTTACCCTTTGAATGATGTTATTGCCGTTTTCTTCAACAATAACCAAACGGCCGTTATCTCTCAGGCTCTTGTGGAATATTTTTAAGGCGTCGTTGATGGGTTCCAGATGGTGTAAAGTATCTTGGATAATGATCCGGTCGTACCGCCCGTCAGCCGGTGGCTGGTCAAACAGGTTTTCATAGGAACAGGTAAATAAGCCGGAATTTCCGAATTGATTCCAGTAAGTATATCGTTTGTCAATATGTTCATTGTAAAACTCTAAAGTGGTACCATGGCTAGGAATGCCGTTCATGGCTAAAAACAGGCAGGTGGTACCATAACCGCAACCGCAATCCCAAATGGCTTTTGAAGGGTCGTTAACCATTTTGGCGACATAACGAAGTCTTTCCAGAAAATAATTTTTCCGAAAGTTGAGCGTACCGGGATCGTCCAGGAATTTATAATAATGATGCATGTCCGGGCGTTCTTTCAGCTCTTCTAAAAAGAGTTCAAAAAAACGTTCGGGAGACATTTTAAAGATAGGGACCACGTTTTTATTTTGCGCAAATGTAGCTTTTTTGAAAGAAAATATAATGAATACTTCCGGGGTCTTATCAATCAAAAATGGGTGGAATGGTCGCGGATAGCGCATATTATCGGCATCTTTCATGCGGATGTGCCAGATCTTTGCTACCTGTAACAGAAAAAAATCTGCAGCTTGCAAGTAATTGTTTTGTACCTTGCAAGTACAATCCGATTTTGATGTATATGCAGGCCGTTAAGCATTCTTCAGTTAGCTCCATATTCCAAAAATTAAAAATAAGCGTCATTGCCTTCAGTGTTTTTACTATTTGCACCCTGCTCTGTAACAATTTGAATGTCAGGGCACAAGGTAAGGACGGCTTAAATCGGTTGACCAATGTGGACTCTTTATATACCCAGGCCCAGGTCACGCTCACCGTGGGCGGCGATATACCCAAAGCCCTGGCATTATTTAACCGGGTGGTCGCCTTACAGCCGCATAACGCTTCGGCTCACGGGCAGTTAAGCCAGATATACCAGCACCAGGGCAATTATACCAGGGCGTTGGAAGAAATTCATTTAGCGCTTGCCGATGATGCGAACAATGAAGATTATCGTAGCCAGTTGGGCGTTTTGCAGGCACAGACCGGGGATTATCCGGGCGCTGCAAAAGTATTTCAGTCCCTTGCCGACAGCACTAAAGACGACCCGGCCGGTTATTACCTGAAAGCAGCCTGGGCCTATAACATGGCTAAGGATTATCAAAAGGCCATAGCAGCTTTAAACAAGGTCAATATAGACGCTTTGGGGGAGCAAAGAGAGCCAGTTTTAATGGATAAGCTGAAGATCTATGCCCATTTAGAAAATGTGGATTCCGTTCTGGGCCTTGCGCGTAAGCTTATTAAACTCAATCCTGAGAATCCCAGCTATTACGTTATAGCCGCTTTTTCCGAGGAAGAAAAAAAGAATCCACAGGCCGTCATCGCCCTGATGGATACGGCTGTGGCCAGATTTCCAGATAACCCTAAGGTACTTCAACAAGCCATTCTGGCCTATGATAAATATGAACCCAGGAAGTTGGAGGGCTTCTATGATAATCTGTTAGCCAGCGAAACCTATTCCGATCAGCAAAAGGCCATTTTATTTTATCCCTTGGTGGATATACGCAAAAAAGATACGCTTGCGGAGAGCATTCTTGAAGAAAAGCTACCAAAGCTGGCCTTCGGAACACCGCCCAATAAATATGCTATCATGCTGTATAGTGGCGTCGCTGCGGATAAAGATGGCCTTTCAAAAGGAATAGAGATCCTGAGGAAGGGCATCGCGCTCTACGGCAATGACGACTATCTTTGGAACGAGCTTTTGAATTTTACACAAAAAGCAGGATCAAAGGACAGTCTCCAGAAATATGTTGATCAGGCCAAAATGGCTTTGCCTCAAAATGCCATTCCTTATTTTTATCAAGCCTCCATTGATTACGACAAAGGCGATTTGAACGCTTGTATCGGGAACCTGAGATCAGCTGATCGTTATAACGAAAAGGACAGTGTTGTGCAGGATTTCAACATTTACGCGTTTCTTGCTGAGGTTTACCAGGAACAAAAGATCGTCGACAGCGCGGAGATATATTTCAAGAAGGCGATAGCCATTTACCCGGATGCGCCTATGGTTTTGAACAATTACAGCTACCTGCTGGCGGAGCAGGGCAGGGGTCTGGATTCAGCGCTGGCCATGTCGGCGAAATCATTGGCCGCCGCACCGGAAGAGGCTACTTTCCTGGACACTTACGGCTGGATTCTGTATAAACAAAAACGCTATGCCGAAGCTAAAACCTATATTGAAAAGGCTATAAAAAATACGGAACAGCCGGATGCCGCTATTTACGAGCATCTCGGAGATATAGAGAACGCCTTAGGGAATCGACGGCAGGCAAGAAAAAATTGGAAGAAATCAAAAAGCTTGGGCAATACTTCAGAAAAGTTAGAAGAAAAGCTAAGATAATTATAGTCCGATTACAAAATGAGCATAGTCGTTTTAATATGAATAGATTTTTATTATTAGTTGGTTCCTCAATTTTAATATGCTTATCCTTACGCCCGTCCGCTGCAAAAGCCCAGGACACGGTTTATTATCGCTTGCCCAGGTTGCGGGTGACCGGTCTGAAAGATTGTGATTATTACAGCGTCAAGACCAAAGACCCGGTCAGTAATAACATCCATGAACTTCAATTCCGTCCTGACGGCCAACAATTGGAAGAACAGCACTATTATGTCTTAGACCGGGAAAAGATTAAATATGGCCGTTGGCAGACCTGGTACGCTGACGGCAAGCTGAAAAGCGTCATCAACTATAAGGATAACCGGAAGGACGGCATGTTGGAAACTTATTGGCCCAACGGCCAGCTAAAACGCCGGGATACTTTTGTCAACGATTCGTGTATCAGTGGCATTTGTTATGATCGGTCGGGTAAGGAACTGAAGCATTTCGATTATGAAACCCCTGCTCATTTTCCAGGCGGGAATGAAGCGCTTTATGATTATCTTTTCAGGAAAATATATTTCCCGCAAAGCTTTCAGCCATTGGAAGGAAAAGTGGTGGTCCGGTTCTTAGTTACCGACAGCGGCAAAATCGAGGACCTGACCATCATGAATAACCCCGAAAAGAACATGGCCGGGCAGGTGCTGCATGCTTTTAAAAAAATGCCCGAATGGGTGCCCGCAACCATTGACGGCGAACCGATGAGCGAATATGTCACCTTTCCCGTATCGTTTGTCAGGAATTAAGGACCGTCAATGTAGGTCAATGTAAGCTCATTACCGCTAAAAGGGTATTTTATACGAATGTGTAGGCCATTCTGAGCTTGGTGTCCTGCTGGAGCAATTTGGCGACCGGTAACTCCGGGGAATCGCTTTTGCCGTTGGCAGGCGGAGCTTCGGCGCCGGCAAGACCCCGGTATCCTGGTAGCACAAGTGGCGTTAAAAATAAAATCGGTCGGAAAGTGCCGGAGCATTGGCGGAGCTCGGCTTTCCGGGAAGTGCCCAGGAAAGATAACGGGTTCGTCGCCCCTGGAATACAAACGTCAGCATCATCAGGAAGCAGCCGGCTAATGATCGGAAATTTTTAAAAAAAACAGGTAAATAATTGCGAAACCGGAAAGTTGCGCTTATATTTGCAACCGAAAAGTTTCTTGATGTAACTTACAAACGGATGAGAAGAGATGTTTTCCAGGCCATTGCGGATCCTACCAGGCGCGCCATCATCGCATTAATTGCTTTACAGGCCATGACGCCGAATGCCCTTGCGGAACATTTTGATATGACAAGGCAGGCGATCTCCAAGCATTTACGTATCCTTACGGAATGCAAGGTGGTCCTACAAAGGCAGCAAGGCAGGGAAATTTATTACCTGCTTGCGCTTGATAAAATGAAAGAGATCGATGAATGGCTGGAACAATACCGTAAGATATGGGAAAAACGCTTTGACCAGCTTGACAATGTATTATTAACAATAAAAAATAAGAAAAAATGAACAGTGATCTCTTGTTTGATTTTATTGTAGATAAGGAAAACAAAACCATTCACATCAAACGTGAATTTGATGGCGGGCTGGAATTAGTTTGGCAGGTATGGACGACCGCCGAACTGCTTGACCAGTGGTGCGCCCCTAATCCTTACAGGACAGAAACAAAAACTTTGGATTTTCGGGCAGGCGGTTTCTGGCATTATGCAATAGTAAGCCCCGAAGGGGCCAAGCATTGGAGCAGGTATGATTATAAAAATATCGAGCCTAAAAAAAGCATTACAGAATTGCGGATATTTAGTGATGAGAACGGAACGGTTGATCCTGATTCTCCTCCAACCGAATGCACCACTGTTTTCAGCGAAAAGGGCGGTAGAACTTTGGTAACGATCACTGAACGATATAACCTGTCAAAAGTTTTTGAAAAGATGGCCACAACAAGTCATAAAAAAGGATTTTCATCGCATCTTAAAAATCTGGACAAATTATTACTAACATTAAAAAGCAAATAAAATGAACAGCAACCTATTATTCGACTTTGTTGTCAACAAAGACAACAACACGATTGACGTCATCCGTGAATTTGCCGCGCCGGTTGAGCTGGTTTGGAAAGCATGGACAGACCCGGAAATACTCGATCAGTGGTGGGCGCCAAGACCATGGAAGTCAAAAACAAAGTTTATGAACTTTAGGGTAGGGGGCCGGCGGTTTTACGCAATGGTAGGTCCCGAAGGGCAGGAACATTGGTCCGTGCAGGATTTTACCGCCATCAGTCCCAAAACCAACTTCAAAACCCTGAATGCTTTCGCGGACAAGGATGAAAATATTGATACGGAAATGGCCAGGTCCGCCTGGGATTTGAATTTCAGCGAGCGGGACGGGACAACGACCGTAAGCATTGTGATAAAGCATGATACCCTGGCCGATCTAGAGAAATATATTCAAATGGGCTTTAAAGAAGGCTTTACCATGTGTCTTGGAAATCTTGATGAATATCTTGCGGCAAAGCATTAATTGTCCAACCAAATTATAAGATGATGTCACACGAACCAATTATTATAGAAAGGACGTATGATGCGCCGATACAGGTTGTATGGAAGGCGCTCACAGACGCAAAGGCTTTAAGGGAATGGTTCTTTGATATCCCTGCTTTTGAAGCGCGCGTCGGTTTTGAATTTGCATTCCGGGGCCAGGGGACGGAAGGTGAGGATTATCTTCACAAATGTGTGGTTACGGAAGTTGATGAGCCTTTTAAATTGAGCTACAGCTGGCGCTATGAAGGATATGAAGGTATATCACTGGTAACTTATGAATTGCAGGCAAACGGTAATAAGACACATATCAGGCTTACGCATTCAGGATTGGAGTCGTTCCCGGCGAGCGGTGCTTTTGCAAAAGAAAATTTTGTACAGGGCTGGACGGCGCTTATCGGTTCATTATTGAAAGATTATGCTGAAAAAATGAACCCGATTACATAATCATCCATAGCTCCCGGTATGTGCATCTAACGTTTGGTTTTTTCTTTTTCCCGGTTAGCCCGTGGTTATTAATAGATGCTTTCAGAAAAATTTTCTTAAATGTGAATGCCGTATGTTTTGCCCGTAATTTTGTTGCCGGGAGCGTTGTTCTTTTATGTGCCCATTCTGCGATTGGGATTATACTATTGATACTTTATCCTTAAACACTTTCCTGAATTTATCCAGTTTAGGCTTGATGACAAACTGACAATAAGGCTGTTGGGTATGACTAGCATAATTAATCCCGGTGATAGGCCTCTGCTTTATAAGATTTAGTGTACGCGGCCATTTCTGTACAATTTCAGAAGGAAAGGCCTTTTCTGCGTTTATCGCTGAATATAATACCTGGCGAGCTTTTCCTGTAGAGCATTATGATAAAATATGGTCGATCTGTACTGTGTACCAATATCATTTCCCTGCCTGTTCAATTGTGTAGGGTCATGGGCCACAAAAAATGCCGCGAGCAGCTCATCATAAGAAATTTTCGAAGGGTTGTACAGGATATTGCAGGCTTCTGCATGACCGGTAGTTCCGTGCAAACCAATTCATAGCTGGGATTGGGAACATGACCACCGGTAAAGCCTGATACCACTTTATTGCGCCATCAAGCTGGCTGAACTGGGTTTCATTTCCCGGAAAGTTTTGACCTTATAAAATTTTCCTGTCCGGTTCGGGCACAGGATAAAATCGGTACTAATAATATTAATCCGAAAATTCTTCTGAATAGCTGCATGAAATAAAAATGTTAGTTCCTGCAAATGTCTTTCTGATTACTGTCAAAATCAATAGTAATATTGCCCGGATAGTTGATAATTATTTCCTGGTCAGCAAGGTTTTCTCCGGGACTGGAAATCTTCGGGAAATATGTTCAATAAATCGGGAAGTATCCTCATTTCTGGCAGGTATAATTACAGATATCTTTGCATTTACACAAAATACTTCAGACATGATTAAGAAAGAAAGATTGAAATGGTTTCTGGTGATCCTTCCTTTGTTAGCGATGAGCTGTCATAAGAACGATGATACTGCTGCTGATATGCAGGAACATACCCTGACGGTACAAAACGTTCTTCAGGCAAGGTCCCTGGTAGAGTCCGGCACTTTTCAAATGGATGGGGCATCGCCACTTATTATGCCCGGCCAATCCGTATCTTTCCGGTTTTCCGCGGCACCGGGCCAGGCAGTGACCTTTGCGGCGATGTATGGTTATTCCAATGATCTGTTCTTTGCACCGGAGAACCCGGGAATCGCCTTATATGACGATAACGATAACCCGATACAGGGTGATGTGTCTGCCCGTATTAAGCTTTGGGATAACGGCACAAGGGTCAATCAGGCGCCAGGTGCGACCGTTAATCATCCCGGTACGGCAGAAAATAAACCCATCAGGGAAGTCGGCGGTACCGATGCGCAGAATAATCATTACCTGCCCGCCTCAAGCCTTGTAAAGGCAACGCTGATCTACGAAGGTGATTCTTATTTTACACTTACGTTGAAGAATATTTCCGGCGGAACGGCTAACGAAACCCCTTTGAGCCCGGGGGTATGGGCCATATCTTATATTGCCGGCGGGCAGCTTTTGAATCAGAACCCCGTTTATCAAAAAGGTAGTCCCTCCGCAAACGGGCTGACGCCGTTGGCGGAAATGGGTGATAATTCCCAGTTGTACAGTTATATAAAGGATAATACCGGCATTTTTACACCGCTGTCGCCTATACTGGTCGTTGTTTATAATAATATTCCGAATCCGGTCTTCACAAGCGGTATGAAAGATGCCGGCCTGGGTTTAAAAGCGCTTGCCCAAAAAGGAGATGCTTCCGGCTTGGCAGCAGCTTTGAAAGGGATGCAAGGGGTTAAGCAGGTTTATATACTTCCGGACCCGGCCAATACGGTACTTCTTCCCTCCATAGGAAGTCAGCCCGGCGGAACGGTTTCCCAAAAGCTGGAAGTGGGCCAGGGTGACCACCTGGTGATAGCAACCATGTATGGATTCTCCAACGACTGGTTCTTTTCCACAGGGGAAAATGGCATAGATGCAACCCAAACGGGAGATTTTTCCGACAGCATACATTTATTTGATGATGGAACTGCTGTCAGCCAGTTCCCGGGAGCGGGAAATAACCAGGCTAATTTAGGAGGGAGCCCTGGGCCGGCAGACAAACCAATAGAGGAAGTGCCTAATCCCAATATTTTCAATACATTACCTGAAATCAGCAAGATGATAAAAGTAGAATTGCATTAGCTTCTAATCCTATTTTGCCTAAAGAAATATTACCTGCTTTTGAAAATCGTTAAAATGAAATACCAGTCCGATGTACCTCAAAAAAATGAGGTGCCCGGAAAGAAATCAAAAGTTTTATTTGAAAATAAAAAGACGTTCACAACAGGCATTTCTGGAGCTTAGGTCAAGGGAGCAACAGGGAATGATCAGCCAGTATTTTATGAAAAATCTATCTAAAAATGCTCTTGCGCCTTTATGTTTAAGGGTAACTATAGGCTTTGGCTTCATGATGCACGGATGGGCTAAAATCAGCCGGGGCACCGCGGGATTTGAAAAGCTGTTATCAGCTTCCGGCATTCCTTTGCCACATATCAATGCGCACATAGTACCTTATATTGAATTGCTGGGTGGTACGGCTATCTTCCTGGGAGCCGGCGTGGTTATTATTGCTATTCCGCTAATCATTACCATGCTTACCGCTATGCTGACTATCCAGATACATTTCGGTTTTAGTTCCGTTAATACGATAGGTCTAAATGCCAATGGCCCTGTTTTCGGTCCGCCCGGGTATGAAATAAACCTGCTTTATATTGCGGGGCTGGTTTCTCTTATTTTTACCGGCGCCGGTGCCATATCGGTTGATCACTGGTTAAACCGGCGTAAAAAATTAAATTATAGGTAATAATCAGAATCAGGCAGTGTAACCAGGTCATTATTTTAAAGAAAGTCCCCTATATAGAAGACTTTCTTCTTAGTTTCATTAAATGTTTATCCGTTCCAAAGCTTCTTCATAAGCATGTTCCTGTATTTCTGGCAGGTTAACGCCTTCTACTCGGTAAGTTGTAATATCTGTAATGCCGATAAAATTCAGCACTTTGCGCAAATAGGGTTCTGTAAAGCCAAATGACTTCATCGGGCCATCCGTGTAGATGCCCCCGTGGCAATGACCAGGTAGGCTTTCTTGTTGCCAATCAGGCCTTCCGGTCCTTTTTCCGTGTATCTGAAAGTAATGCCAGAACGTAAAACATGATCCAGCCAGGCTTTCAATGTGGAATGAATGCTGAAATTATACATAGGCGCTCCGATGACAAGGATTTCAGCCTCTTTCAGCTCCTCAATAGCCTCGGCAGAAGAATGTATGGCCGATATCAGTTCCGGCGTACGGTTTTGTTCCGGTGTTGCGAACGAGGCCAGATGGATTTCTTCCAAATGAGGAAAAGGCTTGCGCGTAAGGTCATGGGTCTTTACCGTACTGCCCGGATATTTTTCTTTCAGGCGGCCAATAATTTCATTTCCCAGCTTAATGCTGAAAGATGCATTTCCCCGCGGACTTGAAATAAGATGCAATATTTTCATTGTTTAAAATTTGACAGCAAAAGTATCTACCTTTGCTATACAATCTATACTACTATACTGATGTATACCGCTATACAATGGTATAGTACTTATTAAAATTGAATCAGCTGTGAAAGAAGAAGAACATAACGCAACAAACTGCCAGGCCAGCATATCTGCAGTAAAAGATTCCTTGTACGTACTGAATGGCAAATGGAAACTACCGGTGATCATTGCCTTGTCAGAAGGCCCGAAGCGATTCAAAGAGCTGGAAAGGGCTATAGAAGGGATCAGCCCGAGGGTACTTTCTAAAGAATTAAGGGAACTGGAACTGAATGAATTTATCGAAAGGAAAGTGTATGATGAAATACCGGTCAGGATTAACTATGAGCTCACACCATATAGCGATTCTTTAAAAGAGATCATAGGCTCTTTAGTAGAATGGGGGCAAAAGCACCGGAAACATATCATGGGAAAAAAGAAAAAGAACAGTAAGGAAATCCTTGTGCTCAAATAACGACGGCCGTATGAAATACCAATATGAAAACCACAGGACTTCAGGAATGTGCAGGCTTACTCAGGAGCAACCGTTATTGGACAGGGTCTTTTACGGTAAAGATCAGAAAGACAAATTGCTGACCATTGCCTGGAACAGGGGGACGACGCAGGTGGTCATCATTGATGATGTTCCTTATGACTTCCCCGAGCAGGCCGTTCTTTGCCTAATGGTCAATCAGTCGTTCACTTTTTCCGGGCCCGATGATATTGTTGCCTGGCAGTTTAACCGGGATTTTTACTGTATTGTAGATCATGACAGAGAAGTAAGCTGTGTCGGCTTCTTATTCTACGGGTCTGCCGGAACGATGTTCATCAGGCTCAATGAGAAACAGCAGACCAATATTGAATCATTGCTCCGGGTCTTTATAGACGAATTTTCCACAAAGGACAGCATCCAGGAAGATATGTTGCGTATGCTTTTGAAGAGATTGATCATTATCGTGACCCGGCTGGCCAAAGAACAGTATATTACAGAAAAAGATCTTAATGATGAGAAGCTGGATATTATCCGGCAGTTTAACTTGTTAGTGGAAATACATTATAAAACAGAGCACCAGGTAAAATTCTATGCCGAAAAGCTGTATCGTTCTCCCAAAACATTAGCTAACCTTTTCGCTTTATACAACAATAAATCGCCCCTAACGGTGATCCAGGACAGAATTACGCTGGAAGCTAAACGCCTGCTGATATATACTGACAAAACTTCTAAGGAAATCGCTTACGAACTGGGGTTTGATGATGTGGCCTATTTCAGTAATTTCTTCAAAAAGAATACCTCCCTGTCACCCACCGCTTTTAGAAAAGGCAAAAATCTAATGGTCCCGGAAGCAGGATGAGATCTGTCAATCTTACAAATATAAGGGAAGTCATCCTATTCTCTAAGAATAGCCGTTATCGGACATTTGCGGTGTTAATGTTATTATTAACACTAAAAGTATTCAAAATGAAAAGTTTTGTTTGCCTTCTTTGCTCATTCGGAACATGCCCTGGGGAATTATTTGAATTTTCAAAACAGGCGACCCACCCTTAACGCCAGGGAAAAGGAAGTAATCAACCTGGTGATTAGTCAGTATAATCATTGTGCCTATTGCCAAAATGAACGGATTTACAGATGAAGAGATAATCAGTATTCGTAAAACCCGAATTTCTTTTAACTCTAAGCTAGACGCTTTGGCCAGGTTGGTCAAAAGTATTATAGAAAATAAGGCCATGCCGAAGAAACGCTGCTGGATAATTTTTACAATGAAGGTTATAATCATGCCCCCTGGTAGAAACAGTTTGCGCAATAGGGATAAAATGATCAGCTGTGCCTGTGGACTGGCCGGCAGCCCCGGAATTATAATACAGCACTTTTATGTCCTGTTGTCTTAAACAGAGAAAGCCGCCTTACCAGGCGGCTTTCTCATTGAAAATAAATAATCATCGGGGAGGGGATTAATATCCCATATCCATGCCACCAGGCATACCGCCTGGAGCCGGCATAGCCGATTTGGGCTCAGGTTTGTCAGCAATCACACATTCTGTGGTCAGCAACATCCCGGCAATTGAAGCGGCATTTTCCAAAGCGATACGGCTTACTTTGGTCGGGTCGATAACACCGGAGCTTAACAGGTTCTCAAATTGTTCGGTGCGGGCATTGAAGCCGAAATCGGCCTTGCCTTCTTTCACTTTCTGAACAATGATAGAACCTTCGATGCCTGCGTTGGCAACAATTTCGCGCAGCGGAGCTTCCAAAGCTTTGCGCACGATGTTAACACCGGTCAGCTCATCGTCATTCAGATCCGTGATCTTGTCTAAAGATTTAATGGCGCGTATGAAAGCGGTTCCACCACCAGGAACTATACCTTCTTCAACGGCTGCGCGGGTAGCGTGCAAAGCATCATCAACACGGTCTTTCTTTTCTTTCATTTCCACTTCGGTAGTTGCGCCAACGTACAATACGGCAACACCGCCACTTAATTTGGCTAAGCGTTCCTGTAATTTTTCGCGGTCATAATCGGAAGTAGTGGTTTCTACCTGTGCTTTAATCTGGTTAACGCGTGCAACGATATCGGCTTTTTTACCTTTACCGCCCACAACGGTAGTGTTGTCTTTGTCAATGGTAATATTGGCAGCCTGGCCTAAATAGCTCATATCTGTGTTTTCCAGCTTGTAGCCCTGGTCTTCACTGATAACGATACCACCGGTCAAAACGGCGATGTCCTGGAGCATTTCTTTCCTGCGGTCGCCAAAGCCCGGAGCTTTTACAGCAGCCACTTTCAAAGAACCACGTAATTTATTAACGACTAAAGTAGAAAGCGCTTCGCCATCCACATCTTCAGAAATAATAACCAAAGGACGGCCGCTTTGCACCACTTTTTCCAGAATGCCCAGGATATCCTTCATCGTGCTGATCTTTTTATCATAAATCAGGATGTAAGGATTTTCAAATTCCACCTGCATTTTTTCGGTGTTGGTCACGAAGTACGGGGTCAGGTAACCTCTGTCAAACTGCATCCCTTCCACGATATCTACATAAGTATCGGTGCTTTTGGATTCTTCAACGGTGATCACGCCTTCATTGCCTACTTTTTTCATTGCTTCGGCAATCAATTTACCGATTTCGCTGTCATTATTGGCAGAGATCGTACCTACCTGCTCGATCTTTGAATTGTCGTTGCCAACTTTATTGGATTGTTTTTTCAGGTTGTCCACAACGGCTGAAACGGCTTTTTCGATACCGCGTTTCAGGTCCATGGGGTTTGCACCTGCGGTAACATTACGCAAACCGTCACTAACGATCGCCTGGGCCAGGACAGTAGCGGTTGTCGTCCCGTCGCCGGCGATATCGGCGGTTTTGCTGGCAACTTCTTTAACCATTTGGGCACCGATGTTCTCAATGGCGTCTTCTAATTCTATTTCTTTAGCTACGGTCACACCGTCCTTTGTTATGGAAGGCGCGCCGAATTTCTTTTCAATTACCACGTTGCGGCCTTTGGGGCCTAAGGTTACTTTAACGGCATCTGCTAAAGTATCCACACCTTTTTTCATTTTGCTGCGGGCATCCGCATTAAAAAAGAGTTGTTTTGCCATTATATTCTAATTTGTGAATTAGTGAATTTGATTATTTGTTGAAATGAGTTGTGCCTTAAACGATAGCCAAGATATCGCTTTCGCGCATAATTAAATACTCTTCGCCTTCAAGATTGATCTCGGTTCCGGCGTATTTGCCGTAAAGAACGGTATCACCTGCTTTAACGGTTACAGGTTCGTCTTTTTTACCGGGTCCTGCGGCAACGACTGTTCCGCGTTGAGGCTTTTCTTTTGCCGTATCAGGGATAATGATTCCGCCTGCTGTTTTGGTCTCGGCGGCAGCGGGCTTCACGATAACACGGTCGTGAAGCGGAGTGATGCTGACTTTTTTTGCCATAGTTTATTAAAATTTTAATTTTAATGGTTAAAAAAAAGCGAT
This sequence comes from Edaphocola sp., assembly GCA_035708205.1. Lineage (GTDB taxonomy): Bacteria > Bacteroidota > Bacteroidia > Chitinophagales > Chitinophagaceae > DASSSY01. The sequence goes on from DASSSY010000001.1 coordinate 18,945, forward strand.
TGAATTAATTATAATCGCAAATTCATTTTTACAGTCCACCAAAAATGTGCCAGTTACATTAAATTGACATTTTTGCAGTTTTACTGAAACTTTGTAAGTCAGGCTGGCAAAAATTGGCTTGTTTTCGTCAAAAACGCGCTTATGTAATAGTGGCTATATGGCAGAGTGTAGGAAGTAGAGTTCTTAGATATACCCAAAGCCAAGTCATAAAGTCATTGTAATTATTGATTATTTTTATTAGCTTTGTCCTAAGAATGTTTTATTTAACTTATTTATTAAAACAATAAAAATTCAGTTATGAACGGAAAAATTTTACTTGCGATTAGAAAAAAGGCAGCCTTTAGTCTGCCTTTTTTAGGTCTTTTTTTATGTGGCTTTTGGGCAGCAGCGCAGGCACCACCACTTGCAGGGCCAAACTTTGGTGATCAGGTTGCCGGCAACTCAGGCTTGGCCACGGTCAACACCGCTATGATAGAATGCCCAGGTATAGGTGGTTTTTTAAGTGCCATCATCTGGTAATGCGGTAAGTACGAATACGAATCTGTATCTTACATATTCCGGTGGCGCAACGCTAACCCTACCCATCAGCAATGCGGCGCCTTCTTCCAAGCCGGATGTTATTTTGGGAGATGACCCCAACAATCCCGGTGTGGATTATATCGCGGTAGTATGTTATCAGGACATTAACGGCGATATCATTGTTAGAGATTATAACATAACGAACATTACGGGTACAATGATAGCCACGGCCGGCCTCTCTCAGAATTTGGGCGCGGGAAGTGCTCCAAAGATTGATGGCTTTGCCAATAATACCGCGCCCATTCTCGGATTGCCGGCCATGGATGAGTTTGTAGTGGTCTGGAACAAAACAACGCTGAATGATATTGGCGTATATGCCGGCGAGGTAGCGGATGTGACCAATTCTTTTTTTCTGAATACTTATACCAATGCCGGGATTAATCCCGATGTGGCAGCGGTCAAGGATGTCATTAGTAACCAGCTTTACGCCTGCATGCTTTGTTATCGTAGTGCATCAAATCCAATGGTTCATGTTTATGATATTAATGTTACCGCCCCACCGACAACACCTCCTGTTATTACTAATTTAGGCGGAGACCCCATATATCCCCGCCCGAGAATTGAAGGCATGGCCTTGTATAAAAGCCCGGCGCCTAAATGGAGCGTTGTTTCTTTTGCGGACTTTAATTCGCTACAATATGCTACAGACTTGAACCCAAGTAACCCAATTTACGCCAATCCTACCGGAAATAATTACGCCGCGGCAATAGCTGCGGGCCTTGGACCTTTTGTGCCTAATAGCTCCGGTGCTATTATTGGCAACCGACAAATTACCTTGGCTTGGGCTGGGGTGCCCTATGCGCCAATAGCTCCCAGTGTGGTTGTGTCTGCTGCGTTTGATGGGAGTGGAGGCCAAGTATTATTGCCTGTTCCTCCCTACAATCCTGGATTTAATTATAAATATGCCACGGTCAATTGGGATCCTATTAATGTTGTTAATGTTAATATAGATGAATATGAAGTGGCTCTTGCCGCCTGTTGCAATTCTGGTAAAGGCTTAATAGCCGCTTGGTGGAAAGGCACTGGCTCTCAGAGCACAATTCGTTATAAAATTACCCCAGATAATGATTATGCTTTTAAGCCCACAGGTCTTGAAGAATCTGCACAATCGGCTTTAAGCTTTTCCGTTTTTCCCAATCCTGCGGCTAAGAATCTGTACATAAAGTATTCTGATGCTGCCATTGAAAAAGTAAGAATAACCAATGTTTTAGGACAAAAGGTACTGGAAGAGCCGTTTAAAGATACTCCTGTTGATATTTCGGCTTTGCCATCCGGAGATTATTTTATCAGTATTACAACCGGAGACAATTCGGTTATGACCCGTCCATTCGTGATTGTTCGTTAATAACTTTTGATATTCTTATAAAATAGCAGAAATAATGAAAAATATTAAAAACACTGCCAGTCCTTTTAGGTTTTCCTTGCATGTTTGGCTTGCATGGATGGCATTGCTATTATTGGCCATATTTGGAAGCTTTTCCTTGCAAGCACAACTACCTACTTTAAATTGGGCAGGACAATTTAAAATGTTTAACACTGTGTCTGCCTCTCCCACAGAATTCAGTGGCTTTTCCATCAGTCGGGATGTAGCCGGCAATGTTTATACAGTGGGCTGTTATCTTGGTGGAAGCATTGATTTGAATCCCGGCACTAATCCTGGGGATACCTTTATCCTGCATTCGCCTGTCAACCAAGCCGGAGGCGCAAATCTTACAGGTTATATCAGCAAATTAGATACCTCCGGTCATTTTGGCTGGGGACAACGCATCTGGAGTAACCATTATGCGGTGACAGTAAAAGATGCGACGACTGATGCAGTGGGCAATGTCTATACGACCGGCACTTTTCAGGATACGGCGCATTTTGGTGCCCTTACCTTTTATGCGCATCCTAATGCAATAATGCCATTCGCTCCGGGGGATGCTTTTGTTTGCAAACAGGACGCCCAAGGCAATTTCATCTGGATAAAACAAATTGGGGGCAATTATGGGGATGATGGCAGGTTTATAGCGCTTAGTCCGTCGGGGAATATCGTGGTTTTGGGTGCTTTTTCCGATACGATGACGGTCACGACTGCTGCCGGTCCGGTAACACTTGAAACTCCCGGCCATTTTTCTGCCGGTATTTTTGTAGCCAGCTTGCGGCCTTCCGGGGATGTTTTATGGATAAAACAATTAGGGAACGATAGTTTAAGTTTTAATTCGCAGATTGTAGGCGGTTTATTTCATACCATGTCTTTAGATGCGGAGGGGAATATTTACTTTGCCGGCATGTTGGATGGTACAGTAGACTTTGATCCGGGTCTCGGCAGTTATGTGCTCAGCGGAAGCGGAGATATGGCGGTCTGCAAGTTGAGCGCTCAAGGCGATTTTCTTTGGGCAAGAAAAATAGCGCGTTCAGCCGATTTCGGTTCTTTAGTGTCCCCTCAGGGCATATTTGCAGGCCAACAAGGAAATATTTATATCACAGGGAATTTTCAAGGGAAAACAGATTTTGACCCAGGACCGGATACCGCTTTTTTGAATGCGGCAGACATCGCTAATGTTCGCTTTGATATTTTTATTTCTAAATGGGATAATAGCGGAAATTTCTCTTGGGTTCGAGTCATCACCCGTACCCAAGCAGATACCAGCTTTGTGCCGCCTGGAGGATCCGTCAATCAGGCCACTTCTATATTTGCAGATGAATTGGGCAATGTTTATACCACCGGGAGTATGCTGGGTTATATGGATATGAATTCGGACACAGCGGTAGCAGATACGCTGATATTTGCGTCAAACGCCCACAAGTCTATGGGTTATATCCATAAATTAGATGCCCAAGGGAATTTTCAATGGGCCATACCCATAAAAGACAAGGAAGGCTTCTACCGAAGTGTCGCCAATCAAATAATCAAGGACGACAGCGGTCATTTGTATGTTACCGGTAATTTTGACGGCACGGTTGATTTTGACCCGAACGGCGGAACTTATAATCTTTCCGGTGGCGGAGCTTTTGTGCTGAAACTGAATGATACGGCTGGCCAGAATAGTGGTGTAGGCATTGCAACAGCGGAGATGAAAAGTGGAAATATTCAGCTGTATCCCAACCCGGCAGGCCATGAACTATGGCTAAAAAGCAATGGCAAACTACAGCTCAAAACGGTATTGGTGTATAATCTGCTGGGTCAGGAGTTGCGCAGGGAGAAGGTCAGCAGTGGCAGTTTTTACCGCATGGATGTGCGGTCTTTAGCGCCGGGCTTTTATCTGCTAAAAGCCTTGTTGTCGGATGGCAGCGTGGCGCAGGGGAAATTTGAGGTGAGACGGTAGGGTTGCCCAGTAATAAATCTTAATATTCTTATTTACAAAATTCAGAAATAATGAAAAAAAAATAAAAATACCACCGGTACTTTTACGCTGTCTCGAAGTGCATGGCCTGTTCATATAATTCTACTCGTATTAGCCCTGGCCGGAAGTTTTTCCTTGCAGGCGCAATTGCCCACTTTAAACTGGGCGGGACAATTCAAGGGTGGGCTATCCATAAGCCGGGATGCCACCGGCAATGTTTATACGGTAGGTAATTATTTTAGCAATTATCTTGACGGTACCATTGATTTGGACCCCGGCACCAATCCCGGCGATACTTTTATCCTGCATCTCCCCCCTGCTAGTCAAACTGGGACTATTTCGGCGGATATATCAGCAAATTAGATGCCTCTGGTCATTTTGTTTGGGGCCAAAACATCTGGAGTAATCATGCCAGTGTAGGTATAGCATCGGTTGTGGCGGATGCGGTGGGCAATGTTTATAGTACAGGCGGCTTTCCGGATACGACGCATTTTGGTGCCCTTACCCTTTATGCGCATCCAAATCCGGCATTAATGTTTGCACCACCGGATGTCTTTGTGAGTAAGCAGGATGCGCAGGGGGATTTTATCTGGGTAACACAAATTGGGGGCAATTACGGGGATGTGGGGACGTCTGTTGCGTTTAGCGCTAATAGCAATATTATGGTTTTAGGTACTTTTTTCGATACGGTACAGGTTATGACGGCCGGAGGCCCGGTAACACTTTCTGGATCTAATAATGCGCCTTATGTTTTTGTGGCGGCCTTGCGTCCTTCTACCGGGGACATTCTTTGGATAAAACAATTTGGGGATAATAATGGAAGCATTATTGCGCAGGCACAATATGCTTTGCCTGTGAGTATAGCTTTAGATGCAGAGGGAAATATTTATCTTGAAGGCTCACTCAGCGGTACGGTGGATTTTGATCCGGGGTCGGGTAGTTACCCTCTTAGCGGAGTTGCGGATATGGTCGTTTGTAAACTCAATCCGCAGGGTGATTTTGTATGGGCAGCCAAAACAGAAACTTTCGGTAATAGTAGTGTTACGCCTTCTGCCATATCCGTGGATGGGGCGGGTAATATCTATACGACCGGGGGCTATGAGGGAAAAATAGATTTTGATCCGGGAACGGACACTTTTTTTCTGAATACCGGACAAATAAATTATCATGTAAATAATGATATTTTTATTTGTAAATGGAATTCGGGAGGTAGTTTTGGATGGGTAAAGACCTTAAAACGTTCCGATGTCGCTTTAGGCACTACAACTTCTAACAATTATGCCACATCTATATTTGTTGATGAATTGGGTAATGTCTATACAACAGGAAGTCTATTCGGTTATATGGATATGAATTCGGACACAGCGGCAGCAGATACGCTGATATTTTCGTCTAATGCAACTCAACACATGGGTTATATCCATAAATTAGATGCTGAAGGGGATTTTCAATGGGCGATACCCATAAAAGATAAAGGGGGCCACTATACTAGTGCCGCCAATGCCATTATTAAAGATGACAGCGGTCATCTATTGGTTACCGGCGGGTTCAATGGCACGGTTGATTTTGACCCTAACGGAGGAACTTATAATCTTTCGGGTGGCGGGGCTTTTGTGCTGAAACTCAATGATACGGCCGATAACAGTGGCGTGGGTATTGGAGCGGCGGGAATATTCAATTGTATCCCAACCCGGCGGGTAGTGAATTATGGCTGAAAAGCAATGGTAATGTACAGCTTAAAACGGTATTGGTGTATAACCTGCTGGGTCAGGAGCTGCGTCGGGAAAAGGTCAGCAGTAAAGGTCTTTACCGGATGGATGTCCGCTCCTTAGCGCCGGGATTTTATCTGCTGAAAGCCTTGTTGTCGGATGGCAGCGTGGCACAGGGCAAGTTTGAGGTAAGGCGGTAAGAGAGAGGTCTGTAGCTGGACGTGTATGTGATATTACATTCTACTGAAATCCGGAGCCTTAAACTCCGGATTTCAGTAGTTCTTCTGCCAGATTAACCGGCCGCAGGCCGTTATCATCCGCATTTTGGATTTTCGGAAGAAAGGCTGATTCCTCTTCCATCGGATTTGGAAACTTATTGACGCCAATCAACACTCTTGTTCCATTTCGATATTGTGCCAGTAAATCTGCCGCCTGTTGTTGGATATCTTTTTTCAGATTTCCCAAAGCAAAATAAGCCAATAAGCCGCCTTCTTTTTCAATGGCTTGAAATACACGCCAGGCCTCTTGTGCCAATTCTTCCGTTCGTTTTTCAATATAAAAAGAACCGGCAGCCATATCGGCAACTTTGTCCAAATAACTTTCTTCTTTAAAAATCAACTGCTGATTGAGTGCTAAACGCTGACCGTTTTCCAACGACTTTTTGGGGTTTTGTTGAGTAGCATTAAAAGCATGAATGCTCAAATCATGGCAACCACCAATGACGGCAGCCATACCGGCAATACTGTCCCGCAACAGGTTGGTATAAACATCTACTGGGCTCCGGTAAATATCGCTGGTCTGAACACTGAAATTTAGCCGTGGCCGGAAACCATAAGTCTGCAACAGCCGTTGAATCAATCCCGGCAGGGCGCGCAGTTTGGCAATCTCTTCAAAAAAGAGGGTGCTGGTGGCCAACTGAATGTTTAGGGAAATTTCAGAGCCTTGCGGCAGCACATCCTGAAGCCAGTGGATATATTCATGAACATGAGCGGTGGCATAGGCCAACTGTGAAACGCTGTTGGCACCGGCATTTTGATAAAGCGCTGCATTCACCGAAAGACCAAACCAACGACCGGATTGTTCATAAAAATTAGGATAATTTTTTCCATCGGGCAGGGGATGACCACCGGGAGCGGCCATATAATTGCCTGTCGGATCAAAATGAAAAGCGATGTTCTGTTGACTGCTGTCCAGATTTTTGGATTTCAGAAAGGCCTCAAAACTGTCGATAATGGTTTTGTAAGAATGACCGATTTCAAACGACACCTTAATATATGAGAGTTCGATGTCCCGGAGCAATTGGCTGAAATCTACCGTTTCTAAAGTCCTCAAATCAAAGCAAAGGGCATCAGCGCCGTTATTCAGGGCTTTCAACGCTTCTTTATTTGCCTGAACAAAATCCGTTACTGATATGTTCTGCATCATGTGCCAGCCGGGGTTCTGCCGATTGGTAGCTGTTTCAGTAGCGGTGTTTTCCCGGTTATAAAAAGGTTCAAGGCTTAAATGGTTATCATCCTCACTCAACAATACCTCAAAAGGCTGACCTTTCAGGTCTTTGACAACTTTTTCTTTCCAATCCTGTAAACTTGCGCCTTTAAATTCCGCAAATAAATTTTCCATGCCCTGATAATCTTGGTTTAATGCTCTTCAAATAATCATGAAAGGTCAGAGGCACCATCCAGCGCCTTCTGACAACCGACCCGCAAAGTTAAATCATTTACCTACTTTTGTCAGGCTAAAAAATTAATCTTCATGATACAAGCTTGGAAAGACTATTTAGAAAGCCATAAGGAGCGTTTCCTGAATGAGCTTTTGGATCTGTTACGGATACCTTCCGTAAGTGCCGACAGCAATCATAAGGCGGATATGACCAAATGCGCCGAGGCTATCCGGTCGGCGATGCTGGCCGCCGGCGCGGATAAAGCGGAAGTTTGCCCCACTGCCGGCCATCCGGTTGTTTATGGTGAAAAAATAATTGATGCCGGTTTACCGACCGTATTGGTGTACGGCCATTATGATGTGCAACCGCCCGATCCTTTGGATTTGTGGGAAAGCGGGCCTTTTGAACCGGTCATTAAAGACGGAAAAATTTATGCCCGCGGTGCCTGTGATGATAAGGGCCAGATGTATATGCATATTAAAGCCCTGGAAGTGATGTGCCGGACCAATACTTTGCCCTGCAATATTAAGATGATGATCGAGGGGGAAGAAGAAGTGGGTAGCGAGCATCTGGCGGTATTTATCAAAGAAAATAAAGAAAAATTAAAGGCAGATATTGTGTTGATCTCCGACACTTCCATGATCAGCATGGCGCATCCTTCCATTGAAAGTGGCCTGCGCGGACTGGCTTACCTGGAAATAACCTTAACCGGCCCCAACCGGGATCTGCATAGCGGCGTATACGGCGGCGCGGTGGCCAATCCCATCAATGAACTTTGCCGCATGATCGCCTCGCTGCATGACGAAAATTACCACATCACCATTCCCGGATTTTATGAAAATGTGGAAGAAATGAGCGCTGCCGACCGTGAAAAACTGAATCAAGCGCCGTTTGACCTGAATGAATACAAAAAAGATTTGGGCATTTCTGAAGTCGTTGGTGAAAAAGGCTTTACCACGCTGGAACGTACCGGCATCCGGCCTACTTTAGATGTCAACGGCATTTGGGGCGGCTATACCGGCGAAGGCGCTAAGACCGTTTTGCCTTCTCAGGCACATGCCAAAATTTCCATGCGTTTGGTGCCTAATCAGAAATCTGCTGATATGGCCAAATTGTTTGAAAAGCATATCCAAAGTATTGCGCCCAAAGGCACTACGGTAAAGGTGACTAACCTGCATGGCGGCGAAGCTGTTGTGACGCCGACAAATTCTGCGGCTTACCAGGCAGCGGCCAAAGCCATCCTGGAAACCTTTGGCAAGGAGCCCATTCCCACCCGGGGAGGCGGCAGCATCCCCATCGTGGCTTTATTCGAAGAAGTGCTGGGGCTGAAAACCGTTTTACTGGGCTTTGGCCTAGATAATGACAATATCCATTCGCCCAATGAGAAATATGACGTGTTCAATTACTACAAAGGCATTGAAACTATTCCATATTTCCATAAATATTTTGCCGAAGGCCGGCAATAGCCTTAGATATTGTATTTTTTTTAAGCCACAGCAACAGTAATGAATATATTTATTGTTGCTGTGGTTATGTTTAATTCGGCCCGTATCAGTTCCGGTTGCGTTGATAGAGATCAATCTATCTTCTCAATAACCTGGTTCGTCGCTTAGATTTGAGCATCCCGGCTATTGAAACCAGCAGCCATATGGCTTTGATGGTGATCAGTCGCATTGCCGTTTCAATTTTTTAATGAAGCCATATCAATGACAAAACGGTATTTGACATCGCCTTTCAGAAGACGGTCGTAAGCGTTGTTAATGTCCTGTATACGGATCAGCTCAATATCCGGTGTAATATTGTGCCGGCCGCAGAAATCAAGCATTTCCTGTGTTTCCCGGATTCCACCGATCAATGAGCCCGAAAAGCTTTTGCGCCCGGGGATCAAGCTAAATACCGCCACCGGAAGCGGATGCTCCGGTGCGCCGACAATGGTCAGCTGCCCGTCTCTTTTCAATAAGCTTAAATACGCGTTGATGTCGTGTTGGGCCGATACGCAATCCAAAATAAAATGTAATGTACCGGCGTTATTCTTCATTTGTGCCTCATCGACGGAAAGGATGACTTCATCCGCGCCCAGACGTTTGGCGTCTTCAACTTTCGAGGCAGACGTCGTTATCACTACAACATGAGCGCCCATTGCTTTTGCCAGCTTCACGCCCATATGGCCCAGGCCGCCGATACCGACAATGCCGACTTTCATGCCGGTGCCGACGTTCCAGTGGCTCAACGGGGAATAAGTGGTAATGCCGGCGCACAGTAAAGGCGCGGTTGCCGCCAGGTCTAAATTTCCGGGAATATGCAAGACAAAATCTTCGTCAACGATAATACGTTCGGAATACCCGCCAAAGGTTTGCCGGTTCAGATGTTTATCGTGTCCGTTATAAGTTTGCACATTACCGTTTTCGCAGTACTGTTCCAGTCCCGCTTTGCAGCTTTCACATTCCCGGCAGCTATCCACCATACAGCCGACACCTGCCAATTCGCCCACCTTGAACCGGGTTACCTGATCACCCACTTTGATGACCCGCCCGACAATCTCATGTCCCGGAACATTCGGGTAGATCGTGCCGTGCCATTCGTTACGGGCCGTATGTAAATCGGAATGGCAAACGCCGCAATATAAAATATCGATCTCTACGTCTTTTGCCGTGACTTCCCTGCGGCTGATGCTCATTTGTTTCAAGTTTGCTTCCGGTGCTTCCGTACCAAAAGCTTTTATAGTATGCATATTCATATTTTTTTTCTTTTCCTGGAGTGGACCATTGCAAAGTTAAAAACAAAGCCTGGAAATAATCTTGGTTTAAGGATATCAGCTTATTCTATTTGGTAGCTGTTATAGTCTATAGTTCTTTAAATGTCCTTCAGGTCATCATAAATGACATTAATGGTCCCTTAAAGAGGAATGGCAGTGCGCGTTTAATTTTCCCGGCAATAAAGCCGTCTCGATATTTCAGATGCCCAATGGACATTACAGATGTTCCGCTACAAACCGTTTGCAGTAAGCTTTTATTTGTTGGCGGACCTGCCTGAACCGTTCCTCAATTTCATCTTCTGTTCCGGTTGCTTTTGCGGGATCTTCAAAATTTTGATGATATTTTTGAGCTTTGGCTGGGAAGAACGGACAGCGCTCTTTGGCATTATCGCAAACCGTGATCACAAAATCAAAAACAAGGTTGTCATACTCATCAATCTTGTTTGAAGTGTGCGTGGAAATATCTATGTTATCCTCTTTCATTATGGACATGGCTTTTGGATTCACGCCATGCGCTTCCACGCCGGCGCTGTAAACCTCCGCTTTGCCATTCGCGAAATGGCGTAGATAACCCTCCGCGATCTGGCTTCTGCAACTGTTCCCGGTGCAAAGCACTAAAATTTTCTTTTTTTCCATGGTCTTAAACAAGCAACCAGATAATATTAATGAGACAAAACTTCGGATCAAAACCAAATATCAGCTGTAGCCCGATCACCGATGTGGTTATGGTAATGGGTTTGCGATATTTTTTCCAGTATGGTTTAAGAGCAGCAATCCGTTCCGCAATCACAGGCTTTTGATTTTTTCGCATACACTGTAATACTAAAAATGCCTGTGTTCCCCGATTGGAAGCTCCTTAGATCATCTTCATTCAGGTAGTTCCTTAAAATGTCGTCAGGGATATTGATCGGCTTTTCTTTTTGAATGGCCATGCTTGAAAAGCCATTGGCCCTGATCATCTCTAAATAATCGGCCTTTTGAATGGCTCCCGCAACACAGCCGGCATACATTTCCGCTTCGTTTTGTAATGCTTCGGGAAGATGGCCTGTTAAAACAACGTCGGAAATGCTAAAATGGCCGCCTGGCTTGAGTATCCGGAAAATTTCTTTAAAAACCATGTCCTTGTGGGGCACAAGGTTTAAAACGCAATTGCTGACAACAACATCGGCAAAATTTGTAGGAACGGGAATATTTTCAATATCCCCCAGCCTGAACGTAACATTTGTGAATCCTGCCTTTTGCGCGTTGGCCCTTGCTTTCTCGATCATGGCCGGCGTAAAATCAACGCCTATAACCCTGCCCTCCTCACCTGTTTCTTTTCTTGCGATAAAGCAGTCGTTTCCCGCACCGCTGCCCAGATCGATGACGGTATCGCCTTTTTTGATAGCCGCAAACTGTGTCGGCAATCCGCAGCCCAACCCTAAATCGGCCCCGGCCTCATAACCGTCCATGTTGCTGTAATCATCGCTCATAATATTATAGACTTCCGTCGAGCAACACCCCGAGCCGCAACAGGATGACTGGTTGGTGGCTTTATCCTGTAAAGCAATGTTGCTGTACTTCTCCTTTATCATTTCCTTGATGTCTTTTTCGGTATTCATTTCCTTTAATTTTTGTTTTATTGCAATATTGCGATTATTTAAAGTAAAAAACGCCTAACAGCATTTTTGCCTGGTGACGGTCGTAATGATTTTTGAAAAATAATCTTTCAGGACATCCACTGTTTTTTCATCAATGCAATAGCAAATAGCATTGCCTTCAATATTTCCTTTTATCAACCCCGCGTTTTTAAGCTCTTTCAAATGTTGCGAAACGGTGGGCTGCGCTAACGGCAGCTCGTTGACGATATCGCCACAAATACAGGTGTTCACTTTCATTAAATATTCAATGATGGCCACTCTTGCCGGGTGGCCCAATGCCTTTGCGATTGTAGCGATTTGGTTCTGCTTATCGGTAAAATGGTCTGTTTTTGTAGCGCCCATCTGCTTCATTTATTCTAATATCGCAATATTACGATTAATAATTTTACCAGCCAATTTTTTTTGTCTCGGTGTGAGGAATTGCAATAGTAAGCCCCAGCCGTTAAAAGGTAGGAGAAGGAAGGATAATTTTTCGTTATCAGGGAAGCGCCCAATCTCTAAATAATTTGCGCCACCATATCCCCGTCTGCCAATTCATATCCAGACTTATTGTTCCAATGCTTTAATTTTGCCCGGTCTTTCTTGCCGTTTGATTTTTTCTCTTTCAATCATTAAGATATGCTTAAAAGCTATGAGGAGGCCCTGGAGTTTTTGTTTGGCCGGCTGCCTATGTTTTCCCGGAACGGCAGTGCTGCAATAAAGAAAGGGCTTGATAATATTACCGCGCTTTGTGCGGGATTAGGCCATCCGCAGAACCGATTTCCTACGGTGCACATCGCCGGCACGAACGGTAAGGGCAGCGTCAGTCACCTGTTGGCCGCGGCTTTTCAGCATTGCGGCTACAAAACGGGCTTATATACCTCGCCGCACCTGGTTGATTTCCGGGAGCGGTTCCGGATTAACGGGCAGTTGATTGACCAGGCATTTGTCCTGGATTTTGTCAACCAAAACTACGCTTTGATAACGCAAATCCAGCCTTCGTATTTTGAGCTGACCGTGGCCATGGCCTTTAGCGCTTTCGCCGCCGAAAATGTGGATATCGCGATTATTGAAACCGGCCTGGGCGGGCGTTTGGACAGTACTAATATTATCAGGCCGGAATTATCGGTCATTACGCAGATCGGCTGGGATCACATGGATGTCCTGGGAAATACGCTGGCCGCGATCGCGGGCGAAAAGGCCGGCATTATTAAAGAAAATGTGCCGGCGGTCATTGGCGAAACCCAGGAGGAAACGACACCTGTTTTCCTTGAAGCGGCCATGCTGAAGGGCGCCCCCTTGTATTTTGCCGATAAAATGCTGAACCTGGCGTTTAAGGAAAATGATGCCGGTTACGACGCTTACCAGGCCGGGGAGCAGGATTCCGGCCGGAGTTATACGGTAAAGACTGATTTAAAAGGCCGCTACCAGCAAGCCAACCTGAAAACCGCTCTGGCAGCGCTCAACATTTTAAGGAGCAAAGGCTGGATACTACCACCGGAGAAAGTTGTTGAAAGCTTTTCCATGGTCAAAACGCTGACGGGCTTGCACGGGCGCTGGGAGACCGTTTGCCCGGAACCCAAAATTATTTTGGAAGTGGCGCATAATACCGGCGGTATGGCCTACTTGCGGGAAAACTTACGGCAGGAACATTTGCCTCAGGGTGGTAAACTTTACATCCTTACCGGCTTTGTAAAGGACAAAGATATTTCAGCCATCTTAAAATTGCTGCCCCCGGAAGCGCACTATTATTTTACCGAGGCCCCCATTCCCCGGGCGCTTCCTGCCGGTCAGCTTTATGAACAAGCGCAGCAGGCGGGACTTTCAGGCGATCATTATGCCGATATTCATGAAGCTGTCGAACAGGCGCTGAGTCATTTGCAGGTGGAAGATATTTTGCTGGTTACCGGCAGCTTTTTCGTTGTCGGTGCCGTGATGCCGATATTGCAAGCGCACCTGGACTTTCCGGTAACAGCTTAAGGATCAGTGCTGTCGAAATCATCATAAGCAAAAATATTTGTCCTAAAGAGTGTCCATTGTACAGTGGATGGGAAAATCTTTATACCTTTGCATGACCGTTGGACTTTTGCAGTCCTTTTTTATTTTTATACCGGTCGCAAAAACAAGATCATGACAAAGTACATTTTTGTAACCGGTGGCGTTACTTCCTCGTTGGGCAAAGGTATTATTGCCGCCTCATTAGCCAAATTGTTACAAGCCCGCGGTTACCGGGTGGCGATTCAGAAGTTCGATCCTTATATCAATGTTGATCCCGGCACCTTGAATCCTTATGAGCATGGTGAGTGTTATGTGACCGATGACGGCGCGGAAACGGACCTGGATTTAGGGCATTATGAACGTTTCCTGAACACCCCCACTTCCCAGGCTAACAATGTGACCACCGGCCGGGTATATCAATATGTCATTAATAAAGAGCGGGAGGGCGCTTATCTGGGTAAGACCGTACAGGTCATTCCGCACATCACCGATGAGATCAAGCGCCGGGTACAGCTTTTGGGCGTTTCCGGGGATTATGACATCGTCATTACCGAATTAGGAGGAACAGTAGGGGATATCGAATCCCTGCCGTATGTAGAGGCCGTCCGGCAAATGAAATGGGAATTGGGCACTGAAAATTGTTTAGTGATCCACCTGACGCTCATTCCTTACCTGCGGGCGGCAAAAGAACTGAAAACAAAGCCCACTCAGCATTCCGTCAAGATGATGAGTGAAAACGGCGTTAACCCCGATATTATTGTTTGCCGTACGGAAGAGCCTTTATACGAGGATTTAAAGAAAAAGATCGCTTTATTTTGTAATGTCAAACCGGATGCCGTTATTGAAGCGCGCGACGCGGATTCAATTTATGGCGTGCCTTTGGAAATGTTGCAGGAGAAACTGGATGTCATCAGCTTAAAGCTTTTGAATCTGCCGTTGGGCAATGATCCGGATATGACCAAATGGAAAGAGTTTTTAAATAAGCTCCGCTATCCTAAATCAAAGGTAACCATCGGGCTGATCGGGAAATATGTGGAGCTCCAGGACGCTTATAAATCTATCCTGGAATCGCTGATACATGCCGGCGCTGTGAATGAATGCAAGGTTGAGGTACGGAATATTCATTCCGAGCATTTAACCGAGGAGAACCTGTTCGAAAAAATGAAAAACCTGGATGCCGTTTTAGTGGCGCCGGGCTTCGGCAGCCGGGGCATTGAAGGAAAGATACAAGCCATAAAATACGCCCGTGAAGGCAAAATTCCTTTTCTGGGTATTTGCCTGGGCATGCAATGCTCCGTGATCGAGTTTGCCCGTAATGTGCTGAATCTGCCTAACGCGCATTCTACCGAAATGCTACAGGAGTGTTCGGCACCGGTTATCCATCTGATGGAAGAACAAAAAGATATTCAAAACTTAGGCGGTACCATGCGGTTAGGCGCTTACGATTGCCATTTGCAGGAAAATTCTAAGGTATTTGAGTGCTATGGCCGGGCTGATATCCAGGAACGGCATCGCCATCGCTACGAATTTAATGATGCTTATCTGGCTGATTTTGAAAAAGCGGGCATGAAGGCCGTGGGGAAAAATCCGCAAAACGGGTTAGTGGAAATTGTGGAATTGGCAGATCATCCGTTCTTTATCGGTACGCAGTTTCACCCGGAATATAAAAGCACCGTAGAAAACCCGCACCCGCTGTTTGCCGGCTTTATAAAGGCAGCTTTGAAGAGCCAGGAGTGCAAAAAAGAAAAAGCCGCCGCCAATAAAACGGTAGCCTAATTCGGAAAACTTATGTTCAGCTCTCTTGTCCGGTTTATTTTACTGATTGTCTGTGCCTTAGTATCTATCGTAGGCGCGTATATCGGCTTCTGGCCGATATTTGTCATTACTTTCGCGGCCTCCTTTGCTTTGCTTTGGGGCTATTACAAAGCCGGAACAGTGCCTTTGGCGCTTGCCCGTCTGCGCAAAAATGAATACAAGGAAACAGAAAAGATCATCGACCAGATCCAGAAGCCGCAGTATTTAAGCAAACGGAATAAAGCGTATTTCTACTTTATCAATGGCATGCTGACCCGCGAGAATGATCGGTTCCGGGAATCGAAGCCCTTTTTGGAACAGGCCATCGATTCGGGAAGGCTGAAAGAGCCTGATAAGGCAATGGCGTTGCTGGCGCTGGCGGATATGGAACTGGTGCAGAAGCACACCAGCGCCGCCCGTGAATATTTTTTACAAATGAAAGGCATGAAAGTACACCCTGCCATGATGGAGGCCATCCGGAAAATGCAGGAGTGGCTGGACGTTTAAAACAGGTTTTAATGGAAATAAAATTTGATCGGTTTACGCTTGACAATGGCCTGAAAGTTATTGTACACCAGGACAGATCCACACCAATGGTAGCTGTTAACGTGTTATATAATGTCGGCGCCAGGGATGAAGATCCGGAACACACTGGCTTTGCCCATTTGTTTGAACATTTAATGTTTGGCGGCTCCGTTAATATTCCGTCTTATGACGAACCGCTGCAAAGGGCAGGAGGGGAAAACAATGCCTACACCACCAATGATATTACCAATTATTATATCCAGCTCCCTAAAGAAAATATGGAAACGGCCTTTTGGTTGGAAAGCGACCGTATGCTTTCCCTGGCTTTTAGTCCCAGGAGCCTGGAGGTACAACGGAAAGTAGTTTGTGAGGAATTTAAGGAGCATTACCTGAACATGCCTTACGGCGATGCCTGGAAGTATTTGCGGGAACTGGCCTATAAGGTACATCCGTATCAATGGATGACCATCGGTAAAAATTTAGAGCAGATTGAACAGGCTACCCTGGATGAGGTCAAAGCCTTTTTCAAAAAACATTATTGTCCCGCCAATGCCATTTTATGTGTGGCTGGCAATGTGACTACCGGGGAAATAAAAACCCTGTCTGAAAAATATTTCGGCCCGGTACCTTCCGGTGAGGTTTATGTTCGGCATTTATCCCAGGAACCGCAACAAACGGAACGCCGGTTTAAAGAGATCCGGGCGAAAGTGCCTTTAGACGCTATTTATAAGGCCTGGCACATAGCGGACCGGTTGTCTCCGGGATATTATTATGCCGATATTATTACTGAAATCCTGGGCAACGGCAATGCTTCCAGGTTATTTCAAAAATTGGTCAAGGAAAAACAACTGTTCAGCCAGATTTCCTGCTATCATACCGGCAGCCTTGACCCCGGTTTACTGGTCATTACCGGGAAACTGGTCAAAGGTGTAACACTTGAAGAAGCTGATGCCGCGATCGAAGCCGAAGTTGATGATTTAATGCAAAACGCTTTTTCTGACACGGAATTGGAAAAGGCTAAGAATAAGATTGAATCGGCCATTACTTTCGAAGATATGAGCCTTCTGGCGCGGGCCAATAACTTGGCGTTTTACCAGATTCTGGGCGATGCCGGGATGATGAACACAGAAATGGATAAATACCTGTCGGCAGGTGCCGCCGCTATTCAGGCTTACGTCCGGGAAATTTTCCGGAAAGAAAATAGCAATACCTTGTTTTACCGGGCAGAAGCATAGATCATAAATAACCATCACGTAAATTTGTTGTTATCCCGCTTTTGGCGGGATAATTTTTTATAAAAAATTGCGCATTTTTGCCTGATGCGAAAATTCTATTTGTATTTATCCCTGATGGGCATTTTTTTTGCTCTGTCATCTTGTCGTTCCCAGCATTCCCTATCCGGCCAAGGACCCGCTCAAAGTGCTGTTGTTGCGAGCAGCTATGATTCATTACCCTACCGGCCAACACCGTCGAAGGCTTGGGAACTTATCCACACCGGCATCAATATTGCTTTTGATATACCGGCCAGAATCGCTCAGGCCACAACGCAAATCATCCTGCACCCTCATTTTTATGCTACGGATTCAGTGGTTCTGGATGCCAAAAGCATGAAGATTTTATCAGTTTCGGGTGCCGGCAAAAATAGCTTGCCTTACCGGTATGACGGTCTTCAATTACACATTAATTTACCGGAGGCATATACCCGTTCAGACACTTTAACGCTGAATATTCATTATATCGCCATGCCCTATGCGGCCGGGGGTGTAGGGGGTAAGGCTATTACCGAAGACAGGGGATTATATTTTATCAACGCGGACCATTTTGAGCCCTACCAGCCGGTGCAAATATGGACACAAGGCGAAACGGAGGCTAACAGCCACTGGTTCCCGACCTTCGACCATACGAATTTTCGCAGCACCTTTACGATCACCATGCACGTCCCAGACAGTTTTAGAACCTTAAGTAACGGCCGGTTGATGGCCTCAAAGGAAGAACCCGGTAATATGAGGGCAGATACCTGGCAGCAGGAAGTACCTATTCCGCCTTATCTGGCCATGATGGCGGCCAGCAATTTTGCAGTGGTTTCCGACAGGAACAGCAAAGCCGGTAAAGCTGTAGATTATTATGTGCCACAAGAATATAAAGATTATGCCCGCGATATTTTTAAATATACGCCGGAGATGATCGACTTCTTTTCTAAAAAGCTGAAGATGGATTACCCCTGGAGCAAATACAGCCAGGTGATTGGCTATGATTATGTATCCGGTGCCATGGAAAACGTTTCCGCCAGTCTTTTCGGCGCCTTTAACCTGAAGGATAGCCGGCAGATTGCCGATGACAACAATGATTTTATTGTCGCCCATGAGTTGTTCCACCAGTGGTTTGGCGATTATGTTACCTGTGAAAACTGGAGCCAGATCACCCTCAACGAATCCTTTGCCGACTTTAGCGAAAAACTTTGGGCGGAGTATAAATATGGCGAAGACGAAGCTGAGATTGAGTTTTATAACAGCAAGCTCCGTTATTTGGGACAAGCGCCTTACAGTGATCTGCCCTTGGTGCGCTTTCGCTTTGAACATCCGGATGATGTGTTTGACCGGGTGTCTTATTCCAAAGGCGGCATGATTTTAAATTACCTGAGGAGGCAAACCGGGGACAGCGCGTTCTTTGCCGCGCTGCATTTGTATTTAAGCCAGAATGCCCTCCAGAGTACCGAAGCGGACCAGTTGCGCCTGGCCTTTGAAAAAGTGACCGGAAAAGACTGGCATGTTTTCTTCAATCAATGGTATGATAAGGGCGGGCATCCTATCCTGGATATCCGCTACAAATATGATGATGACGCTAAGAAAATGACGGTTTTTGTGAAACAGGTGCAACAGGAGGCCGATTATCAAACGGCTGTTTATTATTTACCACTGAAAGCCCAGATCATCAGGGATGGTCAAATTGAGACCATTGACTGGCTGGTGGACAGTTCCCGACAGACTTTTGCATTTCCCTACAAAGGCGACTACCGGCCGGTTTTTATTCCCGACGCGGGCCATTGGCTGCCCGGAGAGATCCAGGATCACAAGGACTTTAATCAGTGGGCAAGACAATATTTTTCGGCCGGCCTGCGCAGCACGCAGGACTTTAGCCTGGCCAAACAAGCAGGGTTCGAAGCGTTGGACGACATGGACTTAATGAGCCGTTTTGATGCGTTAATCGGTATTTTTGCGCAAAAGGGAAGTGTTGCCGACGACCAAATTGACAGCGTTTTAAAGACAGCCATTCAGAAAGATCCGTCGGGATTTATCCGGGGGAACGCCCTGCGGTTATTGGTACAAATGAAGATACCGGTCAGCCAGGGCTGGAAAAATTTCTTCTATGCTCTTGCTCAAAACGACCATGACAATAAAGTGAGGGCTGCCGCCATTGACTGGTTAGGAAAGAACGACAATAAGCAATATGCCGATTTCTTTGAAAAAGCAACGGAGGCGTCGTCTTATTATGTGGCCGCTTCTGCGCTGACCGCGTTAAATCAGGTTAACCACCATAGGGCGGAAACTATTGCCCGTGACCTGATATCAAAGAACGGGTATTCCGCGAAATGGCTGACCGCTGCAGGTAATGTCATTGCCGGGAACGGTAATCCTGATGATTATTCCTTTTACAGCAATATTTTATGGCACAAGTATGAAGGTGACCGGGCCTTATTTATGGGAAGCTTCGCAGCTTATCTTCGGCATGTTACTGACGATTCTACCTTTAATAGAGGGCTTGCCTTAATGAAGAAAATGGCTGATAAAGAAGGCGAGGGCAGTCGCTTCCAGATACAAATGTTCAGCCATGTTTACCACCTCTATAAACAATTAAGCATGAAGACAGCGGCTCAAAAAAATGCCGGGCAAAAATCCGCTGCTGCCAAACGGGTCTGGGATGACTATAAGCAATCTGTTCAAAATGAGAATACCCGGAAGCAGATTAGAACCATAGAGATGCAATATGCCAAAGCATTTGGCGCATAATGTTCTTATCTTGATACAACCGGATAGATATTCTTTACCCCTAAAGGCTTTCCGCGAAAAAGATATCACTTAACTTTGCGCCTTAACTGCTTGAAAAACAAAGACGACCATGCAACCCGTGAAAATAGTTGAATGCCCGAGAGACGCCATGCAAGGCTGGCCGCACATTATCCAAACAGCCGATAAAGTGGCTTATCTTAATCAGCTTTTAAAAGTTGGTTTTGATGTCCTGGATTTCGGATCTTTCGTATCGCCCGAGGTTATTCCTCAAATGGCAGATACCAAAGCGGTATTGCCGCAATTGCAGTTAAATAGCGGTTCCGCCAAACTATTGGCCATAGTCGCCAACACAAGGGGAGCTTCAGAAGCCTGCGCCTTTGATGAGATTACCTACCTGGGATTTCCCTTTTCGATTTCTGAAACCTTTCAGCTACGCAATACCAATAAAACCATTGTTCAATCCCTGAAAGAAGTTGAGGGTATTCAGGCTTTATGTCTCCGGCATCATAAAAAATTATTGATCTATATTTCCATGGGCTTTGGCAATCCCTACGGGGATGGTTATTCGGTTGACCTGATGTTTGAGTGGTTCCGGAAACTGGCGGGCATGGGTATTGAAGTGATTTCCCTGGCCGATACCGTTGGGGTGGCTAATCCGAAAACGATTGAAACCGCGTTTTCAAATTTAATTCCTGAATTTCCCGGTATTGAGATTGGTGGTCATTTTCATTCCACGCCCAACACCTGGCAGGAAAAGATCGAGGCGGCGTTTACATATGGCTGTACCCATTTTGACAGCTCCCTGAAGGGCATTGGGGGTTGCCCGATGGCCAAAGATGAATTGGTGGGTAATATCGCTACAGAAAACCTTGTCTGGTGGCTGGAGCAGAAAGATGTTAGCCTCAACTTAGATATGGAAGCCCTTGCAGAGGCCATTGAAATGGCTGCACGGATATTTGTTTAATTTCTTACCATTGACCCGTAATCCAGGGCCCAAAAACCAATCGCCATAAGTTTTTTAGAACGGATAGCCGATCGCCAGGTTAAAAAATAGATTGCTATTGCGCCAATCGGGGCTGCCGAAACGCAGATCATTAAAACGCCAGCGCTGACCTTCGGGATACCAGGGCTTGCGGACAGGAATACCCAGGTCTAAACGGAGCACCAATATAGAGAAATCCAAACGCAGCCCGACGCCGGCATCAACCGCTAACTGGTTATAAAAATCGGCGTTAAATACGCCTCCCGGGAAGCTTGGGTTGTCCCTGTAAAGCCAAATATTCCCGGCGTCGGCAAAAAAAGCAGCCTTGATGAATTGGTAAACCGGTAAACGATATTCTGCATTCATCTCCAGTTTGATATCCCCTAGCATTTGAATGAAGGTATTGCTGCCGCTGCCTTTGGTGTAATTGTAGCTGCCGGGGCCCACTAGCCGCGAAGAAAACCCGCGCAGGCTACTGCTCCCGCCGGCAAAGAACTGTTTAATATTGGGTAAGGTCTGGGAATTGCCATAGGGAAGGCCGAAGCCAAAGAAAAAGCGGGTGGCCAGTATTTTTTCGGCCGTGTAATTATGATAATAACGGAAATCGGCCTGGATTTTGGCGTATTGGGCATATTGGAGGCCCAATATCTCTTTAGGCGGCTTATCCAGTGAAGCTCCTTGTACCCAGCCCAGAATATTGCCGGAGAAATCCACCATGCCATCGAAATAATAATTGTCGACCCGGCTTTGGGGACCTAGCTGGGAATTGTAGGTGTATTCATAAGTCGGTCCGATAATAAGGCCGTTAAAGGTAAGGTTGCTCAGGTTAAATTCATTGGCATATCGATTGTCCAGCGTATCCGTATGAACAAATGATATATTTATGGGAAAAAATTTATGCTCTTTCATGGCGTCTTCTTTCCAGTTATAGCCAAAGCCAAAAGATAAGGATTGTATCTTGTAATAATCTTTCCCAAGCGAATAGTTGTAAGCCGCCGTGACCAGGGTATGCGGAACAAACAGACTGGAGGGCTTAATATCTGCAAAAGGCACCAGGAATCTTGGAAAGTTAAGGCCGGCTTCGACGCCTAAAGTATAAACGTTCGGGGTTTTTATTTCCCCGCCATATTGCATGTCAAAACCGCCGGAAAGCTTGATGGAAAATATTTCCGCTCCCCTGAACATATTATGGTTCATCCAGGAAACACTGGCGCGCGAGCCCACGCGGCTGTCATTTTGGGTATAGCCGCCGATATCCGCGGAAAAGGATTTCTTAGGGTAGGGCGACAGGTAATAAGTCAGATCCAGAAGATGTTTACTGCGGTCTTTTACCGGCGTAAATTCGTTTTTAACAAATTTGAAAGCTCCCAGGTTGACCAGCCTGTTGAGCGCGATATTTTGATCTTTAAGACTATAGTATTCTCCCGGTTTCAGTTGCATGGCCTGATAAAAAATATCGGGCTTAAAGGCGCTGCTGTGGCGTTCCACTAGCCCGTAACCTTTGTAATAAGTAGTGTCCTGGTATCTTTGCCGCCTGGCCCGGCTTCCTGTGGCACGGGTGCTCATCTGGTAATTGGGAATGATGGTAATCTTGTCCATCCGGTACCGGTAAAACGCGTTTCCCGGCATCTCATCCGTTTTGAGCGTAACTGTCAGGTCAATTTGATGCGGGGCCCTTCCGGTATCGGCTTTTACTAAAATATATTCCGGATTAAAATAGAAATAACCTTCGTTCTTCAGGTTTTGGGCAATGCGCTCCCGTTCCGTAATGATAGTATTTAGGTTATAGGGCTGCCCTGCCCGTAATAGCGATTTTTCCCGGGTGGCATAAATATTCTTACTCAGGGGCATGCTGTCGATATGCTCAAAGCGGACGCTCTTAATGCTGTCCTGAATGCCGGGGGTGACTGTAAAGAACGCTCTGCTGCGCCTCTTCTTAGTGGTCATTGTACCGCTTGTCCGGGCGGAAAAATAACCGATATTCTGCAGGTAGTTATTGACAATATTAATATTGGACTTAACGTTCATATCGCTACCCAGCACCGGCGGCTCGCCGATTTTATTGCGCAGCCAATACCGGACACCCCAGTCCGCTTTGGGTTCCCCGGCCATATTGTACACCCATAATTTAAAACGGATACCTAAAAAATTCCGGTTGGGCAACGGCCTGATAATGTCGGAAAGCGCTTCTGCCATGGCCTTTTCCTGGCTTTTGGACAAAGCGGAATCCTTCACGGTAACTTTATTGCCGATATAAAGGCTTTCGCCTTTTTCCAGATATCGGGTATTGTTGCAGGAGCTTGTCCCCAAAAGCAGGACAACAGCTCCTAAGAAAAAAAGCCCCGCAATATGGATATCTTTATTTGGCTTTTTACGCATTATTGCTCATTTTTTTCCTTGTTTGTCGTTGAATCCTTTTCCGCACTTTCTTCTTTCCGGGCTGCCTGGCGCCTGGCGCGGAGTTCCCGGAAATATTTCTTCCTGTTGACAAACAGGTATTTAAATTTGTTATAGGTTAAAGTTACTTTAAATTTCAGACCGGTTTCAACCACATAGCCGTTGATAATGCTTTCCATTTCGTTGGTCCGGTAAGCACTGGCCTGGTAGCGGCCGTCCTTTGTTAATAGATAGGACAAGGCCAGGTTCCCGGGAATCAGGCTGCTTTGTTGCTTTTGCGCGCTTTGCCCTTCCAGGAGAAAATTATTACCAACGGTGACTTTAAGCCGGTCGTTGAATAAGGTTTTGGAGGCGGAAACATTAAGGTTGGTCTGGTTGCTTTTCTGGCCGGTGGAATAATCTTCAGTGGAGTTCAGATCAAAATTAAGCTCTAAGCCCTTAATAAGGTGGCCGGCAATCTGGTTGAGCTGATCGCTTAAAAAGCGGCTGACACTTTTACGGGCCATATGCTCCATGTCCATACTCCCGGCGGAGCTGAACGGGTTGTTGGCCAGAAACTTATTCAGGATCAAAACGGCAAAGACCTGCTTGTTTAACTCTGACGGATTATTGCGGATCTCAACCAATTTTGCCTGGACAAGGTTAGATACGTTGGTAGATACGACATTGGTCTTGTCATCAGGGAGCACAATGTCAAAGGATATCTCAGGTTTCATGACCTTACCCTTGATTTTCAATACAACCTGGAACGGCAATCTCTGTTTATAATACACCAATTGATCCGTCGGAGCGATGTCTTCCACAAGGTCATAAGGCGCTACCTGGGTATTATACACCGCCGTAATATCCGCTTCGGCATCGAGAGGATCACCCGAAAGAGTGACCGTACTGCCGTCCTGGATGTCAAACTTCCGGTGCAGGAAATTATAATTGAGCTCGTAATAGCCTTTGTTGACCTGGTAGGTGCCCGTAAGGCCGATAATGCCGGAAGGATCCATATAAGCGTTGAGCGCGGCTTCTCCTTTGATCTGCAATTCATCGCCCGTGGCCGGATCAACGAGTACTGTAAAAGTGGCATTCTTATCTACGTCAACGTTGACATTGATTTGGGATGAAGGGGAAAAACGAAACCTCCTTTCGGGCTTTTGGACGGTGTCCAAATCCGTAAAGAAGGTGTCCCGGCTGTCCACGAACTGGACAATACCCTCGCTGGCCACCATGCCCGGACCGTTGTCCAATAAGGCGTAATGCAGATCGGTACTGTCATGGATTTCAATATTGCCCTCCACCTTCGGTGCCGTGGCCACGCCTTTAACGCTTAAATCGGAACTAAATACCAGGTCACCGTAATATTCGGGATTGTCCTTCTTTTGCGAATGGACAGCCTGCCAGTGATCGGCTAAAAAATTGAGGTTCAGGTAATAATTAGTGTAATTCCTGGTATAGGCCGTACCGTCTAAAGTGGCTGTGTGGCCACGGCTATCCTCGATATGTACCTTGTTGAACACTATCTTATGCCGGCTGAAATCAATGGTTTCGGCAGGCAGCTTAAAATAGGCATTCAACATGGATACGGTGGTGGCTAATTGATCAGTAGTCAGCTTTCCGGTAATGACGGGCTGGTCCGTAGTCCCTTTAATATTGAGCATACCGCTTAAGCTGCCGCTGCTGTTTTTGATGCTCCCGAAGCTTAAGCCTTCCATACTTTTTAAAGTCAAAGGCCGGATATTGAGGTCAAAGTCGAAATTATTGCTGTCTACCGGCTCTAAATAATAGCTGCCGTCAAGGGTTAAGTGATTTCCCTGGCCTAATAAAGCTAATTTGGCGGCGATGGTATGGGCACCAGTATTGATCATTTCCGCTGTCAGGCTGCCCATGGGATGGTTATAGGCCTTTAAATCCTTAATGTCTAGCCGGGCATTGACCTGGGGCGCGCCGTCATCTAAAAAGCTGATATCCGCGGTGGCATTTAAGATACCGTCGGCCAATAGCGTATCCTTGCTGAAGACACTGGTGATATTGGCTAAGGAAAAATTACTGATCTTGACATTCAGCGGGGCGTTGGCTTGCTGGCTGGCGCTGTTGACCGCTATCGATTGATCCTTGTAGGTCATGTTCAGACCGCTGATATAAAACCCGTTGGAGTCGAAAACGACCTGGTTGTCCGGATCGATCTTCCAGATATCATAATTGAAACGAATGCCCTTAAACAATTTGAAAAAGCTTTTGCCGCTTTGGTCATGATGGTCGTGGGAATAAGCGCCGCCAAGCGTAAATTGTTTTTCCTTCAGGGAGTCGTCTATATTAACCACGGCGTAAATGCTGTCATTCCGGACGATGCCGCTCACATAAGGGTACCATAAGGCCATAGCACCGGTTTGCGCGTTTTTCAGGCTGACCTTGTACTGCAACCGTTTTGGATTTTCCTGAATGGCCACGATACCGCTGTCCAGGATATTGCCGGCATATTCTAATTTCCGGAAAGCCATATTGACGGACATGGTGTCCGGAGAAAGACTTAGTTGAATAGGAATGGTATCAAACGGCGACAATTCGGGGAGGAGCTGTTGTAATATTCGCTGGTATTTCAAATGGCCGTTGAGCGCAAAATCATAATGCTGCCATTGTGTTTGATCCAGGGAATCGGCCAGGTGGTAATGCCGGTTGAGATGCGCGGCAAAGGCATCACCGATTTTAGTCAGGGGAAGATGGCCCGTGGCATAGGCATGTAGCACGCCGGCCAGATTTAAATCAATATTTTGCATGCTGTCTGCGCCGGGAGAGGATTTGAGGTAAATACTGTCCGGATGGAGCTTTTTGTCCTGGTAATTAATGAATGGATTGGTCCATGATAAAGTGCCGGCCGGGTAATCCGGGTTTAAAGACGCAAAATCGGCCTTAATATTGCCGGACAAAGACAGGGTAGAGTCATAAAGCTTCAGCGCCTGCAGGTCCGCCCGGCGCATCTTCATTTCTAAAGTCAACGCCGGGTATTCATTTTGGAAACCTGCGGAGCCGGATAAGTCGAAATTAAGATTGCTGTCCCTGGAATGACTTTCGAAAACCGCCTGCTGGTCACGGACGTCAGCTGACAGGTCAATATCTTGGTAATTATAGCCCATAAGCCAGGCGGATTGCAGGTGCATCCGTGCATTTCCGCTCATTTGCTTAGGATTGAAGCCGGTGCCCGCAGCGTTCAGGGAAGACGTTATTTTCCCGATAACAGAATCCTGTTTGAGAATTTTGCCCAGATCCAGGTCATTGGTTCGTACGGCCAGGTCATATTCCGCGTTCGCTATGCCTTTTGCCATTAAAAACTTTCCGTCAACATTCGCGTTACCGTCGGCTGTTTTAATGCTTACGGAAGGAAAATAATTTTGCAGTGTTCCGCTGATATTGCCTGTAATATCCATCCATTCCGGCAGGTCGTATTGCTGCTTAATGCTATCCGGCAGAAAAGGGCTAATGTCTTTCGCCGTAGAATGTACCTGGGCTAGTTGTAAATTATAAGAAAGCTTGTCCGGGTCAGTAGCATTGTTCAAAATACCCTTGAGGTCAATGGTGGTACCGTTCAGGCCGGACAGGTAGAACCGGTTCAGCTTTATTTTGTCTAAATAGCCTTTAACCTGCGCAATGAGCTTGAACTGTTGATTTTTGTAGGGGAGCAGTTGGTCTTGCTGCCCGGGCGGTAAAAAAAGCAATAGATCGTTGACCCCGACTCTGCTATCCTTAAGATTGACAGACAGCAGCATTTTGTTCATGTTTTTACTAAGGGCATCTAAGGATGGGTACTGAACAGACAGGTAATTTTGCAGCAGGCTGTTAGGCGTTTGCAGATAGAAATCTTTTAGAATCGCGCCCTGGCTGGTGTAAGACGCCTGGCTGCGCAAATCCATGATATCGAGACCACATTGTTCCCTCAGTGCCAAATGCTTGATGTCGGCAGCGCTGCTATCACTGCTGTAATAGGCCTTATCGGCCGTCAGGAAAAGCTGGTTGAAATCCATATGGCTGTAATCCAGCCCGTTTTTTTGCCGCGGCGCATTGGGATCGTCGAAAACAAAGCGGATCTGGTTGAGCGCCAGACCTCCGGCAAATATTTTCCATTGATTTTCCGTGGTGTCTGTTTCCGCGACCTCGGGAGCTGCTGCAGCTGTGTTTTCTTTTCCAAGCTTTAATATCGTTTCGGCGTTTTCAAGGCTCAGGTTGCCGGTTTCGATCCATTCCTTAAGCAGGTCAAAATCCTTCAGCTCGCCCTGGAATCTGCCGACAAACGAATGCAGATACATAGAATCAGGCCGGCTGAGCATAACAAAGCGGGCGTTGTTCAGGACAATATTTTTAACCGCTATCCGGAAAGCGCCGGGCGCGCTGGTGTCCGGGGGTTCCGGCGGCAGGTGGCTACTGTCGGAAATAAAACGGGAATCGATATCGGAAACTTCGAGCTCATTAAGCGCGTACCGGCTTTTATTAAGGTCCACAAGAGTAGGGCGGAGGAACGCTTTTCCCAATGCGGCGGCAAAAAGGACGCCGCCAGCGGTATCGTCATAGCGGAAACGGATATGGTTCAGGCTGATCTTATGCACGTCAAAGCCGAATCCGGTGCCTGTCGTATCTTTCGCAACCTGATCCTTTTCACCCGTAGGGGCGGAAACGAAGGCGTCAATAATAAACTGGTAATTAAAACTGGTATCCTTTTCCCGGCGATAAATATTGGCGTTCAGGCCGTTAATGGTCAGGTCTGTGACGGTTATTTGCTTTCTGAGTAAGATGTCCTGGGCTTTCCAGTCCAATGCTAGGTCGTGCAGGAACAACAATGTGTCCTGCCCTTTATCGGCTATAAAAACATCAGACAGTTGAATATGATTGGGAAGCTTATAGCTTATTTTGCCGATGGAGATTGTCGTTTTAAGCTTTTGAGCCAGGTAGTCTGTAGCTTGCTTGCGGACAATATTTTCGCCCCAGGGAGTTTGGATAATGACAAATAGCAAAATGAGCAGCAGCAGGATGCCGCCGATAATATAGCCCAGTATTTTTAGGAATTTACGCATAGGGAAAAATCCGCCAAAGCATTATTTTAGAAACAGGGGTGCCACACCTACAAAGTAACAATCAAAATACGGAATTTCCTATTTATGATATGTTATTGCATCCGTTTTAATAAAATGTTCAGTAAAACATCCGGGATAAGGCAGGGTAGGGATTCTAGGGGAAATGAATTACGGAAACGGCTGGGAATAAAAATCTTCCCGGTGTCGCCGTTTTCAAAAATTTCACTAACTTGCAGCCGCTTTGACAGGCGGAAGTAGCTCAGTTGGTAGAGCATCAGCTTCCCAAGCTGAGGGTCGCGGGTTCGAATCCCGTCTTCCGCTCTAAAGGAAAGGCTTCTTCATTTTTGCGGAAGCCTTTATTTTTTTAGCGGGATTTGCTGAAACACAACACTTTTACTCAAAAACAATTTTATTATTTTTGCCTCCTTTTACAGTTATGGATATTAGTAAGAATTATCAGGCCGCGCAGGCTGACGGCAAATGGTACCGGTATTGGCAACAAAAAGGCTATTTTCATAGTGTCCCGGATGAGCGCCCCGCATACAGCATTGTGATGCCGCCGCCGAATGTTACGGGAGTGCTGCACATGGGGCACGCGCTGAACAATACCGTCCAGGACATCCTGGTCCGCCGGGCCAGAATGCTGGGCTATAATACTTGCTGGGTACCCGGAACAGACCATGCTTCCATTGCAACGGAAGCCAAGGTAGTAGGTATGTTGCGCGAACGAGGCATTGATAAAAACGGCCTGAGCCGGGATGAGTTTCTAAAATACGCCTGGGAGTGGAAAGAGCAATATGGCGGCATTATCCTGGAGCAATTGAAAAAGCTGGGCTGTTCCCTGGACTGGAACCGGGTCAATTTTACGATGGACGATCATTACAGCAAAGCGGTGATTAATGTTTTTGTGGACCTGTACCGGAAAGGAAAGATTTATCGGGGTGCCAAGATGATCAACTGGGACCCAGAGGCGCTGACGGCATTGAGTGATGAAGAGGTTATTCACAAGGAAACGCGGTCTAAACTGACTTATATACGTTACAGGATTGACAGCCCGGAAGAGGAGTATATTATCATTGCGACCGTACGTCCGGAAACCATCCTGGGCGATACCGCCGTTTGTGTGCACCCGAACGATCCCCGTTACCAGCATTTAAAAGGCAAATATTGCTTTGTGCCCCTGATCAACCGGCGTATCCCCATCATTTTTGATGATTATATTGATATTGAATTTGGTACGGGTGCCTTGAAAGTAACCCCGGCACATGACATCAATGACTACAACCTCGGCCAGAAATACAATTTGCAGGTTATTGACACCTTGAATGCCGACGGTACAATGAGTGAAGCTGCCGGCTTGTATATTGGCGAAGACCGTTTTGCAGTGCGAAAGAAAATTGTTGAAGACCTGGAAGCTTCTGGCAATTTTGTGAAGCAGGAAGATTACACCAACCAGGTAGGATACAGCGAAAGGACCAACGCTGTGGTGGAGCCGCGGATTTCCATGCAATGGTGGTGCGATATGCAGGACATGGCGCAGCCGGCGCTTAAAGCCGTTATGGACGATGTTATCCGTTTCTATCCTGAAAAATATAAGAACCTTTACCGGCATTGGATGGGTAATATCAAGGATTGGTGCATCAGCCGGCAGTTATGGTGGGGACACCGCATTCCGGCCTGGTATGATGCTGAAGGTAATATTTATGTGGCAGGATCGGAAGCCGAAGCGCTGAAACAATACCAGGAGAAAACAGGTAAACCCTTTATGGAAAACAGCGCTCCGCCATTACGCCAGGAAGAGGATGTTCTGGATACCTGGTTTTCCAGCTGGCTATGGCCATTGGAAGTTTTCCACTGGGATGAAGAAAAAGACAATAAGGAATTACAGTATTATTATCCCACACAGGTGCTGGTGACGGCACCGGAGATCATTTTCTTCTGGGTGGCCCGCATGATCATGGCAGGATATGAATACAAGGGAGAACTACCTTTTAGACAGGTGTATTTTACCGGTATTGTACGGGATAAGCTCGGGCGAAAGATGAGCAAGCAATTGGGCAACTCGCCCGATCTGCTGCAACTCATAGCGGAAAATGGGGCGGACGCGGTTCGTTTTGCCGTGATGATCACCTCCCCGGCGGGCAATGATATCCTGTTTGACGAATCGCTGATGGAACAGGGCCGGCATTTTGTCAATAAAATGTGGAATGCCCTGAAGCTGGCCAAGATGTGGGCGGAAAAAATCGATACAGCTGTAGCGGTCAACCAGAGCGAGCAATTTGCCCTTATCTGGATGCAGGAACGCCTTAAGGAAGCGCGGAAAACGCTCTCAGGACAGTTTGATCGTTTCCAATTGAGTGAGGCGTTGAAATTGGTGTATTCTTTGATCTGGAATGATTTCTGTTCATCTTATCTGGAATGGATAAAGCCTCAGCGGGAGGAGCAGATGTCGACAGGCATTTACGAGGGAACCGTGTCTTTATTTGAAGATTTGCTGCAGCTATTACATCCTTTTATGCCTTTCGTTACCGAAGAAATCTTCCATTTGCTCCGGGAGCAAAAAGAAGATCTGATCAACAGGCAATTACCCAGGGACACTCCTGTAAACACGCTGGTATTGCAAGAAGGAGAAGACCTGCAACAGCTTATTTCCGCTATTAGGGATGTCCGCAATAAAAACCAGCTGTCTCCCAAAGATACTATCGGCTTGTTTATTCAGTCCGATAAAGCGGCATTCTATGCGCAATTGGGCGATTTGCTGAAAAAATTAACCAATGCCGATGACCTGGCATTGGTGGACGGCCCTGTTGAAGACTGTATCCATATCGTGGTGGGCACTGAAAAGTTATTTATTAGGAGCCATATGGTCGTGGACAAGGGGCAGCAATTGGAAAAGATGCAAAAAGAACTGGAGCATTTAAAAGGCTTTTTGCTGAGCGTAGAGAAAAAACTGGGCAACGAACGGTTTATGCTAAATGCCAAACCAGATATTATTGAACGGGAAAGACAAAAGCAGTCCGATGCCCTGGCGAAGATCAAAACGCTTGAAGAGAGTATGGCGCTGCTGTAAACCGGCAATTGGTTTCTTCAATGCTTCCGGGTAACTCTGACGGGAATCAATCTTGACGATGACCATGAATTGTTGGGCGATCATTGGCTATAAAAGAAATGTAAAAATATGTGCCGGCTGCCCGCCGGCACTATTAAAATAATAAATTAGCACTTATCTTAGCCTCAGGAAGATTTGTTCCGAACATTAAAAAACGCTTTTGATGAAAATGAAACCATTGTTTTGTTCTTTAATCCTGGCCGGGATGCTTTGCTGTGGGTTCGCCTGGGCGCAGCAACAAAAGGCTCTGCCCAGGGCTACGGCACAGTCTTTTTTAAACGGCGGCCGGATCGGCAATCTGGACACGGTCCCGGTGGCGCTTTTCGATTCACTTATTTCCCGGAATCTGGTGGTTAAAGATTCTGCCGGCAACCTATTGCCTGTAGCGTCCTACAATTTTGTGTATGTGAACCGTGGCGTATATGCCGATTCTACCGGAAGACCGGTTATCAAAAGTGACTATTTATACACCGTCAGCGACAACGGCACTTTGCCGGGATACTGGAAAAAAGCGCTGATACCACAGGTTAAAGCAGGTGACACCGCCATTTTTACCGATATCCGCTATTACGGGCATCCTACTGATTCAACAAAGCCCGCTCCATTGCTGTATGGCAATACCTTACGCCTGATCCTTACGCCGTAACGGTTTACAAAAGCTCATCTTTGATAATTATTATTTCATTTCCCGCTGCCTGATAGCTGGCATAGCGACCAATGATGGCGGCAATGTCTTCCGGTTTTTGCCATTGGCCGAAATCCGCTTTAGGCATGGCTTCCCTGTTTTGAACGGTATCAATGATTGCCGGAACAACGGCAAAAGCTTCGACGCCGCTTGTCGCTTTTTCCGTGTTGATAATATTGGCCAGCTGAAACAGCAGAGATTTGGACAGGCTGTAAGCCACAGCTTCTTTGCCGCTTCTGGTATTTAAGCCCTGGCCGGAACCGATAAAAAAAAACTTCCCTTTTTGCCGGCTTTTCATGTGCTGATATAGCGGCCGGACAAGGTTATAAGCCGTTTCAAAATTGAGCCTGAAGAATTTTTCAATCTCCTGGATGCCGGTGTCGGCCAGGGCGCCCATGGCAAACCCGCCAACCGTTAAGACGGCAATATCGATCGCCCCGAACTTTTGAATGGCATTGCGCACATATTTATCGGCAGCCTGCTCATTGGTCAAATCCACAGGGACAATATCAAAATCGTTATGGGTTACCTCTTTGTGGCTGGTGCCGGTTACCTGCCATGATCTTTCGAAAAAATGCTGCGCTACGGCCTTGCCCAAATTGCCGGTAATACCGCTGATCAGCGCTGTTTGCTGAGCCATATAAATGCTGTGCTGTTATTGGTTTGAAAAAGTGAAAATACAAAATATTTTTTTCATGAAAAGGATTATTGCCGCTCACGCCGCAAAGGCGTTCAGCTTTAATTGGTTACCAGGGGCCCGTGAGACTATTTGCCGACGGTCAAAACCTGCTGCTCATAGCAATATTTTTGTCTGCACCGCTAAAATGCGGCTCCGGATATCAGAATGTGCCGGTTTTTTCTTTAATTTTGCGATCTCACTTAAACCTTTTATAATGAAAAAGCTAACGTATTCAATCCTTGCGGGATTGGCCTTATTTACGGTTGCTTCCTGTAGCAATAATAATTCTTCTAAGACTTCAACAGAATCTCCTGAAGCCGTTAGTGAGCAACCCACCAAGCCGGAAGCTGCCGCCGCGGTTACCCTGGACTTGTCGGCCGGGGATGACATGAAGTATGACAAAGACACGTTGAAAGCTAAACCCGGTCAGCAGGTTACTGTTGTTTTGCACCATACGGGCAAGCAAAGCAAAGCGTCTATGGGGCATGATTTCGTGTTGCTGAAACTAGGTGCCGACTATGCAGCTTTCGGCGCAGCAGCCACTAAAGCTCCGGATCGCGAACACCTCCCGGCTGACCTGATGAGCCAGGTCATTGCTCATACCGATATTATAGGCGGAGGGGAAAGTACCCAGGTCACTTTTACCGCACCTTCCGTTGCTGGATATTATCCTTATGTTTGTTCTTTCCCCGGACACTACACCATGATGCACGGTGTTCTCGTAATTGAATAATATTTTCAATGAGCATGTATAAAAGCCCCGGGGGAAATTTTTCCGGGGCTTTTTCTTTTTAATACCTTCAGTTCTTTCCTTAAATTTGCGGCATTTGCAACCTAAAATAAATGCCGTTCTTATGAATGAATACCGTCCGGGGACCTTTAGTATTTTACCGCCCGTAGTTAAAAACCTGATCATTATTAACGTGTTAATGTTTTTACTGACACTGGTTTTACAAAAATTCAATATAGACCTAAATTTTTCCTTAGCTTTATTTTATCCCGGCTCTCCTTTTTTCCATACCTGGCAATTCGTGACCTATTTATTCATGCATGGCGGTTGGTCGCACCTCATTTTTAATATGTTTGCCCTTTGGATGTTTGGCTATGTTATTGAAAATGTTTTAGGCCCCAAGCGCTTTCTGACCTTTTATTTTGTTTGCGGTATCGGAGCGGCGCTGTGCCAGATCGGAGTGTTCACGATCGAACATTATCAGGCCATTCAGTGGTTTAACGACCTGGGCGGAGCTGAAAAAGCCTTCGCCGTGCAGCAATTTAAAGCCACAGGCATGGGCGACCCGAGAATGGCGGCCATGGTCATACCTACATTAGGCGCTTCGGGGGCTATTTTCGGCATATTGTTCGCCTTTGGCTATCTTTTCCCCAATTTACCTATTTATATGTATTTTTTGTTCCCCATAAAGGCCAAATGGTTTGTGGCCGGATATGCCGTGCTGGAACTTTTCTCAGGTTTAGGCGGTTATGATCAGGGCGTGGCCCACTTTGCGCATCTTGGTGGTATTTTGTTTGCTTTTATCTTGTTACGCATCTGGGGCCTGAATCACAAAAATGTTTTTCTCCGATGAGCGATCAAATACCGTCTCGCCTCTTAAAAAAAGGATTGAAGATTAAGGTTGCTTTGTGTCTTTAATTTATGAAAAAAGCTTAACTTGCTAAAGTAATTTATTCAGCCCCTTTGGTTATGAAAACCCAGTTTTATAACAAACGGAATATCTTCCGAGCGCGGTATAGCCATAATACCGTGATGCATTTAATCCTTGCCTGCGCGGTCATGTATATTTTGCTGCAAGGGGTCAATGTTATTTTGATTGTCTTGTCCCCATCGCCTAAAACCGTTTTTACACAAAAGGTGTTACCCAATATCGGGCTCCAGGATTTCCGGCATTTCATTCATAAGCCTTGGGTGTTATTATCCTATTTCTGGCTCCATGCTTCCTTCTTGAACATGCTGAGCAATATGTTATGGCTTTATTGCTTTGGCTCCGTTATCCAATCATTTGTGGGCTATAAAGAGGTATTCCCGATGTTTATCCTCTCCTGCCTGGCGGCCGGGCTGGCTTTTGTGGGCCTGTCCTCATTCTGGCCGGCTATTCAGGGTGATGTGCTGCTGACGTCCCTGCCCGGGGTTATGGCCTTTGCGGTAGGCGCTTTTGTGCTGGTACCTCGTTATCGTTTTTTCCTGACCGAACATTTTTCCGTTCCGATATGGCTGGTGGTCGTTATTTTTATTGTTTTGAATGTACTGACCGTGAGCAGCCGTTTGCCCTTGCTGGCCTTATTGGCTTGTGCTGCTTTGTTTGGTGCTTTGTACATCCGGCTGCTCAGATCGGGCTATAAACCGGGTCAAATCTTATACAGCGGCGGGAATAAGCTACAGGCTATGGTCACACCCGAAGAGGCGCCAGGTACCAAACGGATGACCGCTAAACGGGAACAAACGCTGAAAGTGGGGAAACACCAGGTCGTTGAACATCCCAGCCAGGAATATATTGATATGCTATTGGACAAGATCAATCAGAAAGGCTATAAATCTTTAACGGCTGAGGAAAAGGAAACCCTGATGAATGCCGGTAAATAACCAGGTTGCTTTGACCCATTAAACCCTGTTTGCTTTGAAAAGATCCGCTTCCGCTTTTTCAAGATTGTTTCATCATCTTTTCTTAATTTTAAATATCCTGGCCTTTATTTGGTTGCTGGCCTGCAAATGGGCATCCATATATGACCCGGCAGGGCATCCTTCCGTTATAAGCTTACTAAGCTTTTCCACAACCTTTGCTGGGCTCGCCAATCTTTTTTTTGTGATCTATTGGCTGTTTACACGCAAAAAAACGAGGGCGCTGTATTCGCTGATCGTCATTGTGCTGCTGTGGGGGCTGTTGCGTCCTTTGATGGGCTTTAATTATTTCGGTGATAATGATCTTAATGCCGAAGCCGGCGACCTGAAGGTCATGACCTGGAATGTGCACATGTTCGACCTGGGGGCCTGGGCTAACGATGAAACCGCAAAAGCAAAGATCATTAAGCTGATCAATAATGAGGACCCGGATGTGCTTTGCCTCGAGGAATTTTTTTGGGATACCAGGCAAAACGGCATGCCCTATACCGATATTATCAGGAGCCTGGGCTACCCGTATGTCGCGTTCTCAAAACAATATACCATGTCTAAGAGGCGGCTGACCATACATGCGCCCAAAGAAGCCAGGATTGATGTCGGCAACGCCATTTTTTCAAAATTCCCCCTGAAAAATGTTCAGAGTTATGAATTAGGGGTCCCGCATTATACTATGCTGAGCGCGGACGCGCAGATAGACAGCAGCCACACGGTCAGCCTGAATGTAGTGCATCTGACCTCGGTGCATTTCGGCAGCCGGGAGATGGAATATATCAGTGAAGTGAAAGACCAGGGCATTGACAAACAAAATACGAGCCGATCGAAATCGCTTTTAAAAAAATTGCGTTACGCCTTTGCGCAAAGAGCGGTGCTGGCCAATAATATCGATTCACTGAAACGGTTTATGGATAATCCGATCGTTATTTGCGGCGATTTTAATGACGTTCCTTCCTCTTATGTATATGAAAAGGTAAAAGGTAATTTGTCTGATCCTTTTGCACAGAAAGGCATTGGCTTGGGGCGCACTTACCGTAATATCTTTCCTACCCTTAGGATCGACTATATCCTTTATGATCATAATGCTTTGAAGGTCATTGGCTACGGCCGGCGGATAGAGCCTTTATCCGATCATTTTCCCGTCATGGCCAATTTTGTTTTTAAGACCGGCGCGCAAAAGAGCGGTGTTTGAATTTATTCAGCGGCCGGTCATTCTACAAAATCAATGATAAAGCGATCATGCTGAGCTGAATATTTACGTTTCTGTGATTAATTGACAAGTTTCCGGATAAAATGCCCCTTACAATTATATTTATTCTCATTATCAGTTTTATTGCTTCATTAGTACGCTCAACATTAGGTTTTGGAGAATCTTTAATAGCGGTTCCGTTGTTCCTTCTTTTTTTGCCCGTAGAAACTGCAGTACCCTTATCGGTGATGTTGTCTATTGTCATTGCGCTTGTCGTAGTCATACAGGACCATAAGAAAATTCATTTTGACAGCGCGAAATGGCTGATCTTTTACGCGATACTCGGCATACCACCGGGTATTGTCCTGCTCATTTATGGAAGCGAGGTGTTCATTAAAGCAGGACTGGGAACACTTATTGTCCTTTACGCTCTTTATTCGGTTTTTATCAAAAATACTAAGATATTAAAGGAAGATCATAAGCTCTGGCTTTTCGCCTGTGGGTTTTTATCGGGAGTATTGGGCGGGGCTTATGGGTTGAACGGCCCGCCGTTGGTCGTGTACGGAAATTTGAAACAATGGAGCGCCAGACATTTTAGGGCAACATTACAGGCATATTTTTTGCCGGTAAGCCTGATAAGCGTGCTCGGTTATTATGCGAAGGGACTGATCACTATTGATGTGAGCACCTATTTTGCCGTTTCCCTGGTCACAGCTGTTCCTGCTATCTTCCTGGGCAGGTATTTGAATCATCAATTAAAAGACGGCTCGTTCTTTAAATACGTATATTGGGGGCTTGCCGGTATCGGCATCATTTTAATCGTAAGCACCTTGGCATAAAAAGCCATATTGGCAGTAGGGGAGATCGGGCATGCGGAAAAGCACCCGCAGCTAATGTTATAATAATAAACAACCAAGACAATTTAAAAATGGAATTCAGTCCAAACAATCCTGTCATTAAACGCTGTCTTCAGGGTATGGAAATGGAGGAAAAAGGTAGACCTGAAGAAGCCGGTAGCCTGTTTATCCAGGCCTGGCGGGAAGCGGAAAGCGATTTTGAAAAATTTACCGCCGCATTTTATGTGGCCAGGCTTCAAAAAATTGTTCGTGACAAATTAAAATGGTACGAAACGGCGCTACAACTCGCGTTAAGCGTTAACGACGACACCGTTAAAAGCGCGTTACCGTCTTTGTATTTAAATATTGCCGGATGTTATGAAAACCTGGGTGATCTTGATAACGCCCAAAAAAATAACGCGCTGTCGGTTTCGTCCAGGAACAAGCCGTCCGACACGGGACCTTTTTACCACGGGACGAAGGCCGATCTGGAGATCGGTGATTTACTGACCGCTGGCGGACGGTCCAATTACAAGACTAAAATGATCATGAACCATATTTATTTTACAGCCCTGGTTAGCGGAGCAGGACTTGCAGCGGCTTTGGCCAAAGGCGAAGGCCGGGAACGGGTTTATATCGTTGAGCCGACAGGAAACTTTGAAAACGACCCGAACGTTACCGACAAAAAATTCCCAGGCAACCCGTCACGTTCTTACCGGAGCCGGGAGGCGCTAAAAATTGTCGGGGAAATCACAGATTGGGTAAAGATCACGCCCGAGGAGCTTCGGGTATGGCGTGAAAAGCTGGCCAAGAGCAAAGGAGAAATCATTAATTGAGGCGACTATTAGATAAAAATAGCTTCATGGCTTTTAAGCAGGAGTCACTGGAATTTTACTTACTTAACATAATATAAATTATAGGACAAAACTGGCAATCGCTGCGGAAGCCTAATAAGCCGTTTGTCAGCTATAATGTTATATTATGTCTGCGCTCCGTTGCCCTGCGCTTGCCCTGCGGGTAAATAAAGGACGCCTGCGGCTCAATGGTGAATTTTGAAAAAATTCCGGCTTATTCGTTTTGTCCTATAATTAGACATTATGTCTCCGCTGCGCTCCGGGCTGCGCCTAAATAGCCGTTGGTATAGCTCCATTGGCTGGTAAAATTTCCTGCGTTAGATGAAAACTTACGCAGGAAGATTTTACGGGCGCCAATTCCGCTATGACGTATTTATATCTTTAAAATTTTTGCCTTTTTTGCCCGGCTTCTTCTATAGGTCGCTCACTGGCCTGTAAAAAATGCAATGTGCGCCGCTTCGCCGGCTTTCTTATTTGCATTTTTCCAGGTTGGCGCTCGCGGAGTTTATCTATATGTTCTTTTGCCTTGATGCAAAAGAACCAACTTAGCGAAGCGGTCTCATGAGTACCATTAAAAACAAATAAAAACAAACGAATAAAAAATCAAGGCTGTAATGCCTCGCTAAAAATGAGCTCCGTTTACTCACGAGTTGTTTATTTTTTATTTTGTGTTCGTGATTGCTGCGCAATTCGCTAAAATGCCTGAACTTGCTCCGGCTGCGCCTGCGCTTCGGACAGCTGGCATTTTTTAACGCTCCACTACGCTCATGTTACTCACAGTATTTTTATGTTTTAAATGGAGTTCGTGAATGCTTCGCATTTCTTAACGCTGCGGCATTAAGGCCGTTAGAACAAACTCACTTACTTAACATAATATTTTTCCTTTGATAAAACATCTACCAGCTCCATTAACGCCATAATATCCAATGCCAACTCGCTTAATCCAGGTATAGTCCCTTCGGGGAAAAAACCAATGTAATGGGCTAACAGCTCCCGCAGATGATGATTGACACGCTCTGCCGGATGCGCTTGCTGCCAGTGTTTCAAGTATTCGGATTTTTCCATTGCTGATTCGAGATTTATGAGTCTGCATATCGTTGTTCTTTCGACAAGGTAATGGTTAGCTTACCGTCCTCGCAGGCAATATCTACTGTATGACCAATTTTAAAACCGCTGTCCTGAAGCCATTTGCCGCTTAGGCTGATGATAGGGAAAAATACCCATCGTTGCCCCGATAGCCGCTCAAACCCTTTGCTGCAAACGGTGATACGTCTTGTTTGGGTTGCTTTACCCGGTTGTTCCGCTTTCGCCATGACCAGTTATTTTACTTTCCCTGCAAAGCAAAACCCTTCTCCTGCTGTATCCTACACAATATTGATGTAGTTTACGGGACAAAGCCCTGTATTTTACCTACCTTTAGCCTGACCGTATTATGACATAAATAATTTAAATTTGCTCCATGACAAATTTTAGTACTATGCCGACCAACAAAATACACCAGGGACGAAATGTAAAACGCTTTCGCGAAATGCTGGGCATCAAGCAAGACGCCCTTGCCGCTGATCTGGGTGATGACTGGAACCAGCAAAAAATTTCCCTGTTAGAACAAAAGGAAACTATTGATACGCCCCTACTCCAACAAATATCCGCCATACTGAAAGTACCTGTGGAAGCTATTCAAAATTTTGATGAGGAACAGGCGGTGAATGTGATTGCGAATACTTTTAATGAGAAGGCTTTCGAGAATGCTTTTGCCAGCAATTGTACTTTTAATTTTAATCCGATTGAAAAAATGATGGAGTTGTATGAACGAATGCTGCAACAGCAAAAGGAAATGATTGAGAAATTGGAAAGGTTGATTGATGGGAAGTAATATAGATAAAGTCACTAATGTTACGAACTACTAAAACTATTGAATGCTAGAATTTGACATCTTAATTGACGACTTTCTTTACAATCTTGACCCTGACGAAGAAATTGGTTATTGCAAGACGGAGAAAATATTGAGCTTAACAAACGGATTTGAAAACGGAGGTTGGAGATATTCCAAATTCCAAAGTTTTATTTGGGATAATATAGCAGAAACGGCACTCTCATATAGAGAACGAGAATCTTTAATTGACAAAGGATATAACACACTTGTTGAATCAGCTAAGAAACTAAGATTAACAGATTTAGCAAAAGACCAAACCGGACAAGGAAGTGAATTGGCAGAAATTATACTCTATGGTGTCATGAAGCATCATTATCGAGCACTACCGGTGGTTCCCAAAATATTTTATAAGCAGAATGTCCAAGATAATGCTAAAGGTTCGGACAGTGTTCATATTGTTCTTGAAGGAGAGAATGATTTCTCACTTTGGCTAGGAGAAGCAAAATTCTATAATAGCATCGAAGATGACCGTTTAGGAACAGTTATAACTTCTATCGAAAACTCACTTGAACTTGAAAAGTTAAAGAAAGAGAATAGTATAATCACAAATTTGTCTGACTTGGATGAGTTATTAAATAAAGAGTCAGATGTATACAAAAGAATCATGGAATTATTAGCTAAAGAAGCAACGATAGATGACCTAAAACCAAAGCTACATGTTCCGATATTACTTTTGTATGAATGCCCTATAACTGTAAAATTTAATGAGCTTTCCGATGAGTTAAAGAAACAGCTCTCCGATTATCATTTGGCACGAGTTAAATCATATTTTACTAAACAAATAAAAAAACTCAAAGAAAAGATTCATAAGTATGATTCTATTCACTTCCATACTATTCTTTTCCCAGTTCCCTCTAAAGAAGTGATAGTTAACAAGTTCATTGAAAATATCCAACACTTTAAAAAGCAATAGCTAATGGAAATTTTTGAAACGTGCCATAAAATAAACGACTTACTTATATCAAATAACGAAAATGAGGCACGAAATGAACTAATAAAACTTTTGGACTTTCATGAGAAGGAAGAAATTCCATATTCAGAGTTAATCAATCATTTGATAAGAGAATCAGGACTTTATCCATACTTAGAAGTTGAAACATCTAGTTGGCAAGATAAATTTGTATATGAAGTATTTAAAGCAGATGTTGGCGAAGCAGAAGAACTCACACTACACCGTGAACAGTCGGCATTACTTAAAAAGCTTCTGAAAGGAACCAACCTTGCTGTAAGTGCACCAACCAGCTTCGGAAAAAGTTTTGTTATAGACGCATACATCTCAATTAATAAACCTACTAACGTAGTAATAATTGTACCAACAATTGCACTCACTGATGAAACAAGAAGGAGATTATATAAAAAGTTTGCAAATGAATATAAAATAATTACCACTACGGAAGTAGAGCTAGGAGAAAAGAACATTTTTATATTTCCTCAAGAGAGAGCCATAAATTATGTTGACAAAATTGAAAATCTGGATATTTTAATAGTCGATGAATTTTATAAAGCAAGTTCAAATTTCGATAAGGACAGGTCTCCTACATTAATAAAGGCTATCCTAAAACTTGGGAAAGTAGCAAAACAAAAGTATTTTCTGGCGCCCAATATAAGTAGCTTAGAAGCCAATCCGTTTACTCAAGATATGGAGTTTTATTCCTTAGACTTTAATACAGTATATCTTGAGCAGCAAAAATTATATGAAGAACTAAAAGGAGATGAAGAATTAAAAAGTAAAAAACTGTTAGATATTATAAGTAATAGAAACACCAAAACATTAATTTATGCCGGGACTTATGTGAATATTGAAAGGCTCTCAACTCTTTTAATCGGTAATTCAAAAGATAAGAACACAAACTTATTGAATAGTTTCTCTGATTGGTTAAGTGCAAACTATGATTACAACTGGAATTTGACAAATCTTGTTAAACGAGGTGTTGGAATACATAATGGTAGATTACACAGGTCGTTAAGCCAAATTCAAGTAAAGCTTTTCGAAGAGGAAGAAGGCATTGATAACTTGCTTTCAACATCCTCAATAATTGAGGGTGTAAATACATCCGCTGAAAATGTAATTATCTGGTCTAATAGAAATGGACAAGTAAAGATAAATGACTTTACTTATAAAAATATAATGGGGAGAGGAGGAAGAATGTTTAGGCATTTTATTGGTAAGATATTTGTCTTGGAGCAACCACCTCAGGAAGCTCATACGCAGTTAGGTATACCTTTTCCAGAAGAAATTTTAGGCGACTTAGATGAAGTTAAATATGAAAAAGAACTAACCAAAGAACAGGTTGCAAAGATTATTCTATACAAAGAAGAAATGACAAATCTGTTAGGAGGAGAAGTTTATAAAAAACTGCAATCAGAAAATATTTTCCAAACTAGCGATTCCGAACTAATCAAGAAGATTGCAACTGATATGATTAATAGTCCTGATGATTGGAATGGATTAGGATTTCTGAACAGTCCTTACCCACAAAATTGGGACAGGTTTTTATACAAAATAATAAAAATTGTTCCTGCTGGATGGGATGCCAAACACAGCACTTTTGTTGAGTTTGTAAAAATTCTAAGGAACAATTGGTTTAAGTCTATTCCAGAGCTTTTAATTCAATTAAACAAGCACGAAGTAGGAGTTGATGATTTCTTTAAATTGGAACGAAAAGTAACCTTTAAATTGGCTTCATTAGTTAGTGATGTAAATATTCTACAAAAAGAGATTTTGAAAAATAAGAATTATGACATTTCAAGGTTTATGAGTTGGTGTTCCCATGCTTTTTTGCCCAGTACAGTATATCAATTAGAAGAATTTGGATTGCCAAGAATGATTTCTAAAAAAATTCATAAAGCAGGATTGTATAACTTTCTTAGAGAAGACTTAAATATTCATCAAGTACTTAGCGACTTAAACCAAATTGGGCTTGCTCCTATTTTAGAAATTCAAAACCTAATGGAATTTGATAAATATATTTTAGATTATTTTTTTGATGGAATAAGAGTAAACCAATAATTAAGAGGAAATGACTTTAGAACAAAAAAAGAAAAATCGTTTTTTATTCCTTGAAGCTCTTTATAACGATTCAAATGGCGATACAGGGGCCATGTTTGATATGTGGGAAGTGGGATATGAATTAAAGTTTGAAAGAGATGAAATTAGTAGGATAGTTGATTATTTAATTGGCGAAAACTTAATAGAATCGGTTGCATTGGGCGGAATGATTAGCCTTACACATTGGGGCATTAAAGAGGTGGAGCAGGCTATTGAAAATCCAGATAAGCCAACAGAACATTTTTTGCCAATAAACGTTATCAATATTGGTACGATGACAAATTCTACCTTACAGCAAGCAACAAGTCGTTCTACAATCAACTTTCAACTTAATGAAACAAAAGCTGCAGACTTAGATGCCATTTTAAAGTCCCTAAATGATATAAAGGATGGTTTAAATGTTTCAAACGAATTACGTAGAGAACTTCTAAGTGAAATTCAAACATTGGAAATACAGCGTAAGTCGCCTAAACCTAAAGGCAGTATCATTGGGGAAGCTTTAAAATCTGTAAGAACGATTTTGGAAAGCGTTGTTGGGAATGCAATGACACCTGTTATTGTGGGCCAGATTACTCAATTACTCGGTTCGTGATGAACCGCTTAAATTTGTAATAATTTTTATGACAATAGAAATAGTCAATCAATACTTAAACAAGCTTGAAGATAAACTACTGAACCATTCGGCCGAAATTCCAATTGAATTAAACAATGCCTGGGCTAATCAATTCCCAAATGAAACTGCTGTATATATTTTTCGGGAGGATGATGCTATTGTTTACGTAGGTGAAACTGGTAATTTAAAAGAAAAGATGATAGAATTGGTTAATAACCAAAACCTTGAAGATGGTATAAATGGGTTACTAAATAATGTGATTACAAAACATTTAAAGCTATCTTACCTGTTGGTTGATTTAGGAAGAAAAGAATTAGAAGAAAGAATTTTGAAAAAGGTTAAAGCGCCTAAAAAAACCTATACCAAAGCCGAGAAACAGCGGGCTCATAAAAATGCTTACGAACGGTGGTCAACAGAAGATGATGAAAAACTGGAATTGCTTTTTTGCGAGGGTAAATCGGTAAAAGAATTATCAGCCATTTTTGCCAGAAACGAAGGAGCCATTGAATCCAGAATTAAAAAATTAGAGCTTCGGGAAAAGTACGACCGCTAAGCTCCACAACAAGGTGCAATTTGTTAAACCATCAATAATGACTATGGAAATTTTACAGACACGTGAGTTTTGGTATTTCTTTATCCCAATTGTTGTAACACTAATAATTTACTTCGTAGACAAAAGTATCAAAGCTGAAAGAAAGCATCTTTTAGTTTTATTTAAGTCAAACAAATCTCTTTCAAAAAGAATACAAGAAAAATTAAAAGGATTCATAGAGGAATTTGATGCTTCAAATGCTATTGCCTATCCGGAAAGAAATGTAACTTATGGTACTTGGCTTGAAATGATGTCGGAAGAGTATAAGTCAAGTCTTTCTGAAGAACTATATGAGTTTGCCAAGAAAGGTAAAATACCCAAACCAACATTATTATCTATGAGTGATTCTTTAAATAAACAAAACGAAGCAT
This sequence comes from Edaphocola sp., assembly GCA_035708205.1. Taxonomy (GTDB): domain Bacteria; phylum Bacteroidota; class Bacteroidia; order Chitinophagales; family Chitinophagaceae; genus DASSSY01. The sequence continues at coordinate 63,883 of DASSSY010000001.1, forward strand.
TAAGATTAATGGAAATGGATATGAACTTGGTAATAAAAAAAGCTCAAGAAAGTAGAGTTTAATCAAAGAAACCAAGCCCACCCACCACCCAACTATTTGTGGTTGCATCATGCCTCGCTGTTTGGGCACATCGTGGCGCACATTGTGGAGAATTTGGGCGTGCCCCCGATAAGAAAAAACTACGGCTCCTACCCTCGCCTTGTTTTTCTAACCGGGGTCGGGCTATCCGCTGCAAGTCCTCGCTCGTTCCTCGCTGTGGGCTTTCCGCTTCTATCCCTCACGCATTGGCCACCGCACAAAAGGCAAAATTTTAAAGGGCGGCTATTATAACATAATGCAAAACATTATAGGACAAAACGGGCAATCGCTGCGGAGGCTGGTTACGCTGACTATCGTCAGGCAGTTTTGTCAGCAGCAAAAAACTGTTCCGAAGCAGCCGGAAATTGCCGGAACAGTTTTACAAAGGTTTTCAGACATAAAAACCGCTGGTTATTTATTGCTTTACAAATTTCTGAATGCCGGCCAGGCCATGGGCTTCATCGGCTACACGAATAAAATAAGCGCCGGCAGCTAAAGATGTCACGTTAACAGTTGTGGTTTGCTTTTGACGCAGCACGCATTTCCCCGAAAGGTCATAAACCGCGATATCAACGGGGCTTTTAGAAACAATATGAAGTGTGGTTAATACCGGGTTTGGCCATATTCCCGGACTGAATAATGAACCGTTAATGCCCGCAATGCCGGTACCTGAAGTATCATCCGGTACCTGAAGCATAAGATTATCTATAGCGAAATAAGCAGGATTATTCATGCCAAAGCCGCCTACTGTATCGTTTGAGCTCAGGTCGAACGCCAGGCTGTCCACATGACCCAGAACCGACAGATCCACCCAGGTCCAGGCATTGACAATATTCTGAGTGGAATCATTGGCCACTTCGCCAAGCATAAAATCAACACTGTCATTCACTTTCTGGCCGTTTAGATAGCCCCGGACGGTCATCTTAAACCAGTTGCCCGGCTGGAAATAATTTTTCATATACCAGTAGGCATAGGTAATATTGGTAAAATACGCGCCTTCGACAATACGGCCACCGCCGACGGAGTCATCAACGATTTTCGCGCCAACGGGTATTGTCGCCGTCGGATCAGCGCCCTGGAAATCCAAGGGCACGAAACAAATGCCGTAATTGGCGGAGCTGTCAAAGCCCATGCCGGTAATAGCTGATTTGTCGTTGCTGAAATTCTGCGTGGTATCGTCCCGCATATTGGAATAGTTAAATCCCGAATAGCCGCCCCAGGAGGTTAGCTCTCCATAAAACAAAACAGGGCCGCTCTGAAAGGCATAAGCACCTTGCGGCTGGGTACTGGCAAAATTAGTGTCCGTTCCCGGAAGGTTTAAATCGTCAAATGTAGAAAGGCCCTGGGCTTGCGTGATTGCCGGGCATGAAGCCAGTATGATTCCGGCTGCGAACAGGTAATTTTTGATATACATAAAAATTGGTTTAGCAACTTTGCCAGGCCCGCGGAAGAAAATGAATGGGAAACACAAAGCCGCCATTTGCCAACCGGCCGGCAGACTATTGAAGAATACCCTATACTTTTATTCCCGAAAGCCAGAGATAATAATTTTTCGCAAAAAGCCGGTCTTCTGACTTCTATCATGCTTTTCAGCCTTCCCGTCCCTCTCCGGACAGTGGTCTCAAGAAAAGCATTGTTTGACAACGGGCGATAGTTACAGCAGCGGGTACTGTACCGGGCTTACACCGGTTTCCCTAAATGCCAAAACCTTTTTTTTGATTTTGACAAAACTAATTGCAGGGCAAAGGTAAGTAAAATGTCCATATAATGATCGCTGTTGGCCAATGGCATTTCCCATTGAGTGCAATGATATCCTCATTGAATGCCTTATTATTAAAAACAATCAGGATTGACCGTTGTTCCTTATAGTTCTTCTGAAATTTACCCGTAACTTTGCAGTATCTTATGTCAGACGCAATAAAACACGAGTGCGGGTTGGCCTATATCCGCCTCTTAAAGCCCATTTCGTATTATCATCGCAAATACGGAACTTCCTTTTACGGCTTGAACAAGCTCTATCTTTTAATGGAAAAGCAGCACAACCGCGGTCAGGATGGCGCGGGAATTGCTACTTTAAAGCTGAATGTCGAGCCCGGTTACCAGTTTCTGCACCGGCTGCGGATTCCCGGGGCGGGCGCCATCAAAGAGATCTTCGGCTCCATCCAGGAAGACATGGTCGAGCTGGAACGCATGTACCCGGATCTGCGGCAATATCCCGGCCTGCTGAAAGGCTATCTTCGTTTTATGGGCGAAGTAATGATGGGGCATTTGCGTTATGGCACACAGGGGCAAAACAGCGTAAAATACTGCCATCCTTTTATCAAGCCGGACATTAACCCGTCCCGCACATTGGCTATGGCCGGCAATTTCAATTTAGTTAATACGGAAGAGTTGTTCCGGAATATCAAGGTGGAACCGCGCGAGACCATTCGTAAAAGCGATTTGGGGGCCATGATCGAAACCATTCATCATTATTTGTGCGAAGAAGATGAAAAGAATCCCGAGAACCCGGACATTGTCGCCACCTTAAGAAAATCAGCCGACACTTTTGACGGCGGCTTTGTTTGCGGCGGCCTCATTGGCCATGGCAGCAGCTTTGTGCTGCGCGACCGGCACGGTATTCGTCCGGCCTATTATTACCAGGACGATGAGATCGTTGTCGCGGCTTCTGAACGCCCGGCCATTATGACCAGCTTTAATGTTACCCAGGATGCCGTTCATGAGCTGCCGCCCGGATGTGCGTTGATCGTTAACCCGGAAGGACAAATGGCCATTGAACAGGTATTGGAACCGGCAACGGAGAAAAAAGCCTGTAGCTTTGAACGTATTTATTTCAGCCGCGGCAGTGACGCCGATATTTACCGCGAACGCATTCAATTAGGACAAAACTTAGCCCCCGCAGTCTTAAATGCCCTGAGCAACGATCTTAAAAACACCATCGTTTCGTTTATTCCAAACACGGCGGAAATTGCGTTCTATGGCCTTATAAAAGGTTTAGAAAATTACCTTAAGGATATTGAGACTGAGCGGATTATAGCCAATAAAGACACCATGACCGAAGAGGAGATCAGGGCCTTGATCCATCGCCGGGTGCGCATCGAAAAGATCGCTATCAAGGATGTCAAAATGCGCACCTTTATCACGGAAGATAAAAGCCGGGATGAAATGGTGCAGCATGTCTATGACATTACCTACGGTACCGTACGGCCCTACGAAGATTCACTAGTCGTTATTGATGACAGCATCGTCCGGGGCACCACTCTTCGCCAAAGCATCATCCGGATGCTGGACCGGTTGCATCCTAAGAAAATAATTGTGGTGTCTTCCGCACCGCAAATCCGCTACCCCGACTGCTACGGGATTGATATGAGCAAGATGGGCGATTTCATAGCTTTTCAGGCGGCCGTCGAGCTCCTGAAAGACCGGGAGCTATTGCATATCCTCAATGAAACTTATATTCAGTGCAATGTAGCGAGAGAGCATGGTAAACTACATGAAGAGAATTTTGTCAAGAATATATATCAACCATTTACAGCGGAAGAAATCAGCGGGAAAATAGCTGAAATGCTTCGTCCTGAAGATGTAGAAGCTGAAGTAGAGATTATTTACCAATCCATAGAAGGCCTCCATGAAGCTTGCCCGGACAATAAGGGAGACTGGTACTTTACCGGCGATTACCCTACCCCCGGCGGCAATAAGGTAGCTAATATGGCCTTCATTAATTACATGGAGAAGAAAGCTGAGAGAGGTTATTAATCATTGATACAGGATCAGGCTATTTTATTCCGTTAGGACAAAATAGCCTTTCCCGTTGTATCCATCAGATAAAAAATGAAAAAACGCGTTATTTCCGGTATGGTCATTCTCCTTTTGGTTATCATGGCCGCAGGAGGCGGTTATTTATACGCCTTGTTTTTCCTGCCCAATGTGCAAAAAACAGGAAAGCTTTATATTCCTTCAAATGCCGGCTACGCGCAGGTGATCGATTCTCTGAAACCGTTTTTAAAGAACGAAAGCCGGTTCCGGACGGCCGCTAACATAAAAAAATATGCCGCACAGATCCATCCGGGACGATATACACTGGCAAAAGGCATGGGCAATAATGCCCTCGTCAACCTGCTCAGATCAGGAAAACAGGATGCCATTGCCATCCGCATTGGCAATTATTCCACTATATATGAATTGGCCGGCCGCGTAGCACCACTCCTTGAATGTGATTCTCAGGAAATTGTAGCTGGCATCTTAAGTGCTGATTTTGCGCAGGGGATTGATAGTGACGCCCTACTCTATTTTTTTGTGCCCAATACTTATAATTTCCATTGGAATTTGAGCGGAACCGGCTTTGTCCGGAAAATGAAAGGTTATTTTGATCAATTTTGGAATGCGGACCGGCTGTCGTCTGCCAGGGCCGAAGGCATGAGCCCTTTACAGGTGACTATTTTAGCTTCGATCGTCCAGCTGGAATCTACCCGGCCGGACGAGCAGCCAAAAGTGGCCCGCCTGTACCTCAACCGTTTGAAAGCGGGCATGAAGCTGGATGCCGATCCAACGGTAATATTTGCCATGAAACGTTCTTATGGCCGAAGCATAAAAATCAACCGGGTATATTATAAAAACCTGCTGATTCCCTCACCTTACAATACTTACATGCATAAAGGGCTTCCTCCCGGCCCTATTTGCATGCCGAACGCCTCGGCCATCGATGCAGTCCTGCATCCGGCCGATCATGATTTTCTTTATTTTGTGGCCGACCCTTCCCGGCCGGGCTATCATATCTTCGCTCATACATTGTCCGAGCAGGAGCGCAACGCCCGGCAGTACCGCCAATGGATTGACAGCGTGGAAATAGAAAGCAAATAAAGCCGGCGATATCCGATGATCCGCTTTATTGTAAAGGATTATTTATGGCCATTGAGGTGTTGCCATGCCGTTGTCGCACTTTGTATAACGGCAGTAAAAAGATAGAGGTAAGCCTCCATTATCCAAGTAATGTCCCTACAGATCGGTAGCGCCTTGTGTGTCTAACAGCATATTCAACAATCCGCCAAAACTAACTCTCAGGCCAACGGAAGGTTTGGCCTTGCCGCTTTCATAGCCGGCAATCAGGTCTATCCTGCCTATGCGGAAAAGGCCCCAGCCAATATTGTCCAGGCCGGCAAACACTTCGCCATAATAGCTGTCCTGGTTGATATAAAGCAGGTTGCCGCCCGTCAGCAGGAACCAGTTCAGGTTTCTGAATACCGGGATTTTATTGGTCAGCAGACCGTCTAAATGCCATTCCAAATGGGCCTCTCCGTACAGGTCCGCCGTGTTGCTGAAACGATAATAAGGCGCCAGCTGGAAGCTGTTCAGATAGGGGCCGGCCAGAAAGGTACGGTTGCCGTTAATATGATAGGCATCCGGGAAACTGACTTCTTTTTTGTTTAAAAAACCGCCCCCTGCTAGTTTATAGATTAGATGCCCGCCCATTCTCAGGCGCAGATCATCGGTCATCGCCAAACGCCATTTCGCGAATTGGGCAGTAGCCTGACCAATGGCGAAGCCCTGGCTATAATCTAAGGAAAACAAGGGACTGCCGCCAAAATAAGGTTGCTTGTACCGGGGATACTGCACATAACGCACGCCCGGCCGGTAGCTGACAAAGAAGTGCGCAATGGCTGCCTGCTGTCCGTCAATCATATAGGCCCCGGCCGGAAGATTTGGCGTAATGAACTGGTTATTTTTATTGCCGAAAGTATAATCCGTCGTGTTGCCCAAAGCCGTTCTTTGCTCGTAGCTTAATGATACAGCACCAAATAAACCATTGCCCCAGCTACGTTTTAGGTCTAAACGCAACAATCTGTTTTCGTATAATTTGAGGTAATTCCTGCCGGCAAACAGGGTATAAAGCTCGTTCATGACGGGCATGATCGGATTATTGCCGTTGAACTGGTATACATACTGCCCCGCCGTCAGGCGCCAGCTAAAATAGCGTTGTCGCCAGTGGCTGTCGCCATAGCGCATCCTGGCATGCAGCAATGAGTTAAAATGATGGTTATGAAAGCCGTAACGGTCCAGCCAATTAACTGTCAGCACCCTTGCGGTATCCTTAAATTCATGTCGCCAGCGCAGGTCTAAGGTCGCGCTCAGACCTTCAACCGTATTAAACTGAATAGCATTGACCAACGGGCGCACAGACCATTCATCTCCCTTATAATCAACACCGGGATTGCCTAACAAAAAGCTCAGTGGACCCATATGGAAATGTGGCAGCTGGTAAGCGGAATCCGCCGCGGCCTGCTCTTTTTCAGCCACACTGTCTTTAAAGCGAAAGTTTTTAGCTTCGTCTTCTTTCATGGCCACCGGCCGTTGTGCCGCCCAATAGGCACTGTCTTTTGTCAATGCTGTGGAATCGTATGCCGATACCACCTTCTGGGCAAACAATTGCTCATCCACCGGCTCATTGACCTTTTGATTTTGATAAACGGTCAGGAAATTGCCCCCGAACGACAGTCCGAAAATATGCAGCTTTAGCCCCAACACCTGGTTTTGAATGACCCATATATCTTTCTGAGAGGGCGCGAAGGTTTGGATCAGCCGAACAGTATCCACGCCGGATATTTGCGCGGTCTTGGTCAGCACTAAATTAATATTCTGGAATACCCAATCGCCCTCGGCGACGTATACGACTCCCGAAAACAAAGGTTCGTATTTTCTTTTAGGTACAACCTGGATCTTACTGATGGTTCGCCCGTATTGCTGAAAGCTGCCCAGGTACTTAAATTTATAATAGTGAAAAGCACCGCTGTTGGCGGGTGAAATAAAGCCCCGGCTGTTCAGGCCAAGAACGTTCATATTGTTTTGATAAACATCGAGAATGGGTGGCATGGTGGCGAAGCCAAGCCCATGAGGATCACCGCTAACTCTTACGGAGAGCACCTTATTAAATTCCTTATTCGGCGATTGATAAGTATAATGCGAACGTTCTTCCAACAGATAGACAATGCCATTGCCGGTGGAATCTAAACCCATTCCCATGCGGTCCGTATCGGAAATTTTAAAGCCGAAAATAGACTGCAGGCTGTCCACATGCAGATTTCCCTTTAAGTAAATGTCCGTTTCTAAGGTTTTAAGCAGGTCCTCATGATACTTTCTCTTGGCGATGACCCGGCGCATGATGGCATAAGCCGGGTCTTCGGCCCCGGCCTTAATCACGACTTCTTTAAGGCTTAAATGTTTAGGCTTGAGCTGAAAATCGATAACCTGGTTATCATTCCCGGCCATAACGGTCTTTTCAACGGGCTCATAGGCGGTATACTGACAAAGCAAAACATATTTTCCCGGTGCTAAGGACAGCTGATAAAAACCCTGGGCATCCGCCATAGCGCCGGTATTTGTACCTTTTATCTGTACGGCGGCAAAAGATAAGGGCCGGCCTTTCTCATCCTTAACATGGCCCTGAATGGTGACGGCCAACAGCGACAATGGCCAAAGAACTGAAACTATGAACAGTATAAATCTTTTCATCTAAACAGGTTAAAAATGTTTTTCAATAGCGATAATGCGCACTTTTATATCTGTTAATCGGGAAACAGCTCTTTTTGTAACAATGCCCCTTCATGCTGCAGCAACCATTTTTTTCGCCAAAGGCCACCGGCATAGCCGGTTAGGCTACCGTCGCTGCCAATAACCCTGTGACAGGGTACAATAATAGCAAGTGGATTTTGACCGTTGGCGCGCCCCACCGCCCGGATAGCTTTGACATTTCCCAAACGTTTGGACAAGGTCAGATAGCTGATGGTCTTGCCGTAAGGAATTTCCTGTAAAGCCTGCCATACCTGTTGTTGAAAATCCGTACCCACAGGCCTCAGCGGTAAATCAAATTCTTTTAAGGTCCCGGAAAAATAGGCCTCAAGCTGTTGCCGGCAACCCTCGAGCACCGGGGACAATATCGTTTGCACGTGATTTTGTGGAAATGAGGCAGATCCTCTTACGAATTCAACTTCAAGAAGATAATTATCGGATGCCACAATTTTTATCCGTCCCAAAGGGCTGTCCATGTAACAAAAGCCAGAACTGTTGTCAACCATGGCTCAAATGTAAAAAACATTTCAGATAAATAGGCTTAGACCGGCAGCTTCTGGAAAAAGATATACAAGTAATATTTCCTGCTGACGACCCTGCGCCATCCCGTTATTTTTGGGCTTCTTATGATATTATAATTTGGCTAAGGGTGCGGTGATCGGCCTTTTTCAGGGCATGTTTGAAGGTAATATTATCACCTTTATTGAGATGGCAACGCGCAAAACCTGGAAGAATTTGATGATATAAGGGCCATTGCGCAATGAAGGGATAGCATTAACCTTTGAAGCGGACAAGCCATCGGGGAAGACCCTGCCTGTATAACCTTTACCGACCAGGCCGGGAATAACATGCGAACGTATTAAAATCTGCAAATAAAAAAGCAACCTGGAAATGACCGGGTTGCTTTTTTTAAAGACATTTGCCTTTTAGCCCAGATAAGATTTTAAAGAATTGCTGTAGCGGGCTTTCTGTAAACGCTTAATGGCACGTTCCTTAATCTGGCGGATACGTTCTTTCGTCAAATCATATTTCTGACCGATCTCTTCGATAGAAGGACCGCTGTCGCCTTCCAGGCCAAAATAAGCGGAAATGATCTCTGCTTCGCGAAGGGTCAGGGATTTTAAAATCCTTTTAATTTCAGATTTCAAAGAATCTTTCATCACATCATCATCCGTATCGCTGCTGCCTTCCAGTAAATCACGCATAGCCACATCTTCGGCTTCATGCACCGGCGCGTCCAGGGAAGTGTGGCGGGTATTGCTGCTGAAAATATTGGCGATCTCCGTTTCACTCATCTCCAGAATGCTGGCCAGCTCTTCCGTTGAAGGCTCCCTTTCATGCTCTTGCTCAAAAGCGATATAGGCTTTGTTGGCTTTGTTATACGTCCCGATCTTGTTTTGCGGCAAACGCACCAAACGGCCTTGTTCGGCCAATGCCTGCAGGATAGACTGGCGAATCCACCAAACGGCATAAGAAATGAATTTAAAACCTTTGGTTTCATCAAAACGTTGGGCGGCTTTGATCAGCCCCAAGTTTCCTTCGTTAATCAAATCACTCAAAGACAAGCCCTGATGCTGGTATTGTTTCGCCACCGAAACCACAAAGCGCAGGTTTGCTTTCACTAATTTTTCCAGTGCCCACTGATTACCAACATGAATTTTTTGAGCCAGCGTGGTTTCTTCTTCAGGAGTAATCATCGAAATACGGCTGATCTCCTGGAGATACTTTTCAACGGCTTGCGAATCTCTGTTCGTAATTTGTGTGGCTATCTTGAGTTGCCTCATGTTATATTATTGTTTTTAGAAAAAATGACTAATTTGCCGGCATTCATTTAAATCAAAAGTTAAATGTAACAGTTAATATTGATTTCCTGAACATACCAACCTTTAAGACAGTATTTAAACGGTCATTGGTTGGTTTTTAGTTCCCTTATTTTGTTATGATTACACTAATGTTTTAACAGACAACCGGACACCGCTTTATTATCAAAAATCATACCATATTTTAATGCTCTTTCCCTGATTTTTGCACAAATTAGCTATTCTGACTACCTAACGCAATCAAAAGGAGATCATATGAAATGCTTTCAGCGTATCAATATTAATAGCATGGCCTACATGCGGGTTGTTTACCGCGCAAGCAGGTTTAAGAGAAATTATGAGAAATGTGCCTAAAGAAGTGTCCATTTTGTCAGGACCACCGGCTCATTCAAATTGTCAGATGTCTGACTTTCCTGCTACTCTATGCCTAAATCCCGCCGGCCTTCGGGGGTAAGCATATCAAAATTCCATTCAGGTTCCCATACAATCCCGATTTCCGTCTCCCGTTCAGGGAAGGCCATACCCAGAACATTGGTAACGCCCTGCTTGATGGCATCGCCCAAAGGGCAGTGCTTTGTAGAAAGCGTCATCGTGACCTTAATTTTTTTGTTATCTGTAAAATCCAGGTCATACACTAGACCGAGATCGATAATATTAATGAACAGCTCTGGGTCAATGACATTATATAATGCCGTTACCGCGTTCATTTTCATATCATAATAAGGGTCATTTATATTAAATTCCATAAGCTAACCTAAAATAACCGTTCGATGGGTCAGAACTTTTAAAATATTAAAAGCATAGATCAAGGCAGTCAGCAACATTAACCCTAAGCCGATTTGCAAAGGTAATCCGGCGTCAAAAATAAGGCTAAGCGCCATAACATATAGCCCGGCAACAAATATCCAAAATTGCATGCTTAAGAGCTTGTGCCGGTAAAGCTGGCGGGGCAAGGGAATCTTCGCCTTACCGTTCAGCATTTTATATTTGCCGTTCCAGACAATAAAAGGCAGGGTTTTAAAGGTCATCCCTAAAATCAGGGAGCTGATCCACCCGACAAAGATGAACAAACCATACAGCATGGCCCATTTCTGGCTGTTACCAAAATAAACCAAAGGGACGAAAGCAATGGCTATCAACAAGCTGAAAAATGACAAAAAAGTATGCTTCATCGAAAAATCCAAAGGCTTTTTAATCCGGTTACGATAGATATCCCGCAGGTATAGCAGCCAGAAAACAATGCCAATAACTATGAACAGGCCGTAAATCAAATACCGCCAGCCTGGTCCGGAAAAGAAACCATCTAACAGCAATAAGACCAATCCGGCGTTCTGGAAAACAAAAGCGGTTTTTAAAAGGCTGTCTTTTTTTGATCTCCCTAATAAAAACATGGGCACCAGTTTGGCGCTGACCCCGACAATCAATTGCAAAAACCAACCCGCCAGGCCGGCATGAGCATGAAGCGTCAAAAAATGCAGGTGATTACCGGGAATATAGGACCAGCGTAGATTTATAGCCAATAAAATACCGATGCTCACAGTCAGCAACAGCCAGATAGATGAAGAAGCGATAAACAACTTCTGAATATTAGGGGGTTTACCGCCGGATGCCGTTTTCAGAACATTGCATGAAAATAGCAAAGCTGCCACAAACACCAGGCTACCGCCCAATATCATCCAGAAACCGGTAATAAAGGACCAGAAACAGATAACCAGGCAGGTAGCGCCCACTGTCAGGAAATAGAAAGAAACTTTAGCCACGCCTTCGTGCCATAAATCATTTTCACAAATAACCGGTAATAACTGGTAGGACGCGCCGAAAATAACCATTGTTCCCCAGCCCAGGGCAGCGGTATGAACGATGGCCAAGATATGCGGATTGAAATAGCCGCCCAATAAGGGGAAAGCACTTAGAAATAACAGTGTGGCTAAAACCAGGAATGCCAGGGCACCGGCGGCATAAAAAGGCAATACGACGCTATTGGACGGCGCTTTCCCGATGTCTAACCCCGGCATAATTAAAACGATTTAAATAAAAGCATCCGCACATCCGTATCGGACAACTGACAAATATGTACCTCGAATGCCTTGTCGGCAAGGTCTTCAAGCAAATATACCGGGATTCTTTTGTGATATACGTACAGCGCATGCCTTTCCGGCAAGGCGGCTAAACATCCCAGGATGGTTTGCATAGGCCCCGGCATTTCCAGAGCACGCACATCTATTACCCGTAATTTTTCCGGTGAAAATTTTTCGGAAACGGCCTTAAACGCCGTTTCCGAATCCTTAAAGATCGCACCGGCCTTAACGCCGGGAGAAGCCGGTTCCGCTTTTTTAACCCCGCTATCGTCCACAGGGGCTTTGTAAAAGTAGGTTTCGAATAGGGTCGGACTAAGCATTCGGGTATAAGTCAGGACATTCTTTTTACCCAAAAGGTTGATCAGCGGAACCGGTTTGAAATTAACCATAATACATAAGGCTTCGTTCTCTTTCACCTGTTTAAACTTGGCCATGATTTCCTTTAAGGGGTCTGTTCCGCCCGCTAACAATGCCCGGACATCAAAATTCATGATTTGCTCTTCAGAAAGACGGGCCAGCCATTCCGGAGCGCTTTCCGCACCGGAAATGTCCTGCTCAGAATGGTCGGACATTTCAAATCCCAGGGGCCGTAAAGCCTTCAACATATCCTCGAAGGAGCAACCGCCCATCCTGGCCGCTTCTGATAAAGTAACGCGGGAAGCCATCACTTTACGCAAAAGAGGATTCCTTAGCTTCTCCAATGGCCTGGCAAGAGCGGCCAACGCATCAATACTGCCCTTGTTGGCTCTGATGACCTCTGAAACCCTGGTTTTTTCATTGATGAGCATAGTGCTATTCATTTTTAGTGTTCCAAAATTCATCTGCATAATCATCATTCAGCGGAGTATCGCGCATATCATGCAGCACGACAGCGGCTTGCTTTAGGGCCTTTCCCGATAAGCGCTGCTCCAGGACAGGAAACAGTTCCCGCTCTTCCATCCGGACATGGCTTTTGATCAGCTGAGCCAAATCTTCAAGTTGCCGCCGGCAGTCTTGTCCAGCGCCCTTTTCTTTTGAAAGCGCCTCAAACAGCTCACGCATCGCCCGGTGTTCTCCAAGCGCCCGCCGGACCAGACCATCATCGGGAAACCGGTTGAACAATACCACTTCTTCCTGCTCGAAATGAAGCCGGAGATTGTTTTCCCAAAAATGAGCCGCATAATCGACGATCCGGCTAAGGGCAACACCATTCTTTAATCCCTGGAGGATTTTCCAGGAAAACAACAGGCTGAAATGATGCTCGCGGGACAAAGGCATGATTTCCGCGCTTCTTTTAATGGGTTTGTTTTCCATAAGCCAGAAACGTTTTCTACATAGCGGTTAATTCCCGTTCCATTTTAATGGCCTTTGGAAACAGGATATTGTTTTCCAGATGAACATGACGGAAAGTATCATCTTCAAATTCCTTTAGCTTCTCAAACAAATAACGATAAGAGTTGCAGGCATCAGACGGTAAGGTATAATCATTGGTCAGCCTGCGGAAATGTTTCAGGTCGTTACCGGTGTGATCATGCTCGGCTTCCATTACTTTTATCGGCTGGCTGACCGTGCCGGCTTTGATGCCGGCGTGCTGGCCGCTGTTTTTAGTCTCAACTAAATTCTTGATGGCCGGGAACAGTACTTTTTCTTCTTTCTCCATATGCTGCAACAGGTCGTTCAACATGTGATGCACGGCCGGTGCCAGTTCGTTCAGCTCCGGATGGTTAACACCGTGATGGCCGGCGATTTTTTGTGCCAGCCCTGCTATCAGTTCCGCGTTATCCCTGATATAACGATGGTGCGTCTGGCGGATGTAATCGGCCAGAAAATCCAGATCCCACTTGTCAAAATCCATGGAGGGCGCAGAAGCGGCCGCAGCATCCGCCTCTTCCAAAGCCGAACGAAGCTGTTCTTCCGTCATGCCCGCTTCGGCGCTGGCTTCTTTTAAGGTCCTGTCGCCGCCGCAACAAAAGTCGATCCCCAATTTCTTAAACACCTCCGCCTTGCGGTAATCTTTAGCAGAAATATTGCCGACGGTTTCGGCAGTTGAGCCGTTCAATACTTTTTTGGCAATACGGATTTCATAGACTTCCGGTCCCTGCGCCAAATAGTCCCAGTCAAAGATCGCGCCTCTTTCTCCCAACAGCTGATAATACAGCGGTTTAGGATCATGATCGTTATGCAGAATGAAGGATTCACCTTCGTTCAAACCGTCAAAATACCGGAAAATAGCCGGGTGTTTTTCCCGGGGCGCCAGCTGGGTAACGTCTAAAAAAATTTCAGTGGACATAGGTTGATTATTTTGCGTTTTTAAAATTCTTATGCAAAGGTAAACCGGGCAAAGGAATTAAAGACCTTTTTATCCTTTATTTTTTTGATAAAAAGCGGAAAACTTTCCGTTCCCGATTTTTAAAGCGAGACAACAGCCCATGAGAGGAGAAGGTATTTGTTACAATACTAATCGCAAAAGAGCCATAATTCACCCCAAAATATTGGCATGAGTAGTATAATGCCCTCTTAAAGCCGGCAAAAACAAGTACCTTTATGCTCTAAAATCATGGGTTATGAAACAGGTTCGGCTCAAAAGAGTATATGAAGATTACCAGCTTTCTGACGGTTACCGGGTTCTGGTGGACCGGTTATGGCCCCGCGGTATCAAAAAAGAAAATGCCCATATCGATTTATGGCTGAAAGATATTGCGCCATCCTCCGACCTGAGGAAATGGTTTAATCATGAACCGGACAAATGGCCGGAATTCAAGCAAAAATACCTGAAAGAAATAGCCGCCAGTCATGATGCCGCGCAACATTTAAAGAGCATTATCGAAGCTCATAAGGCCGTTACGTTGCTCTATGGCGCTAAGGACGAGCGACACAACCAGGCGGTCGTCCTTCAGAAATGGTTGCTGTCGTAAAGCGTTAATAAAGTATTTTTCAATACTTTTACGCCCAATGAAGTTTTCTAAAACAGCTTTCTTTATTTCTGCGGCCTTACTGGTTTTTGTCGGGTCAATATTTTATCCCCGCTGGGAAAAAAGCAGCACTGAAGCGCAAATCTCCTGGGATGCTTCAGGCTACTACTGGTACCTGCCCTCGATATTCATTTATCATGACTTAAAAGGACAACACTTTAAAGATGATATTTTAAGCAGGTACCACCCTACCCCTGACCATGATTTTCAACAGGGTTTTATTGAGCCTGGATCGGGTCACTATGTCATGAAATACACGATCGGCACAGCCATTATGGAGGCGCCATTTTTCTTTGTTGCCGACGCCTTGGCCACACCTTTGGGTTACCGGGCCGATGGTTTTTCCAGGCCTTATCAATTTATGATCTATTTTGGCGGTATTTGCTTTGCTTTATTAGGCTTGTGGTATTTGCGAAAATTGCTGTTACTGTATTACGATGATAAAATCGTGGCCGTGGTCCTGCTGCTCCTGGTATTTGGCACCAACTATCTTAATTATTGCGGGGTGGATGTTGGTATGACCCATAACTGGCTGTTCACATTGTATGTCTTTATCCTGCTCAATACGCATTTCTATTATCAGCATAAAAAGTTAAAGTATGCGCTCCGGTTAGGGGCTTTAATTGGCATGACGGCTTTGATTCGCCCGCCGGAAATCATTGCCGTGCTTATTCCTTTATTATGGGGTATGGAAAATTTAAAGCCCAGCACCCTCAAAAGGCAAGGATCGTTTCTCTGGCAACAGCGAAAGCATTTTCTTTTTGCCGGGATAGCTGCCATAGCCATTCTCAGCATCCAGTTCATCTATTGGAAATATGCCACCGGTCAATGGTTTGTTTACAGCTATCAGGACCAGGGATTTTCCTGGCTGCACCCGCATTCCCGGGTATATGCGTTCAGCTATCAAAGCGGCTGGCTGACCTATACCCCATTGATGATAATAGTACTATTGGGCATTTTTCCATTCTTCAGATCGGGACGAAACAAGTTGGCTATCATTGTGATGATTGTGCTGAATTATTATCTTGTATCGGCATGGAATATTTATGATTACGGCGGCTTTGGCGGAAGGGCCATGGTACAAAGCTATCCGGTACTGATATTTCTGCTGGCGGCTTTAATTAAATATTTATCGGCGCATAAATGGTTGTTCAGGGCTGCCCTGCCATTTTTGCTGCTGGCCACTTATTTCAATCTCTGGTGGACCTACCAGGCGCATGGCGGCACCTTGATCGGCGGCATCCCGACCAGCGGCCGTTATTACTGGCGCACGATTCTCCGGTATAACGGTGATCCGGGTATTCAGCTGTTAAGAGATAATAAGGATTACTACACGGGGGCGATGCTTAACACGACGGTCCTTTATCAAAAGCAATTTACGGATAATGCCGACAGTTTCCGGTTGACCGGAACACATAAGATCAGCCCGGAGATCATCATTCCCAAACCCCGGCAGTCTGTTGACCGGATACGCGCTTATGCGGATGTCAGGATAGGAGACAAGGAGTGGAATGTCTGGAACATGACCCAATTTATCATCCGGTTTAAAAAGAGTGGCCAGGTGGTCAAAACCAATATGGTCCGCCTGCAAAGAATTTTAAATGACCATGAAAAAAAGAAGGTTGAACTGGATGCCGTTCTGCCCGGACCGGACGATTATGATACAATTGTTATCTTTTTTAAAAATTTTAATGACCATATTTGCACCATCAGCAATCTGAAGGTCATCGGTTTCAACGACCGATAGCCCATCTTTGCATTTGCGCGATTTACACATGATTTTTCAGACACTTTCCATACTCATCCCGGCCTATAACGAGGCGGCTACTATCAGTGAAATTTTGAACCGGGTCATTGCGGTCAGCCTAAGGAGCCAAATCCGGAAAGAGATCATCATCGTCAATGACTGTTCCGTAGATAATACCATGGGAATTGTTGAAGAATATATCGCACAAAACCCCCAGGAAAACATCCGGTTGTTCAACCAGCCGAAAAACCAGGGTAAAGGCGCGGCCATTCATAAAGCCATTGAGCTGGCCACAGGCGATTTCCTTATTGTCCAGGATGCCGATATGGAATACGATCCGAATGAATACAATATCTTGCTCAAACCAATCCTGGACGGCTTCGCGGATGTGGTTTACGGTTCCCGTTTCATGGGCGGAAATCCCCACCGCGTTTTATTTTTCTGGCATTCCGTCGGTAACAGATGGCTCACGGCACTGTCTAATATACTGACCAATTTAAATTTGACGGATATGGAAACCTGTTACAAGCTTATCAAAACAGACGTGGCCAAACAATTAAATCTTCGGGAAAAACGTTTTGGTTTTGAGCCGGAGGTCACGGCAAGATTAGCGCAAGTGCGTGGATTAAGGATTTACGAAGTTGGTATTTCTTATTATGGGCGCACCTATTCCGAAGGCAAAAAAATAGGCTGGAAAGATGGCTTCCGGGCTATCTGGTGCATCCTTAAATATAATTTGTTCAGCAAATAATTTATCAACCTTATTCATTAGCATTACCATGTACTCTGTAAGCCTTGCCGGACTTCGTTTTCAATGCCCTATAGGGCTTTACCCGGAAGAAATGGCTCTTGAAAATGATCTTGAGGTCAACCTGACGCTCAGCCGGGACAGCGTTCCTACCGCCCCGCCCTTACTGGATTATGAGGTAGTCTACAATATTGTTGCGGAAGAGGTCCGGTTTCCGGAAAGCCTTTTGGAAAGCCTTTTAGACAGGATTGTTCTGAAAATATTTGATCGGTTCCCGGATATAAGGTTATCCATAGAGATCAGGAAATGGCATCCTCCTTTTGGCGGCCGGGCGGATTACGCCGCCGTGAAATGGGAGAATTTTTGATAAGGTCTTATGCCGGGCAAGTACATTTGATTTAAATTCTAGGGACTGATGGTCATTTTACGAAGATCCCTAATGGCCTTCTTGATCATATTTCCTTTGCCTAAATAAACAAGCCACCTATGAGCGTAAAGCCATCTCAATGATCAATTTGTATTCCCGGGGATGGCATCAATAACAAAGCCTGCCTGATGAACAGGCAGGCTTCCCAAACAATCTTCAATATGCAGCATCAGCAGTATTCCTCGTAAGCCTGCTTAAGGTTTTCCGAGATCATCTCAGCGCTACGGCCTTCGATCATGTGTCGCTCAATCATATGCACCAGCTGGCCGTCCTTAAATAAAGCAATGGCGGGAGACGACGGCGGATAAGGCAATAAATACGTACGTGCCTGTTTTACAGCATCAACATCATAGCCTGCAAAGCTGGTAACGATTTGAGCTGGTTTTTTGCCTTCTGTGCGCAAAGAGTTAATGACGCCGGGCCTTGCTGCGGCAGCGCTACAGCCACAAACGGAGTTAATCACCAGAAGTGTTGTGCCCGCTTTGGGCAAAGTCGCGTCAACATCCTGTGGGGTTAATAATTCCTGGAAACCGGCATCGGTCAGTTCCGCTTTCATCGGCGCTACTAAATCTGTAGGATACATAATATTCCTTTTTATACTTTTGTGAAAAATGAGGCTACAAAATTAAAGCAATTTCGCGGTGTTTCCATTTCCCTCGCTTCAAGTTTATTTATAAGCCCATAAAGAGAATATAGGCATTCTCCAATTAACCGTTTGCTTCAATAATTTGAACAATTAAACTATTATTCTGGCTTCACGTGCCTCGTTGCTTGTAAGGAAAATAATTGATCGGGGGCCCTGCCGTTTAAAGATCCGTTTAGCTTAAATTTGCTGTTCAAATTTAAATCCAGTTTCTTGCAAGGCAAAATAATCAACGACCCGGTTTATGGTTTCATAAGGTTCCCTGAGAAGGAAATGATGCAGCTCATTGACCATCCCTGGTTTCAACGGCTTAGAAATATCCGGCAAATGGGCACGGCATCCTATGTTTACCCGGGCGCCGTGCACACCCGCTTTCATCATTCCCTGGGTGCGGCACATCTTATGCAGATTGCGCTTAGCGAATTACGCATTAAAGGCATCGATATCAGCGAAAAAGAAGTGCTGGCAGCTCGCCAGGCTATCTTATTGCATGACATCGGTCATGGCCCGTTCTCTCATGCCCTGGAATTCTCATTAATCCCAGATATCAGGCACGAGGATCTATCAAAGATGATGATTGAACAATTGAATGCCGAATATGGCGGACAATTAGATATGGCCCTGGATATTTTTGAAGGACGTTTTGAAAAGCCGTTTCTGCATCAGCTGGTTTCCAGCCAGCTGGATATGGACCGGATGGATTATTTAAACCGGGACAGTTTTTACACAGGCGTTTCGGAAGGCGTCATCGGCTATCACCGGATCCTACAAATGCTGACGATACAAAACGACAGTCTTGTCGTAGAAGAAAAAGGCATTCATTCCGTTGAGAAATTCATTATTGCCCGCCGGTTGATGTACTGGCAGGTTTATCTGCACAAAACAGTATTAAGCTCTGAACAGCTTATTATCCGCATTTTAAAAAGGGCAAAAGAATTGGCCCGGCAAGGTGTACAGCTGTTTTGCAGCCCTGACCTGGCCTTTTTCCTGTACGAAAAAATAAACACCGTGGACTTCCTGGCCGTCCCTGCCCTGTTGCACCGCTTCTGCAACCTGAATGACGACGACATCACCCTGTCTATTAAGGCCTGGCAGCAGCATGAGGACAATGTCCTTTCAAAACTATCCCGGATGCTGGTTTCAAGAAAGCTTTACAAGGCTAAGATCAGCAACCATCCGTTGCCGGAAACCTATGAGACCCTCATGGTAAAGGCCCGCCGGCATTTTGATGAAACGACCATTCCTTATTTTCTTTTTACAGGTATCACCAGCAATAACACTTACAACCAGGACGACGAGCAGATAAATATCCTGATGAAGACCGGAGATATCAGGAATATTTCCGAAGTTGAAAACGCCCTGATCAATACCTTGACTTCCGGATCAATTGAAAAACACTTTATTTGTTATGTGCCGGAGCTGGTAAATGATCAATATCGTTGTTGCTAACAGGTCAGTACAACAAACGTTTCACTTATGTTCGCGGGAAAAAGCAGGTTGCCGGGATAAGGCCGGATATTCATCGCCGCCCTACAGCTTTTGCCAACAGCTAATAATCAATGGCCAAGAGCATTACTTTATTATTCGAAGGTCATATCACTTTTTAGGTCAGCCGTAAAATCACGATCCGGTATCCAGGACATAATCATTGGTCTTTTCTAATTTAAGGGATGTATTTTCGACCTTAATATCATAATAGGGATGAAACACCCCATCGCCCGCATCAAATCCGAGAAACACCTGGTAGGGCTTATCCCCCTTTTTCAGGACGGGTTCGGGATAAGCGTTATTGCTCCATTTTGGAAAAGCGATGACCGTTTGATTTTTGCTGAAGGCGTAGTTCAGTGTTAATAGGTAAAAGCCACGCCTGCTCGAATCTGTAGCCGTTATCAACACCTTAAAATATTTTTTATTAAGCTTGTCTTCCGTTATCCTTTCCTCTATTCTCGCAATGTTCATACCTGGGGCCGGCGGCTGCCAGGCCTTTAATAAAGCATCAGTTGATAATTTATTATGAGATTGGCTTGACGAGCAGCTTCCCAAAAGCAATAAAATTAAAACGAAGGACCATTTATTTTTATACACTGAAAGAACACATTTTTATTGTTGCGCAAAAGAAACTTATTTTTACAAAAAAAGTAAATTTTTCGAACATAATGACCCTACCCCCTTTTCTCCGGCCGGGATCCACCATAGCCATTACCTGCCCTTCCGGGTTTCTTATGCGCAGCCATGCCGAAATGGCCAGGGAAATTCTTACAGACTGGCAATTTAATGTGGAGATTGGCGAAAGCGTTGGCCATGAATGGCACTATTTTTCGGGAAATGATGGCTTTAGACGGGATGAATTGCAAACGCTCCTGGACCGTACCGATATAGGCGCTATCATGGCGGGCCGGGGCGGTTACGGGCTTAGCCGGATCATCGACCAGCTGGATTTCAGCGTCTTTCAAAAACATCCCAAATGGGTCATCGGCTTTAGCGATATTACCGTTCTCCATGCACAAATCCATGCTTATTGCCGGGTCGCATCTATTCATGGCCCCATGTGCCATGCTTTTATGGAAAGCGACACCCGTTTACCGCATTTGGAGGCTTTGAAAAGCATGCTTTGCGGAACACCGGCACATTATATTGCCAAACACCATGAATTGAACCGTACGGGTCATGCTACAGGTATCCTTACCGGTGGCAACTTAGCCATACTGGCTCATCTTTGTGGTTCGGGTTCTCAGCCGGATACCAGGGGCAAAATACTGTTTATCGAAGATGTTGGTGAATACATCTATGCTTTAGACAGGATGATGCTTGGTCTGAAGCGCGCCGGAATGCTCAACAATCTTGCCGGCCTTGTTTGCGGCGGATTTACAGAACTGAAGGATACCGAACGGCCTTTCGGTATGACCGTGACGGAACTCATCACGGAAAAAGTGGCAGAATATGATTACCCGGTTTGTTTCGGCTTTTCGGCCGGCCATATCCGTGATAATTACCCGTTAATGCTGGGACGGGAGCACAGTCTGACCGTCCAGGATGATCTGGTCCACCTGAGAAGTTTGTAACCACCGGTGCCGGTAAAGGCGTTCCTTTTCCGTAACTTCGCGGCTCAAACTTTCATTTTTAATTAAAATATTTACAGGAAATGGACATTTCAAAGATATTGGCCAACCTTGGCATCAATCATGAAAATTTTGGGACATCTACCGGAAACAATTGGACAAACGGCGGCGGTAAAAAGATCGAGTCTTTCTCGCCTGTAGATGGAAAATTGATCGCAACAACTGAAGAAACCAATATTGATAATTTCCAAAAGGTTCTGGGCACGGCACAGGCCGGCTTTGAACAATGGCGTTTGGTGCCGGCTCCCAAACGTGGAGAAATAGTTCGGCAGTTTGCGGAAGCCCTGCGCCAGAACAAGGCTGACCTGGGTGCTCTTGTATCTTATGAAATGGGCAAAAGCCTGCAGGAAGGCATGGGTGAAGTTCAGGAAATGATTGACATTTGCGACTTTGCCGTCGGCCTTTCCCGCCAGTTATATGGTTTTACTATGCACAGCGAACGTCCGGAACACAGGATGTATGACCAGTACCATCCCCTGGGTGTTGTGGGCATCATCAGCGCCTTCAATTTCCCGGTGGCGGTTTGGAGCTGGAATGCTGCTCTGGCATGGGTTTGCGGTGATTCCTGCATTTGGAAGCCCAGCCCTAAAACACCACTGACAGCCATTGCCTGCCAGAAGATCATTGCTAAGGTTTTTAAGCAAAATAACGTACCCGAAGGGGTAAGCTGCTTAGTATCCGGGCATGAATGCGCCGAATCCTTAACCAATAGCCCTAAAATACCTTTGGTATCCTTTACCGGCTCCACCCGTGTCGGGAAGATCGTGGCACAGGCTGTTGCCGCACGCCTGGGGCGCAGTATCCTGGAGCTTGGCGGCAATAATGCCATCATCGTTTCGGAATATGCCGACCTTAATAAAGTCCTGGTCGGTACCGTATTTGGCGCTGTAGGCACTGCCGGCCAACGTTGCACCACCACCCGGCGCCTGATTGTTCATGAAAGCGTTTATGATAAAACCATCGAGGTATTGAAAAGGGCCTATGCCCAAATTAAAATCGGCAATCCCCTGGATGAAGCCAACCATGTTGGGCCGTTAATTGACCAGCAGGCCGTTGACAGTTACACCCAAGCCATTGACAAAGCCGTTAAAGAAGGCGGGAAAATCCTTGTAGAAGGTGGTATCCTAAGCGGTGAAGGTTTTGAAAGCGGTTGTTATGTAAAGCCCTGTATCATTGAAGCGCAACCGGGTTATGAAATTGTCTGCGAAGAGACTTTCGCCCCCATCCTGTACATTTTGAAATACAGCGGTTCGGTGGAGAATGCTATCGCTATCCAGAATAATGTCCCCCAGGGCCTGTCTTCCGCGCTGTTTACATCCGATTTGCGTGAAACGCAACTGTATTTATCTGCGGTAGGCAGCGACTGTGGCATCGCCAACATCAATATCGGTACCAGCGGCGCGGAAATCGGCGGTGCTTTTGGTGGCGAAAAAGAAACCGGCGGCGGCCGGGAAAGCGGTTCGGACGCCTGGAAAGCTTATATGCGCCGGCAGACCAATACCATTAATTACGGCACCTCATTGCCTTTGGCCCAGGGAATTCATTTCGATATTTAAGAAAAAGCATCATCCTTATATTTCGCAGCCGGAGATAACCTATCAGCCGGCTGCTTTCATGCTTTCACGTTTGATTTTGGCCTGATTTTTGCAAGATTACCCCTAACCAAAACAACTCAAGATGATTAAGAATATCCTATTGGCAGCCGCTTCCTGTATTTTGCTTTTCAGTACCGCAAACGCTCAGAAATACTTCTCTTTAGGACCGGTCACCAGCTTTGGTCATAGCGGAGTAACCAACGGAAAATATTTTGACGGCGTTACGGGCGCGCAACTAAGATCCGGATTCCACCCCTCATTTACAGCCGGCATTAGTGCCATTTATGCCAAAAACCCGCACTGGGGTTTCGGCGGGGAATTACTTTATGAGCAACAGGGATTTACCAAGAATATTAAATTTAAACCTGAGAGCTTAATCGAGCCCTGGTTACTAAAGCCAACGGATTATGACCAGACCAAAAATGTGGGCTATGTCCGCATTCCTTTGCGTGCCTATTATTTCTTTGGCCGATACAAGCAAAAAGTACGGCCTAAAGTATATGCCGGGCCTTCTTTGGGCTTTAAAGTATCGGAAAGCAATAAGTTGGAAGCCAATGATGATTTTTCAGAAAGCCAGATAAAAGACAGGGGGGAAGCCGCATACCCCAACCCCGAGTTCAACACCTTTGATTTGGGCGTACAGGTGGGCGCCGGCGCTAATATTACCCTTGGAAAAGCCATTTGGCTAAACGCCGATATCAACTATTACCAGGGATTCCTCGATGCTATGAAAAACACGGATCTTTTCTATACTTCCGAAAACGGTACCAACTGGAACCAAAACTTAAGGATCCAGGTCGGTGTATTATTCGGCCTTGGCCGGTTGAAAAAATAAAGACGAATGGCTCTCCATCAATGGATGGGGAGCTTTTATTTTCCCGGGTTCGGATGTTTTTCCAGTGCTACCACCCATTCTTCCAAAGCGATGGTAAAAGGTAGCTTTCCTATCCGGACAACACCTTTCTGACCGTTGATCTGTTCTAAACGCCCCGCCTGATGATTGGTCTTGTTCAGCACCAGGTCGCCGATAACGGGCGCTCTTTTCAAGGTTTTATATTGCTTGTCCGCCTTCTGTGCGGCGGCGGCATTTTGCTGCATTTGCTTTTTCTTAAACAACAATTTTTCTGCCGACCGGATAACCGCCTGCTTATTATCGGTCTTCTTCCATTCCTGAACCAGCTGCTTAAATTTACGCTCCGTATCCCGCAGGTATTGCAGCTCCTCCTGTTTAATCTTGTTCTGCAACTTCAGGGTTTCCACCTGCTGCCGGTGCTGTTCCTTTTGCATCAAAAGGTCATATTGCGCTTTGCTCTTACGGCTTTCCGCCAGTTGTCGTTCCAGCTCTTTGGCGGTTTTTTCATTATAGACGGCCTGCTGCTCCACTTCCAGCAATAATTTATCCAAGCGGAGATGGCCCGAATCGGTCAATTGCCTGGCCCTGTCAATGACCTTTTCCGGCAGGCCGCTACGCTGCGCAATGGCAAAAGTATAGGAGCTGCCCGGCTTACCGGTGACCAGCTGGAACAGCGGCAATAACTTTTCTTCATCAAAAAGCATGGCAGCGTTTTGCATCCCCTTTGTCTTGCCTGCCATGATCTTCAGATTCAGATAATGGGTAGTAATGACGCCGTAAGCTTGCTTTTGTGCCAGGCCTTCCACAATCGCTTCGGCAAAAGAGCCGCCAAGATAAGGATCGGAGCCACTTCCCAGTTCATCAATGAAAAATAAGGCTTTCCCGTTTGCAAACCGAAGGAACTCATTCATGTCCTTAAGGTGGGCGCTGTATGTGCTCAGCTCATTCTCAATAGATTGCGTATCACCGATATGTACCATGACCTGCTTAAAAATACCCACTTCCGAACGTCCGTCCGCCGGAATGAGCAAGCCGGCTTGGATCATTAACTGTAACAGGCCGATGGTCTTCATAGCGACGGTTTTTCCCCCGGCATTGGGACCACTGATGACCAGGATCCTTTCTTCACGGTCTAACTGTACATTTAAGGGAACGATGTTTTTGGCCTCTTTCCTGTTTTTAAGGAACAATAAGGGATGGCAGGCCTGTATCAGCTTTGTTCCCGGATGAGGGCTGATAGCGGGCATCTGCGCATCCATGTCCCTTGCCAGGAGGGCTTTGGCATAGATAAAATCATAAATGCCGCAAAGACGGTAATACTGCTGCAGAACAGGATGATAAACCGAAAGCTTTGCCGTTAAGGCCCGTAAAACCTGGAGGATTTCTTTTTGCTCATCCAGCTCCAGCAAAGTAATATCATTGTTGAGTAAAACGGTATTCTCCGGCTCGATAAATACCGTTTTACCGCTATCGCTCTCACCGTGGATAATCCCTTTAACGATCCTTTTTTGTTCCGCGAGAACCGCGACACACCGACGGTTATTCAGGAAAGATTCGCCGATGTCCGCCAGGTATCCTTGCTTGCCGAGTTTCCGGACATTAGCGTCAAAGACCTGCCGGAGCTGCCGTCGTTTATCGGAAAGCGCCATCCTGATCTGTTTCAGGTGGTCGCTGGCGTCATCTCGTAAATGGTTGTGTTCGTCAATAACGGTAGCCATCAAATCCAGGATAGCGGGTTCGAATGCCGTATCAGACAACAAGGCAAAAAGATTGGGATAAAGCTCGGTCTTGCCTTTGAACCAGCGAAAAAGCGTCTGAATATTATGGCATAATTTGCGCAGGCTGACCAGATCGGCAATCTGTAGACTGGCGTATGGCAGGGTAAGCAGCTTAAGTTCCCGCTCCAGGTTTTTGATGGTGGTACCGGGAAAATAATCGCCAACGCCAAGGTTAAACGTCTGGAACAATTCCTTTGTTTGCAGGAGCGCTTTTTCAATCCAGGCAATATTGGACTGGCAACGGAGATTGGCTGCACGCTGCCGGGCATCATCCGTAGTACATTTATCCAAAAGCAATTGCCGGATCTTATCAAACTCCAAACGCTGAGCCGCATTACCCGGATATAATTGTAACATGAATTAAAATTTAAAAAAGCGACATTTCATTGAAAAGCCGCTTTTGAACAGGGCGATACTGCCGCCCTATAACACCCAATAATTCGCCTGTAAGTTAAGACACCTGAACAGCGTCATTAAATTCATTATCGATCAGGATCCTGCCGCAATGCTCACAGGCAATGATCTTTTTATGTTGCTGAATTTCGTATTGGCGCTGTGGCGGAATAACATTGAAACAGCCACCACAGGATTCGCGGATAACCGGAACAATAGCGAGGCCATTACGATAATTGGCACGAATTCTTTCATAAGCGTTCAATAAACGCGGCTCTACGGCTTCTTTGGCCTTAGCAGATTTCTTCTCCAAGGCCGTTTCTTCGGCCTCCGTTTCCTTGATGATCTTTTCCAGCTCCGCCCGTTTCACGCCTAAGGCTTCGTTCTTGACATCCAGCTTGCCTTCGGTCAGCATTTTGGCATGAAGGCTTTCCTGCACCCGAACCTGGGCGTCCTTCACATGTTTGTCGCAAAGCTTCATTTCCAGTTCCTGAAGTTCTATTTCCTTGGAAATGGCTTCATATTCGCGGTTGTTCTTGACATTATCCTGTTGCTTTTCATATTTTTTAATCAAAGCTTCGGCTTCCTTCTTTGCGGCTTTCCGGCTGTCAATATATTCATTGATGCTGGTAATCTCAGAATCAATGTTGTTGAGCCGGGTTTGTAGCCCTTCCACTTCGTCTTCCAGATCTTTTACTTCAATGGGCAATTCACCTTTCAGGATTTTGATCTCATCGATCTTAGAGTCGATTTTTTGAAGCGCAATGACTGCTTTCAGTTTCTCTTCTATGGAAAAATCTTTGGCTGCTGTAGGCATATATCTAAATATAATAATTTATTGGATTGGTATTGATATTAGTCAAATGAGTGGCAAAATTAGGAAATTTTTCCTTTAATATTTCCGAAAATATTTCAACCGTAAACTGCTCGCTTTCATAATGGCCGATATCGGCAATAATGATTTGATTTTCAGCATCGAAAAATTGGTGGTATTTAAAATCCGCGCTTAAAAACACGTCCGCATTCTGCCTGATGGCCGCCGGGAGCAAAAAACTGCCGCTACCACCGCAGAAAGCGATGCGCTGAACTTCATTCTGGTGAGGCTGGGTATATCGAACGGATCTTGCGGCCATGCTTTCCTGAACCAGGGCCAGAAAATCCTGAATAGCCACCGGCTCCGGCAATTCGCCGATCATACCCGCACCTTTCGTCTGATCCGTGTTTTCCAGCCGGACAAGGCCATATGCGACCTCTTCGTAAGGATGATACCGAAACAGGGTCCGGAGCACATCGTCCCGCCGTTCTTCCGGTAAGATCACCTCCAGCTTTTGCTCCTGAACATATTCTCTTGGTCCGGCGGGTTTTCCAATCATGGGGTCGGTATCCGGTCCCGGCCGAAAGGTACCCGTGCCCGGTTGCCGAAAGCTGCATTCATCATAATTTCCAATGGCTCCCGCGCCGGCGGCAAACAAATAATTGGCCAGGTCAGCAGCATGCGCTTCGGGAATATAAGTATGCAATTTCAGAATATTCTGACTGACGGGCGCCAAGACCTTGGGATTTTGAATACCCAGCCTTTGCGCGATTTTCAGGTTAACGCCTTTCTGCATATTATCCAGATTGGTATGCGCGGCAAAAATGGCAATATTATTTTGAATGGCTTTGATAATGATCCGCTCCGTACTATTGGCGCCCGATAAACGTTTCAGCGGTTTAAACAAAACGGGATGATGGGCAATGATCAGGTTACAGCCCATACTAACGGCTTCCTCAACCACTGCTTCGGTAACATCCAGGGCTAATAAGGCCGAACGGGCTTCCGCCTCAATATCGCCTACCTGGAGGCCGCTGTTATCATAACTTTCCTGGTAATTCAAAGGCGCGAAACGATGTATTCCCTGGATAATTTCCCTGATCTTCATAATTTTCCGGTTTTGAAAAGATCAAAATTAGGAAATTGAAACTTAAGTATCGACAAGGCGGCCGGGCTATTCTTTCCGCCTCGGTACATGGATATACTCAAAAAACAAAGTAATATGTGGTGTACTTTTATGATCGTATAGTATGTTTCCTTTAACTAAATTTCATTATTCATGAAAAAAATTATACTAACTGCAATGACTGTTTGCTGCATGGATCAGGCAAAGGCACAAATAATAGACACTATGCTCATTGATTTTGAATTTCAAGCTTGCCCCATCCGCAAATGGATTATACCCAAACACTTGATACGGGTAACTATTCATTTGATGCCATGTCTGGTATTTCTTCTACCCTTATCACTATACGAAAGCGTTCTACGGATACAAAATTGCGGATGGAAATTTCGAGGGCTTTACCTATGCTAATATTGTTGATAGCATAGGAATTGACAGCTTGGAACGACGGGCGGCATTTCCAGGCACCGGACATAACCATTCCTTCCAATATGGCGTCGCTCATGGTCTGATTTGTAATGCTTGGTACGCGGCCGAAGATGTAGAAAAGCCTAATGGAATGAGAGAAATCGGGCCCATATTTGGCTTTTATGTGACCAATACCACTTATGATGTCCTGAGTATGCTTCACGGCGATAGCACATGCAAAAAATTTGGTGGTGAAAACGGAACAGATCCGGATGGGTTTTTATTAACCATCAAGGGATATGTATGGGGTAATCTTGTAGATCCCACTTTATTCTACCTGGCCGATTTCCGTAGTGATACGCCCGGCCGGGATTATATTGTCAAAAAGACTGGCAATGGGTGGATTTAAGCCGTTTCGGTAATGTGGACAGTCTCAGCTTCTCGCTTTCCTCTTCCGATACGGATTATTCTGCTGGTCATATGCGCAGGCCGGCCTATTTTTGCTTAGACGATATAAAAAGTGCAGAATATACTGGCGGTATTCATGAGGTTTATCAAAACGGCTTATTTAAAATTTTCCCCCAATCCCGTAGCTTCCGGCGAACGCTTGTTCTTTGAAAGCCAAAAATCAATTTCCGACAAAGAATATACCTTTTCTCTTTATGATCTTTCGGGGGAAAAAGTCATGCAGCAACAACTTCTTCCGGAGCAACGCTGGCTTTACCACAACTGCCACCGGGCATTTATACGCTATCCGTGCGCGATGGCCAACAACAATTGGTCTACAGCCAGAAGCTGCTGATACAATAAGGACACAGCGCTCATCCTTATGACATAATACAGGACGGCCTACATCTTACTTAATATTCAATCCTGCTCAGGCAGAAGGAAAGTCCGGTGTTGAAACCGTCGGCTTATTGTCTTTGAGGAAGACATTTCTTTGTGCCGATTAAATATTACTTTTGCAACAAAATCGAGCAAAACAGCAATATGGGCATTTTTAATAAACTCTTCAAACGTAATAAAGAGCAGGTTGAACAAAAAGAAGCCTTGGATGAAGGTTTGAAAAAGACCAAGCAAAGCTTTTTGTCCAAACTAACCAAAGCTGTTGCCGGCAAAAGCACAGTCGATGATGAAGTGTTGGATAATATCGAAGAAGCTTTGATTTCCGCTGATGTAGGCCTGGATACTACCGTTAAGATCATCAGGCGCCTTGAAGAGCGTGTTTCCAAAGACAAATACTTAGGCATAAGCGAATTAAACAATATCCTTCAGGAAGAGATCGCGGATTTGATCGACGATGCCCCTGATCAGGATACACCTTTCGACCTTCCGGCCGGTAAAAAGCCTTATGTCATTTTAGTGGTTGGCGTCAATGGCGTAGGCAAAACCACCACCATAGGCAAACTCGCTTACCATTATAAAAAGCACGGCAAAAATGTTTTGCTTGGCGCCGCCGATACCTTCAGGGCAGCTGCGGTGGACCAGCTGACCATTTGGAGCGAACGGGTAGATGTGCCGATTGTTAAAAAGGAAATGGGCAGCGATCCGGGTTCCGTAGCTTTTGATACAGTGGTCAGCGGGCTGGCCAAAGGCAGCGATGTTATCTTAATCGATACGGCCGGCCGCCTGCATAACAAAGCCTACCTGATGGATGAGTTGTCCAAGATCCGCAGGGTCGTCAGCAAAAAAATCCCTGATGCCCCGCATGAGGTGCTGTTAGTGCTTGACGGTAGCACAGGACAAAACGCTTTGGAGCAAGCCAAACAGTTTACTTCAGCTACAAACGTTACATCTCTGGCCATCACCAAATTAGATGGAACAGCAAAAGGCGGCGTCGTGCTGGCGATCGCCAACCAGTTTAAGATCCCGGTAAAATATATCGGTGTTGGCGAGCAAATGGAAAACCTGCAGATATTCAACAAATATGATTTTATCGACAGTTTGTTTTCTTTAGAGTCATAATATAAGGGAATGATCACAGAACTGTTTCCCGAGGGCTAAAATATTTATTAAAAAAAGGAGCCAGCCAACCTTAATACCCGGATGTTACTATCTTTGCCCATAATCTTTTTGGTCTGAGGCGTCTATTCAAAATATTACGCAATTTTATCTTTACTATTATTGCATTGGTCATCCTTTTGGCCATAGGGGTTAATTTGCCGCCGGTACAAAATTATCTGTCGCAACAGGCGGCCCGGATCTTATCTGAAAAATTAGGTACCAGGGTTACCGTCAGTCATTTGCGCTTCCATTTGTTTAATGCAGCCCATCTGGAAGGCTTGTTTATCGCGGACCAGCGCCAGGACACCCTACTTTATGCTGGCGATGTGCAATTCAGAATGACCGACTGGTTCTTAGGCGCGCAGACCAAGATCATTCATTACGTTGGCCTTAAAGACGCCAAAGTGTATTTGCATCGTTTTAAAAATAAGGATGAATGGAATTACGCCTTTTTGGAAAAAGCCTTTAGCGTCGGTCCCGGAGACAAAAATCAAAAATCTTCCCCCGGCTTTCAATGCTCACTTGAGAAAGTTGATTTTAACCGGGTGCATTTCTATTGGAAAGACGAATGGGTGGGCACGGACTATGAAGCCGGGATCGGCCAGCTGACTTTAAAAGCCAGGGATATTGACTGGAAGAGAAAAAAGCTCCACCTGGCTTCTTTAACCGGCGACAAATTGCTGTTCGGCATTCTTCAATACACCGGCGGACGGCCACCAAGAAAACGCGTTGATCAGCCCTCCGTTATAGATACCACGGCTTTTAATCCCGGTAAATGGCAAATAATCTTGGACAAACTGGAAATCGCACACAGCCGGTTTTATCTGGAATATCCCGAAGAAACAGTGCCCAAAGGGCTCTTCGACGAGGACCACCTGAATATTACGGGTATCCAAACCACCATAAAAGGCATCAAAATAAGCGGCGACACGATCTCCGGCCACGTCAGCAGCCTGGCAGCCCGGGAGCGTTGCGGACTGTCCATTCGTCGGTTAAGCGGTGATATCAGCGTATCACCGGTATTGGCGGAATGCCGCAATCTTTTTCTGCAGACCGGCAACAGCACCGTAACCGATTATTACGCCATGCATTACCGTCGTTTCCCCGATTTTTTGGACTACATCGATAAGGTGAAAATGGTAGGCCATTTAAAAAATTCCGAGATCGGTATACAGGATATTGTCTATTTCGCACCGGAGCTCTCCCGGTTGAAAAACCTGTCCGTGCAGGTTTCAGGTAAAGGCTCGGGAACTGTCGCCCGCCTGTCCGTGCAGGAACTGTACCTCAATGACGGCTTTTCTACCCTGACCGGCAGTTTGATCATGAACGGGCTTCCCGATATTGAGGAAACTTTCATTGATTTTAGAGATGTCCGGTTGCATAGTTCCGGTGCTGCGGCACTTTTCTATGCGCCTGAGCTAAAAGCGCAGAAAGCCGTTCATTTAGAAACCTTAAAGAGCCTTGATTTTAATGGGAATTACACCGGGTACATCCGGAATTTCGTGGCCTATGGTCATATACAAACCAACCTGGGCAATGTGGAAGCCGACCTTAACATGAAATTGCCGGTGCAGGACAAAGCCAGCTATTCGGGACATCTCCGGATACAGGACTTCGCCACCGGCGTTTTACTTAACCAGCAGGCCATTGGCCGGACCTCTTTTTCCATGGACATTTCCGGAAAAGGCTTTAACCCGCATACCTTATCCGCTAAGGTCGACGGCACCATTTCGGCCATTACCTTTAACCGTTACGATTACCAGAACATTAAGATTGATGGAACATTCGACCGGCAAAAATTTAACGGCGCCTTATCTATTGATGATCCGAACGCGGTCTTTGATTTTGACGGAGATATAGATCTGTCTAAAGAGAGCCCTTCTTATCATTTCAGTGCCGTTGTGAATAAGCTCCGGCTTAAGCCCTTGAATTTTTCATCGGATACCATCAATTTGAAGGCCGGGTTTCAGCTGGATATGACCGGCAACGATCTGGACAACCTTTCGGGCACGGCAAACATCTCGCATGTCAATTTGGTTAAAAACGGCAAACAGCTTGATGTACATGATCTTAGTCTCAGCGCTGCAATAAGTGAAGATGGCAGCCATCTGATACAAATCAATACCGATCAGGCTTCCGCCGCCATTGAAGGCCATTTCTACCCTTCTGATCTATGGGCTTCCACTAAACTATTCCTTTCCTATTATCTGCCGGAATACGTTCTGCCCCCTGATCATTTCGGGCGCAGCCGCTATTTTAATTTCCACATCCAGGCCGGAGACATTTCCGACCTGTTATCCCTGGTCAACCCGGGCGTTAAATTAAAAGGCACGGCAAACATTTCAGGTAATGTCAATTTGGAGAACCAGTCCCTGAACCTGGAGGGGGACATTTCAAAGCTGTCCTACGGAAATATTGTTGCCGGTTCGACAACAATCACCGCTACCGGCAATTTTTCAGGATTGCACCTTAATCTTCAGGCGCAAAACATTCACGGGGACAATGAAATGATTATTTCAAATTATGACCTGTCAGCACAGCTGTTCAGGGACACCGTTAAATTTCAAATCCAGACCACCTCGCCTTCCAGCCTGGACAAAGCCTTGTTGAACGGCCAGGCATTTGCCCGGCAGGACAGCATCTATCTCCGGCTAACGCCATCTTTGTTTAACTTTAATAATAAAACATGGCATATCCCGGCCGGAAACCAGTTTGTATTTGCCCCTAAATTCATCTCCATTCAAAATCTTAAAATAAATTCCGGACAGCAAGCGATTGAAATTAACCCGGCCGATGATCACCTCAGTGGCAACAATATCCTGGTCAGGTTGCAAAATATCGATTTAGCCCCGCTCAATAATTTCATCGATCTATACGGCAACCGGATCGACGGGCGGTTAAACGGCAAAATTTACGGGCGGGCACTATTGGACACCAGCAGGTTTGACTTTGACCTGACCAGTAACCATGTCCGTTTTCAGCAAGACACTTTGGGCACCGTTCGCTTAAAGGGCTTTTATCAGACCAAACAGCGGACACTGACACTGACGGAAGGCTCCGACATTCAATACCAGGGCGCGTCCGTGGCTTTATCCGGCAACATTGACCATCACGATAAAATTACTACAATGAATGGGAAAGTGTCTTTAGATAAGGCCAGGCTAAGCTGGTTGTCGCCGATCCTGGAAGGTTATGTCAGTCACCTTACGGGAACTGCCAGCGGCACGGTCAACTTTTCCGGAAATGCCTTATCACCGGGGACCAGCGGGCAATTGACCTTAAACGATGCTTTTATATCGCCGGATATCACCGGCGTTGTTTACCGTATCCCTCAAGGGCAGATAGACATCAGCGATACAAGGATCACACTAGACACCATGCTCGTCTATGATCAGGAGGGCAATTACGGCCGGCTGTCCGGATCGGTTACTCACAACGGCCTCAAAGATTTTTACTTCGGGTTGCGTCTCAGCAGCGACCGCCTAAAGATCCTGCATCAAAACGGATATCAAAACAACATTTTTTATGGAAACGTTAACGCCAAGGTCAATACTACGGTCAGGGGCTATTGGGATAACCTGACCGTACGTGTCATTGCCACGCCGGTCGCTAATTCCAATTTGTTCATCACTGTAGATAACAGTTCGGATCTAAGCAGTTATAAGTATATCAACTTTAAACAAAACGGGACATCCGGCAGCCCTGGCGAAATTCATTATCACAATAAATATAATTTCATTTTAGACGCCGTTATCACTCCGGACCTGGAGACCACATTGGTCCTGGACCCCGAATCAGGCGACCAGATCTGGTCTAAAGGCAATGGGAATATTATCCTGGAAATACCTTCCGAAGGCGATATGAAAATGAATGGCAATTATGTTATCCAGGAAGGTACTTATAATTTTTCTTTCCGGCAGTTACAAATCCTGAACTATAAAAGGCAATTCGATATTGACGCCAACAGCGCCATTAAATGGAACGGCGGCCTGACCAATGCCGACCTTGACGTATCGGCGCATACAACCGTGAAAGCCCGGCTTTATGACCTCATTGCCGGTGAAGCCGCTCCCAGTGCCCCCGAGATCCGTGACGCACAGATCCGGCAAAATATCAATGTACTGATGAATATGAAAGGGTCCTTAGACAAACCGGAGCTCAGCTTTAAGATCCAGTTAGCGGAAAGCCATTCCATCGGTACTTATGCCTACCAAAAGCTGCAACGGATTAATACCGATGAAAAACAAACGCTGATCCAGGTATCTTCCCTGCTGCTTTTAGGACAATTCGTCCCACCGGAAGGTATTAATAACTCGGCCATTTCTTCGGGCACCATTAATAATATGAGTGAATTGGTATCATCCGCCGCCTCTTCGCAAATTACCAATCTTGCCAATAAGCTCCTGGGAATGAAAGACCTGTCGGTAGGTGTAAAGTACAAAAATTATTCCCTGTCGGATAATAATAACGCCCTGGCATCACTCAACTATTTCAACCGTAATGAAGCCGAGGTCAATCTGCGCAAAAACTTTTTAAATGACCGCCTTGTTGTAGAAGTGGGCGGTATTTATGACTGGGGAGCTGCCGGCAGCGTAGGCAGCAACTATTCGGCAAACCTGGCCGGCGACTTCAGGATACAATACCTCCTGACACCGGACGGGCGTGTCCGCTTCAGCATTTTCCGGACCAGTGATTACGACCCGCTTTATTCTTTAAAAGCCATTGGCCGCCAGGGGATCAATTTAAGTTACCGGAAATCGTTTAACACTTTAAGCGATTTCTTTACCAGCAAACGTCATTTTAAGTCCGGTGCTCAAAACGATCAAAAATCCAAGCTGAAGCCTCAAGGCAAAATGTCTGCCGACCCCATACGGCAGAAACTGATTTTAGAGGCGCAAAAAGACAGCAGCATCTTAAAGGAAACGCCCAAAGCACATCAGACAGAACAAAGATCACCATAGCAGGTATATCTTTCATAATAGCGGTATTTCCATACGACCGGCCTTATTCCTGTCCGTTTCCTGGAAAACGTTTAGCGGCAGGGTATCAGGCTTGAAAAGCAATGATTGTGGCTCACCCGGGATCCTAAAGGTCATCTTAATTCGCATAAGTTTTTTTCGAAAATTCCAAGGCAGGAACACCCCCAACCCGGAAGCGGCGGTACATTTTTTTGATTGAAAAATAGTAAGTTTAGAAAAATGTTATTACCTTACAACGGTTTTACTCCTGAAGGAGAAAAATCTTTTATTTGTTGAGAAAAGTATTGAGTAACAATTATGCGCAAAACAATTCTACCTATTACTTTATTCTTTTCAGGCCTGCTGTTATTCAGTTCCTGTAAAAAAGAGACGGCAAGCCTGTCCGAAATGGAAAAAGGCCAGAATTTTTATCCTCTGGAAGTTGGTAAGTACGTGGTCTATGACGTGGATTCATTAATTTGGGATGATCACCTCAGAGCGACCATCCCTTCACAATGCCAGCTTCGCTATACGGTTTCGGACACTTTCCGTAATGATGCCAACGAAATGGCCTATGTCATCAATGTACAATACCGCAAAACGGCTGCCGATGCCTATGTCCCGCACAATGTCCTGTATGCGGCAAGACATAACGGGCAGTTGGTGGTCACACAAGACAACCTGAAATTCATCAAGCTGACCTTCCCGGTGGAAAACGGTACGCATTGGGACGGCAACGCGATGATCGCGCTGGGCGACGAAGCTAACGCCGAATATGACAACAACAAATGGAACTATACCTATGCCGACTTTGATCAGTCCTTCAATACCGGCGTCAAGCTTTTTCAGCATACCGTTACCGTCAATGAGATTGACGATAAGCTCAATGATCCGGATAAAGATTCCACAGCCTACGCTTACAAAAATTATGCACAGGAAGTCTATGCTTACAATGTAGGCATGATTTATCGCGAACGGATTTATTGGGTATTCCAGCCCAAATCGCCCGATGGTCAAAGTGGCGGCAGCGGTTATCGCAAAGGCTATAGCGTAACAATGAAAG
This sequence comes from Edaphocola sp., assembly GCA_035708205.1. Lineage (GTDB taxonomy): Bacteria > Bacteroidota > Bacteroidia > Chitinophagales > Chitinophagaceae > DASSSY01. The sequence continues at coordinate 100,046 of DASSSY010000001.1, forward strand.
CCGTAGATCATAATTAAGTAAGATTTCTTGCAAAAACTAACAAAGAAGCGTTCCCGGTCTCTATTCAGGGAACGCTTCTTTGTAGTGGTAATATTGCTCACGCTATTTCAAAATAATGCGTGAACAAAATTATACATGAACACCGGAACCAGGCTCTTCAGACGACATTGGCCCGGGATTAGAACGGTCATCCGCCTGCAAGACTTACATTTGCAAAATGTCTTAACTTATAACTGACAAAGTTTTGTAATTGTTGGCACACGCAACCACAGGAAGAAAGATGTAAATTCTAACTATGCCAGATATAACCTCACCTGTACACTGGATGAGGAGAAAATTATCAAATCTTCTCTTTTCCCCGGTCCTGGTGAGAAAAATGCTATTCTCCGAAGCGCATTTTCCAGAGCTTCTTTAAAACCAGTTCTTAATCACCAGCGGATACAGCTTTGAAGTTTTCACGGGAACACCCTCTATTTGTTATGACCGGGAGCAAAGTTCCGTGCGGATTGTTGTCCATGCATCTTCTTAGCCTGGCCCGGCGGCACTTTGCCGCTTCTCCCCGCGCTATGATATATTGTACAGGAAATAGCTGATGAAAGTAATAGTAGCGCCATCGCCGAAAAACACCATTGTTTGAGTTTCATTCCGTTTATGTTTAACGCAAATATATACAATTTATAAGTCTTTCTTTTAAGTCTCTTTTTTCCAGTCAGCAATTATTTCGTTTGTTTTGTACTTAAAAACTTTAATCATGAAAAAGTTCCTGTTACCGGCTGTAATTATTGCATCGTTGCTTATATCTTCTTGCAGTAAGAACGATGATGACAGCACACCAGCGGCATCTGTCCATTTCTACCTCACTGACGGACCGGCAAACTATGATGAGGTGAACATAGATGTCCGGTCTGTTCAGGTACATACTGACCGGGACAACGGATGGCAGACGTTAGCCCTTATTCGGCCAGGTATATACAATCTGAACGCATTGAGAAACGGAACTGATACATTACTGAGCAGGGCAACATTGCCGGCGGGCGACCTTTCCCAGATAAGATTAATCCTGGGGACTGACAATTCAGTTGTCGTTAACGGCCAATCCTACCCGTTAGCTACTCCTTCCGCTATGCAAAGCGGCCTGAAGTTTAATTTTCATCAAACATTGGCGGCTGATGGCGCCTATGATATATGGATAGACTTCGATGCTCATAAATCAGTGGTGAAACAGGGGAATAGCTCTTACGCGCTGAAACCTGTTATCCGTGCATACAGCAATGAAACGGACGGACAGGTCAAAGGCTTCGTTTTACCCTATCTCGCTTCTGAATACGTTATGGCTATAAGCAATGTTGATACCTTTTATGCTTATCCTGCTGCAACAGACGGATTCTTTATGTTCAAAGGACTTGCCGAAGGCAACTATGCCGTTCACATTAGCGCAGGGACGGCATCAGGTTTGAATGATACCACAATAACCAATGTAAATGTCAGCTATGGCCATGTAACAGATCTGGGAACAATAATACTGGCCCCGTAACTATTAAGCGGTTAGACCGAAGCCTTTATAAACAATATCACGAGAAAAAGACGGGTTCAACCCGATGATCGTGTCGCGTATCCGGTCCTGTTAATCAGGGACTTTAAAATTGTCTTTCCAATTCCCGGCGGATATGTTTGGTTATAACAGGTTGATCAATATCCCTACGGACGGTCAACTGCCCGGAACACTTTTAAAGGGAAATCAATAATCATTTACTGAATCATTCCTTTTAAACGCTCAAAATAAAACCTGTATTTATAATCGCTCCTGGATTATCTGGTATAGAGATACTGGAGTAAGGTTTGGCCTACCGCTTTCAGGGTGTTTTGATCGATAATGTCCATATTATCCTGGTGGGTATGCCAATAGCTGCCAAAACCCGTCATGGAGCCGGCCGGCAGATTAATGATATCAATGGTCGGAATCTTCAAAATTTCATTTACCGGCACGTGATCATCAGTTATCTGGCCACCATTCTCATACACAAAATAGGAACTGTATCCCGCTTTGGCAGCGGCTTGCCATACGTCCTGCTGAACATTCCCGGCATGTTGCTGTGAATATGCCTCTAAAGGGAACCGGGCGTTTCTGGCACCAACCATATCCAACAATATTCCCGCCTGTGCCTTATATCCGGCCATATGCGGATGATGTGCCCAATATTGCGTGCCTAAGGCATAAGAATCGTCGCCCCATTCGCTTTTACCGTAATCTTCCACGTCCGCCAGCAGAATATCCACACCCCATCCTTCCGGTAAAGGATGCTCTTTTAAAACCTTTGAAATGCTGATCAGTACCGCCGTCCCGCTACCGCCATCGTCCGCGCCCAAGATGGGCTTGTCCTTGCCCGTTTTATCCTGGTCCGCCCAGGGACGGGAGTCCCAGTGCGCCAGCAATAAGATACGGTGCGGTGCTTCCGGGCGGATCACACCTATAATATTCATGCAGGGCAGTGATTTTCCGTTCCCGGCTGTTACCGTAACATTTTGCCGGTAAACACTGTCGCAATACGGCCCAAGCCGCCTTTCCAGCCAATCGGCACAGGCTTTCTGGGCCGGGGAACCGGGTATCCGGGGACCAAAATTGACCTGGTCCTGTATAAGCTGATAAGCGCCCGCTGCGTCAAATTCCGGAACCGCCACCGGAGCTGTTATGCTTGCCTGATTCGTTTTTTGGCTTTGTTGCGGATTATTTTGTCCTGATTGGCAACTGAACGCGCCAAAGATCAGCGGGCAAAACAATAATGAAATCGTCAGATATGGTCTGAAAGATAAAGACATGGTCATTTTTTAAAGAGCCGCAATTTAGGATAAAATTGCAATTTATCGGCAATACCAAAGTTCCCGGCATAGATTAAGCCCTTTTCATGAAACAAAAAATATTTTTTATCCGATTTAAGCCAAAAGCTTTTTTTATTTTTGCCCTTTGCTTATTTAAATTTATTCAAAATCATGGTGGATATTTTAATTGGACTGCAATGGGGAGATGAGGGCAAGGGAAAGATCGTAGATTATTTAGCAGCTCAATATGATATTGTCGCACGTTTTCAGGGCGGACCCAATGCCGGGCATACACTTTATGTCAATGGCAAAAAAACGGTTCTCCGTACCATCCCTTCGGGGATTTTCCATGAAGGCACCTTAAATCTTATCGGGAACGGGGTGGTTATTGATCCGGTTACGCTGAAAGAAGAAATCGACAACCTTCAGGAATCGGACCAGGACTTTCTCAGCCGGTTGTTCATTGCCCATAAAGCCCATTTGATCCTGCCGAGCCACCGGGCCTTAGATGCTGCCTCGGAAGCCGCCAAAGGCAAGGAAAAGATCGGCTCGACGCTCAAAGGTATCGGTCCCGCCTATATGGATAAAACCGGCAGGAACGGGCTTCGCGTCGGTGATATTTTATCGCCCGACTGGGAACAGCGTTACAGTAAGCTCAAAGCAAAACATCAGGAGATGCTTCGCTTGTACGATGAGATCCCCGACTGGCAAGAATGGGAACCGGCCTTCTTTGAAGCAGTGAATTACCTGAGAAGCCTGAATATCGTTAATGGAGAGTATTGGTTGAATAAGCATTTGGACAATGGCAAGAAAATATTGGCGGAAGGCGCACAGGGCAGCATGCTTGACGTTGATTACGGCACTTATCCTTTTGTCACCTCTTCAAATACCGTAGCTGCAGGTGTCTGCACCGGCCTGGGAGTAGCCCCGTCCAAAATCGGCGAGGTGTATGGCATTACCAAGGCTTACTGCACCCGCGTGGGCAGCGGTCCGTTCCCAACGGAATTGTTTGATGAAACCGGCGAGCAATTACGCGCCGCCGGCCATGAATTCGGTGCGGTCACCAAACGCCCCCGTCGTTGCGGCTGGATCGATTTAGTGGCCCTTCGCTATACCATCATGCTCAGTGGTGTTACCCGCCTGATCGTTACCAAAGCTGACGTTTTGGACGGCTTTGATAACATTAAAGCAGCGGTGGCCTATAAGATTAACGGCGAAATTACCGAACAGTTTCCTTTTGACAGTTGCAATGTCGAAATTGAACCGGTATATGAAAATTTCAAAGTCTGGAAAAATCCCATCAGCCAATGTTCCGGTCCCGGCGATTTAGAACCTGAATTCAACGCTTTTTACACCTTCATGGAAAGCTACCTGAAAGCCAGGGTGCAGTTTATCTCCAACGGTACGGGCAGAAATCATTTATTGAAATTATTTTAAGCTCCTGACAACGGAATTTCTCAAAAAAAATTTTGCCAATTCAAAAAAGCAAACAAATTTTACAGCAAATTAAATAACCCTTTTAATTAGTATTGTGAGCAATGAAAAAGACAAATGAAAAAAAGGAAAAGCCTGGCGGTCTGAAGAAAGGTGCGTCCGCGGGAAAATCCGGCCTTACAGACAAAGAAGTTTCATCAAAGAAGAAAGGCCGTGATGATGAAGAGGATGATGAAGAGGATAATCTGGAAGAAGAAGATGATGATTTTTATCGTGATGATTCCGATGAATTCGATTTTGACAAAGACCCGGATTTTGAGGAATTTGATTTGCCCGGTAAAAAGACCAGCGGTAAAAAAAGCGGTAGCGGTAAAAAGCCATTGGATGACGATTTTGAGGATCTGGGCTTTTACAGCGATGATTTTGGCAATTTCGATGACGATGACGATGATTTTTAAAGCCTCATCAATCACTAACAGCCGGCATGAGTCAGCACTGTAATTTCATTTACAAATTCCCTAAGAAAGATTTAGAAAACTTAAAACTGAAAATGTTGAATTGGCTCCGGCCATTCAACATTTTTGCTTATTTGGATAATAACGATTATCATCATCGGCCTAACCGTTTCGAATGCCTGATCGGTGCGGGTGCAGTCCAGACCTTTCACAATCCGGAAAACCTGCCTGAAGGCAAATGGCTTTTCGGTCATTTGAATTACGAATTCGGGCAACGGTTTTTTACGAAGGTCGGCTGGCGGAAAACCCCTTCCCAAAATACTTTTCCCAATTGTTTCTTCTTTTTGCCGGAAACGATCATCAGCATACCTTTTGGCAAAAGCGAACTGCATATTTCGACGATCGATCCGGACCCGGAAAACATCTTAAAAAGCATTTTAGCTTGCTCCGCTGATCTGCAACAGGCATCAGAAACGATCGTTCATTCCTGGCAAACCGATTTTTCAGAACAGGAATATGTCACACAAATTCAAAATATCAAACAGGATATCCGCAGGGGCGATTATTATGAGCTCAATTTTTGCGTGCAAAGCCATGCCTGTTACGACTACGACAGGTGCCAGCCTTTTGATCTGTTTGCAAAGATAAACCGGCAAAACCCGTCCCCTTTTGCCGCATTTTACCGGCAGGACAATCATTTCCTGTTATCCGCCAGCCCGGAACGTTTTCTTCATAAAGAAAAGCGACAGCTCCGGGCACAACCTATCAAAGGCACCATAAAACGCGGGCGGTCCGCCACGGAAGATGAGCAACTGAAAAATCAATTGATCAGCGACATTAAAGAACGTGCCGAAAACCTGATGATCACGGACCTGACGCGTAATGACCTGGCAAAAATCTGTACTGTAGGCAGCGTTCATGTGCCCGACCTCCTGGGCCTGTACACTTTTCCTACTTTGCACCATATCATTTCAACGGTTGAGGGCTCGCTAAAGGCCGATTCTACCTTCAAGGATATCCTGGAAGCCGCATTTCCCATGGGCAGCATGACCGGCGCGCCAAAGAAAATTGTCCTGGAACGTATTGATCAATATGAAAAAAATCCGAGAGGCATTTATTCCGGAAGCGTAGGCTATATTATGCCTGACGGTGATTTCGATTTCAATGTCGTCATCAGAAGTCTTGTACTGAATACCGATACCCGGCAAATCCGGTATGCTACCGGTGGCGCCATTACTTATGACAGCATCCCCGAAAAAGAATGGCAGGAAACCGTCCTGAAGGCAAAATCCATGAAAGAGGTGTTTCATTAACGCGAAATGCTTTTTACCTTTGCTCATGCTTATTGAAAATTTCAAAACAGATGAACAGCCAGCTTAAAACCATACTCTTAACCGTCCTGACACTTTCGGCGCTGACCATAGCCATCGTGGAATTGACCGGCATCAGCCGGACGGCCCTGATCAATAAATTTTCTTCCGAACAGGAAAGAGCGGAAGCTTTAGGTCGTGAAGATCTGAAATCTTTCAACGAATTCCAGGATTCAGTGTCGGCCATGCCCGAGACCAGGATCGCCTTTGATTCCACCCGCTTCGATTTCGGCACCCTTAAAGAAGGCACGACCGTGAAACATACTTATACCTTTACCAATACCGGCGAAGAACCTTTGATCATCTCCGATGCCATTCCCACTTGCGGGTGTACCATTCCTTCATTTTCCAAAAAACCAATCGCGCCGGGAGAAAAGGGTCATATCGAAGTAGCGTTCCACACCGCCAATCAAAAAGGTAATGTTCATAAAAATATTATTGTCGTTTCCAATGCCGAACGCTCCAGGGTAGCGCTCAGCTTCGATGCCCGGGTCATTCAATAGAACTAAACATGAAGAAATATTTTTCGCTCGTAAAATTCAGCCATACTGTTTTCGCCCTCCCATTCGCCCTCATCGGCTTTTCACTCGCCGTGGTCTATGAACAGCAAACCTTTCACTGGTATTTGCTGCTGACGATGCTGTTGTGCATGGTCACGGCCAGGAATGCCGCCATGGCCTTCAATCGTTACCTGGACCGGAAAATCGACGCTAAAAACCCCCGGACCGTTCAGCGCGACATTCCTGCCGGGCGCATTACCGCCAACCAGGCATTGATTTTTACCATTGTCAATTGTGCTCTATTTATTATCGTCACCTGGTTTATCAATAAAACCTGTTTCTACCTGTCGCCCGTCGCCTTATTTGTCATCTTATTTTACAGCTATACCAAGCGTTTTACGGCGCTTTGTCATATTGTTCTGGGTGTGGGGCTTTCCCTGGCGCCCATCGGCGCGTACCTGGCGGTAACCGGCTATTTCAACACTCTGCCGCTGCTGTTTTCTTTTGCCGTTCTTTGTTGGGTTTCCGGCTTTGACATTATTTATGCTCTCCAGGATGATGATTTCGATAAGGAAGAAAAGCTGCATTCCATTCCTGCGGCATTAGGCAGAAAACGAGCGCTCCGGGTATCCAATGGGCTTCATATTTTGTGCTTTTTATTTGTATTGGCGGCAGGCATATTCGGCCAGTTCTCAGCCGTTTACTGGATAGGTTTCGGGTTATTTTCGCTGTTGCTCATCTACCAGCATACTTTGGTTAAACCAGATGATTTGAGTAAAGTGACTATGGCCTTTGCCAACCTGAACGGTGCCGGCAGCATCATTTTCGCGACATTCACGATTATCTCCCTGTTTTTCTGATGCTGATCAAAAAGCGACGCTTGGGGGTCTCTTTTTTCCGAACTTAACATCCTATACTTAAAGACATTAAGGCAAAGAGCTTTTTACGTGTACCAACATATCCGTGAGTATCATATTGGTATTTCAGGACATAACAGGCGCTTCTCATTCCCAGCCGGGGACTTTTCTGAAGGGTATTTCTGCACGATATATGCAAGAACGCATTTACCAGGGTCCAAGACTTTTGTATTGCAGAAAAGCCGGCTATAAAAAACCTATACCAGCTGTTCCAAATTCAACCGGTTTTAACGGTGACAAAAGACAAATCTCACCCATGACCTTTGTCATAATTAATCCTACCAAATAGATACCTGAACGGTATAACATCTCATGCGCAGGTATCGTATAAACAACCACCGGGACCGAACAAAATGTTTGGTCCCGGTGGTCAGATGAAGCCAACGCCTCTTTAAAACGGCAATACTTCCTCGTGCTCGTCAACGTTTTCCCCCTTGGGTAATGATCCTGAATTTTTTTTATCCAACAGGATAAAATTATACAATTGCACTTCTGCAACAAAATGCTTTTGACCATTGGCATCTTCGTAATTCCGGTATATCAGCTTACCTTCAGCTAATATAAAGCTACCTTTCTTCAGATACTGTTCCGCACGGTCTGCCGTCCGGCTCCAGGTGATGACGCGGTGCCATTGGGTATCTTCTTTCCATTCACCGCTGACCTGGTAACGTTCACTTGTGGCAACTCTCATGGTAACCTGCTTACGGCCGCTGTCAAAGTTTTTCACTTCGGGATCGGCGCCAAGATGCCCGATCAACTGTACTTTGTTTTTCAATGTGTTCATGACTGTAAAATTTAAAAAATGAAAAATAAATGACGATTTTATTTGGAATAAGAACGGCTAAAAATATTATTCATTCTGCCGCTGTTCCGAATTCCTGATGCAAAGATGCAGCACGGACAAGGCCGGAGTCGGTTTTTAATTGCTTATGAGCGGATGTAATTGTTTGTAACCGTTTGTAAATGGATAAAATTTGCTATCTTGTGCTAAAGATGAAGGTATTATGAATAGTAACGAGCAACATTGCCTTTATTGCGGAAAAGTGATTAAAGGGCGCATTGATAAGAAATTTTGCGATGATTTTTGCCGGAACAGCTACAATAATGAGCATAACAGCGACGCCAATAACCTCATGCGCAATATCAATAACATCCTGAGAAAAAACCGCAGGATCCTAAAAAGCTGTATTCCTCCTCATTCCGAAACTATTAAGACCAAACGGGATCATCTCTTACAAAAAGGCTATCAGTTCCCATACCACACCCATTTTTACGAAACACAAAAAGGCCAGGTTTACACCTTTTGCTACGAATACGGTTTCCTGCCCCTGGAACAAGATATTTTCCTTATTGTCCACCGGAAAAGCCCGGAAAAAGAAGTATGATCCAGGACATGAGCTATCGAGCGGGCACTGGGTCATGAAGGAATGACGACAGTAAAAAGCCTATTGCCCCTCCGGAGCCCGGCGAATTGTTCAACCCCTTTGCGTCTGGTGTTACTGCAAGAAAAACCATAAGTCCATAAGTATGAAGAGGCCGCTAATTTAATATACGGCAAGCGCATCAGCACCATAATTGCAGATGTCAAGAAATTATCAGGCCGGCAGGTCATAGTGTAATCTACCATGGATGACCTTAGCCGCTTTTGTAAAAGGATGCGGTGTTTCCTTATGCTGGCCCATAATATGAAAAACCTGCCAGCCCCTTACTTTCAGGTAGTCACTGATCATAGAACGATGACAACGCCACCAAACGGCTTCAGCACACATGACAGCCGTTCTTTGAGTCCGTGCAATCTTTTCCAGTTCTGTAATGCCCTCCCGAAATGATACCGTTTCCATATAATCCGCATAGCCGCGAAAGGCGGGATGCTTCCAGGCAATGTTTTTAGAGTCCGCAAGCACCTTTCTCCTGCCGCCTAGCTCTTTGATGAGCCGGTAAGATATGCCGGATTTTGGCAGGGCGACGGCTAAATTTTCTTTATCAAATTGAGGGAATTTCCGTGAACCGGGCAGGCTTCGGACATCCACCAGGCATTTTATTCCGAAAGACTGTAACCATGATAAAAACTCCGCCCAGGTATGAGTGGAGTGACCAATTGTCCAGATTACGGGGACATTATCGGTTATCATGCTTTCGCTTTTCATTACCGTTGGATATTGTTGCCTTTTATTCTTGTGAACAACAATCAAAATTAGCGTATTTTAGAGAAATTGGCGGATAGGATCCAGGCCTGCCGTATCTTGTCAAAACAACCGGGGCAACACTTGTTCGGGTAACAGCAGGAATCCTGTAATTCATGCTGTTGGAATATTGCGTTCTTAAAGTTTGGTATTATGTCAGGGATATTGAATGTATCATTCCTCATTTAATCGTCTTTCTTATCCCAGGACGGGTACAAACGAAGCCTTAATATAGTCATTACCGTAGTTTGTTAACCGTAAACCTGCACCTCCCTCTCGAGCAAAATACCAAATTTTTCAGACACTGATAAAATGATCTTTTGAGAGAGGTCATAAATGCTCTTACCGTTTCCGCCCCCATAGTTCACCAAAACCAGTGCCTGGCGCGGATGAACGCCGATATTCCCGTCGCGGAACCCTTTCCAGCCACATTGTTCGATCAGCCAGGCCGCCGGGATCTTATACTGTCCCGCCCCGGTCTCATAGAAGGGGATTTCCGGGAAACGGCTTTCAAGACGGCCGAACCGGTCGCTGCTGATAACCGGGTTCTTGAAAAAGCTGCCCGCGTTACCCACCACTGCCGGGTCAGGCAGCTTACTGCGCCGGATCCGGGTAACGGCATCGGAAACGGCTTTCAGGGACAGTTCTTTTAAACCCATGACCTCTAATTCTTTCCGGATGCCGCCATATTCTATATTGAAAACAGGCTTTTTGCGTAATTGAAAGATGACGGAAGTAATCATGAACCGGCCTTTGTATTGATTTTTAAAGATACTGTCGCGATAACCCAACCGACAATCGATATTGCTAAAAATACGGAAGCATTTTTGCTGAAGGTCCCAGGCTTTTACACGGAAAAGGGTATCCTTGATCTCAGCACCGTAAGCACCGATATTCTGCACCGGGGCGGCTCCGACCTTACCGGGAATGAGTGACAGGTTTTCCAGGCCGCCAAAGCCCGATTGGACGGTGTACAATACGAAATTATGCCACACTTCGCCTCCTCCGGCTTCGACCCAGACAAAATCCTTATCTTCATCAATAATGCGTTTGCCCTTGATATTGTTCCGGATGACCCATTCCCTGACATCGGTGGTAAAAAGGAAATTACTGCCGCCGCCTAAGACCAGGATACCTTGTTGATATTCCTCGTGGCCCGGGAGTTCCGCCAGTTGATCTTCATGGGTAATAAGGCTCATTGCCGACGCGTTTCGGGCCATGCCAAAAGTATTATAGGGCAGCAGGGATATGTTTTTTTCTATTTCAATCATTCTAAATGGCTGGGCAGATCCGTTAAATACCCGGCAAAGGTAGCATATTGGTTACGGGAAAAAGAAATGGGAACGGCATTAATATGCTATTCCCACCATTTTTAACCAGTATGAAAAATTATTTCCGGTCCAAATCAATTATTTTGTCCAGGTAGAGTAATTGTCATTACCGGCAATCCCGAAACGGTCAACCGTACCATCTTCGTAAGTTACCTGATAATGCAACATCAGCTTGCCATGTAGATCATAAAAAGCTTCCGGCACAGCATAGCCTTTACCTTCAACCATAAGGGTCTGTTCGCCAACCTGGATGGGCTGGCGGTCAATCATAATGGTATCTCCCTTTACATGGGCCTTTACTTCCCCGTTATATTTATTGTAGAAATTGCGGATCAGCACATCGTTAATCTGCTCGCCATCTTCAACAGAAACCGCGTATCGTGCGGGATTGGAGGCCGTCCCATCTTCCGTAACGGTCCATGTACCTTTGAATTTATCCCTGGTAATGGTTTCACAACGTTCACCTTCATAGCCGGTCTTACAAAGACAGGAACCATCATCCTGGCAAACGCCATCATAAGCACAGACAACAGCTTTACATTTATCTTCTTTACAGGAGCTTAGTGTAATAACAGTACCTAAGGCTAAGACGCCAATAGCGGAAAGTAAGGTAGATTTTAGTTGAATACGCATCATATTTATGTTTTTAATTGATATCGCCTTTACGGCATTTTATGGATTACAAGAATTACGGCAATAAAAGTAAAAAAAGAAATTGAAAATCCAAATTTTCCGCGGCAATCTTTCTTATTTCTTCATGGATCCCGGCCCGTCGCCGCCCGGGAACAATTGAACATATAAGCGTTGGCTAAGGCCCGTTATCTTTTCCGAAGCCGGAGAATGTTAAAAACGGCGGAATAAGGACTTTGCTCTTGCCGGACAACCGCGTGTTCAGACCGTGAAATAAGCTGCCGCATTTCCGGATCCTGAAAAATCTCATTCATGATGCCTTCCCGCAGCAGCTTCCGGAAAGTGTAGCGGTTTTGTTCCGCGCGTCGTTGCTCAAAATAGCCGCTGCGTTTTTGCTGCTGCACAAATTGCCAGATCAGGGCGACTACCTCATCAATGCCCAGGCCCGATAGCGCTGAGGCGATAAGCGTTTTGGGCGACCAGCCGGATGGTTTCGGCGGCAGGAAATGTAATGCCCGCGCGTATTCCGTTCTGGCCAGCTTCGCTTTTCCCAGGTTGTCGCCATCCGCCTTGTGAATCAACACGGCATCCGCCATTTCCATAATGCCGCGCTTAATCCCCTGGAGCTCGTCGCCGGCACCCGTAAGCATCAATAATAAAAAGAAGTCCGTAAGCTGGCTGACTTCGGTCTCACTTTGCCCCACACCAACCGTTTCCACTAAAATATATTCGTAACCGGCCGCTTCGCAAAGGATAATGGCTTCTTTTGTCTTGTAGGTCAGCCCGCCCAAATGCCCCCAGGTTGCTGACGGGCGAATAAAGGAACCGGGATGAACGGACAGGCGTTCCATCCGGGTCTTATCGCCCAGAATGCTGCCCTTACCAACACTGCTGGAGGGGTCAATAGCCAAAACAGCCACTTTTGCCCCCTTTTCAATAAGTTTCATGCCAAAGGCATCGATAAAAGTACTTTTGCCCACACCGGGAACCCCGGTTATGCCGATACGAACGGAATTCCCGGAATACGGCAGGACGCGGTCAATCAAGGCCATCGCCATCTGCTGATCTTCCGGCCGGCCCGATTCGGTAAGCGTGATCGCCCGGCTAAGCTGGGCAATATTGCCGGCCCGAAGTCCCCGAAACAATTCCTGTATGTCCGTTTTCCGGCTCAAAATTTTGAATTTAAAAGGCTAAGACACTACCGGGCGCTAACTCATAAGGTGTTTTGCCCGCTTCAAATATACGCGATGAAAAGGCGCCTTCCGTGGTGATGCTATCGTCAATAACGCGAATCCAGCTGCCTTCCCGAAGCCCCACAACGGGCGTATTTTGCTGGCTCAAAAATTCCAGGATGCGGGTTTCGCGGGTTTCGCCGTTATGTTTTGAGTCGGGGTCCGGGTCTAAATAATGCGGATTAATATTGAAGGGCACTAAACCCATGGTTTGAAAAGATGGCGGATAAACAATGGGCATGTCATTAGTGGTTTGCAGGGACAAGCCGCCGATATTGCTGCCCGCGCTCGTGCCCAGGTAAGGCTTTCCTTTTTCCACTTCAGCCTTCAGGATATTCATTAATTTTTTTTCCCAAAGCGTTTTGACCAATAAAAAAGTATTGCCCCCGCCGACAAAGAAGGCCTGCCCGCCTTGTAAAGCCGCTACAGGATCGCCCGAAGCTTCGAGCCCGGTAATCTTTTTGTTGATGCTGCTGAAAAACGCGGCGGCTTTCGCGGTGTAATCTTCATGGCTGATGCCGCCCGGCCGGGCATAAGGAATGAAAATAATCTCGTCCCTACCCTCGAAAAGGTTGACTAATTCGGATCTGATATAAGCCAGGTATTCCTGGCCGAAAAGGCTTGAAGTGCTGGCTAAAATAATATTTTTCATATAATGTCTTATGAGATAATCTTTTGCGTGTTTTAGAACCATCGCTCCCGAAGCAAATGTAGGCAATGTTTCCGCATTTTGCGGCGCTTCGGAACGAATTGCAGACAATATTAATTGTTACAGGTCGGCCTGGCAGGAATCTCTTTCGCTAAGATTTCAGTAATTTCGCTGAAAGGAGTCTTGTTATGATCAGTTGGCAAACAATGTTATTGAGGTTGGGCATGGCGGCTGTCTTGGGCGCCATTATCGGATTGGAACGGGAACGTAAGGACTGGTCGGCCGGAATGCGGACGCATATGATGGTCTGCGTAGGGTCAGCTTTAACGATCATCGTATCCAGCTTTGGCTTCCGGGATATTTTGGGGACGCCGAACGTCACGTTGGACCCTTCCCGGATCGCGGCGCAGGTCATTAGCGGGATTGGCTTTTTAGGTGCCGGCACCATCATCTTTTTACGCCCGGGTTTTATTCGGGGACTGACCACGGCATCTGGGCTTTGGACAGTCGCCGCCATTGGTTTGGCCGTAGGGTCAGGCATGTATTTCGCGGCCGTGATCACAACGGTTATCGCCATATTTATCTTACTGCTCCTGCAACCATTTGAAAAGCGCTTCTCCCGTTATTTTAAACAGAAATATGTCAAGATCACGATTGTGCCGGATGCCGACCCGGCGATGTTTGTCGGCCAACTGATGGGGCAGCGCCAGCTTCCCGTAGACACTTTTTCCTTTACAAAAAGCGAAGAAGGCTATATCATTGAGATCAAGTTTGACAATTTTAATTTAGACAAGCTGATGCCGGTGTTGCTCGAACTGCAAAAAGAAGCCGGTGTTAAGGAAGTGTATTGGAGCCGGTAGGGTTTAATTAAAATTGAGATCAGGAATTAAAATTATTATCTGCCGTTTCTTTTACCATATCAATATTTGCAAGTATCCGGCAGATTTCTCATCACCGGTTTATAAGCTTTCGAATTGTTCTTTGCTTAGATAGTTTGTTCCGGAAAGCAATTGTATCCAATAAATGATTTTGTATGCAATATTATGCCTGGATTTAAATCCGCTTTTGACCGCCGCCAATACTTTCTGCTACATTCGCGCCAATTGATGTTCCGCTTCTTAAATAATTGTCTTGATCATATAAACTCTTGTTTCTCTTTTGTAAGAAACTTATACGGGTTCACTATTCGTATAGCCCATACAAAGCTTTTTCCTGAATTAGATTACCTTACCTCATTTCATGCCATATTCTAATTCTTTTCTTAATTCACTTTAGTTCCCTAGTCCGATCACTTCATGCTGCCTCGGTATGGCAATATCTAAAAAACCTTTTTTCAGTAATTTTTCGGCAAAGGCCTGCTGCACGTCATATTCGCCATGGACCAAAAAAAGCTTTCTGACGGTTTTCGGGTCCTGGCAGGCCAGCCATTGGCTCATGTCGTTATAATCGCCATGGGCGCTCAAGCTCTCGATGACGGCCACATCGGCCTTCACTTCAAACGGCTGACCGAAAATGCTGACGTTTTTCAGGCCCGCACGCAAACGGCCGCCCAAGGATTGCGGCTCGCAATAGCCGACAATCATGATGGTGTTACCGGGGTTTTCAATATTATTGGCAATATGGTGCTTGACCCGGCCCGCTTCAGCCATGCCGGAAGCCGAAATAATGACGCAGGGTTCATTCTTAAAATTTAAGGCTTTTGATGCCTCCACATTTTCAATCATGGTCAGGCCCGGAAATTCAAAGGGATCATCGTCTTTCTGCAGGATTTCCTGGACATTTTTATTGAATAACTGCGGAAACCGTTTGGTCATTTCCGTAGTTTCGACCGATAGCGGGCTGTCGACGTAATAATTTAACCTGGGCAACCGGCGCTCCAGGCTCAGCTGGTTCAGGGCATAGAGCAATTCCTGTGTCCTGCCTACACTAAAAGCAGGAATGATCAGCTTACCTTTCTTATCAATACAGGTAGTTTGAATATTTTTTAATAAAAGTTCCGCGGTTTGTGCCGCCAGGGGATGAATTTTGTTTCCGTAAGTGGATTCCATGATAATATAATCGGCTTGCGGAAAGACCTCCGGGGAACGCAAAAAAGCATCACCATAACGGCCGATATCACCGCTAAAGGTCAGGGCGACAGTCTCGTTATTTTCTTTAATAGAAAGGTGAACGCAGGCGCTGCCGATAATATGCCCCGCGTCCGTATAACGGAGCATGATCCCGTCATCGACCTCAAACCATTCGTCATATTTGACCTTCCGGAACATCGGGATAACCAAAGCCACATCCTCAACGGTATAGAGCGGCTTCTCAACGGGTTTTCCCTGGCCGGCCTTTACCTTATTGGCAAACTGGGCATCAGATTCCTGAATGTGAGCGCTGTCACGCAATAAAATATGCGCCAGGGAAGCTGTGGCATGCGTGCAAAATATCCTGCCCCGGTATCCTTCTTTGACCAATTTTGGCAAAAGGCCTATATGATCGATATGGGCGTGCGAAATGATGACATAATCTATGTCCCCCGGGTCAAACCCAAATTCACTATTCAGGCGGAAGGTCTCTTTACCCATGCCCTGAAACATGCCGCAGTCCAGAAGGATATTTTTGCCGTTGCTTAAATGAATGATATGTTTAGAGCCCGTTACGGTGCGTGCGGCACCATGGAAGGATATTTTCATAAGATATTTCTTGTGTGGCGGTTGTCCCTGAAAATATTTTCAGGATGCTGAGCAAATATAACGGAATAAAGATGGATTTTTAGCGAATGGTTAAAGCGGATTTTAAATCAAGTTGAACTTATCTTAAATTTGCCGCTTTATACTGTTTTACAGTAAGTTTATATGTGCTTGCCCAGTTTAAATTTTGCCCATTAACTGCTTATGAACCGCGCGTCGCTGCCTTTTCGAAGATTGATCGCCCATTTATTATGGTTATTGCTGTTCTATTTTTGTTTCAGAATAGTGTTTTACAGCCTCAACATGCCGGCTTTCCCCGATATGAGCACGGCCCAGCTATTGCTCCTGTTGCTTAAAGGGCTGAGATTTGACCTTTCGGCCATCTTTATGACCAATCTGTTGTTTATTTTCCTGATCCTTCTGCCTTGGCATTGGTCGGACCATCGGTGGTATCGCAGGCTTTTAGCCATCGTGTTTTATGTAGGCAACGGGCTGGCTTTCTTGTTCGAGGTGGCCGACTGGATATACTTTCCATATAATCACAAACGCTCAACGGCAGAAGTCCTCGATATCGTAACGACCAAAGGTGATTTCCTGAATTTATTGCCCGGGTTTTTAAGGGATTATTGGTACATCTTTATTACGGCTGCCGTCTTGTTGTGGCTGATGGTTTATACGTACCGGCTGACCGAACGTTATTTTCTGAGAAAAGAGACTTTGCAAAATGTATTTTCGGGAAAAAGGAAATGGGGCTGGCGCCAGGTCTTGACCGGATCTGCCTTGTTAGTAATAGGTGCCGGCATGTCGGTGCTCGGCATCAGGGGCGGTACCCAATACGTTCCCATTGGGATTCGCAGTGCGGTCACCATGACCCGGAGCGAATGGACACCGCTCATTTTAAATACCCCCTTCAGCATCATTAAATCAGTGGCGAAGCATCATCTGGATATGGTGGATTATATGCCGGAAAGTAAAGCGGTTGCCGCCATCCGGCCCATCAAATATTATGGTGAAGGGAACGCCGCCTTTAAGCCCGACAATGTTGTTTTTATTATCCTCGAAAGCTTTTCAAAGGAATTTACCGGCCTGGCCGGCAACACCAGAAGCTATACGCCGTTCTTGGACAGCTTAATGCGGCACAGCATGACGTTTACCAATGCCTATGCCAATGCCCTGCATTCCGCTGAAGGTATCCCCGCTTTGCTGGGCGGTATTCCCACATTAATGGACGAGTATTATACCCTGTCGCGCTACAATAATAACAGGATAGACGCCGTGCCTTACCTCCTGAAACAAATGGGCTACAGTACGGCGTTTTATCATGGCGGCACCAATGGCACTATGGGCTTCGACAACTTTGCCTGCGCGGCAGGCTTTGATCATTATTATGGCCGGAGCGAATACCATAACGACAAAGACTATGACGGCGACTGGGGGATCTGGGATGAGCCGTTTTTACAGTATTTTGCCCGGGGCCTGGACACCATGAAGCAGCCTTTTATGGCGTCGGTATTTACCCTTACCTCACATCCGCCTTATCCCATGCCGGATAAATACAAAGGAAAATTTCCCGGCGGTCGGCTAGCTATTTATCCTTGTGTGGGCTATACCGATAATGCCGTCCGGAAATTTTTCAATACGGTAAAAGACAAACCCTGGTTCAAACATACCTTGTTTATTATTTCGCCGGACCACTGCTCACCGGTGGCCTCAAATGATTATTACGCCACGGGTACCGGGCGCTACCAGATCCCGATTATCTTTTATGCGCCGGGAGACAGCACCCTGGTAGGTTATAACCATACTTTAATTCAACAAATTGACGTATTGCCTTCGATCATGGATTACCTGCATTATCCCGATTCGTTTTTCAGCTTCGGCAATAGTGTTTTCCGGAAATCTGCGCCAAGATTTGTCATTAACCGTCTGAACAAGGTGTACAACTGGATCAATGACGGTTACCAATCCCTGATCCTGGACGATTCGGTACTGAACGCCTATGCCTTCCCGGGAGACAGCTTACGGGAACATAACCTGGCCGGGGAAAATAAACATTTTCATTTAGACCCTGCTTCCGATACCTTGTTCCGGGCCTTTGTGCAGATCTATAATAAAGCCCTGATCAAAAACGGGATGTCCGTAAAAAATTTCGACAAGGACCGTTCACAGCGGTATCCGGCTAAATAATCTTTTATTTTTCCATGAAAACTTTGTTTTCCTTCCTGACCCTGCATCCGAAACGCGCCCTTGCCTTATCCGTATTATGGACCACACTGATACTGGTAGCATGCTTTCTTCCGGGGAAAGATCTGCCCGAAGTGGATGTTGTCGATTTTGACAAGCTGGTGCATGTCGCCTTGTTCAGCGGTTGCGCTTTTCTATGGGCTGTGGCTTTTATCCGGCATTCCGGTAAAACGTGGCGAAAGCTGTTCTGGGTTTTTATCGCAACGATCGCCTTGGGCATATTAGTGGAGCTGATCCAGGGTTCAGATCTTGTCCGGGGGCGGTCTGCCGATATTTTTGACGTCTTTGCAGACGCCGTCGGGGCTTGTCTGGGTAGTTTCTCTGCCCGGTATGTCTTACCAAAGCGGCCTTAGTTTAGCATTCACTTAAGCCCAGGGGAACATTGACCGCCAGGCCGCCGTCTGCCGTTTCCTTATATTTGGTATTCATGTCCAGCGCGGTTTCCCACATGGTTTTAACAACGGCATCCAAAGAAACGATAGCTTTGTCCGGGTCGCTTTGCAGCGCCAGGTTGGCCGCGGTAATGGCTTTGATGGCCCCCATGGTATTGCGCTCGATGCAGGGGATTTGCACCAGGCCGTTAATCGGATCGCAGGTAAGGCCTAAATGATGCTCCATGGCGATTTCAGCCGCCATAAGGCACTGACGGATACTACCGCCCAGGGCTTCGGTCAGGGCACCGGCCGCCATGGCGGAAGAAACGCCGATCTCGGCCTGGCAGCCGCCCATCGCGGCGGAAATGGTAGCGCCCTTTTTAAAGATACTGCCGATCTCCGAAGCCGTCAAAAGAAAATTGACGATTTTCTCCTCATCATATTCACTGCAAAAGGTAATATAATATTGCAATACCGCCGGGATAACGCCGGCAGCGCCATTAGTGGGCGCCGTGACCACCCGGCCGAAAGAAGCGTTCTCCTCATTAACGGCAAGGGCGAAGCAGGTGACCCAGTTGAGGGTATATTTAAAGCTTTCACCACCGTTTTTGATAGCGGCTCTCCATTCCGGGTAATTATGGTAAGTAAGGTCTTTCAATAAATCCTTGTTGATCTTTGCTGCCCGCCGGTTGACCTTAAGACCGCCGGGCAGGATGCCGGAACGGTGGCAACCACGGTAGATGCACTGCCACATGGCTTCCCATATCTTTAAAACGCCTTTCCTGGTCTCTTCCTCACTGCGCCAGGAACTTTCATTCTCCAGAACGATCTCCGGAATACTTAAACCGGTCTTCATGCCCCAGTGCAATAAATCCTTGGCATTGTCAATAGGAAACGGCAACTCCGTTTCATTTGTCGGCTCGTTGGGTACGCCATCCTGCTCAATAAATCCGCCGCCAATGGAATAGTAGGTCTCCGCCAGTTCCCCGCCATCTTTAAAAGCCGAGTGAAAAGTGAGCGCGTTGGGATGGTAGGGCAGCGATTCGTGCATGTGAAAAGCGATACACTTATCATATTCGAAAGGAATGGTTACCTTATTATCTAAGGAAAGCTGGCGGGCCGTCCTGATCTTGTCAATAGTGCCGTTGATGGATTCCACGTCAAAGGTCACCGGGTCAGCGCCGGTAAGGCCAAGCGCTACGGCGATATCGGTGCCATGCCCGTGCCCGGTCTTGGCCAAAGAGCCGAAAAGCTGTACCTGTACGGTTTCAACAGCCGTCAATCCGCCTTTATGGTCCTTTAAATGCTGCAAAAAGGACAAGGCCGCCCTCCAGGGGCCTAAGGTGTGCGAACTACTGGGACCGACACCGATCTTCAACATATCAAAAACGGAAACAGGATCTTTGGATTGCATGATGGGCACTATTTCTTTAGAAGAAAAGATTTTTTATATTTACTTCAAAGTTACAATAAGAATATTACCGGTAATCCAAATATTCCCTCAAATTCTCCGAAATGGATCACATAATTTTAAACACAGATGAATGCTAAAATTCAAAGGATGACCTGCTTTGAAATGCTTACAATAATTCATTAGAGAAACTGTCTGATCCATAAAAGGAATGGTCCATCTCTTTTACTATTGACGGCTCCAAAAACGCCCGTTCAATCCGTCGACATAGGACAACAGCTTATCCCTGCCTGACCTTTTGACCGAAGAAGTAATGAAATATTCGGGGATCAACTCCCAAAAGGCGCCCAGGGCTTTGATAAAATCCTTGACGTTTTTGGCCGTTTCCGATTGCTTATTTTTATCGGTCTTTGTAAACACGATATTGAACGGTATGCCCCACCCGCCCAGCTGATTGATAAAATCCAGGTCTATTTTCTGCGGTGAAATGCGGCTGTCAATCAGCACAAAAATAACCTGCAAATTGAGCCGCTGCTGTAAATATTCGGCAATCATTTTCTGCCATTGTTCCCGTTGGCTCTTGGAGCGTTTGGCAAACCCGTAGCCGGGCAGGTCCACCAAATACCAGCCTTTATCACCGGATTTCGGGTCGGGATTAATCAGGAAATGATTGATCAGGGTAGTTTTCCCGGGACTGGCCGATACTTTAGCCAGGCTGTTCCTGCCGGTCAGCATATTGATCAGGGAGGACTTTCCGACATTGGAACGGCCGATAAAAGCATATTCCGGACGGTCGGGCTCAGGACACTGACTCAGCCGCGCGCTACTCACCAAAAACTGGGCGGATCTGATCTCCATAATTATCTTTCCCTGGCAATTTGCTGCCTTTGTAAAGGATTGGCGGTGTATTCATCATAACTGGCCCGGTTGCGCAACAGGCTAATGGCTTCAAAGATGGCTTCGCGCATGGAGTCCGGGTTGGCCAGGTTTTGGCCGGCAATATCAAAGGCCACGCCATGATCGGGCGAGGTCCGCACCACCGGCAGGCCCGCCGTAAAATTAACGCCTCCTGTTTCCGCCAGCGATTTGAAAGGCACCAAACCCTGGTCGTGATACATGGCCAGCACACCGTCAAATTTCATATCATGCCGGTGGGCAAAAAAGGCATCCGCGCTGTAAGGGCCAAAGACCAGGTAGCCTTTTTCCTGGAACTGGTCCACCACCGGTTTGATAATTTCTGCATCTTCAGGGCCTATCAATCCATTATCGCCACAATGCGGGTTCAGTCCCAACACGGCGATCTTAGGCTTATCAATCCCAAAATCACGGATCAGGGAAGCTTCCAGCAAATGCAATTTATTGGTCAGTAAAGCTGGCGTAATCGTTTCCGCCACTTTGGAGATCGGGATATGCTCGGTAGCTAAAGCCATGCGGAAGCCTTGGCTGTACAAGATCATCAGGACATCCTTTGCCTCAAACTTATCTTTCAGAAAAGGCGTATGCCCGGTATATTGAAAATTCGGCAACTGGGTATTGGCCTTATGAATGGGCGCCGTAACCATAGCGTCAATTTCGCCGTCTTTCAGGCATTGGGCCGCCACGGCCAATGAACGGATCGCATATTTCCCGGCAATCTCGGACATCTGCCCCGGATGAATCGGCACCTCTTCTTCCCAGCAATTGAAAACGTTAACCTGCTTGGGGTTCAGCTTTTGAAAAGATTTGATGCTGTTGAAATTCAGGTTATGATCGGTGACGACCCGGCGATAATAATTAAGGGCTTTATTGGAGGCAAAAATAACCGGTATGCAGTGTTCCAGCATACGGCTGTCTGAAAATATCTTAATGATAATTTCCAGGCCGATGCCGTTCAGATCGCCGGTGGTAATGCCTATAATGGGTTTTTCCATCGAAAAAGAAGACTTTATAAGAATAAGGCTGCAAGTTAAGGAATCTATTGTCAACTTTGGCTTTAGGATTCCATCACACGTTTATGGACCTATTTCATTCATGCAGCACACTCAGCTTTTTCGTCAGCATTTCATTTCCAGAGGACACTTTTAAAAGATATAAGCCATTCGGTAAATTCTCTATAGGAATGCTCAACTGTTCTTGTTGGCTGTTTTGTTGGATCAATAAACGGCCGGTCAGGTCAAGGATTTGAACAGAAAATACTTTATCGGATTCAGAGGAAACCGTAACTGTATTACTTGCGGGATTAGGGTAAACCAGAATATTTTTATTTTTCGCAAAGGTTCTGCCAAGGCCTAATTCATAACAGGAAGTACTGTCCTTAGTTGCCCAAATCATAGAATAGGTAGTACTACCATTTGCCTCACTTCCTTTGTCATAGGAAATATATCCAAGGCGTTCTTTCAAAACCCGAGAAAAATGCCCCTCATTATAATCATGAAAATATCCATCTGTGTCAATCAAACTTAAATCAAATTGGTACTTGGACGAATGCACACAAAATGACTTGTCTTGATACACATAGTGCATGATTTGTTTATTGTACCATTCTTCTGGCATTTTGTTGGTGTCAACTATATTGCCAAATTTATAGGTAAAAGTATCTATTCCTTGCTTAACTATGCCATTCAATGTTATTGAATAATGAGCGATATATGAAAATGTAGTATCGCCTGAGTAACTACTTAATATCGAATACATATAAATAATCCATGAGTTTGTAACGCTTCTTCCATCCCCGTAAAATTCATCCCCGATGTCAAAATCAAATACCGATTCGTTGATTGGATAATGAAAGGGTACCCGTTCGAACATAAAAGACCTTCGACTTTCATCCACATAGGCTCCGCCTAATGATAAATAGAAATCGGGATGAGCATAACGCCCTTTATACGGAAACAAATAAAAGCCTATAGCCTGAAGTAAACCGTGATGCTGACTGAGCCGTAATTCAAGACCATTCAATGGGTCGGATAAGGCCTCTGTATTACTATCTTTCGCAATAATTCTAACAACTTTTACCGAGTCGGAAATGCCAGCGATAGTCATTGTGTCTATTGCTATGACTTCAGCCTCATAATAACGCACAGCTGTATCACGATAAAACGTCCATGGGTCATATAATCCTGCACGAGGATGTATCCAAACCGTATCGCCATATCGTGTAGGAATTGCGGTAATGCCGGTCAGCGTATCTTCAATAATCATACTGCCCCACCAGCTGCCACCTGTCGTATCGGCATAAGTATCCAAATGTTGTCTTACTCTGGCCGTTTTAAAAGGGTAATAAATTTTCTCCGCGCCAACGTATTTGACGGAATCAATCCGCATACCTCGGAGATAATCTTTCCCATTTGTAAAAAAAGTCTTGTGTTCCGGCGGAATGCAGGAATACTGTTGGGCATTGGCCAAAAATGCAAAGGTTATTAAAGCAAAAAGGAGTACAAGTTGTTTCATAAACATGGTCTTTTAAGAACTGCCGTCTCAAACCCTTTCCTGAAAAGCCTGAAAAGGCCCGGAGAATACCTAACAAATTGTAAAGCTAACCATTTTAAAATAAATTTCAAATATGCAAAAAAAAATAAAAGACAGGCATTTGCCCGCTTATCAGGCACCTGCTTGTCTTTTAATCTTAATAGAGAACAGTTTTAGGCCATTTCTTCCTGCCGCCGCATAAAGTCCATGGCTTTATTGACCATATTTTTGGAACCGATATAGATCGGGACACGCTGGTGCAGCTGCTCCGGCTGGATATCCAGTATTCTTTGCCGGCCGTCAGTGGCCTTGCCCCCGGCGGCTTCCATCAAAAAGGCCATAGGGTTGCATTCATACATCAGCCGCAACTTACCGTCCCTGCATTTCTTGTCGGCCGGATAGATAAAGATACCGCCTTTGATCAGCGTCCGGTGCATATCAGCCACCATCGAGCCAATGTAACGATGCTTATACGGGCGTTTTTCTTCTTTATTTTCTTCCATGCAGTATTCCAGGAACTTCAGGGTGCCCTTTTCGTACAGGATGCTGTTGCCCTGGTTCAAGGAATAAATATTGCCGTTTTCGGCGCATTGCATATTGGGATGCGATAAGCAAAACTCGCCGATAGACGGTTCCAATGTGAAACCGTTAACTCCCAGGCGGGTGCCATAGACCAGCATGGTGCTGCTGCCGTAAATCACATATCCCGAAGCCATCAGCTTATTGCCCGGCTGTAAAAAATCTTCTTTGGTGCAAGGCCTTCCCAAAGGACTGACCCGTTTGTAAATGGCAAAGATCGTGCCGATAGAGGCGTTCACGTCAATATTGGAAGAGCCGTCCAGGGGATCGAACAATACCACGTATTTTGAATTGACGGAATATTCATCGTCAAAAGCGATAAAATCATCATTTTCTTCGGAAGCAATACCGGCACATTCATCGCTGTTGCGCAAAACATTGATCAACGTTTCATCGGAATAAACATCCAGCTTCATTTGTTCCTCGCCCTGCACGTTCGTGGCGCCGTACTGGCCGATAATATCCACCAGGCCGGCTTTATTGACCTGCTTGTTGATCAGCTTACAGGCTAAAGAAATATCCCTCAGCAGCCCGGATAATTGCCCGGTAGCTTTGGGAAAAGCGCGGGTTTGCTGAATAGTAAATTCGTCTAATGTAATGAGTTTTTTCGCCATACTATATAATGATAATTATCTATTTCTTCTAAAGTCGCAAAGTTAGGATATTATTGCATTTTGAGGAGCAGGTCCGACATCTTTGTCCAGGGAATGCCGTCCAGGTTGATGCTCATGGAGATGGATTTCAGTACCCTGTTTTTACCCAGCACACTTTTAGAATAATCTGTCAGGTCCTGGCTCATCAGCAAAGGCAGGTAAAAGGAAACCGTATTCCCGATATGCAAGGCGATGCCCGCCTCATACAGCACGTCCATGCCCGCCTCGCCATTGCTTTTGGGCAAAGCCGCCAGATCACCAAAAACCTGCAGGGGCAATTTTCCGAAAGGCAGGTCGGTGCTCAGATTCAGCGCCGCCAGCCAGTTGTCGCTCAAACCCACCGGGCGGGCATATTGCAGGGTATTCATCTTAAAGCCGCCGTCCTGCATCGCCACCTGGTTGGCCCAAAAGCCGGTATTCTCATGCCGGCCGATAAAGGTTTCATCATAGAGATAATCGTTGATGCCGCTATAAGTGGTGGTCAGCTCGTAGCGCTGATCGGGAATGCCATTGCCCGACAGGTCCACCAGCTTCCCAGCAAACGCACGGATATAAAAAGCCTTGTTTTCCAGGTAGTAGTCGATCCGCAAACGGGCCGTAGCGCTGATCTTAGCAAAATCCTTACCCGCTAAGCCTTCCAAGGCATAGCCAAAGGGATTGAAAGTGCGCCGGTTTTCATATTCATAGCGTAGTTTGCCAAACACATAGTCTTCAGAGGGGCCTGAAACCGGCCGGTAAAGGCTATCTGATAGGCTCATCCGGTAAGCCAGGCTTTCTTCCCTGATCCAGTAGCCCTTTAAGATTAATTGGCGGTCCACCGGGCTGCGGGGAAAAGGTTTCCGGATATGGAACACCAGTTCAGGGCTTATTTTCTGATAACCCGCAAACATATATTCCGGGAGATTTAAATCGCTTTTATCGTAACTGAATGCTTTTCCCCACAGGTTGATCTGCCAGTCATGCAGCCAGCCGCTATTCAGATAGGTAGTATAGCTCAGAAAGCCCGTGCCGCCAATCTTATTGGAAGAGGTACTGTACAACGGCGATAAAGCAAATTGAAAACGGTTTTGCGGAATGGTCAGGTTATGCAGGGCCAGGCCGACCATAAAGCCGTCATAATAATTATAACCGATCGCGGGTAACAACCAGGTTTTGTGATAATGGCCGGTATTCAGGCCGGCAAAGGCCCTGAGCGCCAAAGGATTTTTTTGCGCATTGTTCGTGGCATTAAAATCCGGGACAACCGGTGCCAGCGTAATCTGCTGCCAACGTGCCGCCGAGGCCGGCCGGGCAACCGTTACAGAGGTCTTCCCGGAAAATGGTTTTGTCCAGAACAACTGTTTGACGGTATCAGAAACCGAATCGTTATTTTTGCTGATGCTTTCAAAGCTCAGGAGCGCCGGTGCTTCAAGTCCTGTCTTGCTCTTTAAATTAACCTGTACGCTGTCGCCATGATACCGGACGGACCTGATGGCGAAATCAATCGGGCGATGGGAGTCCATCGCTTTAAAAAACCAGGAAATATCTTTTGTGGCGTGCTGCTCAAAGATCCGTTTAAAATCTTGCGGCTGCGGATGCCTGAATTGCCAGGTTTGATAATAATCCTGCATGGCGGCACGAAAAACAGGTTTACCCATATAAGCTTCTAACCAATCCAAATACAAAGGCATCTTCTCATAAATATCCACAAAATAATTCATGTCCGTATAGGTCGTGGACGAGGTATCTGCAGCTTGCAGCTCCCGGACAGCAGCACTGGTGGTGTACATGAGCTTATTCAAGCCGATACCTAAGATCTTCTGGCTGTTAGGCGCGTAGCGGTGATCATAAAAGCTATTAATGCCCTCGTCCATCCAGGGATACGCGCGTTCGTTGCTGCCCAGAACGCCGTAGAACCAATTATGCCCCACCTCGTGCACAATGTCGGTAAAGATCATGTCCGGATCATTAGAGCCAGCGATAACGGCAATAGTAGGATACTCCATTCCACCCGCATCCGACTGCAAAGCGCCGTCCACCACCTTGACGGATGCATAAGGATAAGCGCCGACCGCCACGCTATAGCTGTCAACAGCGGTCTCCAGGGCGTTCATGCTGTTGCGCCAGCTTTTTTCATGCTTAGGCAAAAAACAGCTGTAAGCCGCCACCTGCCGGTTGGTACCGGGGATAGTAAGGCTGTCTTGACGCACAATCCAGCGTTTGTCGGCAAACCAGGCGAAATCATGAACCTTTTCCGCGTGAAAATGAATAGTTTTGGATTGTGCCGATGAAGGCGGAAAACCGTGTTGATAGATCGTGTCCGCAGGTAAGGGCAATTGCGCCAGGCTGTCCAGCCACTGCTGCTCTCGGGGCGCATCCACCATATCGCCGGTAGCCATCAGCACATAATTCCGGGGCAGCGTAATCGACACGTCATAAGTCCCGAACTCACCGTAAAATTCCCCCTGGTTCAGGTATGGGAACTGGTGCCAGCCTTTGGCATCGTAAACCGCCGGCTGCGGGTACCAATGTGCTACCTGGTAAGCCTGCCCTACATGGCCCATCCGGGAAAACACATAAGGCAGCTTTACCCGGAACGGCGTAGCGATGATGATACTGTCGCCGGGCGCTAAAGGCATCGGTAAAACCAAACGGGCCTCATCAATATTTTTGCCGGTATTTAAGGCTGCGCTCCGGCCATCTACCGTAAAATCCAGGCTATCGATATAGCCTTTTTTATCCTCTTGGCTATAATAAAATTCGGTATTCCCATTAGCCACCATCTGGCTGTCAAAGGCGGTGCGGTCGTTTTTAAAAGCATTGGGATAAAGATGAAAGTCAATAAAACGCAGCGTGTCGGGCGAATGATTGACATAGTTTAAAGTTACCCGGCCGTTCAGTATGTGGTGCACATCATCAAGAGTAACATCAATCTTGGTGTCCACCCGTTGCTGCCAGTAGCCGCTTTGGGCACGCGCCGGCAACGCAGCCAGCAATGCCAGCGTCCAAAAGCTTTTCTCCAGGTATCTAGCGACCATAATAAAGTTCTTCATAAGCGGTATCGGTTAACAGGTTTTTGCCGTCAGCGGCGGCGGTGGCCAATTGATCGCAGCGGTTGTTGTATGGGTTATCGGCATGGCCTTTAACCCATTGGAAGCGGATCTCATGCTTTTGATATAATTTCAGGAAACGCATCCAAAGGTCCGGGTTTTTCTTGCCCGCAAAGCCTTTCTTCTGCCAGCCAAAGACCCAGCCTTTTTCCACGGCCTCTACTACATATTTGGAGTCGCTGAAAATGACGATCTGCTGATGGTCTTTTGTTATCGCTTCCAATGCCTTAATGACCGCCAGAAGTTCCATACGGTTATTAGTGGTCAGCCGGTAGCCGGCCGAAAGTTCTTTTTCCTTAGTGCCCCAAATGAGTACGGCGCCAAAACCGCCCGGCCCGGGATTGCCGCGTGAAGCGCCATCAGTATAGATTGTCAGTAACAAAACCGCTTTTCGGCAAAAATAACGGCAATTTTCTCAAAATGCAATTATGGTTTCCAGTGAAGTGACAAATGTGAGGTTAGGGACTACCATAACGGCTGTTTTATGGAAAAAGCCCCTACCCTGTTCAGCATGTTCCGAGGAGTCATGTCGGACAACTTGGGAGAAGCCGGGTTTAAATCCTGTCCGTCAAAACCCCGGAATGGACTGCTAACATTCCGAAGAGCGGGTTACAATAGTCCCCGCCACTATTATGACCCAGTTCGACATGCACCGAAGAATCATGCCGAACTATTTGATAAGCCGGGTTTAAATCCTGTCCATCAAAACTTGAAATGCGCATTCCTAACAATCCGAAGAGCGGTTCACTAAAAGGTATTCCAAACACGGCTAAAGCGAATCCCAATCCAAAAATATACTTTTCATTTTTTGGGTCAATTAACTACTCCACAAAACCTATAACTCAATAGGCCTGTATCAACACTTCAGTGGGGATATGAAGTCTTGCCGATAATTTCCGGATAATATTAAGAGACAGCTTCCTTTTCCTGTTTAAAATTTCACTGGCACGGCTTTTCAGGCCAATAATGTCAGCCAGGTCATTTTGGTCATAGTTGAGTTGTTCCAGCCTGAATTTTATAGCTTCCACCGGGTCAGGCATATCCATAGGAAAACATTCTTCTTCATATTTTTCAATGAGAATACCTAAGATCTCCAGTTCATCACCTTCAGGGCTTCCTTTTTGAGCATCAAAGATCTCTTCCAGCCTTTCTATGGCTTTAATATAATCCTGTTCTGTTTTTATTGGTCTTAGTTGCATAGTATCTTCCTTCCTGATTGAAGCCAAATATTACTCCGGTATTCATTCACTAATTTAAAATCTAAATATGATCAGCATCAATTTTATCATAATTCAGCATGCGTACCGATAAATCTTATCCACATCATTTGATAATCAAAATTTATGCGCACGATTAGCCTGTATTTATTCCCTTTAATATTAAAACATACCCTATTATCCTTCAAAATGCTAAGATTGGGATAGTCTGATTTCAATTCGTTCACGTGCTGCCAGTTTCCCCTATCTGCTTCCCGGTACCAGGATTTCAACTGTTGTTCACTGTCGGCGTGTTTCGCCCAGAACTCACGCAATATTTTCCTGGCAATGACTCTCAAGCTTTTGCAATTTTCATTACAAAGATAAACAATAGTTCCCAATTTGGGAAAATTAATACCAAAAAATTTAAAGCATTTAAGCCATCCTGCTGTCTGGGATAAGCTTAGCGCGTTTCCTCAAATGAAAAAACAGGTAATTATTTGATGGTTAAACAACCATAAAAATCAATCCGCCCTTTATTCCCTACCTTTGGAAATAAAAGAAACCGTTTGAAACCTAAATCCGCTTTTTTTTGCCAGAGCTGTGGCTATGAAAGCCCTAAATGGGCGGGAAAATGCCCCTCCTGCGGCGAATGGAACACCTTTGTGGAAGAGCCGGTAGTCAAGCTGTCCAAAAGTAATAATACAAACAACGTAAACTGGACAAGCGCCGAGGCTCCTCAACCTAAAACACAAAGCATTGAGGCCATCGCCCCTGGCGATGAATACCGGATCCTTTTGCCCGATGAAGAGCTGAACAGGAGCCTCGGCGGCGGGCTGGTACCGGGTTCAGTCGTGCTGATCGGCGGTGAGCCGGGCATCGGCAAATCCACCTTATTCCTGCAATGCGCCCTGCAATGGACAGGCGCTAAGATCCTTTATATTTCGGGCGAGGAAAGCGCCCGTCAAATTAAAATGCGCGCCGAACGGATAGGCCTGCATAACCCTGACCTGTTGCTGCTGACGGCTACCGATACCCAGACCATCTTCCAGGAAATTAAAAAGGAAAAGCCACAGTGGGTCATTGTCGATTCCATACAGACCATGAGCTCGCCATATATCGAAAGCGCGCCGGGCAGCGTGGGCCAGGTACGCGAATGTGCCGCAGAATTCCAGCGTTTTGCCAAAGAAAGCCATACGCCGGTGTGCATTATCGGGCATATTACCAAGGACGGCAGCATTGCCGGGCCCAAGATCCTGGAGCACATGGTGGACGCCGTATTGCAGTTTGAAGGCGACCGGCATTATGCCTACCGCATCCTGCGCACGCTCAAAAACCGTTTTGGCTCAACCGCCGAACTGGCCATATATGAAATGGCAGGGAACGGTATGCAACCGGTGAGCAATCCCTCCGAGATCCTGCTGTCCCAGCAGGACGGGGACCTGAGCGGTATCGCCATAGGCGTTTCCGTTGAAGGCACGCGACCGATCATGATGGAGATCCAGGCATTGGTAGCGGAAGCGGTTTACGGCACCCCGCAGCGTACGGTCAATGGTTTTGATTTACGTAAATTGCAGTTGTTGTTAGCGGTGCTGGAAAAACGCGGAGGCTTTCATTTCGGTATGAAAGATGTCTTTCTCAACCTGGCCGGTGGCCTGAGAATGGATGACCCTTCTATCGACCTGCCGGTGGTTTGCGCGTTGCTGTCCTCCTTTGAAGACAAGCCTTTGCCCTTAAAGACCTGTTTTGTGGGCGAGGTGGGCCTGAGCGGGGAGATCCGCGCCGTCAACCGTATTGAGCAACGGATCGCCGAAGCAGAAAGAATGGGGATCGAAACTATTTTTATTCCCAAGGCTAACCTGAAAGGCAGCGCCACTTTCAGCCAAAGCCAGATCCAGGTCCAGGCGGTCCAGAAAGTGAGTGAAGTCTACCAGTTATTATTTTAAACGCTTTGAACATGTACAACTTTAATTCAGGTCCGGCCGCGCTTCCCCAAGAAGTTCTCCGGCAAGCGGCGCAGGATATCTTACATTTTCAAAAAGGCCTGTCGATCCTGGAAATGCCCCACCGGGGCGCATCCATCAAAGCCATCATTAAAGAAAGTGAAGAGCTGGTCAGGTCCTTGCTGAACTTAGACGATGATTACGAGGTCTGCTGGATGCAGGGCGGCGGCCGGGCGCAGTTTGCCATGATCCCGATGAACTTCCTGGCGCCGGGAAAAACAGCGGGATTTATCAACAGCGGGCACTGGGCGGATGAAGCCATGCGCTACGCCGCCTGTTACGGACAGACCAAAGAAATAGCCAGCTCAAAAGAAGAGCATTACCGCTATATCCCTGAGTGGAAAGGCATTCCGGAAGACCTGGCTTATGTGCATCTCACCAGCAACAACACCATATACGGCACCCAGTTTTTTGATTTTCCGGAAACCAATGTGCCCTTAGTAGCGGACATGAGCTCCGATCTGTTCAGCCGGAAATTAGCCTACACAAAATTCGATCTGATCTATGCCGTGGCGCAAAAAAACATCGGTCCGGCCGGGACCACTTTGGTCATCGCGAAATCCGGTTTTTTAGACCGGCAAAACAACAACCTGCCGGGCATATTTTCCTATAAAGACCTGTTTAAAAATCATTCGGCCTACAACACGCCTCCGGTTTTCGCCATTTATTGCAGCCTGCTCAACCTTCGGTGGCTCTTCAATACGGGCATGGACACTATTGAGCAGCGGAACAGGGAAAAGGCCGCCCTGCTCTACCAGGCCGTTGACGACAGCAGGATCTTTACGGGAACGGCCCAAAAGGCCCACCGCAGCCTGATGAATGTCTGTTTCCGGGGCCTTAGCCCGGAAGCTGAAGAGGCTTTTCTTAACTTTGCGGGGCAACAGGGTATTACCGGTATCAAGGGCCACAGAAGCGTGGGCGGGTTTAGGGTCGCCCTGTACAATGCCATTACCCTGGAAGAGGTCAGCCACCTGGTGAAGGCCATGCGGCAATTTGAGGCCAGTTACCAATAAAACAGTAAGCGATTATGGACAGGACGATGCAGGACGATCAGAATGAACTTTTTAAGCTGGCAGTATCTTTTGTTTGCTACAGCCACCAGTCTTTGTTCCTGACGGGGAAAGCCGGCACTGGGAAAACCACATTTTTAAAATACATCAAAAGCCATTGCCATAAAAAAATGGCCATTACCGCGCCTACCGGTGTGGCGGCCATCAATGCCGGCGGCGTGACCTTGCATTCCTTTTTCCAGCTGCCTTTCGGCGCCTTCCTGCCGGAGGCCGGCAGTGCCTGGGGCACGGGGCCGCAACAATTTTACAATAAAAAACAACTGCTCGGCAAGCTGCGTCTCCGGGAAAACCAGAGAGATGTCATTAAGTCCCTGGAGCTACTCATTATTGATGAAGTCTCCATGGTGCGGGCGGACCTGTTAGATGCTATCGACGCTATCCTGCGCTCCGTCCGGCGACGGCCGCTTGAGCCTTTCGGCGGCCTGCAGATGCTGTTTATCGGCGATCTGTACCAGCTGCCGCCCGTGGTCACCGCCGAGGAATGGCAATCCCTTTCGGGCTATTACGCCAGCCCGTTCTTCTTTGACGCTAAGGTGCTCCAGGAAGCGCCACCGGTCCCCCTGGAACTTCAAAAGATCTACCGGCAGAACGATCCCGGGTTTATCCATCTCCTGAACCAGATCCGGAACAACCAATGTACGGACAGGGACCTGGAACAGCTGCACCAAACTTACAAGCCCACCTTTATTCCCGCGGAAAACAGCGGGTATATTACGCTCACAACCCATAACAAGACCGCCCATCAGCTCAATGAATCGGCATTGAACCGGTTGCCCGGCAAAACAATAGAGATCAAAGCTCACATCAAGGACGATTTTCCGCAAAACGCCTTTCCTGCCGATGAGGTCCTGCGCCTGAAAGCTGGCGCGCAGATCATGTTCATCAAAAACGACAAAGGTGAAAAACGACGGTATTTTAACGGGAAGATCGGCATTGTCAAAAGCATTGACGAACGCCATAAAAAAATTGAGGTAGCTTTCCCCGGTGAAGCGGAGCGCTTTTTTGTAGAGACGGAAACCTGGGATAATATCCGTTATGAATATGACAAGGATAACGATGAGCTCAAAGAAAAGACGCTGGGCTCATTTGTGCAATATCCCATCCGGCTGGCCTGGGCGGTAACCATTCATAAAAGCCAGGGACTGACTTTCGACAAAGCCGTGGTAGATGCCGGCCGCTCTTTCGCGCCGGGGCAGGTATATGTGGCGCTAAGCCGCCTGACCGGCACTGAAGGGTTGGTGCTGCACTCCAGGATCTATCCGGAAAGCATCCAGACCGACCCGAGGGTCCGGCAATATATGAGCCATAACCTGTCCGCCAATGACTATGCGCAAATGCTGGACCAGGCGCAAATGGCCTATGCTATAAAGCTCCTGCTCTCGGCTTACGACTGGGGCAGCCTGGAAGCGGAGTGTACCTATCATTTTCAATCATTTAACAGCCGCCAGATCCCGGATAAAGAGCAGGCGCTCCGGGTGGCGGCATCGGTTTTGGACCATCAAATTGAGCTCCGGAAAGTAGCCGAAAAGTTCCGGCAGACCTTAGCGCAGTTCTTCCAGGCCCCGCCTTATCTTTTTGAAAAAATCCGGGAACGGAACCAGGCGGCCGCAGACTGGTTTTTAAAAGCGCTTGCCGCGGACATTAAATGCCTGGAACAGCACCTGGACAACCAGGAAGGTAAATCCAAGGTCAAGAAATACGTTAAAGATGTGCAACGGCTGTTACAAACGATAGAGCAGAAGCAGATCCAGGTGGAACGGAGCCATGCCCTGACCCGGGCCTTGTCGGAAGCGGGAAATATCCAGGGGGCCATGGTTCAATTCCTGGCGCCGATACCAGCGACTAAAACGGAGATTTCCGAGGACACAAAAGCCAAGAAGATCCCATCAAAGCTTTTATCTTTAGAACTGCACCGGGCGGGCAAAACGATTGCCCAGATCGCGGCGGAACGCCACCTTGCCGAATCAACCATTGCCGGGCACCTGATCAGCTTCATTCCCGGCGGCGAAGTGACCGTATCATTGTTTATATCCGAGGAAAAGGCCGCCGAAATCATAGCGGTTGCCGAGAAAATGGAAGATGCGAACCTGAGCAAATTACATGAAGCCTTGGGCCATAAATTCAGTTTTAACGAGCTTCGGGCGGCCATGGCCTTATTGCCCGTTACGGAAAAGGTAAATGAATAAACCTGTTCCCGGCAATCTCCGCAAACCCAAAAATATTGAGCAACAATTCAAATTAGATCATGCCATTGACCAATCCCGTTATCCTCATCACCAACGACGACGGCATCACCGCCCCCGGTATCCGCAACCTTACCGAATCTTTAAAAGGATTGGGCCGGTTGGTAGTAGTCGCGCCGGACAGCCCGCAATCGGGGATGGGCCATGCCATTACCATTGGTACACCGCTGCGTTTGCGTCAGTCTGATATTTTCCAGGACCTGGGCGTGGAGGCCTGGCAATGTAACGGCACGCCCGTAGATTGCGTCAAGATTGCCAGGGGCATCGTCCTGGGCTTTAAACCCGATATCTGTGTCAGCGGGGTCAATCACGGCTCAAACGCGTCCATAAACGTGATCTACTCCGGCACCATGAGCGCCGCCATGGAAGCGGCGATCGAAGGCATTCCGGCGGCCGGATTTTCACTCATGGACTTTCGCCCGGACGCTGATTTTACGGTATCAAGGATAGTGGCCAGGACCACTGTCCGGCGGATGCTGGCGGAGCATATGCCGGAGCATCTCCTGCTCAATATCAATATTCCCAAAGTGGGCAAAAAGGAATTTAAAGGCATCCGTGTCTGCCGCCAGGCCAATGCCACCTGGAAAGAACATTTTGAAGAGCGTCTCGATCCCAGGGGCCAGCGGTACTACTGGATGACCGGAAAGTTTATCAATAATGACATGGGGGAAGATACCGATGTGTCGGCCTTAAACAGCGGCTATGCTTCCATAGTGCCGGTTACTATAGATTTTACCGAAGCCGCGCACAGGAAGTGGCTGGAGGGTAAGCTGAATGCGAAAGCGCCTTCCTGATTTCCCCGGAAATACGTTGTGGCACTTAATTCTAGCGCAGCAAACACATCACCCCGGCGTTGAAAGAACAGCATAAATAAGCTCGGCGAGCTTACGATGTCCATGAATATTAAAATGGATCCCGTCCGGCTCAAAATTGTCAATGGAAAAAGAATTGATGTTTATGAAGCCAAGCTGCTCTTGCCGGCAATATCTCCCCAGGAAACCGGTCAACCATTTGCAGGTCAGGTTACCGATTGCCGATTCGGGATTTTGAGGCGGAGAGATAATGCTCAGCTGAATATCGTGTTGCCTGCAAAGTTGCTTGGTCAGGTGGATCTGCTTAGCGATATAGCGCCGGGTCCAATGATGGAGCCCTAAGACGACACCGGCCATTAAGTTACAGTCCCGGAGCCCGATTTTTTTTCTTGGCGTGAAGATGAAATCCCTCTCAGTTTGAAACTTTGTCAGTCGTTCATTCCAGGCAAGCTTCCTGGTCAACAAGGCTGGATGAAAGGCCCGGGTCTGCCGGCCGTCCGCCCTTTCATATTTCACCAGCAGTTTTTGTAAGGGCATGACGGGAAATGGCCGGATAAAAAGGAAAATATGACCGGGCTTCTTTTTAAAAATAAAAGCCTCTGCTTCGGGTACAAGCTGGTCATAGGAAAGATAACGGCCTAACGCAACCCGGTAGTTTTTATTATTTTGATCTTGGCCTAAGCGTTCCATCACTATGGCGTGATACAAATGCGACCGGCTGATGCCCGGCTGGTGGTTGATGCAGCCCCCTATAAAACCGGTAGTAATGCTATCCATTTCTGCCTTTTAACATTAAAAGATATTCCTGTGGTGTAATTATTTTCTTATCCACAAGCGAAAAGCTTCTTCCTTTTTGTTTGTATCGGGTAAAAATGGAAAGCGAATAATCACCGGGGGGATTATTCTTCATTTCCGCCGGGGAAAGCCGCCTGTTCCAGATCATATTTTGGAAATGTCGTGTTTGCGCCTTATGCAACGACATTACAGCGAAATCGTTATGGCAAAGCTTATGCAATTTCTTTACGGAAAAGTCCAGTGTAGCTTGGTCGCCGAGGTCAGCATAAGGGCTGTTCCCGAATTTTAACCGATAACTTTCAACTTTGTTTATTATTGGCTCAACTATTTTCCAATAATCGGGTGAATATTGTTCTACGATGGGATAAATATTATTATCTAAATGGTAATCGTAATTTCCGAAGAAAACATGATCGATATTGCTTCGGAAAGTTGAGCGCAACGTTTCATCAAGGTTTTCAATTCCTTTTTGTGTTTCAATGATCAGGTTGAGCCTGTATCGCCGGGCAACGGCTGCGTAAAAAGCTTCTAAATCTTTGGCGCTTTCAACCTTTGGGATAAAGATGCTTTCTATCCGGTCGGGGAATTTTTCAAGTAAATATTTATCCTGTTGAAATTCGTCGTGCCATACGGCGTTAATTCTTAAACTAAATTTCGTGCCGGGGGTCAGCCCGATAATTTCTTCAAGCTCATGTCTTGCTTTCCGCTTTAAGGCGGCAGTTAATTCAGGATGTTGCACATCCTGGATACTGTCTTCAATGTCGAGGAGAATATGACATCCGGATCCAGATAAATACCTGATCTGCCGGGCGGATACTGCCGGTTTATAAGCCGGGATACACTGAAATACTTTGATGCCGGTCATTTTGCTTTACCCGTTTATTTAACTTTCCTGCTTCCCGCTCATAAGGTCATCTTTAGGGCCATTCTCCTTTAAGCGCCTAATGCTCATTTCCCAAAAAATAGCTAATATTTCCCTTTCAGGCTATAAGCAGCGGAATGACCTTATTTTTAATTTTATGGACTCATGGCTTTTCCTTACGGCCATGATCAGCCTCCGCTTTATGTTCTCTATAACACTCTTTATACCCGGTATTATGGGAAAATCTTTATGAAAAAGCCTTTTGGAGGCCTGGACAACCAACTGCTCATCCACAAATATACTTTCCATTTCTTATAAAAGCGAACAATGCCAACATTAAAAAAGCCCCCTGGGCCGTAATTGGCAAAGAGGGCTTTCTTTTAATACGCCAAACACTAATGCCTGATCACAATTTTTTGCTGCAACCGGCCTTTATTGGTTTGCAGCTTCAGGACGTACAGGCCGTTGGCAAGCTGGGAAACCGGGAAATCCGTTTGCCCGGCCGATTCCGCCTTCGCCTCATATACCAGGCGGCCGCCCTGATCGTATAGCTGAATACTTTTAACGGCGATATCCGCATGCTTTACCTGAACAAACACCGAATGGTCCGCCGGGTTAGGGTAAACGGCTACGCCATGCTCCTGGTTTAGTTCATTAACGCCCTCCCCTTGTGGCAATATGGTTAACACCTGGGCATTACCGCTCTGGCTGGTTTCCCCTTCAACCATATAGCCATTGCCCTGACCGTCGGCATAAACAAAGAATAGCATATAACGGCCCGGGGTCAAAGCGGTCATTGAAGGCGAACTGAATTGATAGTTATAAGTTTGGCCTGCAGGAATATCAGTAGCAAAATAATCCAACGGCATGGCGTTGGTGCTTCCTATCGGCTGCGCCAGC
The DNA here is from genome assembly GCA_035708205.1 of Edaphocola sp. Classification (GTDB taxonomy): domain Bacteria; phylum Bacteroidota; class Bacteroidia; order Chitinophagales; family Chitinophagaceae; genus DASSSY01. Next base: position 137,917 of record DASSSY010000001.1, read on the forward strand.
ACCAGGATATTATAATTGTTGTGGTCCAGGTTGCCCGGGCCTTCATTTTTTAAGATTGCCGAAAACTGATAGGGGTCCCCGTAATGAATGGTATCGGCGGAAGCATTTAAGCTGCCGCTGTCCACCACTAATGTAAAGTTTACGGAATCAGGAATGAAATCAGGCGTATAGGGATTTGCCGGTAAGGCACTGCTGTCCGGCTCTATCATGATCAGGGCTTCCTGGCCATAATTAAAATTACCGCTGCCGGCGCCCGTGCCCAAGGCGGAGGGGTGCAGGCTGTCCACCACAAAATAGCCGTTGCTTAAGCCGCCCCAGCCCCAGTTGATATGAAAGTAATCGTTATCGTCATAGCCGTCAAAGTCAAAGGCATGCGCGCCAACGCTCCCGGCACCGGTATAAAGCACCGGGCGGCCATTGTCCAGTTCGAATTTCAGCATCTTTAGCCAGGTGGAATCCGTAAACTGGCTGCGCTGGTAGCCTTCTATCGTGGACTTATAGCCAAAATATGCCGGCAGGGCGTTTTGAGAGCAGGCAAAACCGCCGCTATTACCGTAATTAATGACCCATGCCCCGCTTTCCAAAGTATCATAATCCATGTTCACGGCAATGCCGCAATGGTACATAAGGGTTGCCACGGCATCAATCTGGGTGGTTGAGGAGTTATTGTCCAGCACGTTGGGCATATTGGTCCAGTCGTAAGCGGTATTGCCAAAATCAGCGCTCATCGTTCCGCCAACGGTGCTGCTGCTGTAAGAATGCGTGCCGGTACCCGTTGCAGGCGCATTCCAATACTTCATGATCTGTGCCATAGCCGTAGCCACACAGCCGGTGGGCGCATGGTAAGTCGGATTATAAAGCGAGTAAGGTGTTGCCGGGCAGTCCTCGTTATAATAAGGCAATTGATCCCAATCCGTATTCAGCATAGGCGAAACCGTTGTAACCTTTTGGGCCACGTTCCCGTTCCCGGCATCGTCTCCCGTTAACAGGTCCGACCAAAGGTCGGTTACCGAATTCGAGGCTTCCAAATCCCGGTTTTGCACGGCCTTGATCTGGTCCGCGTAAGTACCCAACCAATATTTCACTTCCGGGGACACGCCCCTGGCCGCATTTTGAAAGGCATGGTGCAGGGAATAGCCCAGCACCGGCCTTACGGCATCGTCGCCCGAAATAATGACAAAACCCGGAGACTGATCATTGGTAAACACATAAAATGGCGGTTGAACGGCTTCTTTACCGGAGAAATAATTAAACGCCTCCAGGTCTGCCCGGTGGCCTGATTTCATGTCCATAAAATTCGCCGCGGCTTTCCGGGCCGTTTCTAAATCCACCGGTTTGGCAAATACCGGGAATGCCGAGAAAGACAACGCAATGCCCACTATAAAGGACTTCTTCATGAATTTATTTTTATTGGTTAAAGATAACATGATTTTCAGATCATAATTTAAAAATGATGTTAATTAGCCGTGCTCAATCCCGGTAAGCAGGCGGGGAAACCATGCCGGTCATACTAAATTGCGTACTTTTACGCCATGCTTCTTTTTCTCACCGGCATGCCCGGAGCAGGTAAGACCTTCTGGCTGAACTCTTTTGCCGAAGCGCTTCAATACCAAACCGCCGATTTGGATCAATTTATTGAAGAACGGCAAGGCTGCTCCATCCCGGTACTTTTTCAAAGAGGGGAAGGCTATTTTCGCCGGGTTGAAAAGGAAGCCTTAGACGCCCTTGTCCAAGCCAGGCAAAACACCGTTATCGCCACCGGGGGGGGGACGCCCTGCCACGAGGACAATATGGCAAAAATGAAGCAAAACGGCATGACCGTTTACCTGCAGGCATCCGTCCGGCAGCTCTGCCAGCGGTTAGCGCAAGATGTAAGCTCCCGTCCGCTTTTGGCACAACTGACTTCCCGCGAGCTCTATTGCCGGTTAGAGGCTATCTTATCCGGGCGGCAATATTTTTACCGGCAATCGGATATCGTCTTCAACACGGAAACGGATAACTTTGCACACATCATCGCACAAATACAATCACTACAACGCCAAAATAACAACAGCCATGTTTAAGCCAGCCCTCAATGCCGCCATAATTTTCGGACTTCTAGGGGTCATTATCGGGGCCATGGGCGCCCATGCCCTTCAGCCACCGGTATTAACCGCCAGATTACACGACGCTTACGAGACCGCGGTCCGCTACCAGTTCTACCATAGCTTCGCATTGCTGTTCAGCGCCCTGCTCTACTTTGTTTTCCCCGATACATGGATTAAACGCGCCACCTGGGCATTTATTGCCGGTATCCTGCTTTTTTCGGGCTCGATTTATTTATTGGTCTATCTTGAAGCCGGCTTGCACGTTCACCCGGGGATGCTCGGTATCCTGACACCGTTAGGCGGTGTTTGCTTCATTGCGGGATGGCTGTTCCTGCTCTTAGGCATTAACCGCCGCAAGAAGAAAATACAGCGCCTGAAAGAAGACCTGGAAAAGAAAATATCCGGGGAAGAATCTTAACCTACCGGCCCTTCCGGCGTTCATCATCATTATTTCCGGTCTTTCGCAGGAAGGAAGGCCGCCATAAGAACCAGGTTTCCAGCAACAGGCAGAGCAGGGCGATACAAACGCAAAGCTTCCATAACGGGAAGGCCGTTTCCGGTGCCGCCCAGCCCCGCCGGGAAACGGTCCGGGCATCCAGCCAGGTCACCGGGACGCCGGGAAAAGCGGCCGACAAAGCCTTATCGGCCATCGGCGCCAATACGGATTCCGAGGGGTCAGTATTAACCCCTACCCTAAAGCTGTCGGCAGCGCCGGCCTCCTGCTTGAGGGTATAAAATCCCGGGCGGGTAACCGACTGCCCGGCATATAGCGCCAGGCCGTTCCCCGTACTCTTTTGTGCCGGTATCCAATCCTGTCGCCCCCGGTAAATATGCCATATCCCGGCATCCGAGCTTTCAGGCTGATCAGGCAGCCAAATGGGCCGGGGACTTCCGACGGTTGTCAGGAGCTGGTGGCCGGCAGCTACCGGTACGGTCATCCGGTACAAAAGAGGCGCAAAAAAATAGCTTAGGGGAAAGTTACTGCTTTCGCCGTCTAAAGGCGACGTCACCAGGTAAAATCCGCCTTTCTCAAAGCTGAAAGCGGCCAGCATGGGACTGCCGTCCGCAAAGCTCATCACATCCTGCTCATTAGCCGGCAATCCTGACATAACAGGGAAATGGCGGTAAGCCAAAGGTAGCTGCACTTGTTCCGGTACGGCTGAAAATATCCCTTTTACCAAAGGATGTTCCTGCTGCAGGACCACTACCTGCTCACGGCTGGTGTCCAGGGGCTGCAGCTGAATATCCGCCAACCTTTTTAAACCATTGTTCAGGGCATCCGGCCGGGCATTATTGCCGGCAAATAACAATACATTACGGCCCTTGCCTAACGCCGTTCTTAAACCTCCGGCCAGGGCTTCCGTCATTTCATCACCGTCCTGCACAACAATTAAGCTGACCCCCTTGGCCTGTTCCGGCTGAAACTGCTGCGGGCTGATCGTTTTAACGCTCACATCAGGCATGCTGCCAAAAGCCGCCCGGAGATAGGGACTGATCTTCCCGCCCTCCGCCAGCACCAATACCGCATAGCCCACAGGAATATGGGCCACCATCCGGAAAGTATCATCAAAAGACATTCCGGCATCGGTGAGGATAAAGCTGATATCCGTCCACGCTTTCTCCGGAGACCGGAAACTGAAGCTGTCTGTCACCTGCTCCCGCCCTTCGGGGAATGAAACTGGCGAAACCCGTTGCGTCCGGCCGTTGAGCAGCACGCGCAAAGTGATCTCTTCTACGTCCTTGGCCTCTTGCCGGCCGATGCGGTAAAAGATCTTTTTACCACCGGCAGTTAGGTTGCCGGAGGCCGCGATGCCTGCAGAATCCATAAAAACATTTTGCAAATGCTTCGCTCTTACCGGGAATAAAAAAACATGAAGATCCTTCAGGCTGTCCGAAAGGGAGCTTTCCGCCCCCAGGGTAGCGGCCTGGAAGTCGGAAAACAAATAGAAATTTTGCTTTCCGGCCGGCGATGATTCCGCATCCCTGGCCAGGAACAGGTCCTTCAGCTGCGCCAGGGACACCGCTTTATAGCTTAGCCCGACCTGTTTGACGGCCCGTTCGGCTGCCTGTTGATCCAGCACAGGCGACAGGAACATATGGTCGTTCGATAAAATGACATACCGTGAAGCCGGAGTTCCCGCAGCGATTAATTTCAGGGCCTCGTTCTTTGCCCAGGTCAATAACGGCTGGCCGTCCCTGGCCGCGGACATACTGAAAGAATTATCGATATAAAGGACCCGGACAGCATCTGTTTGATTCACGGACCCGGCGGATGACCTCAAGAACGGCTGCGCAAAGGCCGTCACCAAAGCCGCCAGGAATAAAATGCGGCTGAACAACAGCCAGCGCCGGTGCAGCTTCGCGCTGCTTTTGCTGACAACCTGCAATTGCTTCAGGAAGCGGACATTCGGGAACAATTCACGCTTATAGCGCCGCAAATTGACCAGGTGAATGGCAATTGGGACCAATACCGCCAAAGCGGCCGTAAAAAACAAGGGGAACAAAAAACCCATGAGGCGAAAATAAACAAAAATCAGGAGGAACAAACGCGGGACCCACCTATAGCGGGGGATTTTAAAATTACGGTCCCGGACGCTTTACTGCGCTTAACCAAAGCGCAAATTTATGGGCAACATTGTCAATGGAAATGTATATTCGGGCCTAAATAAGACAGGAGGATAGCCAGGCATCTCCCGGAACCGGCAACCGCCTGTAAAAACATCATCATGATAAAAATGGAAAAGAAAACCAACGCAGCACGATTCGCGCCTGAACTGCATATTCCCAATGGCACCTGCAATATCGACTTTTACACTAAATTTGGCGCAAAGGAACATTTCTGTTTTCGTAACGATGACGGGAGCATACATGTAGCGGAGCCGGACATTGACGGCTCCGTTTTTCATCTGCACGAGACCGTGCGTTGGCCCGATGCTTTGGAGCCTGCAGCTGCAAAAGGTGTCATGACGGTCATCGGTTTGTTTGTGGACGACGTTCCGGAAGCTTTTAACCGTGCGCTTTCAGCGGGAGCAACCGAGATCAGCCCCGTTACCGATCATGATTACGGTTACAGGCAGGGCATTTTCAAAGGCCCGTTCGGGCATTACTGGCAAATACAGAAAAAAATATCGCAGAACGGGCCGCCGGAAGGGGAAAGCCACCGAACATTTAACGGGCCGCCGGAACGAAGGCCTTACGGCCGTATGATGTCCCGTAGTGGCTATGACCATCAGCCCCAGGGATCGGAACATCTTCCTGCAGCCGGGCCGGGTGTCCCGGAAAATTATTTCAGCCTATCTTTGCGGCATGCACTACCTCAGCGTTGAAAATTTAAGCAAATCGTTTGTTGACAAGCCTTTATTTGAGCACATCACCTTCCATATCAGCGAAGGCGACAAGATCGGGCTGATCGCCCTCAACGGCGCCGGTAAGTCCACCCTGCTTAAAATCATCAGCGGCCGGGAAAGCCCGGACGAAGGCAGCGTGCAGATCAATAAAAATGTCAATGTCGTTCTTTTACCGCAAAAGCCGGTCATCCTGGAAGAAGCGTCCGTTATCGAAAATATCTTCAACCATGACCACCCGGTCATCAATGCCATCAAGAAATATGAACGGCTGACCGCTCCGGGGAATCCCCAGAAAGAAGAGGCCATTGCCGCCGCCATCCAGGAAATGAACGAGCAGAACGCCTGGAATTACGAAGCCGTCGTCAAACAAATTCTCGGCCGGCTGGATATTCATAATTACGAGCAAAAAGCCGGAACGCTCTCCGGCGGTCAGAAAAAACGTCTGGCCCTGGCCAAGGTGCTGATCGATATGGATTTTGAGCACCGTCATACCTTGCTGATCCTTGACGAGCCTACCAACCATTTGGACGTCGGGATGATCGAATGGCTGGAGCAATACCTGTCGCAATCAAAAGCCACCCTGCTTTTAGTGACCCATGACCGCTATTTCCTGGACCAGGTCTGCACGAAGATCCTTGAGCTTAATGACCGCCAGATCCATATCCACCGCGGCGACTACGAACAATATCTCCAGGACAAAGCGATCCGGATGGAGGCTGACGTCGCCAGCCAGGACAAAGCGCGCAACCGCTACAAAAAAGAATTGGAATGGATGCGCAAACAGCCCCGCGCCAGGGGCACGAAATCCCGCGCCCGGCAGGAGGCTTTTTATGACTGGAAAGACAAGGCCACTAAGAAAAGAGAGGACGCCCAACTGGAGCTCAGCATGAAAATGACCCGCCTCGGGGGCAAGATCCTTGACCTGAAGAAAGTGTATAAATCCTTTGGCGAAAAGATCATCTTAAAAGGCTTCGATTATTCATTTAAAAAAGGCGAACGCGTGGGCATTATCGGCCCGAACGGCGCGGGCAAATCGACCTTTATCAATATCCTGCTTCAAAAGGAAAAAGCCGACAGCGGTAAAATCAATTTAGGCGAAACCATTGTCTTCGGCGATTTCTCGCAGGAAGGCCTGCAATATAAGGAAGACATCCGGGTCATGGAATATGTCAAAAACATTGCCGAATTTTTCCCGCTTGCCGACGGGACGAAGATCAGCGCGGCGCAGTTCCTGGAACGTTTCCTGTTCACGCCGGCCAAGCAATACACTTTCCTGTCCAAGCTCAGCGGTGGCGAATTGAAAAGGCTCCAGCTCCTGTCCATCCTTTTCCGTAATCCCAATTTCCTGGTCCTGGATGAGCCTACCAACGACCTGGACCTGCCCACCCTCGAAATCCTCGAAGAGTTTTTGCTGAACTTCCCGGGCTGTGTGATCATAGTGTCGCACGACCGGTATTTTATGGACAAGGTGGTGGATCACCTGCTCGTCTTTGAAGGCAACGGCGTCATTCGCGATTTCCCGGGCAATTACGGCCAGTACCGCGAAGAAAAAGCTACCATGGAAAAACAGGCACGGGAACAAAAGGCTGTAGCGATCCCTGTCCCCGCTACGGAGCAACCGGCAAAAGGAAAAGAAGACCGGCGCTTATCCTATAAGGAAAAACGGGAACTGGAACAGTTGGATAAGGACATAGCCGCATTAACCGGGGAGAAAAAAACTTTGGAAGCCGAGCTCAGCTCCGGGACATTGCCCTACGAGGAACTGGAAAGCAAAGGCAATCGCCTGATCCGCCTCAACGCGGAACTTGACGAAAAGGAAATGCGCTGGCTAGAGCTGTCAGAAATTGCCGAAGGCTGAAATCTTTCCCGGGGACACGGCGCGCCACAGGTTGTTATTAACGGACGGTTGGCCATTTGCCCTTAGCGATGGTCACCCATCAGCCAAGGGCGGCTATTCAAATAACATTACCGGTAATAGCCGTTCTCCTCAATGTAGGCGGCAACGGCATCCGGCACCAGGTATTTTATGGATAGATCATTTTGAACGGTCTTCCGGATATAGCTGGCTGAAATATCCAGGAACGGCGCCTGCATGAAAGAAACGCGCTCCGGCCGCGGCGCATTTTTGTCTACCGGGAAACCGGGCCGCTCATAGACAATAACGGCATGACGGTCCATGATTTGCTGAAAATTTTTCCAGTGATGCAGGTTGCGGTAGCTATCGCTGCCCATGATGACGGAAAATTGCTCATAGGGGAATTTTTCTTCCAAGTAGGTCAGCGTATCAATGGTATAGGAAGGTTTGGGCAAATGAAACTCGACATTACTGGCGCGGAATTTAGGATTATCCTTTATGGCCAGCTCCACGAGATATAAGCGGTCATATTCATTAAGCAGGCTGGCGGATACCTTCAGCGGGTTTTGCGGCGACACCACAAACCAGATCTTATCCAAGCCGGAGGCTTCCAGAACATGGTTGGCGATGATCAGGTGACCGATATGGACGGGGTTGAAGCTGCCGAAATACAAGCCGATATTCATGACCACATATGTTTTATAAAATTTACGCCACGATCCCGGAACGCGGGCTATTCGGCCGCCAGCACCGGTTCGGCTGCCAGCTCGATCCAGATATGCCGGGCGTCGTTCTTGCGGAGGCTCAGGCTGTAACCCGCTACCTGGATAGCTATAGGGTCCCCTAACGGCGCAATATTTTCGATAACCACAGCTTCACCCGGGATACAGCCCATCTCCATGAGCTTTACCTTACTGTCGTTATCATCAAAGCGATGAATAACCCCTTTATTGCCTGACTTCAGATCTGATAAGCGATACAACATGTTTTACGGCTTTAGCGCCCTGCAAAGGTACCACTTTTAAACGGAAAACGGTGGACGTTCAACGTGGATGACGGGGCCGGGACCATCATTTACGGCTTTACCTGGTTTTTATTTTTAGCGGCGTCGTTCATGCTTTTAAGCACGTCCTCGGTGATATCCAGTTTGGGGTTGGCCAATAAAATGCTGCCGCCTTTCGCGTAAGAAAGGATATAGTCATAATGCTTGTCCTTGTTATATTCGGCAATAAAGGAGTCCAGCTGGCCCTGAAGTTTATCCGTAAAGGCCTGCTGATCCTTTAAAAGGTCGGCGGTCAGGCTTTGGCGTTTGGCTTCCAGGTCCTGCTGCATCTCCGCAAGGCGCTTTTCAGCGGCTTCCCCTTCCGCCTGCGACAGGGTCCCGGCCTGCGCTTTCTTTTTTAAGCCGAGATATTCACTTTGCAGCTTTTCGGCCGAGGCGCGCAGCTGGGCCTCCACTGCCGCCTGCTTTTTATCAAAGGCATCCTTAGCTTCTTTATAATAAGTATATTTGGCCTCTAAAGTGTCGATATTGACATAGGCGATACGCACGCCGCTTTCATCTTTATCGGCAGCCTGGGTAGCGGTGTCCGGCCGGGCATTATTCGCTTTGTTGCTTTTTTGTTGGCATGAGGCCAGGCCAATGGCCAGGGCCAAAGCCATTCCGGAAAGAGACAGGTTTAAGAAATTTACTTTCTTCATGATGCGCGTCAATAATTTTTGAGCTGCAAACATAAGGTTTTTATACAAGCTGCCCGCCGGAAATCAGGCAAAACCTTATCTGCCGGGGCAATTTTATATCATTTCAAAATTATAGGGCAATACGGCAGTCGTTATCGCCCGGCATCCCGGTTGGGAAGGACACCAACAGAAGGAGGACCGGAAGGCTGATTTTCGATAGGGCGATAAAAGTCATCGTGTCGGATAAATATCCAGGCGGCATTAAATGAAAGGGGGATTGGCCGGTGCTGCCGTTCACCGGTCCCCAACTGCCTTTTGACGTTTCTTAATGCCGCCCGCGTAAAAAAACCTGGCAGGGAACGGAAAAGACCGGCCCGGCTGATTTGGTCAAAAAATACCCAGGCGTCGAAAGAGCCCGGGTATTGAAAAGTATTTTATTGCCCTATTGTTCAACCGTAAACGCGGAGAGGCCTTTTTTCCGCATGCCTTTCAAGAGTTTCGTAACTAAAGCGCCTTTTCGGCCCGGCCGATCAATGATCCCGTTTATCCTAACGCCAAAAATTATCTCCCGGGAAAAGAATTTGGTTGGCGGAATGCTGGCCTGTTGCACGATAGTATCGCCGATAGCCATTTTTCTATGCCTATTATGCCATTGGCACAGGAAAATCATGATATTTTGAGGGAAAATCCGATAGTCAACCAAAAGATCAAATCGTCAATACCCCGGGCCGTTTCAATATCAATGATTGTCGTTGTCCCGGTCAGCAGATCCCCTTTATAGCGCTTAACCATTTTGCTTTTTAAAGATCCCAGGTGCTTTTTGGATTTTTTTCCTGGCCGGCAAGATCAATTTTCATCGTCTTTCCCATAAGCGCTGTCCTACCGGATCAAGGTAATCGTCCCCTTATAGGTTTCCACGATATTATCGGGATAGGCGATGCGGATGACGTATCCGTAAACCCCTATGGGTTGGGGATTGTTTTTAAAAGTACCGTCCCAGCCGTCTTTGGGGTCCTGTGTATGAAACAGGATCGTGCCCCAACGGTTAAAGACCTTAAATTCCAGGAGCTTTTGGTTGGAGAAGTTCCGGATCTTAAAAATATCATTCTTCCCGTCATTATTGGGGGTAAAGGCATTGGGGATCAGTAGGGCATGCGCGACGGAATCAGCGGCGGCAGGCAGATTGCCGGCTTTAAAATCCTGCGCTCCGGTCCGAAAGGAAATAAAAACAAATAATGTCAATAAGACGGTAATACCCTTTATCATATCTCCTTCAATGGTTTTCTTTTTACGGTTATTTTGGTATAGACTGCAAAATTGCCGGCAGGGTTGGCTGAAATCATTTATTTAACATTAATTAAAAATCGAAGCCAAAGGACAAATACCAATTAATGTCCCTTTGCTTGTTCAGAGCGACGTCCGCCTTGACAAAATAGCCCCATAACATCGTGCGCAGGCCGACACCATAGCCGTAAGCCAGCCCGTAATCGGTCGAATTGGGGATCTGGACATTGACGATAGGCGTACCGGTATTGGCCGGCCAGTTAAACTGGTAAGGCCGCACCAGGTTGTCCAGGGTCGGCAGCAGGCCTTCCCAGGCATTGCCGATATCCAGGAACGCCACAGCCTGGAGGTTTTTCAGGATGGTCGACTGGATCGGGCGATGTAAGAATGTTTCCAGGACCGGCAGCCGCAGCTCAAAATTGGCCAGCAGGAAAGTATTGCCGTTGCGGGCGTTCTGGTTGTAGCCTCTCAGTGGCGCGGCCAGGCCCTGGAAGGCGTAATCCATATCCGCCGAAGGGGTCATGCCGTTACCGAATTTGCCGTTGATGGCATTGGCCTCGCCGCCGAGGTAATAAATGATTTGCTGGGTGCCGCCGGAATGCGCGCCGGACAGGCGCATGGCGAAGATGAAATTTTTATGGATCTTCTGGTAATAGCGGGCGTCAAAGCCGAAATTATAGATCCAGCTGTGCTTCCGGAAACTTCCGGTATCCGAGCTGAGCTGGTAGGCGTCGTTGTCCGAATAGGCTTTATACATGCTCTCGGCAAACAATTTATAGCGCAGGCCGTTAAATATGTTCATGGCCGGCTCACGGGTATTATCCGAAATGTATTCCAGCCGGGCCATGCCCCAGACGTCCTGGACATCCGGCAGCATCAATCCATAGACATCCTGGGCCTTAAGGATCATCTTATCCTGCCGGGCGCCGAGATACAGGTGCAGGCTGTTGACCTCGTTGAGCGGATAAGCGGCCTTCCCCTGGAAGATATTGGAAATGGTCTTGCCCGGGATCTGAATGATGTTCTGGTTGCCGCCGCCGGTCAGGAAGCTGTAGGATTGTTTGTTTTGTTCCCGGTAGAAGGTCATGCCCCAGTCTACCCGCCGCCGGAAATTCTCAAACTGCAGGAAATAGGCCATGCCCGAGAAATTACCCGGGATGCGCAGGCCGCCCGTAAACCGGTAATCTTCCATCTTATCGAACAACCTGGCCATGATCATGCCGCCCAGCGAAGGATTATTATACTGGCCGGCGTTCTGGTCATACGACTGGTAACGGTTAAAGATCAGGTTGTTGTCCAGCCTTATGCTGAAAAAATCCGGCCGGAACGACAGGTAATACCGGTGGCTGCGCATATCCAGGTACGTGCTGTCCACATAGCGGATATGCCTGCCGTCCCTGGTCAATTCTTTCCCGGCATATTTCGAGGAAATGCTTTCTCCGTGTTCAAGATCTTCGAAACCGTCTTCCCTGGCAGCCGCCGTTCCCACCGCCTGCGTATCGGGTTGAGGCGCCTTCCGCGACAAGGCGGCTACGGGGAAATCGCTTTGGAACGCGTCGTCGTCGCTGAGCTTTATGCCTTCATTGTTTTGCGCTCCGGGCGTTGCAGGCTCCGAACCGAACAAAGCCCCGGGCGCTGTCTTAACGTCCGGGCGGCGCTTACTGGCCGGCTTCAGGCCGTCATCTACAAACGATATTTCCGGTAGCCCGGGCATTTCGCGGGGGCCGCTGATCTGTGGTATCCGGATATTCTTGAAATATACATAAAACGCGTCCTTGTATTGGATGGCATCGGCGATCTTGGCGCTTGCCGGATTATAATTCTGGTACTTGATGCTTCTGCCGTAGTTGGTCACCGGTACGGCAAAAGCCGAGTCCTTATTGTTCCTGTCCCGGTCAAACAACACCAAATAGCGGTTGTCCACCCCGTTTTTATCGGACAGGTAGGCAAAATTATCCTGGCCGTAAGGAACAATGTCCGAAATGTGCTCGTTCTCATTGCGCGTCAACTGCAGCAGCTCAGGGCTTTTGGTGGTCGTGCTGTAAAAAAAGGCGTTCATGCCCCTGGTCGGCAGCTCATTAGGCAAAGGCTGAATATTAAGATACGGCTGCGGGCGGTTACTCAGGAAAATAATGCCTTTCCGCGAGCCCCCGCTGACATATACCGGCGCCGCATCATCCCAGGCGTCATCCGTGATCTGCGTGAGCCTGTAGCCCCTGAAATATAAGGTATAGATATCGCTTTGCCCGTTTTTAACGGCCGAGATCACGATGTTCTGATCATCCTGCAAAAAGGAAAAGCCGGTAACCCGGTCCACCCGGCTCTTAGGGATCCGGTAATTCCAGATCGTCGCTTTTATGGCGTTATAGACCTTTATCTGGATATAATTCCCCATCTTATATATGATCCCTAATTTAAAGCCGGTATTATCCCAGGCCAGGATCGGGTAATCGGGGTCGGCATGGCTTTGGAGATCCCTGACCCCTCCGTACAAGATGGTAGAGCGCTCTCTTTTGGTCTTCCCGTTGATCTTATGCGTCTTTTCCAGGATAACCTTATATTCCCCGTTTTTCCAGACCACATAAGCGACGTCCGTGCCCCTCGGCGACACCACGATATCCCGGATGGCGCTTTCATCATCCGGGATGGGGATCCGTATCAGCGCGTTGGCGGTATCCAGGGGCTCGAATAAATGTTGCTCGGCAGCGTAGCGGTCCCGGTAAAATGTGTATACCGAATCGAAGGTCCGGGCTATCTTTTGATTCAGCGCCAGCTTTGAGGCTTTGTTGATGCTCCCCTTCAATTGGACCAGGTAGAGAATATTTTTGACCTTATTGGCGCCGTAAACCGTGGCGATATATTTCCAGAAGGCTTTCCCGGCCAGCCTGGGATTTGACTGCGCCAGGTCGTTAAAATAGATCTTCTTGTCCTGGGTAATAAGATTTTTCCAGTCGTTGTCATCTTTGCTCGTCCAGCCGTCAACAATATAATCCACATAGCCATCGGTTACCCAGGAAGGCAGATCCAGCAGGACGGCATTGCGGGCCATTTCCCTGAAGTTCGTACCAAAAATGAGATGCTCCATGACCACCTGGGCCAGTCCCTGGCGCAATTGCTGCTTTAATTGCTCATGCGCCCCGCTGAAATAGATCACCAGCTTATCGCCGACCAGCCTGACGGTCCCCGCGGGGTTATTGTTCTGCATTTGCAGGTCGCTGTTCAGCCCTATATTCGATTGACGGAACTCATCAAAGCTGTTGTAGAGGATAATGCTGATCTTATCCGGGAAGATGCCGCCGGCATTTTGCTCTATGGCATCCACGTCATGCTCCGCCTGCTCGGCCACAAAGCGCGCCAGGGTACGCCCGGCACGGCCGTAATAATAGACCTTGAAATGCTTCGCCTCGTAAAATTTCCATTCAAACCGCTGGAACTGGACACGGTTGTGCCCGAAAGTTTCCAAACTGGCTTGCGCCGTCGCTTCCCGCGCCATAACGGCACAGGCAAATGTCAGCAAAAGAGGCAAAAAGTATTTCTTCATAGGTTCCCGGATAAGGGCTGTGCAATAAGCGAAATTACTTATTTTTTAGTTTTTTTAAATAATCCCGTAACACGTATTGCAGGATCCCCTCGTGTTGGTAATAGGCCACTTCAATCTCGGAATCCAAACGGGCGCGGGTGGCAAATATCACCTCCCGGCCATCCGCTTTCTTCGCCCTGACCTTAATTGTCTTCAATGGGCGCAGGTCTTCCTCGATCCCCGTAAGCGTGTATGTTTCCGTGCCGTCCAGGCCTAAAGCTTCCGCGGTTTGCCCGCTGGCAAACTCTAAGGGTAAAACGCCCAGGTCCACGAGATTGCTGCGATGGATACGTTCAAAGCTTTCGGCTATAACCGCCTTTATCCCCAACAGGTAAGTGCCTTTGGCGGCCCAGTCGCGCGAGGAGCCGCTGCCGTATTCCTTGCCCGCCAGAACGATCAGCGGTGTTTTGTCCGCGGCATATTTTTGAGCGGTGTCGAAAACGGTCAGGGTTTCCCCGGTGGGCAAATATTTGGAAAAGCCGCCCTCTTTGTCCGTGATCTTATTCTTGATACGCACATTGGCGAAGGTGCCCCGCATCATCACCTCGTGATTGCCGCGCCTGGAGCCGTAAGAGTTGAAATCGGCGCGGTCCACGCCCTTGGATTTCAAATAGGCGCCCGCCGCCGAATTTTCGCCAAACGCGCCGGCAGGGGAAATATGGTCTGTCGTGACGGAATCGCCAAGGTAAAGCAACACCCTGGCATCATGGATATCCTTTACCGGCAGGGGATTTTTCCGGATACCTTTAAAGAACGGCACCTCGTGGATGTAGGTGGACCGGCTGTCCCAGGCATAATTTTCGCCGGCCGGCGCTTCAAGGGATTGCCATTGTTCCTCGCCGTCAAAAATGACCTCATACACTTCCTTAAAATCGTTGGCGCTCATGCAGGCCGCTATGGTGTCGCTGATCTCCTCCTGCGTGGGCCAGATATCTTTCAGGTAAACCGGCTCGCCATTGGGATCATAAGACAAAGGCTCGGTCATCAGGTCAACATCTACCCGGCCGACCAGGGCATAAGCCACCACCAGCATCGGCGACATCAGGAAATTCATCTTGACCTGCGGGTGCACCCTCGCCTCAAAATTCCGGTTGCCCGACAGGACGGAAGCCACGATCATTTCGCTTTCATCCACGGCATCCGCGATATGGGGCGGCAAAGGGCCGCTGTTGCCGATGCAGGACGTACAGCCATAGCCTACCGTGTGAAAACGCAGCGCTTCCAGGTCTTCCAGGAGCCCCGAGCGTTCCAGGTAGCGGGTCACTACTTTCGAGCCCGGCGCCAGGCTGGTCTTTACCCATGAGCGGGTGCGCAAGCCGCGCTCGACGGCCTTCCTGGCCACCAATCCCGCGCCAACCATGACGGCGGGGTTGGAAGTGTTGGTACAGCTCGTAATCGCGGCGATAACGATGCTGCCGTCACTCAACACATAATCGCCGTTCCTCATATTGATCTGCACCGAACGCAATTCTTCTTCCCTCTTGGTCAGCGGGATATTATTGGGCTGCGTTTCGGTATGGGTGAACTCCGTCCCTGAGCCGCCTTCATCCAGCCACTTGCCTTCTTTCTTCGCATAAGAATAAGGAGGGCGTTGGTCAAAAGGAATATACCCCCTGTTGAAATCCTTATCCAGGATCCGCTGGAAAGCCGTCTTCAGGTCCCTGACATAAATCTTGTCCTGCGGCCGCTTGGGACCGGAAACCGTAGGCTCCAGCCCGGACAGGTCCAGGGATACCACCTGCGAGTATTCTATATCTTCATCGCCGGTGCGCCACAGCATGTTTTCCCGGCAATAGTCCTTTACCATATTGATGTGCGCTTCCGGGCGGTTGGTGCGCCGCATATATTCCAGCGTCTGGTCGTCAATGGGGAAATAGGTCACGGTACAGCCAAACTCCGGCGACATGTTGGAAATGGTCGCCCTGTCGGTTACCGTCAGGTGATTGAGGCCGTCGCCGAACACTTCCACGAACTTGCCCACTACGCCGGTATCCCGGAGCAGCCGGGTAATGTTCAGCACCATATCCGTGGCCGTGCAGCCCCGGGGGATCCGCCCGGTAAGCTTCAGGCCGATCACCTGGGGACAGGTAAAGTAAATCGGCTGCCCCAGCATGGCGGCTTCCGCTTCAATGCCGCCGACCCCCCAGCCCAGGACGCCGATACCGTTCACCATTGGCGTATGCGAATCCGTGCCCACCAGAGTATCGGGGAACCGCCAGCCGTCACGCTCTATAACGCCTTTGGCCAGGTATTCCAGGTTAACCTGGTGACAAATACCCATGCCGGGCGGCACTACCGTGAAATTGGTAAATTCGTTTTGCGCCCATTTCAGAAGCTGGTAGCGCTCCGCGTTACGCTGGTATTCCTTCTCCACATTCTTCTGGTAAGCGTAGCCAGTGCCGAAAAAATCCACCTGGACGGAATGGTCGATCACCAGGTCAACGGGAATGGCGGGATTGATCCTGCTGCCCTCACCACCCTGCCGGATATATTCGGAGCGCAACGAAGCGATGTCCACCACGGCCGGCACACCGGTAAAGTCCTGCATCAGCACGCGCGCCGGCTTATAGGGAATATCTTCTTCCGTGCCCTGGGGCCGCCAGTGCAGCAGCGTGTCCAGGTGCTTGTCCGTAATGGAAAAGCCGTCCATGTTCCTGAGGACATTTTCCAATAAAATGCGTATGGAAAAGGGAAGGCGATGAATATTTTCGCCTTCGTTCTGTAATTTCCGGAGAGATGCGATATTTTGAGCCATTTTGACAAAGATTAAGATACAAAAGGCTAATTTACAGAAAAACGAGGAATTTCAGCCGTTTCCCGGGGGAAAGAAATTTATTTCCCCGGCCGTCGCGAAAAGATCTTACGGGAAAAACCGGCCGGCCCGCTTTTTTTAATGCCGTATCACCGCCAAAGCGTTTTCGACTTCTCCCGGCTACACGAAAATCACCTGATTTCAATTAACTTTGCGACCTTTAATCCGGCGGCATACCGGATTAAATCCAAAAATAAGCTTTAAGATACTCATGACAGCAGCTGAAATCAGACAGGCCTTCCTGGATTTTTTCCGGTCCAGGGAACACCATATTGTGCCGTCGGCACCCATCGTCATTAAAAACGACCCTACCCTTTTGTTCACCAACGCGGGCATGAACCAGTTCAAGGAATATTTCCTGGGCAATAAGGCCGCGGCTTATCCCCGCGTGGCCGACACCCAGAAATGCCTGCGCGTGAGCGGCAAGCACAATGACCTGGAAGAAGTAGGCGTGGATACTTACCATCACACCATGTTCGAGATGCTGGGCAACTGGAGCTTCGGCAATTACTTTAAGCCGGAGGCCATCGCCTGGGCCTGGGAGCTGCTGACCGGGGTCTATAAGCTGGATAAGGACCGGCTTTACGTAACCGTCTTTGAAGGCGATGAAAAAGACGGCCTGCCCATGGACCGGGAAGCCCATGACGAATGGAAAAAATGGATCGCGGAAGAGCGGATCCTGACGGGCAATAAAAAAGATAACTTTTGGGAAATGGGCGATACGGGCCCCTGCGGCCCCTGCTCCGAGATTCATGTCGATTGCCGCACGGACGCCGAAAGGGCCGCCGTTGACGGCGGCACCCTGGTCAATGCCGATCACCCGCAGGTCATCGAGATCTGGAACCTGGTGTTCATGCAGTTCAACCGGAAAAAGGACGGGCGCCTAGAAAAGCTGCCGGCACGGCATGTGGATACTGGCATGGGCTTCGAGCGGCTGGTACGCGTGCTCCAGGGCAAGGCTTCCAACTACGACACCGACGTCTTTACCGGGACCATTGCCGCCGTTGAAGACCTTACGCAAAAAAAATATGATTCCGGCGACGATCTCCGGGCGGTATCTTTCCGCGTCATCGCCGACCATATCCGCGCCATAGCCTTTTCCGTTGCCGACGGCCAGCTGCCGGCCAACACCGGCGCGGGCTACGTCATCCGCAGGATCCTGCGGCGGGCGGTGCGCTATTATTATTCCTGCCTGGATTATAAAACGCCCCTGCTGTTCCGATTGGTCGGCCTCATCGCCGCACAGTTTGAGCATGTTTTCCCGGAGCTGAAAAAGCAGGAGGATTTTGTCCGCCGCGTTATCCGGGAAGAAGAGGAAAGCTTCCTGCGCACCCTGGAGGCCGGCCTGAAGCGCATGGACCACCTGATGGCCGGCCCGGGAACACGGGAAAGTAAACGCATCAACGGCGCGGAGGCCTTTGAATTATACGACACTTACGGCTTCCCGCTGGACCTCACCCGCCTGATCGCCGCCGAAAACGGCCTGGCCGTTGATGAGGACGGGTTCGGGGCGGAGATGAAAAAGCAGAAAGACCGTTCCCGCCAGGCCACGGCCATCGATGCCGGCGACTGGGTCCCGGTGCACGACGGCAACCACAGCGTTTTCGTGGGCTACGATGAGCTGCATACCGGCACCCGGGTGCTGAAATACCGGCAGGTCAAAGAAAAGAAGAAAACACTTTACCAGGTCGTCCTGGCCGAAACCCCCTTTTATGCCGAAAGCGGCGGCCAGGTGGGCGACCAGGGCACATTGACCATTGACGGCACCGTCCTGGAGGTCCTGGACACCAAAAAGGAAAATGATCTCATCATTCATTTCACGGAAGCCCTGGCCCCCGACATGAGCCTGCCGGTAACCGCCCGGGTGGATGCCGAACGCCGCCGGAAGGCCATGTACAACCATACGGCCACGCACCTGCTGCATGCCGCCCTGAAGCAGGTGCTGGGCAAGCATGTCAACCAGAAAGGCTCCCTGGTCAGCCCGGAGATCCTGCGCTTCGACGTCTCCCATTTCGCCCGGATCACGGAAGAGGAATTACGCGAAGTGTCCGATATCGTTAATGCAAAGATCCGGGAGAACATCCCGGTCGTGATCCGTGAAATGCCCAAGGACGAAGCCATGAAAACCGGCGCCATGGCGTTGTTTGGCGAAAAATACGGCGATACGGTGCGGGTGGTCACCATCGATCCGCGGTTCTCCGTTGAGCTTTGCGGGGGCACCCACGTGGGGCATACGGGGATGATCGGCCTGATGGTCATTACCGGCGAAAGCGCCGTTGCCGCCGGCGTGCGGCGCCTCGAAGCCCTTACTGGCGAAGCGGCGTTCCGCTACCTGGCGGGCATGCTGGACAACCATAAGGCCGCCGCCGCCTTGCTGAAAAGCAACGACCCGGTAAGGGCCATCGAAAAGCTGATGGCCGACAGGTCGGCGATGGAAAGGAAGCTGGAGGCCCTGGAAGCCAGGGAACGCCGCCGGGAAGCGGGGACCTTGTTTGCCAAAGCGGAAAATATCGACGGCGTTCATTTCGTGGCGGCCAATATCAGCTGCGACTCAGCCGACGAGCTGAAAAAAACGGCTTATGAGCTGCAGGCGCTTTCGGAAAATATCGTGGCCGTGCTGACCGCCGACATCGGGGGCAAGGCCAACGTGGCCTTGTATATCAGCGAGCCCTTAACCCGGGAAAGGTCCTGGGACGCCGGGAAAATCATCCGTGAAATAGCCGCGCCGCTCATCAAAGGCGGCGGCGGCGGCCAGAAGACCCTGGCCACTGCCGGCGGTAAAGACGTTCCCGCCCTGGCAAACGTTATCAACAGGATCAAAGCCTTTATCAGCGAGGCCTAGCCGGTTTTGGCGAGGGGGCCGGCCAAAGGAAAGGACATAGGGAAGGCCATGCGCCCCCTGCCGGGAACATTTTGTGCCGCCCGGACATTCATTTGACCCGATGGCCAGCGTGGGTCCTATCATTGTTGAAATGGCATTATCCAGCGGTTCCGCGGTATAGCGCCCGGCCCGGTTCCCTTCGCCGGGCAACTTTAGCCGGAAACCCGTATGATATTTATGACCGGGATCGGCCGAGCAGATTATTTTTTATTTCCCCGGGATTTGAGCATGGATTCCAAGAGTGCAATCTTTTCCCGCTCGCATTTCAAAAGTTCCTCGTAGAGTCTTTTATTTTCATTAATTGCTTCCGCCCATTTTTCAATTGGATTTATTTCGCACTGGAAATTAAATGCACTATTGTCATAAAAAGAGTTGATATTGTTTATTGCAGAGTCAATATCAAAATTCTCGATTGCTTCGGGAGACACGCCTAATGCATCAGCAATTTTAGTCAATTTTTCATCATTTAATGAATCGCTCTTCTCAATCCTGGAAATGGTTTGCTGGCTTACCCCTAAAGAAGAAGCCAGCGCTTCCTGCTTGATCCCTTTTAGCTCCCGGATGCGTTCGATCCGGCGTCCTATATGGGGCATAACTGTATTTTTTGACGTCATATCAGCTGAAATTTATTGGGTAAGCTACTCATAAAAGCGGGTATTTTACTCACGTTAAACCGGAGCGACTTAATAACCAGGTCCTTACCGGAGCGTAAATTACAAAAGTTTACGGGTAAAATACAACTTGACTTTAAAAAAAATAGTTGATACATTTGTGCCCGAACTGTTGGAGAAAAGAAATTGTTTAACAGCTTTCTTTATCGTTTTATTAAAGCTTCTCCGGCAGTCCCGCCCCTTACCATGAAAACCCGCCCGGTAGGCGTACCGGGAGAACCTTTTTGCCCGCG
>DASSSY010000002.1:0-379183 GCA_035708205.1 Edaphocola sp.
AGTCCCTAATAAACTCCTTATGGTGGTATTGCCGAGGGTGTTCACCTCTTCCCATTCCGAACAGAGCAGTTAAGCCCCTCATGGCCGATGGTACTGGTTAACTCCGGGAGAGCAGGTAGCCGCCATATTTATTCTAAACCGTTTCATGTCTTTTGATGTGAAACGGTTTTTTTGTTATTTAGATGTTATTCACTCCCGAAAACTTGTTTGTTTGTTTGTTTGTTTGTTTGTTTGTTTGTTTGTTTGTTTGTTTGTGTCAGATTTTTAGTGAAATTATGCAAATTTGGATTAGGGTTCACAGCTGGTCTGTCTCATTATTGAAATACGAGTACATTTTGTAGCAAAATTCTAGATACTGCAAGCTCAAAATGCTCAAGAAGCGGCTTCCTCCGCATCAATGTAACTAGGTCGGCGATTTACAGACAGTCCTTTTGGATAACTGAAAATCGGGGTAAATATCGCTCCCCGGAATATTTCCTATGTGAATAAACGAATTGTAAAATGAAAAAACTACTTTTCTATTTAATGATTGCCGTGGCTCTATGCGGTATTACCGCTTTTGCTCCGCAAATGGCAACTACTTGTTACGCTGCTCAAGAGGGGGGCTCAATCCATTGGACATATAGTTTCGATAATGGATATTCTTTGGTTTTTGATGGCACGATTACCGGCTTTGACAAGAATGGCGTACCTCATGGTACAGGTACCCTTAATTGACCCCGATGGTAATAAGACTGTAATTCCAAATGTTCCGTTTAGTTATACAGGCTTTGATGCATCAGGCAATCCTGATTTAGCTAAATTCTTGCAGGAACACCCTAGCGTAAACCAAGCGTTTATTGTTTGGTTATTATCTACGTATTAGTTTATTCTATAAAATAGCGGCTTGTATCTACTGAATATTATCGCCGCTATTTCTTATTTACTTAAAAACAAGACAATGAAGCATATTATATATTGTATTTTATTTTGCGTATTTGGAGTATGTATTTCCAGAAGCGGGTTTGCCCAAATAAAATATGCCGACTTAGAAATTGTCATCAATCAACCATCAGATAGCACAAGTTTTCCATGGGGGGACACTGCAAAATTTAGTTTTTTTATACAAAACCTTGGCCCCGACAGTTTATCGCCAAGCGATACTGTTTCTGTCGGTTTTTTACATTTTGGTCAATTTTTCCCCTTAACTGGCGTTAGTCTCAATTCTGGAGATTCTACGCATTTTAATAATGCTGCGAGTCTTTGGAATGACGATCCCTTGACTAATGATACCGGGCATTTTTGTATGAGTGTTCGTATCGTTTCATCAGGAATTGTGGATACCAATGCCCTTAACGATACCGCTTGTGTTTCCTATGTGCTGTTGGGTAATCCTACTACCGGAATAGCCACTACCGAAAAAAATAAGCCATTAAAACTTTTTCCCAATCCCGCTTCTAGCACTGTGACCATCCAACTTAATGATGTTGCCCGCTTTCATCAGTTGCAGCTTACGGTTACCGACATCTTAGGACGTGAAGTGCTTTCCAAAGATTACAAACCAAAATCCCAAACGGATGACAATACGATTCGTTTTGATGTTACCGGCTTTCTGCCCGGCATTTATTTTGTGCGTCTGATGGCAGATAGGCAAGTTTTCAGGGCTAAGCTTGTTGTTCGGTAAAAATACATCGCCGGATAAATGGCACAATTATGCTTACGCTTCATGTCCATAAAGACTTGAGGCGTTTTTGCATATCTGTTGAACAACTATTGTCCCATCAATATTATTAATCCCTATCGCTTCCTAATCTTTTATTTATCCGGTAACTTTGCGTCATGAAACGGGTTGTTGTCGGCTTATCGGGAGGCGTGGACTCCAGTGTGGCGGCCTATTTGCTGAAAGAGCAGGGCTATGAAGTGATCGGCATGTTCATGCGCAACTGGCATAATAATGATGTAACCCTCTCTAACGAATGCCCCTGGATTGATGATTCCAATGACGCTTTATCGGTTGCCGAAAAATTAGGCATTCCTTATTATGTCATTGATTTAAGCAAAGACTATAAGGAGCGCATTGTTGATTATATGTTTGCGGAATATGAAAAAGGCCGCACTCCGAACCCAGATGTCCTCTGCAACCGGGAAATTAAGTTTGATATTTTTCTGAAAGAAGCGCTGAAGCTGAAAGCTGATTTTGTGGCCACTGGTCATTACTGCCGGAAAACGACCGATGATAGCGGCAGGCATCATTTGCTGGCAGGTAAAGACCCGGGCAAAGACCAGTCTTATTTCCTCTGTCAGCTCAGCCAGGAGCAATTGGCTAAGGCTATGTTTCCAATTGGCGATTTGCTGAAATCGGAAGTGCGGGACATCGCGAAAAAAGCCGGTCTGTCCACCGCCGGAAAGCGCGATTCTCAGGGTTTATGTTTTATTGGGAAAGTGGATTTGCCCACTTTTTTACAGCAACAGCTCAAACCCAAGCAGGGCGATATTATTGAGATTGAGGCCAATTTAGAAAAAATACAAGCTTATCATCAAATGCCGGCAACGGTCGAAAATGTTGAAGCCTTGGCCGAGCCATTTACTTTTGAAAAGCATGAGGGCGTAAAAGTAGGCGAGCATCAGGGTGCCCAGTTTTATACGGTTGGCCAGCGTAAAGGACTGCACATTGGCGGCCGTCCCAACCCTTCTTTTGTTTTGCAAATCGATACCAAAAATAACCTTATTTTCTCTGGTCAGTCAGGCGATCATCCGGGCTTGAACCGGTATGCCCTCAAAATCGCGGAACCGGATATTCATTTCATTAATCCCGATGCGGAATTAAAGGTAGGCGAAAGCCGGACAATGTCGGTGCGCATTCGTTATCGCCAGCCTTTACAAAAGACCATGCTCATCCGGAAAGCGGATGGCCTGTACATTCTTTTTGAAGAATTGCAACGGGGGATTACCTCCGGCCAGTTTGCCGCCTGGTATGACCGGGATGAATTGATCGGCTCCGGCGTTATTATGTAGCCCGTTTGAGTTTTATACCACGACCAGTTCATAATAATCGCCCGGGTCGAAATATTTTTGTGCCAACTGCTGTAATTCTCCCGGAGTAGCTGAGCGGTAGATCCTCAGGTTATCATAAAAATGTTCCCGGTCGAAACCGTTTAGAATAAGGCCTTTCCAGCGACGGATCAACGAAAACGGGCCGTCCAGGTCGCCGAGCAGGCTGCCGAAAAGATAGTTCTTGACCAGGCTTAATTCTTCATCTGAAACAGCTTCACGGCAAAGGCGCTGCATTTCTTTCCGGGATTCTTCAATAACCGCGGTGCAAACCTCTTTCCCTGCCTCGGTGGCAATGGTTAGCGTGCTGGCCCGTTCATAAGCATAAATCTGTGAATAAATGCCATAAGTATAGCCTTTGTCTTCCCGGATATTGGCCATAAGCCGTGAGCCGAAATAGCCGCCCAGTAAGGTATTGAGCAGGACCATCGGGACAAAATCTGGATGATGCCTGTCGGGGAAGGCCCGGAGCAGGCGTACTGCGCCCTGGACGCTTTCTTCCTGGATGTCCAGTTGGAGTTTTCTTTTTTTTCCCGGGGTAATAAGGTGTTGTTTCGCGACAATTCCGGCGCCTAGCGGCATTCCCCATTGTTCCCGGCCGAAATACTGCTCCACTAAAGTCACGGTGCCGGTGTCAACCATTCCCGCCATGAACAAGGTGCAATTGGCCGAGGTATAATATTGGCTGTGGAATTCTTTTAAATCCGCAACCTGCAGCTCTTCTAAATTTTCTTTTTTACTGAACCGGCCGTAGGGATGATCGTAGCCGAAAACCTGCGCATCGGCTTCCCTGTTGGCCACGAAATCGACTTTCTTTAAGTTCACGGAAAGATGCTGAATGGCGTTTCTCCGGTAGATATCCAATTCGTTTTCGGGGAACCGGGCGTCAAAAATAATTTCCTGAACGATAGGCAATAGCTTGCCGAGATGGCGGCTGAGGCAATGCAGCGATAAGGTGGAATAATCGTTATTGGCCGATGAATGCAGCGAGGCGCCATAAAATTCCAGGGCCTCGTTTATCTGCGCTTCGGTTTTGCTTGAGGTGCCGTTCCTTATCATGCCCGCTGTGGCATAAGCCACGCCGGGCTTGTTTTCTTCCCAAAGCCCTGCTTTAAACACCCATTCCAGTTGTACAACGTCCTGTGTCCCGGCGCAAAGCCAGTAAAGCGAAAGGTTATTCCGGAAAACGGATCTCCGGCAATCCGGAAGCTGAAAATTAAAGTTCACGGCATCATGAACGGCAGGAGCAATTGTTCGGTTGAGCATGGCGCAAATTTACGATTTGGCCGGCAATAAAATGATTTATGACGTACTTTTGCAACCGTTGAAATAAATTCCTTTACTTAAACGTAAATAACTTTTATATGGCTCTTCATTTAACACAAATGCCTGACCGCACGACAGCGCCGCGGAAAAGCGGCTTGACCATGATCATGGATAAAGGCCTGAGCGTACAGGATGTGAAAAATTTTCTTTCTGTTGCCGCCCCTTATGTGGATTTAATAAAGCTGGGCTTCGGAACCGCTTATGTGACGCCTAACCTGAAAGATAAATTAAAGGTGTACCAGGAATATAATATTCCCGTGTATCTGGGCGGTACTTTGTTTGAAGCTTGTTTGGTTCGTGGTCAGGTAGATGAATATATCGCCGCGTTAAAAGAATATGGCATTAGCTACGCCGAAGTTTCGGATGGTTCGGTAAGCATTAATCATGCTGATAAATGTAAGTATATCGAAAAAATGGCTAAAGAAGGCCTGACGGTACTTTCTGAGGTCGGATCTAAGGACGCCACGCATATTATGCCGCCTTACAAGTGGATCGAACAAATGGCTTCCGAGCTGAATGCCGGCTCTTCTTATGTGATCGCCGAAGCGCGCGAATCGGGAAATATTGGTATTTACCGGGGGACGGGAGAAGTGCGCGAAGGGCTGGTCCAGGAAATCCTGACCCGTATTCCGGCAGAACAGATTATTTGGGAAGCGCCGCAAAAAGCGCAACAGGTCTATTTCATCAATTTATTGGGCTGTAATGCCAACTTGGGTAATATTGCGCCAGCGGAACTCATTCCTTTAGAAGCGATGCGTATCGGCCTGCGTGGCGATACTTTTCATTTCTTTCTGAAAAAATAGTCGACACTGAATATTTGAACGCGTTGTCCTCAAAGCATTATTATTGCTGGAGGACAACGCTTTTGCATAAGGAGGATCGGTTTTTCTAAGAGAAGCGGTAAATTCCTTACCCGTTAGGGCGCCATTGAATTTCGGCTCCCCCGTGGTTGTGGATAATAAAACGGGACAGCACAAAAAAGAAATCGGAAAGCCGGTTGAGGTATTTTATGGCCAGCTCATTGACCGGTTCGTTTTGATTTTGCAGATGGATGGCCTTTCTTTCGGCGCGCCGGCAGACACTTCTGCAAACATGGGCCGCGCTGGCCGCCCGGTGGCCTCCGGGTAAAATGAAATGCTTCAGGGGCGGAAGCGTTTCTTCCATCCGGTCTATTTTTTGTTCCAAACCGGCAATATGTTGTTCCTCAATATCCGGCAACTTCATCTTCAGATCTTTATGCGGGTCTGTAGCCAATACGGCGCCCAGGTCGAATAAGCGGTTCTGAATGTCAAATAGCCAGGATTTGATGTCGGCATCATCCAATTGATCGTTGAGCGCACCAATAAAGGAATTGAGCTCATCCACCGTACCGTAGGCCTCTATGCGGACATGGTCCTTAGCGACCCGCGTGCCGCCTATAAGTGCGGTAGTGCCTTTATCGCCGGTTTTAGTATATACTTTTAAAGACATTTTGAATGGAGTGTTTTATTAATCTGAGGAATGGGATATTCAGGATACGCGGTGCGGGCTGTTCGTTTCGTCTTTTTCCACAAAGCCATCCCGGATGCGCACAATGCGCAGCGCATGGTCGGCAATATCTTCTTCATGGGTGACCAGTACAACGGTATTGCCTTTCGATTGGATGTCTTCAAACATGGCCATGATCTCAATAGACGTTTTGGTATCTAAATTTCCCGTCGGTTCATCCGCCAGAATCAGGGACGGGTTATTGATAAGGGCGCGTGCAATGGCCACACGCTGGCACTGGCCGCCGGAAAGCTCGTTGGGTTTATGGCCCGAACGGTCGGAGAGCCCTACCTGAGATAGCATTTCCCAGGCGCGCTCCAGCCTTTCTTTTTTGCCGATACCGGCATAGGTTAAGGGTACCGCCACGTTTTCCAACGCTGTCATCCGGGGGAGAAGATTAAATTGTTGAAAAACGAACCCGATTTCCTTATTGCGGACGGCAGCCAGGTCATTGTCCGCCATGTGGCTGACGTCCTGCCCGTTTAAGATGTATTTCCCCGAGGTGGCCGCGTCCAGGCAGCCTAAGATATTCATCAATGTTGATTTGCCTGAACCTGATGGGCCCATCAGGGCCACATATTCATTTCGTTTAATGTCCAAATTAATGCCTTTTAGAACCGTCACCGGCTCCTTACCGAGGTAATAGTTCTTTTTGATATCTTCAAGATGAATAACAGGTGACATGAATATGTTTGGGGCTTTGATTGAATGAATTTAAGCCTCAAATTTATTGATAAATTCAGAGGGGGCAAAAATACTTTTCTTCAGGCCTGCGGTTTCCGGTTTGAAAAAGCAATCTCCAAGGGCAGAGCAAGTTTCCATTTGATTTTTTACCCGGATATTCGCATCTTTGTAGCCTTGAAATGCTGCATAAAGACTATAGGGGCAGATAATTGCAGTTAAAACCTTTTGTTATGAACGTGAAAACGATGGCTGAATATGTGGCCGAAGGCCGCGAGCCGGAAGTGCTGTTTTTTGTGGGTTGTGCCGGTAGCTTTGACCAGCGGGCTCAAAAAATAACCCGTGCCTTTACGCTGATCCTTCAAAAGGTAGGCATTGAATTCGCGGTTTTAGGAAAAGAAGAAATGTGTAACGGGGATCCCGCCCGCCGTGCAGGCAATGAGTTTCTGTTCCAGATGATGGCCTATAACAATATCCAGATGTTTAACGGCTATAATGTCAAAAAGATCATTACGACCTGCCCGCATTGCTTTAATATCTTTAAGAACGAGTATCCCAGGTTGGGCGGGCATTATGAAGTCATGCACCATACCGTTTTCCTGCAACAGCTGATCGATTCCGGCAAGCTGATTTTAAAAGAAGGCGGTAAATTCAAAGGGCGTAAAATTACTTATCACGATAGTTGCTACTTAGGCAGGGGAAATAATATTTATGAAGCGCCCCGCAAGGTACTGGAGGCCCTGGACGTAGAATTGATAGAGATGAAGCATTGCCGTTCCAATGGGCTATGTTGTGGCGCCGGGGGCGCCCAGATGTTTAAAGAAGAGGAAAAAGGCAATAAGCGGATCAATATTAAACGTATTGAGGAAGCGTTGGACACAAGCGCTAAAACGGTGGCATCCAACTGCCCTTTCTGTATGACCATGCTTTCGGACGGCATCAAGAATAAAGAAAAAGAAGACGAGGTGGAGGTGCTGGATGTTGCCGAAATGGTGGCGCAGTCATTGGCGCTATGACCGGTAATGCCTTTGCGTATATATACGCAATGACTTTTTTATCACCGCCGAAAACCAGGTTGCCCTTGCCTACCGGGATATCGGAGGACAACGACTACCGTGATGCCGTCATATAGTCGTCGGAATGGTATAAGTTTTTCTGGAAAGACACATCATAAATGGAAGAACGGCATTCATAATACTCATGAATGTCGTTCCTTATTTGGATAAGCCGGGGCAATTACAGGCCCAGTTGTTGCTGCATGTCCTTGGTTAAGGCATTCTTGTTTAACAGGAATGCCGTGGTTTTATAGCGGACGTAATCCTTGGTAACATACAAATAGCCGTTATAATCGTTTTTAATGCCCCAGGAGTTTTTGACGATATAATAGGGTTTTCCGTTAATGTCTTTGGCCAGGCCAATAATCTGCATACCGTGGTCATCAGTGGTTTGATAATCATCAAAGGCTTTCTGACGCATTTCTGCGGTAACCGTTTTTTCCGGTTTGGGCCCCATGAACATGTCTTTTTTCTCATCGTCGGTCATGTCATCATAGTCTTTTTCCGGAACGTAGGCCACGCCGTTTTTCCAGCTGAAGAATTTTTCACTCACATCCGTTGCCCAGGCAACGGTATAACCTCGTGATAAGGCCGTGTCAATAATATCTGTAATGTCGTTGAATTTTACATTATAAACCGAGCCCATAACCCAGTTGTCGGGTACGGGCAATACAAATGTTTTATACACCGGATAATCCGTGAAGGAAGACAGTTCGACATAATCGTCAGGATTAAGGCCGACAATTTCTTTTGCAAAGGATTTCGGCGTGTACTGTTCGCCGTTGTAGGTAAAAGTATCGGGAGGTGTTCCCAGATAGGCGTCAATAATGCCGGTATAAGCTTTCAGCCAGTTGGGCATGAGCGGCTTGTTGGCCGGCGTATTGACGACGGTTTTTAAAAAGGCTTCCTGCAGTGCCGCCATCTGGGAAAAATCATTGATCTTGGTGCCGTAATTTAATCCCGTATAAACGGATTGCGGTATTGCACCGTATTTACGGTACATATTGATCACATCGTGGCATTCTCCGCCATCGCCGAGGGTCACGGCGCCGTGCATGCGCACATACTGTATGCCTTTTTCAATGTATGCGTTCCTCGCCGTGAATATTTCCGCCAGGTCAACCGGCTGGCGGCCGGCACGCGCCATTTCGGATTCCAGGAACGAGTTGGTGGAATAGCTCCAGCAGGTACCGGAATGCCCCTGGTTCTTTATCGAAGTATGGTCTAAGTTAATGACATCTTTGAATTTGAACAGCTTTACACTTTTGTCGCTTTTGTTGTGCTTCAGCGAATTGATCAGGTTGTCCTGCGCGAATCCCTTGGTGCCTGCACCTGCGAAAAGCAATCCGGCAGTAAGGCATAGTACGGAAGTAATCTTCATGAGTAATTGAAATTCTTTTAAATGGAATTTGCGAAGATAATAAAATCCAATCTTTGAAAAGTTAAGGAGTGGTAAAGCAGCCCTTGGCTATGAATACGATATCCGTATTTAAGGAAAAAATACCCTCGGAAGGGGGATGTTCAGGAAGGATATCCCTGGTAAAAGGCATGGCGAACAGAGACAGCGTATTCAGATAGGTAGGGTATGCCGCGCCGGGAACGAAATCGGCAGGTAATTAAGAAATCTTTTATTTCCTTTGCATAAATACAGATCCCCATTGGCAACTTTTTATCCTTTTAGCAAAAAAATGGTCTTTGCGGCTATCTTATTATTAGCCATGCTGCAGGCATCTGATGTGGTATTGGCGCAAAGGAGCAGTGACACCCTTAAAGAAATTATTATTGCCGTGCCGAAAGTGGAACCGCGACAGGATTTACGGCAGGGTTTTACAGCCGGCCAGTCAACACTGATCTTTGATTCTACCCTGAGAACATTTTACAAAACCCTTTCCCTGTCTGACCTGGTCATGGAGCAGTCGCCGGTCTTCGTGAAAACTTACGGGGTCAACAGCCTTTCCACCCTGGGCATTCGCGGCGCTTCGGCGGCGCAATCGGCGGTATTGTGGAACGGGGTGCCCATCAATAACGCCGCTGTCGGTGTGGCCGATGTTTCATTGTTGAATGGTGGCCTATTTCAGGATGTCAGCCTGCAATACGGTGGTTCTTCGGCTTTGTTCGGTAGTGGGAACGTTGGCGGCGCTTTGCTTTTAGATGACGGTGCGCCCGGCTTTACGAGGCACCGGGCGGTGAGCTTGAGTTTAGGGGGAGGGAGCTTTGGAAGCCAAAACGCTTTGCTATCGGCCGACTGGCAGAACGGCCGTTGGCATATCGGGCTGAAAACCTTTTACCAGGGAGCAAAAAATAATTTTCCCTACGAAAATGACTTGGGCCAAACCCTGGAAATGCCTAATGCGGCCTTATCCGGTGCCGGTGGTATAATGAATGTGGATTACCTGTGGCCGCAGGGGAAAAGCAGTAAGGTGAAACGACAGGTACTTTCCTTTAAAACCTGGTGTCAGCAATACAAACGGGAAATCCCTCCGGCATTATTTGAAACTTCATCCGTCAAAAAGCAAACGGACAGGTCCTGGCGATCCTTATTGTCGTGGAAACAGGAGCGCAAAAGGAGCGTGTACTACGCGAAGTTGTCCTTTAATAAGGATGATCTGCGCTATCGTGATGGAATAGTTCTTCCGGATAATGAAAACGGTGTGCGGCAATGGTATGCCGAGATGGGGGCGCAATGGCAGATCAATAATCCTTTAAATAATCCGTATTGGCAACATAAGCTGTTGGTCTTTGCGCCGGTGCTTTACGCTTCTGCCTGTGGCGGAAACCTGGACAAAACAGAAAACCAATGCCGGCCGGCCGTTGCCGGAAGCTACCAGTTGCAATCCAATGATGACCGGTACCATCTTAACGTAGCGCTCCGGCAGGAGTGGTGGACCAACCGGCAACAGGCCTTCCTTCCAGGAATGAATGCAAAGCTTAAGGCGTTCAATATTAAAGGTGACCAGCATAATTTATCGTTTTCCATACTGGCAAATGTTCAAAGATCCTTTCGTGTGCCTAACCTGAATGAATTGTATTTCAGCCCCGGCGGTAATCCCGGCTTAAAACCGGAACAGGGTTGGAATGAAAGCGGCGGCATAGCTGTCCGGCTTGATCTGGCGGGAAGGGCGGACAATACGGGTCATGATACCTGGATGTTTTCCAATAAAAGCACTTATTTTAACCGGGACATCAGGAACTGGATTTACTGGCTAGGCGGCGCTATCTGGACACCGCATAACCTGGCGGAGGTGCATAGCCGTGGAGTGGAAACAGAGTCTAAAATAACGTGGCATCACCGGCGGGCGGCCCTGTCCTTGGGGCTGAAGACTGCATATGTTTTAGCTACCACCACGCGATCTTACTTGCCCGGTGACGGTAGCATCGGTAAACAGATCCCTTATACGCCACGCTATAATGGTACGCTTGACCTGGGCATTATCTGGAAACGCCTTTTGCTGAATTATAACCATCGCTACACCGGTTACCGCTTTGTGACCACCGATGAAAGCCAATATCTGAAACCTTTTCAGACGGGCAATTTACAAATGGCTTATACCGTCCCTTTAGCGGATTATTCCTTATCGGTCAGCGCCCAGGTAAGGAATATCTGGAACAGCAGGTATGAGATCGTTAACGGCCGGCCTATGCCTGGGCGCAATTTTTTAGTAGGCCTGCAATTGTCCTGGGGAAAGTAAAACGTATTATTTCTCTGTTGGGAAACCTTATTTTTGTTTCTAAAAAACTGGCAATGGATATCGCGCAACAAAATGAGATGACGGCTACCCGATGGTTTGCCGCTTTCAATGAACACAATCTGGAAAAGCTTCTGGCCCTGTACGATGATCATGCCCGGCATTTTAGTCCTAAGTTGAAAATCAGGCAGCCGGGAACGGATGGCTATATTGTCGGTAAACCGGCATTGAGGTTGTGGTGGCAGGATGCCTTTGATCGCTTGCCGGGACTAGAATATACGGTGAGCACACTGACGGCCAATACGCAAAGGGTGTTCATGGAATATCTGCGCCAGGTGCCGGGCGAGGAAGATTTATTGGTGGCAGAGGTTTTGGAAATAGACAACGGCCGGATAACAGCCTCTAGGGTTTATCATGGATAATGCGACCGCGTTCTTTATTATTGGTTTAAGCCTTTTGAACAATTAAAATTCTTTATCAAATATTTCTTGTGGCATTCTGCCTGTCGGTATGGCCGGCACAGGCGCAGGAATTTTATCTGAAGATCATCCCGGTGGATAGCGGCCGGGCGGAAACGAAAAGTTTCCGTCAACGCCCTGAGCTGTGGCGATATTTGCATGAACAACAATGGCGGTTGCAGGAAAAAGGCTATTTGGCCTGTTCAGTGGACAGCGTCCGGGAAAAGGATTCCGTAGTGACGGCATGGCTGTTTACCGGGAAAAAATACCGTTGGGCGAAGATTGATTTTTCCGGGGTGCCGATGGGGTTATGGGACCGACTGGATATTGCCCGGCGTAATTGGCAAGATAAACCTATCAGCCCGGCCAAATTAGCCGCGCTCCATGAAGCTGTCCTGAACTATTGTGATAATAATGGTTATCCCTTTGCATATACCTATCTGGATAGTTTTCAGGAGCGGGAGAGCGGCCTTAGTGCAGAGTTTCACCTGGTGACCGGGCCTTTGCAAAAGATCGATACGATCATTGTTCAGGGAGATGTGGACATCGCCTTGCCTTACTTGGAGAACTACCTGGATATTTTCCAGGGCGGTTTATATGATGAGTCCGCTTTAAGACAAATACGGAAGCGGCTGGATGAACTGCCTTTCCTGCAGGAAAACCAGCCCTGGCGCATGGATTTTTCAATAGATAAAAACAGGTTGTATCTTTATCTGAAGCCTAAAAAGGCCAATCAGGCCAATGCTTTACTGGGCCTGCAGCCCAATACCCAGGCCAGCGGGAAATTTATGCTGACGGCAGATGTGTTATTGGGCCTGAAGAATAGCTTAGGTTATGGGGAAACCATTGAAGCCAGTTATAAAAACTTATCTTACAAGTCGCCCCTTTTCCAGGCGCATGTCATCGCTCCCTACATATTAGGCACGCGTTTCGGGATGGAAGGCCGTTTCGATTTGTACAAGCAGGATACCACTTATCGGAAAATAACCTTTGAGGCGGGGATGCGGTATCAGTTTAGCGCAGACAATTATTTCCGGGTGTTTTACCAGAATGTCGGTAACCGGCTGATTACGGCGGACACGCATTATGTTTCGGTCAACAGGAAGCTGCCGGGAAATATTGATATGAAGAGCCAGGGAATGGGCATGACGTATGCTACCGATTTTACCGATTATAAACTAAACCCTCACCGGGGCTGGTCGGCTGAGATTACGGTTACCGGCGCTGTCCGGACGGTGATACCTAACGACGCCATCCTGGAGATGGGCAATTTTTCGCGGTATGATTATCAACAGTTGTACGACCAGGCAAACGTGGAAAAATACCAGTTCCGTTTCATGGGGGCAGCGGCATGGTATTGCCCGGTTACCAGGAGTATTATTGCCAAGGCCGGCTACCAGGGCGGCTATATTTATGGCAAAAACCTGTTCCAGAATGAATTGTTTCAAATCGGGGGATTCCATTCTTTGAGAGGGTTTGACGAAAACAGTCTTTATGCCAGCCAGTATCATATTGCCAGCTTCGAAATTCATTTTGAATTTGGTAAGAACGATTTTTTTTATGTTTTCAACGATGACGCCATGGTCTGGACCCGGTTCCAGGATTATCAGAAAAAGGATTACCCGCTAAGCCTGGGCGCCGGGTTGAGCCTGGAGAACAAAACCGGTGTATTTAATATCGCATTAGGCGTGGGAAAACATTATCAGGGGCAATTTCAGCTTAGAAATGCCAAGATCCATTTTGGCTATGCGGCATATTTTTAGATTGATACCGGGACGATAATGTTGTAACCTTTCGGTTTTTAACTGGCTTTGTCATTATCTTTGTCGCGGACGAATCATGGGGGCAGTACATCATTTTTTTAAAGTATGGGCAATATATAAAGGACGCATCGCGGTCCTTTTGTTTATGTGCATGATTGCCGGGATGATGTGGTCGCGGGCGTTGTTGTCCTTGTCAATTGTCATGGCATTTGTCAATGCGCTGCATCCCTCTTCGGCCATCTGTTATTGGCATCAATGGCGTAAGAATAAGTTTGCCTGGGCCTGTTTTTTGTTCTTTGCGGTTTATGCCGTTTCCGGCTTCTGGAGTATAGATAAAGGACAATGGTGGGCATCAGTAACGAATAAACTACCTTTTGCCGTTTTACCTTTCGCGATATTGGCTTTGCCCCTGGAGGAAAAACGGGCACAAAAGCTCCTGGTGGGATTCCTGCTATTGACGCAATTAGCTGTCATTGCTTACAGCAGTTTTATTTTTGTCACGCATATGGATTATTATATTCATGCTTATAATATCTCTCATAGCCTGCCGACAACTAAATATGACGACCATATCCGGTTTAGCCTGTCCTTAGTGGCTTCGCTGGTCATCATATTTTATTATTTGTTTGAGCATAAAATTGTTTTTGGCCGGAAAGCGGAGCAGCGGGGATTGGTGATTGTGGCGGCGATCTTTATCTTATATTTACACCTGCTGGCCGCTAAAACGGGACTGGCGGCGCTTTATGCCACGCTGTTGGCTTTTTCCGGCTACTGGTTTGTGCGTAGGAAGAATGTCCGGAAATTCATGCCTCTTGTGTGGATGGTGGTAATTAGCCTGCCGGTCATCTTTTATTTTCTGACACCGACATTTAAAAAAAAGGTCGATTATGTCGATTATGAAATCAGGAGAACGACACAAACCGGATCATTGAATTATAACCTGAGCGATGCCGGGAGAGTATTATCCTACAAAATGGCTTTTAAGGTCTGGCAGCAACATAAATGGTTAGGCACCGGAGCAGGAGATCTGAAAATAAATATGGCGGATGCCTACCGGAAATATCATCCTGAAGTGCCGGCGGGAAGCCGTTTAATTCCGCACAACCAGTTTTTATTCTGCCTGGTGGCTTTGGGCGGCATATTAGGGCTGAGCCTGTTAATTCTTTGTTGGGGGAGCTTTTATGGCCCGTATTACCCAATATTTTATGGCAAAATGACGTCTGTTATTATGGTAATGGCCATGCTGGCGGAAGCGATGCTTGAAATCCAGTTTGGCGTTTTTATATTTTTATTTTTTCTGTTGTTTTGGCAAAGCCTACCAATTGGTCAATCTCCAACCCGTTCCCTTTTAATATGACGAATTTAAGCAAGAGCTTTTTTGCTTCCTCCGCTTTTTCCCTTTTGGATTGGACGGTCATGCTGAGTTGCGCCCTGATGTTTACCGGTTTTTTATGTTCCCGCGTGTTTCTTTCCGTTGGTATGATCATGCTGATCTGTGCCGGGTTTCGTCCTCATGCTTTAAAGGAAGGATGGCGGTTGTTCCGGGAGAACACCTTTGGCTGGCTGGCTTTGGTTTTCTTTTGCTTCTATCTTATTTCGGGGTTTTGGAGCCTTGACCGTGAGCAATGGTTGGCTGCTGCCCAGATAAAACTGCCTTTTGCCCTGATGCCTTTTGCCCTGATGAATCTGCCTTTTGATAAAAAGCGGTTGCAGGTTTGGCTGATCAGCATCATCCTGGTGATACTTTTTGCGGGCATTGCTTACAGTAGTTCTTTTTTGGTTATGCAGCCGCAGCGGTTCTTTTCAAAATATCATCTGCCTTCGCCTGTAGGCAGGGATTATATTCGTTTTACCATCGCTTTGGTGCTGGCTATGCAAATGATCTTATTTGTGCTAAGCAAGAAGAATCAATTTAATATCGCGAAGCCGGGACGGATATTGATGATCTCATGGATGATTATTGCCGCTCTTTATATTCATGTACAGGCCGCGAAATCCGGGTTGCTTTGCTTTTATTTGTTAGTGGCCGTCAATGTGGGGTACCGGTTTGTTCGAAACCGCCAGTTTGGCTTGTGGAAAGCATTGGGTATTCTCCTGGTCGGCGTGTTGCTGTTATTTTTCAGCGTCCGGTTTCTACCTTCGGTGAATAATCAGATCAGCAGGGTAAAGAATGGCCTGGCCATTTGGCAAAGCGGCGATACGGCTAAGTATGAGACCAACTCTTCCATTATTCCCCGGTTGGTGTCTTATGAAGCGGCCTGGAAAAGCATTCAAAAGCATCCCTTGGGAGGCATTGGCGCCGGGGATTGGGAGGCTGCCGTGCAGCATCAATATGAGCTGTATTTCCCTTTTATGAAAAAATACCGGCTTATCCCGCACAATCAGTTTATTTGTACAGCCTTCTTAGTGGGCATTCCTGCGGCTGTTGTCCTGATCCTGATGGTCCTCTGGCCATTGCGGAGAATTCCGGATGTCGCCGTTTTATCTACTGTTTGCATCATGATTGCCGGCACCATGATCGAAGCCATGCTGGAAATTCAATACGGCGTTTTTGTTTATTTATTTTTTATATTATTCTGGCTGTCGGCCCTGAGGAAAGAGCCCGGGAAGACAAAGGCCACCGGGGCTATTTAAACTTCAGGCCGAAACCGGGGCCGTAGGGCAGGGTAATGACGCCATTACTGATCTCCAGGCCCATCCCCGGGCTGTAATCAATAAGTAAAGGCCCGTCAATATCGGCATAATCCGCCAGCGGCAGCAGTTGCGCTAAGGCCGTAGCGCCGATATTGCCTTCGCACATACCTCCCAGCATTACTTTTTTGCCGGAGTCGCGGATGATCCTTA
This sequence comes from Edaphocola sp., assembly GCA_035708205.1. Taxonomy (GTDB): domain Bacteria; phylum Bacteroidota; class Bacteroidia; order Chitinophagales; family Chitinophagaceae; genus DASSSY01. The sequence continues at coordinate 16,371 of DASSSY010000002.1, forward strand.
TCATTCTCAAGGCCGGTGTCAGGCCGCCGCATTTGGATAGTTTGATATTGATGCCGTCGTACTGGGTCAGGCAACGGATTAAATCTTTTTCTTCCTGGCAGGCTTCATCGGCAATGATAGGGATGTCGGTTTCCTGCCGGAATCTTTGCAGGTTTTCCGTGTCAGCCCGGTGGAACGGTTGCTCAATAAGTTCCACTTTGCACGTTTCCAGCGTATGCAGCAGGCTCTTCGCCTTCTCAATGTCCCATGCCTCATTCGCGTCAACCCGTATAATGGCTTCAGGAGCGGCATCCCGGAGTGCAAGTAAATTTTCTCTGTCCTGGTCGCCGCCAACCTTTAATTTATAGATGGGCCAGGGCCGCGCTTTTACTTTTGCCCGGATATCCTCCGGTGTTCCCATGCCGATGGTGTAATCGGTCAGGGGATTATTGATGTTGGAAAGCCCCATAAGCGACTGGACGGTCTCGGCGGACATCTTTGCCCACAAATCCCATCCGGCCATATCTAAAGCGGAGATCAGGAAATTTTGACCCGGCAACAGATGGTGCAGATAATGCCAGAACCGCTCCGGGCCGTTCATGGCGTAATGCTCGATCAGCCTTTTTTTCTTACCCAGGATCCCTGCCATCTCGTCAACGGAATTGTTATAATAGGCGATTTCCGTGGTTTCACCATAACCCCTGAAAAGATTTTTAAAGTCTAAGGATAATAAAAGCGCCGGTTGTTTCGTTTTTACTCCTTTAGAAATCCGGAACGGTTGTTTAAAGGTATATTCAACGATCTTGAAAGTGAGCTGGAGCATGGAGGGCATTTATGAAATACTGGTGTGTTGGCAAATAAAATCCCGGCAGGGAATGCATTTGAATCAACAAAAATAATTAACCCGATCTAGGAAAACCAATAAAATGTTATCAAACCAAATAATTTCTTGTAAACAACGTAGATATATTATCTTTGCTCCCAATTTTTTTGCCTTTTACTGGCCTTTTTCATAAAACTGGGGATCCGGCAGGCAGATATTTTTTTCATCAAAACGGCAGCCATTTTATTTATATCAGACCGTATAAAGTCAATAAAAAATCAAATACATTTCAATGAAAAAAACCGTAACGTTATTAGCTGTGGCTTTAGGTTTTGCCACTTTTGCATCGGCACAAAACAATAAAGAACAGGATATTACGGCTTCTCAATCTACCCAAAAAGCGATCAAAAAGGAAGTGCAGAAGCCTTCCCGGGATTTTTTGGTGCTGGCGCTGACCTATGACAATTGGGCTAACGCCCCCGGTGACGTGAAGATTACCGGGTTCGGCCGTGGTTTTTCGGGCTATTTATGCTATGATTTCCCGATCTCGAATTCACATTTCAGCTTTGCTGCAGGTTTGGGGGTAAATTCCAGCAATATTTACTTCAAAAAGCAGGTTGCGGTCATGAATGAGGCTTCCGGCAAGATCGAGTTTCAGACCCTGGATACCGCAACAGCGTCATATTACAAGCGTTCAAAGCTGAGCACTACCTATCTTGAAGCGCCTTTCGAATTGCGTTATTTTGCCGATAAGGACAATCGTAACCGGGGCTTTAAAATGGCTATCGGCATGCACGTGGGGCTGCTGATGAACGCGCATAGCAAAACAAAGCATTCCGGTCCGGGCATTTCCGACCTGATCGTGGAAAAGGTGAGCACGACCCGCTATGTGCAAAAATGGCGCTTTGAGCCTGTTTTGCGCGTTGGTTGGGGTAATTTTTCGGTTTACGGCACTTACAGCATCAGTTCCTTGTTTGATGATGGCGCCGGCCCGGTAGTTTATCCTTATTCCGTCGGCATCAGCATTTCGGGATTGTAAGGCGGTTGAAGGAAAGGATTCCTTTATATTGAGGTATCCTTCTCTATCCTGCATTTTAAAGCATTTTTTCATTCAAAACAATCAAAACAGCAAAGGCGTTAATTCATGGTTAATCATTATTGATGCGCTAAGCAAAAATATTGCTCATCCTAATTTTTGTAACTTTGCTCCCTTTTTAAAGCCTGAGCCCGCAATGGATCAACATATTTTCCTGGAAAACGCGCCTAAGCCCGTCCATATATCAATTATTATGGATGGTAACGGCCGTTGGGCAAAGGAGCAGGGAAAAGAGCGGATCATCGGTCATCAGCATGGGGTAACCAGTGTCCGGGACATCGTTGAAGGCTGCTCTGAGGCCGGGATCCAATTTTTAACCCTTTACGCTTTTTCCACTGAGAACTGGAAACGCCCGAAATATGAAGTGGACGCCTTGATGGAATTGCTGGTCAGCACCATCAGGAATGAAGTGGATGATCTGAAGAAAAACCATGTCCGACTCCGGGTTATCGGCGATTGGCTGGCCTTGCCCGCAAGGTGCCGGAAAGAATTGGGAGAAGCTATCGATTTAACCAGCGGTGAAACCGGGCTAACCCTGATCCTGGCGCTGAGCTATAGCTCCAAATGGGAAATTCTATCGGCGGTACAACACCTGGCGCAGGCTGTAAAAGACGGGAAGCTGCAACCTGAGGACATTGATGAAAAAGTTTTTAAAAACTATTTGTGCACGGCGGATTTCCCGGACCCGGAATTAATGATCCGCACCGGCGGGGAACACCGGATCAGCAACTTCCTGCTCTACCAGTCTGCTTATACGGAGCTGTATTTTACAGAAAAGCACTGGCCGGATTTCCGTAAAAAAGACCTGTTTGAAGCCATTACCGATTTCCAGCACCGCGAACGCCGTTTCGGAAAGACCAGCGAACAGGTTAAAAATGAACACCATTAAATTATTTTAAAATAAATAAAATATTTTCTCAGCTTTTTAATCCTGCTAATGCCTACGAAAAGACTTTCCTTTATCCTGTGCCTGAGCCTGATCTTTCAGTGCTTTACGATCAATATCCATGCGCAGGGGATCAGCTTAAGCAATACACAACAGCAAAACGGCTTAGATCAGACCGGCGCTCCTCAGCCCCGGGCTTATTATATCGATACCGTTATGGTGTCAGGGGTAAAATATGCCGATCCGGACCTGGTCAGGCTGGCCTCCGGGCTGGATAAAGGGCAGCGTTTTGGCAGCCTTCAAAATGATCCGGTCTTTGCCAATGCCATTCGCAAGCTTTGGAAAGATGATTTATTTTCTGATATCCAGATTTTCGTCACCCGGGTTGTTGGCGATTCCGCTACCATTAATATTGCTTTGAAGGAACGCCCCCGCCTGAGCGATTATACCATTACCGGCATTACCAAAACGCAGATGGCCGAGTTGAAAGATAAGCTGAAGATCGTGAAGCAACGCATGATCACGGAATCTCTGAAAAAAGATATTGAGGATGCGGTGTTCAGATATTTCAGCAAAAAAGGATATTATAATGTCAAGACCACCATTACTGAAAAGAGCGACCCTAAAGCGGTTAATTCGGTAGTGATGAACATTGCTGTGGATAAGGGCAAAAAAGTGCATATTAATAAGATCAGCTTTGCCGGGAATGGCCATACCAGTGATGCGGCCTTGAAATCGAAGATGAAAAGCACCAAGGAAATGCCCCGCATCTCTGTTCACCCTGCCGAATCGGAGCACGTATACGGCGCTGATGATAATTCTTTCGGATCTTATGTCAGGAACCTGGGCTTTCTTTCCCTGAGCAAGACATTGGACGCGTTGAATCCGTATTTCCGCTGGAATGTCTTTGCCTCGTCAAAATATAACCCAGATAAATATGATGAAGATAAAAATAAGGTCGTCGCCTATTACAATTCCTTAGGCTATCGCGATGCGCAGATCCTGGCCGATACCACTTATAAGGTTAAAAACGGTAATATTGATATTGCCATGAAGATCGATGAAGGTAAAAAATATTATTTCGGCGACATTAAGTGGGAAGGTAATACCAAATATACGGATTCTGTATTGACCAAGGTCCTGGGGATCCGTAAGGGCGATGTGTTTAACCAGGATCGCTTAAGCTCCCGGTTAAACGGCGGCGCTCCCGATGCCGGAGCGGCAGGACCGGATATCACCAGCCTGTATATGGATGACGGTTACCTGTTTTTCCGTGTGAACCCCATGGAAACCTCTATTGACGGCGATACGATCAATTATTTAATGTCCATCCAGGAAGGGCCGCAGGCTACCAACAGGAATATCACGGTCTCGGGCAATCAGAAGACCAATGATTATGTTTTGCAGCGGGAGCTTTTTACGCTTCCGGGCGACAAGTTCAGCCGGACGAATGTTATCCGTTCCATCCGCCAGCTCTCGCAGCTTGGCTATATTGATCCGGAAAAAGTGGATCCCCAGCTGAACCCCAATTATGAAGACGGAACGGTGGATATCAATTACGCCGTGGCTGAAAAATCAAGCGATCAGCTGCAGCTTTCCGCGGGCTTCGGCGGCGGTACGGGATTCATTGGTTCCGTGGGTATCGTGTTCAATAATTTTTCGATTAAAAAGATATTCGATCCCAAGGCCTGGGACCCGTTGCCAATGGGTGATGGTGAAAAATTGTCTATCCAATACCAGTCTAACGGCCTTTGGTACAACTCGGCAAATATTTCGTTCACCGAGCCCTGGCTGGGCGGTAAGAAACCGAAAGCGCTGACGGTCAGCGCGGTTTACGGCCGATACGCTACCTCATCTACCGCTACCTCCACTTCTATCTATGATAGCTATTATAGCGGTGATCCGAGTAAGAATTATATGCGCTATTGGGGTGGTGGCGTGAGCCTGAGCCAGAGATTAAAATGGCCGGATGATAATTTTATCTTTTCTTACGGCCTGAATTATCAGAATTACTATTTAAAGGATTTTGCCTACTTCGATGCTGATGGAGGATTCACGAACGGGACCTCCAATAACCTATATTTTAAGCTGACACTGGCGCGTAATTCCGTTGATCAGCCCATTTACCCGAGAAGCGGTTCCAATATTTCCTTCTCATTCCAGTTTACGCCGCCCTATTCCATGTTCAGTAACAAGGATTATGATCAGGTCGACGCCAACCAGAAGTATAAATGGGTAGAATACCATAAATACCGTTTTAATGCGGAATGGTACCAGAAGATTGTCGGTAACCTGGTGTTCAAGTTCGCGGCCAAATACGGCTTCATGGGATACTATAACCGGGAACTCGGCTATTCGCCCTTTGAACGGTTCCAGGTGGGCGGTGACGGCATGTCCGGCTTTAATACCATGATCGGCCGTGACCTGATCTCCCAGCGCGGTTATGATGTTTATGCGCAGAATGCCACTATCTTTAACAAATATACGATGGAGGTGCGCTATCCTTTTTCGCTGAACCCAAGCGCCACGATCTTTGGCCTGGCCTTTATGGAGGCCGCGAATGGCTGGAACGATTTCAAAACATACAACCCGTTTAAATTATATCGCTCCGCCGGTTTGGGTGTGCGGGTATATTTGCCGATGTTTGGCTTATTGGGCCTGGATTATGGTATCGGTTTCGATAAGCTTGGACCGGGAGTTAAATTCGGCAGCGCGGGTAAATTCACCTTCATGCTGGGTTATGAACCGGATTAATAGGTTGTTTAAACTTTTGGGTTTTCCGGGTATCTAAAAGGGAACGCTTTTCATTCAAAAAATTAAATTATCGTTGATCATGAAGAAATTAATGTTGTTGCTCGCCCTGGTATTCTGCATAGGGGGCGCCGGGTTTGCGCAAAGGTTCTGTGTCATTGACTCAAAATATATTTTAGATAAGCTGCCCGAATATGAACAGGCGCAAAAACAAATAGATAACCAGTCCGCCATTTGGCAGGGCATTGTCGATTCCGCCATGCAAAAGGTTGACCAAATGTATAAAAGCTACCAGGCCGAGCGGCCGATACTTTCCGAAACCGCGCGCAAAAAGCGCGAAGATGAGATCGTGGCCAAAGAGAAAGAGGCCAAGGACCTACAGAAAAAATATTTTGGTTACCAGGGCCTGGTGTTTCAAAAACGCGAAACTTTGATCAAGCCGATCCAGGACAAGGTATTCAACGCCGTTCAGCAATACGCCAGGTCCCGGGCTTATGATATCGTGTATGACAAGGCCGGCGGCATTACCATTTTTTATGCCGATCCTAAGCTGGATAAAAGCGACGATATCGTGAAGCTTATCCGGCAAACCAAATAACACCGGCCTTTGCAAACATTTTTTTTAAACCCAATTTTTAAATCCTTACATTTGCCCCGTTTCTGGAAAACCGGGGGACATTTAAAAACTAAATCTGAATAAGTACCAATGAAAAAAATCGTTTTTCTTCTGGCCATTGCCCTGACCGTGGGGTTCACACAAGCTAACGCGCAGACCCAGGCGCCGAAATTGGGGTACATTAATTCCCAGGAATTGCTGACGCTTATGCCCGAAGCCGCCCAGGCCGATACTACCCTGGCAAAATATATGCGCGCCCTGGATGATCAATATAAAACCATGGCCCAGGAAGGGCAAACCAAACTGCAGGAATACCAGGCTAATAAGGATACCTGGACACCGGCGGTCCGTGAAACCAAAGAGCGGGCTTTAAGCGATTTGCAGAACAGGATGCAGGAATTTCAAATGAATGCTCAGGATTCTATCCAGGCAAAAAAAGCGCAATTGTTCAAACCTTTATTGGATAAGGCCCAAAAAGCTATCCATGATGTTGGCGTTGATGGCGGCTATGATTATATCTTTGATGGCAGCAGCCTGCTGTACGCCAAGGATGCCGCAAACCTGTTGCCTAAGGTTAAGGCCAAATTAGGCATTAAATAAAAGCTCAGCGCTATTTTGGGATTTTTGAGGGAAACATCAGGTTTCCCTCTTTTTTGTTATGGATATCTTATGGTTATTAAAGCGGGATTTAATACCTTAGCCATATTGATTCCGGTCAGGGGATACTTTACTGTTTGTGTATGATAATGGCTCATCTTAAAATTCCGGTTCGGAAGGTATTACCGGGAGTATTATGCTTGGTCTTCCCGATGTTCTGGACATTGAGCGGCCGGGCGCAGGAGCAGGATGGCGCCCGGGCCCAGATCGCCCAATGGATGAGCGCCGGGCATTATGAGCAGGCTTTACCGGCCGTCAAGAGCCTTTACCGGTCGGCGCCCTTCGATAAGGCCGTTTACCAGGATTACCTGGAGGTGCTGTTGCAGCTGAAGCAATACGACAGCGCCGGCGCCCTGGTGCGCTACATGATGAGGATCAGGCGGGGCGATCCGGTGATGCTAGTGGACTTGGGACGGGTGGCTCAAAGTGCCGGCCATAAGAAAGCCGCCAATGACTATTTTGATCAGGCTGTTGCCCAATTGCCCCGGAATGATTTTGATATCAAAGCCCTGGCGGAGGCTTTTGAAAATACCGGCCGGGATGATTATGCCATAAAAACCTACCTGGAAGCCCGTTCCGCCTTTCAAAACCCATACGCCTTTGCAACGGAGCTGGCACTGCTGTACCAGAAGACCGGGGATGGAAAAGCTGCCATTAACGCCCTTCTGGACAAGGCGATGACCCAGGTGGATATTATGGATGACCTGCATGACGCTTTGGCCCAGGTGGCCGCGAAAGACAAGAACGGGCTGAAAGCTATCCGCAGGAGTCTTAACGACCGGCTGAAGGCGCAACCTGGAAACCCTGCCTGGCAGGCGTTGCTGTCCTGGACATACACCCTGGACGGCGATTATGGCGGCGCCCTGGAGAACCTGGTTAAATTAGACGAGCAATTTAAGGAACAGGGTAAACGGGTAGTGATCTTTGCACGGGATGCCGCTAAGGCGGAGCAGTTTGCCGTCGCCCGAAACGCTTATGATTATGTTTTAAAAAAAGGGAAGGCCGGCCCGTATTACCAACAGGCATTTGCCGGTCTTCTGGATAACGGCTACCAGCGGTTAAGGCGGCAGTTCCCCCCGGACCCGGAAAGCGTCCGGGAATTACTGGCGCAATTCAGGTCGTTCTTTAAGGATTATCCCAATTATAGGCTCACGCCGGTATGGCAACTGTATGCCTTGGTGGAAGCGCGGTATCACAATCAGCCGGATACGGCCATCGATTTATTGAGCCAGGTTATTAACGATCCCCGGGCGGATAAAACTTTTGCCGGACGCTGTAAGCTGGACCTGGGAGATGACTATTTGCTGGCGGGACAAATCTGGAATGCCACATTGATGTACAGCCAGGTGAATAAGGATTTTGAACAGGATGAGCTGGGCGAGCTGGCACGGTATAAAAACGCCAAGTGGGCCTTTTATAAAGGCGATTTCGCTTTGGCACAGGAACAGTTGTCCGTGTTGAAAGCCTCCACGTCCAGGCTTATTGCGAATGATGCTCTTTACCTTTCCGTGCTGATCACGGAAAATACGCCCCCGGACAGTAATCTCACGCCCTTGCGGCGCTTCGCGGCCGCCGACCTGCTATTGTTTAAGCATGACCCAAAAGCCGCCGGCCTGCTGTTGGACAGTATTGCGAAGGCCTGGCCGGGATCGCCGTTGCAGGACGATATCGCCATGTTGCGGGCAAGGACCGCCGAATCTTCAGGGGATTGGGCATCAGCGGAAAAATTTTATAAGATCGTGGTAGAGCAATACGGGCAGGATGTGCTGGGCGACGACGCGGCCTGGCAGCTGGCGGAGCTTTTCCGGACCAAATTAAAAGATGATGCGAAGGCCTTGAAATATTATAAGCTGCTTATTGTACAATATCCCGGAAGCACTTTTGTGCAGGAAGCCAGGGAATGGTACCGGAAATTGAATAAAGACAATCCCGAAACCTAGCCCGCCCGGAATAAACATCCGGCGGCCGGCTCAGTCAAATTACTTATGATGAACGTCAGATTAAAGAAAGTAACCGGATTATTATTGACCTGTCTTTTCGTGTGGGGGACCGCCCCGGCACAAAATTCCTTTTGCAATCTTCAGAACAAATGCATCCATGAAGGAGAAAAGATAAACTTTAAGGTTTATTACAACGTCAGCTTTGTATGGGTGCCTGCCGGTGAAGCCAATTTTACAACCAGGAAAGCGACGCTTTCCGGAAGGGATGTTTTCCATATCATTGGCGATGGGGCCACCTACAGCTCTTACGACTGGTTTTTCAAGGTGCGCGATAAATACCAGACCTGGATCGATGCGCAGACATTGTTGCCTTTGAGATTTGAACGCAAGGTTCATGAGGGCGATTATAAATACCACAATGTGGTATCCTTTAACCAAGATGAACGTTTTGCCGAATCCAGAAATAAACGCTATCAAATGCCCGAATGCGTGCAGGACGTGCTGTCTTCCATTTTTTATGCCCGTAATATCGACTACAGCCAATATAAGCCGGGAGATAAGATCCCGTTCAGCATGTTTCTGGACGACCAGGTCTATAATATCTATATCCGCTACCTGGGCAAGGAGACCATTACCACAAAATATGGTACGTTCCGTGCCCTGAAGATCGCTCCTTTGCTGATCAAAGGCACGCTTTTCGAGGGTGGCGAAAAGATGCTGGTCTGGGTGAGCGATGATAAAAATCATTTGCCTTTGCGCGTCAGCAGCCCCATATTAGTGGGCAGCATTAAGGCCGATATGATGGGATATAAAAACCTGAAATACCCGCTGAGCGCCCTGGTTAGCCGGAAATAAACCGGTACCTTCCAATGCCTGTATTTGAAATATTTATGAAAGCGGCAGCGTTTATTGGAATAACTTTGCACCGGCCTGGCGCCTTTTTGAGCCGGACCGGTTTTTCATGAGACAGATTACAGAAAGCAACAGGCGCATGGGGGCTATCCTGGCCTTTGGGCTGGTGCCCCTGTCCGGTTTGGCTACGGATTTATACCTGCCGTCCTTTCCGGAAATGACACAGGTTTTCCATACCCCCGATACGGCCATCCAGCAAACCCTGGCGGTGTTCCTGATCAGCTACGGCCTGGCCCAGTTTTTCGCCGGCACCATCATGGACAGCTTTGGCCGTTATCGCCCGACATTGATAGCTATTGCCGTATTTATCCTGACCAATCTCCTGATCGTTTCCACCCGGAACATCGAGCTGGTGTATGTTTACCGGGCGTTCCAGGGCATTTGCGCCGCCTTTATAGCCGTGGGCAAACGTACCTATTTTGTGGATGCCTATACCGGTAAGCAGCAGAAAAGCTACACCGCGTTGCTGACCATCGTCTGGGCTGCCGCTCCCATAACGGCGCCCTTTCTTGGGGGCTTCCTGCAGCAGCATTTTTCCTGGCAGTCCTGTTTTTATTTCCTGGCGGCCTATGCCTTTGTGTTCCTGGTCCTGGACCTGGTCTTTAGCGGCGAAACGCTGAAGAAAAAGAAGGCCGAATTTAAACTCAGGCCCATCATAAAGACCTATGCAAAATTGCTGAACACCCGTGATTTCACCGCCGGTATGGTTATCCTGGGCCTGTGCTATGGCATGGTCATGGCCTTTAACATGTCCGTACCCTTTATCGTAGAGCATAAGTTCCATTTATCGCCCGTAGTCACCGGGTATTGCGCATTGTTTTCCGGGATTGCCATGTTTTTGGGTGGCCTGATGGGACGTAGAACGGGCATTTCGAAGCTGTTTACCAAGGCCTGGATATGGGCCGCTGTCCAATTGGCCGTCATTGTTTTGATGTTGGCTTCCGCACGGTCCCTTGACAATTTGATCTTGCTGATGGCCTTTGTGATCACTATTCACATGATCCAGGGCCTATTGTATAATTTGTTTTTCACGCATTGCCTGACCCGGTTCCCCAATAACGCGGCTACGGCCGGTGGCATCACCAGCGGCGGTTCTTATGTTGTCGTGTCCCTGGCCCTCGGCCTTCTGCTGGGACTGCTTTCCGTTACTGACCAGAAGATGCTGGCAGTGTGCTACCTGGTCCTGTCGGCAAGCATGATCGGCCTGATGTTCCTGTTCCGCAGGTCTATTACCAAAGCCAATGAGGATATGCTGGCCGGTGAGCTCAGGGAGCCGGCGCATCCCGGGTTGAAAGATGCCCAGAGCCCGGAAGCCTGCACGATTGTGTAAACGGGGGAAGCGCTTTACAAATGTCCGCGCCAGTAAGCGATCATATCGGTAAGAGTGCGCTCCAGGGTATAGTCCTGTTGCCATCCCGTAGCCTTGATCAGCCTTGTGGCATCGCCGAAAATCACCGGTTCGTCCGAGCTGCGGAGCAGGGCGGGATCGGTTTTTACGGGGATGGACCTTCCCATGATCTTTTCAATGAGCTGCACGATGGCTTCCATCTTATAGGCATATCGGCCGCAAACATTGTACACTTCGCCGGCTTCGCCCTTTCGGGACAATAAGAGCAACGCCCGGACCAGGTCGCGGACGTCCGTGATGGCCCTTTCGGTGTGCAGGTTGCCAACGGTTAAAGCATCGGCCTGTCCTTTTTCCCAGAGAACGGCCCTTTTGGTAAAGTCAGAGGCCACGTCGTTGGTCTTCCGGGGGCCGGTGGTGTTAAAGATGCGCACCCGGATGCAGCGGATGCCGTCATTGGTATAATATTGAAAGCCCAGCAGGTCCTGTCCGACCTTGCTGACACCGTAGGGGTGAAGAGGCAGGAGCGCCGTATCTTCCGTTACCGGTGTATTTTCAGGTGTTAACGCGGCACCGTATTCGGCGCTGGAGCAGGCGATCAGGATGAGCGGGTCGTACCCGGGGTCCTGCTTCCTGGTGTGCTTAACGGCTTCAAATACATGTATGGTGCCGTTAACGTTGGTGTCAATGGTTTCCGCGGGCTTGTCCCAGGAGACCGTGGGATAGCTTTGCGCCGCGAGATGGTAGATGATCTTTGGCTTAAGGCCGGCAATGAGCCCGGCCACGCTTTCTTTTTCCCGCACATCGCAAGGCACGTAACGGGCCATATGCAGCACTTCTTCCAGGTGGATGGTAGGATGGGTAAAATAAGTGGCCGTCACTTTCTGCCCCTGGTTAAAATAATATTCCGCCAAATGAGAGCCAACCATACCGCAACCACCGGTAATTAAAATCGGTTCTTCTATGAGATTATTCATATTTTCGTGCTTTTCCAAAACAGCCTTAGGCAGATCCATGACCAACCCGCCCAAAATTATTGTCGTCGGCCCCGGCTATCCTTTCAGGAACGGGCAATCCGTATTTTTAAGTACGCTTTGCCATCAGCTCAGCAGCGAATATAAGGTAGAATTGGTAAACTATACTTTGCTTTACCCGAAATTTTTATTTCCCGGAAGCTCGCAGTTTGACAACAGCAGGGCCAACAAAGCCGTCTTCCCGAATAAGAGGATGCTGAGCAGCTTAAATCCCTTCAGCTGGTGGCGGACGGCAAAGTATATTCAGCGGCAACGGCCGGACGTTATCGCTATCGACTGGTGGCATCCTTTCTTTGGCCCCTGCAATCGTTTCCTGACCGGCTTCCTGCCCAAGGCGCTGAGGCGGAAGGTCATCTTTATCACCGAAAATGTCATTTCCCACGAAGCCAACAAGGTGGATAAAATGCTGACAAGGTTCGGCTTGAAAAACGCCAATGGCTTTCTGGCGCTGTCGGCGTCGGTGGAGCAGCACCTGGATACCCTGTTCCATAAGAAAGTATTCCGCTCCGCGCTCCCGATTTATGACTTTTACGGGGCCGGCCACGGCGAGAGCAGCGCTGAAGCAAAAGCGGCTTTCGGGCTGAAGCCGGGAGACAGGGTATTCCTATTTTTCGGATTGATCCGGAAATACAAAGGGCTGGATCTGCTTTTAGAGGCCTTTGCCCTGCTTTGCCGGGAATATCAGGACATAAAATTACTGGTGGCGGGAGATTTTTATGAACCCTCCGGGCCGTATTTTGATTTAATACGGGAATTTCACCTGGAAAAGGTGGTGCTGATGGAAAACCGGTATATCCCCAACGAGGAAGTGGCCCGGTATTTCCAGGCCGGTGATGTGGTGGTATTGCCTTACCGTTCGGCTACGCAAAGCGGGATCTTAAGCATGGCCTATGGCTTTCGCAAGCCGGTGGTGGTCACTCCTGTCGGTGAGCTAGGCGCGCTGGTGGAGGAAGGGAAAACGGGAATAGTGGTTCCCGGACCGACAGTGGAAGCCATTGCGGATGGCCTGTCGGCATACCTGGAATTGCAGGCATCCGGCGAGCCTTTTGAGCAGAATATTGAAGCCTACCTGGAACGCACCGATGAATTTAAAAAGATCAATGGCGTGTTTGGGAAGATCGTTGACCATTGCCGGGCCAAAGGGCAGGAATAGGTCTTCATTCATAAGTAATGCAGGTTAACTACTTATCACGAACGTGTTTTCATGGCTGGTGAGCCCCGCCCTGGAAGAAAGAGGTCGATTTCAACTGTAAGAAGTTACTGAAATGGTATTTGGGCCGCGCTCCCGTAGTGCTGTGCCCGCCCTCCGCTAAAGTATTTAGCCGTTCTGCTCCCGGCTCCCGTTACCATTCCGGTTGCAGCGCGGCTTTTTCAACGGCTGTTCCGGCCTGGAACAAAGTCCGGCATGATGCTTTCGGCAATCTTTTTCCGGTCTTCAGCGTTTTAGGCCGGGCCGGGATAATATAGCTATCGAAAAAAAAGCGCCCCCCGAAACATTATCGGAGGGCGCCGGGAATAGGGTGTCAGGGTTACCGGTTATTGTTGTTGGACTAATTCCACATTGGCAAACAGGCGTACGTCATCGCCCACTACAACGCCACCGGTTTCCAGCGCGGCGTTATAGGTCAGCCCGAAGTCCTTACGGCTGATCTTCCCGGAGATCTCGAAACCCGTGCGCGTATTGCCCCAGGGGTCGGTCATTACGCCGCTGTTTTCAACTTTCAGGATGACCGGCCGGCTGTTGCCGCGAATGGTCAGGTTGCCTTTCAGCTCATACTCTTCATCATCTTTTTTGCTGATGGATGTGCTTTCAAAGGTCACGTGAGGGTGGTTTTCCGCATCAAAAAAATCAGCGCTTCTCAGGTGGTTGTCGCGTTGCTCGTTCTTGGTTGTGATAGCGCTTAAAGGAGCTGAAAAGGTGGCTTTAGCTTTGGTAAAGTCGTTGTCTTCGGTGGTCAGGGTCACGTCAAATTCTTTGAATTCACCGCTTACGGTAGAGATCATCAGGTGCTTTACTTTGAACTGCACTTCGGAATGAGAAGGGTCTAAAGACCATTGTTTTGTAGCCATGTTTATTGCTGTTTAAATGTTAGGTATTAATTCTTTTGCAAAATTAATGTAGATACAATAATTGACAAAATAAGTTATCTTTATAAAGGTATAAGCGAGGAAAGCAAGATAACCATTTTAGCTGGTCTTGGAATGGCGATAAATCAATTTTCATTAAGAAATTCCGGGTATGCTTATAGCGATTTTCTGAATTTTCCGGTGAAAAATATATTCCTTGAATTCTTTGTTTTTAAAATTTTTTCTACCTTGGGCTTATAATTGCTAAAATATAGTGAATGATTTGTGATTATTTCTTGTTTTAGGGCACCTATGCCTGCTGTGCTTTGTTAAAACAAAATTATAATTACCAATTACAGGCAGGCTAAAGCTATGTCATGCGTTTTCGATTAAAAATATTGGCCACCGGTTTCCCGGCGATATTGCCGTTGAATTACCAGTATCCATTGAGTGCCGTAATTTACAAAATATTGCGGCAGGCGGATCATGAATACGCTTATTTCCTGCATGAGACAGGATACAAACAATCCGAAAACTCTTTAAAAGCCTTCAAGCTATTTACATTCTCCGATATTAGAACCCCTTTTAAGATCCAGGGCGACAGGATGCGTATGCTTGCGCCCGAAGCGGAAGTCATCGTCTCTTTCCATTTACCGCAGGCGGCGGAAACTTTCATCAAAGGACTATTTATGAACCAGGAAATAGAGATCACCGATAGCAAGAGCCGGGCCAGGTTTAAGATCAGCCAGGTGGAGTCCATTCCCAACGGGCTGAGTAAAGAACCGGTGCAGGAAGCGGTGCTGCAACCCTTATCGCCGGTGATCAGCAGCAAGCCGAATGAAAATGGACATTACGATTACCTGGCGCCGGAGCATCCCGATTTTGTCCCGCAGCTTTTATTCAACTGGCAATCGAAATACCAGACCCTTTATGATAATGTGGACGAAGCATTCGCTGACGCAGGGATGGAAGTGTTGTTTTATAAAAATCCACCAAAGTCAAGATTGATCACCATCAAAGCGGGTACACCTGAAGAAACGAAGATTAAAGGCTATGTCAATTTTCAGTTGAAAGTAAAAGGGAGTTTGGCGGCGTTGGAATTGCTGTTGGATAGTGGTGTGGGGACGTATAATAGCCAGGGGATGGGGTGTGTAGAGGTA
Source organism: Edaphocola sp. (assembly GCA_035708205.1). Classification (GTDB taxonomy): domain Bacteria; phylum Bacteroidota; class Bacteroidia; order Chitinophagales; family Chitinophagaceae; genus DASSSY01. Next base: position 31,637 of record DASSSY010000002.1, read on the forward strand.
AAAATTAAAAATGATACTCTAAAATAATTTGAAACTAATTTCAATTCAACAATTGTACGATTAAGGTTTTAGAGTATCAAAAACAAAGGTACACAAAAAAAATCGAATGATTTTTTAATTATTTGTAACTATGGATATATTTTATACATTTGCAAAAAAAAACCAAAAACTGAACTTTTCTTTAGTGTATAAAGTAGGTCCAAACTAATTTTTGCTGAATTAAAGCTAGTTATTCAATCGGCTTCCAAAACCATTGAGTTTTCTTTTTAATAGTTATTAGAAATAAATATAGATACAATTCAAATGAGTTTACAAACAATAATCCAAATCGGGTATAGAATCCGAAATGAGTTGAGCAAGGAAGAAAGCTTGCAATATCATAGATATGTCAAGAAAGCACCTGAGTATGATGTTAAACAACCCTATTCCTATTTTGAAATCAATGTTAAGGATAATTATGAAATAGATATTGAAAGTATCCGTGAGGTCAATGACGAGTCCATAATTCGAAATAAATACTATTATCTGAAATTTAAAACCGGAGAAGCTGATAGTTTAGTGAAATATATGTTTGGTGATATTGCTTTTCCCGAATTTTTCAAATTGGATGACCCTACAAACGGGGCTGCATTATTTCGATTAAATTCATTTTTGAGAGGTAAAGAAGATGCTTCAAAAATAGGAAATGAAAAATTATCAGTATTTCGTTCAAGCTTGGAAAAATCGTTGAATCAACTGTTGCAATTATTCAGCGAAAAAGAATACTGCTATATTCATTTCAACTTTAATGGTAAAAGTTGGTATGATACTGAAATTTTTACCGATGTAGAAAATGCTATCGTTTCAAACTTCATTAAAGAGGAAGACGGCAATATTAGCTTAACCGCATTTCTTACCAGAACATTGGCAGAATCGGAAGGCAGGCTTCCTGATTTTGAGATTTCAAACACATTTAAAGCAAAACGATTTGGCAATCTTGAAGAAGTTAAAGATCTCTTGTATGGATTGGACTTTCAGCAGAAGTCAAAAGTAAATGCCGGAAAGGATATAATGATAAATATGCTTCCTAAGGGGAATATTTCCGCCAAAGGTATAATTGCATATTTCGAAAAAAAATCAAACTACGATTATAAAAACCCTCAACCGGAAAGTACTGACCCGTTTGCCGAGCCATTTATTAATCCTGAGATTGAAGGGATTGAAAAATATGATATTATTTTCTCAAAACGTTCTAAACCAATTGGTGTTGACCTGTTGGAAATAACGGATGTAAGCCAAAACCTGCTGAAAAGAGTTACTGAGAAAATTCATAAGACTAAAAGGGAATTAGATTATAGATATTCATTAGACTATTCCATAAAATCTCTTTTAGATGAGAAAAAGTACAATAGCCATTTTTTGAAAATTATCCCTTTAATATACAAAGACAGTTACTATAATGACCCTGTTTTATTACCGGCTCTGATTCAGAAAACAGAATACGGAATAAGAAATGGGGATAAAAAGATTCAATTTAATGGGTTAAAGCAACATTTTTATTTATTATCTAAACTCCAAATAAATGATACAATTATGGAAATAAAAGAATCGAAAAGTTATCAATTAGGAACAAAGCTTGGCATAATGTCCAAACCAATAGCACAGACTATTAAATCTTTTGAAAAGGCTTATGTGGGAAACCTTTCTCGTAGAATTTCAAATATTGACGACTTGATTGAATTTGCAAATTACCTGAATGAAAAATTAATGATACACGAAAAAGGGTATCGTAATATCAAAGAAGCATCACAAGAGCTTACAGAGTTATTGGACTATTTTCCCAATAAAGAAAAATACAACAAAAATTATTGTGCATTAGGTTTTTTTGAAACTTATTACACCTATTACAAAAGTGAAAACTCAACCGAAAATACGGAAGAAGCAATTTTAGAAAACTAATCATTTAAAAACTCATAAAAAAAATGGCAACAATTCAGGAAAAATCAGAAATCATTTTCTTATACGAAAGTAAATATTCAATGCCTAATGGTGACCCATTTACAGGCGAACAGCGATATGATGAAGAAACAAAAAAAGTCTTAGTTAGTGACGTAAGAATCAAACGATTTATCAGAGATTATCTGCATAATATAGGAGAAACAATTTATGTTATTAATGATAAAGACCAGGCGGAAGGAAATGAATCTGGAGCAGCGGCAAGAGTTAAAAGCCTGAGAAAAAAGTTTGAGAAAGAATTAAAAGAAGCGGGTATAAAGAAAGACGATGGACTTTTTCTTTTGACCCGATGCGTTGATGTCCGCTTGTTTGGAGGAATTTCAACGGAAAAAAATGCGGCAGTCAATTTAACAGGTCCTGTTCAATTTGCATTGCTAAACCCATCATTAAACTCCGTTGATTTAAGAATGCACCAAAATACCTCCGTATTTTCTTCTGATGTAACAAAATCAGGAGGTGCAATAGGGACAACATCATTGGTTCCTTATTCTTTGAATCAAATACACGGTTGGATAAATCCTTTTTCTGCCGAATTAACTTCTTTGACCGATGAAGATGTGTCCAAAATGTTTAAAGCATTATGGGAAAGTATCAATAATGCTAATACCCGCAGCAAGTCAAACCAAAGCTCCATATTACTGTTGCAAATTGTCTATGCCAATAAAACCGATAAGGTTTATGGGACGGATAAACTTATCTCGCTTTCTTCTGACAAACGTGATGAACAATTCAGAGACCTGTCAGATGTAAAATTCAATTTTGATAAACTAAAAGAAACAGCTTCATCAGAAAAAATTAAGGAGATAAGATATTATACAGAATCTCTTGCAATTGCTAAAGAAATAAAGGCGTTAGGAAATAAATTTTCAGAATTAAAATTTGGATAAAATGAACGCAATACTGATAAATATATCGGGCAATTGGGGACATTTTAAAAAAGTAGATACTAACAATAACCCACTTACCCACGATTTTATAACCAAAACAGCATTAATTGGGTTGATTGGAGCGGTTAACGGTATTGATAGACAAAAAATGAAAACACTGTTTTCCCAATTATCAGAAGACTTGCTTTACAGTGTTTCTCTTAATGCTAATGTGCGAAAGGAAAGTTGGGGGTTTACGTTGAGAAGTGTAAAAGCAAATGTAGAGAAATCTCCGTGGCAATTTGAATTTTTGAAATCTCCTGACTTTGTAGTTTTAATTGCATTGAAAAATGAGCGAAGCAAAGATATTTATGGTGAATTTACAGAAAATGTAAAAGCGAACAGGGCATCTTTTAATCCGACATTGGGTTTGGCAAATTGTCCTGCCAATTTATTGTTTATTAATTCAGGAGAGCTTTCGATAAAAAAGTCCGGTAGTTTCAAAACGAAAGGATTTATATCCAACAGGCACGAGATTGAAATTTCAGAAAGTTTTGACTTTCGGATTGGTTTTGACAAAATTCCGACCTATCAAAACAATGATTTCTGGAACGACCCCGAAAAATATATTGGACTTGCATACGCTAATTCCGGTTCAGAACTTAAAGTCAAATCAGGAGAATATTACGAGCTAACTACTAAAAATGAAACGAGTCAATGGTATTTGGTTTAGCAGAATACAAATCACATCCCGATAAGCTATTGAAAGTTCATACTAACGGTGTGCAATCAAAAACAATGAAGCGAACCAAGAGCAAAATTGCAGAGGTAGCTTCGTTATTTCACGATTTAGGAAAATTGAACTTTAATTTTCAGGGTAAATTAAATGGAGATAAGAGTGTTGGATATTCACAACACTCTTATGTATCTGCATTCGCTTTTTTGAATTGGTATGTAGCAAACAAAGATGAAGCCACCAAAACTTTAGGAATTGATGGTAACGACATTACCAAGATAAAAATCATTACCGCGATTATTCTTCATCATCACGGCAATCTCCCGAATATGGACAGAAATATTTCTGCTCAAACATTTGCAGAAATGAGCATATTCCTTGATGGGAACTTCGAACAATTACCGGTTTCTGAATTTCTTGAGAAAGAAATGGAGTTTGGACATATTCCTTTTGATTTGAGTGTTAAGCCTTGGTACAAACTTAATATTCCTGATATTGACTTAGGAAGAAACAGTAAAGAATATGAAATAGGAAATTGGCAAAAAGATTCTTTCAATTATTTTTTAGAAACACAGTTTTCATTTGCTTCATTAATTGAATCTGATAAAAGAGATGCAGGAGATAATGAAAGATTCAACAATCTTGATTTGATAAGTAACAATGCTTATGCTCTTAATGAATCACTAAACTCATTGTTTAATGATTTGGAAGCCACTCCAAAAATCAGTGACCTGAATAAACTAAGAACTATAATAAGGAATGAGGCAGTTAGTACCGTTTCTGATTTGTTAGCAACAGGCCAAAGGGTATTTACATTAACGGCTCCTACCGGAGCAGGAAAGACATTTACATTATTGGACATTGCAAGAACGATTCAAAAGAACAAAGGAGATATAGGGATTATTTTTGCTTTGCCTTTTTTGTCAATTACGGACCAGGTCCAGCATATAATCAATGATGTTCTTAAAATTGATTCTCTTTCGGTAAATTCAAAATCAATAAATGAACGAATAGAAAAGGCGCAACAAAATCTTGAGCAAGAACAAAGTCCTGAAGCATTAAAGGCATTATTGGTAGAAGATTTTATTGAGAATACATTTGACCACCCTTTAATCATTACCACATTTGTCCAGCTATTTGAAACATTTTTAAGCAATAGAAATTCTACACTCTTAAAACTACCAAATTTCGCTAACAGGATTTTTCTTATTGATGAATTACAGGCTTTACCACCAAGATTATACATTTTCTTTGGTGCCTGGTTAGATGAGTTTTGTAGGAAATATAACTCCTATGCAATTTTATCTACGGCAACAATGCCCGATTTAAGAATTCCGGTTAAACCTGAATTGAAAGAGAACGTAAATTATAAGCTACAGGATGCCAATCTTTTTTTCAAAAATTATATTACTCCAAATGAGCTTTTAGAACCAACAAAATATTTTGAGAATAATGTCTTTAACCGTTATGTGGTTAATGTAATTGATGAAGACTTATCCATAGAAAGTTTAGCAGAAAGAATTCTGCAAGAAGATAGCTCGGTTTTGGTGATTTTGAACACAATACAAGATACAAAAGACCTTTATGAGGAATTATCCGAGCTTTCGGATGCGTATCTGTTGAATACACATTTTACCCCGGAAGACAGATTAGATAAAATTGAAGAAGTTAAAAAGCTTCTCTCTAATAAGAAAATAATTTTGATTTCAACACAATTGATTGAAGCGGGTGTAGATATTGATTTCCCTGTTGTTTACAGAGATTTATGTCCGTTGCCCAGCCTGATCCAAAGTGCGGGGAGGTGCAATCGTAATAAGAAAATTGATTTGGGAAATGTGAATCTGATTCGTTTAAGAAATCGCAAAGGAAAATACAGTTCTGAGTTGATTTATAGAAATGCTGCAAAACTTTTTTTAGATTTTATCAAAGAAAATATTGTCGGGCAAATACAGGAAAAAGAATTGTTTCAGATTCAAAAACAGTTTTTCGGAAAAATTGCCGAAAATCTTGAAATTGGTAATTACCCTGAAGAAACTATGAATTTAATCAAAGAAATTAATAATGCACAATTTGAGAATGTAGGGAAATTTCAGCTCATTAACAATAAAATATTTGGCAATCAATATCAGTTCTTTATCCCTGTATCAGAAGATGATAATAGATTTGAGGAATTAGAAGAAGTTTTAGACACTATAAAAGAAAGTGATTATTCTTTAGTAAAGCAACATAAAATAAAGATTGAAACAAAAATTAAGGTTATGAGCAATCGAGTTATTTCAGTAAGACTTTATAATGATTCAGATCTGCCTCCACTGGCAAATCCTAAAATGATTTGTGGGATGTATAAATTGGATTTAAAAAATTATAGTAAAGAAAGAGGAGTAGTATTAAGCTTGGAGGACGTTTTTCTTTAATATGTAGACTATGAATATCACTGCCACCCATATCAACTATTTCATCATTTGCCCGCGCAAGCTCTGGCTCTTTGCCAATGGCATTAATATGGAGCATACCTCTGAGGTCGTGGCCGATGGCAAGCTGCTGCACGAAACCAGCTATCCGCAGCGGGCGGAAAAATATACGGAGATTGAATTGCCGGCAAGTTTTGATGGCATTGAAGTGTCCGGGAAAATAGGCTTTTACGATGCCAGGAAAAAAGTCATCCACGAAATAAAACGCAGCAACAAAGTAGAGGAAGCACACGAATGGCAGGTGAAATATTATATCCGGCTACTGGCAGGGAATAGATTGATAAAATGACTGCTTTGATTATAAGCACTAATTTGAACATTATTTAATCGAGAAAATCGTATATTTGATTTTCGATTTACTCGGTAATTATGGCAATAAAAAGAAATATACAGAATGATTTCCAGGAATATATGGATATATTTCCTGCTACGGGCATCGTAGGTCCCCGGCAGGTGGGTAAAACCACATTGGCGCAACAAATAGCGCAGCAGGAAGACCACCTCTACCTGGACCTGGAGAATGTGGCGGACAGGGATAAATTAAAGGACCCCGCTTATTTTCTCAGCCAGTTTAAGGATCGTTGTATCATCCTTGATGAAGTACAGTTTATGCCGGAATTGTTTGCCGCTTTGAGAGGTATCATTGATACGGACCGGAGGCCGGGCCGGTTTATTCTGCTAGGTTCTGCTTCACCAGACATTATTCGTAATAGTGCTGACACGTTGGCTGGCAGGATCGGTTACCTGCAGCTTACGCCCTTTACACTTACTGAAGTGGAAGATGTCCGAAAATTATGGCTGAGAGGTGGGTTCCCCTTGTCTTACCTGGCAACTTCCGGCAGGGCCAGTGCTTTGTGGCGGCGCAACTTTATCATGACATATATCCAACGCGACCTTGGCTTACTGGGCTTGCGGACCGATGTGCAGATCATGGATCGTTTCTGGCGTATGCTGGCCACGATGCAGGGCAATTTACTGAATGCCGAAAACCTGGGCAGGTCCTTAGATATCAGCCGTCCTACGGTCATGCGGTACCTGGAGTTCCTGGAAGGCGCTTTTATGCTGCGTATCTTAAAACCTTGGTTTGCGAATATCAACAAGCGACTGGTGAAATCGCCCAAAATATATATCAGGGACAGTGGTCTGCTGCATAGTTTGCTGGGACTTACGGATTATGAGGCGCTGCTCACACATATACAATTAGGGGCTTCGTGGGAGGGATTCGTCATTGAGCAAATAGCCGGCAATGTAAAAGAAGATATGCAATTATTTTTTTATCGTACACAACACGGAGCGGAGTGCGACCTGCTGCTGGAACGCAACGGAAAAGTGCTGGCGGCGATAGAGATCAAACATGGCAGCAGCCCCGGAATCAGCAAAGGCTTCCGTATTTCAATGCAGGACACGGGTGCCGCTCACGGATATATTATCGGCAACGGCCGGGAAACTTATAAAACGGAAGAAAAGATCACTATTGCCAATTTGCCTTCATTCTTAAAAAATATTTTGCCCGGATTATGAACCTCACCGCTACCCATATCAACTACTACATCGTCTGCCCGCGAAAGCTCTGGCTGTTTGCGAATGGCATTAATATGGAGCATACTTCCGACATCGTGGCCGACGGTAAGCTCCTGCACGAAACCAGCTATCCGCAGCGGGCGGAAAAATATACGGAAATTGAATTATCAGCGACTTTTAATGCTATGGAGCTGTCCGGCAAAATAGATTTTTACGATGCCAGAGAAAAGGTCATCCACGAGATCAAGCGCAGCGATAAAGTCGAGAAGGCGCACGAATGGCAGGTGAAATATTACATTTGGCTGCTGGCCTTGAACGACATTGAAGAGGCGAAGGGTATCATTGAATATCCCAAGCTAAGGGAGCGGCAGGAAATTATTTTTACGGAAGCGGATGAGATTTATTTAAAAGAAATGGTCGGCAAGATCGTCCATTTAATGGACAGTGAGCGTTGCCCGCCAAGGATCAATGCGAAGATTTGCAGAAGCTGTTCTTACTATGATTTTTGTTATGTAAACGAACCTTCCGATGAGCCTGTATCGTAGCAAAGATCGCATCGGATCCGCAAGCACGCCGCATGGGGATTATTGTTTGGAGGGCAACCGCAATTTCATGACTGAACCCTGAGGAATATTTACGTATTGAAAATTACATCATCAAGAACCCGGAGAATTGGAAAGATGATCAATTCCATCCCTAAATTATGGTAAATGAAAAAATCTTACTACCTCTTTAATCCCGGCCGGATGAGCCGTAAGGATAATACCTTGAAATTTACACCGGTAGATGAGAACGGTGTGGAAGGCCTGCCGAAGTATATTCCCATAGAAGGTGTGGACAACCTGTATTGCTTCGGCGCGCTGGATGCCAACAGCGCTTTATATAACTTCCTGGGTAAAGCATCCGTCAGCGTGCATTTTTTCGACTACTACGAGCATTATACCGGCAGCTTCCTGCCCAAAGAATACCTGTTGAGCGGCAAGGTGCTTATTGAACAGACCGGTCATTATACCCACAAAAAGAAACGTTCGGCCCTTGCCCGGAAACTGATAGAAGGCGCGGCCTTTAATATGCAGAAAAACCTGCGCTATTATGACAACAGGGGAAAAGATACTTCCGCGCAAATAGAAAAAATAGAGCGCCTGAGCCGGCAGCTGGAGCATTTTGAGGACGTGGAGGAGCTGATGGGCATTGAAGGTAATATCCGGATGACCTATTATGAAGCCTTCGACCTGATCATCAATGATTTTGAAATGGGGAATCGTACCAAGCAACCGCCTTCCAATGAGGTCAACGCGATGATCTCGTTCGGCAATATGATGTGCTATACGCTTTGTCTCGACCAGATTTACCATACCCAGCTCAACCCTACCATCAGCTATCTGCACCAGCCCGGTGAACGCCGTTATTCGCTTAGCCTGGATTTATCTGAGATTTTCAAGCCCGTTCTGGTAGACAGGATGGTCTTTTCCCTGCTGAACAAAAAAGTCATCGGTAAAAATGATTTTGATCACAAGCTTAATAGTTGCCTGCTGAAAGAAAGCGGCCGGAAAAAATTGATCAGGGCCTGGGATGAGCGGCTTGCGGAGACCATAAAGCACCGCAGTCTCAAGCGAAGCGTGAGCTATAAGCACCTGGTAAAGCTGGAATGTTATAAGCTGGTCAAGCATGTTATGGGCATGGAAGAATACAAACCTTTTAAAACCTGGTGGTAGGAAATATGGGTGATAGGTGATAGGTGATGGGTGATGGGTGATGTAAATAGTACTTATTAAAACTTAAGTTATGGGTTATAATGAAATGTTCAGAGATAAAACAAAGAGGCTGGCCTTAGCAATTATCAAGACTTTTTCTTCTTTGCCTTATTCGGATACTATTGCTATAATTCGCAAACAGATTATTCGCTCATCTACTTCTGTGGCAGCCAATTATCGTGCTTTGAACCGTGCGCGGTCGGATAAAGAACGATTCGCCAAACTTTGTATCGTTATTGAAGAAGCTGATGAAACCTTATTTTGGTTAGAACTGGCGGAAGAATTAAATTTGATTTCAACAGGGCAGCTTAAGCAATTAATACAAGACGCCGAAGAAATTGTGAAAGCAACGGCATCTTATCGAAAAAAACTATCACAATAATCACTTATCTCTTATCACCTATCACCTATCAACTATCATTCATCACTCATCACTCATCACTCATCATTCATCATTCATCACTCATCATTCATCATTCATCATTCATCACTTATCACTCATGTACATCATTCTTGTTTACGACATAGAAGAAAAACGTGTGGGGAAAATGCTTAAATTGTGCAGGCAATACCTGAACTGGATACAGAACAGTGTATTTGAAGGAACGCTGACCGAAGTAAAGCTGAAAGAATTATTAGCCAAGGCCAAAACCATTATGAAGCCGGAGGCCGACAGCATTATTGTTTTCAAAAGCCGTGATGAAAAATGGCTGGAAAAGCAGGTGATAGGAACGGAGAAAAATGTTTTGGATAACATATTGTAGTCGTCGACTATAATGTTTCGGAAGGGAAATGGGGTTCTTTGACATATTGGAAAAATGAAAAATGCCGTAAGGAAAGGGGTTACCTAAAGTTGTCGAGGTACAGGGAAAATTATATCATTGTACATCGACAACTTTTTCTAGTAAAAAACACCTATTTTTGAAGCTTAACTGCCTGAAAAGCAGTTTTTTTTAGTCGTCGATGCAACGGCTTTTAATCGGACAAGAGTTGAATTGAAATAATATATCCCATTGCTCCCGCATCTCAATACTTCCCCTTTTAATCGGACAAGAGTTGAATTGAAATATACCTAACCACCTCTCCAGTACTTATCTTTACCCTTTTAATCGGACAAGAGTTGAATTGAAATATCTAACCCATTTTATCCCATTTTACACCCATATTTCCTTTTAATCGGACAAGAGTTGAATTGAAATGTACTTATCTTTACCTTTAATGCAGAACTACCATTCCTTTTAATCGGACAAGAGTTGAATTGAAATATCTCTACCCCAAATGTTAAAACCAACCCCTTTTTGCTTTTAATCGGACAAGAGTTGAATTGAAATCCCCGATAAGTTCAAGTAAAAAGGACCCGCTAAAGACTTTTAATCGGACAAGAGTTGAATTGAAATTTGCGGTAATGGGTGGTGTAATGAATAGTTTCAATCTTTTAATCGGACAAGAGTTGAATTGAAATAAATCAGCACTGTTAAGTTGACGCCATTCGTCATGATCTTTTAATCGGACAAGAGTTGAATTGAAATTTTTCTTCCCGAACTTTCCGCCCATTTATTTGAGATTCTTTTAATCGGACAAGAGTTGAATTGAAATACCATAGTTTGTAAGGATAAATTAGGCATTGTCAATCTTTTAATCGGACAAGAGTTGAATTGAAATATTTCAGCAAAGCCAAAGGCGGCCAACCGCGCGAACTTTTAATCGGACAAGAGTTGAATTGAAATACGCTGATGACAAAAAGACCCGAATTTATCCTATCGGGCCTTTTAATCGGACAAGAGTTGAATTGAAATCAACCCAACCCCAACCACAATGGGGACAGCAGCCAGCTTTTAATCGGACAAGAGTTGAATTGAAATCAACATGCGTTTGCTGGATTTAGCAAAGGACCGTTTCTTTTAATCGGACAAGAGTTGAATTGAAATTTGATAGATTAAGCAAAGCCATTCTAACCAATAAAACTTTTAATCGGACAAGAGTTGAATTGAAATTTATCAATGCTCCTATACTTAGTCTGGCCGGTGGTTCTTTTAATCGGACAAGAGTTGAATTGAAATTTGCCACAATATGCCACCGGTACAGATGACCACCCCCTTTTAATCGGACAAGAGTTGAATTGAAATCTGACCCAACGGCATATAAAGCATTGCTGTTGCAGCTTTTAATCGGACAAGAGTTGAATTGAAATGGGATTAGGAGTTTGGCCGCGGGAGCTGCGAGAGTGCTTTTAATCGGACAAGAGTTGAATTGAAATGGAGCAGTTATTGAACGGAGAGGGTAGCGATGGAGCCTTTTAATCGGACAAGAGTTGAATTGAAATCTTACAGCGGCTTTGATGGACATGACCAAGAACAATCTTTTAATCGGACAAGAGTTGAATTGAAATACACATGCAAAAAAGGTGCAAAGCAAAGGAGGCCTCTTTTAATCGGACAAGAGTTGAATTGAAATTTAAACGGTATTAGGTTTGTTCCGGCAGATATAACGCCTTTTAATCGGACAAGAGTTGAATTGAAATGCTATTGTTCACTAAATAGAACTTAGCAGCGGTATCCTTTTAATCGGACAAGAGTTGAATTGAAATGTAGCACCAGCCAGCGGTTTTGCGAGTATTTCTGCTTTTAATCGGACAAGAGTTGAATTGAAATACGTTTTTTCCACATTCCCTGGTTCTGCTGCTGATTCTTTTAATCGGACAAGAGTTGAATTGAAATATATAAAGGCACTATCTGGGCAATCAGAGAGGCTTTCTTTTAATCGGACAAGAGTTGAATTGAAATGTAGCCACCAAATCACGAACAGAGGCATAGCTATACTTTTAATCGGACAAGAGTTGAATTGAAATGATCAGGCTTCGGGTCGTGATGGAATTATCATCTTCTTTTAATCGGACAAGAGTTGAATTGAAATTCGTTTAGGGCTAAGTCCTCAACCTCCGATTCGCTCTTTTAATCGGACAAGAGTTGAATTGAAATTGCATTCAGGCCAGTATTGTGAGAATGATAGTATCCTTTTAATCGGACAAGAGTTGAATTGAAATGGTATTCATCCACGGCGTCGTAGAACGATTCGCGAACTTTTAATCGGACAAGAGTTGAATTGAAATATACTGCCAATGGTGGCATTCCAGCCATTGTTAGACTTTTAATCGGACAAGAGTTGAATTGAAATATCGTTCCGTTCATCACGATAGCGTAGTCGAAGCCCCTTTTAATCGGACAAGAGTTGAATTGAAATGCACAATGCGGCTTTGCAGCTCCTCTTCCTCAATCTTTTAATCGGACAAGAGTTGAATTGAAATTCATCGGTGGACAAAGCAATTTCGCCATTTTCATCCTTTTAATCGGACAAGAGTTGAATTGAAATTCTAACGGGTCGCAATGTTTTACATAAGCTAAATTCTTTTAATCGGACAAGAGTTGAATTGAAATTACATCTCCGCCTTTTTTCGCATCAAATCCTAACTCTTTTAATCGGACAAGAGTTGAATTGAAATATGGCGAAACGTATATCATCAATACGGAAGGTATAACTTTTAATCGGACAAGAGTTGAATTGAAATGGTTCTCCCAGGAGCTGATCGTAGTTGAGCGGATATCTTTTAATCGGACAAGAGTTGAATTGAAATGTGTTAATAGTTTATCCCTATGTACGGATATAAGTACTTTTAATCGGACAAGAGTTGAATTGAAATTTCCTCCCGTTTGTTGGCCACAGTTCCACTGCTGACTTTTAATCGGACAAGAGTTGAATTGAAATTTAATGACGTTGCCCAGAAATTCGGCCGAAAGGCAGCTTTTAATCGGACAAGAGTTGAATTGAAATAGGGAGGGGGAGATAGCCCGGCAGGAAGGCAGTAACGTCTTTTAATCGGACAAGAGTTGAATTGAAATAAAACAAAAAGCCACCCCCTAAAATGATCAGCAATGCTTTTAATCGGACAAGAGTTGAATTGAAATCAAGAACCCAAATCATTGCTGCTGTAAGTTTCTATCTTTTAATCGGACAAGAGTTGAATTGAAATAAGCATAATGGTCATAAGTATCTTGATACTATGTGCGCTTTTAATCGGACAAGAGTTGAATTGAAATTTGTCAGTATGCTATCGTTGCGATAATGATATTATTCTTTTAATCGGACAAGAGTTGAATTGAAATAACATACTTCTAAATTTACTGAAGCAGATTGGATTGCTTTTAATCGGACAAGAGTTGAATTGAAATAGAGCAACGGCGAAACGGCGGTTATTACCGGCGAAACCTTTTAATCGGACAAGAGTTGAATTGAAATAATAGTTTAAGTCAGGCGGGAATTGGTTCGGTTTCCTTTTAATCGGACAAGAGTTGAATTGAAATGACAATTGGCGTTATCAATGCTACCAGAAATGCCTTCTTTTAATCGGACAAGAGTTGAATTGAAATTCTCCTGCACATGGCGTTCCTGAAAGTCGAGGGTTCTTTTAATCGGACAAGAGTTGAATTGAAATGTAGCGGGCTTTGGCATTGTGGCCAATGCCCAGGGCTTTTAATCGGACAAGAGTTGAATTGAAATAGAGGAAGCGCCGCACTATTCCGATTGCTTCGACCACTTTTAATCGGACAAGAGTTGAATTGAAATCTGATAATAATATCGTCTTTCATCAAATTCATATTAACTTTTAATCGGACAAGAGTTGAATTGAAATCACATTTACGAATCATTGCCAAAAATGCTTTTACACTTTTAATCGGACAAGAGTTGAATTGAAATCGTGATACGGTTATTCAAATACCCGGCGATTCGGCTTTTAATCGGACAAGAGTTGAATTGAAATCCCTCTGTTACCAGTATTGTTTTTGTCCTGAAAGACTTTTAATCGGACAAGAGTTGAATTGAAATATTACAACAACGGACGGCATTCAGCATCAATATTCATCTTTTAATCGGACAAGAGTTGAATTGAAATTTGTTTATTCTGCATCCCACCAACTTCAAACGTCCCCTTTTAATCGGACAAGAGTTGAATTGAAATGTTAAACGAGTGTTGCGGTTTGAGGCCGTGGCCGGAACTTTTAATCGGACAAGAGTTGAATTGAAATTCAAGCACGCTAAGCACGAAAGATCGCTTGGCGAAGATCTTTTAATCGGACAAGAGTTGAATTGAAATATGTCTTTCAGTCCAGATTCTGCATCTTTTTTCGCTTTTAATCGGACAAGAGTTGAATTGAAATCGGAATGTGATTCGAAAATTGGGGCATCACGCCCCCTTTTAATCGGACAAGAGTTGAATTGAAATAAGAACGCGTCTAATAGTACCGCAACCAATACCAGCTTTTAATCGGACAAGAGTTGAATTGAAATAAACAAACGCAAGAGGTGATGTGCTCCAGAATACCGTCTTTTAAGCGGACAAGAGTTGAATTGAAATTTGAGATGTGCCGGGCGGTTCCGGAAGCTGCGCATCTTTTAATCGGACAAGAGTTGAATTTAAATAGCTGAATGCATGCTTCTTCAAATGAACGCTGTGACTTTTAATCGGACAAGAGTTGAATTTAAATTGATGGAGAATAAAGGCAGCATCATATTTTTCTTCCTTTTAATTGCACAAGAGTTGAATGAAAATGTAAAAATGTCGTTTTTAATCAACAATTATTACCATTTTTGTCCTTTATAGAAGACATATTTATGGATGTTTTGTATGAATATCACGACAACCTGATCAGCCGGGTCAGCGATGCTTTTTTTCGCTACCTGATCGATACCGTCAACTGGAAGCAGCGGATGCTGGCCATTAAAGGACCAAGGGGATCCGGCAAAACGACGCTGATGCTGCAATACCTGCGTTACCGCCTGAACAGGCCGGCGGAGGAAATGCTTTATGTAACGGCAGACCATTACTGGTTTTATACCCATAACCTGGCGGAGACCGCGGATGCCTTTTACAAAAACGGCGGACGGTATCTTTTTATTGACGAAGTCCATAAATACCCTAGCTGGTCCAGGGAGCTCAAAAATATTTTATGACGGGTACCCGGGCCTGAAGGTTGTGTTTTCCTCTTCTTCCGTATTGGACATATACCGGGGCGAAGCCGACCTGAGCAGGAGGGCCATCACTTATGAACTGCCCGGCTTGTCCTTCCGTGAGTTTTTGAAGCTGGAAGGCTACGCGGGCATGGAAAGTATCCGGCCGGATGAATGGCTCCACAATCCGCACCCGGCTGCTGCAAAAATAATGAAAGCGCTCCGGCATCCTTTACCCTTGTTCCGGAAATACCTGCATTACGGCTACCTGCCTTTTTCCCGGGAAGGCAGTACGGATGAAGTGCTCATAAAGCTCAGCCAGGCGATCAATACCGTCATTGATACCGACCTGGCTTATGTGGCAGGATATAACGCGGGAGCGGCCTTTAAAGTGAAGAAGCTATTGGGTGTTTTAGCGGAATCGGCACCGTTCAAGCCCAACATTTCGGCGCTGGCCAGGAAATTAGACGTCAGCAGGGAAACCGTTTATGCCTGGCTGGACCAGCTGGAAAAGGCACGTCTCTTAAATCTGTTGCTGGCAAGGGTAAAGGCGTATCGCTTTTGCAGAAGCCGGAAAAGGTTTTCCTGGAAAATACCGACCTGGCTTATGCCCTCCGGCAGAACCCGGATATCGGCGCCATCCGGGAGACGTTCTTGCTTAGACAGTTAAAAAACGCGCGACTGACGGTCACGATGCCGGCCACCGGTGATTTCTATATCGAAGATGCGGATGTGTATATTGAAGCCGGGGGCGGGAGCAAGGATACCCGCCAGGTAAAAGAACAACAAAAATACCTGGTAGCCGCTGATGACATAGAAACCGGCAGGGGGCCGAAGGTCCCTTTATGGCTATTCGGGTTTTTATATTAATGATGAAAAATGGCTGGAACGCAGTGGCTTTTCCCCAATCAACATATCTGTAGCACTTAGGGTCGGAAACTTTCATTTAGAGCTTGATATTAACCAGGAAAAGAAAGAGGACAGGGGTAATACTATCCTCTTTTTTCCAATTTTTCCCATTTTATCCTTGATCATTTACCCGTTTTGGCATCATCAATATAAGTGATACACTACCTGATAGCGCAGGGCTGGCGGGATTTTTTGCCGAGCGACTGCGGCCGCCGACCTTATAACCAAGTTTGACTGCGGGAGCGCAGCGGACGCAGGCAACCCAAATTAACTCCCGCGCCAGCGGACAACTTATTTTTGGGGGAAAGCAGAGCCTTTGTGCGGCTGATATTCAGTGTTCAAACGAAGTTCCGCTCCCCATAGGGAACGGGACTTGAACTCAATAATGTGGGGCTATTTATTTTTATTGGCTTTTGTTTTAAAGCCTATCTGTTCCCGTGGCAATGACGGCTTTTCTTTTTCTGCCATGATCTCTTTTATCAGCTCAAAAATGGTTTCTATCTCCCCGTCATGCATCTTGACATCAAAGCCCATATTGATTATTTTTTTATCCAGCTCCTCCAGCTTCAGTAAAATATCCTGGTGCGTCAGCAATGCTTCTCTTAGCCTTACAAAAATGTCTATTATTTTTATGCTGACTTCGACGGCTTTGCTGCTTTTTAGCACATTGGCCAGCATCAGAACGCCATGTTCCGTAAACACATTGGGAAGTGTCCCTCCCAGAGCCTGTTTGGAAGGTATCGCATTTTGCGACACCATAATGGCCGCTTCTTCTTCGGTGAGTTTAAACATAAAACTGGGCGGGAAGCGTTCGGCATTTCTTTTTACCTGTTCATTTAATCTTCTCGTTTCTACCCCGTACATTTCCGCTAAGTCCCTGTCCAGCATGATTTTTTGGCCTCTTACCAGATATATTTTACTGATTACCTTTTCATCGGTTATCATAAGCTCCTTTGCCATTCTTTAATTTTTTAGCTTTTTTATTTTTGTTTCTGCAAGCCCGGTTATCCTTGCTATATCGGCTATCGGATAACCTTCCTTTTTCATTACTAATGCCGTTTCCATAGCTTTATTCAACTCACCTTCTCTCTTATGGCGTTCTGACAGGATATAAGCAGGCACATATTTTATACTTGCCCGGAGCTTGCCAAAAGACCGCTTTCTGCAAACCACTTAGGGTCGGAAACTTTCATTTAGAGCTTGATATTAACCAGGAAAAGAAAGAAGACAGGGGTAATACTATCCTCTTTTTTCAATTTTTTCCTTGATCATTAACCTGTTTTGGTATCATCAACATTTGTGATACACTACCGATTTCTATTTTACAAAATAATATAAGAGAGGAGGACTAAATTCTGTATCAGAGGTTTTATTTATTGCCCTGATATCCTTGAAGATGAGCAGATCACCTCGCTTTGTTGTTTTAATGAAACCTTTCATTTTGTCGCTGAGATAAGGATCATTAACATGCTCTCGATAAATTATGCTATCTCCTCTAAGGCAGATAAAACTGTAGCTTGTCACTTTATATCTGGCCTCAATTGGAAATTTTACAGCAATCCCTAAACCCGGCTGGTAAATGATATCCTCGATAGATAAGGTGTCTCCGGAAGGAAACCTTCCAATTGACACCTGTGGTTCTGGCACTTTATTTATAAAAATACTATATTCGCCAACCAATACTGTATCTCCATCCTTATTCAAAGTGCTAACGTTCAAGTTGGCATATCCATTTCTCGTGGGAGAAAAATGGACATTATTTCCTTCAATAAAAAAATGACCGCTGTTCGAACTAAATATTAATTTATGTTTCATGTCTGGGCTGATTTCCGTAATTATATTATCCAACCCTAAGTATATTTTTTTGCTAATCACTATTGGTACAATATCCTTTTGCGGGATCTGCGAATGAGATGAAAATGTTATGGACATCCCTAATATTAGCAATAACATCGTTGTTTTCATAATCACTATTTATTTTTGAGTTTTGGTACTGTTGGTAGAATATGTTCTTTATCTCCATTTTCTTTTTGTCTATCTATGACCATTTGTGCATCTTTAGAATTATCTATGGGCCCTTTATCATCATTCCCATTATTGTAAGCATCAGTTTCAAAATAATGCCCTTTATCACCAGGGCCCTCTTTTTTTAGCCATCGGTCCACCTTAATTTTTTCTCCATTAGCCGTTGTGACTGTTTTTCTTGTTACATCTTGGTTGTCATTTGGATCCCCGTCCTGCCAGTCGCCGTAATGAACTGTTTCATGCAATAGGATGCTAATAACTTGTAATAGCGCTATTTCCTTTTCTTCCGATGTTTTTGCTGAATTCAGATTTTGAATAAGTTTGCTAGAGATTTCTATTGTTCCGTTTGTCCCACCGGAATAATAGCCATCTGCACCAAAGGGTATATCATCACTTATCACAATTGTCGGTCCATTATTTTTGGTTAAAACGGATTTTATGCTATTCCAATCTTTGAATTGGCCGTACTTTTTCAGTGTATTGATTAGAGTTGGGCTTTTCGCTACGTCATTTTGAATATAATTATCTAAGTAAGCAGCTAATATTTTGGATTGATTTCGCGTTTTCGAACTTAATTTATATTGCCCTTCTACATCTATATTAATCACTGGATTATTTCCTGCATAATTAAATGGTGATTCATGTCGGAATTTCTCTGCCAACGGGTCAATCCCATTCCATCTGCCTATTTGCGAATTATACATCCTTGCTCCGTAATCGTAATACTGCAAGCCAAATTCTGTCTGTAATTCCTTGCTGTTATATTTATACGGTTGCGCGGTGTTTACCACGCCCGCATCCTGCGATAATGTCAGTCCGAACGGGTAATACATATCCTCTTCCAGCACCTGCCCGGTATAATGCTCCAGGTGAACATTATCGAACCAGACATCATTACCGATGCTCTGGTTGTCGATATACACCAGGATATAGCCCGCCTGGGTGACGGTAACCTGGCCATTGGCCGCGGACAAGCCTACCTGCACGGCGCCGCTTTCCTGCGGCACCAGCTGCATCTCATCATTAAAGACGAGGTAATTCAAATGCGCTTTAGGCAGTTCTGGATCATCATGCTGATTCAATAAATTGTTCAGCTGCTCTGCCATAGCGGGGTTGCCCACGGTCTGCTCTACGATGCGGGCGTTCTCCGGCAGCTCCGAAAGCGGGATGCCGTCATAATTCATGCCGCCCGTCAGGGTGCTCAGCAGGGAAGAGACCACGCTTTCCGCGTTCACGCTGCCCTCGTCATGATAATCTAGGCATATAGCAATGCCAGCAAGGATAAAATATAATACAGCAATTTATTTTTATTTGAAACTACCACGAAATCTTCCGGATTTATTGAGGAATATTTTAACTTAACCCTATCCCCCTTTTTGAATAAAGGAGGATAGGAAAATACACTACCCAACAAATGGCCTTTCTGCAATTGAAATGGCCTATTTGTTAATATTACTCAATTATATATTCGGTTGGGCTAATTTTTTCTGTAATCTGTCCCGGTTTTATAATGATAATATTCCAAACAAGTATTTTATCTCCTTTTTCAACATCGTTAATTGCAAGTTTTACTTCTTCAGAAAAGCGATCACCAATATTATTTAGATTTGCTACTATCCTATCTTTTCTTATTATTATCATTGAAAAGCTTTTAACGATATAGCTATTTTGCAAGTCTAAATCAGGTATTTCTGCAGCTACACCTAATTGCAATTTCAGTTCATTAATTGGAATTTTTCCTGACACTTTATTGTCAAGAAGTAGTTGAGGAGAAGGAAGCGGTAGCGTACGAAAATAAGTTTTCATCACTGATGAATCATTATTTTTATTCCTGATCAATACATTACAACCTCCAAAATTTTTAGGTATTATAGTGAAGTGGCAAGGGGTTCCTGTAGGGGTTATTCTCCCATTATCGGTCTTAACTTGAAGGCTGTCACATGAAATATATTTATCATAAATCCTAATTGTGTTAGGTATGCCAATATACAAAATATTTTGTTTTACATTAAGAACAATACAGCCATTTTGCACAGTTATAGATTTTGCCTGTCCAAATAGTGTGGAAATTGTCAGGCAGAAAAATCCCATTAGAAGAAGGTTTTTCATAGTATTATTTCAGTCTGCTGTTTTTCAAAATAAATTTTAAATCTGTTGGCTCTGAAACTGGATTCATTTCGGCTCCTGCGATCGTGTCATTGTTGTTATCTATTATTTCAACAGAACGGTCAATTGTGTCATAAGCTATTTTATACCCTATTGCATTGATATTAGGATCTACTGAAACAGTACAATAGACTTCGCCAATATCGCCATGATGACGGAAAGGAGGAAAATTGTCTTTACTTGGTACAAAAAAAGAAGAGTCTTTAACTATTACGTGCGCAGTATCGAGTTGTACAACAATGATTCCGAAATCATGATTTTTAGACTTAATAATATCTTTGATTTTTCCTTCAAAATAGTAAATGTTGGGGTCGGGGTTTTTCGGAGGATTAAAAACGATCCAAACAAACCATGAAGTCATAATAATTGCTACCGCTATAAATATATACTTTTTCATTTATTTTATTTATCTTTTAAATGCTGTAAACCGTATTGAACAAAAGCGCTTTGTATAGGTGCTAAAGAATTTGTTGTTTTATCCATGAGACTTCTATCAGAAGTTTTCTTTTCCCCATTTAGGAGAGTTGTTGTTGAGTTTTGAAGAGATAAAGATCCTGTATTTGCCATTTCACCCACGCCAGCATTTAATCCTATTGAAACCCCTTTCCAGCCATCTTTTTTAGGATCTTTTGTCGATGAAAATGTGGAGAAAGATAATCCTCCTCCTGCGATGTGTTTTATGTCCATAGAGTATCCAGCTGCAAAAGATTTTCCGGCAAAGGATGAAGGTAATACATCCTTTGCACTTGTATTAAATGCAACAAATAAACTAAGACCAGCTGAAGCTGAAGTGCCAAATTGTGCTCCTAAAGAAACAGAACTGTGGTAACCGGCAAATACATAATTATAATTTTTATAATTTGGATTACTGAATTGGGCAACGGTAATTTCTCCCCCAAATTCTCCGCCCCCGATACCTGCAACATCAAGATTTCCAGCAACAGTATAGCCATAGGCAAGATTATTTGGATTAACACCCTTCAGTCCTAAATCAAGTGTCCTGTTTGTGCCAAGGGCAACGGGTACCCGGTAGCCATAATCCTGTTCTCCCTGGGTTTCTATCCTGATCTCTTTATTATCTGTACCTGTGAAGACAATATCATCCGTATTGCCGTCAGGGTCAATCCTGAGAATCGGGTTATTTTGTACAAAGTTGTACGGCGTTAACCACAGCCGGTTATCTGCCGTCTGGTCAATATTATTCCACCTGCCTATTTGCGAATTATACATCCTTGCTCCGTAATCGTAATACTGCAAGCCAAATTCTGTCTGCAATTCCTTGCTGTTATACTTATAAGGCTGCGCGGTAGAGACCACGCCTGCATCCTGCGAAATCGTCAGTCCGAAAGGATAATACATATCCTCTTCCAGCACCTGGCTGGTATAATGCTCCAGGTGGACATTATCAAACCAGACGTCATTACCGATGCTCTGGTTGTCGATATACACCAGGATATAGCCCGCATGAGTGACGGTAACCTGCCCAATGGGCGTAAGCGTAGCCCATCCGTTGTTTGCTTTTTCCAAATCAACATATCTGTAGCACTCAGGATCGGAAACTTTCATTTAAAGCTTGACATTAACCAGAAAAAGAAAGAAGGCAGGGGTAATACTCTTTTTTCCAATTTTTTTCATTTTATCATTGATCATTAACTTGTTTTGGCTTCATCAACATTTGTGATACACTACCTCCATTACCACATAATACTCCAATAAATAACAGTTTTGTCTTTTCTGCTTATTGCAATTCCTTTAGAATAGCCATTAGCCCATTTTTCAGGCATTTGGACAAATGGTTTTTTTTGATATTTTTCAAAATATATTCCTGGCTTAGCTTCTAATACATAAATAGTAAAAGTGCTATCCAATCCACAAGTTGTAACTGCACCTCCTCCGTCATAATCAATAAATTTCGGAACAGGTACCATTTTATTGTAACAATTCCGTTTGAGTTGTGTACTATCTTGAATTGTTGGTACAATGCCATTTTCAGAAGTATATTTTGTTTCAAACCTGTTTACAATTAATAAACAAGAGTCAAATGAATTATATTTCGCAATTAGCGCTTTAGAAGCGGTGAAATTTTTTATAGAATCCAACTCTCTTGAACTTACTATATATTCATATAATATTAATCCTACTTTATTTTTCTCTATATCAGTACTACAATCAGTAAAAGCAATCTTTGAATTGATGTGCTTCGGGAATTGGTTTATAAATTGTGGTTGAAATTGAGATTTTAATTCCTTATAATTATTAGCATTATATTGATCAAGGGTTGGATTTTGGCACCCACATATCAATATAAAAATTAAAACGATTAAGGTTTTCATTGAATTAATTATTTATTTTTTAAATATTGCTTTAGCTGTTTCAATTAGGCTACCTATTAGGGAAATGCCGGAACTATAATCATGGTTTTTATTACCATAGTATTCTGCGGTTTTGCTATTTGATTGACCATAAGGTTTGGTTAGGTTGTATAATACGGATTTTGAAGAACTCCAATTTGATTTTGCAGAGTTCCTGTCTATAATTTGCTTAGTGTTTAGTTTAGCAGGCTTGGTATACGTAATTTTTGATTCACCAACTTGTTTTAAATCCGTAACTGTCTGGGAAATCCTTTCTTCCCCGCCAAAATTACCACCTGATACAAATTCTCGTTCCTTAATTCTGACCCTTTCAGCTTTGGCATAACCATGATTTTTCATAAACAGGTCTGGATTTTCAATATACACTGCCTTTAGGCTCAATGCATCGGTTCCATAGTTATTTAGGGGGACTTTATTACCAAACATATTATCTGGGCCAAGCCTTTCATAATCTTCTGCTTTTCCCCATAATCTTCCATACATGGTATTTTTCATGGCGTTTTCAGAAACCTCTGATTGTCCTTTCAGAAATAACACATTGCCAGTCTTGTTATCTACAAACCAGTCATCGCCTAATGGATCTGCATTTAATGCCGGATTGTTTCCCATACTCGCAAATGGGCTAACATCATAGTGGTTCTCTGCTTTAGAATCTATTTGTTTGAACCTACCAATTTGTGGGTCAAGATCTCTATATTTTGTTTCATATGTTTCAAGTCCAAAATCTTTATTCAATTCGATACTTTGATACTTATAAGGCTGAGTGGTAGTAACCACACCTGCGTCTTCGCTAATGGTCAGTCCGAAGGGATAGTAATTAACCCGCATTTTCCAGTGCATTTCCATTTTGTCCTAAGCCTTTACCAAAAATAGTATCTATTTCCCAAGTCCTTTTTACCCAAATAAAAATATTCAAAGAACGTTTTACCTGCACAAGGTAAAAAAAATCTGTATTTTTCTTCTATGGTTATACAAAGTTTACTCAACGTTATGGGCCTTTCCCTTAACATGGTTGGGGCTTATTTCATGTTTCATTACAGTGCCAAAGTTGAGTCGGGTACATTCATATATACCGATGCGGAACTTAAGCAAATGAGGCAGAAGGATAAGTTTAAAAATAGCATGGTCAGGACTGGTATGTTCCTGATATTTATTGGCTTTATTTGTCAGTTAGCAAGTTTGCTTTTATCATCGCTTGAAAAATAAAAAACATCGGCGATGGTGAATGATGTTTGCTTTGTGCGGTGGGCTTGTGCGCATCATTCGCCAGCGCTGATGCAGCAAGCCAATGCGAAGCATAGCCTTTGTGCGTGGGGGGCATTGGCGCGGTAGTTTTTTTCTGGTAGTAGTTTTATTGCTGATGCTTTATTTAAAAGCTGATAATTGTAC
Organism: Edaphocola sp.; assembly: GCA_035708205.1. Classification (GTDB taxonomy): domain Bacteria; phylum Bacteroidota; class Bacteroidia; order Chitinophagales; family Chitinophagaceae; genus DASSSY01. Next base: position 55,844 of record DASSSY010000002.1, read on the forward strand.
TCCTGATTGTGTGGCAGTGTAGCGTAGCATTGGCAAGAGAGGAACGAACGCAGCCAGGCGGAGCGGAACGTTCGCCACCTACTGCGCCATGCCTGCCCGGACGCGCAGACCGGGAGCGCATAAGCGCGAAGGGCTGCGCTGACCACCGTTTTGTCCATTAAAAACAGGCGAAGCACAGGAGCGAAGCGTTGGCTTGCCCTTCGACAGGCTCAGGGCAGGCAGGGCAAAAGCGCGGGGGCGACTGCGCCGCCGCACTAAACCAACAAGAACGGGCAGGCGCGCAGGTGGCGCTTACACGGTGGAGTGCCGCAGGATGCCGCAAGGCAATAGCGGTAGCTTTTATGCGTGGCTTGCTTTGCGGCAGACTAATAGCGGCACGGACGGCGGCAAGGAAGCGAGCTGCAAAAAGCATGACAGCCTGCGTAACGCAGTAAAGCACCCGAAGGGCTGCGCTTTGATGGCAGGACAATAAAAAAATAAATCCTTTTCCTGCCATGATAACGCAGGGCTGGCGGGATTTTTTGCCGAGCGACTGCGACCGCCGACCTTATAACCAAGTTTGACTGCGGGAGCGCAGCGGACGCAGGCAACCCAAACTAACTCGCGCGCCAGCGGACAACTTATTTTTTTGGGAAAGCAGAGCCTTTATGCGGCTGATTTTCAGTGTTCAAACAAAGTCCCGCTCCCCATAGGGAACGGGACTTGAACTCAATAATGTGGAGCTATTTATTTTTATTGGCTTTTGTTTTAAAGCCTATCTGTTCCCGTGGCAATGGCGGCTTTTCTTTTTCTGCCATGATCTCTTTTATCAGCTCAAAAATGGTCTCTATCTCCCCGTCGTGCATCTTGACATCAAAGCCCATATTGATTATTTTTTTATCCAGCTCTTCCAGCTTCAGTAAAATATCCTGGTGCGTCAGCAATGCTTCTCTTAGCCTCACAAAAATGTCTATTATTTTTATGCTGACTTCGACGGCTTTGCTGCTTTTTAGTACATTGGCCAGCATCAGAACGCCATGTTCCGTAAACACATTGGGAAGTGTCCCTCCCAGAGCCTGTTTGGAAGGTATCGCATTTTGCGACACCATAATAGCCGCTTCTTCTTCGGTGAGTTTAAACATAAAACTGGGCGGGAAGCGTTCGGCATTTCTTTTTACCTGTTCATTTAATCTTCTCGTTTCTACCCCGTACATTTCCGCTAAGTCCCTGTCCAGCATAATTTTTTGGCCTCTTACCAGATATATTTTACTGATTACCTTTTCATCGGTTATCATAAGATCCTTTGCCATTCTTTAATTTTTTAACTTCTTGATCTTCGTTTGTGGAAGGCCGGTTATCCTGGCGATATCTGCTATGGGATAGCCCTCTTTTTTCATTACTAAAGCCATTTCCATAGCTTTGTTCAGCCCGCCTTCTTCTTTATGGCGTTCAGCCAGCATATAAGCAGGCAGATATTTTGTGCTTGCATCCAGCTTAGCCAGGAGGCCGCTGTCCCCAAAACTGTAATAATCCGTCTCGCTGATAATAAGATGGTCTATGATGGGAAGGCTTACTATATGGCCTGTTTGTATCAGACGATCTGTAATATCCATATCTTCTTTGGACGGTTTCAGGTTGCCGCTGGGATGGTTGTGCGCCAATATCAGCTTTACAGCCCTTTTCTGCAGGGCAAAACTGAACACTTCCATCGGCTCTACGATAACACTGTTAATGGAACCCATGCTGACTAATTCTATGAACAAAATGCTGTTGTCCATTGCCAGTCCTACTGTCCAAAAATGCTCCCGATTACGGTCAATGCGTTGCTGCCGCAATAATATCAGCCGGAGAATGGCATAAATATCATAAGGATGCTTTACCTGGATTTTTTGATCTTTGTTCAAACGGATGTTCATTTGATGGAGTTTAAAGGTAATTAAAACGGGTGATATTTGCTGATGTCTTCTTTTAAGTCTTCCAGGTTACTGCTCTGGTAACGCTCCGTGCTGCTGATGTATTTATGCCCTGCAAGGTGCTGTACCTTTCTAAGATGGTATAGTTTCAGCCAATGAACGATCACGCTGGCCCTTATCTGATTGATGCTTGTTATGGTTCGACTATGCTCACCACCGGTTTTACTATTGATTTTCCGTATTTGCTTGAGTAGCGTGCTGATGGTATTGCTTCCTACCCTTACTCCTTTTTCCGAAGTGATGAACAAGGCTGTTTCTTCCTGTGCTGTTCTTTCTGCCTGTTGTAACAAGCTTTTACGGGTATCGTTCAGGTAGTCTATGAGTTCAAAGGCCTGTGATGCTTCCAGCTTCATGTTTCTGCCTGCGCTTCTCCTGCCCGCATGTATCCTGATTTTGCCATCCCTTAGCTGCAAGTCCTGTATTTCCAGCTTTATCAGTTCTTCGCTTTGCAGCCCCTGGTAAATGAGCAGGCCTAACATCGCTTTGTTGCGCTTCCTGATCAACTGCTGCTTTTTATTTCCCGTATCCGTCCGGTATAAATGGTACAGGCTTTCCAATGCTTCAAAGGGGATAATGTCATATACGACCTTTCTTTTAATACCTTTGATGTTGATATAGCTGCAGGGGTTGTCAGGGATGCCTTTTTCTTTAATCAGGTAATCATAATATTTTTTGATATGGCTTACATAGTTGGCTGTCGTTTTCTGTGTAACGCCTTTTGCAGTGCAGCTTTTAATGTATGCGATAATATCGTTGTGGTTAACTTCCGTTTCATCAGCAATATTCTCTTGATTACACCACTGTTTAAAATAGCTCACTATTTTTTCAATGGTCATAATGCTTTTACTGCTATAGCCTTTCAGGTGTAAATGCTCATTAAAGGTCATAACTCGGTATCCTTTTGTAAAAGATGGGTGTATATCTGTGTGCTTTCTAATGATGCGTGCCCTAAAAAGTCCTTGATGTGCGTTATATCCATGCCGCTTGCCAACAGATGCGTGGCAATGCTGTGGCGCAGGCTGTGCAGGGTAATATGCTTTTGCTGCAAGACGGCATTATCCGTTTTTTGTATCAGCTTATGCAGACATAACAACATGCTCTGCCCGCTTAACCTTCTCCCGCTTCTTCCTATAAAAAACGCTTCATTCCTGTGTGCCTTCTGTAATAAGGGCCTGGCATCGTACAGGTATTCGGTCATATATTGCACCGACCGGCTGCTTACCGGTACCAGCCTTTCTTTATAGCCTTTGCCTTTTCTTACATGCAGTATCCTGCTATCTAAATTGATGTCGCTTACATTCAGATGATAGCCTTCATTCCTTCGCAGGCCACAACCGTAAAAAACGCTTAGCATGGCTCTGTCCCGCATGGCCAGGCATTCGTATAGTTCAGGCTGCCGCTTCCTGTATTCCGACATGGTTTCCGTTGCCCTATAAAGCTGCTGCACTTCCGCCTCTGTTAATATATCGCGTTGCCCGTCACCTACCTGTTCGCTGTGGATGGTAATGTTTCCTACCTGTAGCCGGCCGCTTTGCCGCAGGTATTGGCAGAACTTCTTTAAGGCCTGCAGGTGTTTGTTCAGGTGTTCGTTGCTTAAGGCACCTGTCTGGTAGCGTTGATTGGTTCTGCTTTTCAGGCGGTTGTAATAATAATCTTTGATGGCTTCGGCAGTGATGTCTGACAGGCATGTCCTTTGCTGCTGCTCTAAATAATATAACAGTTCTCTTATGGCTATGGGCATATAATACACGCTGCTTTCGGCATAGCCCAGCACATCCAGCCACTCCTTAAAGCTCTTTTCTATGTACCGGTAGGCAGGTGTTATAACGGGTAGTTGTTTCATTGGATGGCCTTTATGTTTTTGTGCGCTTTCGGTTTTCTTTTTTACTGGGCTAATATGCCGGAAGCTTTGCCATTTTTTGTTTTCACCGGCTCATTTTTCTTTTGAGCCGGTTTGGGCTGTTGAACCAGGGAGCAATAAATATCATCCAGTACACTGCCTATCCGTTCCTGCAACTGCCGGTATTCTTCATAGCTCACTACTTCGTAATGATAGGCCTTTGCCTTTTTATTTTCATTACGTTTGATGTAATTGCAGCTTTGCAGTTCTGCATGGTAACGCTTTATGGTGCTGATGGGTATCCGTAACCCCCGGCGTATTTCCTTATTCGTAAAGGTGCTGATGTGATTATCCTGTAGATATTGTTTAAGTTGCTCGAAGTAGTTCCGGCAGGCGCCGCTTAACTCGTCTGCCTTCCGCAATAAGACTTCTTTCATGAGCTTGTTGGCTTCGGCTATATCTTCCGGCGTGGTTTCGATATACACTTCGCCTGTGGCCTTATCTGTTTTTTGCTCTCTTTGGTATTGATGATAAAAAGTTACGACTTCTATAAATTGCAGGTAGTGTGCGTTTGTCCTTCTCGGCTTAAACACTTCTGCCGGTATCTTTAGCCGTTCTGCATAAGGGTTTTTTACCGTTACGGGCTGCAATATTCTTTGTGTGTTTTGCAAAAAAAGTTTGATGCTTTGTTCTTCCGGCCTGTTGATTTGTCCGGCGGACACAGATCTTTGATACTCCATGATCTTTTCATCCTGGGCTTTGCTCTCGTCTATGTAAATCAAAAAGGAACGGTTGGCGTTGTCTTCATAGATGCGTTCCTGCGTGGTGCAGCCCGCTACTGTTACCGGGCCGGTAACTTTAAACGTAACGGTTCGGGTAATGCCTTTGCTGTCTTTGAGCGGCACTAATTTGATAATATGCCTTTTGCTGATCAGCTCCCGAAGGGCATACAGCACAGCCTCCGCCCCGTCCATATCTTCAATAAGAATGAGCTTATGTTGCAGGTCATATTCGCCAAAGTAATACAGGGCGTTGCTCGTCAAAGAAGTGCTTTCTATTTTATCTTCATCGGGGATCAGCTCGGCTACTTTTTCCTGAAGATGGGATTTACCGGCTCCGCTTGAGCCCAGGCTGATGATATGCAAAGGATTTTCCCTTTTGCGGCTGGTGAAGATCAGGTACATCAGCAAGCGGTTGCTTTCTTCCCCGGTTACGCCGCTTTGGCCGATCAGCTCGTTAGTACGCTGTAATAAATCCGGTTGTTGTAAAAAGGCGGTGGCTTGCTGCTTTTCTTCTTCGGTGAGTATTTTCAGCTTTTGCACTTTGTTCTTTTCCTGCGCTTCTATCTGTTGCAGGCGGTAGTATTCCAGTTGCGCGGTTATATCGGCTATAGCTTTGGTAACCTGTATCGTGCCTACTTCCAGCCGTTCGGCGGTTTTGCGTATCAGCTTTTCTACCTGCACGTCATTGTACAAATCCAGGTTATGCCTTACGGCTAATGCCGCTATATCGGGATTATTCAGGTAGTCGCCATGCTTTCTATGGCGGACTTCTATTTTCAGCGTGACCCGCATTCTGTCTAATCCTTCCAGCCGGATGCCGCCCAATATGGTAAAGCCCAGTTCTTCGGTCTGGTAGGTGATGGCCTGCGGGTTGGATACGTTAATCGTCGGTTGCATAAAATTCTGTGGTTAATTTCTCAACCCCAAAGATAAAATAATGTTTCCATTTTAGCAACTTAAATGTTTTTATATCCGCTATATATTGCCGTAAATGGTTTTTATCGCTACTTTTGTGCTATGAGTTTAGCGGATAACATCAAGGCTATCAGGGAAGAAAAAAAGCTCAAGCAGATTGAGGTGGCCACGCATATCGGCGTGGACAAGTCGGCTTACAGCAAGATAGAGAAAGATTTACGGGCCGTAACCATAGAGGAGCTTCAGAAAATGGCGCAACTCTTTAACATGACCACCGACCAGATCATCTACTTTGACGGCAAAATGCCCAAAGAAGTGGTTATGGAAGATAAAACAGCCATAGAGCAAATGAGGCTCATCCAGCAACTCGATGAGGAAGACCGGCAGACCATCTTCCGCCTCATTGATAAAATGCTCACCAATAAAAAGTTCAAAGACTTCTTTCAGAAAAATATGGCGGCTCTGTAACGGCTATGCCATTAAACATGCTTCAAGATGAAAGCCGCTCAATGAGCGGCTTTTGATTATAACCTAAACATAGCCCAACTCCAGTACTGTCCATAGAAAATAATATACAGGATAAACAACAATATCGGAGTACAAAATAATAAGATCCTTACTTTCTGAGATAATGCTCTTTTGGGTCTTCTAAATTCTTTGATTGTATAAAAGGAACTTGCTATAATTGATATAATTGGGAGTAATGCCAATAATGTCCCCCAGTTGAAAACACCATCATCAAAAAGGCTTACGGTAAATCCAATGTCAAAGGGCAAAATAAGTAAACAGCTTATAATTCCTATTATTAATCCTAATTTCTTTTTTATTATTAATAACGGTGAGGCGGCTGCAAAAAGTAGCACAGACCCTATTAAAGCCATAATGGGCATATAGTTTGCAAAGCCTGCCGAAACGCCAAATAAAAACAGAACTACCCAAAACGTAATCAATCCCGTTATAATATAACAAATATAAGTTCTCATATTATTATTTAGCTTGAGGTGATTGTGAAGTAAATAATTTATTCCATTGTTGGATGGTGTAATTTGTGTCTCCTACTTTAACTCCTGTAAAATTTCCCTTTTTATCCGTAGTAATGGTAAAATTGAAACTTGTAACAGGTCTATCTTCATTTTCTCCCCATAGTTCTGTAAAGGGGCCTGTATTCTTTCCAACTCCTTTAGCTATTTGTCCGACACCAATAAAGACGTTATTCCCATTGGGGTCTGTAATAAATGCTTCTGTGCTTGGAAAGTTATCTCCTGTTAATTTACCACTGATAGATAAAGTACCCGCTTTTTTGTTTTCAGTGATGGAGAAGTCAGAAAACACATCAATATTTGGTGTAAATCTTTTAGGTGTTTTAGGGTTGCCAGCCGCTACATGACTGCCAAAAGTAAAAGTTCTTGAACCCCCATTTTTAGAAATTGCGAAAGGTTCGTCAAATTTAACCGATGGAGTGGCCGTAGCTTTATGGCTGGGATCATCAACCTTCCATGAAGGATTGCTCCATGCCTTCGTAGTTATAGAACGTTTGTCAGTATCAAAATTTATTCTTTGATTTACTCTTGCTGTTACAGATGAACTTGTAGAATATCCTCTATTGTCTCCGTGATAGCCAAATCCAAATGCTTCAAATGGAGCAAAAGCCCTAATTGTTATGGGGTATGGAATTAATCCCCCTATATCAATAAACTTTACCGGATTATCAAAGGCATAACTATAAGGAGAATAGGCGGGCATCTTGGTTGCTAAGGCATCAATGCTTGTCCATCTTCCAATTTGCATATCATATTGCCTGGCTCCGTAATCGTACCAATTCAGTCCGAGGTCGTCCTGCAGCTCTTTTCCGTTGTACCGGTATTTGTTCTCTATGCCGCCAAAAGCCTGGGAACTAATGGCACTCATTGTGAGTCCGAAGGGGTAATACATATCCTCTTCCAGCACCTGCCCGGTATAATGCTCCAGGTGGACATTATCAAACCAGACATCATTACCGATGCTCTGGTTGTCGATATACACCAGGATATAGCCTGAATGCGTAGTCGTGACCTGGCCAATGGGAGTAAGCGTTGCCCACCCGTTGTTTGCGGTTATGGGCACCTGCACGGCGCCGCTTTCCTGTGGCACCAGCTGCATTTCATCATTAAAGACGAGGTAATTCAAATGCGCTTTAGGCAGTTCGGGATCATCATGCTGATTCAACAAATTGTTCAGCTGCTCCGCCATAGCGGGGTTGCCCACGGTCTGCTCTATGATGCGGGCGTTCTCCGGCAGCTCCGAAAGCGGGATGCCGTCATAATTCATGCCGCCCGTCAGGGTGCTCAGCAGGGACGACACAATGCTGCCGGCGTCCACGCTGCCCTCATCCCGGAACTGCCCTTCGTAATGCGCGTCGGCGCTGATGTCGAACCGGTCGCCGGGCATCACCCGCAGCATGATGGCGGTGCCGACCTGCCGGTCGGGATCCCCCGCTACCAGCTGGGCGGCCATCTGGTCGTCCGGGTCGGTGCTGCCGGGCTTGGCCGAGCGCACGGCCGGTATATTGTCAAAGAACAACTGCTCCACGTTGGCGCTGGCGATCTCGTGTTTGGCCAGGTACTGCGGCGAAACAGGACTGGCCGTCACCACGCTGCGCACATTGCCTAAATGGTCCTTGATAAAATAATCATACACGAACCTGGTCAGCCCGAAAGTAGAATCGGTGGCCACCGGGCGGCAACGGCCCTCTTCGTTCAGGATATACTGCAAAACGTCGTTTTTATACACGAAGTTACCGATATAATCGTAAGTGGTGGTGGCGCCGCCCGATGTCCTGATCCTTTTTTCCAGCCGGTTGCCGGAAGCGTCATACACATAAGTAATGGCGCCTTGCCCGTTCACCGTGATCTTTTCCGGCTTGTTGAGAAAGTTATAGGTTATGGACGTGATCTTCTTATTGGCATCAGACACTAAGTTGCCGTTGGCGTCATAAGCATATTCCGTGGCCAGGTCCGCGCTGTCCTTGAAATCGGGCAGGCCGGTGGTATTTGCCGGCGCTACGGCGTCTTTCACCTTCACCAGCTGATTGCTGCCGGCGGCATAGGTATAGGTCAGCTGGTCCATATCAATGGGCTGGGTGGTCACGCCCCTCTGGTCCATGCGCTTCAAATTACCGTCCAGGTCATAGCCGATATTGGAAACGGTATAATCATAATCGTCCTTGCCCCAGTCGTAGCTGCCCTGGGTGGCGCTTTCGTTCCGGCGGTATTCGGCATAGCTTAAGCGGTTCATGAGGTCGTAGCTGTAGCCGTAGGCGTTCTCGTTGCCGACGCTGCCCAGGGCGTGCATGCCCTGCCAGGTGATCCCGGCGACATTGCCGTTGTACAGCCGGCTTTTAAAGCCCTGGTCATAAAACAAATGCTCCTCGAAATATATTTTGGTGAAAGGAATGGGAACGCCCCAGGCGGTAAGGGTATCGTTGCTGCCGGCCACGATCTCGTTCAGGAAGCCCCTGACATTATATTTATGGTGGACATTGCCTACGGTCAGCTCTTTAGTGACCAGCCGGTCCAGGTGGTCGTAACTGTAGGCCGCCAGGTCATAAGGAACGCCGCCGTTAATGCTTTGCCGCACCTGTCCCACCAGGTCGTTACCGCCACCGTTAGCGAAATTGCGGTCATAGGTCTTTTCAAGTGTGATCTCAGTAAGCACATCCGTGGCGCCGGGCACGGGTTTGGCATCGGGGTTATGGTGGTCGGTCACGGTCTTATACAGCTCGCCCTGGAAATAATACAGGTTGGAGGTGATATCAATGCCGCCTTCCAGGTTCTGGCCCTGGCTTTGGATGATCCTGCCGTTATCATCGTAATAATTAACGGTCATCAGCCAATTGTTGGCCGTGGGGTTATCCGGGTCCAGTACCCGCAGCTTTGTGCCGGTAACCCGGCCCATGACTTTCGCGGCCTTAACGGAAGGCACGACTGTAGCGGCGGAATAGGACGGGAACTGGCTGTTGTCAAAGCTGAAGCCGGAAAAAGCATTATTGCCGTAATCATCATAATAAATATAGCTCAGGATGGTCCCGGCGCCCGGGCTTGTGGTTACGGAAGCGGGGTAAACATGCCAGAGGCTGTAATTCTTCAGGTAATAATACAGCGAGGGGGCGGCATAGGCCGTGCCGTTGTTAATGACATTCTGAATGGTGCTCCTGTCGGCGGCCGTGCTTTGCACCCGGCCGGTCACCATGGGGCGGTCCATGGCGTCATAAATGGTGAAGGCCCAGCTGCCGCCGGCGCGCAGGTTGCCGTCCTGGTACATCACCTGGCGGTCCCGTTTGTCATACACAAAATATTCCACCGCCTTGCCGGGCAGCTTCTTCTCCACCAGGCGGCTTCGCTCATCATAGGTATATTTATAGCACAGGCCGTCGGAAATGGCCTGGGTGATGTTGGGAAAGGCATAAGTATAATTATGGTTGGTGTAAGCGCCGGCATTAACGACCTGGTAATTGGCCAGGGCCGCTTTAGCGGCTTCGGGCGGCAGCACATAGCGCAGCCGCCCCAGGTCGTCATAAATATAGACGGTATAGGCCCAGTTGACGGTAAAGACGTCGGCGGGCACGCCGGCGGGGTACTGTGTGCCGGTCACCTTTTGCGCCAGCGTCCTTGTAAAGACCACCCGGCCTAACTTGTCTTTGGCCTCCTCGCTCATCTTGCCGTCCTCGTCCGTGGTGCGGGTAATGTAAAGCGTACCTTCACTATAATCCCCGGCATACTGAGGCAGGGCGGTGGCGGCGCTGCCCAGCGTATAGCGGGGCCAGCTCCCGGTAACGTTATAATATTGGGGTGAAGCGCCGTTGACCAGGTAGCTGATATCCCTATTGGTATTGTAGTCAAAAGTCTTTCCCCGGTGGCTGCCTACCCAGCCGTGACCGGGCGACAGCTGCTGTACGGGCCTGTTGAGCGGCGAGTTGTCATAAACGGTCTGCGCGTAAGGCTCTTCGCCCGTAGAGCCGGCATAAAAGTTCTGGATGTCCGACTTCATATTGTAATGATAGTTGCCGGTAGCGCCGGCAAGTGTGGGAAAAGCATAGGGCAGGTACCGGTAGCTTTGCCGGCCGGAGGCATCATAAATAAAAGACTGCACCAGGTCATAGCCGTCGGCCTGCGCTTTTTTGCTCACCGTCTGCAAAGGCCTGCCCAGCCCGTCAAAATATTGGGTGGTCTGCCGGTAAAAGCCTAAAGCGTTAAACGATGTCCCCGGCTGGTCGGGCGTTTGCTCCCGGACATAGTTCTGGTCGGTATTGCTGCCGTTATAAATTCCGGGCCAGTTGGTCACTGCGGGAGGAGTGGTCACCGTGGCGGGGATATTGGCGCCCGGGCTGACCTGTTGGGCAAAAGTTTGGAGGCCTGGTAATAAGAGATATAATAGTATGAAACTCGAGAAAGAAAGATTTTTCATAATAACTATTTTAAGGGTTATTGCGGCCGGTAGTGGTAGGTATATTTCTTCAGGATCCTGCCGTCCTTGTCCTTGATGTCTGCCAGTCGGCCGAAGCCGTCATAATCATAATAGGTCGCCATATTATTGGGGCCCGTTTTGCTGGTCATGCCCAGGGGCGGGCGGTAGGTCATGCCGGTAATGATAGCGTTGGGGAACTGTGTCCTGATCTGCTGGATGACACCGCGCAGGGCCTGGTCGCTGGCCGGGCTATTACAGGTGGCCTGGATGGCCGGGTTCGCGTCCAGGTAGGTCGTTAAGGCGGCGGTATCTACATGCTCAATTTGGGCAACCGGGTAAGCGCTGTTATATCCCCAGAGAATAACAGTGCTGATGCCTTGTCTTGTGGTGTAGCTTAAGAGGTTGCCTTTGGCATCATACTTATTAAAGGTAACTTCCGTTTGCAGGGCGTTATTGTAAGTAGAAGACTGCTTGCTTTTCAGCTGGACCTGGCTGCCGTTAAACAGGTCGTAATTATTGAGCTCCGTTGCCGTCAGCGTGCCGTTGTTATAGGTTTTGGTAGATACCGGCAGGCCAATCATATTTTGGTTCAGCATCGCGGTCTTTACGGAAGATGCGGCCATGTCCGGCGGATAGGTATAAGCCGTTTTGGAAATAATGCCATCGCTGTTTTTTGTCTGTTTGGATTTCAGTAGCTGTGGAACAGTAGGATGATAGAAGTTGTCTGTTATGGTTGAAATGGAGTCCGGGTAATAAAAGGTTTCAGTTTGTTGGACTAATCTTGAATAGCCGGTATTCAGCTTGCAGGAGTCGAATTTAAAAATGTACTCCAGATTCTTAGAATATGCTCCGGAATAATCGAGCGGGAACCACATTGATATAAGCATACTCCCCATCTCTCTGTTCCCATTGAAAAATACACCTATGGCAACGGTACCGGAATCCATAAAATTATAATTATTCTTCGCTTCTCTTACTAAATTATAATTGCCGTTTTTAAAACTATAATCTTTTTCAGATAATAAAAGGCCGGTTTTATAAGACTGAGACCCGGCTGACATAAATGGATATCTCAAATCAATATCATCAGGGTACATGGCCGGGTTGGTATACTGAAACTCCTTTTTCCCCTCATCGTCGGTAACAATAGTAACCCATTCATAACCAATATGACTACCATTCGTAGTCCCTAATTGATATTTATTTCGGGATAAATGAACTTCCAATGGACTGATAGTGACAGATGGCCCATCGGGAGAGCCCGGGCCTGCGGAGCAACCTTCATATAAATCCGAACTTGATTTGTGTGTCGTGTACTGCGGTAGGTCATAAATAATGCCGCTGGATAAGCCAGGACTACCTGGAATGGTATAATAAAATTGTTTTGATACAGTTTTATTGCTAACCGGGTCAAAGTTTTCAATCCTTTTTATCCGTGCACCGCCTACAGGAATTTTCGAATAGGTAACTGTTGTATCTTCAATCTCAAAATACAAGCTGATTGAGGCATAATCAGGCTGATGTGTCTGGACGTCTGCACATTGAGCTTCAGACATAAATATATAAGTCCCAGGCTGGAATTCTCTGAATTCGGTAGTGAAATAAGGTCCGACAATCGGGGTGTCATTGGTGTAATTGAACTGGATTTGCTTAATTGTGGTAAGGGTTCCATTTACAAGTTTTTTGATAAACATTTTAGGCTTTTTAGGGCCGCTACAACTCCCGTTAATGTATGCTTGATATTCTAAGGCAATATTTGAAACAGTAGGAATAATTATTGTATCAACAGCCACTTTTAAGATTCCACTACTGGAGTCAGCATCGGCACGTATAGTGGAATAATACCAGCTCTTTGGATGCAAGTTATAGTCTGCAATTGGTTTATTTTCGGCTCTGCTGCAATCGTTCGCCTCGTAAATAAAACGGGTGCTTCCGCCTGTCGGATAAACGATGTCAGTTAATAAGCCTTTAAGGCAGGCAGATGTATCAACTTCTCTGTTCCCGCCAACATACGGGACAGGAATATCAGAAGGGTCGTTTACAGAAGCAGGATAAATATGGCCGATAAAACTTGGCACCAATGATAAATTATTTGTACGGCCATTGAAATACCCCCAGTGATCAATGGCATAAGAAGCTATTGATTTGGGTATACTATCATTGTAAGAGAAAAGGTAATGTTTCTCGGCCGCCTGGTTATTTCCGTTTATCGTCACTTTTCTAAGAGTTAAGCGACCCGTAAAATAGTCATGCTTCAGTCCCCACGATTTTATAGGAGTTGAATTATTCAATAACACAATACTGTCAAGTGACTTAAAGGAATTCAAAGCCTGGAGTGTTTGAGTATCTTTCCTCGGCGTATTGTAATAAAATTTAATTTCCTGGCCGTTGGAAGATGTTATTTTGCTTATTCTTTTTTGATAATAAGTTGTTGGATTTATAGAATACGAAAACTTCCGGTCACCTCTATGATGAGGTGATTGCACTGATACGCAGGTATTAAAAGCTATTGTATAATCGCTCTGGAATGAAAATTGCTGGGATTTCATATCCATTAACCGATAACTATATGGTTCATATAAAAAACTGACAGAATTTTGGTTTGGGTCTTCAATCTTTGAAAGATACCAGGATGATGTAAATGTCTTGGGGCCGTTCACATACCCGCAATTCGGGTCATTTATAGATAGAGGGTCTGTTTCAGTAGTCGTTTCAGTTGAAGAAAATGTATATTTTGTACCATCTTCGATAGTTATGATCCATTGGATAATATTGCCGTTACTATTTTTGTTATATTCAATCTTAATCGGGCTATTACTCATGTTAATAATTTCTCCGTTCCAGTCAAAGAAAAATTTTCCGGCATAGTTACCGAAGTTATAATAAAAGATATCCGGCTGGAGGTCAATGCAATATTGGGATGCCCAATACCAATTTTCAAGAGTGTTACTGACGGTAGTAAAATCAAAACTGGCTGGAGGAATGCCATTAGTGAAGGTTCTGTCATATTCATTAATTGCCGTAAGAAATCCGCCATAATCATCTGCTCTTCCCATTACAGCTCTTGTAATAACCCCCAAACCACCGATTTGCCAGCCTAAACCAACATTATTAGCGACATCGCCAACTTTTATACCTTCGCCGCTGCTATAATTTAAGCTAACCGGAACAGATACCTTGCCGGCGGTTATTTCTGCTACCGGAATATTAAAATTTACAGTTCCGGTATAATAGCCAAAAGGTATTTCACCATAGCTTCCTAAGGTTGAGGCCTCCGGAGACGGAGGAATTATATTAATCTGTGTCTTATCGGAGCTCCTGTCCGATGAAGTTTGTCCTGAGGCATCGAATCCCCCTGAAATGATTAACAAAGAAAATAGAATTAGAAAGATATTTTTCTTCATAGTATTTATTACATTGATTTAATTTTTCTTTTTCATAGCCTATCCTGATCATCAGCGGCGTTCTTAACCATATTGCCGGTGCAAGAAGCTATTGCCTGCCATAGGTGCCGTTCCCCTGGCTATTCAGCCGTGGCGGAAAAGACAATATGGATAAGCGGGTCTTCATTATCTGGCCTCATGCTTTCTTTTGAGCTGAGCGGAATTTAAAAATATTACCAAAATAAAAAAGGTTGCCGGACATCCTAACGGACGTCATCAGTAACAAAGCAATTTTTCCGGCGGACATACCGGAATGGTTTCCAGGATAAGGGATGGGTGCCTGCCGGAGCCGTGCCGAAAGCGAGGTAAAAGCAAACTGTTAAACAATAAATTACTTTTCTCCAACAATGCGAGAACAAAAATATAAAGGTTTTTTAAAAAGCCAAATGATGCGCCAGAATATTTTATGCATTGGCCTTTGTATTTTACCATTCCAGGCTGGTATTTTACAAGCGGATTCTTTTCAAGGCCCGCTAAATAGTGTTTGTACAAGATTGGTAATTTACAAGAGGAATTGTAGCTTTGTCTTCCTTTCTCAATTTATTTTTATGCATGTAGGACACAATATTGCCCGTTTAAGGAATTACCGGGGCATAAAGCAAGAAGATATGGCGAACAGGTTACACATGAGCCAGCAAAATTACTCCCTAATAGAGAAAGCTGGGAAAGTTAAGGATGACGTGCTGCAAAAAATTGCCACAGAGCTGGAATATGATGCAGAATTCATCAAGGCGCTTCCCGATACGCCACATGTTTACAGCAGCCACCAAAGCGGGGGCAATGTCATTAACTATGAGTTCAATCCAATAGAAAAGATTATTGAATTGTATGAGCGTCTTCTTCAGACCGAAAAAGAAAAGAACGCTTTGCAGGATGAATTACTCAAGACAAGATCTTCTGCACGGCGGCAAAGCCAGTAAGCTGGGATTATCTTCATAAGCGCGCATCCGGGGATAGGCCTGCGGTAAGTCTCCCGGGGATTAATGCCTTTGGGAATGCTCATTGTCCATAAACCTGTAATAAAGCCGGGAGGATAAGAACGACCGCTCCTGCTCAGTCCGGATATGGCCGGCCTGCGCTTTGAAATAAGGCTGCCATGCCGGGTCCCGGTGATAGGTCTTATACAAAAGCCGGTGGTTGTAGGGCATGTCCTGCAAATATTGAATGTCCCGGTCCTTATGGAAGCGGATGTTGCAGGCGGTCACCAGCCAGCTGAAATTAACCGCGCTGCAGATCACGAAGGTGCCGAAAAAGACCCGCAACATGGTATTGGCCAGGTAAGCGTTGGTCCGGCGGTGCTTTATTTTCAGGTAGGTGAAGACCAGGCCGGTTAAGCTCAACAGCAAAAAGATATACACCCCGATCCGCCTGTAGGTCAGGCCGAAGCGGAAAATGTACTCGCTGTTTTTCAGCAAAGCGGACAGGACCAGGATGGCATTGAGGCCCATCCAGGCGAAGGCCAGCCGTTTCAGGAGCTTCGCTTGCGGGTCGAAATTAAGGGCTGACCTGAAGTAAAACATCAGCAGCCCGACGGCCATGACAATGGAGATAATGATGGTAGCCACCCGCTGGTGGACTTCCCGGCTGAGGCTGCCGGCGCCGGAAAAAAATTGTTCATAGTTGTAGATGAAAATGAAAAATACTAAAATAAGATTGACCACGATCAGGGAGATCTCGCCGCTTTTACGTTCTGTATCGGGGTCGGGAAAAGCGGGGGGCCGGGCCGGGGTTTTTGCTTTTTCCGAGCAGAAATGATCCTCCAGGCGCTGGTTGAGCCTGAGGGCCTCGCGGGGTATCCACAACAGCCAGTAATTGAACATGAAAAAGAAGCCCAGCGCCGTCAAGAGCAGAAGGCTGAAAAGGTCAAAGCCGATATAGAACCGCCCGAGGATACGGGCCAGCAGGTCGCTGCCCGCCGCGTAAATGCCGGTAAAGGCGATGCCGGAAATAGCCGGGATAAGGAATAAGGCGATAAAGCGTTTCCCGGGCCTGTTGCCCTTTTTGGTTTTGGGCAGCCAATAGCTGAAAAAGAATACCCGGAAGACAAAGGACAGGTAATTCCAGGCCACCAGTAAAGGATAGAGGACCGGCTTCAGCCTGGGGAACCGGGCATGCAGCCCGGTGGCCAGGACCGAAAAATACAGGGCGAAGAAAGAAAAGGCATCTCCGTACCAGGCAAAGGAAAGAGCGGAGAGGAGCAGCGCTGCCGACAATGCCCGGAATGACGGGGTGTGCTTTCCCTTGCCGGCGCGGACCAGCAACAGGATCCATATGAAGATGGCCAGCAGGCTGAAATTGATGCCGGTGTCCTGGTGGTAGAACAGCGCGGTAAATGCGCAGGTGCCGAGTAAGAGGGCGATTATTTTTTTCATTGCTTCTATGTTTAAAAGTGCTTTGAATTTCAAAGTTATTTGGTCAAAAAAATCAGCTGTTACGGATCAGGTGTTCCAGGGCCCGTAGGTGGCTGCTGAAGGCTGTCCGTCCCGGATGGGTGATGCGGTAGGCCGTCCTGGTCTTTTTACCCACAAATTCCTTTTTGACCTCGATATAGCCGGCTTTCTCCAGGGCCGAGGCATGGCTGGCCAGGTTGCCGTCCGTCACGTTCAGCAGGGATTTCATTTCTTTGAAATCGATCCAGTCGTTGACCATCAGGACAGACATCAGGCCCAGGCGTACCCGGCTTTCAAAATCCTTATGTAAAGATTGCACTAAATTCATGAGTTCTCCGCCTTAAGGGATCAGTGATACTTGATATGCATCCGCGCCCCGTAAATAATATGCAGCAGGCCGAACCCCGCCGCCCAGAACAGCAGGCCGTAGCCGGTAAGGAACATGGCCGCCAGGCCCAGGACCAATTCGGCAACGCCCAGGTACTCAATGTCCCTGAAGGTATATTTACCCGCGTTGACCAGCGCCAGCCCGTAAAACACCAGTGTCGCGGGCGCGACCAATACGAAATGATGATGGGCCATCAGGGCGATGCAAAATAGCTCGCCGGCGGCGAGGGGCAGGACCAGGCTGCGCAAAAGGCGGCGGGTGAGGCTGTTCCATACCGGCTGTTGCTGCTTGCGGCTTTTTCTCAGGGTAAAGAAAACGCCGCAGAACAACGCGGCGGCCAATGCCAGGAGCCCCGTAAGGGCCAGTTTACCCGTGAGGCCGGTTGCCTCCGCCAGCTCCCGGTCCTTCAGCAGGGCCAGCCCTTGCTCCTGCAGCCAGTAATAGGCCAGCCCTGAAGCAATGAGCGCCACTGATCCCGCGCCAATGCCCGAAAGGCCGCTTAGCGAGATAAAACGGGAAGAGCGTTCCATCATGGCATGGATATGGGCGATATCTTCCTGGTATTTTGTGTCCATAAAAGCACTTTGAGATACAAAGTAAAAGAAATAAATATAGACAACCAAACTTTTTTTGAGAAAATTTGGTTAGGAATGCCGGGCCGCTTAAGCGGTTTAATACTTTCAAGCCCGGGAAAGCTGCCAGCAGGCGCCTCCGGGATTGCGCCGGTGCCCGGACGGGATAACGGCCATGAAAATGAAAAGCGTTACCTTTGGCAAACCGGAAACAGGCGTCAACAAACAGACAATCAATAAAACATGGAACAGGTATATAAAAACTGCCAGAGTTGCGGGATGCCCCTGAAGGGATCGCCGGGCGGGGGGACAAACGCCGACGGAACGATCAGCAAGATGTATTGCGCTCATTGTTATGACCGGGGGCTGTTCCGGCAAGCAGACTGGACGGTAGCGCAAATGCAGGAATTTGTAAAAGATAAAATGCGTGAAATGCCTTTTTATCTGAGGATCTTTACGGGAATGTTCCTGAAAGGCATTCCGAAGTTAAAGCGCTGGGCGGAATGAACGTTATGAAAGCCGCCGCTTGCCTTAACCGCGTAGCAGGGGGCTTATGGAAAACCAGCTGTAAAAGTAAAGATATGACGTGAGGACAAAGGCGTTAAACGGGAACGGCCGGAAATTTAGCGGGAGATCAATAGGATTATGGGATCCAGTAGGGGGCAGAGGGCCTCTTTTTGACGGTTTTCGTAAATTTGCTTTCCCTGTAGACCATATAAGATTAATAAAGACCTCGTAAAAGGCAAATAAATGCTGAATATTGAAGACATCCGTCATTACGCTTTAAGCAAGGAAGGTGTGACCGAAGGGTTTCCCTTTGGAGAGAGCGCTTTGGTGTTTAAAACTAACGGTAAAATGTTCCTGCTATTAAGCCTTGAGGCGCAGCCCTTGAGCCTGAACGCTAAATGCGACCCCGAAAAGGCGGTATTGCTCCGGGAAGAATTCCCGGCGGTATTGCCCGGCTATCACATGAACAAAAAGCACTGGAACACGGTATTGATCGACGGCAGCCTGCCGGACCGGAAGATCCGGGAGATCATTGACCATTCCTACGACCTGGTCAGGAAAAAGAAATAGCCGGCCGGCGCGCTGATAGGGCTGCGGCCAAATTATTTCAAAATAAAATATTTCATTTCAAAAAAAGTATTACCTTTGCAGCCTTAAAAAAAGAAACTCGAAAATTCTATTCGGATTGGGAGAGTCCTCAAACACTCGTTAAAACCAAAAAATTATGGCAAAAGAGATCTCGGGCTATGTAAAGCTCCAGTGCAAAGGCGGCCAGGCCAACCCCGCGCCGCCCATCGGACCCGCGTTAGGTTCAAAAGGTGTCAACATCATGGAATTCTGCAAGCAGTTCAATGCCCGCACGCAGGACAAACAGGGTAAAGTATTACCGGTGTTGATTACCGTTTACAGTGACAAGTCCTTCGACTTCGTGATCAAAACCGCCCCGGCTCCCGTTCAGCTGATGGAAGCCAGCAAGCTGAAAAAAGGCTCTAAAGAACCTAACCGGAACAAAGTAGGTTCCGTAACCTGGGAACAGGTGGAAGCCATTGCTAAAGACAAAATGGAAGACCTTAACTGCTTTACGACAGAGAGCGCCATGCGCATGGTTGCGGGCACCGCACGCAGCATGGGCATTACCGTAGAAGGTACAGCGCCCTGGGCTAAATAATTCCATTAATTTCTAAAAAAATTAAATTTTGTCGCAATGGCAACACTGAACAAACAAAGAAAAGCCGCAGAGGCCAAAATAGATAAAAGCAAAAGTTATACGCTGGCAGAGGCCGCGCAGTTAATAAAAGAGATCAACTGCACGAAATTTGACAGCTCCGTTGATATGCACGTCCGTTTGGGTATCGATCCTAAAAAAGCCGATCAGGCTTTGAGAGGTACCGTAACCTTGCCGCATGGCACCGGTAAGACCAAAACGGTGCTGGTGCTGTGCCCGCCGGAAAAAGAAGCGGAAGCTAAGGCCGCCGGCGCGGATTATGTAGGTTTGGACGAATATGTTGATAAGATCCAGGGCGGATGGACGGATGTGGATGTCGTGATCGCGACGCCTTCCGTGATGCCGAAGATCGGCCGCCTGGGTAAGATCCTGGGTCCGCGCAACCTGATGCCGAACCCTAAGACCGGTACGGTAACCAACGACGTTGCCAATGCCATTACAGATGTAAAAGGTGGTAAAATTGCGTTTAAAGTAGATAAAGCCGGTATCATTCATGCTTCCGTCGGCCGCGTTTCTTTCGAACCAAATAAAATTGCCGAAAACGCGCAGGAGCTGATCAACACCCTGGTGCGCATGAAACCGGCTACCGCGAAAGGTGTTTATTTAAAAGGTATCCACATGGCCAGCACCATGAGCCCCGGGTTATCTGTCGATACAAAATCAGTAGGATAAATTTCAATTGATCTTCAAAATAAATTCCTTTTAAAGTATCTATTTTTTAACACCCGCAAGGGTCAAATTATCAGACAATGACAACTGCTCAAAAACAAGAAGCAATTGAGCTTTTAAAAAATAAATTTACGCAATACAGCAACTTCTATGTGACCAACACGGAATCGTTGACGGTTGCGCAGATCAACAAGTTGCGCCAGGCCTGTTTCAATAAGGAAGTGGAAATGAAGGTAGCTAAAAATACGCTGATCAAGAAGGCTTTGGAAAGCCTTGACAGCGAAAAATACAGCGGCCTTTACGATGCCCTGAACGGCGTGACCGCTTTGATGTTCTCAGATACGCCAAAGAACCCCGCGGTGATCATCAGCGCTTTCCGCAGCGAAGAGAAAAACGAAAGGCCGGTCTTGAAAGCCGCTTTTGTTTCTGATGAGATCTACATGGGGGATAGCCAGCTGGCAGCCCTGAAGAATATCAAAACCAAAGACGAGCTTATTGGCGAGGTTATCGGCCTGTTACAATCCCCGATCCGCCGCGTGATCGCTGCCCTGCAGCAGAAAGGCGAAGGTGGGGAAGCAGTGGCAGAAGTCCCTGAAGCGACGGCGGAATAAGTTATGATCAACTATTGGCTTCCAATTTTCATTCATATTATCTTAATTTTTAAATCTATTAAAGTCTTATAAAATGGCAGACGTTAAAACATTAGCCGAATCTTTAGTTAACCTGACCGTGAAAGAAGTTCAGGAACTTGCTGATTTCTTAAAATCCGAATATGGTATCGAGCCGGCTGCTGCTGCGGTAGTTGCTGTCGCCGGTGGCGAAGGTGCCGCTGTGGCTGAAGAAAAATCTACTTTCGATGTCATCCTGAAAAGCGCGGGCGCTTCCAAACTGGGTGTTGTAAAAGTGGTTAAAGAATTGACCGGTCTTGGCCTGAAAGAAGCTAAGGAATTAGTTGACGGTGCACCTAAGGCCGTTAAAGAAGGCGTAGCCAAAGCCGAAGCTGAGGATATCGCCGCTAAGCTGAAAGATGCCGGTGCTGAAGTTGAGCTGGCATAATGCCTCAACACAGGTATTGATCATTTTAGATATCATTTGAAAATAGCAGCCCTAAGCCGGCTGCTATTTTCTGTTTCCGGGTAATTATTCTCCCGCCGGGACGGGCGTAGCGCTGGAACCATTGTCAGCAGACCGGGATGCGGCATCCGGTTGCCGGGGCGCGGATACTCTCCCTGCCGCAAATTATATTACCATTCAGGAAGGGCACCCCTGGGAAACGCTCTTTTATATTTCCCTGAAATTCGCCCAATACTCCTTATTTTTGAAGCATGCGTCGTTACCTTAACTGGAAAACAGGCCTCATTGCCGCTGCCCTTGCCGTGGTCAGCGTCATCCTGTTCAAATTTAACCAGATGGCCAAAGAGATGGCCGCGGCAGAGAAAGGAAAAGTGGAAACCCTGATCACGGGCTTTAAATCCATCATGCTGTCTAATCCCGCCAGTTCCGATGCCGATGTGACTTTCGCCAGTAAGGTCGTGGCCAACAACAAGAGCATTCCGTTGATCCTTACGGATGAGAACGGTCATATCATTGATCATATCAACCTGGATACCGCCCGGGTCGCCCACGACACGGATTATCTTTCCGGTCAGCTGCAGGAATTTAAACGCCAGCATCCGCCGCTGGTGATCAATTATCAGTATGGCAAAAATTATGTTTATTATGGCGATTCCAGGTTGCTGACACAGCTGCGCTATTATCCCGTTTTCCTGGTAGCCATCGTGTTCCTTTTTTTGCTGATCGTCTTTGTAGCGTATTATTCGGCGCAACGAAGCATCCAGAACCAGGTTTGGGTGGGCATGGCCAAGGAAACGGCCCACCAGATGGGCACGCCGCTGTCATCCATCGTGGGATGGATGGAGCTGCTGAAAGAGAACGAGGCCAATAAGGAATCGATTGAGGAGATGGAAAAGGATGTCAACCGGTTGCAGCTGGTGGCCGACCGGTTTTCGAAAATAGGCGCCGTGCCCCAGCTGGACGAAGAAAACCTGATCACGCACCTGGAGAATATGGTGGCATATATGAGCCGGCGGGCCCCGCAGAAAGTGGCCATCAGCTTTGATTATGAGGCCGATTCGGATGAGGTGTGCCTCCTGCTGAACGGCCCGCTGTTCGATTGGGTCATTGAAAACCTGATGCGTAATGCCTTGGACGCCATGGAAGGCAGGGGCAGCATTCATATCCATTTAAAGAATGAGCCCCGCATCGTGACGATCGATCTGACCGACAGCGGGAAAGGGATTGCCCGTAAAAACTATAAAAAGGTCTTTATGCCCGGCTTTTCCACGAAAAAAAGGGGCTGGGGGCTGGGGCTTTCCTTGGCCAAAAGGATCATCGAAAAATATCATAACGGCAGCATTTTTGTCCGGCATTCCGCACCGGGTAAAGGCACTACCTTCAGAATTATTTTGAGGCGATAAGGATTTTTGAGGCGATAAGGCCATTTGAAAATAAATGCCGCGGGGGAGGAATTACCGTCATTATACTTAACTTCGCCGCGTCCAAAATGCTAAAACCCGGTATTATGACGCCGCAACGAGCTCCCGTATCATTTTTAAAAAAGTTTTTTTCAACAGCACCGGTTATCTTTCCCCTGATCGCCTTGTTTCATATCGGGTTGTTGCTGTATATCTGTATCACCTGGTTTGATCCGGGCGTTTCCTGGTGGTTCTGGCTGCGGCCGGTGGTCATGGCGCTTTATACCTGGTTCTGGATCGGCGCCTGCTATCTCAGAAAGCGCGGCGCCACCGCCTACCTGGTATTGACCATTGTGATGGTGAGCTTTTATTATTTTGGCCCGACCGGCGGTAACAATTTGGACGGTCAAAGCATCTTTAGGGAAGCGTACAACCAGTTGGTATTGCTGCACCGCGCCGTCGCGGATATTTTATTGGATCCTTTGCCCGCCAACATCTTGTTTTCCTTTATCATCCTGTTGTATTACCGCCGTATGAGGCCCAAGCGTGCCAAGCTCCAGGAAAGCGCCGCTAACCTCCCGGGCGGTTCCGCGACAAACCCGGAATAATATGAATTGTTTTTCATTTGGAATGGACAACGGTTATGAAAAACGGATTTATCTTATTGCCTGAAGGGAAAGCGCTCAGGCGGCCGCCCCAGGGAATAATTTCCTTAGTGCCTTCGCAAACGGAATTGCTGGCGGACCTGGGGCTGGACAATGAAGTGATCGGGATCACAAAATTCTGTGTCCACCCGGGAGACTGGCTTCGGAGAAAACAAAAGGTGGGAGGCACCAAAAATGTTGATCTCAAAAAGATTGCGTTGCTGCAACCCGACCTGGTCATTGCCAACAGGGAAGAGAATTTAAAAGCCCAGGTTGAAGAATTAGCGGGGCATTACCCTGTGTATGTTTCGGATATCCGTTCCGTGCCCGATGCCCTGGATATGATTGAAGACATCGGTTTTTTGACAAATACAGCAGACATCGCTCAACGCATCAGCGTTCAGGTCCGGCGGTCCTTTCTTGAGCTTCAGCGGCAGGGCGGGATACGGCAAAAAGTGGCCTACCTGATCTGGAAGGCGCCGTGGATGGCGGTTGGCCGGGATACCTTTATTCATGATATCCTGTCGCTGGCCGGCTTTGAAAATGTTTTCGGGAATCAAAGCCGCTACCCGGCATTCAGCCTGGAAGCATTGGCCGAAATGCGCCCGGGGTTGATATTCCTGTCTTCAGAACCGTACCCGTTCAAAGCGAAGCACCAGGAGGATCTGGCGGCGGTTTTTCCCGGCGCCCGGGTTATTCTGGTGGACGGCGAGCTGTTCAGCTGGTACGGTAGCCGGTTGCTTCGGACCGCTGAGTATTTAAGGCGGCTTAGGGCCCGACTACTTTAAAAATCATACTCCCCGGTAACGCGTTTTTGCAGGCGATCGATAAGCCGGAAGGTGGCCGGGCAACGGCTTAGATTTTGCAAATAGGTATCGTTATATTCATCGAAGGGCCGGCGGAAATGGTGGGGGAAGTCGGCGCAATCTTTTGGCCGGATAGCGTAGATGCTGCATTTGTCCGCTTCCAGGAAAGGACAGGGCTGGCTGCGGTTCACAATATCCTTGCTGTCCTCGTCCCGGGCCAGGTATTTTTCAAAAAAGGCTTTCGGGCTAAGCTGGAAATGAGCGGCGATGCGTTTGATGTCGGCCTGTGAATAGGTTGGGGTCATGGTTTTGCAGCAATTAGCGCATGTGGTGCAATCCGTTTCCGTCCAAACGGCGGCATCTTCTTCAGCTACCAATGCCGGAAGGTCTTCCGGTATGACGGTGTCTAATTTGGCTAAGAACTGTGTGAGCTTCTTCTTTTTCCGGCTGACCTGCCGTTCGAATTTTTGTAAATCCATTTTGAAAAACCATTAATGCCGGTTCAATTCCCTAAGGTAAAAAACTATTTTAGATTTTCTGTTTTTCGCAAGGAAAAGTGCCGGGAAATCAGGAAAAACAATAGCGGGAAAAGTAAATCCTATTTCCCGGTTCATTTCTTTATCGTAATTTCGTTCTTCACTTCTATTATCCCTTTTGGGAACGGGGTCAATATAATATGCGGGAAAAATCATCGTTAAAGCCGTTACTGGCGCTGAATAAGTTTTTTGTCAAATATAAATGGCGGCTGCTGTCCGGCATTTTTTTCGTGACCATATCCAATGTTTTTTCAGTGCTGTCCCCGGTTATTGTCCGTAATGTCCTGGACCAGGTGTACAGCAATATAGATTATTTCCATTTATTAGGCGGTACTGCCGCGTCGGGAAAAGCGTTGCACGGTTATATTTTCCGCCTGGTGCTCATCAGCGGCCTGTTATTGCTGGCCTTTGCCGTTCTGCGGGGTATTTTCATGTTTTTTATGCGGCAGACCATTATCGTGATGTCCCGGCATATCGAATATGACCAGAAGAACCAGATTTATGACCATTACCAGCAGCTGGACACCACTTTTTACAAAAGCCATACCACGGGCGACCTCATGAGCCGCATCTCCGAAGATGTTTCCCGCGTGCGTTTTTATGTCGGCCCTTCTTTAATGTACGGCATTAACCTCATTTCCCTGATCGCCCTGGTATTGTACGCTATGATCAGGGTCAGCCCCATGCTGACGCTTTATGTTATCGCCCCTTTGCCTTTTCTGGCCGCTTCTATATTTTATGTCAATAAGATCGTCAACCGGAAAAGTGAAAAAATACAGGCGGAGCTGAGCAGTTTGACCGCCGAAGCGCAGGAATCCTATGCCGGCATCCGGGTATTGAAGTCCTTTGTCCAGGAAGAGAATGCCTTTAAGGCTTTTAGAAAAATCTCTAACCGCTACCGCAAGAGTAATATCAATCTTACGCTGACCCAATCGGTCACCTTACCGGCCATGAACCTGTTTGTCGGGCTGAGCATGGCTACCACCATACTTATCGGCGGCTGGCAGGCCGTCAACGGCAATATCACGCCGGGCAATATCGCCGAGTTCGTGCTGTATATCAATTTGCTGATGTTCCCGTTTTCGGCCATCGGCTGGACGGCCAATATGATCCAACGGGCAGCGGTTTCCCAAAGGCGTATCAACGAGTTTCTGGACACGCGCCCGGCCATTCAAAACGCGCCGAACGCCCGGGCCGTCCATCTTGAAGGGAAAATCACCTTTGAGGATGTTTCCTTCGTTTACCCGCACACCGGTATCAAAGCGCTGAACCATTTTTCGCTGACGATCAATCCGGGCGAAAAGGTGGCTGTGCTGGGAAAGACCGGCTCCGGGAAATCCACCCTGGTACATTTGCTGCTGCGCATGTATGACGCGGATTCGGGCAGGGTACTGATGGATGATACGCCGATCAGGGACATTGACCTGAACAGCCTCAGGAGACAGATCAGTTACGTGCCGCAGGATGTCTTTTTGTTTTCGGATACTGTTGCGAATAATATTGGTATGGACAACGGGGAAGATGAATCCGCCATCCGTGTCGCCGCCCGGAAAGCGGCTATTGAAAATGAAATCCTTGAGCTTCCGGAGGGTTTTCAAACCATTACGGGGGAGCGCGGCGTCATGTTGTCCGGCGGACAGAAGCAACGTATTTCCATTGCCCGGGCGCTCAATAAGGACAGCGCCATCCTGATCATGGATGAAAGCCTTTCGGCCGTTGATACCCGAACGGAAAACGCTATCCAGCAAAATCTTAATGAATATTTGAAAGATAAAACGGCCCTGGTCATCACACATCGTATTTTCAAAGGCTGGAACTTCGATAAGATCATTGTCCTGGAAGACGGCGTGATCAAAGAGCAGGGCACACATGATGAACTGATGGCGCTCGGGGGCCATTACGCCAGGCTTTACGCCTACCAGACGCTTTCGGATGAGTAACAATTTTTTTAAATAATGTACCGCTACTCTGGTTTACCTTTGCAGCATTCCCGAGCAAAGGTATATGCAACATCAATCCTATAGCCAGTTTAAGGCTTTCAAAGCCATCACCATAGCGGCTTTGCGGTCAATTTCCAAAAGCCCGTCTTCCGTTATCTTCACCATAGCTTTTCCGCTGATCTTTATCCTGGTTTTCGGCTTTATCGGGGGCAACGGCAGGTCCGGCATCAACGTGGCTTTTAGCCCGGGCTCGGATACGGCGTCGCTTCTGGCAAAGCAGATTGGACAACAGGCTACTTTAAAATTCGTGCCTTACCGGGACAGCGCGGACCTGTTCAACAAGATAGAAAAAGGCAAGATCAATGTGCTGTTGGACGTGCAGGTCCCGGGGAAAGCCGGCGATGCGGCTTACCGGATAACATTGAAAGCGTTGCCGGCAGCGCTTAACCAGTCGAACCGGCTGAAGATGGAGCTGCAGCAGATCATTGCGTCGCAGGATCCGGTGGTTCATGACCGGTTGGCGCGTTTGGCCGATATCAGGCAGGCGTCCATCAATAAAAAGGAGTTTAAGACCATTGATTTTATCCTGCCCGGTCAGCTGGGCTTTGCGTTACTGGCCGCCAGCGTGTTTGGTACGGCCTTTGTTTTCTTCAGCCTGAGGCAGGGATTGGTTTTAAAGCGTTTTTTCGCGACGCCGGTTCGCCGTGAATATATCTTATTGGGCGAAGGTACGGCCCGGATGATTTTCCAGCTCTTCGGCGCTATCCTGATCATTTTAATTGGCCGCTTTTTCCTCGGCTATACTTTAGTGCATGGCTGGATAACGGTTGTGAATATGCTCATCTTATCCGCCCTCGGTATTTTGGTATTCATGAGCTTTGGCTTTATCATTTCCGGCCTTTCCAGGAGCGAGTCTTCGATCCCGCCATTATCTAATATTCTTACCCTCCCGCAGTTTCTCCTGGCCGGTACATTCTTCCCCGTATCCGATTTCCCCGGATGGCTGCAACCTATTTCCAAAGCCCTGCCCTTAACCTATCTCAATGACGCTTTGCGTGCAGTCGCTTTTGACGGGCAATCCCTCTGGGGCGTTAAGCTGGACCTGGCAGTGCTGTTGCTTTGGGGTATTGCGGGCTATTTTATTGCCGGAAAGCTGTTTAAATGGGAGTAGCTTAAAAAATGGCATAAGGTTCATGTCATTTGATATGACCAATGCGTGCGAAGGATTTGCGTCTTGGAAAGCAAAAAATACTGTGGAAAACCCGGAGCAATATCTCCGTGAGGGCGGATCCCTAAGTTTTTGAAATTACGGGGCTGACAGTGCACCCGAGATTGCCGTACAAATATGCAATAGCCGACGGGGGAGTTGGATCAGAAGGCCATACAATAGAATGGTTGGCTGTTACAGCATCCGCAGGTCGTCTTCTGGCCGCATGTTCAGGATATTCAACAATTAATGCCTTATGCCCAAAAAGCCCGGTTCGCGAACCGGGCTTTTTACTTTTTAATCTTATAAGAATGAGGCCGTTAATTAATAAATGGCCACATATTTTTGTTTCCATACACCGGAAGTCAGCTGATACCAGGTCTGCCCGTGGTTTTCGCTGCGGTATAAGCCGTCACTGGTGCCGGCATAAATATAATGCTTCACGACATTGTTCTTATAATAGTTGTCTTTTGCGGCGAAGCTGTACGCGCTGGCACCGGACAGCAGGCCTCCTGATGCTTCGGTGAAGGTACCGTTATCGGCGCGGAAGATCCCGTAAACCGCCGTGCCGACCAGCAGGGTCGTGCCTTCGGGAGTGGGGGCGATTGCGCAATAATAGGTCGTATTGACCGGCAGGGCGCCCTGGTTATATTTCGTCCAGTGAATACCTTCGTCTTCGCTGTACCAGGCGCCGCCAACACCTTTGTGGTCGATCAGGAATAAAGTATTGTCATTTGAGGTCAGGAAATACTCCGAGTGCCCGACGGGGAAGCTGCCTTCCGTAGTGACGGGTGTCCAGGAGCCATTCAGGCCGTCTTTGATGAACAGGACATTACCTTCATTGGAATAGGCGAACAATTTGCCGTCTTTTAAACCGGAAAAGCTACTGATGACAAAGGAAGGCGGGAGTTGGGATTCATTGGCCCATAGGCTGTCTTTCATCCAGGTTAAACCATGATCGGAACTGAACATAATGCCACTATCCTCCGTACTCGTTATATAGACGCGTTCATGCTCGGGATAGTCATAAGCCATGGTCTGCCAGGGAAATTTATTGACATGCATATAAACCGGATTAAAATCGCGGCCGCTGTTGGTGCTCAGGTGGAGGTTCTCCTTGACCATCATCAGGTTAGCGCCTGATGTTAATAATAATTGCGGGGCATAGCCATCCGGGGGGAACACGTTTGAAAATTGTGCGCCATCATTGGTCTTGACGATGGCGCCACTACTATCCGCAGCGAAAAGGCTATAAGGGGTGCTGATAACTTTGTCATTATCAATGCCCAAAGTGTTTTCTTTTTTACAACCCAATAACGCTGCACAAAGAAGCAATGCACTTGTAAGAATATAAGGTAAGCGTCCTTTCTGCATGTATCAAAAAATTTTCCTCAAGATTAAAAAAAATAATTCTTATTTCAAAGTAAAAGACGGATTAATCGCAAAAAGGGTTGGCGCATCTTCCGGTTTACCGTTTATTTAAGAGGTCTTTCCCTGCTATCTGCGTTATCTGCCCGCAAATACCGGCGCTCTTTTCTCTAAAAAGGCCCTGGCGCCTTCCTCTTTGTCCTCGGTGGCGAAGCAGGCGCCAAAGGCGTCAATCTCATGGGCCAGGCCGGTGGGGCTGACGGTTGCCGCTTCATTGACCAGGCTGATGATTTTCCCGACCGCCAGGGGGGCTTTGCTCTGGATTTTCAGCAGGATCCCTTTCGTTTTTTTCATAAGGTCTTCCGGGGCAAAGACATGGTTAACCAATCCCAGTTGCCGGGCCTCATCGGCTTTGATCATATCACCGGTCATCAGTAATTCCATGGCCTTACCTTTACCGATCAGCTGCACCAGGCGTTGTGTGCCGCCATAGCCCGGTATAAGCCCGAGATTCACTTCCGGTTGCCCGAATTTCGCGTTTTCGGAAGCGGTTCTGAAATGACAGGCCATGGCCAGCTCGCAACCGCCGCCCAGTGAAAACCCGTTGACGGCAGCCACGATGGGCTTTGGCGCATTCTCTATCCTGGAGAACACCAGCTCCTGGCCTTTTCGGGCTAAGGCGGAGCCGCCGGCGGCATCCAGGCCCCCGAATTCGGAAATGTCTGCGCCGGCCACAAATGCCTTATCGCCGGCGCCGGTAATGACGGCGGATTTGATCGCCGGATTTTGATACACCTCGTCCAGGGCGGCGCCTAACTCTTCAATGACCACTTTATTTAAAGCGTTCATCTTGTCGGCACGGTTAATGGTAATGGTTAAAATACCGTTGTCCAATCCGGTTAAAATGCTTTGAAAATCCTGCATGATAAATTTATTATGGATCCAGTTTTATAATGATACAAATTGCCTCTGGCCGGGGCTCGCGAGGAGGCTCAAAAGTACATTAATTTTCCTGTTCCAGGAAAAACGACATGGCCGGCGCTATTGCCGGTAAGCATGCAGGCTGCCGCCCTTTTCAAAAAGCCGGTCGATTTTCTGCTCCACTTCCGGCGATTTGATGAGTTCCGGCGCGTGATGCGGCTTTTTGCGCGCGTCAATGATCAATGAATGGTGGCAGCCCCAATGCTTATGGTCCGTAAAGCTGTCCACACCATAAATATCAAATGCGGGATCGCTCCTGGTATATGTTACCCATAAGTAATTTTTAAAATCGGCGGCCAGGAAGGCGGCGTCATCCGTGATGACGATCAGCGGAATACCGTCCAGCTCATCCTCTTCAGCGGTCACGATCAGCATATCGCTTAACGCTTCCAGCTCCATCTTTGCCTTATCATAGTCTTTGAATGCCGGTGCCTGAAGCGCCAGGACTCCCGGCATGATCATCCTGGGAGTCCCGAAATATTGCAATTCCTTAAAAAATAAAGGGATTTCTTTGCCCAGCTCACGCCTTGCCTCGCCACAGGCCGCCAGCACGACTTTGCTTCCCTGGTTGAGCGCTCCGCCCGAGTAATCCAGGGTGTCGATGGTGGTCTTGGTCTGGAAATGCACGTCCCGGCGCCAGTCAATGCGCTCTAGGACATATTGCATAAATGAAGGTACATCATTGACGGACAGGTGCCCGGAGCTGTCGGCCGCTATCCACAGGAATTTAGCTAAGCTCAATTGCCCGGTCCCCAGGAGCCGGTTGGCGATAGTCAGCAGCTCTGCAGGCTGCTGCTGCGGCAGGTAAGGGGTGTAACGTTCACTGCCGATGGCCAAAAGCAGGGGATGCACACCGGCTTCGTCAACGGCGTTCAGGGCCTTCAGCCCCGGGATCTCTTTTTTTAAGGCGTTGCCGGTCAGCTCATGAATGAAAGCGCCGAAGGTGGAATCTTCCTGTGGAGGCCTGCCAACGACCGTAAAATTCCAAATGCCATGTGGTTTGGCATAAACTTTATGGACTTTGAGAACAGGGAAGGGGTGCCTTAAGCTGTAATAGCCCAGATGATCGCCGAAGGGGCCTTCCGGTTTCAACAGGTCCGGTATAATCGTACCGGTAATCACGAAGTCGGCGTCATTGCTGACCGCAAAGCCATCGGCATCATAGCTGTAACGGAAACGCCTGCCGCCTAGAATACCGGCAAAAACGGCTTCGCTGATGCCTTCGGGCAAGGGCATGACCGCGGAAAGCGTGTGCGCCGGAGGCCCTCCCACAAAGATGCTCACTTTCAACGGTTTGCCCAGCGCCATGGCTTTGGCCTGGTGCACGCCGATGCCCCGGTGGATCTGATAATGCAGGCCGGTTTCTTCGCCGGGCAGGTAATCATTTCCTGAAAGCTGGATGCGATACATCCCTATATTTGCCCGCATGATCCCGGGTGAGGTCACGTCTTCCGAATAGACCTGTGGCAGCGTTACAAAAGCGCCGCCATCATTCTGCCAGTGCCTGATCTGTGGCAGGTCCGGGAGCTTTATCTCTTTAAATCCCGCGAAATTTCTTTTAGAAGGTAACGCTTTAAAGGCGTTCATGGCTAAAGGCAAATGCCTTACCGGCTGCTTCAATGCTTTCAGGGGATTATTGCTCAATGCCAGCAGTTGCCGGATCTTTTCTTTTGAATCGCGGAAAATAAAATGGCAACGCTCCAGTGTGCCAAAAATATTGGATGCGGCCTGATAACGACTGCCCTTCACCTTTTCAAATAAAAGCGCGGGCCCTCCTGCCTCGTGTATCCGCAAATGGACGGCAGCCATTTCCAGGTCGGGATCGATCACTTCTTTTACACGCGCTAATTGCCCGGTTCGTTCCAGCTCATTGAGGCATTCTTTCAGGTTGGCATACATTGTTTTCCTGTTTTTTTTAAAAAAGGAAGCTTTTCGGCTTCCTCAGGTATGGTCAAAGTTAAGCTTTCGGCGCATCAATTCAGATCTTCTATAAATTCAATACCATGTTTTTTCAGTTCCCGTAATACCGGGTTGAAGACTTCCGGGATGACGGGTATCTGCACTCCCTGGAGGCCTTGAGGGTCGATCTCTCCTTTCAATATCTTCTTTGCCAGGATACCCATCGGCAGGCCAACGGTTTTGGCCATCGCGCTGTACAGCTTATCTTCACCGATAACGACCAGGGTTGCCGTTACTTTATTATTTTGTCCTTTCCGTTCATATTCCACCTCATGCTGCATCACCACCATGTCCTTATCCGTTGGGCGCATTTTCCAGCGGCGTTCCAGAAGCTCCTGGAGAATGGTCGCGGAATCCGTGCTTTTGCTGCCATTGATCAGTCTTGGTTCAAAAATCCGTAACCATTCCAGCATTTTCATGGTTTTGGCGTCCGCCTGGTATTTTTGTTTGAAATTGTCAGTCAGCCGATCATCGTCAGTCAGGCCGGTTTTTAAAGCTACCCAGGCACTGTAGGTCAGCTCTTCGGCATCTATTGCGTCGTTTTCATCTGTCAGGCCCGCCTTAATGATGTAATCCCAGCCTTTGATAAAAGCCGGATAGCGTAAGGTCGCCCTCACCAGGGTTTTGACGTCATGGATCTGGTAAATGTTTTGATATTTGAGGGAGTCGCGGTTGGGATAAGCCGCGAGTACGCCGAGGTTGGGGATCTTTATTTTTTTGGGATGTTCAAACACTTCCGGGTAAGCTATTTCATGGATTTTGCCGCTGTCTTTCCACACGGCGCCCGCCTTCCCTGCCAGCACAATATTACGGGGGTTCCAGGCAATTTTGTATTGCCATGGATTATCATCGCTTTCAGGAGCGACCAGCCCGCCGCAGGAGCTTTTGAAGCTGGTGACCACCCCGGCGATCCGGTGAATGCCCTGGATCATCTGGGCGGCGGACATGTGGTCAATGCCCGGATCCAATCCCATTTCGCACATGAACATTAGTCCCGCCTTACGGACTGCCTCATCCATGGCCAGCATATCATCGGAAGCGTAAGAGGAGGTGATCAGGTTTTTGCCGAATTTTAAACAGTCCTGGGCCAATAATATATGGAGATGG
This sequence comes from Edaphocola sp., assembly GCA_035708205.1. GTDB lineage: Bacteria > Bacteroidota > Bacteroidia > Chitinophagales > Chitinophagaceae > DASSSY01. The sequence goes on from DASSSY010000002.1 coordinate 88,991, forward strand.
GGCGGCATCAGGGAAAGTACGATATCCGCCTGTTTTACTAAATGTTGTCTTGTGGCCTCATCATGGATATCCACTACGGCGGCAATACCTTTCGGGTGATTGTTAAGCTTCTCATGAATAAGATCCGCATTGGCGTCCATTACGATAACCTGCCATTGATTTTTGGCGTTTCTCAGCATATAATCAATAACCCAGGAAGCCGACTTGCCCGCACCGGCAATGAGTATGTTTTGCATAGTAGCAACGGAATTGTTTGGTTCAATCATTAAACGGGGCAAATGTAAATTAAATTAAATACCTGAAAGCCATTTTTTGTAAATCGCTCGTAGAATAACAGTTCTTTTAGAATAGGCGGTTCCCAAAGGAAAACAAAGGATTATCGCTATATATTACATGTAAATGTATTTAATGTATCTTGGGATTTCAGTTATGACGACTGTTTTTGGCCACGGCGGGAAGTTTTTATTGTTTTCGGAAAAAAAATTTGGCGGTAAAAAAAAGTTGTTTACCTTTGCAATCTCTTACGGGAAAGGCAACACAGCTGGAACTTTAAGAAACAGGGAGGCATAGCTCAGCTGGTTTAGAGCATCTGCCTTACAAGCAGAGGGTCCGCGGTTCGAACCCGTGTGCCTCCACTGAAACTGAAAGCCCACTAAAATAGTGGGCTTCTTTCTTTTTAGGGAGTGATCTTTCCCGCCCGGTGGCCTATGAATCAAAAATATTTATTTCAATAGAAGTTAATAATATTTTCACTATTCAAAGACACCCTTTAATATATTTGGTACTATTTTTGATTAATTATTTCAGGACAAAAATATAATCAACAATTATGAAAAACCGTATTATCCTTTTACTTGGCGCCGCAACGGTATTGGGCTTAGCTTCATGCAGCAATAACGGTCAGCAAGGCAGCTACACTCAGGAACAATTGGACTCAATCGCTAATTACCGGGCGGATTCCATGGCCAATGTTATGAAAGCGCAGAATGATTCCATCATCTCCGCGAGAGCGGCAGATTCCGTTCGCCGCCTGGACTCCATTAAGAATGCACAATCAGCGGGCGTTAATAAGGGTAGCAGTCATAAGAAATCAACCACCACGACCACAACTACGACCACGACCACGGTAAATGACGCCAGTGCCGTTCAAAAAGCGCATGTGCGCACTCAGGCTGAAATTGATGCGGACAAGAAGGCTGCCCGTTTTGGCGATAAAGCCGCTCAGGAAAGGCTGGAAGAAGATGCTAAAATCAAGAAAGCCGCCCGTTTTGACGATCAGGCGGCCAAAGAAACACTTGAGCAACAGGCGGCCCAGAAAAAAGCTGATCGCTTTAAGCGCTGATCTTTCTTGGTAACGATAAAAAGAAGCGGCCCGGTTTTTAAACCGGGCCGCTTCTTTTACCAATGGAAACACCGGTAAATGAATGTAATGGTAATATCATTCAGATATTTATTTGGCACGGTTGACATTTACCTCTTTCCTCCCGTGCTTACGTGTCTCAGCAACAAAACTGTGCCGGTTATAAGTTTAAACAGTATAAGGGCTCTCCTCCTGGGTATTCTTTTCAATGAAGCGTTGCGCATTGCAAGGAATGCTTAGCGCCGGTCAGGGATTGTTGCAGGCGGAACGTCTTTGCATGGTCGTTAGAAAGGTAAGGTATGGCGCGTCAGAAGCCAGGTCCGCATCAACTGGAATAAAATAAAAAGAGCTGTTGGGGAAACAGCTCTTTTTATTTATCGGTTATATATAGCTTAATAAATATTGCTGCGCATATCCTTCACATCCGCGTTTTCAATCATGCTGCTCATGATGGATTGCCCGGCCGATTGTTTCAGGTTCATGGTTAGCCGTTGCTTCATCATCGCCGGGGTTGCCTGAACGGGTAAGGCGGTTTTTCCTTTCCCGGTTACGGAGATAAAGTAAACTCCCTCACTGCCGGCAATGGCGGGGGAAACGGTATTTAATTTAAAATCAGGATTAAAAGCGTAACCGATGACCTTTAATTCATTGCCCAGGCCCGGAACAAAAGATTGCGCGAAGCGTATGGAATCCAGGCTGTTGACGGGCTGCTGCGCCTGTTGCGATAAAGCGGCCAATGAAGCAGGGATGGATTTGTATTTATCCAGAATGATTTTTGCTTTTTTCTCTTTCATGACCATGGCTTTGAGCATATCCCGGTTCTGATCGTTGATCTGCAACAGGCCTTTGGGCTGAATAGCCGCCAATTTGGCAATAATGAACTTCCCGTTGACGCTAAATACCGGGGAGACGTCGCCAATTTTAGTATTCTCGTCATAGACCCATTTAACCAGATCACTGGCAGAGCCCAGGTTGTTGACAAGGTAGCTGTTTTGATCAATGCCGCCTGCCTGGGTTGTTCTCAGACCGTTTTCCGTTGCCACCTGGTCAAAAGTTTTTTTACCGTTAGCAGCGGCGATCTGCGCGGCAAATTGAGTGGCTTTATTATAGATATTGGTATTAGTCTTATCATTAATGATGAGCTCACGGCTTAAAAAAGCGATCTTAACAGCTTCTACGGGCGCTGACTGGTGCAGGATCTGAACATAGTTGTAGGCTGTATAATTATCTAATTCCACTTTTAATAATTTGCCCTGACCGGTAGCGCCGTTAAAGATGAAATTGCTGAAATCTTCGCCATATACGCCCGAAAGGCTCTGCTTCTGCGTGAGCGTGAAGGTCTGGCCTTCATTGCCACCGTTTTGGCTGTTACGGTCGTCGGAATATTTTGCGGCTACGGTATCAAATCCTATACCGGCATTTAATGCCGCAATGGCGCTGTCAATACGGGACTTGGCCACCGAATCGGAAAGGATTTGCTTATCGCCCTGCTTGATAAACACCAGGATGTGACGGGTACGAACGGAGTCCGGAAGGGATTTTTTCTCCAGTATACGGGCAAGGTCAAAGCCGTTGCCATCATAAAACGGGCCGACAACCTGGTTTGGCGCGGCACTCATCAGTTCGGCGGAATTGGATAACGGTTTTAATTGCTGTGCCGTATAATATTGGGGCGGGGTGGCGTTCTGGCCATTGTGATTCACGAAAGCCTCCACGTCCGTAGTGGTGGCAAAGGCATTTTTTAAGGTGTCCAGCGCTTTCAATACCTTGGCGCTGTCTTCTGAAGACGGAATGACGTTAAAGGAAACATATTCAATGTTCCTGGTGGTTTTAGGCACTTCAAAGGCGGCCTTATGCGCTTGTATGTAGGCATTAATGTCCTTGTCGCTAACATTTGCATCCTTATCCGCGATCGTAGCATAAGGGATCTTTACGGTTTGCGCGTTCACGACTTCCGTCATGCCCTGGACCTGGTTGTCGACTACAAACCCGGGAACATACAGGGAACCGGTCAGCAGGTCGGATACTTTCTGGTTGAGATGGCGTTCCTTAATGTTATTCATAAAGGCGTCCCAGGCTTCTTTTTGATTCGGATCATTTTTGATCTGCTGGATCTGTACGGACACTTCCTGCGGATTGAATACGCCGGTTTTCGGATTGGTGAATTGCTGGCGTACCAGCGGATCGGGGTTAGGGCCCGTCAGGTAATTATTCAGTTCCGCTTCGGTAATGGTCACTCCTAGTTTCTTATTCATATCTGCCATGACCTGTTCGGCAACCAATTGCTGCCAGACCTGGTCTCTCAGTTGCGCTTCCTGGTCGGCGCTTAAAGGCTGGCCCTGGGTCTGCTGTTTATACTGCTCTTCCTGCTGTTTGATGCGATCATTGTATACGGTCATGTCGATCTTTTCCCCATTGATTTTTCCAATGGTTGTGGATTGCCGGCCGCCACCGCGTCCCAGGTCCATGAAAATAAAGCCCAGTAAGGCTACTACAATAATACCGCCGGTAAGTTTAGCATACTTATCTCTTAATTTCTGAATTACTGCCATATCTGTAAAATAATGCTCATTTATTCTATAAGTGCGCAAATGTACTGTAAAAAGGGGAATATTTTTAGCACAAATAAACGGAAATTATGAAGACATCGCTGAAAAATGTTCCTGTTAAGCTTTTCAAAGAATAAAACGAACGGAAGTCCCGGCCAGATTTAACGATATGACCTCTTCAATTGAGGAATGTTTCCCCGCATGTTGCCCTTAATGACCATTTTTCTTTACCTTTAGTGCCTTATAAAATTTACAAAATGACCAGAAAAATAATCATCCCGATGTTCCTGCTGTCCCTGGTACTGGGCGGCAGCTCAGCAGGCTTTGCCCAACAGCGTCACTGCGATATGACGGTCACGCTGCTCAACCCGCAGGATGGCGATGTCATTGCCCCTTACGCCGCCTTTGACGTGGCGGTAAGTGTTGGGAACCTTGGCCCGGATACCCTCCGGGCCGGCGATACCTTGTTTTATAACCTGCCTACGGAATTATTAACCCAGTATGACGCTTATGTGCTTACCCAGCCCATTGATCCGGGACAGACGGCGGATATGACCCTGGCCTCTATTACAAATGTCAATGATAACCAGGAGGACATGACCGCTGATTTCTGCGTAAAGATCCGCAGCAACCTTAATGGCACTGGTACTTATGTGGATACCAATATTGATAATAATTATGATTGTCATTCCGTAACTTTTGGTGCCACGACCGGCATTCATGATGTGAATGAGGCTAAGGCGACCTTATCCCTTAGCCCTAACCCCGCAAAAAGCCAAATCTTGCTGACCATAAAAAAGCCCGGGTTCCACCCCGGGCTCGTGAAGATTTTTAGCCTTGACGGGAAAATGGTTAAGTCCGTTCCTGTCGGAAAGGACCAGGTCACGGTGCCGTTACCCGTTGCCGACCTGGCGCCGGGCGCTTATCTTATGGACGTTATTGCTGGTGGTAAGCACCTGGCCCGGAAATTTATTAAGCAATAATCGTTCATGAGGCGTTATCGATGGTTGCCGTTTTACGGCGGTCCGCTTTTATTGTTATTGCTCAATGGCTGCCGCCCGGGAATGCCGGATGAAAAAGCTGTTTTTCGCTATAATCAGCCTAATGGTATTGAAACCTTGGACCCGGCTTTTGCCAGGAATCTGGCCATTATGTGGCCGGTCCATTTTATTTATAACACTTTGGTGGATGTTGATGATAAAATGCAGCTACAGCCCTCCTTAGCTAAAAGCTGGTCGATCAGTTCTGATGGGCTCCGCTATACTTTTCATCTCCGGACGGACGTCTTTTTCCAGGATAACCCGGCGTTCCCGGCGGGCAAAGGGCGTCGAATGACGGCGGCGGATGTTGTGTATTCCTTTAGCCGGCTGATCGATCCCCGAACAGCCGCTGCCGGGGCATGGGTGTTTAATGGCCGGGTGACCGGGCATCAGCCTTTTATGGCCCCGGACGACAGCACTTTCGTTTTGAATTTGCGGCAGCCGTTCCGTCCTATGCTGGAGATACTGAGCATGCCTTATTGTTCGATCGTGCCCCATGAGGTAACGGAAAAATGGGGTAAGGATTTTCGTAACCACCCCTGCGGTACGGGCCCGTTCCAGCTCGGCTTCTGGGATGAAGGAAATGTGATGATGCTGTATAAAAATCCGCATTACTGGGAAGCGGACAGCGCCGGTCGGCGGTTGCCCTATCTGAAAGGCGTGAAAGTAACCTTTAATGAAACCCGTTCCTTAGCCTTTTTACGCTTCGAGCAAAATGAATTAGACTTTATGAATGGTATCGACGGCGCGATGCAGGACCTGGTGCTGACCAAGCAGGGACGGCTCAGGCCCCGTTTTCAAAATAGTATCCGGCTGACGAAGAAGATTTATCTCAACACGGAATACCTGGGCTTCCTGCTGGACACCGGTGCAGCGGCATTCCGGAATAATCCCTTGGCGGCGGTCAAGGTACGCCAGGCGATCAATTATGCGATTGACCGGCAAAAGATCATTACATATTTCAGAAACGGTATTGGTTTGCCGGCAACGGGCGGATTTATTCCCCCGGGAATGCCGGGTTTTGAAAAAGAGCAGCTTAAAGGTTATGATTATGATCCCGATAAGGCTTTGGCCCTGCTGAAAGAAGCTGGTTTCCCGGCTGGAAAGGGATTGCCGCCCGTTACGCTGACCACGCCGGATGAGAATATTGATATTTGTACCTTTATTGCGGGGGAGCTAAATGATATCGGCATTCCCGCAAAGGTCCAGGTCATGCAGAACGGTTTGCTGCACCAGCAAATGGCCAGTTCCGATCTGGCCTTCTTTAAGGCCCAGTGGATCGCCGATTACCCGGATGCCGAAACGTTTTTGGCATTTTTTTACAGTCCCTTGCCGGCACCGCCCAATTATACACGGTTTAAAAATGCCCGGTTCGATCAATGGTACCGGCAAAGCATGAATACCAACGCGGACAGCATGCGCTTTGTCCTGTATCGGAAGATGGATAGCTTGGCGATGAGCCGGGCGCCCGTCGTTCCCTTATATTATGGCCAGATCCTGCATTTTACACACAAAAACCTTCATGGGCTGAGTGCCAATGCCATGAATATTATTGATGTGAAAAGAGCCTGGAAAGAATGATCTTCTTTTCCCCTATCATCAGATTGTCAAATTATGATAAGGCCGCGGCGCTGCCCGTTGACATTATGGCATTAGTCTTATCTTTGCCCGCTAACAGAAATTGATCGTCCGCTCATTTAATAAAACATCAGCATGCCAGAAAATCCTCACGCCGCATTATTATTGACCAATCTTGGCTCGCCCGACAGTACGGAAGTCAAAGATGTTAAAAGATATTTGAATGAGTTTTTAATGGATGAGCGGGTCATTGATTTTCCTTACTGGTTCCGTTTTCTGCTGATGCGTTGCCTCGTGGTGCCGAAAAGGGCGCCGGAGTCGGCCAAGGCCTACCGGAAAGTGTGGACGCCCGAAGGGTCGCCCTTAATTGTTGAAGCAAGAAAGCTGGCCCGAAAGGTGCGGGAAAAAGCCGGTTTCCCGGTCGCCCTGTCCATGCGGTATCAAAATCCTTCGACAGAAGCGGCTTTTGACGCTTTATTAAAGCAAGACCCGGCCTTAAAGGAAGTTATTGTATTACCGCTTTATCCCCACTATACCATGTCCAGTTTCGATACGGCCGTGGCGGAAGTAAAACGTATTCACCAAAAAAGGAAATACGCTTTTCAATTAAGGTTTTTAAACCCGTTCTATAATCACCCGGATTATATCGCTTCGCTGGCGGCGCAGATAAAACCCTTTATGGAAAAGGATTATGATAAGATACTGTTTAGCTATCACGGCCTGCCCGAACGGCACATGCGCAAGGACGATGAACGTATTGCAAAAGGAGAGCCGTCCTTCCAGTTGCCTTCCGTCAATTATCAGAAGCAGGCCTACGAAACGACCCGCCTGGTGGCGGAATATTTAGGTATTCCCGGTGAAAAATACGAAGTGGCGTTTCAATCACGTTTAAAGTCGGCCGGCAACCAATGGATAAAACCTTATACGCAGGTGCGGCTCCTGGAATTGCCAAAGGAAGGCGTAAAAAAGCTTTTAGTGGTTTGCCCGGCGTTTATCAATGATTGCCTGGAAACCCTGGAGGAGATCGCGATGCGCGGTAAAGAAGATTTTGAAGCCGCCGGCGGCGATGACCTGACCCTTATTCCCTGTATTAATGACCAGGAGCAATTTGCGGATACCATTGTAAAATGGGCGACTAAAGGCCAATAACACTAACGTCATGTATTCTTATTTGTTAGCCTTGCACATCATCTTTATCGTAACCTGGTTTAGCGGGTTATTTTATATTGTGCGCCTGTTTATTTATGCCGTCGAAGCGCATGAGAAAAAGAAGCCGGAGATGGTGGCCCAATTGAATATCATGGCTAAGCGGCTATGGTTGGGCATTACCTGGCCCTCAGCGATCCTGACGGCCGTTTTCGGGCCTTTGGTCATGTGGAAAGGCGGTTGGCTCGACAGTTTCGGGCAGCAGGACTGGCTGCATGTCAAATTAGGCTTTGTGATCTTGCTTTATTTTTATTTTTACAGCTTACACCGTATTTATAAGCAACAGCAGAAAGGCATCTTCAGGATATCATCGCAAAAGCTCAGGATATGGAACGAGGTGGCCACGGTATTTTTGATTGCCATTGTGATGCTGGCGGTGGTTAAGAATGCCCTCAGCTGGCTATGGGGCTTATTGGGGCTGGCGGGGGTCGTGGTTTTGCTACTTGCCGCGATAAAGATTTATAAAAATGCCCGGAAATCATAGCGCTGCCGGCAAAGGAGCATGACGAACGGCAAATGGTAAAGCCGGGCGGGCTCGCGGCGGATTTGTTTTTTGTGATGTGCCGGTATGCTCCTGGCTACCGGCATGTATGAATGGCGGGAGCAAAAAAAATGAAGGCCAACGGCATTTTACCTTATTTGCTAAACTTTATGCCTCCGGGCTTTTTTCTTTGGCTTATTTTTTTATTTTTGTTGCGGTAAAATCAAGAACAACATTTACATGGAATTCAGGAAATTCAAGCTGATCAATAACGTCTCAGGCTGGGTGATCTTTGCTATAGCCTATATTGTGTACCTCATGACCATGGAGCCCACTGTGAGCTTTTGGGATTGTGGCGAATTCCTGTCCCAGGCTTACAAGCTGGAAGTAGGGCACTCGCCGGGCGCGCCTTTGTTCATGTTGCTGGGACGTATTTTTAGCTTGTTCGCCTGGTCAACGGATTCCATTGCCAAATGTATCAACTCCCTGAGCTGCCTGACCAGCGGGCTGACCATTTTATTCCTGTTTTGGACCATTACGCATTTTGCACGCAAGATCCTGGCAAAGGATAAAAACAATATTTCCGGCAGCGCTTTATGGCTGATCATCGGCGCCGGCGTTATTGGCGCTTTGGCGTACACTTTTTCCGATACCTTTTGGTTTTCAGCTGTGGAAGGAGAAGTATACGCTACTTCTTCGTTTTTTACGGCCTGTATTTTCTGGGCGGCCCTGAAATGGGAAGACGTTGCAGACCAGCCTTATGCCGACAGGTGGTGGGTGTTGATCTTTTTCATGATCGGGCTTTCCGTAGGCGTGCATTTGTTGAGCCTGTTGGCTATTCCGGCAATTGTCATGATATTTTATTTCCGGAGATTTCAACCCAATTTGCGTAGCGGTATTATCGCGTTGATTGTTGGCGGCCTGCTTTTGGGAGTGGTACAGGTGGGCATTATCCAATATCTGCCGACAATTGCGTCATGGTTTGAATTGTTCTTTGTCAATAGCCTGCACTTCCCGCTGAACAGCGGCGCTCTGATCGCTGTATTGTTATTTATTGCCGGTGCGCTTTACCTGGTCAACTGGTCGAAGAAAAAAGGGAAATACTACATTTATTTGGCGACGCTTTGCCTGGTGTTTACCGTTTTGGGCTATTCTACCTATACCTGTTATCTGATCCGCTCGCAGACTGCCGTGCCCATCAATGTCGGTCAGCCGGATAACGTGATGAGCCTGATCCCTTATCTGCAACGTGCGCAGTATGGTTCCCAGCCCATTCTTTATGGCCCTGACTTTGATTCTCGGGTAACAAAGATTAACGAGGGTGATCCTGTTTACCAGGCGGTAAAAGTAGATGGCCATTACGAATATAAGGTTGTGGATCATACGCCGGACTATGAGTTTGATAAAGAAAGGTTCTTCCCGAGAATCTGGGATTTTAATGATCCGGGGCATATCAACTTCTACCGGTCATATTTAGGGCTTGGGAAAAATGAGCCGCCGACCTCCGCCGATAATTTGTCTTTCTTTAAAGATTACCAGGTTGACTGGATGTATTGGCGCTATTTTATGTGGAACTATGCCGGCCGTCAGAACGATATTGAAGGACAGGGAGCGCCTTATTATGGCAACTGGATCTCAGGCGTCAAGCCCGTTGATAAAATGCTGGGAAAGGGCGATGTGGACAAATTGCCCTCGTCGATGCGTGATAACCGGGCGCGCAACCAGCTCTATTTCCTTCCCTTTATTTTGGGTATCCTGGGCTTATGGTACCAGGCTAAAAAAGATAAGGATAATGCCGTTATTGTGGGCGTCTTTTTCTTTTTTACAGGGTTGGCCGTACAGCTCTATATCAACAATACGCCCTTACAGCCGCGTGAAAGGGATTACGCTTATGTATCTACCTATCCTTTTGCCATGTGGATAGGTTTGGGGGTTATTTTTGTGGCGGATCTTCTGGGAAGAATAGTCAAGAAACGGGCTCCTGCCGCCGTTTTGGCTATTGCCATTTGCCTGGTGGCCGTTCCTGTGCTGATGGCCCAACAGGAATGGGATGATCATGACCGGTCGTTAAAAACCCTGGCCCGCGATCATGCCTATAACATGCTGAGCAGTTGCGATTCAAACGCTATTTTAATTACAAACGGGGATAATGACACCTATCCGTTATGGTACCTTCAGGAAGTTGAGGGCTTTCGTACCGATGTACGGATCATCAATATCAATTTGCTGGGAACGGACTGGATGAACGACCAGATCCGATATAAGGAAAATGACGCTGCCGCCATTCCGGTGATCTGGACGCCAAAAGCTTATCGTGGCGGCCGTTTGAATTATATTCCGGTGGTGCCTAACCCGAACCTGGACCCCAACCAATATTATTCGATTGATGAAGTAATTAAGTTCTTTAGTGATCCCCAGAACCAAATCCCTGACGGCCAGGGAGGACAGGTCAGCTATATGCCTACTAAAAACCTGAGCCTCAAGATTAATAAGCAGGCGCTTTTGAAGAGCGGGCTGGTGGCGACGAAGGATTCGGCCGACATTCCTTCGGTTATTAATTTCAAATTCAATAAAAATAACGCTACCCGTGCAGATATGGCTTTAATGAACATTGTTGCCGGCCAGGCCAATACGGGCTGGACAAGACCCATTTATGTTACGGGCGGTACGGATTTTATCGGTTTGGATAAATACCTGCAACATGAAGGAATGTTGGAAAAGTTCGTTCCGGAAAACCCTAAGCCCAGGATGGGTAGCCTGACGCCGGATGCGGATATCGACAGGAATGTACAGCTGGCGTTAAATACCTTCCGCTTCGGACTGGCCAATACAGATAAAGTGTATTATGATGAGAAGAACCGGCTGATATTGTTGGTGGCGCGCCAGAATTATGCCAGCCTGGCACTCTCTCTGGATTTAATGGGGAGAAAGCCGGATGCCGTAAAGGTATTGGATCATTTTATGAACAGTGTGTCGGAAAGCTCATTACCTTATGATATTCTTTTGTATGACAACAGCATGTTACAGGTCATTGAGGCATATTATATGGCCGGCGCTACCAAACAGGCCGACAAATACACGGCTAAGGTGGAGCAGAATATTAAGGATATAGTGCATTTCTTTAATGGCCTGGGCGATAGCCGGCAAAAAGAGGGCTATACGCCTGTATTGATCCAGCTCAATTTGCAGGCCTTAGGCCAGTTGGCACAAATGGCACAGCAATACAAGGATGAGGCTACGGCTACGCGTTTGCAAAAGACATTCCAGGAGATCATTCCGCCGATGTTCAGGCAACCGCAACCGGCCGGGTTAAATCAATAAGGCCAGGCTTATACTGAAAATACGGTTAAAAACGCTTCCCGGAAGGAGAAGCGTTTTTTGTTTCCTATGGCATAGGGGAGTGACGTGTTATTCGGGCCGCCACTTTGACTATCAATTTTTCAACTCTGCCGAATAAATACCTAAATGATATGAGGTCCCTGCCGGTAGGTTTGCCCGCCGGTATAAGCGCTACAGTCTTCATGCGGCAGAAGATTCAAAGCATACGTGATTCCTCCTTACGGCAGCCAGTTTATATTATGCTATTCCCGTTTTAAACATAGATTTTCTTCGTTCGTCCGGGAGCATGATAATGATTTTATGGCTTGAGCGTAGCTTTATGTTTATTTTCTAACCAACTAAAAGGAAAACGATGAAAGATCAATACAAGAAAATCCCATTTTACATCATGCTTTTGTTCACTTGCTGCTGGTCATCACAGGCATTTGCAACCATTCATGTTATTGACGTAGGCGGAAGCTCCGGTATTAGCTTTGTGCCTTCAAGCCTTACGGTTACACTGGGCGATACCATAAAATGGGAATGGGATAATGGGTCTCATACTACTACCAGCACTAATATCCCTGCCGGTGCAGCATCCTGGGATGAGGCCATCAACTCCTCTAACCTTTCATTTACTTATGTGCCGACAGTTCCCGGTGATTATGATTATAAATGCACGCCACATGCGTCTTTGGGAATGGTGGGAAGCTTTTCGGTAATTTGTGCCGGTTTAGGGCAGCCCGCTATTACGCCATCCGGGAATATTAGTTTTTGCGCCGGTACCTCTACGGGATTATTGACGGTTACCGGGGCCTCGGGCGCCAGTATTCAATGGAAATTAAACGGCGCCCCCATTTCAGGCGCCACTTCAGATCAGTATCTGCCGCTGGTGTCCGGGACCTATTCCTGTACCATTAAAAATCTTTGCGGTGACAGCGCCACATCTTCTGGCGTCCAGGTTGCCGTAATGCCCAGTCCCGAGCCCCTATTTACTTTTACCGCAAATAATATGACGGTTAATTTTACAAATACGACCGTGCAGCCTGCCGGCTTAAAATGGCTGTGGCAGTTCGGCGATGGGGATAGTTCATTACAGGAAAACCCGCAACATCTTTACAATAGTAATGGAACCTACACGGTAATGTTAACGGCTACGGATTCTGCCGGCAATGGCTGTTCGGGAATGGTCATGCAGGACGTTACCATCGGTAGTACCGGCATTTATCCCGTTTCTGAAAAGGATCAGGTATTCCTGGTAAGTCCAAATCCTGTTAAGGCCGATGGCGTGATAAGGATAACGAATGTAACGGATGGTAAAGATCCTGGTCTTCGAGTGTTTGACCTCGGCGGCCGTTTGCTTGCTCAACCAAGAATTTTAAATTCCGGCGATCATTCAATCCGGATTAAGCTTGGAGACTTGGCGCCGGGAAATTATCTGTTAGAGATCATCGATGCAAAACGCCAGGTCTATACAAGAAAGATAAATGTCATGAAATGACCAGGACTAAGAAAAAAACACCATGCCTGGTTTACCAGTCGCAAAAATTAAGTCCGGCATAGCCGGACTTTTTTATCTTTAATGATTATTTGAGATCAGGCAATTTAAAAATACCCCAATGATGTCCTTGCTGAAGTACCGGTTTATTTTATTGTTTTTGGCGCCGTCCATGATTTGCCAGGCAAAAGGCAATACTTTGTACAAAGTAGCCAGCAGTAACGTTTCGTTTTCTTCCAGGGCTCCTTTCGAACTGATAAACGCCACCTCCGTATCTTTAGTTGGCGTTTTGGACACGGCAAAAAACATATTTTTATTCAAGATGAATATTTCCTCCTTCGAAGGCTTTAATAATCCTTTGCAAAAGGAGCATTTTAATGAAGATTATATGGAGTCGGCGCAATATCCGGATGCTGTTTATAGAGGGAAAATTATTGAAAATATAGATTATAAACATTCCGGGACCTACCAGGTGCGGACCAAAGGTGTTTTTACCATTCACGGAGTTTCCCATGAATGCCTTATCCAATCTACCTTGAAAATTATGGGTCAGAAAATTTTTATCATTTCGGATTTCCAGGTTCTTCTCCGGAATTATAACATAAAAATTCCCAGAATTGTCCATAACAATATTTCACAACAAATAAATATTTCGGTAAAGGCGACCATGGTACCTAAAAATAACTGGTCCAAAACCACGGAATAGCAAACAGATGCGCTTAAAAATTCTATTTTTTTTCATATTGTGGACCGGATTGACAGGAAATGGCTTTGCCCAAAAGCCGTTCCTGCGGTCATTCCCCTTGAATGAACGTCACGTTCCGGTTAGGGTCAATGTGTTATTGCAGGATGCTGTCGGTTTTATTTACCTGGGTACGGAAAATGGATTGGTAAGATTTAATGGAAGGGATTTTTTGCCCCTTACACGGGACTTAAAGAAGCCTTATGAGGTTCTGTCCCTGGCCAGCTGGAACGGCAGTGTGTGGGCAGGGACGAGCAGGGGAGAAATATTGAAAATCTATCATCATTTAGGTTGCCGGCAAGTGAAAACCATTAAAGTTTCAGATAGCTCCGTTCCCATCCGGTGCATCGTTTCCGGGTTCCCGTCGAAAACCGTTTGGCTGGGAACGGAAAACGGGGTATTCATCATTAAAGACGATACCGTCAGGCGGCACATAAATAATCGAAATGGCCTTTCCGATAATTTTGTATATACGATTTGCCGCATGGCCTCGGAAGCGATAATTGGGACGGACAAAGGCATTAATATCATTGATTGCAGCCGGCCTAAAGCTAAAATCCGGGTCATTACCACCAAAAATGGCCTGCCGGATAATATTGTTCGGGTCATCAAGAGAATCCCCCGGACCAGCCGGTTCTGGATTGGAACGCAACAAAGCGGCATTGCTATCTTTAATGCGGAGCGCCAAAAAATTAGTTCCGTTTTTGACGTATCTTCCTGGCAATACGGCCAGGTAAATGACATCCTGCCTTTAAATGACCGATTTGCATGGGTGGTTACCGGGAAAGGTTATTTGCTTGCCGCGAGGATACAGGATGATGGCCGGATATCTATCCAGGCGTTTCATTATGAAGGCTGTAAATTCAGGTCTTTGATTATTGATCAGTCGGGTAATTTATGGTGTGGGACGGCGTCCGGCTTTTGTATGCTGACCGCTGAATACCTGAAGCAAATTCCGCTTCCGGCGCCATATGCCTTTCGTAAAGTAACCGCATTAGCCGGCCGGGACGCTCACTCCCTCTGGCTGGCCCAGGACAGCACTTTGTATAAGGTATATTTCAATAATGACAGCACAGGCATTTCATATTTTGATCGATTGCCGGGGTATATTTCCTGCATGTATAAAGATGCCAAAGGCCGGCTGTGGGTTGGCACCATCAGGCAGGGCTTGTTTTACCTGGACCGGGAAAACCGGCTTGTGGCTTGTGCGCATGCGGGCGTTTTAAAGAAGTCGAGCATATTAAGTATTTCAGGTGCCAATGATCATCTATGGGTGTCCACCCTGACAGGCGTTTATGAATTATCCGTACCCGTTTCGCTCACTTCTTTCCCGAGAGTGCTTAACGTTTATCAGAAAAATTCGGGTATTGGCAGTAATTATGTTTACCAATTGATGAGCGATCATCAAGGCCGGATATGGATGGCTACGGATGGTACCGGGGTATGCATGTGGAACGGTAAAGAATTTATCCACTGGAGGAACCCGGATTCATTAGACAGTAAGGTGGCCTATACGATGACGGAAGACGCCCGGAATAATGTTTGGGTGGGCACATTTTTTAAGGGGATCTATACTTTAAATGAAGACGATCTGTCTCACGTGAAAAGGGTTGGCGGGGTTACGGATGCCAATATCTCCGCTATTGCGGCCAATAAGAGCGGCCAGGTAATAGCGGTTTTTGAACGCTGCATTGATGAATGGTATCCGCAAAGCAGGGCTTTCAGGCATTTTAATTTTAGAATGGGCTTGAATATTGACAGCACTTCCAATGCCCTTAATTGCCTGACAAATGACGAAGCCGGGAACGTTTATATACCCTACCAGCAGGGTATCCTTATCTTTACGAATCAAATAAACCATTACAGCATACGGTCATTTGCGCATATTGATGGGGTAACCGCAATGCTGCAACCTTTGAAAAATAGTGAGGTCAGCTACAACAGGAATTTTATCACGATCAATTTTGAGGGCATCAATTACACCAATCCTGAACGACTTAACTATAGGTTCAAACTGGAAGGCTTAAGTAAAGAATGGATCCGGACGAATGATGAGTTCATGACTTATCCGAATTTGCCGCCCGGGCATTATACCTTTAAGGTACAGGCTTCCCTGGATGATCATTTTAATCAGTCAAGCGAGGATAGCTTCTCTTTTACGATTAAAGCCCCCTTCTGGCGTCAGTATTGGTTTTATGCTCTTTTGGCCGTTATTTTTGCCGTATTAATTATCGGATTGATCAAAATCAGGGACCATCGGCAACAAAAATGGATCAAATTAAGGTCGGAGCGCATGGATTTTGAATACGAGCATTTAAAAAGCCAGGTAAATCCCCATTTTCTTTTCAACAGTTTAAATACTTTGATTAACCTGATTGAAGAGAATACGGCATCGGCCGTGGCCTATACCGAACGCTTATCCGCTTTGTACCAAAATATTTTGATTTACAAGAACAGCAATTTAATCCTGATAAAAGATGAGATCGCTTTGCTATCCGCCTATTTACATGTGCAGCAGACCCGGTTTGGCGATGGGCTAAAAGTGAATATTAATATTGAAGAAGCTGTTCTGGCTTCCGGTAAAATGATTCCAATGGTATTGCAAATGCTTATTGAGAATGCAATAAAGCATAATGTTGTTTCTGTATCCCAACCTTTGGTAATTGATATTCTGTCTAAGGATAAAAGGATTATTGTTTCCAACCCTTTACGGCCAAAAATAAATGAAGATAAGGGCGCCGGAATTGCATTGATAAATATAAAAAAGCGGTACCGGCTATTGACCAGGCAAACTGTACACTATGGTGAGATCAATGGCGCATTTGTGGTCTCTCTTCCGATTTTGTAACGGAATCTTTGGTTGGCTACTCGATATCCTTAGAAAAATGACTTTAGCTTATGGAAAGCAGTGTTCATCATGACGGGCTAAGTAAAATTCTTCCCGACTCTTTTATGGATAGGGAAAAAGCTCTGCGTATCGCGATAATCGAAGATGAAATACCGGCTTATAACCGCCTGACCAAGCTTTTAAAGGAAATAACTCAAGATAAGATTGAGGTGGTAACACATTTGGATAGTGTGAGCGATACGAGAAAATGGCTTTCCGAGGGCCTGCAGATCGATCTATTGTTCATGGATATCCATTTGGGCGATGGCTCCGCTTTTGATATCCTGAATGAATCAATGATCAATTGTCCTTTAATTTTTACAACGGCTTATAACCAGTATATGCTGGACGCTTTTCGTACGAATGGGTTAAGCTATTTATTAAAACCCATAAATAAGCCGGAATTGATCGGCGCTTTAATAAAGTTTAATCAGCTGGCCGGTTTCTTCAAGTCAAGGAACGGTGATAATAGTTCGGTTTCAAAAGAATATAAGAAAAGATTTATCATCCGCTATGGCAAACACATCAGCACTGTAAATGTTGAGGATATAGCTTATTTCTTTAGTACTCATAAAGCAACCTGCCTGCGTACGTTTTCCGGGCAGACTTACACTATTGATTCAAATTTGGACGCCCTGGAGTCATTGCTTAATCCTATGCTTTTCTTCCGGGTCAACCGCCAGTATCTTACCCATATCCAGGCCATAGAAGAAATGGTGACATATAGCAAAGGACGGGTTTGCCTGAAGCTACAATATATTGCGGGTAAGGAAATTGTAGTCAGCTCGGAAAAATCTTCTAAATTCAAGTTCTGGCTGGATGGCGAGATTAATCAATGACATTTTGGGACGTAAAATGCTTACCGCCGGTTTAAGGAAACTATCCCGGTTCATCTGTTTATTGTCTTGTTTCATCAGGAATCCGTCTTCCGTAAAGAGCAATGTGGAATAAATTTGATGAAAAATAGGGCATTTCTTTCTTATAGGGCTCAAATAGTTTATGATGAACAGACGGATTATTATTGTTATTCTTTTTTTTATTCTTGCCGGGGCTGGTACCGGTATCTATTTATGGAATATGCCGCATACGAAAGTTGAAAATGTTTCCGGGCTTTCCATCTCCGTTGCTGAATTATCCGGAAGTTTTGACCGGGATGAAACAGCAGCGAACGCACGGTTTTTGAATAAGGCTATTACTGTTTCGGGGCATGTCAGTGAAGTGCTGCATAATCTGGATGGCGGTTTGATGGCCGTGCTTACGGCCGATTCGGCCACCAATGCAATTGAATGTGCCTTTCGTGATAAAAATATCCAGGTAAGGAAAGGAACGAATATCACGGTAAAAGGATTTTGCGCCGGAAAAACGATTACCGGTATCTCCCTGACAAGCTGCGTGGTTTTGCCATGATACTGTTTATTTTTTAAATAGAAAATATATATGAAGTATATCAGTCCTAAAAAAGTTATTTTGCTTTCCGGCTTTCTGGCCTTTGCGTTCATTCTTGGTTGCACTGATAAAAAAGCGGACCAGGTTACCCCTTCGCCTCCTTCTGCCGGTGGCTGCGACACCACAAACGTTACGTTTTCGGCAGTAATAAAGCCCATTGTGCAGGCAAATTGTGTACTGAGCGGTTGTCATAACAATGCCAGCCGGGCCGGCGGCTATAGCTATGAGTCGTATGCCGGTTTGATGGAAGTGGTTAATAACGGACGTTTATTAGGCGCTATCCGTCATGAAAATGGTTATGTTCCTATGCCTCAAAATGCCCCGAAATTAACCGAATGCGATATAGAAAAGATTGCGCATTGGGTCAATATGGGTGCGCCAAATAATTAATGCCTTTCATATGAAAAAGATGATCTTCGTTTGCTTGTTATGGGCATTGGGTACGCAGGCAGCATTCGCCCAGAAATATATGACGCGAACCGGCCAGGTTGTTTTTGATGCTTCAACGGTTTTGGAGAATATTCATGCCGTGAATAATGAAACAGCTGCTATTGTGGACTTAAAAACCGGATCTGTTGTCGTGCAAACCTTAATTCAGGGCTTTAAAATGGAAAAAGCGCTGATGCAGGAACATTTTAACGAGGATTATATGGAAAGCAGCCGTATTCCTCGTGCCAGTTTTAAAGGTAATATTTTGGATGTTGATAACATCAATGTCAAAAGTGAGGCCACGCAAACGGTTTATATTAAAGGTGATCTGACCGTTCATGGCCTCAGCCGTAACATTACCGTTCCGGCAACCGTAAAGGTTGTTGATGGTGAATTGTTGATCAAGGCAAATTTTAAAATTAAGCCTGCTGATTATAATATTACCATTCCCGCCTTGGTGCGTGATAAGATTGCTAACGTTGTCAATGTTACCGTTACAGTACGCCTGAAAAAAATGTAAAGTTCCTTCCTACCTAAATCGACCGTTTATGCGCTGTGGTTTTCTCCCCGCTTTGTCCTGTTTTTTATTGATGAGCTTTTATATGCCTGCCGTATTACATGCGCAGGATAATCCGCATGCGGATAGTCTAATGGCCCAGCTGGATGAGGCGTTGTCGGTAAAGCAGGGGCACATTCCCGTCAGCTCCACCTTTAAAGCCACGAGAATCGGCAATACCCAAAGTGTCAAAAATGTAGGGCGTGGCGTATTGGATTTTGAAGTATCCCATCGCTTCGGAACCTTGAATCAGGGATTCCACAGTTTCTTTGGTTTGGATAATGCGGTTACAAAACTGAATTTTGATTATGGCCTTACCGATTGGCTGACCATTGGCGCCGGGAGGAGCACTTATGAAAAACAGTATGACGGGATGCTTAAGCTGCGATTGCTGCAGCAGACCACAGATGATCATATGCCGGTAAGCTTAAGTTATGTCGGTGCTTTTTATGTGCAATCTATGGATATGCCGGATATGCCGAACGGAGATGCTTATTTATTTACAAATCGGATAACCTATCTCAACCAGCTGCTTATTGCGCGAAAGTTCAACCGTTTGATCTCCCTGCAATTAATGCTGACCCATCTTCATTTTAATATTGTTCCAACAACAGTAGAACCCAATAATGTCTATGCTGCGGGCTTGGGTGGCCGTATTAAGATCAGCAACCGGATGGCTTTGATCGGCGAATATCATTACCAATTACCGGAGCATAAATTGGAAGGGTTTCATAATTCACTGTCCGTCGGCTTAGCCATAGAGACGGGAGGGCACGTATTCCAATTATTATTTTCCAATTCGGCTGCGATTAATATGCCGGTGGCAATTGGAAAGTCTGCAGATAGCTGGGCTCATGGAGGTATTCATTTTGGTTTTAACCTGTCGCGCGTATTCACGGTTGCGAGACCTAAATCGTAGTGGCTACTGTATTACGATTCCTTTACCAGCAAGAAGCAATTGCCAAAGGGCAGGGTGTATTCATACTGTATTTGCGTAAATTGCTCTCCGTATTGTAAATACAATTCCAGGAAACAATCATGGCGCTCCTGTAAATGATTATTGGGGAACAGTAAGGACTTTAACCGGCTGATCTGTCGCATGCGGTCGTCATAATGGCGTTTTTCCGCCCGGAGCATTTTCTTTTCAAGGCGCCCGGTCAGGTGGTTTATCTTTGCTTTAACCGCTTCGGCGGCGCTTATAAGGGTGGGATCAATATTTCCGGCTTTGCATTTGATCCGTTCGAGGATTTCTGCTAATTGCCCCGACTCCTGATATAAATCCAATTCCTTTTCGGAAACGGACAAAACCTGATTCTTTTCGAGCTGATTTAAAGGTAAAAAAAGTTCCTCGTCCGACAACTTAAGTTTATGTTGTAAGTCTACGGCATTTTTAGACATCCATAAGGCGGACTGGCGTAAGATGACGGCCGGGAAAAAAATGCCGTAATGGTCATAAACTTCCTTAAGCTGCAGCCAATAGGCAACTTCGCTGCCGCCGCCAATGAAGGCTACATCGGGTAGGATGCTCTCCTGGTAGGGACCGCGGAGAATGACGTTGGGGCTGAAACGTTCGGGATGAGCTTCTAATTCCGCTAATATGGCCTGGCTGTCCGGCCAGGAAATATCGGTGCGGAGCACTTTCCAGCCATTATCTTCTCTCTCGATACGTTCCCGGATATTGTCCTTTAAATAAAATAAGTTGACGGGGCGGGCAAAAGCCTGTGTCGGGTAGTGTTCATTAAGCTGCGCGGAAGTGGCTTTGACTAAAGTTTCCGCTTTGCTGTGGCGGATTTCATCGGCCATGACGGGCAGGTAACATCGTTTTAGTCGCTCGTCATCGGCATCCAGGACCACCACGCCGAATTTGCCCAGGAAGGCGTGCACAATATGCCGGATAGCTTGTGCAATAGTCTTCCGGCCATCATAGGCTTCTGAAATGATTTTTATTAAGTGGTCACGGTTTTCCCCGGGTGGAATTAAAGATGCGGTAAGGGTTTTAACCAAAGGCTTCAGGTCATCGGTATTCATACGGCCGACTGCACCGGTTTGCCCGGTTTGCCAGCGCCAGGCTTTGCCTTCATAATGAAAAACGCTGAGCTCGTCAAAATCGTTATCCTCGGAACCAATATAGAATACCGGAACAAAATTGTTTTCAGGGTGCCTTTCTTTTAAATAATCGGCCAGTTTGGCGGCATGAATGATCTTGTAGAAAAAGTAAAGATAACCGGTCATTAGATCCGGTTGATGCGCCGTACAGACCGTAAAGGTGCTTTCGGAGAGCAGGCTTTCTATTTGCCGTTGAAACGCGGGACTGAGCTCATAATCCCGGTATTGTTCTTTAAGAACCTCTACCAGAACCGGGCGGTTGACGGGGATTCTTTTTCTTTCTTCAATGGCCTGGTCAAGGCCTTCCGGATCTGGCCGGAACCGGTAAAAGGGCGCTAAGTCCTTTACGTCCGAAAGGTAACCGGTCACTAATTTTGAAAAACTCTGAGTGGCTTGATGAGAAATGGTACTGGCCTTCAAGATTACCTGGTTTTAACTGAACAAATAAAAATTCTCGGAAGCCAAAATTAAGCCTTTGGCCTGAAACGCCACGTCGAAAAATGTTATACGGCAATAGCTGGGCCGTGGTCCGGTTATTTGAATTTAACTTCTTCCGGTACAAATAAACCCACGTTCCCGCCATTACGGATGACATCACGCACCAGTGTTGACGATATTGTGGAATATTCGGGCGAGCAGGTCAGGAAAATCGTTTCCACTTCCGGCATCAGCATCCTGTTCATGTCCGCAATGGCTTTTTCGTATTCAAAATCGCTGACATAACGAATGCCGCGAAGAATATAACGGGCATTGACCGTCCTGCAAAAATTAATGGTCAGTCCTTCGTATGCCGAGACTTCAACGCGTGGTTCGTTTTTGAAAATGTCTCTAACCCATTGCGCTCTTTGGCCCGCGTCGAACATGGGCTGTTTGGTAGAGTTATGCCCCACGCCGATGACCAGTTTGTCGAATAAGGGAACCGACCGGCGGATGATATCCACGTGCCCGTTGGTGATAGGGTCAAATGTACCGGGAAATAAACAAATTCTTTCTGAAGCCATAAACGATGTCTGGATCTTGGTTAAAAACGGCCTTATGAGGCTGCAAGTTAAAAATTTACTTCGGCTTTACCTGAAATTGATGCCCGCCGCTTCTCCCGGGCCGGAAGTAAAGCTCATTTGGACTTTACCAGATCTTACTGTTAAGGTTTTTTAATCGGGCTGTTTGGTTCCTTGGCAAAATGGTTAAAGACCATTTTATCCATCCAGCCGGGAAAAAGTTTATTTAGCCAAACGGTGGCTTTTCCCTGCGTTGTCATTACAATGGTTCTTTTACGTTTGCGCATGCCGTCAAAGATAATTTGCGCGCAGGTCCCGGCGCTCATTAATCTACTTTCATCTAAAGGCGTTTCTTTCTGCGCCTCACCGTTGGCCGCCAAGGCTGTATTGCGAATGTTCGAGGAGGTAAAGCCCGGGGCAGCCCACATGACCTGAACGCCCGTGTAGAGCAGCTCGGTACGCAGGGTTTCCAGGAATCCCTGCATGGCAAATTTAGAGGCTGAGTAGCCGGCTCTACCGGGCAGTCCCCGGTAGCCGGCAATTGAGGAAATGCCCACTATTCCGCCTTTTTGTTCCTTTATGGCCGGGAGGGAGAATTTGGTCATATACACCGCACCCCAGAAATTGACCTGCATCAATCTTTCAATGACAGATAAGTCCGCTTCTTCAAACAATGCCCGCATGCTGATGCCGGCGTTATTGATCAGCCAGTCGATGCGTTGCCATTTAGCCAGGACGGCCCGGGCAAATTGCCGGCAATCTTCCTTTTGGCTCACATCGGCCTGATGCAGCAGCAACCGATCATCGGCCGCAGCTGAGGCGAAAGAGACGCGTAATTTTTCAAGATCCCTGGCACAGGCCGCTACAAAGGCGCCTTCCGCCAGGGCCTTTTCGGCTAAGGCTTTCCCGATACCGGACGATGCGCCGGTAATGATGATGACTTTTTGATGAAATGGACCGGGCATAGAATAAAACAATGGATTTATGGTTAGGCGACAGGAGGAAAATGTTATCCAATTAAGGTTTGGGCCGGATGCCCGGATTCTTAAATTTCTTTATTCATTTGAACGACCTTTTCCTTTAATTCTTCTTTGTAGCGGTAATATTTCTGCATCAAAGCTTTATCAGCGGTGGCCAGGATCTGCACAGCCAGTAAACCGGCGTTCTTGGCGCCGTTCAACGCTACGGTGGCGACGGGAACCCCGCCCGGCATTTGTAAGATGGATAAAACGGAATCCCAGCCGTCGATAGAGTTGCTGGATTTAACAGGCACGCCAATTACCGGTAGTGTCGATGCTGCCGCCACCATACCCGGCAAATGCGCAGCGCCCCCGGCCCCGGCAATAATTACCTTAAGGCCTCTTTTCTCGGCTTCCTGCCCGTATTGCAGCATGCGTTCAGGCGTCCGGTGGGCTGAAACGATCTCAACCTCATAAGGAATATCAAACTGTTGCAGCATTTCAACTGCTGCATTCATAACGGGCAGATCGGATTTACTGCCCATGATCACACCTACTTTTGTTTCCATTTTATGCAATGACTTTTAAAGTGTTTTTGACGATCTTCGCTTTGTCCTTTGCTTCCTCCAGGCTGCCTGCCACAATGGTCACATGCCCCATTTTCCGGAAAGGACGGGTTTCATATTTACCATATAAATGCACATGAACGCCTTTCATTTTCAGAATTTCCTCTACCCCCTGATAAACCGCTTTACCCTTATAGCCTGCTTCGCCCAGTAAATTAACCATTACGGAAGGCCGGATCATGGAAGTATCGCCTAATGGGAGATCGAGAATGGCCCGCAAGTGCTGTTCAAACTGCGACGTAACGTTTCCCTCAATGGTCTGATGGCCGCTGTTATGAGGCCTTGGGGCCACTTCATTGACCAGCAGCTCGCCCGATTTAGACAGGAACATTTCCACGGCCAGCAAGCCTACCATATCCAGCTTTTCAATAACTTTTTTAGCCAGGGTAACCGCCCTGTTCTCCAGTTCAGTTGATATCCCTGCAGGCGCGTAAAGATACTCCACCATGTTGACCTCAGGGTTAAAGGCCATGGCCACCGGAGGGAAATGATTCATTTCGCCCCTGGCATTTCTGGCCACAATGACCGAAAGCTCCTGGTCCATCTCTATACTTTTCTCTAAAACGCTCGGCGCGTCAAATGCTTTATCCAGCTGATCTTTACCGGCCAAAGCCTGAACACCGTAACCGTCATAGCCGGCAACGCGCAATTTCTGAAAAACGGGAAAATCTATGTCCGCCCCGGGGATCTCCGATTTATTGTTGATCAAAGCGAAAGGCGCGGTGGCAATATCATGCTGCCGGTAAAACTGTTTTTGCAGTCCTTTGTCCTGTATGGTTTTCAAAACTGATGGCTGGGGAAATACCTTTTTCCCCTCATTCTCCAAGGCCATAAGGGCATCAGTATTGACATTCTCGATTTCAATACTGATCACATCCAGGCCCTTACCAAAATTATATACCGTGTCGAAGTCCGTCAGGCTGCCTTGTACAAACCGGTGGCATAAATACCGGCAGGGGGCGGTTTCTGACGGATCCAGGATTTCAATATGCAGGTTAAGATCATGGGCCTTTTGCAAAAGCATCTTACCCAGCTGGCCCCCGCCTAAGATACCGATTTTCAACCCACCGGAAAAAATATGTTTCATGACCCGATAATAGTTCAAATATTGTTGGCAAAGGTATTTTAAATTACGCAAAAGACGGCCTCCGGCTTACAATGCCTATTCTACCGGCGCTTCCTGTTGTTCGGAATGTAATCCTTCATGAATGAATTTTAGCTCCATCCAAAGCTTTTCGACGCTGATCATCTGGGTATTGGTCGGCGTTTGGGTGATAAAGCCGTTTAACGGGTAAGTTTCCGGAGCTGCCGTACCGTTCTCAATTTTTGTTGGCAACCGTTTGGCCATTTTCTTCGTAATTTCCCGGAACAGGTCGTCGCACGCGGACAGCAATTGCATATACTTTTCCTTTTCGGAAATGGGCACCGGGAAATCATCCAGTTCTGCTTCACTATTGAAATTGTTCAGTTCCCGCGTAATACGGACATTATGGGTCATCCAATAAAAAAACTGCTCATTTTCAGGCAGATGTCTCCTGCCTGGCTCCTTGACATAACGCGACAGAGAGTCGAAAGCATTGGCATTCAGCGTTTCGGCCAATCGTTTATGTCTCAGCCAGGGCTCCTGAAAATTGCTGTAGAAAGTATTAATAAAATAGTGATAGTTGGCGAGGAAGGCATCATAGCGATACCGGGGAAACATATCCTTATCCCAGGTCGGCAACAATAAAAAACCCGCGGCTATGGCGATTGCCGAACCGATTAAGGTGCCGCTCAGCCGTAAGGTCATCAGGCCGGTAAGCGTTTTGCCCGCATCCGGCTCAAGAGACAGGATACCCACCAGCATTAGCGTAATAAAGAAAGCGGCAACAGCATAATTTTTCCGGAGATAATAGACCAATCCTACCGAACTCACGAAAACCAAAACAACCTTGGACACTACCGGGAAGGGGATTTGCAGAAATGCCGTACCGATAACGATGCCCGATATGGTCCCTAAACTTCGTTGCAGCCCCTTTTTCAGGGTAGCGCCAAAATAAGGCTGGGCGACAATGATGGTTGTAAAGGTGATCCAATAACCGTGATTTTTAAAGAACATGACGGCCAACAATGCCGCCAGCATCAATGACAAGCCAATGCGAAACGCATACCTCGTGGTCATGCTGTTATAGTTGACCAGTTGCTTCAAATTGCTGCGCAGATATCTGGGATGCAGGATTTGCAGGGTCTGGGCAAATGAATAAGACTGGATGACCCTTTTTTCTCCCAAAGTATTATCCAGGAGATTAAGCGAGTGGCGTACCATTTTATCTACCCTGCCGGCATATAGATAAATTTTCTCAACTACCTCCCGCACTTGTGGCACCTTCGTTTCAGAAGATTGCCTCAAGACCGCCACAATTTTCTGAAGCCTTTCCAAGCGGGATAAGAGCAATACCCTTTCTTCAGTTTTCAGGCCGATCAAATACTCGGACATCCGCTCGCCGATCTGCTGCAAGGCCCTGAACAAGCTAAAAACCTGCAAAGAAATATGTCGTTCACGCTGATTAAAAATCGTGCCTACCGATTCGGCGATCTGGATGACATACATACTGACCAAAGCGGCGGATTTCCGTGATTGTGCCAGGATATATTCCGTGCCTTGGCTTGGGGTTAAAGCGTCAGATACGTTTTCAAATAAATACAATGAATCGTCAAGGCAGGTACGCACTTCTTTTTCCCTGAGATATAAGTCCCTTTCGGAGAGCCGAACCGATTTGCCGTCCCAGCCCTGGGCGGCGCCGGCGGCCAGTTGCGCCATCGCATTCCAGATGCTGGCAATCGTACTTCGGTAGGGTGTTCCGGTGCGGATGAACAGGAAGGTCACCAAGCCCACTACAATCGTCCAAAGCGAGCCCATTCCCACCCAAAAGCACCTGTCCCATAACACATGAGCCTCCCTGACCGGATAAGCGCAGGCGATTATGTAAAAGATATAAACGCTCAGGGCCAGGCCCGTACCCCTGTCACCCAGATTTTTTAAAAGCACGCAGAAAAATCCGACGAGCAGCATGCCCAAAAGCATCAGCCATGGAATATTTCCTGCCAGGCTGCCCAAGAGGCAAAACGATACGGAAAACAAAGATGCCATGACCAGCATCCTGATACGCTGGCCGATATTACCTTTCAGTTCAAAAAGGGAAACACATTCCGCCGCGATGGACATCCATTCGGCCTCAACGCGATGATTGGTCAGCAGGCCCCAAAGCAGAGGCATGGTAATGGAAATAGCCACCCGGAAGCCCCAGCGCATGCTGGACTCCCGGTAACTGACACGTAAACGCGTATTGATAAAGTGGTACGATTGCCGGAGATTCATAAACCTTATCGCAAGTTAGGATATTTTCGTTGAGTTATCCCGCGTCCTGTAAAGAGAAGGGCCATGAAGACGTTTTTATATTTTAAACGCCGGGTGGGCTTCTTTCCCGGACATTTTTGTTTACTTTCGGCATTGGATTACGAAACCATTCATCATTCTCATGAATACCTTTGGCAGATATTTCAGGGTCAGTGTTTTTGGCGAATCGCATGGCCATGCCGTAGGCGTGGTTTTAGATGGTGTACCCGCCGGCATACCGGTAAATGTTGACGATTTTCTACCCGATCTGCAACGCCGCAAAGGCGGCCAGCAAAAAGGCACTACACCACGGCAGGAAACAGACCAGCCCATTCTTCAAACGGGGATTTTTAACGGGCATACAACCGGTGCACCGCTGGTCATTTATTTTGAGAATAACAATATCCGTCCCGAAGCCTATGCACAGCAAAAGGCCATTCCCCGTCCGGGTCATGTGGATTTTGTCGCTCATCAAAAATTCCGGGGTTTTGAAGATTTTCGCGGCAGCGGCATGTTCAGTGCCCGGCTCACGGTGGGAATTGTGGCCGCAGGAGTTATCGCCAAAAAGATTATACGCCAAAAATTGCCGCAATCTTCTGTTTCCATAAATGCCAAAGTTACAGAAGTGGGTGGCCATGCCGATATCGAAACGGGTTTACAAAAAGCTATTGAACTGAAAGACAGTGTGGGGGGGATTATCGAATGCCGGACAGAAGGATTGCCTGTCGGATTGGGCGAACCTTTTTGGGACAGTATGGAATCCTTATTGGCTCATGCGCTATTTGCCATTCCGGCAGTAAAAGGGGTGGAATTTGGCGCGGGTTTTGCGGCCGCTAAAATGACGGGAACAGAGCATAACGATTCTATCATTAATGCAAAAGGGCAAACCGCCACAAATCATGCCGGTGGGATTGTCGGTGGTCTGAGCAATGGCAATCCTTTAGTGTTCAGAATTGTAGTAAAACCAGCCTCCTCCACTCCGAAACCGCAACAATCATGGAATTGGGAAAGCCAACAAATTGAAGAGTTTTCTGTCAAGGGACGCCATGATTTATGTGTGGCGCTTAGAGCACCGGTCATTGTGGAAGCCATGACCGCCATTATTTTGGCTGATCTGATATAAATTTATTGTTTAAACCGTATCCATTCGAGCCGACATTCGGGCTCTTCTGGATGCCCTTCGCTAACAGCACGAACAGCAGTATTATTAGAAATTGGGGATTAGGGAATAGGAATTGGGGATTGGGAGTGATGAGTGCGAACTCTTGCCTTTGTGGTTGCTGTGGCTTTTCTTAAAAAAATGAGTTGTTTTTACTGAAACATTAAGGCCGCTTCGCGGCTTCTTTCCCCCTGTGGTTGCGTGTCCTCACCAACCACAATCATACAAGCATTTCGGCTTTGCGAAAACGTTGCGCCTTGGCGCGAAATACTCTTTTATTTTCCGAATATTGTCTTTACTTCTCGCTGGGAGGCAATGTCTGAACGGTACCAATGTTTGGATAAAAATTGGACTTTAAACACAAAACGATGCAGGTAATACAAACTATTCAAAACAGGATTTATGAAATCAGGGGAGAGCGGGTCATGTTAGACAGGGATTTGGCTGCTCTTTATGAAGTAGAAACAAGGGTTTTTAATCAGCGGTGAAACGCAATATTAAGCGATTCCCGGAAGATTTTATGTTTCAGCTTACTAAGCAGGAATGGGAAAACTTACGGATGCAGGTTGAAGCATTGGAACAACAGAATAATTCTTTAACATCACAAATTGTGATCTTAAACGGAAAGAGAGGACAGCACACAAAATATTTGCCCTATGTTTTTACAGAGCAGGGCGTAGCGATGTTGAGCGGGATTCTTAATAGTGAGCGGGCAATAAATATGAACATTGCTATCATGAGGGCATTCGGGGAACTACGCAGAGTTTTGTTGCAACAAATAGACATCAAAGAACAGCTAAAGCTTATCCAGGAGCGGTTGACGGAACATGATGTCCAGCTCAACCAAATTTATGACAGTATTGAAAACCTCTTAGATGACAAAGCCATACAACGGAATTGGGACAACCGCGAAAGAATTGGCTTTAAAAAGTAAGACAGAGATTGGGAATTGGCAGAAAATTTGCGTCTTTGCGTGAAACACGCCTATGTTACCATTACGATTATCCGTTCTCCTTACCAACATTCAATTCCTGAAAGTATTCTATCTGGTCGTAGGGTTTCCTCTACGACCCAAACATAATCATAACATATCTTGTTGGTCTCAGCGAGACACTAAGACCAGTGTGACTTTAAAAAGTAAACCGGCTTTGCTCCTTTGTTGTGACCACCGTTTTAAAAAATACAGTTGTTTTTACTAAACCATTAAGGACGCTTTGCGCCTTGGCGGGAAACATTCTCTTTGTGACCGCTGTGCCTCCGTGAGAAATTATCAGGAATCGGAGATTAGGAAATAGGGGTTAAGAATTGGCAGAAAATTTGCGCCTTTGCGTGAAACACGCCTTATATGGCCATTACGTTTATTCGTTCTCCCCACCAGCATTCAATTCCTCAAAATATTCTTTAAGGGAATGGTTACCATATTTTGGTGCGACCATTTCATGGGTCAACACCGTCATCAAAAACTCAAGTGGGCCATAAGTCTTACTGCTACTAAACGTGCGCAGCAATCCTAATATCCCTTTACACAACCAATCAGGGATGTGCATTATTTTTTCTTTTTTTCCTAAAACAGAAAAGGCCAATCGCGCAATATCATTGAAAGTATAAACCTCCGGGCCGCCAAGGCTTAGTTCTTTCTCATCCGATGAGATAGCCGCCACACATGCTTTGGCCAGATCGGCCCCGTGTATAGGATTAATATGACATTGGCCGTTGCCAAACAAATAGATCCTACCTTTCTTTGCCATGTCAAAAAACTCGCCCATGTCTGAAAAATAACCATTGGGACGCACCACAGCATAATTCATACCCGATGTTTTCAAGGCATCCACAAATTGCTCTTTGGCGGCACAAATTTTAATGTCACGAAATTCATTTCCCCGGAATACAGAAACATATACAAACTTCCGGACACCATTTGCCTGCGCTTCTTTCAGCAAGTTCATATTGGCCTGGAAATCGACATCCATATAACTTAAGCCGTCTCTTTGCCTGGTAATGCCAACGGTTGAAATAACGGTATCGACGCCCAGGCAGACGTTTTTAATTGTTTGCGGCCTGGTCAGTTCAGCCTTAATAACCGCCAGCTTTTTATCCTCTCCGGCGATCCCGCTCAATTTATGTTCATTACGGATAATGATTTTTGTGTCAAAACCATTTTTCAATAATTCTTTAAGAACATATTGTCCCAAATATCCCGTTGCACCCGCTAATAATATCATGGTCCCCAATTATTGTTTTCCAGATTTAAATACCAACACAAGGTACACAAATCCTCTATTTAACCGGTATATATATACACTTGGGCATGGTTAAATGTATATACCGCTTCTGCTTTGGTCGTAGGTCAGCCGTCAGCTGGCATAGAGCCTTCAAAGCGTTGCTTCCGCATGTTACAAAGCTTACAGTCAGATGTCATTGCCATAGACATCTGAAATGCCTGGCTAAAGGGTCATCAGATTCCAAAGGGATGATCCATGAGAGACCATGTCGTATAAGGCTAAAAATAGTATGACCGCGTCTTTTAATGGGATATTTACTGAAAAACATGAAAAAGGCCTTTCAGAAAAGTTATGGAAACGACAAAATAAGCTCCGGCACCGGAAAATTCATTAAACCGCGAACAAGGCTAAAAGTCTATCATCTTATGAAAGGCCTTTGAAAACACTAAAATTATCTGTTATGAAAAAGATCATCACACTTACCTTTCTTTCCCTTTTTTTAATGGGTGGGGCAGGTTTCGCCAATGCACAAGGTCGCGGACATCAACAACGCGAACACCATCATCAGACCCGGAATGATCATGGCCGTGACCAATATCGCCAGGTCAACAGGCATGCCGACCGGCATCAGTATGCTCATTATCGCCACCATGATGCCGGAAGATATTACAGCCACAGGGAAAAGGCTTACCGGAGTTATGTTCGTCGTTATCATAAACCTTATCGCGACTATGATCGCTGGTATTATGCCCCTAGGTTCTACCACCATGATGGATACGTGTATTTCCCCGGCTATCACACTTACTATGATCCTTATCGCCGCGTATATATTTACCGGGATCGTGACCGGTGGGTTCCGACGCCATCCATGCCAAGCCTGCTGGTGGGCGTCAACTTGGGTAATGTCCGTGTTCAGTTTATGAGCAGGCTGCCTTTCTAAAGCATGACAAAGGAAATCCCGGAAAGCCGGGATTTCCTTTGTCAATAAAGCGCGGGCAATACCGTATTTAATCAATCCGGGTAAACTGCACCAGCAATTCTTCCTGCAAGGTCTGTCCTTTATCCTCGTTATACCATTTTTGCAATGCGATCTTTATCTCATCCTGATCCGCGTTCCGGGTCAACAGGTCCGTATAAATCTTTTGGCAGGCGACCGGCCTTGGGCCCCAGGCAAACAAATCGGTGTTCGCCGAATTCCGTACCACCAGCTTTGGAATGGACTTAGATCCATTGGTCAGGTATTGGTTTATGGAAAACGGCTCACTGTCGCGTAATTCATACCGGATGCTGATCAAAGGGTTCACCTTGCTGAGCAATTCTATAAAAGGCACGCTGTGCGCCGCATCGCCACACCATGGTTCGGTAATGACCAGCCAGCTTTGTGCGGACCGGATGCCTTTAACCCGGTTTACCAAGGCTTCGGACAACCGCCCGTTTTTCAGCCACCGGTTCATACGCGACCAGTTCAATTGCACATAGTTCAGGTAATCCGGTTGGTCATAAGGCGCTTGTTGCGCAGATAGCGGTTGATCGGCAATAGATTTGAAATATTGACAATAGGCGGGGAAATTCATGTTTGGAAAGGTTTGAAATAGATTGCAAGTTCTGCAAAAGCTTTGATATTAGGTTTTTCTTTAGAAATTTATTAATTTTCCATCTGAAAAGGATAAAACCGGCGTGATTTAAAAAACGACTTCAATGATCACAAAACCATTCACCATTCTAACTTTAGCGTTGGCTTTAGGTTCCACCGGAACTTTTGCGCAGACCGCTACAAAAGTATCGCGACAAGACACAACGGAGGCGACTAAAATTTTCCGTTTCGTTGATCAGCAACCTAACCCCAAGGGTGGTCAGCAAGCTTTCCAGGAATACCTGGAAAAGCATGTTCAGTATCCCAAAATGGCAATAGAAAATAATATCCAGGGGCGCGTCATCATACAGTTTATCGTTACCGAAGAAGGTAAATTGTCCGATTTTGTCATTTTGAAGGACATTGGCGGCGGCTGTGGCGAGGCCGTCAGGAAGGTACTTGAAGAATACCCTTATACCTGGACACCGGGAAAAACTAATGGAAAACCGGTAAAATCGTATTTTGTCGTGCCCTTTACGTTCAGCATGCGGTAAAAAATCCTATACTATTTTCAATACGCGTTAAAATGCAGGAAGCGTTTTGTTAATTATCCGGGTATTCAAATGGTATCATTTGATATCCGAATACAATATCCTGATTTGAAATTCCATGAAAAAGGCGCTTCAACCGAAGCGCCTTTTGGGATATTAAACGTATGCACTGCCGCTTATGCCTGCTGCTTCAGTTTAGCGATCCTGGCCGTCTTGTCTTCTTCAATTCTGAGGCTGTCCTTTTTATCCATATCGACAAGGACCGGAGCCGCTACGAAAATGGAAGAATAAGTACCGACAAGAATACCGATGGACATGGCAAATGAAAATCCGCGCAACACTTCGCCCCCGAAAATAAATAGGATAACAGCAGTTAAGAACACGGTCAGTGAAGTCATAATGGTACGGCTCATCGTATCATTAATGGCATGATTGATCACTTCTTTCTTATCAGCGTTAGGCGTTTTCCGGAAGTATTCACGGATACGGTCAAATACAATTACCGTATCGTTCATTGAGAAACCGATTACGGTCAGCAACGCCGCGATAAAGTGCTGGTTGATCTCCATGGAAAACGGTACGAAATCCTTACAGAAGGAAAATACCGCCAAAACCAATGCCGAGTCATGCAAAAGGGAAATGATCGTCCCCAGAGAATATTGCCATTTACGGAAACGCAGGAAGATATAGAGGAAAATGGCCAGTAATGCCACAATCGAAGCTTTTACCGCTCCCCGCTCCAGGTCTTTTGAAATTGTAGGCAATACCGTTTGCGTACTTTGTACATATTTTGTATTAAAGGTCGCGAAATCCACATCCTTAGGCAGGAAATTACCGTTTTCCAGACCGGTATAAAGGGTTTGGAGCACTTTTTGTTCGGTTTCTTTGCCTGCCTGGTCGATCAGGTAATCGGTCGTAATGTTGATCTGATTATCCAGGCCAATGGTTTTAACCACCGGATATTTACCAAATGTATTGTGCAGGCTTTCACGAATATCGCCAACCTTATATTCTTTATCAAAACGGATGGTATAGCTGCGTCCACCGTCAAATTCCACACCATAGTTAAAGCCGTGGAAGAATGACGCCACACCCAGCAGTATGATGATGGAAGAAATGATATAAGTATATTTCCTGAATTCTATGAAGTGGAAATGCGCTTTTTGGAAAATCGCTTTTGACAGCTTTGTAAAGTAATTAAAGTGCCTGCCGCGATGCATATACATATCGGTGATCAGGCGGGATACCAGAATACCGGTGAACAAAGACAGCAATAAAGCGATAATCTGGGTAGTGGCAAAGCCTTTGATCGGGCCCAAACCGAAAATATACAGGATAACGGCCGTGATCAGGGAAGTGACGTGACCATCCAGCACCGGCGCGTAAGAGCGGCGATAGCCTTTGGAAACCGCCTCGGCATAAGTATCGCCAAGGCTCAGTTCCTCTTTGATACGCTCAAAGATGATCACGTTCGCATCTACAGCCATACCGATACCGAGAATAATACCTGCTATACCCGCCATTGTCAGCGTGGCGCCCATATTGGCCAGGACACCGAAGGTAAACAACATATTGAGCAATAGTGCCACATTAGCGATGATACCGCCGTTGTTGTAATAAATCAGCATCAGCGCGAAGATGACGATAAAGGAGATCAGGAACGCCTGCATTCCCCCTGAAATAGATTCTGCACCCAAGGTAGGGCCGACGATCTGCTCCTGAACGATCTGGGCCGGTGCCGGTAATTTACCGGTTTCCAGAATATTGGCCAGTTCCGTACCTTCTTTCGGCGTAAAGCTTCCGGTAATCGAGGAACGGCCGCCGGTAATTTCTGTTTGCACGATGGGCGCGGAATAGACGAAGTTGTCCAGGGCGATGGCAATAGGGCGCTTCAGGTTCTCTTTGGTCAGCTTAGCCCACAACGCGGTTCCCTGCTGATCCATTTGTAAAGAAATTTCGGCCTGGCCGCTTTGCTGGTAATCAAAACGGGCGCTCTTGACGTGATCGCCTTCCAATTTTGCATTTTCAGATCCGGGAATGGTTTTGATGGCATATACCCCGTAAGGCGTATTAGGGTCGTTCTTTTCATCACCGCTCACGCCCGGGAATTCTCCGATCAGGAATTTTATATCTGCCGGGAATTGGTTTTTAACCACCGGCAATTCTAAATAAGCCAATAATTTTTTAGCGTCTTTCTTCTTAACGGCCCCCACGATCGAGGCATCCTGGAACTGCCCGGTTTGCGTGTTCACCATGGGCTGCATGATGGAAAACAGATCGGTGGCCCTGGCTTCTGCCAAAGCAGAGCCCTTGGCGGACTTGTTATCCTTTTTATCGATCAGGCTGGCCAGGGAGCTTCCGGTATCGGTTGCCGCCGCCAATTTGACCGTATCCTTAGCACTGTTAGCGACCGTTCCGGAAAGCTTTGCGGAATCCATATCGGGGGTTTCTTCCTGCCGGCCGGATAAATAATTTTTCAGGGCCGTATTGGCTTTCATCAGGTAAGGTGCCATTTCCTGGTTGGTAGCCACTTCCCAGAATTGTAATGTAGCCGTTGCCTGCAGTTGCTTTCTGACGGACTCTGGGTCTTTCACACCGGCCAGCTGAACGGTGATGATCCCTTTATTTGCATCCAGGTTAATTTCCGGCTGTGCCACGCCAAACTTGTCAATACGTTGCTGCATGACATGATAGGTGCGTACGATAGCTTCTTTGGATTCGGCACGGATCACTTTTAAAACGTCGTCATTACTGGAATGGATCGTGATCCTTGGCTGGGAAGCTTTGGTAAATAAAATGGCCAGTTTTCCGCCCGGGTTGATTTTTTGATAGGCCTCGCCAAATAAGGTAACATAGTCTTTATCACTGACATTACGCAGTTTCGAGGCCTGGACCAATGCCTGCTGTAAGCCCGGATCTTTCGGGTTATTGCTCATGGATTCGATCAATCCGTCCAGCCCCACTTCCAGGGTAACGCTCATGCCGCCCTGGAGATCCAGGCCAAGTTGTAATTCCTTGCCTTTTACTTCTTCTAAGTTATATTTAATACCCAGCAGGTTGTAAACGGTTTCGCCCTCCATGCTGTCCGTGAGGTGCCGGATGGCTTTGTCCGTAAAAGCTTCCAATTCGACCGCCTTTGCGTCCGGATGGGCTTTTGCCACCGATTGCTCGGCCATCGCTTCAATCTTTTTATCAACATTATG
This sequence comes from Edaphocola sp., assembly GCA_035708205.1. GTDB lineage: Bacteria > Bacteroidota > Bacteroidia > Chitinophagales > Chitinophagaceae > DASSSY01. The sequence goes on from DASSSY010000002.1 coordinate 124,854, forward strand.
CGCCACGAATGTAAACGACAATCGCCACAGGGAAAACAATATTAGCGCAACGGTGAAAAACTTCACCAAACCTTTAAGCTGCATAGGTAATTTGTTAGAACAATAATAATTTTTTCGATAAGTGGGCAAAGATAGTATTTAATTGTAAAAAACGAAGACCCTTCAAAAAAACGACATCATCGTGTTAAGTTTTGTGAAATTATTTTTTGGCCGGATTTTCCTGAACTCATGCCGTTTTTTTCAGGGTCTAAAAGGCTTATTGCATACAATTACACTACATTTGCGTTAACTCTTTTCTTTATAGTGAACTTAATCAATGAAGACATCAGAAATTTTTGATTCTTTTGGGCAAATGAAAGTGCTGGTTGTTGGTGATGTGATGTTAGACGTCTATTTACATGGTGAGGCGGAACGCATTTCCCCGGAAGCGCCTGTCCCCGTTGTGCGTATTCAGGGCAAAGACGTCCGGGCCGGCGGTGCGGCCAATGTGGCGCTGAATTGTAAAGCTTTAGGCGCCCAGGTGGCCATTGCCAGCGTTACCGGCAATGACGGGGATGGCCGTGCATTAATCAATATCCTGCAGGACAACGGTCTGGATACAACCCTTATCCAAACCTGCGGGAGCAGGAAAACGACGACCAAGACCCGCATCATCAGCCGTAATCAACAAATGATCCGTTTTGATTCCGAAGAAGATACGGATATTTCCCTTCAGGAGGAACATGCCCTGATCGATGCCGTTTTGAAATATCTCCAAATTCAGAAACCGGATGTGCTTATTTTTGAAGACTATAATAAAGGACTCTTAAAAGAAAACGTGATCCGGCAAATCATCCGGCATTGCCGGGTTTTAAAGATCCCGACCGTCGTTGACCCTAAAAAGAAAAATTTCTTCGCCTATCAGGGCGTCGATGTGTTTAAACCCAATTTAAAGGAAGTTAAAGAAGGCTTGAACATCACACTGACAGCTATCGATCCGGAACAGCTTAACCAGGTGCACATGCAGTTGTACCGGCAGCTAAAGCACCGTGTCTCGTTTATTACGCTTTCGGAGCTGGGGGTATTTTATAATGACGGTCAATATGCTGAAATTTTACCTTCCCATCGCCGGAATATCGCGGATGTCAGTGGCGCCGGGGATACCGTAATTGCAGTGGCCGGCATGGTTTATGCCCAGACAAAAAATGCCGCGAAAATGGCGTCATGGGCTAACCTGGCCGGGGGCTTGGTTTGTGAAGAAGCCGGTGTCGTTCCGATTAATAAAGCCAGGCTTTTAAGGGAAATCGAAAAATCATTTTAGAACAAGAATCAAAATAAATTATGTCTTTACTCTCTGTAGGCACGATGGCCTTCGACAGCATAGAAACACCTTTCGGAAAGGCGGAACGTATCATTGGCGGATCAGCCATGTACGTGGCCTGGGCGGCCTCGCATTTTTATCAAAACATTAATCAGGTGTCCATTATCGGGCATGATTTCCCGGATAGCGAAATGCAGGAATTGTCCGTTAAAGGCGTTAATTTTGATGGGGTTGAGTCCGTTAAAGACGGCAAATCGTTCTTTTGGAGCGGCAAATACCATGAAGATATGAACAGCCGTGACACGCTGATTACCGAGTTGAACGTTTTAGAACAATTTGACCCGAAGTTACCCGAAAGCTATAAAACCCCAAAATGCCTGATGCTGGGTAATCTGGCCCCGGCCACGCAAATTTCCGTGTTAGACCAGCTAAACCAAAAGCCAGGTCTCGTGGTGCTCGACACCATGAATTTTTGGATGGATGTGGCCCTGGGTGAGCTTAAAACAGTTTTAAAACGTATTGACGTCCTGGTAATCAACGACAGTGAGGCCCGGCAATTATCCGGTGAAAAGGCCTTGATAAAAGCCGCCGTTAAAATCCAGGAAATGGGGCCACGCAGCCTGATTATTAAAAAGGGTGAGCATGGGGCTTTACTTTTTGAAGACGACCGTGTTTTTTCCGCCCCGGCCATGCCTTTGGCAGAAGTATTTGACCCAACCGGTGCGGGAGATGTTTTTGCCGGCGGTTTTGTAGGCTATTTGGCTGCCACCGGCGATTATTCTTTTGAAAATAAAAAAACGGCTGTCATAGCCGGTTCCGTTTTAGCCTCTTTCTGTGTGGAAAAATTTGGAGTTCAGAGGCTGAAGGAAATTAATCAGAAAGATATCATGGAACGCATGGTCGCCTTTAACGATCTGGCCCGTTTCAATTCAGGCATCATGCCGGAATTGACCGGTTTATCCTAATAAAAATGATTGAAATTTAAAATATGATACATAAGACGAAAATTATCGCAACGGTCGGACCGGCTTGTAACAGCTATGAACAGCTTTTAGCACTGGTCAATGCTGGGGTTAATGTTTTCCGGCTCAACTTTTCGCATGGTACGCATGAAAGTCATGCCGAGGTGATCCGGAATATTCAGGAGATCAATAAAGAATTTCCGTTAAACATTGCCATACTGGCCGATTTACAGGGGCCTAAACTGAGGGTTGGCAGCATGGCCGGCGGCTCAATGGCATTATCCGAGGGACAGATCATTACTTTTTGCAGTACACCCGACCAGGAAAATACCGCTGATTGCTTGTATATCTCATATCCTGATTTCCATAAGGATGTCTGCGTAGGCGAGAAGATATTAATGGATGACGGCAAAATAGATGCCCGGATTACCGAAATTACGGCGGATAATAAAGTCAAAGCTAAAGTGCTGACGGCCGGGATATTATTGCCTCATAAAGGTGTTAATTTACCGGATACCAAAATTTCCCTGCCCTCACTTACGGAAAAGGATTTAAAGGACCTGGATTTTATTATCGGGCAGCAAATCGACTGGGTGGCGCTTTCTTTCGTCAGAAAGCCACAGGATATTGAATCCCTTCGTCAACAGCTAACGGCAAAAGGTAGCCGGGCAAAGATCATTGCGAAAATAGAGAAACCGGAAGCGCTTAATCATCTTAGGGAGATCGTTTTAACTTCAGATGCCATCATGATTGCTCGCGGCGATCTGGGTGTCGAAATGCCGGTAGAAAAAATCCCCATGTTCCAGAAGGAGATTATCCGCAAATGTATCCATCGGGCCAAGCCGGTTATTGTGGCGACCCAAATGATGGAAAGCATGATAGACCGGGCCCATCCCAACAGGAGCGAGGTGACGGACGTGGCGAATGCGGTTATGGAAGGAACGGATGCGGTTATGCTTAGCGGCGAAACCGCTATGGGCAGACACCCGGCTTTGGTGGTACAAACCATGGTCAATATTATCAAAGAGGTGGAAAAAGAAAAAACGGTTTATAACCGGAATCTTACACCGCAGCCACATTCGCCGTCTTTCCTGAGCGATGCCTTATGCTATAACGCCTGCCGAATTGCAGAAGATGTCCATGCTGATGCTCTGATTGGCATGACTCAGAGCGGCTACACCGGCTTCATGTTGTCCAGCTACAGGCCTCATGCCGCGTTATTCGTCTTTTCACAAACCGAAAGTCTCATCAACCAACTGAGCCTGAGCTGGGGCGTACAGGCCTTCCATTACCATTTATCGGATGACCTGGACCAGATGATCTTTGGGCAGATCGAATTTCTAAAAGAAAAAGGACTTTTAAAACCGGGCGATATCGTGGTCAATACGGGCAGCATGCCGGTAAGTGAGCATTTGCCGACCAATATGCTGAAAATTACAAAGGCGGAATAGAAAACCTGGGCAAAAAGCCAAGTACGCCGAAAAAATGAAAAATCCGGCAGACGCCCAAGGGCTCTGCCGGATTGCATTTTTTAATAAGGCCGGTTATTTTTTGCCGTCGGCTTTCTTGCTTTCCGTTTCCGCCTGGCGCAAAGCGCGGGTCATCACGATAGAAGCGATTGGCTGACGAGGAGGGTTCATGATCTCCAGGCCTTCTCTCTGGATATCTTCCACACGGACGTTTTCATTTAATTTCAGGTTGGTAATATCCACTTCCAGGTTTTCTACAAGGTGTTTGGGATAAGTACGCACTTTCAAATACTTCATTTTTACTTCAAAACGGCCACCGGCGCGGACACCTTCTGCCAGGCCGTTGAATTTTAACGGTATCTGGGCAATAATTTTCCTGTCGTCTGTCAATTCCTGGAAGTCAACGTGCGTCAGCTGATCGGTAACGACATCAAATTGCAGGTCTTTAAGAATACAGGGATAGGTCTTGCCCTCCACTTTGATATCGGCAGTCATAAAGTCCGGCGTATAAACGATGGAACGGAATGCCAGGATCGGCGCGTAGAAATGGATGTTTTCCTTACCGCCATAAATTACGGCCGGCACGAATCCTTGTGAACGCAGGTCACGGGCTGCTTTTTTACCCATGTCGCTTCTGTGTTGTCCTTCGATAACTACAGTTTTCATATTGTTTTTGTTTTTTACCTTTCAAAAGCCGGTGAGATTCCGGTAAACACTTAGGATTTTGAAATAGCGATTGATATTTATTAATTGTTGATCAGGAATAAGCGGCAAAGCCGACCGGATTTTTTGGGCTATAAATTATTTTTTTCTTTACTTCGGATAAACAAAGAGTTGATGGATTTATTTTCAAAAGCATTACGAACGGCAATGGCAAACAGTTCTGCGGTGGACAGTACTTCGATTTTATCACAGCTCTGTTTTAACGGAATGGTATCGCAAACCACCAGCTTTTCCAGTTCGGAATTTTGAATATTTTCATAAGCCTTGCCGCTCAATACAGGATGGGTGCAGAATGCGCGGACACTCAAGGCGCCTTTTTCCTTCAGGATAGCGGCCGATTTACAGAGCGTCCCGGCGGTGTCACAGATATCATCGATCAGGACAACGTTTCTTCCCGCGACATCGCCGATAACCGCCATTGATGCGATTTCATTGGCGCGCTTACGATGCTTGTCGCAGATCACCATATCCGCATTGAAGTAACTGGCGACCTCGCGTACACGATTTGTACTGCCCACGTCAGGAGAAGCAAAAGTGATATTTTCCAAGTTTAATTTCTCTATATAAGGAATAAAGATAGCAGAGCTGTCCAGGTGATCCACAGGGATGTCAAAAAAGCCCTGGATCTGGGGAGCATGCAAATCCATGGTCATGACACGGTCCGCCCCGGCTACTGTCAGCAGGTTGGCCACGAGCTTGGAAGCAATGGCCACGCGGGGCTTATCTTTTCTGTCCTGACGGGCAAAGCCGTAATACGGGATAACGGCGGTAATGTATCCTGCGGAAGCCCTTTTCGCGGCATCGATCATCATCAGCAATTCCATCAGGTTATCGGAAGGCGCGAAAGTAGATTGCACCAGGAAAACATAATCTCCGCGGATAGACTCCATAAATACCGGCTGAAATTCGCCGTCGCTGAATTTCTGGATCTTTAAATCGCCAAGTGACGTTCCGAAAGACCGGGCAATTCTTTCGGCAAGATATTGGGATCCGGTACCGGTAAATATTTTTACTGATGGTTGCATGATGAGCCGTAGATCATTTTGTAAGGGCGCAAAGGTACAAAAAAATAAATCATCACCAAGGATTAGTGAAATTTTGCAAGTGAGATGATCCGCCACGCAGCCATGATAATGATGAACAGCACCAAGGCGGAAAGCCATAACCATAGTTTAGGCTGCAAATATCTTTTATGTCGTTTTTTGCGTGATTGAACATGCGCTTTCAGTTGCTTTTGCAGTAATAGCACGCTGCCCCGGAGCTGTTTTTCATCAGGAAGCACCGACAATCCTTCCAGGGCATCTTTCAAAAACGGGTCCCGCGCCATTTCCGATTCCAATAGTTGCGTTTCCTTTTCCGGCAGGCGCCTGTTTATGTAATCCAGTAATAAGTGTTCATCGGTTAAATATTCCTTATAAAGGTTATCCTGAATACGCTTACTCATGCGAACCTCCTTTTCCAGCCTGATGCAATGCCGTTTCTAATTTTACCTTTAAATTCCTTTTGCCGTTCTGGATATGGCTTTTCACCTCCTTTATGGTCAAGGCCAATTGCTCGGCTATTTCCTGATAGCTTTTCGCCTGAAAATAAAATAGGTTGATGCAATCTCGTTGAAGTGTTTTTAAGTCTTTCAAAGCCAGTTCCAATTGCATAAATTTTTGTTCCTCGGCCATCCATTCTTCGACCGGCAGGCTTTCCTCCGATTCTTCCATATTAAATAATCCAGCTTCTGAAGGTCTTTCGTGCCGTTGACGCAAACGGGTCAAACATTCATTCCGGGTGATTTGGTACACCCAACCGCCAAAATTATGTACCTGTGTTTTGGCCATAGCCGATAGCACTTTCAGATAGACTTGTTGGACCGTGTCTCTTGCCTCTTCCTCGTGTCTCAGGTATTTCATGCAAACACCAAAAAGCAGCAGGGTATAACGCGCCAATAAATCGCCTAGCCACTTGGGGTCATAGGTTTTGTAATAGTTGGCTAATAGCTTTTCGTCACTGATATGTTCTGAATGGTCGGGCAAATTGATGCGTATTAATTCCTGTCTTCTGTCCTGATTAAGACGTAAAAAAGGCAAAAATGCATAAAATACCCTGAACTATGGCTTAAAATCTTCGACAGATAGCAGGTGCCGGGCCGGAAAATATTCTCTTTCCATATTGGAAGCAATCAGCACCAGGCGGTTCGGGGCATATTGATCCAGTAATTGCTCATATAGTTGGATCCCTTTTTCATCCAGGTTGCTACAGGGTTCGTCCAGCAGCAATACCTCGGTATCGGCGAAAAAAGCCTGTGCCAGCTTTACCCTTTGCTTCATTCCGGAAGAAAAATCATGAATGAAGGTGTTCCGGACCTTCTTAAATTCCAGGAGCTCAATTATTTTATCCACGGATATTCCCGGCAGCATTTTTTTGAATGAAAAATGAAAGTGGAGAAATTCCATTAAGGTCATTTCTTCAACGACAGACAAAGCGGGCGCACAATAGCTGAGATGCCGGTAAAACCGTTCCGGGTCAATGAGCCTTCTATTGATTTCATAGCGGCATTGACCCACCGTAGCGCTTTGCATCCCGGCAATAATGCGCAAAAGGGTTGATTTACCTGAGCCGTTCTGGCCCAAAATGCCGTAAACACCGGGATATTCAAATGTGTAGCTCAATCCTTTGAATATCCACTGCTGCCTGAACCTTTTGCCGATTTGACTAAGGTAGATCATCCCCGTTGTTTCGTCTGGAAAAACCGCGCATGATCCCCCTGGTGGACTCGCGGACAAAAGTCAGGATCTCATCTCTTTCGTCAGAAACCGGGATCTCAGCCTCAATGATGCGCAATGCCTTAGCTACATTATAGCCGCGTACATATAAAATTCTGAAAATATCCTGGATCCGGTTGATGCTTTGCGTATCATAGCCTTTTCTTTTCAGGCCGATTGAATTCACGCCGACATAGGACAGAGGCTCCCGGCCTGCTTTAACATAAGGCGGAACGTCTTTACGTACCAGTGAGCCACCGGTCACATAGGCATGTGCGCCGATGCGCACAAATTGTTGGACTGCTACAAGCCCTGCCAGGGTCACATTGTCGGCGATGGTGATATGGCCGGCAAGGGTCGTATCGTTTGAAAAGATGCAGTTATTGCCGATAATGCAGTCATGGGCGATATGCGAATACGCCATAATCAGGCAATTGTCGCCGATTTTAGTCAGATCCTTATCGCTGGTGCCCCGGTTGATGGTCACACATTCCCGAATAGTGCAGTTGTCTCCAATAATTACCTGCGTGTCTTCTCCTTTAAACTTCAGGTCCTGGGGGATGGCCGAGATCACCGATCCGGGGAAAACCTTGCAATTCCTCCCGATGCGGGCACCTTCCATAATAGTGACATGAGAGGCAATCCAGGAACCTTCGCCAATCTCAACATTTTTGTGAATAACCGCGAAAGGGTCAACGGTTACATTCTCACCGATTTTTGCATCCGGATGCACGTATGTAAGCGGGTGGATCATGCTTTTGGGATAATTATTGGTTATGATTATGATTTTGCCTTTGGGGCGATTTGTGCCACAAGCTCCGCTTCCGTAGCTATCTTATTACCTACATAAGCCGTCCCGCGCATTTCGCAGATGCCTCTCCGTATCGGGTTGATCAATTCAAGTTTTAAGATCAGCGTATCACCCGGCACCACTTTCTGTTTGAACCTGGCTTTGTCAATCTTCAGAAATAAGGTATCATAGTTTTCCGGGTCGCTATAATTATTTAAGGCTAAAATACCACCCACCTGGGCCATGGCTTCGATCTGCAGAACGCCGGGCATGACAGGATTACCAGGAAAATGCCCCTGGAAGAAATGCTCATTAAAGGTTACGTTCTTCACGCCAACCACTTCGGTTTCTGACATTTCGATGATCTTATCGACCAGAAGGAAAGGAAACTTGTGGGGCAGGGCCTTTTCAATTTGGGCAATATCGTAAACCGGTTCTCTTGTGGGATCATAAACCGGGACCTCCGCCAGGTGTTTGTTTTGTTTGATATATTGCTTGATCTTTTTGGCAAACTGGACATTCGTGGCATGCCCGGGCCGGCTGGCGATAATATGGGCGTTGATATGATAGCCGCTCAGCGCCAGGTCTCCGACAATATCCAGTAATTTATGCCTTGCCGGCTCATTGGGAAAGTGCAGCTGCACGTTGTTCAGAATGCCTTCGTGCTTTACCGCGATTTCGGGCTGGTTGAATAAATGGGAGAGCTTGCTGAGCTCTTCCCGGCTGACCACCTTATCGACAACGACAATGGCATTGCTCAGATCGCCGCCTTTAATCAGGTTATTGTCCACCAGTTGCTCCAGCTCATGCAGAAAACAAAATGTCCGGCTGTTGCTGATCTCGTCTTTGAAGTCCTGGATGTTTTTCAGGGTAATATGTTGTGTTCCTAATACCGGCGAATTGAAATCAATCATGGTGGTGATTTGATACTCATTAGCCGGAATGGCCAGCATATCTACATTTTTTACCGGATCGAAATAATGAATGTTAGCATCCAGGCTGTAATAGATACGTTTGGCATTTTGTACTTCCACGCCGGCACTTTCAATGGCTGCAATAAAGTCCCGTGAACTGCCGTCCATGATAGGCACTTCGGGGGCATCCAGTTCTAAAAGTGCGTTGTCAACACCCATACCTACCAGCGCCGCTAATAAGTGCTCGGTAGTGTGTACCCGGGCCCCATGGTATTCCAGGGTAGTTCCGCGGGAAGTATCGACCACATAATCCACATCGGCCTTGATGACCGGCTCCCCCGGCAGGTCGGTACGCTTAAAACGCAGGCCAAATCCGGGATTTGCCGGTTTTATGGTCAGGGTTACCTTGTGGCCTGTATGCAGGCCGACACCACTAACTTTTATATCTTTTTTTATCGTTTGCTGGTATTCCTGAATCATAGGTTTTTGACCCATTTTATTATTTATTTTTTCTTTTTCCACGAGTTCCATATCCAGAATAGTCTGTTTTTCAATTAAACGCTAAAATACGGAAAAGTAATTAACCTTTGAATGATAACCTGATTCAGACCTGTTTATTGATCAGGATTTTAATTCATTTTCCGAATGATTAAGCCCGGCCAGTTTTTCTTCCAACAGCTGAATGCGCGTCAGCAGCCCGGGCAAATCCTTGAAAATAACCTGGCTTTTCAAGGCCGCTTTATAACCAAATGCCGGAGAGCCGCTTAAGTCCGTATTAGCCTTTTTAACGGTTTTGGTCACGCCGCTCTGGGCATTGACCCGTGTGCCGTCCGCCAGCTGAATATGCCCGACGACACCCGCCTGGCCTCCGATAATACAATTCCTGCCGATCTTTGTGCTGCCCGAAATACCGGCCTGCGCGGCAATGGCCGTATTATGATCTATATTGACATTATGAGCTATCTGTACCAGGTTGTCTATCTTAACGTTTTTCCCAATGCGTGTAGCGCCCATTGTCGCTCTGTCTATGGTTGTATTTGCGCCGATCTCCACCTGGTCTTCAATGATGACATGTCCTAACTGAGGTACTTTTTTAAAGGTCCCGTCCGGTTGTGGGGCGAAGCCGAAGCCATCGGCGCCGATAACGGCGCCCGCATGAATAATGACCTCATTGCCTACCCGGCAGTGAGCATAGATCTTAACACCCGGATGGAGCGTGGTTTTAGCGCCAACAGAAACATGATCGCCCAGGTATGTTCCCGGGTAGATTTGCGCACCATCCCCGATACGCACATGTTCTCCTATATAAGCAAAGGCGCCTACATAAACGTCTTTTCCGATGGTAGCCGATGGCGCGATAAATGAAGGCTGTTCAATTCCCGATCTTGCTTTTGGCGCGATGATTTGCTGGTAGGCATCCATCAGCTGCGCGAAGGCCGCGTAAGGGTCCGGTACACGGATAAGGGTTGCCGAGACCGTTTCCGGCACTTTAATCGCCTCGCTTAACAGGATAACGGAAGCCTTTGTTTGCGTCAAATATTGTTCGTATTTCGGATTGGCAATAAACACCAAAGCTCCTTTTCCCGCTTCTTCTATTTTGGCTATGGTGGAAATGGTTTGTGCCGAATCGCCTTCAACCCTGCCCTTTATCATTGCCGCAATTTGTCCCGCAGTAAACACCATCGTATCGCAATATCTGGTTTAGCTGGCGAAATTAGCTGAAATGTTTTAAAATGCCACGGATTTGCCCGACAATTCTTTAACAACCGGATACTTAGCTGATAAGGATAAATAATTCAATAATAAAAAAATATTTATAGAAAAATATTGATACATTGACCTGGTTGTGCCTTTAACAAGATTTCATACTCTGCTAAGTGCAAAGTATCTTCCGCGGGCTTACTTTTTACGGTATTGTTGAATATAATCTGCCATCGAATCAACGGATTGCAATACTTTTTTGCCTTCCCGGGCATCTTCCAGCTTAATGCCATAGTGCCGTTCCATCAGTACCATTAATTCTAACGAGTCGATACTGTCCAAGCCCAGACCTTCACCGAACAATGGTGCGGCATCTTCCAACTGTTCCGGCTGCATGCCTTGTAAATTCAGCGCTTCAATAATTTGCTGCTTAAGCGTATGTTTGAAATTATCCATATATTGTTCTTAAATTTAGCATCGAAAAAATGAAGAGAAGATAAAGGTATTATTCGGGTTGAGGATCATAGCTGGCCGGTTGTAAAGGATGTCCTTTATCCCATTTTTCAAAATCGCCGTAGTTATCGGCAAATTTCTTTACCCACAATTGAAAAGCCTGGGAATTATTAACGGCGCCGAAAAGCCATTGATTATAAGCATCGAAATAACCGGCTTGAATTAACTTGCCCTGCCATGTAAACAGGGTAAAAGGGAAGCGGCGGGCATAGGACATTTGCCATTCCATGAGAAACCTGGTTCTCAGCATCGTCAGGGTTTCGGTGTTGAAGCCGCTGCGAATGGCCAGGGCATTATCCTGTAATACCTTTTTATAGCAATCCTCGAAAGATACGATCTTTCCCTGCTTCTGGCCGTTATCGCCTCTGAATGACGGCAGATCAGCGCTGCCTTCCGACAGAATGGCCTGGTAGGCCGAAATCATCATCTTTTTAATCTGGTTGCCTTTAAACGGGTCCTGATCTAAATTTAAAAATATTTCTCCATAGATCAGCGCCCAGACATAATTGCCTTTACTATTGAACATCCGGGCCGCGCCGTAATAATTTGCGCCATAACCAGGGTCGGACCGAATGCCGGTCATCCAGGCGTCTAAAGCCGACTGGTCACTCTTCTCCATACTGTACAGGTTACCCATACTACTATACAGTAGCCCGGAATGCGGAAATTTCCGGATACCGTCTTTCAGAATGCGCCTGGCCCTGCCGAATTTTCCCGAAACATTTTCAATCGCAGCGGCGATTTGAAAGGTTTGTTCATCGGCGAATTCGGATTGAACCACAGGCTCGATGATCTTCCTGGCCTCATCGGCTTTCCCCGACAGGTAATAAGTATAGGCCAGATCCCGCCGCAAAGATACGTTATCCGGCGCTTGCCGGATGGCCTGGTTAAGCAGCATAATACTATTGGCATAATCTTTTTGTTGCAGGGATTGCTGCGCCGATTGCTGCATCCGCTGAATTTCGGGGGATAAAACCTGCTGGGCCCATAAGCCCGGGGAAGGGGTCAACAGCATCAATAGGGGAAGTATCAATAACCGGTATATTTTCATATTGAAATATGATCTGCTAAAGTTGCAAATGTAAGGAAAGGAATGCAGTTTCATGAATGTGGCCACCGGTGGGAACATACTTAACACCGGAATGACCTGAAATTATAGCAACAGGTTGTCCTTTGTAAGAATAATTAATTGCGTTGAGATCACGGATTTAAAATCCGTTGCGGCTTTGCGTGACCGGCGCCTGTGTTTTCTTTTTCCTAATTTTGCCTGATCAAATCACATTTCAAAATACGCAAATTATGGAGAGCAGAATGAATTTGTCCGCAGTTTCCCCGGAAGCTTACGAGGCCATGATCGGCCTGGAAAAATATGTTATCAAAAGCGGCCTCGACCGGAAGCTGTATGAACTCATCAAGCTTAGGGCTTCCCAAATTAACGGATGCGCCTATTGCATTAATATGCACACCCGTGATGCGCTTAAGATGGGCGAGACCGCTCAACGTCTTTTTTTGCTGGACGCCTGGCGGGAAACGGACCTGTATTCCGAAAAGGAAAAAGCAGTGTTGGCCCTGACCGAAGCGATGACGCTGATTTCCGAAACACATGTCCCCGATGAGGTTTATAACGAGGCAAGAGGACAACTTACGGATCAGGAGCTGGCATCGGTCATCATGGCGGTTGTCGCCATTAACGGCTGGAACCGTATCGCCATTACCGGCCGTTCCCCGCTGGATTAAGCGTATTCAAATCATGATATGAACAGACCCCATTGAAGCGCGAAGCCTCAATGGGGTCTGTTCATATTTTAAACCTGACGAGTAGTTAAGGCATCAGTACATTTTCCCGGATCTGCGGAAGAATTTTATGTTCGTAATCCCTTACGGCATGTTGAAAGATCTTTCTGGCTAACCGGGCACTCTGGAACTCTTCGATCTTAACCACTTTTTTTTCTAAAGTTTTATATTCTTCAAAAAACTGGCGGATCTCTTCCAGAAAATATACCGGCAATTCGGAAATATCATTGATATGCGCTACACTCATATCGTTGGGACAAACGGCAATGAGCTTATCGTCCGCTTCTCCCTGGTCCAGCATGCGCATCACACCGATAATCTTGGCATTGATCATGCACAAGGGCTGTACATCGATTTGCGACAACACCAGGATATCCAGAGGATCGCCGTCGTCACAATAGGTGCGGGGAATAAAGCCGTAGTTGGCCGGATAATAAACCGAAGAATAAAGCACCCGGTCCAACTTCAGTAAACCTGATTTTTTATCCAATTCGTATTTCGCCCTTGAGCCTTTGGGGATCTCGATGATACCAATTACATTTTCACCATCAAAATCGCCATAAGAAACAGAATGCCAGGGATTAAACTGCATGAAATATTTTATTTAAAGACTGTAATAATTTTATCGGGCTGCAAAGTTAGGAAAAGCGCTGCATCTTTAACCGATAAATTTTAGCCGGGCATTCCGTGAACAGGGACATTTACAGGAAACCCAGTTCCAGCCGGGCTTCTTCAGTCATCATTTCCATGGTCCATTGCGGATCGAAGGTCAATTGAACATGCACATCTGACACGCCTTCCAAAGCGCCTACTTTTTCCTGTACTTCTACCACGATATCACCGGCAACAGGGCAGCCCGGAGCCGTCAGGGTCATCAGGATAGATACTTTTCCGCCTTCTTTGATATCTAATTCATAGATCAGGCCCAATTCATAGATATTGACGGGGATTTCCGGGTCATAAACAGTATGCAGTGTTTCAACGATTTTCTCTCTGAGCGTTTCTGACATGGTAAGGTGATTTTACAGGATACATGATAATTATAAATTTGCCGATTGTTGGACCCGCAGGGCGATGGCATAGGTTTTCATTTGTTTCAGCATGGCGTTTAAACCATTGCTTCGCGTGGGCGATAAATGGCTGTGCAAACCGATCTTATCGACAAAATAGATGTCCGCCTCGGCAATATCCTTCGCCGTCTGGCCGGACAATACCGAGATCATCAGCCCGATCAGCCCGCGGGTAATAATGGCATCGCTGTCGGCGGAAAACAGAACTTTTCCGTCTTTTTCCTCAGCATGCAGCCATACCTGAGACTGGCAACCGCGAATCAGGTAATCATCGGTTTTGTAACTGGTGTCGATCACAGGGATTTCTTTACCGATCTCAATGATCCGTTCATATTTTTCCATCCAGTCTTCATAACAGGCAAATTCTTCTACAATTTCATCCTGCAGGTCCTTTATGCTCATCAGGCCGTTTTTCTGTTTAAAAGATCAAAGTTACTATTTTTGTCCCTTTAGCTTATCATATTCCTCTATGAACGCATTTTCCCGTTACTTAAAAAAAATATGGCTGCTCAGCGTGTTTTTGCTTTCGGACGGTACCGTTGTCCTGGCGCAACAGCCCGTTTTGCCCGGCGCTTACCAATTTTCGAAGTACTTACCCATGTTACAACACAAGAAAGTGGGCGTTTTAGTGAACCAGACTTCTGAGATCAACGGTATCCTGCTGCCCGATACCTTATTGAAACTTGGTATCCATGTGGTCAAAATCTTTTCGCCGGAACATGGTTTCCGTGGTGATGCCGATGCCGGCGCCCAGGTCAAAGACGGTACGGATCGTCAAACCGGCCTGCCGGTTGTTTCCCTGTACGGCAAAAATAAAAAGCCGACGGCTGAGCAAATGCACGGCCTTGATGTTGTGGTTTACGATATCCAGGATGTCGGCGCCCGGTTCTACACCTATATTTCCACGCTGGAATATATGATGGAAGCTTGCGCCGAAGCTAATATTCCCCTGGTTATTCTTGATCGCCCCGATCCGTTGGGCTGGATCGTTGACGGACCGGTCCTGGATACGGCTTTCCGGTCCTTTGTCGGCAGGCAGCCTATTCCGGTCGTCTATGGCATGACCCCCGGCGAATACGCCCAAATGCTAAGCGGCGAGCACTGGCTCAAAGGTGCCGCGCCTCAGCTGACGGTCATTACCTGTAAAAATTACACGCACGACAGCCGTTACCGGCTTCCGGTCATGCCTTCCCCAAATCTAAAGAATATGCCGGCGATCTATCTTTATCCTTCACTTTGCCTGTTTGAAGGCACGGCCGTGAGTGTGGGGCGGGGCACCCCTTATCCTTTTCAGCAATATGGCCATCCTGATTTGATCAACCTGCCGGATAGCTTCAGACCGGAGGCCATGCCCGGAGCAACGCAGCCCAAGCTGGAAGGCCGGGTTTGCCATGCCCGGCTGCTGGCGCAAAATGATACCGAAGCTTTGTCTTTGATCAATAATCAAATGCAAATAAAATGGTTGCTGGAAGCCTACCGGCATTTTCCCGATAAGTCCCGGTTTTTTAATAGTTTTTTTAATACCCTTGCGGGAAACGGCCAACTACAGCGACAAATTATTGCCGGTGAAACAGAAGCTGAGATCCGGGAGAGCTGGCAGCCGCGGTTACTGGCATTTAAAAAAATACGCGCCCGGTACTTACTTTATCCCGTAATGATGAATCAACAAGAAAATGATCATTAATTTTCATTTAGACAAAGAAGACTTCCTGCGTTACCAGCTTTATATGGTGGTGCAAATGCCCAGGATCAGGAAATCCAGGCGTCGTAAGCGCTGGACTTTCCCGGTTATTTTTGCCTTATTCGGACTGATTTTTCTGACCATCCACAAATCCTATCTGGCTTTTACGGCCTGGTTTTTAGCCTTACTCTGGTTTTCGTTCTATCCTATCCTCAACCGGAAAAAATACCAAAAATTTTACGCGGATTTTGTGGAAGAACACTATGGAAACCGGTTTGGCAAAGACATTTCCATTGATTTCAGGGAAGATAAGATCATTGGCCGGGATAACGGTCTTGAACTTAAGATCAGATTCAAAGAGCTGGAAGAAATTATCGAACTGCCTACATTGTTGCTTTTAAAAATAAACCCCCAACAACACATCATTATTGCCAAAAATAAATTGGAAAGCCCAAAAAGTCTTGTAGAGCTATTGGTCCGTTTAGCCGGAAAATGGCAGGTCCCGTTTAAGGTCTCTGTTTAATAACGGGCAGACCTTTGTCTATAAAAGCGCGGAACGGCCAAAGGCTGTTGCTTTTGGGCGAAACAGCGTAATAAAAGGCAATCATGACAGCCTTTGTATAAGATAGAATATTTAAAACCTATTCCGTTATCACCCTCAGGTTCAGCTCTTGCAGCTGCTTTGGCGCCAACGGCCTTGGGGCATTGAGCATCACATCCCTGCCAGAATTATTTTTCGGGAAAGCGATATAATCCCTGATGGTCTCATCACCGCCTAACAAGGCGCATAACCGGTCAAAACCAAAGGCTATGCCACCATGCGGCGGCGCGCCATATTCAAAGGCATTTAACAGAAACCCGAATTTTTCACTGGCTTCTTCTGCACTAATTCCCAAAGCCTGAAACATTTTCTCCTGCAAATCCCTTTGAAAGATACGAATGGACCCGCCGCCGATCTCATGGCCGTTCAACACCATATCATAGGCGTTGGCCTGGATATAAGGATATTTACTTTCGTCCTGCATCCAGTCAACCTGGTCGGGACGTGGTGAGGTAAAGGGATGATGACGCGCTACCCATCTGCCGGCCCCGCCGCCGTCAATATCTTCTTCGGCATATTCCAGCAAGGGGAAGTCCAATACCCACAGCGGCGCATAATTATCTTTTTGGCGTAGTCCCAAATCGTTAGCCAAAGCTAAGCGCAGCTCCCCGGCCGCTTTACGGGTCAATTCCTTAGTGCCGGCTACGATCAGCAGCAGATCCCCCGGCCCGGCGCCGGCTTTATCCAACCAGGTCTGTAATTGTTCGACCGTATAAAATTTATCCACCGAACTTTTGATCTGCTTATCGGCACCGTATTTGACATAGACCAGGCCTTTCATGCCCACCTGTGGGCGTTTGACCCAATCTGTCCAGATATCGATCTGCTTCCTGGAATATTCTGCGCAACCCTTGACCGGAAGCGCCACCACCAGCTCAGCAGTCTCAAAAACGCCAAAGCCGGCACCGGAAATCAAATTCACCTCTGCATCATCTTTATCCAGATCTCCGGCAGGCGATTTCAGGTTGCACAATTCCATGCCAAAACGGATATCAGGTTTATCATTGCCAAACCGGCGCATACTATCCGCCCAGCTGATCCTGGGGAATGTTTCTTCAAATTCAATCCCCTTTACAGTCTTAAAAACATGCTTTACGAGACCTTCAAACATGTTGAGCACATCTTCCTGTTCCACAAAGGACATTTCACAGTCGATCTGGGTAAATTCAGGTTGACGGTCGGCTCTTAAGTCCTCATCCCGGAAACATTTCACGATTTGATAATAACGGTCAAAACCGCTGACCATCAATAATTGCTTGAAATTCTGGGGGCTTTGGGGCAAAGCATAAAAGCTTCCGGGATTCATCCGTGAAGGCACCACAAAGTCGCGGGCCCCTTCTGGCGTGGAATTGATAAAAAACGGCGTTTCAATATCATAGAATCCCTGGTCGTACAGGTAAGCACGAACAGCATGATTGACCTGATAGCGTAAGGCTAAATTCCTTTGCAGGGTAGGGCGGCGCAGATCCAGGTACCGGTATCTCATGCGCAGATCATCGCCGCCGTCCGTATCTTCTTCAATAGTAAAGGGCGGCGTGGCCGCTTTATTCAGAATGGTATAATGGTGAATTTCAATCTCGATCTCCCCGGTAGGTATTTTGGGATTTTTATTACTGCGTTCACGCACTAATCCTTTGACCTGAAGGACAAATTCGCGTCCCAGGGGATTGCTATCCATTTGAGCGGTAAGCGTCTCATTCAGGAATAATTGGGTGACACCGTAACGGTCCCGTAAATCCACGAAAGTAATGCTGCCGAATTTACGAATAGATTGGACCCAGCCGGAAAGCGTTATTTCTTTTCCGGCATCCGAAAGGCGTAATTCGCCGCAATCATGAGTTCTGTACATGAAAATATAACCTTAAATCTCTGAATTCAGGGGGCGAAGTTACGGATTTTAACGGCTTTTATTAAAGCGTATCTTGAGATACCTGGACCAGCAAGATGAGCTACTGGAAAATATCCTTTCATTACCGTTTTTATATACCAGGACTGACATTGAATGATGACCGTATGGTGGATCAGTAAGCGGGTAGGGCGGATAGCATATTGTTGATTGTATTTTCTGTCAAATAAGGTCCTGAAGTAATTATACCTGCTACCGGGGCAATCCCGGTCAAAACCGGAAACCGAAAGCAAAATAAGGATACCAGCCTTCGGAAGAATAGCCCAGGTCAAAACGGAAAACCGCTAAGGCGGCCGGGGCAAAGTAGATGCCGCCACCAAGGCCCTGGTGCCATTTTTGTGAATCTTCGCCCGGGCGCCACACCCGGCCTATGTCATAGGAGCCATTAAGGCCGATCTGGCCTTTTAAAATATAGTTACCGAAATCGGCTAAGGCTACCCGCAGCTCTAAGTTATTATAGACGGCTTGGAGACCGGCAAAACGGTATTTGCGGTAACCCAGCAAATTACCCTGCCCGCCAAGATAGGCATATTGATAAAAAGCGGGATGGCCAAGCATTGCCGTACCGCCGACCCGGTCCGAAAGCACCACATTCTGCTTATCGTTCAGGCTTTTGTAGAAGGCCCATTCGGCGCTCATTTGGACGAAAGACCGGGAATAGCGGTTGAGCCCGGTATAGCCGGAAAGCCGGATATCGGCATATTGGCCATAAGTAGGTAAAACGGGGTCATTGCGCCGGTCCAACTCGTATTCCGCCATCAGTCCCAGGTGCCATTTTTCTTTATTGACAACAGCACTGTCAAAACTATGGAGCATGGCTGTTCCTTCAATAAATCTTCCGGTATTGTCGGTCGCATCCATGCGGTAGTATTGTGCTATCGGCCCGATGCTGAAGCGACCACCTTTTTCGCCCTGCCACCTTAAAGCCGTGGCCAGCGTAAAAAGGTTAAATCTTGCCCGGTAAAAACGTTTGTAACCTTCCGTCTTATAGAATGGCGTTTCATTGCCTGCACCAAAGAAGTTCTGGGTGTTTTCAGGTGCTTTGATATCGCCGGTAACCACCAGATCAGCTTTGCCTGCGACCTGCCGCCAGGTGCCTTTGTATTTAAGATTGTAAGCGTTCGTGCTAAAGGAATGCGCTAATGTGAGCTTATGAATGGCTTTATAGGGTGTTTTCCTGAAGCCGCGTTGTTGGGTAAATTGAATGCCTAAGCCGAGGAGGATGCCGTCATCCGCGTTGATGGCACCGGTAACCAAAGGCATAAAGGTGTTGTACAAATTGACCGGTACAAAAGCGGTGTTGGCGCTGTCGGACCTGATATGTTTTTTTATTTTGCCTGTTTGATCATAATAATTTTCCGGCTTGTGGTCATAGATCCCGATCTTTTTCCGGCTATTCAGTACCAAATAGGATTTCGCGCCTTTGCCGCCAATCAGGCGCAGCCGGATGCCTGAAGGATTATTGATCTGCACGCTGTCCTGGCCTTTAGCGAGATAAAGCCTGATTTCTTTTGTCCATCTCCGGGGATAAATTTTGTTGGCTATCGTGTCTTCAATATGACCGTGTTTGCCGATTTTCCGGATAATCATTTGGATACCGTTCCCAGTACTTGCCGGCAGGATATTTACAAATTCATTTTTATCGCTAAGATGAATGTCCACGATCCGGTTGCTGAACCGATAGTATTTATCCATGGCTTCGGGAATCTTGTCACGCCGGGCTTCCAGGTCGCTTAGTATTTGGGCTTCTTTCGTGGTATCCAATCCTTGCGGCAAGGCGGATACAGATTTTTTCAAAACCGCATCGGTCAGGCTGTCCTTGAACGCTTGCGCCGTAGCTATCCATAAAGGATAATTGATTTGACTGGCCGGGTGGGCATTCAGGAATGAGGATTTATATAGATAATAATTGCTGCCGGGGAGGAGATTTTTCCGGAAACCATAAACACGGGGCATGACGAAGAAATGTTTGAGCAGGAAAGGCAAAACGCCTTCGGTAACATTCAGGACCATATCCCTGTCCCGGGGAATGGCAATGTAATATTTATGTTTCCCTTTTTGTTCATCATAAAACCGCCATTGGTCGCCATGCCGGTCCCAGTCGGCGAAGAGAAGATCAATCATCCTGGCCTTCAGGAAATTCAGGGCATCATAGCTGTTATCGTTATCGTCCTGGAGCTTTTTCATCGCCTTGACCGAATTATCGGTATTGCCCAGGGGCTCACGCTCTTCCAACAGGTTGATTTTCCCGGCAAAAAGCTTTTCATAGGCCCCCAAAGCGGTATCCGGCGCAACGACGCCGATAACAGGATGGGCAACGGGTACGCCAACGGCATCCGCCACCAGGGGTACCATAAGCGCGGAATAAGGATGCTGGGCGCTGGTGGCATCGTCTAATAATTCCCGGACAAAGGTGCCCCGGAAAGGTTGGGGCACTACTTTATCCGGCGTTTTATTCACACTTCGCAAATTGTATTCTTTTCCGGCAGCATCGGCCAACCGGAGGGAAGTACTCTGAAAACCGCCGCCCAGCTTTACCGGCCGGAGCCCGCCATTGATTTCGGATAAGCGGATAACCGGTAATTCTACGGGTGCGGCCCATGCTTTACGGTAGTTTTCGCCGGTCCACAGCTTTACGAACTTACCGGGCCGGTTATATTCCGGGTGAGCCGCTATTTTTATGCTGTCGGTTGTTATTGGTGGGAATACCTCATCTTTCCAATTGCTGAACGGTTGATAATCCCGTGTATAATCATACACTTCCTTTACCGTATCGTTTTGGTAAGCATAAAACCGGAAGTGGATTTTATTGCCTGGAAGCCAGTCTGCCGTGACATAGCCGGGCTGATGGGTATGGAACAGGCTGTATTTCCCCTTTTTATTAAAGGCCGGCGTGTGGCCAATGCCGGTAACGATTTGCGTATGTTCGTTCAGCGAGTCTTCAATAAGCTGTGCGCCATTGTCATGGGCGGAAACAATAATTAAGTTAGGATAGCCACGAAAGACCTGGTTGATATTTTTGATCAGGTCTTTATATACCGGGTGATGAAGATCTTCATGGTCGGGGAAAGCTTTCCTGAACAAAGGATAAAGACTGCCGGCAATAGGTAGCGGCAAATACAAATCTTTCTGAATATCGGTCAGGGGGAAAATGTTTTCTTTCCATGAAAAACGGCCGCCGTTTGTGCCGTAACTTTTTAGCGGATGATGAATGGCCAAAAGAATAGTTTTGTGCCGGTTTTGATAGAGGAGTTGCCTCAGGCTGGCGGAAATATCCCGTTCAGAGCTGCAGCCGCATTCTGCCCCCGGGTTGTCTTTATTGAAAGGAAACAGCCCCCATTCCGAATCCATAAAAATGATGGTCAGGCTGTCGGATACGGAAATGGCCACCGGGTCGGGGCAGCCGCTGGCCGGTAATAGCTTTAATAAAGAATCATTCTGCCGGGCCAGGTATTGCCCTTCTCTTTTTAAAGCAGCCAATCCATCGGGCCCGGAGTTATTCCAGTCGCGATTGCCCGGGATAAAATAGACGGCCGCACCTTTTTGCCGCAGCGGTTGAAATTGGGCTTTCAGGATTTCCTGGCCTTTTGTGTCGCCCTCCGACATGCCTTTGGGGAAGATATTATTACCTAAATAAACCGCTGTTGATTTCCCCGGGATGACTTTCCCGGCCGCATTGGCAATAATCGCTGTTTGCTCCGCGCTGATTTTCCCGGCATCGCCGATAAAGATAAGCCTTGCCCGGATGCTGTCCTGTGCCTGGAGGTTAAAAGCGGAGATCAGTAATAAACAAAAGGTAAACAGTTTTTTCATCTTTAAAATATCGTCGGTTCAAATGCTTTTAAAAGGCTCAGTGTACGATCCGGTTGGTTATCCAATGGCTTAGCAGTCCGCTGCCAATGCCGATCAGGGCACCGGCCATCACATCGCTGGGGTAGTGTTTGCCCAGCCGCATCCGTGAATACCCCACCGATAAAGGCCAGGTGATAATGGGAACGGTAATATACCAACGCCGGCTTTGAAAGGCCATGGTGGTGGCTGTGGCAAAGGCTAAGGTTGTATGCCCCGAAGGAAATGACTTTCCGTCCGTAAAAGAATAGGTATGGATACTTTCCGGGTAGCTTTGTGAAGGGCGTTGCCGGTTGATCAGCTGCTTTAAGCCGCCTGTAATGGCCATGCTGATACCTGTGCTCAGAGCGGTTTCTAAGCTGTATCGCAATGCACAGTTATCATTACCCGCGAGGCCATAGGCTAAATTACCCAGCAAATAAGCCGGTGGTACCCAGTAAACGCTATTGCTCACGCCAAGCCAGAAATGCTGTTCCTCCGGTTGTCCGGCATTTATCCGGCGCAAAAGATCGATGTCCGGGTTTTGTGCCTGTGCTGTCGAAAGCAACAGGAAAATACAACAAAATAGGAGGAACGCTTTTTTCATATCCTGATAGGGTTAAGGCGCCTGGGTATAATTGAATTTAAAAACTGTTCCCGGCGTGGTTTTCGAGCCTTCGTTAGAAATGTATAAATTATTGTCGCTGTCGAACGCGATGCCTTCGGGTTGGATGTACAGGCCGGGATTGAGCCGCCATACGGCTTTAACCTGCCAGCCCGTATCGGTAACCACCAGCATTTTATTGACGGAAGATAAAATATACCATTCTTTTGTTTTCGGATTTTGCGCCAGCGCCGAGGGTTTGAAATGCATCTTATGCTTCCCCGATCTTTCTTCGATCTGGCTAAGGGGAATATGAAACTGGCCTGCGGGCGCCAGATGGTTGTGGCTGTCCAGTTGAAAGATATAGCCGCTTGTTTTTTTATGTTCATCCGGTGTAGGATGGGTTTTGTAAAGAACGTAAATTTTTTGTGTGGTGTTATCGGCATAAAGTCCTTCATATTCGCCCTGTGGTAACAAATTTCTCCATTCCTTTACGGAATCAATTTGGCCGCAGCGTACCTGCTCCAGGGGCATTCCGTAAAGCTTTCCGTCGCTGAGCAGCATAATAACCATATTGTTGCAAATAGCAATATCCTCAAAATCGCCGTGTTTTTTGAAAGCCGTTTTTTGCACATCGTTCCGGCCTAAGGTCAGGGTGTAAACGGCGCCTTCTTCGTCCTGTTCTGCAAAAAGCGTATCGTTGTGGCCGTTAAAAAAGGCAATACCTGAAATTTCAAACAGGGATCCCGGCATATTATAAATCTGCGGATGATTCAGGTCATAGCTTTTCGGACTGTTGTATTCCTTGTTTTTGCCTGAGCAGGCGGCAAAAGCAAAAAGGGTTAAGAGTATGGTCGAATATTTCATAACGGCGTTATTTGTTCAGGTACTCGTAAATGGCCTTTTGTGATTGAACCGGTGGCTGTCCGTCCTGTATGGCAGTGTTGTTCAAATGGCTATCAATGGTCACCGCTTGGGTATTGTCGGCAAATGATAACTGGAAGATATCTTTAAGCTGTTGTCCGGCGGTTTTATCCGTAACCGGGAAGCACACTTCAATGCGCCGGTAAATGTTCCGGTTCATCCAGTCGGCGGAACCGGCAAAGATCTTTTCCGCGCCGCCATGATGAAAGATAAACAGGCGGCCATGTTCCAGGTACCGGTCCACGATACGATGCACACTGATGTTCTCACTCCTGCCCGCCACGCCGGGGACCAGGCGGCAGACGCTCCGGACGATGAGCTGAACGGATACGCCCGCGTTGGAAGCTTCATACAGCTTATTGATAAGCGTTTCCTCTTCAAGATTGTTAAGCTTGATCATGATTTTAGCCGGCCGGCTTTGCCTGGCCTGTTGAATTTCCGCATCAATTAATTCCAGGAAACGGGACAATAAATTAAACTGTGATACCAGTAAGTGCTGAAAGTTCAGGGGCGTTTGATCGCGGTCTGACCTTCTTCTTTTGCTTAGAAAAATGAACAGCAATTCCAACTCTCGTAGCAGGTCTTTATTCGTGGTAAAAAGGATATGATCGGTATAAAACCGGGCCGTGCTTTCGTTAAAATTGCCTGTGCCCAGCAAGCCGTAATAGCGCTTACGGTAGCCGCTTTTATATTTCACTAAGGCCACTTTTGCGTGTACTTTCCAGCCGGGAATGCTGTAAATGATCCTGACGCCGGCGGCTTTCATTTTCTTTGCCCAGCGGATATTATTGGCTTCATCAAACCGGGCTTTCAGCTCTATAAAGACCATGACGTTTTTGCCGTTCTTAGCGGCGCTGATCAGCGCCTGGGCGATATGAGAATCGCCAGCAATGCGGTAAAGCGTCACAAATATATCGGATACCTGCTCGTTCAAAGCCGCCTCGTTAAAGAACCGGAGCACATTGTCATAACTCTGGTAAGGAAAATGGAGCATGAAATCCGAGGTATCCATTTGTCGAAAAACAGATTGCCCGACAGGAAAAGACAGCGCCGGCCATTTTTTATGGAAAAGGGTAGTTTCTTGTCTCACCGGCAGACCATTCAGGTCTTTCAGGTTATGGTAACGTCCTCCCGCCATTTGATTGGCCCGTCCCAGCCGGAGCGTTTTGATCAGCCGTTTCAGGTCTTTTTCGGGCATGGAGGTATCATATAAAAAACGGGTGGCAAAGCCCATATCGCGTTTCAGGAGCTGTTGCGCCAGCTTTTCCGCGATATCGCCTTCATACTCATCCGCCAGGTCCAGTTCCGCGTCGCGGGTAACTTTTATGCTGTGGCAATGCAGTATTTCTCCCGAAGTAAAAATATGGTGTAAATTGGCCGCGATGATGTCGTCCAAAAAGACAATATACTTTACGTTGTCTTTCGTCACACTAAAAAACCGGGGCAGGAATTCCGTGGGAATATTAATGAGCACCTGCTCCTGCTGCCCGTTCTGCATTATGGTGACGGCAAGGTAACCTTTGTTGTTTTCGGGGAAAAACTTTTTGGTTTTGGATAAATAAACCGGCTGCAGGAAAGTCATGACCTCCGTGAAAAAGTAATGCTCCACCTCTGGCCGGATAATTTCCGTAATGGCCTGGTTGTAGAGCCACTCAATATGATGTTTGGTTTTTAATTCAGGAATAATACCGGCAATCAACCGGCCGAACTGTTGCTGCTGGCGGTAAATGATGGCTTTGATATCGGCCAGTATCAGGTCGGCGGCATTCTTGTCTTTTTGAATTTTCCGTAAGGCGGTTAACGCAGGAATACGCACCCGGTAAAATTCATCCAGGTTGGAGGAGAAAATAGATAAAAAGTTGATGCGCTCGCCGATAGACACAGTTTGCCTGGCGGCTTCGTCCAGCACGCGGCCGTTGAACGTTAGCCAGCTGATGTCCCGGTTGAAATATTGTGGTGTCATGGTTGCTCGGATTAGTCGCCCACGAGAATGGTAGCGATGATAAAGGCCAGCACGGAAATGATGAGGCCAAACATGAAAATATTGTAAGAAATGCGCAGGAGCTTGTATTTTCTTCCTAATACCACGCCCTGCGCGTAAACGTCCTGGATGAGCGAGCCATAAAGGAAATCACGGTCGTCCATAACCTGCCACATGCCTTCTGTGTAAGCTTCCAGGCTCATCTTATAGAAGTTGCCGAAAAACAGCAGGTTGACTTTCTTTTGGGCTATTTCGTCCCTGGTAAATTTTCCTTTCGGGATCGTAGGCCGTGTGGCCAGGATGGAAAAAATAATGGTGGCGACGCAGACGGCCAGGATGATAAAGGTGGGAATGGTTAAATACTGGTTGTTGTCCAGCTTGCGTAGCAGCAGGCTGATGATAGCGGACAGAATGATCGAATTGACCGTTATCATGATGTGGGCCTTATTGTCGGCCATGTTGCTCAGGCGCTGATTATTGCTGGAAGATACGCGGAACATGGTTTCAATGCCTTTATCCGGCCGCTTTTTATCTTCTTTTTTGCTCTTCGCCACTGCCGGCGATGCCGTAACTGCTCCGGGGATGCGCTTGACCTCTTCTTTTTTATCTTTTTGCGCGGCTTCCTTATCCATTAGTCGCTTAAGGTTTTTGTCTTTAGTATCACTTAGCAGCAACTGGCAATATTCCGTGTGGTAGTGGTGGTTCTGCAATAGCCGGATCGTTCCTTGCCGCCATTCGCTGCCGCTGAAACGTTTGCCGGAAAGCGCTTCTTTTTCCCGGCGCATCCGTTTATTGGTCGCCTTGAAGTTATCCGTGCCTAAGTGATAAAGGTCCGCATCGCAAACAATTTTTTCCAAAAGATTTCCAGGACTTTGCGGCAGGCGCGTGGCCAGGATGCAACCGGTTACGGCTTCGATAATCTTTTCGTCAACCTGCTTCTGCCTTAAAAAATCAGCGGCCAGGACTGCACCGCCGGCTTCATGGTTTTCCGGTTGGCTGAAATAGCCGGTGTCATGAAACCATGCCGCTGCCATGACCGTAAAAAAATCCTGTTCGTCCAGCTGGAAATGATTGGCGATGTCCCCGGTGGCTGCTACCACATGTTCGGTATGCCGGATGTTGTGATAGACATACCGGGCATCGTCATGACCGGCGAAAAACCGGCGGACATAATCTTCAAGAGCGGGCAAAAGCTGGTCGTAGTTCATGCATCAACATTTTAGCAGCGTTTTATGGTGACATTCATTTCAGTACGAATGTTTTGTAAAAATAAAATAAATTGCCAGATTGTAAAGCGATTTGGACCATCACCTGAGAAATGTGGTGACCGGGGCGGTACCGAACACAGGGGAAACCAATGCTCCGAGTCTTTTGTGCCGTTACCAGCAGAATAAAGCTTTATGCTGCCCTTGCATTATCCCGTGGCTTGCCTGAAGTAATTCTGCACAAGCTTACAAACCTATTTCCCGTTTGAGCGCCCCTACAAATTCTTCAAGCTTAATCGTGGTTTGCTCGCCGGTAGCCATATTCTTCAGCCCAATGGACTGGGCAGACAACTCCTGCTCGCCCATGATACCGACAAAAGGGATCAACCGCTTGTCCGCATATTTCATTTGCTTGTCCATTTTTTTGACATCGGGATAGATTTCAGCGGGAATGCCTTCTTTCCTTAATTGCTGCAATAGCGTCAAAAGCTGTCGCTGCACGTTTTTACCCTGGTTGAGCAGCAGGATCTTTGTTTCCGGGCGGACAATGGATTCGGGAAATAGATCCAGGGTTTCCATGACATCGAAGATGCGGTCCACGCCGAAAGAAACGCCCACACCGGATAGGCCTTTCAGTCCGAAAAGCCCGGTCAGGTCATCATAGCGGCCGCCGCCGCCGATGCTGCCCATCGGGGTGGCTTCGGTGATCACTTCAGCGATGAAACCGGTGTAATAGTTCAGGCCCCGTGCCAGGGAACAATCGAATTCCATGCGGCTGCCCGCCGGCGTGCCGCCCATCTGCTCAAAAGCTTCAAAGGTTTCCCGGAGCTCGGCAAGTCCTTTTCGGGCTGTTTCACTACCGGAAAGCAAGGTCTCAATGCGTTTCAGCTCCTCTTTTATGGATTGACCGCGGTTCAGATAGTCGTTAATAAAGTGACATTGTTCCGCGCTGAGGCCCGTTTTTTCCAGTTCCTGCTGCACGCCCTCCGCACCGATCTTATCTGATTTATCAATGGCCACCGTGATGTCCGTAAGCTTTTCCGGTATGCCGCAACATTCCGCCAGGCCGGCCAGGATTTTCCGGTTATTGACGCGCAGCACGATACCGGGAATGTTCAGTTCCGCGAAAGCCTGGGCATAAATAGAAAGCAATTCAGCTTCGTTCAGCAGGGAATCGCTGCCTACTATATCGGCATCGCATTGCCAGAACTCTCGGTAGCGGCCTTTTTGAGGCCTGTCAGCCCGCCAGACGGGCTGCATCTGGTACCGGCGGAAAGGAAAAGCCAGCGCATTCTGATGCATCACGACAAAGCGGGCAAAGGGAATGGTCAGGTCGTAGCGTAAAGCCCGTTCGGTCAGGCCGGCATCATTTTTACCTTCCAGCGCATTGTCAAAAGCTTTTTGAAATTGCTCTTTCTTTTGAGGATTGTTCAGCCCGTTATTCAGGATCTTGAAGATCAGCCGGTCGCCTTCCTCGCCGTATTTGCCCATTAAGGTATCCAGGTTTTCAAAGGCCGGCGTTTCAATGGGTAAAAAGCCGGACCGCTCGAAAACAGAACGCAGAATATTTAAAATATATTGACGTTTTCTGACTATTTCCGGACTGAAATCACGTGTGCCTTGTGGAATACCAGGTTTCATTATTTTTCTGAATTTGATTAAACAGGGTTGAATTTCCTTGGCGCAAACTTCGGAAAAAATCATGAGCCGCATGGGACAATGGTGGATTAAAAATTATGAATTGAAGATATATTCCCGCGTTTTGCACCCTTTTTACGTAAAACCAATTTTGTGTGTTGGGTTGTTGAGTGATGAAGTGATATGATGATGAAGAAGGCCGTCGCCAGGTGACCGTAAGCTGTTTCCGGTGGCGCAGACTTACAACTTCATCAAGGCATACGTTAGCCATGAGTTATAGAGCTGTATGGCAATGGTTTCATATCGTGTGCTTGAGGAGATTAATAAGAAAAGTGAAGCTCGTCCGCAATTACGGATAACGCCGGCAAATTCGCGGACTTTGTCAAATCTGGCGTCCGTAGGTGCGCAGGCAACCGGATATTTTTAAAGTTTTTACTGAAAATCCGCTGTTCACGTTGGATTTTAACGTCATAAATACTACTTTCGGCCATCCCGATGAACATTTCATTGATGCAGCACCAATTATTTTTATCTTTCATCCAGAATGCAGCCGCTGCTTTTGAAACCGGAAATTATCCGGCCGGGATCATTATTGATAAAAAAGATAATCACAAAATATGGGCATACTTGTAAGAAAACCATTAAACGCTTTACTAGCCGAAGCTTCGGAATCCGAAAAGGGTCTTAAGAAAACGCTTAGTTCCCGATCGCTGGTCGCCCTGGGTATCGGTGCTATTGTTGGTGCCGGGCTGTTTTCCATTACAGGTATGGCCGCAGCCAATTATGCCGGGCCGGGCATTATGATATCTTTCATTATCGCGGCCATTGGCTGCGCCTTTGCAGGCCTTTGCTATGCCGAATTTGCTTCTATGATCCCGGTGGCCGGCAGCGCTTACACTTATTCCTATGCCACTATGGGCGAATTTATAGCCTGGATCATCGGTTGGGATTTAGTCCTGGAATATGCCGTGGGCGCCGCTACGGTGGCCTCCAGCTGGTCGGGCTATTTCGCGGAGCTGTTTAAATCTTTCGGGGTCGCTCTTCCGCCGGAATTAATGATGACCCCTTTTGACACTTTAAAGATGGCGGACGGCTCCATTGTTCATGGCATCCTGAACCTGCCGGCGATCTTCATTGTAGTGGTCATGTCCTTGGTGCTGATCCGCGGTATGAGTGAATCCGCGTGGGTCAACGGCATCATTGTTGTGCTGAAGGTTTCTATTGTTATTGTCTTTATCATCATAGGTTTTCGCTACATACGTCCTGAAAACCTGCAACCTTTGGTGCCGGCTAATACCGGGACTTTCGGAAGTTTTGGGTGGTCAGGGATTATCAGGGCGGCGGCGGTCGTTTTCTTTGCCTATATCGGTTTCGACGCCGTATCGACCGCCGCGCAGGAAACCAAGGACCCTAAGAAATCCATGCCTATTGGTATCCTGGGCTCTTTAGTTATCTGTACCATTCTTTATATTTTCTTTGCTTATGTCATGACCGGCGTAGCCAACTATAAGATGTTCAATGCCGGTGGCGGCAGCGATCTGGCCCCTGTGGCCATCGCGATCAAGCAAATGGGGCCTGTGGGGATTAATGGCGTTGTGACGCCTGCTTATCCCTGGCTGAACACGGCTATTATTATTGCCATCCTGCTGGGTTATTCTTCCGTAATCCTAGTCATGCTGCTGGGGCAAAGCCGTGTGTTTTATTCGATGAGTAACGACGGGCTTCTGCCCCGCGTATTTGCACAAATACATCCCAGACATCGGACGCCCTACAAGTCCAACTTGCTGTTTATGATATTCGTGGCGGTTTTCGCGGCCTTCATACCCGGCAGGATCGTGGGCGAAATGACAAGTATCGGCACTTTATTCGCGTTTATTTTAGTGTGTATCGGCGTCCTGGTTATGCGCAAGCATATGAAAGATGCGCCGCGCGCTTTCCGTGTACCCTTGGTTCCCTGGATCCCTATCCTGGGCGTGGCCACCTGTTTGTTTATGATGGTATTCCTGCCTTTCGACACCTGGATCCGGCTGATTGCCTGGATGATCCTTGGCCTGGATGTCTATGCGGGTTTCGGCATGCGTCATAGCCTGCTGAAAGAAAAAGGGTATGACCGCAAGGGGCATCGTACCGTTAATATTACGGTTATTATTATTTCCATTGCGCTTATTATTTTAGCGCTCCTGCATCATTATACGCCCGAAATAACCGCTTTTTTCCATAATATGAAGGAATTCGGGCTGAAAGGAGCTTTTTCCGCTTCTTATGATATTGCCGTGATTAAGGATTATGTGATTTTCTATTTCTCCTTAATATTTGGCGCTATTCACCTAGGCATTTATGCTGTTAAGGAGATGAGCAGCATAAAACAGGGTAAGGGATAACGACAGGCATTATTATTCCGGTTG
Organism: Edaphocola sp.; assembly: GCA_035708205.1. GTDB lineage: Bacteria > Bacteroidota > Bacteroidia > Chitinophagales > Chitinophagaceae > DASSSY01. The sequence goes on from DASSSY010000002.1 coordinate 155,616, forward strand.
TATTAAGGGCCGTGGATTTTCAGGTGCTTCTTCAGGTTGCAATAGAGGATGTCTCAGGAGGTGATATCGGGATAAGCAAAAGGATTTGAGATTTTATACCACCGGAATGCTTTGCCGCAGAACTTTTTTAAACGCAAACTTTAGGGAAATGAAGAAATTATTGCCGGCAAGAGGGGCTTATCCCGTTGTCTTCCGGGCGAATGAGGGTTTCTTTATACAATTTGCGTTCTCTTGTCACTGTAAGAGTAGGGGTTAAAGATATAAATATTTGTAGTATGGTAAATGCTTTATACCGGGAACAATTTATTAAATGGGACCAGTATAAGCTGGTTATTAAGTCATTAATCTTGTTTGGAAATATTTAATCTGATTTATTTCAATGTGGCATTATTGTTGCATAAGAATAGGTAATGAAATGGTCGTATTCAATTCTTGCACCTTCCGGTAAGGTTGAAAAGATGAATATGGCTGTAATATTAACCTTTTAAATGATTAACGATGTTACGATTAGCGATTATATTCTTTATTATTGCCATTGTGGCTGCAATCTTCGGCTTTGGCGGTATTGCTGCCGGCGCGGTCGGCATTGCTAAGATCCTGTTCTGGATTTTTGTGGTCTTGTTTCTGATCTCCCTGATTACGGGCCTTGGCCGCCGTAACCGGTAATTCTAGTTCTTTTTCTCTTGGAAACAGGCAGCGTGATAATAATTATGCTGCCTGTTTTTATTTGCCCGGTACTTTTAATTCTTGCCGTTTTTGTTGATGTCCCTTTCAGCAAATATTATCACTGCTGCGGATCCTTTACGGGCCACAATATCTCCGTCAACTTTTACAGAATGCACTTTAATCATTTAATGTTACCTTTGCGCCAAATTTTTTAAGCGTCTTTTCATGGATCGTAATTCAATTATTGGCTTCATCTTATTGCTGCTCTTAGGAACGGGGTATATTTTTTGGAATAATCACGAGCAAAAAGCTTACCTGGCGCAAAAAGCCGCAGACTCTGTAGCTGCTGCCAAACGGGTGCAGCTGGCCCCTAAAGCTGCTGCGGATACGGCCGCCTGGGCCGACAGCAGTGCGTTGGCGCTTCATAGCTCTGCCGATTCGGCTTCCGGTATGCCCGGGGCCTTTCAGGGAGCAGTCACTTACACGACTTTAGCCAATAAGGATCTGGATTTACGTTTTAGCTCTCGCGGAGGCAATCCGGTAAAGGCTAATTTGCCGAAATATAAGACCTATGGTGGCGCACCTTTGAATTATTTCAACGGAAATGTTAATAAGCTGAGCTTTGATGTTCCTTATGATGGCCGGATGATCCCTACCAAGGAGCTTAATTTTACACCGGAAATAACAACGCTCGATGATAGCAGTCAGCGGTTGACCATGACCGCGGATATGGGCAAAGGCCATAAGGTGATTTTTTACTATGTTCTGCCAAAAGCGGGCTATATGATGACGGCCGGCTTTCGCCTGGTGGGTTTTGAAAAAGAATTGTCCGGCTTAAAGACCTTGCCATTAACCTGGACGACCCAGGCCTTAAGAACTGAAAAGGATATGAAAAATGAACGCTATTACATGCAGGTTCATTTTCAATATAAGGATGGCGATGATGATTATTTTACTCTTAGCCGTTCGCCGGAAGAGAAAATGGAGAAACCGGTAAAATGGTTTAGTGTCCGCAGTCATTTTTTCAATTCCACTTTAATTGCCGATAATGATCTGGGCGAGGGTAAATTTGAAGCAAAGGAAAGCAAGACGGACGATTCTACCGTTATTGTCACTAATGTCAATTCCTTTGATGTGCCTGTCGCTAATGTTTCGGGCACTTACGATTTTGGGTTTCGCTGGCTGATCAGCCCTAACGATTACCAATTATTGAAATCCTATGATTTAGGATTGGAAAACATGATCTCTTTAGGCTATGGCATTTTCTTCTTTGTGAAGTATATTAGCATGTGGGTCATTATTCCATTGTTTGAATTGCTGACCAGTAATATTGCCAGCGTGGGGCTTTGTATTATTTTACTGATCTTTATCATCCGTTTGTTCCTGTCCTTTTTTACCTATAAAAGCCATTTGTCATCCGCTAAGATGAAAGCTCTGAAGCCCGAGCTGGATGAATTGAAAAAGAAATTCGGCGATAATTCCCAGCAAATGGGCATGGAGCAGATGAAGCTGTACCGTACGGCCGGCGTGAATCCTTTAGGAGGCTGCCTGCCGATGTTGCTGCAAATGCCCTTCCTGTTAGCGGTATATTATTTTATTCCGACCGCTATTGAATTGCGGCAGGTGCCTTTCCTTTGGTCGAAGGACCTGTCCACCTATGATTCTATCATGAATCTTGGGTTTAACATCCCCTTGTACGGTGATCATGTCAGCTTGTTTACTTTGCTAATGACCGCCACCAGTTTGTTTTTGGCCTTGTATAACAAGAATACCATGGGTGGCATGGGCGGCGCCCCGGCGGGAGGCGGTAATGCAGACATGACCAAAATGATGAAATACATGCCTTATGTCATGCCCTTCATGTTCTTAGGCTGGTTCAACAGCATGGCGGCCGGTCTGACCTTATATTACACCTGCTCCAACCTGATCAGCATGGCCCAGCAGTTCGTCATTCAGAAATTTATTATTGATGAAGACAGCATTCATGCTAAGATCCAGGAACGTAAAAACAAACCGGCTGCGCAAACGACCTCTAAATGGCAGCAACGCCTGAACGAAATGCAGAAAGCGCAGGCCGAAAAGCTTAAGAACAAAAGATAAGCCGGTTACGCCGGATCGTGTCTCCTGGTTATCATACTTTGAAAGTCCAGAATGCTTAACATTCTGGACTTTTTTTGTTGGGCATGTATATCCGTTATTCCAATACCCCTGGCATTATTTATAAAAGACAAAGCCGTTTGATCCATCCGCCAAACGGCTGAACCGCTTTGTGCTATTCCTGGATGTAAGACCGGTATTTTTTAATTCTGAACTTTTTTTTGTGCATATAAAAATATTTATGCACATTTGCACTGTGAATACTTCCGTTATTCAATCAGAAACAGCATTACCGGGTTTTATTTTCAATAATCGGACAAAAAATTACGGTAGCATCATTATCAACTCATTCCAATCTTTTTATTAGCGGCCTTAAATAATTAAGGCTGATTGCAAATTCTATAATTAATGGCTTACGACATTGCCCAATTGAACGATATGCTCGTTCCTGAGCTTTTGGATATTGCTGATTCCTTAGGCATTCCCCAACCCAAAAAACTTGAAAAACAAGATTTGGTTTACCGCATTTTAGATATGCAGGCTTCCCGCGGTGCTACCGGGAGCCCTGATAATGCCAAACCTGAGCCGAAACCGATGCGCGTGAGGAAGAAAACAAAAGAATCCGTAAAAAGTACAGGGCATAAGACTTCGGAAGCAGGGCTCCCGGAAACAGGGAAGAGTGATGCCACACCGGCTATTGAAGCTGACACGGTATCTAAGAAGGCCCGCACGGCCCGTAAAAAAACGGTTAAGGTGAATAATGAAGAAACAGCGCCGGATCCGGCCCCGGCCAGGGAAACACGGGATGCTGAACCGGAACGGGAAGCATTATCCGCAAAGGCTCCCGGGGGATTGCCAAAAGCTGGTTCGGGCGAACCGGATATTCCCGAAGGAGATGATCGTACTGAAAAAACCGGAGCGCCGGAATTGGAAGAGATGGCGGAGAATACCTCGCAGGAGCAGCCCGATAAGGCCGGGGCTGCTAAACGCCAGCTTCAGTTTCCTAAAGAAAGAAACAATTTTGAAGGACGTGAGAATCGTCAAAACAAGAGCAATAACAACCGGCCCAACAACCAGCCACAAGAATCCGGTTATAATGTTGAGTTTGACGGCATTATTCCCGGTGAAGGCGTCCTGGAGCTGATGCCGGATGGCTATGGCTTTTTGAGAAGCAGCGATTATAATTATTTATCATCCCCGGATGACGTTTATGTATCGCCTTCGCAAATAAAATTGTTTGGCCTGAAGACGGGAGATACCGTAAAAGGTAATATGCGCCCGCCAAAAGAGGGAGAGAAGTATTTCGCGCTATTAAAAGTGGAGACCATTAATGGCCGGCTGCCGGAGGAAATTCGCGACAGGGTGCCTTTCGATTTTTTAACGCCGTTATTCCCGGAAGAAAAGCTAAGCCTATGCACTGAGCAAGGCCGCTATAGTACCCGCATCATGGACCTGTTTACCCCTATAGGTAAAGGCCAGCGCGGGTTAATTGTGGCACAGCCCAAGACCGGTAAGACCATTTTGCTGAAAGAAGTGGCCAACGCCATAGCTGAAAACCACCCGGAATGCTATCTGATGATCGTTCTGATCGATGAACGTCCGGAAGAGGTTACGGATATGCAACGCAGCGTCAAAGCGGAAGTGATTGCCTCCACCTTTGATGAGCCCGCGGATAAGCATGTCAAGGTTTCTCAAATCGCTTTACAGAAAGCCAAAAGACTGGTTGAGGTAGGACATGATGTGGTGATCCTCTTAGACTCGATCACCCGTTTGGCAAGGGCGCATAATACCGTGGCACCAGCCAGCGGAAAGGTATTGAGCGGCGGTGTGGAAGCCAATGCCATGCAAAAGCCCAAACAATTTTTCGGTGCCGCCCGCAAGATCGAAAACGGCGGCTCGCTGACCATTCTGGCTACGGCCCTGATCGATACCGGTTCCCGTATGGATGAAGTGATCTTTGAAGAGTTTAAAGGTACGGGCAATATGGAGCTGCAGCTGGATCGTAAACTGGCAAACAAGCGCATTTTCCCGGCCATCGATATTACTTCTTCCTCTACCCGCCGTGACGATCTGCTGTTGGGCAAAGAGACTTTAGGCAAGATGTGGATCTTGCGTAATCATATTGCCGATATGAATACCGATGAGGCCATGAATTTCCTGTTACGCCAGATGAAGGGCACAAAGAACAATGAAGAATTTTTGGCCACGATGAATAAGTAAGTAAAACATTCTTTTCAGAAATACCATTGCGGTTTGGAAATAAAACGTCCCTGATGCCCCCGGCCCTTCTCAGCAATGTTTTGCCCGGATTGGGTTACGGGCAGATGTCAAACCGGCAATGAATTTATTCAGGCAAAAAAGAAATAATGTCCCCTATTGGCATTTTTGATTCAGGTTACGGCGGCTTAAGCGTTTTCAGGAGCATTGTTGACCGGCTTCCTGCATATGATTATATATATCTTGGTGACAATGCCCGTGCGCCTTATGGCAGCAGATCCTTTGAAACCATTTATGAATATACGTTAGAATGTGTGCAATGGCTATTTGCCCAGGGCTGCCCTTTAGTGATCCTGGCCTGTAACACCGCTTCGGCCAAGGCCTTGAGAAGCATCCAGCAAAGAGATTTACCCAAAATAGCCCCAGGCAACCGGGTATTGGGCGTCATTCGCCCGACAACGGAAATTATCGGCCGGTATACAAAAAATAAGAAGGTCGGTATTTTGGGAACAACAGGAACGGTCACCTCCGGATCCTATCCCATAGAGATCCGTCATTTTTTTCCCGGCATAAAGGTTTATCAGCAGGCCTGCCCGCTATGGGTACCTTTTGTGGAAGAGCAGGCCTGGCAAAACGATGATATTGATCCTTTTATAGAACGGGACCTGAAAGCCCTGTTTCAGCAGGAAGCGGAGATAGACACAGTGTTGCTGGCCTGTACCCATTACCCGCTTTTAGCCAACCGCATTCGTAAATTCCTGCCCGATGGCGTTACCTTAGTCAGCCAGGGTGGTTTGGTGTCCCAAAGTCTTGCCGGTTATCTGGAGCGGCATCCGGAGATCAGCCGTCGCGTGACCACCGATCAGCAACGTCGTTTTTTCACAACGGATGCTCCTGAAGATTTTGAAGAACATGCCAGCTACTTTTTCGGCGAGGCGGTAAAGGCCGAAAAGGCGGTTTTGTAAGGGGCGTTAGCTATTCGTAGGAAGCCAAAAAAGGTAGAACAAACCCGCAACTTCGCCAAAAACCGAAGAGACGGGTTTGTTGATAAGTAAGTAAATGTCACTTAGGAAAGCGCCTGTAATTTTTCGGCAATCAGGTTTTCTAAATATTGCCGGAGCGCTTCATGTTTTACCTTTTGCGTCACGTCAAAAGCAAAAGCATTGACCATCATGTTCCTGGCGCTGTCCTCGCTAATGCCGCGGCTGCGCAGATAGAACAAGGCTTCTTTATCCAACTGTCCCACCGTGGTGCCATGGCTGGCTTTCACGTCATCGGCAAAGATCTCCAATTGAGGCTTGGCGTCTACCGTAGCTTTATCGCTTAATAATATATTATTGCTTTGCTGGAACGCATTGGTCTTTTGCGCATCTTCATAAACATAAATTTTGCCGTTGAAGACCGCTTTGGAATGGTCTGTCAAAACGCCCTTATAGAGCTGGTTGCTTTCGCAATTCGGGAACTGATGATGTACCTCGGTATGGTTATCTACAATTTGCCGGCCGGCCGTAAAGTATAGCCCGTATAAATGGCATTCTTCTTCCGCTTTATCCATATATAAATGAAGCGTATTGCGTACCACATCCGCACCGGGAAGCGTAAACGTGTAATTGCTGTAATGGCTGTGCCGTTCCTGGTGAGCTTCCGTATGTTGCACCAAGCGGAGGTTTTGCCGGCCCGTTTGAATATCGTAATGGTTAAAATGCGCCTGGGTGTCCAGGGCGATCTCCGTAACTGAATTGACGAAAAGCGCATTTTCGGTATTGTCCGAAAGAATGGTCTCGATCAGGTCAAGCTCGGCATTTTTACCCAGAACTACCAAATGGCGGGTATTAAGCCAGATGGCGGTTTCCGTAAGATAAACATTAACCAGGTGCACCGGCTTGTCCACTACCTGATTGTCGGGCACTTGCAACATCAGCGCTTCGGAGAACAAAGCGGTATTGACGGCTGAAAACCCGTTATGTTTGGCGATCTTTCCGAAATGTTTTTTAAACAGGGGCTGTTCAACGGCTTCGGGAAAAGACAACACACGAAGTTGCTCTTCGGCGGGCAAAACGGAGAGAGCCTCATTGATTTTGCCGTTAATGCAGACGATGCGGTAAGCGCCTTTATGCGTTCCTTTCATGGAATCATTAAGGGCAGAGAGATGTTCAGACACCAATTGGGCGGTACGATTAAACTCCTCTTTGGATACATTATGTTCCAGGACATCCAGGTCATAAGCGTCTTTAAGAAAGGGCAGCATATTGGTAAAGCGCCATTCCTCATGCTTAATGGAGGGAAAGCCGTTCTTTTGGAAAAATGCGAAAGCCTCTTTTCGGATTTTTTGGGTCGGTATGTCGGTTTCCCTCAGAATGGCCAGGTCGAATTTCGCGGATAGCCTGTCGTTCAGGGGAGTCTCAATATATTTTGTCATTATCATGAATAGTCTGTTTTACGGCCGGCAAGGATCCGGTACGCTTTGATCAATAGCTTTGCAGGCTTTTTAATTATGCTACCGGTTCTTTCAGCCAGTCATAGCCTTTCTCTTCAAGCTCAAGCGCCAGCTCTTTACCGCCGGTCTTCACGATCTTCCCGTCGCTTAATACGTGCACAAAATCCGGAACGATATATTCTAATAAACGCTGGTAGTGCGTGATCAGGACAAAGGCGTTATTTTTATTTCTGAGCTTATTGACGCCCCGGGAAACAATGCGTAAGGCGTCAATGTCCAAGCCGGAATCGGTTTCGTCCAGGATGCCCAGCTTAGGTTCAAGCATGGCCAGCTGAAAAATTTCATTTCGTTTTTTCTCACCGCCGGAAAAGCCTTCATTCAGGGAACGGTTCACTAATTTGGCGTCAAATTCAACCAGCTTTTGCATATCTCTTGAACGCTGCATGAATTCCTTGGCCGATAATGGCGCTTCGCCTTTGTATTCCCGGATTTCATTCAGCGCCGTTTTTAGAAAGCTAACGTTGGACACACCGGGAATTTCGATGGGATATTGAAACGCCAGGAACAGCCCCTCACGGGCACGGTCTTCCGGGGACAATGCTAATAAATCTTTGCCGTCAAAGGTTACGGTGCCCCCGGTTACTTCATAACCCGGGCGGCCGGACAAAACAGAGGCCAGTGAGCTTTTCCCGGCGCCGTTTGGTCCCATGATGGCGTGGACCTCTCCGGGATTGACGGTTAAATTCAGGCCTTTTAATATTTCTTTTTCCTCAACTCGGGCATGCAGGTTGTTTATGGATAACATCATCTTGATTTAATTCAGGTTTATTTTTTTATTTAAATATCAGGTTAGCCTACGCTCCCTTCCAGGGTAATGGCCAAAAGCTTTTGGGCCTCTACCGCGAACTCCATCGGCAATTTGTTCAGCACTTCCTTGGCAAAACCATTGACGATCAGCTCTACTGCTTTCTCGGTGTCCAGTCCTCTCTGGTTCAGGTAGAATATCTGGTCTTCCCCGATCTTGGACGTGGTGGCCTCATGCTCTAGCTGGGCCGTCGGGTTTTTTGATTCGATATAAGGAAAAGTATGGGCGCCGCATCGATCACCGATAAGCATGGAGTCGCATTGCGAAAAATTACGCGCCTGATCGGCATTGGCACCGACCCGTACCAGGCCTCGGTAACTATTTTGTCCGTTACCGGCGGAGATGCCTTTTGAAATGATACGGCTGCGGGTATTTTTCCCGATATGGTCCATCTTGGTACCGGTATCGGCAATTTGCTTCCCTTTGGCTACGGCCACACTATAAAACTCGCCGTAGCTGTTGTCCCCTTTTAGTATGACGCTGGGATATTTCCAGGTAATGGCGGAGCCGGTTTCTACCTGTGTCCAGGAGATATGCGCGTTCCGGCCTTTGCATATGCCCCGCTTGGTCACGAAATTATAGACACCGCCTTTGCCCTCCGCATCGCCCGGATACCAGTTCTGAACGGTAGAATATTTAATTTCCGCGTCATCTAAGGCCACCATTTCCACAACAGCGGCATGGAGTTGATTTTCATCGCGGGAGGGTGCGGTGCAGCCTTCCAGATAGCTGACATAGGCGCCTTCCTCACAAACGATAAGCGTGCGTTCAAACTGCCCGGTGTTGCGTGCGTTCATTCTGAAGTATGTGCTCAGTTCCATCGGGCAACGAACGCCTTTGGGAACGAAAGCGAAAGTGCCATCTGAAAATACGGCCGCATTAAGCGCTGAAAAAACGTTGTCGGAGTGCGGTACTACCGAACCCAGGTATTTTTTCACCAAGTCCGGATGCTTTTGGACAGCTTCGCTGATGGAGCAAAAGATGACCCCTTTTGCCGCCAATTCCTTTTGAAAAGTCGTGGCCACTGATACGCTGTCAAAAACGGCATCTACGGCAACACCGGATAAACGCTTCTGTTCATTTAAAGGAATGCCCAGCTTTTCAAAAGTGGCTATTAGTTCGGGGTCAACCTCGTCCATGCTGGCTTTGGTTTCTTTTTTCTTTGGCGCGGCATAATAAGATATGGCCTGAAAGTCAAGCTCCGGCATTTTGAAATTCTGCCAATCAGGCATTTCCTCTTTCAGTTTCAAAAAAGAACGATAGCCGCGCAAACGCCATTCCAACATCCAGGTCGGCTCATTCTTTTTGGCAGAAATGAAACGGATGGTATCTTCGTCCAGCCCCGGTGGCAGAACATCCATATCAATGTTGGTCACGAACCCGTGCTCATATTCTTTTGATGCGATTTCGTCTAGTAATTCAGTGCTGTTATCCATAATCCTCAAAAAGTCAGTTTTGCATTAATATTAATTATATTATATGCCCCGATAGGGAGGCAAAGTTACGACCAAAACAGGGGGAAAACAATTCTCGTGAATAAATCCTTTCTATAAGCGCTTTGACCGGATTAATAAAAGACAAAATTATCCGAAATTGCGAATACCGGCTTTAGAAAAGCGGAATTTCCGCTCTTCCTGATTTTGCATAAGTCTTTTACGTATGTGATAGGGGAATAAATTCCTTGGAAACAGCGCTTTATGGGTATAAATGTTGTCGTTATGTGATAATTATTGGTTAACTGTTCAATTTGCTTGCTTTTTTTATTTCAATTTTCGATTTTTGTGACCGGAATTCGTCCTTTCGTTTTGCCAGCAAGCTCTTGTCGTCAAGGTCTTGCCGGATCATGAAGCAGCAATCCATAGCCGATTTACTTTTGCTGATGGCTGATCCGCCTTTAAAAGAAGGTGTCAAAACGTATTGACTCAAAAAATGTACTTATGAAAAAACCATTATCGTTACTGATAGCTGCCGCTGCCGCCGTTAGCCTGTACAGCTGTCAATCAGGCTCAAAAACCGGAGCTACCGCTAAAGATCCGCTTGATCTTTCAGGCCGGGATACCACCGTAAGCCCGGCAGAGAATTTCTTCTTGTACGCCAATGGCACCTGGTTAAAGAATACGGTCATTCCCGCTTCTAAATCCGGGTGGGGTTCTTTTTATGTTGTTCGGGACCAGGCCTTGCAAAACATGAAGGATATCCTGGATTCCTGTGCTAAGCTTAAAGACGCGAAAAAAGGTTCCGTGGCCCAGCAAATCGGGGATCTGTATATGGCGGCTTTAGACAGCGCCGCTATCGAGAAGGCCGGTATCAGTCCTTTACAGGATAACCTGAACCGGATCGATTCGCTGAAAACCGTTCAGGAGCTGCTGAATTATATCACCGGTCAATATACCAAAGGCAATGGCGCCTTGTTTTCGTTCTATGTGTCGCCGGACGATAAAAACAGTAATGTGGAGCGGCCGCATTTTGACCAGGGCGGGCTGGGGTTGCCTAATTGTACCTATTACACCAAAACCGATGGCAAAAGCAAAGAAATCCTGGATAAATATCATCAATATGTAGCCCAGATCCTCAAATTGACTTTTGGAGATAAGATAGATGCCGATAAAGCGGCGACAGACATCATCAATTTAGAAACGCAGTTGGCAAAGGCCTCTAAAACGCCGGTTCAGCTCAGGGATCCGGAAGCGAACTATCATTTGCTGACCGCTGCCGGGATGAATAAGATTGCTCCGGGATTTGACTGGACATCATTATTGAAAGATCTTAAGGTGAATGAAGATACTATCCTGGTAGGACAGCCTGAATTTTATAAGGCCGTTTCCGGTTTGTTGAAAAATACGCCCATTGATACCTGGCAGAAATATTTGGCCTTTCATTTAGTGAGCGGCTATGCTTCCTGGCTGAGCAAGCCATTTGCAGATGCGCATTTCGGCTTTTATGACAAGACGCTTAATGGCTTACAGCAGCCGGAAGAACGTTGGAAGCGCGCTTCATCATTAGTAAATGGTACTTTAGGCGATGCCTTAGGGCAATTATATGTACAAAAGTATTTCCCGCCGGAAGCGAAGCAATACATGGAAAACCTGGTGGCTAATATTGAAAAAGCCTACGCGGAAAAGATCAAAGACGCTGAATGGATGAGCGATGCCACTAAGGAGAAAGCCCTGGATAAGCTTCATGCCATTACGAGGAAGATAGGCTATCCTGATAAGTGGAAAGATTATTCTTCCATTGATATCAGCAAGACTACATTGGTGGCCGATTTGCAACATATTGGCGAATGGCAATATAATGATGATATCAATAAATTAGGTAAACCGGTTGATAAAACGGAGTGGCAAATGACGCCGCCCACAGTAAATGCCTATTACAATCCTTCGTTCAATGAAATTGTATTTCCTGCCGGGATCCTGCAGCCGCCATTCTATTTCCAGCACGGTGATGACGCGGTAAATTATGGTGGTATCGGTTATGTGATCGGTCATGAAATTACCCATGGCTTTGACGATCAGGGCAGCCAGTATGACAAGGAAGGCAATCTTAAAAACTGGTGGACACCGGAAGACCGGAAACAATATGAGACCCGCGCCAATAAAATTGTTGATCAGTACAATAATTATGTGGTATTAGACTCTGTGCATGTCAATGGCCATTTGACCGAAGGGGAAAACCTGGCCGATAATGGCGGTTTGGCGATTGCCTATGCCGCTTTTAAAATGACCAAAGAAGGCCAAAGCGACACTTTGATCGACGGCTTAACGCCCGATCAGCGTTTTTTCCTGTCCTGCGCGCAGGTATGGCGTATCAAGACCCGTCCCGAGCGGATGTTATTCCGTATCAATAACGACCCGCATTCGCCGGAAATGTACCGCGTCAACGGGCCGTTGTCCAATATGTCGGCCTTTTACAAAGCCTTTAATGTGAAGCCCGGCGATAAGATGTACCGCCCGGACAGCGGGGCAAAGATCTGGTAAAAGAAAAACGCTCTATATGCGACAAAGCAGCCTGTGGATAAGCAGGCTGCTTTGTCGTTATTCGCTTATTCGGAGATGTTTAATAAAGTATCCGTTCACCAGGATAATATTATGCCAGTTAACAGCATTCATATTAATGATGATACGGTACCAAAAAGAAGGCGGTATGCCTGTTGATCATCGTTGGGCACATCATTTATTCTTGCGCCAGGGATTAGCGAATCATCAATTCGCCAATCGGGTCTTAGCAATTCTTCACTTCGCTCAAAAGCGATTATTTATTGAGAACCAGAATCGCCAGCCCACTTTTTCATATACGCTGATCAAGCCCGTTTCTAAACTGTCATGCTGAGAGGGCATTCAACCAATAAGAGATATTGCTTGGCGGCTTTTGAGTGAAGCGGAATGTTCGCTTCAGCAATAATTAAGAGCATGATCCATGCAGATAAAAGTAGGGTGGTAAAGAAGTAATGGCAGATAATACGGGGTAAACGCCAAAGAGATACCTGTCTTTTGGTATCTCTCTTCAGGCGAAATGAAATGGCGTTATTTCAAAATATCATGCCCCATTTTATCGCGTTTGGTTTGCAGGTAAAATTCATTGAATTTGTTTGGCGCAACCTCGATCGGTACGGTTTCAACGATTTCCAGGCCGTAGCCTAAGATGCCTGCGCGCTTTTTAGGATTGTTGCTCATGAGCTTTAAGCGGGTAATGCCTAATTTTCTCAGGATCTGGGCGCCCACGCCGTAATCCCTTTCGTCCATCTTAAAGCCCAGCGCCAGGTTGGCTTCAACTGTATCTTTGCCCTCTTCCTGCAGTTTATAGGCTTTTAGCTTATTGATCAACCCGATGCCGCGGCCTTCCTGGTGCATATACAGCACGCAGCCTTTTCCTTCCTTTTCAACCATTTCCATGGCACGCTGCAATTGTTCGCCACAATCGCATCTCAGGGAATGCAGAATGTCGCCGGTAAAGCATGAGCTGTGCACACGGGTCAGTACCGGCTCGCCGGGTTCCCATTCGCCTTTGATCAGCGCCAGGTGGTGTTCGCCGGTATCTTTCTGGCGAAAGGCCACTAAGTCGAACATACCGTGCTTGGTAGGCATTTTGACGCGCACCACCTCTTCCACCAAAGATTCCTTTTCCAGGCGGAAAGCGATCAGGTCTTTAATGGAAATGATCTTTAAATCGAATTTCCTGGCAATTTCTATCAGCTGGGGCAGGCGGGCCATAGTACCGTCATCGTTCATGATCTCTACCAGGACACCGGCCGGTTCCATCCCGGCTAAGCGGGCCAGGTCAACAGTGGCTTCCGTATGCCCGGTGCGGCGAAGCACGCCGCCATCCATGGCGCGTAAGGGGAAGATATGACCGGGACGGCCTAAATCTTCGGGGCGTGTGGCCGGGTCAATGAGCGCCTGTACGGTTTTGGCGCGGTCGTAGGCAGAAATGCCGGTGGTACAGCCGTGGCCCAACAGATCTATGGAAACGGTAAAGGGGGTTTGGTGCAGAACGGTATTGTGCTCCACCATCAGGTTCAGATTGAGGGCATTGGCGCGGTCCTTTGTGATCGGGGCGCAGATCAGGCCGCGGCCGTGCTTGGACATGAAATTGATGACCTCGGGCGTGACATTTTGAGCTGCCGTGACAAAATCGCCTTCATTCTCCCTGTTTTCGTCATCCACTACAACGATCAGCTTCCCTTTTTTCAGGTCTTCAATGGCTTCTTCTATGCTGTGTAACATTTCTGTTGAAAAATTTGAAATTATGAGTAGTGCTTTCGCAGCCGCAAAGTTACGGTATTGACGTCGATTTCTTTGAGATCTGATCTATAAGCACATTGAATGACCTTATTAAGATGTTAAGCCGTTTAGCGCTATTTGGTTAATTAATGTTAAACGTGTAGCTTTGTCCAAAAGTTTTAACTCATGAAAAAGATAATTACCTTTTTTTCGGCCGCTATTTTATGGAGTGGGCTGAGCTTTGCGCAAACGGGTTTGCCTCATGCCGATATTTCGGTACAAATGATCAAGCCCGCCGTTGACACGACTGTGGCCTATGGGGATTCCTTGTATATCTCCTTTAATTATACCAATAATGGCCCGGACATGCTGCCGGCCGGTGATACGCTGTTTTTTGGTATTGGAGGGTTGTTGATTTACTCGGTCATATTACAGCCGATGCTGCCGGGTAATACCTTTGTATATAATGATGTCGCTTATTTCCATAACCCGACAGATTCTACTTTATCTTTTGATCTGTGTGTGGCCATTGTGCCGCAGGCTGATGTACAATATACGAATGGCGGGATACCGGCAACCACTTATATTGACGATGATTCGACCAATGATATGAATTGCCATCATGTTACCTTACAAGGTCCTGACAGCAATACCAACAGTATTCATGGTTGGGCATTTACCGGAATAAATGCTCTCCGGGTTTATCCGGATCCGGTGGCGGAAAACTTAAGCTTTGAATTGCCGGGCCAGCGCCATGGTAGCCCTTCTGTGAGTATTGTTGTTTCAGATATGACCGGCCGGATCGTCTTAAAGCAGGAAGCCGGGGAGCCCCTCGCCGGCGAACAACGTTTTTCCGTAAATGTTTCCGCGCTGCCATCCGGCGTGTACATCCTTAAAGCCTATGCCGGAACACAATCCTGGCGGGCTAAGTTTGTGAAGAAATAATAATCGACATCCCATTACAGCAAATGCCGCCTTTTGCCATTCTGGGCAGAAGGCGGCATTTGCATATGCCTTCAGGCTAAAGTTTTTCCAAAAGGAAACCGGTTATTCTTCTGAATAGCTGTTCGCGGGTAAGGCCGCCGTAAATGGAATGGTTTTTATTAGGGTAATACGTGGATTCAAACTGCTTGTTATTTTTAATCAGGTTTTTGGTCAGCATGGCCGAGTTTTGAAAATGCACATTATCGTCCGCCAGGCCATGAATGATCAGAAAATTACCTTTTAGCTTATCAGTCATCAGCTCCGGCGCATTATCGTCATAACCTTCGAGGTTGTCCTGTGGACGACGCATATAGCGTTCGGTGTAAATATTGTCATAATAACGCCAGTTGGTGACCGGCGCCACGGCAACGGCAGTTTTGAATATGTCCGCGCCTTTGAGAATGCAGGTTGCGCTCATAAAACCACCAAAGCTCCATCCCCAGATGCCTATACGGTCTTTATTGACGTAAGGAAGCTTGCTGAGCCATTTCGCTGAGCTGATCTGGTCACGGCTTTCGTATTTTCCCAATTGTAAATAGGTCTTGTTTTGAAATTCCCAACCCCGCATGCCCGTGCCCGTGCCATCCACACAGACAATAATATAGCCTTTTTCAGCCATCATCTGATGCCAGAAAAAATTGCCTGCCGGAAATTGGTCAAGAACCTCTTGAGATCCTGGACCGCTGTATTGATACATCAGTACCGGATATTTTTTTGTTGCGTCAAAATGTGGCGGCTTGATCATCCAGGCATTGAGCATAACGCCGTCATCGTTGGGAATTTTCAAGAATTCTACCGGGCTGATATTATAATCCTCCATGGATTTGGCTAATTGCCGGTTGTCTTCCAGAACGCGGACGGTTTCACCTTTGTTGTCCATGAGCCTGAAAACCGGTACCTGGTTGATCCTGGAATATTCATCCAGAAAATATTGATTGCCGGTAAAGCCTGTAATGTCGTGAAAACCATCTTTGGGGGTCAGGCAAATATCGTTTTGGCCATCTAAACCGACAACGTAAAGAGCTCTTTCCATCGGGCTTTTTTTAGCCGCGGTATAATACAGCTTATTGTTGGCCACGTCTACACCGACCAGCTTGTCCACATCCCAGTCCCCCCTGGTAATTTGCGTGTACTGCGCTTTCTCCCAATCCCAAAGGTAAAGCTGGTTATAGCCGCTGCGCTCCGAATTAATGATGAGGCTATGGCCATTGGGCAGAAAGGTCAGGTTATTATTGGCGGTCAGGTTATTGTTGATGTCAATGTAATATTTATTTTCTTCCGAGTATATGACTTGTGAATGCCGGTTTCCCGCGTTTTCCAAAAGCAATTCCAGCTTGTTTTGTAACCGGTTCATGCGAAAGATGCAAAGGTTGTCGCCTTTAGGAGTCCATTGGATACGGGGAATGTATTGGTCCGTTTCTTTGCCGATATCCGCCGGATGGCTTTCCTGCCGCGCGACATCATAAATGTTTATGGTCACAATGGAGTTTTCTTCACCTGCTTTGGGGTATTTATAAGTATAAGGTACCGGATAATTGCTGGTGTCATTGTAGAAATACAAGGTGTAATCCTTAACCCGGCTTTCATCAAAGCGATAGTAAGCCAGGTAATTGCCGTCGGGGGACCATTGAAAGGCTTTGGTAAATTCAAATTCCTCTTCATAAACCCAATCGCAATTACCATTGATGATCTGGTTGCGGCTGCCATCCGTGGTTACCGCCGTCAAAATGCCGCTTTGCAAATCGTCGATATATAGGTTGTTGTTTTTCACAAAGGCAATCTTGTCGCCTGCCGGATTGAAGGTGGCATGAAGGACTTTGTCATTGTCCAGCTGGCGGAGATACTGGCTTTTGAGGTCGTAAATATAGACATGATATAAAGCGGAGCGGCGGTAGATCGGCGTTTTATCGGTGTAGATAAGCATTTTTTGCTCGTCCCGGCTAAAGGTGTAATGGTCGATATCACCGATAGAATCGGGTTTTGTGAAGATTGTTTTTATTTCTTTACCGTTATCTAAGTGATAAAGATTGATCTTCGTGTTATGATCGGCCAGGCGGCTGAAATCTTTCCCGTTCTCTAAAACATTAAACCCGGGCACTGACTTTATCCTGAACACATCACTTTCCCAGATGTCCCCGAATGAGATGTCCTTTTTGTTTTGAGCTGATGCCGGTCGGCTTACGGTAATAAGGGCTATCAATAAGAGCAGATTGCCTAAAATACCCAATTGTTTTTGTGCGGTCATGAAAACAATAAATTTTAAGCAGCTAAGGTAAAAAACAAATAGGAAAAAGCGTGTTGGCGGTCAATGGAGTTGTATCTTTGCAGCATGTTCTGCCGACCGGCACATAATAAATGGTCATGGGGCCTTCGATTGATAAGGCCGGCGCTGGCTTTTTCCCTGTTTTTTTCTATGGCGATGCAGATGTTCCGGGGTGATTTTATTATCCTTGATTACTACACGCATCAGCAAGCTTTTTCGGAAGCCTGTATCAATAAAGGTAAACCGCAGATGCATTGTAATGGGAAATGCCAGATGTATAAAAAAATGCGGCAGAACCATCAACAGGAACAGGATCATCCTGAACTGGCCAATTCGGTTAAAATCGTTTTGTATTGCATGGTTGACGCGCTGCATTTTTCATGGCCGTCAATGCCAGGGTCAGCACAAGAAAAGTTTCCCCGAATTGAAGTGGCATTGGTTCATCATGACCCGCTTTCTGTTTTTCACCCTCCCGCCCGCATCCCGGTATGACGGAATGCCATAAATACCCTTTTATAAGGTATTTTGGCTTTCCCGGCTACAATCCTACTGCTCATTTATTGTCCCGGATAGCATTGGACGACTCTAATTGATAATGCTCCTGTCGGAATATGCGCTTAAGGCGCATCTGCCCGGGTATTTTACCCTACCTGAGCTCTGCATTATTGCTTATAGATATATGCCTGTCTAAATGGCAAAAGTGCTATCGGGATGATGGAAAGGAGTGTGATTCTTTTTTAAGTATTGCTCACCAGCAGCGGCTGGCCGGGCGATACGGAATGTCATAAAAATTATTATAATGAAAAAAACATTATTGACGCTTGTGTTGCTGGCGGGATTAAGGCCGGCTTATGCGCAGGATCATTTTTATAAAGGCCGGGTAATCGATAAAGAGACGCGGTTGCCTGTTGCCGGAGCAATTATTGTTCATGGAATGGATAGCACCGGAAGTGACCGCCGCGGTCATTTTACCATTCGCGAGTCCGGAGGTGATTCCTTATACATTTATCGGAAAGGTTATCAACGACTGTCTGTATTGCCGGAGGGTGATACAGGAGCCATAGTAGTCGCTTTGCAACGGCAACTGGTGAGCTTGGCCACTATTCAGGTTCGGGCGTTCGGTTTAGATGGTTCGGTATTTACAAACCCTGCCGCGGTGGCGGCGCTGACTACCGCTCAGATACAGCGGCAGGGGAGCGGCAATATCCAGGATGTCCTGAACCAGGTGGCCGGTGTACAGATGCAGGAAAGAACGCCCGGGGATTACCGTTTATCGGTGCGGGGCAGCGTGCTGCAATCACCATGGGGCATCCGGGATGTCAAGATGTATTGGAACGATATTCCCATAACCACCCCCGATAACGAGGCTCCGAGAGTGTTACCGGTTTCGCCGGATGATTTGGGCAGGATCACCGTTATTAAAGGTCCCGGCGGGTCGTTATATGGTGCCGGATTGGGAGGGGTCGTTTTGTTTGACAGTAAAAGGCCGGCAGCTAATACGCAGTCGGTTTCTTCGCATGCCGGCTTTGGATCTTACGGCATGTTCCAGGCTAATGCCGTTTACCAGGCGTCTCAGGCTAATTTTAATTTATCGGTAAATTATGATCACCTGCGTAGTGATGGTTACCGGCAGAATAATTGGAGCGATCAGGATGCCTTAAGCGTGCAGGCCAATTTTTACCCTTCTGCCAACCGTGCGGTGTCATTCTTTGCTGCGCATACGCATAGCAGCCTGGGGTTGTCCGGGCCTGTCGACAGCTTATGGGCGGCAACAACTCCTCAAAAGGCATGGACTTTTGCCGCAGATAATAAAACCTCGGTTAAGGCTTATGACTGGACCTTGTTCGGATTGGAGCAGCGGTTACAGCTGGGTCGTCAGCTGACCAACAGCGTTTCTGTTTTTGGCGGTATGGAAAGCCTTGACCATCCTCACGGTAACAGCAGCTCTTACGCGGCTTATCTCAAACAATCGTCCTATCATTATGGCCTGAGATCAAGTTTGGACTGGTCGCCATGGTTAGGGGCGGTCCGGAGCAAGTTTTCGATAGGAGCAGAGCTGCAATTTGAGCATGAGCAAAGCAATTCTTTCGCATTGGTTAATGATCTGGCCGGCAGCTGGCCGGAAACGGGCACTTTAACCGCCGGCGATATTTTGCAACAGCAGGCTTATTTGGTTTTTGCCCGTTCAGAGTTTTATTTGCCAAAGGATTTGTTGTTAACCCTCGGCGGCAGTTATAATATTTTGAATTATAAAATTGACGACCTGGTGCCTGTTGGTAATAATCATCAAAATTATTCGGGAGAAGTACGGTTCCGGCCTGTTTTCAGTCCGAGGGTAGCCTTGTCCAAGTCTGCTTGGGATGGAAGGATGGTTTTTAGGGGGAGTGTAGGCTATGGCTTTTCCCCGCCTTCCGTATCCGAGTCAAGGACCGGCGACGGGACATTTAATACGGCTTTGGAGCCGGAGAAAGGCCTGAATTATGAGCTGGGTTTAAGAGGCATGTTGCTGCACCGCCGGCTCAATTATGATTTGTCACTTTATAGGATGAACATCAGTGGCTTGTTAGTGCCGCAGGTGGATAGTACGGGAGCCACTTATTATCGGAATACCGGCAGGGCATTGGAAAAAGGAATAGAGCTGTCGGTGTTCTATTCAATGATCGAACAGCCGGAATCATGGCTTAATGTGTTGCGTCCCTGGATGGCTGTGACGCTTAATGATTATCGTTTTAAGGATTATCAATTGCGCCTTACCGACAAAAATGAGCAGTCTTTCCTGGTTGATTTTTCGGGAAATAACATTACCGGCGTGACACCCTTATGTATATCTGCAGGGGTGGATATAGAAACCCGCCCGGGGTTTTACATCTATCCGGTACTGAACTATTATGACAAGACGCCCATTAATGATGATAATACTTATTTCCAGCCTGCCTATACGCTTTTGTCGGTCAAAGCCGGTTACCGGAAAACCATTGGCGCCTTTGACATCGACCTGGCGCTGGGGGGGCAAAACTTGCTGGATGAACGTTATTCATCCATGATACAGTTGAATGCTGATAACCACAACTCGGTGGCCGATCCGAAGTTTTACAACCCTTCGCCCGAGCGGAATTTCTATGTCTCAGTTTCTTTAAAATATTACCTTAAAAGATGAAAACAGCAATAATTTACGGTGCAGGCGCTTTGCTGGTCTTATTGGCCGGCTCCTGCAATCATCCTGATAATAAAGCGCCCCGGGCGCTGTCGCCCGGAAACCTGACGGCCTCCTGCCTGTCCTTTGCACAGCGGCCGGATGGCCAGATCTACGCGACCTGGGCGGAAACAGATTCCAATCAGGAAAACCTTCGGCTTTGCTTTGCCGCATGGAATGATAAAGCGGACAGTTTTGCGCATTGGGCAACGATCCCTTTAGAGCAGCAAACCTCTCTCAATCAGGAGAACAATCCTAAAATGATCTTTAAAAACCGGGATTCGGCCTGGTTGATCTATGTGGTCCATGTACCGACGGCAGAGAATAAATATGCCAGCTTCATACAGTACCGGGTGTCCGGTAATGCCGGTAAAACCTGGTCTGCACCTTACCGTTTCCTGCGGGACAGCACAGCCGGGCAGAGCCTGTCTTATGTCAGCACGGCAAGGCTTCCCAGCGGGCGCTTGGCCTTTTGCTGGTTAGGTGATGGTCTGAGCCAAAGCCGGAAGGGCCGGCCTTTGTATTATGCTGAAGCGAATGGTGTCAATCATTTTTCGAAGCCGGTATTGTTAGATTCTTTCGCCTGCCCGTGTTGTCGTAACAGTATTGCCCTCTCCCCGGGTGGAAAAGTGAGCGTTGTTTATCGTTCTTTAAGGCAGGATTCTGTTCGGGATATCGCTTTTGTCTGTCGGTCTTCAGGCGATTCCCTTTTTTCAAAACCTGTTGTCTTTAGCGGCGACCATTGGGTAATTGATGGCTGTCCCGAAGACGGGCCATCCGTAGTAGCTTCTGATTCCCTGAATGCCGTGGTTTGGTTTACCGGTTCAGAGAATGATAAGGGGGTACATTTCGCCCTGTTGGACAATATGGGCAGGGTAACCGTTAAGCGTACAATAGCGTCGCTGTCCCATTTCATACAAATGGCTTCCATTGACCAAAACCATCATTTGGTGGTTTACAACAAATATGTTCAGGATGGCGGAAACAGCACGGGCAGCCCGATTATTTTGCAGGATATGGAGCGGCCACTGGACCGCGGTATAGTGTTGACGGCCAAGGGGGCATTTGCCGGATACCCGGTTATTGCAGTACAAATAGAAAACGGTAAGGTATTTGTAGCCTGGTTAGATCATCAGCGCGCGTGGTACAGGGTAATGATGGGCGTGCAATAAATTGCCGTTGCTTAATGGAAAAGGGCCGGAGTGACGTTAGTGCACTCCGGTCTTTGCTTTTAGTGTATTGATGGCACCGGATAATACCGTTTGGATACTTGTTTACACAATGATTTTCCTCTTTCGGTTGATGGAGACACCACCGAAATATCTGGTGGTCGATCAGGGCGCCGATCACGGGAATCAGGAAGTCGTGATGTTATATAATTGTCTAGTGGTATAATTTGCTACCTCCTGGAAAAAATCGGGCTTAAAGATATGCCATGAAGGTGCCCGTTTTCAACTGTTTCTTTCCGTTACGAGGCATGCAAAAGCCGGTTCTTTAAGATGACCGCAAAAGGAAAGGTATCCGCCAGTTAGAGCAAAGCCTCCAGGAAACCGACAGGCGTTCCGTTAATGCTAACGAAAGATTAGGTGGCCAGGGTAGTGCCTGTACCCGTGGCGGTAGCTCCAGGCGACGGCATGAGCGGATAATGCCCAATTTTTCCGCTGCTCTTTATTTGCTATCCGTAAGCTCCACAGATTTCAAAATTTATTTATATTCTTGCTTTGCGATATCACTATTCGGACATTTGCACGTTATTAAATATAGATTATAAATAAGTGAAATTTTATAATCTATTATTTTCGTACTGATTAAGTTTAAAAAGATTTACGGATGCCAGCCAACCGGGGCGGGAATGCTAACGTTCGGGCAAAAGCAATCTTCATATGGTCCGGGTCATTCGATAACAGATGAGATCGGTCAAATTTTCAGGCGAAATACTTCCGATGCTACTCGTATATTTTAACTATATTAATTTAATAAAATGTATTTTACTAAATGTAATTTGAATATTATACTGAGTTTCCGAGCTTATTCCTATTCATTTTTATTTTAAAAGAATAGGGTAGGAGTTTTTAATGCGGGCAAATCTTCAAGTTTATTATAATTTAAAATAATATTATTGGCTGTTTTATGGTCCATGTTCAAATAATATCTTTAAAATTTTATAGCTATGAAGCTTTAATGATACAAATATAGAATATTGTTTATGTGCTTTAGCCGTGTAGACACATAAATTAGTTAAGCATTTTAAATTTTGTTAGCGTAAAATGGTTTCGGTAGATTTTATAATTCATTAATAGTCAGTATTTAGAATTATTTTTTTGTAAAATAAGTGACAAGATGGCATGGTTTTATAATTTTTATTATTTTACTATAACAAACGTATGGTTATCAATATGTAATAGAAGTTAATAAAACAAAAATTAATATTATAGTTTTTTACGGTTTAATATTACGATAAGAATGTTTTTTTATTTAATTCATAACCATATACAAGTCATAAAATGTAATGTTAAGCTGTTATCTTTTGTAAGATAAATTTATAGTAATATATAAAAATAATTATTCCAATAATCAGATTTAATAAAATTATAATTAAATAAATAAACAATGTAAATTGAGTAACTCCGGGAGTAAAATTTTAGTGTTTTATGGCTTATTTGTATTTTATAATTTACTAATTATAAATAATGAATATTATTTTTCAGATATTTTCATTTTGCCGCTAAAATTTCATGTGCTCTTCTTATGGGTTCCTGAGAATTTTGGGGCTTACCGGTATGACTTTTTGTTTAGGCCATTTTTCGAAAGCGTTTTTGCAGTCAGGAAAATATATAAATTGGTATCATAATTTATAATCGATATATAATTGGAAGGAGCTTTTCATTTTTATCCCGAGGACTTTTTTATTTTTAAAAAAATCGGCATTAGGACAGGCGATATGCTCAAAGTAAAAAACGCCGTAATGATAAGGATGAAATAATCGGGAAAATTTAAGCTTGTCTTTTTCAACCTACCACCAGGCTATTTGTCCGCCGCTATAATATTTACTCGACCGGATATAACAGGGGAGTAGCGCATTTCCTGCTATATCCGCACGCCATTTTTGAAGCTGTCGCTTTATGTAATCTGGTTGAAGCTTCTTATTTTTGATAAATGATAAGAAATAGGGGCTCATATTCCTGGAAAGCTACTTTGGCAAAAATCTTTTTTATGCTGTTGCCCACGTTGTTGCTTTGTTTCTTCCTGCTATGGAATGCCAATCAGTTCTATGTAGTTATTTTGAAAAACCAGGCTTCCCGGCAAACCGTGTTTTTGGGTTTGGGCATGCTTGGGGCCGCGCTGTTCTATCATTTCCGCTTCCGGTTTCTACCTACTGTTTTATTATTGATAGCCGGGCTTTATCTGGCCTATAAGAGCATCGATGCGGCATCGGTCGGCGAGTTTGATACATTTTTTATCTCCGTACAGTTCCTGGTTTTTGCCATTCTTTTCACGCTGGGCTGGTTTATTGGCTGGGGCTTTACGCAGTTACGATATTTTTCCGTATTGGTTTCGGCGGTCTTCCTCTTGCTTTGCGTGGTGTTGCTTTCCCGGCAAAATGAATTGTTCTTTGTTTTTAATAAGGCTGCCGGCCTGAAGGAGTATGCGTTGTTATTCGGCCCGGCGGTTTTGTATTGCATTTATATCATTTTTACGACGGAATTGATCTACCGCTACCGGAATTACGACGGCCCGGTGTGGCGGTCATTGTTTAAAAGGCTGGTGAGCTTTTTGGTACTGGCTGCGCTTTTGTTAAGTGGTGTTTTGTATTTCCAAAAGCAGGATATCAGGGAAACATTGGCTGAATTTGGCGGTGGCGGAAAAGAAGGGGATAACAGCATGCTGCAAAAGAATAAGGATAACACCTTTGACCTGAAGCAGTATTCTCAGCTGAGCGGCAGTTTGGGGCGGAGCAACCAGCTATTATTTGCGGCGCATATCGATCATTTTTTCCCTAAATCTGATGTGCCCAATCCGCTTTATATGACGGCTTTTTATTATTCCCGTTTTGACACGGCCACACAGACCTTCGAGCGGGATTCCCTTCTGCCGCATAACGATTTGTTTGAGCCTAATCCTTCTTCGATCCCGTTATTTTCTACCCGCACCGACTCCTCTGTTTTAAAGGACGCGTTAACTGAGAAATTACGCGGCACGGTCGATGTTGAGGTCTATAAAACCGCTTTGTCTCCGGCTTCTTTTGTGGCGCCGAGCCTGGCGTTCTTTGTGCAGCCCATAACCATTGAAAAGGATTTTAAGGACAAGTTTAAATCGGCTTACCGGGCTAAAAGTTATATTTCCGAGCTGAACAGCGCTTATTTTGTATATAATGCGCCGGATCCGGTCATCCGGCAATTCCAGGAGCAGCGGTTCCAGGTGTTGCGGCAGGTGAAAGGCTATGCCGGTGTAGACCCGGAATTATTGCGGTATTATACCAGGATGCCCGTGGGCGAACAATTCAGGCGGATTCGGCATTTGGCCGACAGCATTGCCAAAGGCAGCATACTTCCCGTGGATAAGGTACTGGCCGTAAGGGATTTTTTCCTGGCTAAGGATGCCAACGGGAAGCCGGTTTTTTCCTATACCGATAATCCGGGTATTCCGGATATTCCCAATGCTTCACGCTTAAAGTATTTTCTTTTTGAAAGCCATAAAGGCTATTGTGCTTATTATGCCGGCGCCACTTTGTTTTTGCTGCGCGCCATAGGGATTCCTTCCCGGATAACCGTCGGTTTTATGACCGTGGACAGGAGCTCGAATAACAAAGGCTGGTATTGGTTTTATGCCGACCAGGCGCATGCCTGGGTACAGGTTTATTTCCCGGGATATGGCTGGCTGGATTTTGATACTACCGTAGGCAATGATGATGCCCGCCAAAGTCCCCAGCCTGACGGAACGCCACCTATGCAGCCCCCCAAGGCCTATCTGGCCGCTGATGGTGTTATTATCCGTGTGGATACGCTTCATAAAAAGGCATCGTTGTCATTTGAACATTTTGTTTTTCATGACAGGGAATACCATTTAAAGCAGCGCCGGGAAATGGTTATGGACCTGTCTGTTGCTTCAATTCAAAAAGATAGTGCCTACATCGCCCTTCGGAATGTGCATGCCGGTGACAGCGCGACGGCTGTCTCTTATGCAGAAGCCTTTAAGGATTTTCCGCCTTCCGGCCGCCGCGACAACGCTTCGGCCATTGTTGAGCATTTTCCGTATCCGGCGCCTATTGATGAGCTGCACATTAAAAAGCAATATCAGGATGCTCAACAGGTAAAGGCGCCTCATGGGCAACCGGAAAGGGAGACAGTTTGGTGGCGGCTGCTTACTGCCTTTGGTATGGCGATCCTTTTGATCTTGGCGATATTACTCTTCCTGCCGCGGCTGATATTCTGGTATTACAGGGCCCGTTACGCTTTTGCATCGTCTATTCAGGCGGAAGCGTACTGGGCATATCGTTGCTCAGGGTATTATGCGCATATGGTGTTCCAACCGAAAACGGAAAAAACCTATTGGCAATACGCCCGCCTGGTGGACCGGGAATTTGGTACGGGATTCTCAGGCTTTATGACCATTTATCTGAAAGCCAAATATAGCGGGCAGCAGCTCACGAAGCATGAAGAACGGGAATTGCGTTTGTTTCTTCCGGCGTTTTTAGGCAATATACGCAGGCGGATATCTATGAAGCGCCGTTTGATAGCCTTTGTAAGGCTGTCTAGATGCATCGGCTATTTCGGGATGCTGGACAGGAACGTAAAATAGCCCCCGGTCTTTTATTGTTCTGCATCATGCCTTCTTAACCACCGGGTGAGTAAAGAAGAAAAGCAGTTCGCCTGCTAGTTCATATAAAGCTTATTGTGGAAAAAAACTGAATAACTTACATTATAATTAAATTATAATGTATTAACATTAGGTAATTCAATGTTAACAGGTAATATTATGCTTTGCTGAATTAAATTATGACTATATTTCGCCAACCTTTTGATTGAAATCGCTGTCTTCTTTTAACTGTGGTGTTTTATTGAAATAATTTTATGGAATAACCTTTAAAATGGCAGGCTATGGTAAAAGATCTTTTTTTCCGGATATTTTTGTTGATGAGTATGGGTTTGGGTGTTCAGGTATCGGCGCAGACGCTTCCTCCCGACCAGCCGGAACAGGATGCCTGTTCCGCCTTGCAGATTTGCGGAAATTTCTTTACGCCTTACAGCTATCAGGGAGAGGGTATGGTCAGCGACCTGACGCAAACCCCGTGTGGTGTTCCGGGTGTTCCCGGAGGAGAAACGAATTCATCATGGTTTCTTTTAGAGGTGAACAATTCCGGCATTATTGTCTTTTCGATCGTGCCGGTGGACTCGCTTGACGACTATGATTTTGCGGTATTGGATATTACCAATGGCCATTGTGACAGCCTGCTGCAGTCTGAGGTAATAAGATGTAATTTTAATGCTAATCAAAACAATACTTATCCCGGTGGTATTGTTGGCCTGAATACCACTTCTACCATTACACAGGTGGCAGGTGGTTCCCCTGCTTCGCCTTTTTTACAGGAAATCTCGGCTAATGCCGGGGACAGGTACCTTATTATGATCAATAACTGGGGGCATGACGATTGTTACGGAAGTTGCCCCGGCTCAGGATTCCTTCTTGATTTTACAGGGACGACGGCTACCTTTAATCAACCGCCTCCTCCCAAGCTTTCTTCGGTATTGCCCCAATGTGATTATTCCCAGAGTATTACGCTTCAACTGTCTGATAACGTATTGTGTAGTTCGATCGCCACGGATGGCAGTGACTTTTATTTAACCCCTTCGGGAACTATCTCAGGAGCAGAGGGTATTGCCTGTTCGGGTTCAGCCGGATATACCCAAAAGGTAAAGCTGACCTTCAGCAGTTCATTGCCTAATGGCAATTATACAGTTCATGCGAAGACCGGCACGGATAATAATACGCTTTTAGGCCTTTGTGAAGCAGAGCTCACCTTACCGGATTCACTTATTTTTCATGTCGGTAATGATCCGTTGCAAATGCTGAGTATTGATTCGCCGGCCTGCCAGACCTTAACGGTACATATTAATTCACCGGTGAAATGCGCCACTATCGCAGCTGACGGTAGCGATTTTAAAGTTTCGGGTCCTTCCGCTGTAGCGGTCGATGGCGCTGCCGGTGTTAGTTGTACGGCAACAGGTTATACGCAAGCCGTTGCCGTGCATTTGGCGCAGCCCATCGCCGTTGACGGTGTTTATAAATTATTGTCTGAGATCGGCACAGATGGTAATACAGTTGTAGATAGCTGCGGCAGGGTAGTACCGCAGGGAGCTTATCATAATTTTACCGTAAATTCATTTAACGGTCTTTTGGAAGCGGGTCCGGATACCAGCACATGTATGAGCGCGTTGAATTTATATGGAGTTAATCACGGTCTTGCTCCTGCGGGAGGTTTTCAATATACCTGGACGCCCTCCACAGGTATCTTATACCCGCATAATCCAAATACTTCCGTGGATCTCAGTCCCGGTTATCATGCGTATATTTTATCGACAATTGATGGCAATGGCTGCTACCTGAGAGATTCGGCCATTATTAAAATGATTCCTTTTGTGGCATCCGTCAATCCGGTAGAAGGTAATTTCTGTGAAGGGAAACCGATCGCTCTTAATGCCGCAGGCGGTGAAAGTTATCAATGGGCGGATAATCCGCAGATTACGGGTACGCCGGATGATCTATCCTGTGCCGATTGTCCCGATCCGTTTGCTACTGTTCCGGTAGGGAATCATACTTTTTTTGTGAAAGTAACCAATGGGTCAGGTTGTACGGATACACTTTCCTCATTATTGCATGTTTTACCCAATCCCGTAGTGAGCGTAGAGCCGAAAGATACGATCATTAATTACGGAGATGGCGTTACCCTGCATGCTACCGGGGCTTTAACTTATTATTGGTCACCTGAAAGCAGCTTGCTTGATCCGATGGTCCCGACGCCGTATGCTACCCCTAAAAACAATACGGATTATATTGTTATCGGTGCCGATAAATACGGTTGCCTTGGCTCAGACACGGCTCATGTCCGCATTAATTTTCGTTCGCCGGTATTTATTCCCAATGCTTTCTCGCCCAATGGCGATGGCATAAATGATGTATTTAAGGTTGAACATCTGACCTTCCAGAAAATATTGGTTTTCCAGGTCTATGACCGCTGGGGCCATTTGGTATTTCATACCAATAGCCCGACAGAAGGATGGGATGGCCGTTACCATGGCCATCCGATGCCACAGGATACCTATAACTACCTGATAAAGTTAGGATATCCCGATGATTACCAGGAAGTATTTAAAGGCACCGTAACCTTGCTGCGTTAATGAATAAAATAAAAACAGGAACTTTGTGTTTTAAATGGATTAAACCATGAAGTTTTCTGTAGGGGATGACGTGATTATCCTGGCTACCGGGGAAGAGGCGGAGGTTTTAAAGATCCTTCACCCCAGGATTCTTGAAGTGTCTTGCCGGGGAAATGTATTCCCGGTGTTTACCAAAGAGGTGAAGCTGCTGTCTGAAGCGGCGGAGATGCCGCATGATATTGTGGCGCAGTTCAAACAACAACAGAAACCGGTAGTCCGGAAGCAGGATGTTCCTGCAGATGGAATTTTGGAAAACGGGTTTTATTTTTCTTTTCAGCCGGTTTATTCGCTGGAAGATGCGGAAAGCATTCAGGAATTAAAGGTGACGTTCATCAATCAAACTTCTGTGTCGGTAATGATTCATTATCAATGCATCGTGAACGAAGCTGCCGTTTGCGAAGAGAGAGCCGTTGTAACACCCAAAACCGGAACGCTGTTCCTGCACACGCTTGCTTTTGAGACCATGAATGATTTGCCCCGGTTTTTCTATAGCCTAAAGCCTGTCGAAGAAGAAACTACCTGGATGGAGAATGCCGGATTTTATTTTTCAGACCAACTGAAGTTACGGCCTAAAAGACTTTTCGAATACTTGTCCGTGATGCGGCAAAAACGGAAAAATACTTTTGAAATACGGCTGGGTATGCCGCTCCTCCGGCCTTCTGAACAAAGAAAAAGAACAAATGTTTCACATGAAACATTTGAAAATAAAGATATTCAAAAAGGTGTTAAGCTGCAAAAGGCTAAACCCAAATCGCGTGCTACAAATGAAATTGATCTGCACACGGAAGCTTTAGGTATCGCTACCAGGAATTTGGATAATTTTGAGATATTATCCCGGCAGCTGCATGCTTTGCAGATGGCTATTGATGCAGCGATCGTCAGCGGACGAACATCTTTGGTCATTATTCATGGAGTAGGAAATGGCCGGTTGAAGGAGGAAGTGCATTTGCTGCTGAAGGGGCATCCTGCCGTTACTTTTTTCCAGCACAGCTGGCGGCCAAGATATGGTAATGGGGCAACAGAGGCCTTTTTTAAATAGGAATATCGCATTTAAGCCATGAATGATGATTGATCTGAGATGCACGGGTTAGGGCGGACGCCAGGGGTGATCAACGGGCTAAAGACCAGAAATTTTTCGGTTTTGACGGCGTGCCTTCCGGTTTGCATGAACGGGTTCCTTGTATTCGTTATGCCGTTTGGAGCAAATGGTATAACGAATCATTTTTTGCGCTTATAAACCGGCACGGTTGAACAGGGCTCTCCATACATGAGGCTCTTCACAATAGGCTGTAGTCTCTGGCTCATGGCCAGGTAGGCCGCCGCCGATACAGGCTCGGCGCCGCAGCCTTTCAGTATGATTTTTTGATCAGCGTATTTGGAAATATCCAGTTGACGGATGGCCTCTAAAAGCAGGTTTTCTTTAAAGGCTCCGGGGTCGCCCGGGAAAACAGAGCCGGCAACAGGAGCCAGATGGCAGGCAACAAGCATGAACGCCCAGGCCGGGACAATCGCATCGGCACTGCAAAAAACAGCGACATTTTTATCTTTATAGGCCTGCCAGTTGAATGCGGTAATAGCCTGACGGAAATCCTTTTCCTTTAAGATCATTTCCCGGAATAAAAAGGGTTTCAGGTCAAACGCCTCTATGGACAGATCTTTAGGGAGTAATTGTTCCAGATCAAGGGTAATTAGCCCGCTTTGGGCGATCTTGTTGACAATCGGTTCCATAATCGTTCAATAAGACAAAGATAGTCAAACTTTAGAAGAAATATCCTGGTTTTCAGCATTGAGGCCTAATAAACAGCGACATACCCGGTCGCGAATTCTTCCTTATTTTTCAATAATTTGAATTTGAACACCCCCGGCTTTTGAAAATTACGCCGGTCCAGAATAACAGCCGTATCGTTTATCCGGGGAATAAACAAGGCTTCTTTTCCTTGTTCATCGTAAAAATAAAGGGAATAATCATTTTCAGAAGCATCTGCCAGGTCAATATCGATATTACCGGTAAACGGATTCGTAAAGACGTATTTCGACTTGGGGTAAACGGCGTTTGTATTGATATTATTAACTGCCTGCTCCGGCGATCCTGCGGGAGGCATTTTATCGATCAGCTTTTGAAGAGAGTCTCCCGGAGGCAGAGGTTTCCTGTTAGCCACGTCTGCGCTGTCCAGGTGCAGTTTGACCACATTGCTTTTCCAGTCTGTTCCCGATGTAAAAAGCACGACTACGCGATACCAGTTGTCGCCCAGCATTGGCCGGGTGTCAATATAGCTTTGGGCGGTTTCACTTATGTTTTTAAGAACGCCAATTGTTTGATAGTTAAAGGTGCTGTCAGCCGATCGCTCAATGCTGACGGAACTGACACCGCTTTTATAGGGATTTATCCAGCTGAGCACGTTAATGCCATCTTTGGTGAGAGCGCCTACTTCGGGCAATTGTGGTTGTGCCATTGATATTCCCGGCAACAAAACAGTTAAGCATAAGGCGCTTAAAAGGACTCTGGAAAAGCTCATCGAAATTTTTTTATCAAAATTAATGGTCAAACTTACGAAAATCCAATGCATCATTGGCTTTATAAAAATGCTAAATCACCGGGTAGCGCCCCTATTTCTGGCTGATGAGATACATTAACCTGAGGGCAACGGTATTGTTGAATTGCTGGTCCCGCCCGCCAAATTTTGCGCTGTTGTTGTTGCGGACGGATAGTAAGGAATATTCAAACCTGGGGCTGATGAACAAACCATGAACAATATGGATATTGGCGGTCAACACATAGCTCAGGTCAAGTTTATGGAACGGGAGCGCATTCTTTAATTGTGTATGGCCGCCTTCTTCAATCGTTTCTTCGCTAAAGCCAAGATAGCCGATGGCGAGCCCCATACCGAAATTGCTTTTGTTGGTGCCGCGGAATAAGTTGATCTGGATGGGAACCTCCGCATAATGCAGCCGGATATCCTGCGCCGTGACGCCGGTGTAGTCGACTGCGCCGGTACCATGAGCGCCCTTTTGCTCGTATAGAACCTCAAGACTCAAAGCCAGGGTAGCGTCAAAGGGCAATCCGACATTATTCCCGAACGGTAAGTACAGGATACCCCCTCCGCTAAATCCCAATTTATCATAGCCTTTATAACCATCGCCGTCTACCTGCGAAAAATTCAGGCCGCCGACTAAGCCGCCCTGCAATTGTTCATATTCCGGGTTGTTGGTGTATTGCGCCGGGCATTGAGTGGCCAGCAGGAAGAGAAATCCGCACAAAAGGCCCAGGGATTTCCCGAATTTTAGGGATATTTGCATAATATCGATCGCTTTTTTTGTAAGACGAAGGTATTTTATTTCAACATAAAATGACGCCGGCACTATAAGAAATCAATTCTCCATTTCAAGCAAATCGGAAATGAGCATAAAATATACAACCGCTACCTTAAAAAGGCTCGAGCAGCTTTTCGAAGAAACCCGGTACCGCATACGTTATGAAAAAGGACAGTTCCATTCAGGCTATTGTATCCTGGAGGATAAAAAAATTGCCGTCATCAATAAATTTTTAGATGTAGAGGGCCGGATCAACGCTTTGCTTGAAATTATTCCCGGTATACAATTTAAGGAACAGGAACTGAGTGGCGATATGCTGAAGTTCTTGAAACAAACCATACAACCTTTGTATCAGCAGGGAAATGCCGGCCGGCAAATAAAAATCGGTTTTGAAGAAGAATAGCTGTTTGGCTGGTAATGACCGGTCGAATACAGCCCAATAATAAATAATGAATTCATGACGATAACTTTTTTGGGAACCGGAACATCGCAGGGGGTACCGATGATCGGTTGTTCCTGCGCGGTTTGCCAATCGAAGGATAAAAGAGATAATCGTTTGCGCAGCGCCATTTGGGTGCGGACGGGGAATACAAGCGTGGTTATTGATACCGGTCCCGATTTTCGTTACCAGATGCTTCGGGCGCGGGTGCACAGATTGGATGCCATTGTATATACTCATGGGCATAAGGATCACGTGGCCGGCCTGGATGATGTGCGGGCGTTTAATTACTGGCAACAAGAGCCCATTGCGATTTATGCCAATGCCCAAACGGAAGAGGTGCTGCGCCGGGAGTTTCAGTACGTATTTAACGGCATACGTTATCCGGGCATTCCGCAGGTGGATATTGTTTCCATTGAAAATAAAAGCTCGTTTCAAATTGGCGATCTAATCTTTCATCCTATAAAGGTCCTGCATTATAAACTGGAGGTTTACGGCTTCAGAATTGGCGATTTTTGCTATGTTACCGATGTGAATTTTATCAGACCTGAAGAGCTGGCCAAGATAAAGGGCTGTAAAATCCTGGTCATTTCCGCCCTGAGAAAAGAAAAGCATATTTCGCACTTTTCCTTGGAGGAAGCCATCGCTATTTCCCGTTTGACCGGGGCCGGGCAAACCTATCTTACGCATATCAGCCACCAGATGGGGCTGGCGGCGGAGGTAGAGCGGGAGCTACCGACAAATATTCATTTGTCCTATGACGGCCTGACCCTTGAAGTGTAGCCTTAATCGTTAATAGCCCGTAACTATATTGCTGGGCTGGCTTTCATTCCAGGAGCGGTCTAAGGCCGTCACCACATAATGATAGTTTTGGTTAGTGGTATAATGCGTGTCCATAAACTGGTCGTTCTGCGTGAGGGCGATAATATGCCCCGGGTCGTCTAAATCAACGGGCGTTCCGCCGGGGAAGCGGTAAATGGCGTATTTGGTATGTGTCTTATCGGGATTGGCATCCGACCATTGAAGCAATAAACTACCGGATGATTTTTGAGTGGCATAAAGTTTCGGAGGCAACGGTGCCGTATGGTCTAACCAAGGCATTGCCGGTGGGAAGGCAATGGTTGAAAAGTAGTTCCGGCGCAGGCTGTCGGCAAAGGCATCACTGATCTTCGCAAAGGAGGACGCGCTGTAAAAAACCAGGCCGTCGGCATCCTCCTGCCGGGCCATCCTGATCTGTTTCAGGATCTCTGATGTGCCATACCAGGGACTGCTGGCGTTCGCTCCTGCCAAGCGGTAGAGTCCCAGGCCGATATACATCCTGTTGCGCCCTTTATGCTGCATCCACCAGGGCAACAAAACACTGTACGATGCCGCCTTGCTGTTGCATGGCCAGTACAGCTGCGGCGCCAGGTAATCCAGCCAGTTGTTCCTTTCCCAAAGTAAAATATCGGAATAAAGATCATCATAACAGCTGGCACCGTGCGTCTCCGAGCCGTTGGGGTCTTGTTTGGCATTCCGCCAGATACCAAAGGGGCTGACACCGAATTCCACCCAGCTTTTCTCTTTTTTGATCAGGTTATTGAGCTGGGAGATGAATAAACTGACATTATTGCGTCGCCAGTCATCCTTATTCATGCCATTGTTATATTTCTGGTAGCTTTGTTCATCATGGAATGCCTGTCCGGGGATACGGTAAGGATAAAAGTAATCGTCAATGTGTACGGCATCAATATCATATCGTTTCACGACATCCAAAATAACTTTTAGGATGTAATTCCGGGCTTCAGGGTTGCCGGGATCGAAATAACCTTTTCCGCCATAACGTATGATCCAGTCAGGATGTTGTCGGGTAGCATGATCCGGCGGGTTGGGATTGGCATTGCTGTTGACCAGGGCCCGGAAAGGATTGAACCAGGCATGGAATTGCATATTCCTTTTATGTGTTTCATGGATCATAAATGCCAGCGGGTCATACTTGGGAAATGGCGGGGTCCCCTGCTTGCCGCTTAAATACAAGCTCCAGGGTTCATAGGGTGACGGATAAAAGGCATCTGCCGCCGGGCGGATTTGTACTATGACGGCGTTAAAGCCGCAGGATTGAAAAAAATCTAAATATTGGATGAATTCCTGTTGTTGCTGCTGGGCGGAAAGTCCTTTTTGAGATGGCCAGTCAATATTGCCGATAGTGGCTATCCATACGGCTCTTAATTCTCGTTTGGGAGGCGTTTTTTGTGCCAATGCGGAGATAGAGAGCGTCATGAGTAGGATAAAGATAGCCCGGTGGCGAAGCATGAAAGGTGTCTTTTTGGATAAAACGGCAAATTTAGCGGCTTATGCGCTAATTTCACAAATCAAAGATCTTTATTAAATGCTTATTTTTGCGCCTTAGCTTTTTCAGGCTAAGTAAAAATGATATGGTAACGGGATCCGGAGGCCGTGCGCCTGTGTTCCTGATTTATTTTAAGGGTGATACTTTTTAAACTTTATTTGAATTCAATGAAAGACGTTTTTGTTATTGATGCCTTGAGAACGCCGATTGGCAAATATGGTGGTACTTTGAGCGGTATCCGTCCTGATGATATGCTGGCTTTGATTTTAAAAACCTTGGTGGGAAAGCAGCCGGGACTGGATGTCAATGCCATTGAAGATGTTATTTCGGGCGCTGCCAACCAAGCAGGAGAGGATAACCGTAACGTGGCGAGAATGGCCGCGTTGCTGGCCGGTTTGCCGGTGACGACAGGGGGCAATACCGTCAATCGTTTATGCGCCTCCGGTCTCCAGGCGGTTATGGACGCCAGCCGGGCCATAATAGCTGGGGACGGCGATGTGTATATCGCCGGAGGTGTGGAGAGCATGAGCCGAGCGCCTTTTGTTACGGCCAAACCGGATAAGGCTTTTTCCCGCCATACCGAAATGTATGACACGACGATCGGATGGCGCTTTCCTAATCCTAAGCTGTCGGATTTGTATTATCCTTACAGCATGGGGGAAACCGCTGAGAATGTTGCCGATCGCTGGGCTATCTCCCGTGAGGAGCAGGACAGGTTCGCCTTAGGCAGCCAGGAAAAATATCAGAAAGCATACGAAGCGGGCCGTTTTAAGGACGAAATTGTTCCGGTTATGGTGGAACTGGGTAAAGGTAAATCCGCTGTGATCGATAAAGATGAGCATCCAAGGCTGTCCACCTTAGAAAAATTGTTATCCTTAAAGCCGGCATTCAGGAAGAACGGAAGCGTGACGGCGGGGAACAGCAGCGGTATTAATGACGGGGCCGCAGCGCTTTTACTGGCCTCTGAAGACGCCGTGAATAAATATCAGCTGAAACCTATGGCCAAAGTTGTCGGCCGGGCCATCGCCGGCGTTGATCCCGCCATAATGGGAACAGGGCCTATCCCGGCTACGCGCAAGGCCCTGGCACGTGCGGGGTTACAGGTTGGCGACCTGGGCCTGATCGAATTGAATGAAGCGTTTGCTTCGCAGTCTATTGCCTGCATCCGCGAGCTTGGTCTTAATGGAGAGATCATTAACGTCAACGGAGGCGCCATTGCTTTGGGACATCCGTTAGGTTGCAGCGGCGCCCGTATAGCCACGACCTTGTTGCACGAAATGAAAAAGAGAAATGTGCGTTACGGCCTGGCCACCATGTGTATCGGGGTGGGGCAGGGCGCGGCCGTTATTTTCGAGAATGTTTCTTAAATATTTACCGGCGGTAATCTGTAAACAGGGATCCGTTCTTAAAGATTTAATAGCTTATGTCTGCTGCCCAGCCTTCATTCTTGACCAGGCTTTGTAAACATCGTTTTGGTCCCGTAGCCCTTTTGGTTGCCGTCATTGTCGTTATTGCTTTCCTGACAAGGGCGGCCTTATTGTTGTATTCTGCCGGAGATGTTGACTGGACAGGGCTCAGCCTGCCGGGAATATTCCTTATCGGCCTGTTTTATGATCTGGTGATGAGCTCATATTTCATCATCCCGTTAGTGCTTTATCTCTGGCTGGTTCCAGATAAGCTGTACCGGCAGCGCTGGCAGCGGTTTCTGCTTTACGGATTGATGACCATACTTTGCTTTATCCTGGTTTTCAATATTGCCGGGGAATGGTTTTTCTGGGAAGAATTTTCAAGCCGCTATAATTTTATCGCCGTGAATTATTTGGTTTATACCAATGAGGTCATTGGCAATATCCGGGAGTCTTATCCCCTAAACGGCATCATCACCGGGGTGGCTATCCTGACCCTGATCATTGTTTTTCTCCTGAGAAAAAAGCTGAAATTATCCATGATCATGCCATTGAGGTTTGGCAAAAGAACCCTTTGGGCATTAGGTTTGCTGTTACTGCCGGTCATTTCTTTTCTTACGGTAAATCATGATTTTCGCCAGTTCAGCAATAACCGCTACAATAATGAATTGGCGGGGGACGGTATTTATGAGCTTTTCGCTGCTTTCCGCAATAACCAGCTGGATTACCATACTTTTTACCAGACTATTCCTGACCGGGAAGCTTTTACGACGCTCCGCCATTTGCTGCAGACGCCCGACAGCCGTTTTATAAGCGATGGTGCCCATAGTTATACACGCCAAATCACCGATTCAATGCCCGAGCTGCATCTGAATGTTATTTTGATCAGCATTGAGAGTATGAGCGCAAAATATTTAGGGGTTTACGGGAATACACAGGGTATAACCCCCAACCTGGATACCCTTGCGCGGCACAGTTTGTTGTTTACCCGGTTTTATGCCAACGGTACCAGGACGGTTCGTGGCCTGGAAGCGCTTTCTTTAAGCGTGCCGCCTACTCCCGGCCAGTCTATTGTCAAGCGGCCTGATAATGAGGGATTGTTTACCCTTGGTTCCGTATTTGCGCAGAAAGGATATGTCAGCAAATTTATTTACGGTGGCTATGGTTATTTTGATAACATGAATTATTTCTTCGGGCACAGTGGTTACCAGATTGCCGACAGGCAGGCTATTTCTGACGCGGGTATTAAAATCCACTATGAAAATATCTGGGGGGTGGCGGATGAAGATTTGTTTACGTTGGTTTTGAAAGAAGCCGGTGACGCGCATCAGCAGGGTAGGCCCTTCTTTTTTCATGTGATGACCACTTCTAATCACCGACCGTATACTTATCCCGAAGGCAGGATTGACATTCCTTCGCATACAGGCAGAGAAGGGGCCGTGAAATATACCGATTATGCCATCGGGCAGTTTATCAAAGAAGCTAAGGGACAGCCTTGGTTTGGTAACACGGTTTTCGTGATCACGGCCGATCATTGCGCCAGCAGCGCCGGGAAGACCGATCTTCCGGTTGATCGTTACCATATTCCGTTATTGATTTACGCGCCAAAGCATATCCGGCCCAGGACCATTAACAAACTAATGTCCCAGATTGATGTCCCGCCATCAATATTGGGGCTGTTGCATTTTAGCTATCAGTCGAAATTTTACGGCTATAATATCTTCACTATCCCAGATTCTATGACCAGGGCGTTTATCGGCACTTATCAAAACCTGGGTTATATCCACGACAGCACTTTAGTGATCTTAAAGCCGGAAAAGCAGGTAGAGGTTTATTATCCCGATTTCA
Organism: Edaphocola sp.; assembly: GCA_035708205.1. Taxonomy (GTDB): domain Bacteria; phylum Bacteroidota; class Bacteroidia; order Chitinophagales; family Chitinophagaceae; genus DASSSY01. The sequence continues at coordinate 193,827 of DASSSY010000002.1, forward strand.
AAACAGGCGCCAACAGGCCGGCACCGTACAACAAAAGACTGGTACGCCAGGCCATCAGCTATTATCAAACCGCGAGTGACGCTTTTGATAAGCAATACGACAAGGATATGAAACAGGTAGCGAAATAAGCCCGGACGGCTACTATTTGTCAAAAGGTATCGACTATTGAACAATAAAAGATTTTCGCTTAACTTTACTTGATAAATATTGTTTTCAAAAATAAAACTAAGAAATGAAAAGGATTGTTTTAGCCTTATGTGTGTTGCTGATGGGCATGCAGGTGGCGATTGCCGGTAATAAAGATGACAACGAAGGCATTCATTGGCTGACCTTTCAGCAGGCGGAGGAGAAGATGAAGGAGCAGCCTAAAAAAGTGCTGATTGACGTGTACACCGGTTGGTGTGGCTGGTGTAAGGTCATGGCGAAAAAGACATATACCAATCCTGACCTGATCAAGTATGTCAACGAGAACTATTATGCCATAAAATTTGACGCGGAACAGAGATCGCCCATTGAATTTATGGGCAAGACCTGGCAATATGACGCAGAGCACAAGGTCAATGCTCTGGCCCTGGATTTGCTGCATGGCCGTCTGTCTTATCCGACAACGGTAATTATGGAAGAAGATTTTAAAAGCGAAGAACCTATTCCGGGCTATCTTGAAGTGCCGGTAATGGAAAGCATCCTGAAATATTTTGGTGAAAAAATATATCTCCATGAAAAATGGGATGATTACCAAAAAAACTTTAAAGGAACCTGGGAGACTGCTGCGGATAAAAAATGATTTTCCCGTTTTGGCGGGTTCTTTGATAAGATAGGCGCATTTTCTGTTAATGCGCCTATCTTTGCATCATGTATGCATTGATCAAGTCTGTTTTCTTTCGCTTTGACCCTGAAAAAATCCATTATTGGGTCATGAGGCAATTGCGCCGGGGACGTAAAATCGGAGTCGTTCGTTATATTTTAAGGAAAAGATATACCGTTACGGAAGATGTAAGATTAAGCCGGAACGTTTTGGGTCTGACGTTTAAAAATCCGGTTGGTTTGGCGGCGGGTTTTGATAAGGACGCGCGTTTTACGGATGATCTGGAAATGCTGGGTTTCGGATTTATTGAAATTGGTACCGTTACGCCTGTGGCGCAGCCGGGCAATCCGCGGCCGCGCTTGTTCCGATTGCCTGAAGACAAGGCCCTGATTAACCGGATGGGATTTAACAATCACGGCGTTGATGCCGCGGCGCAAAGGCTGAAGGAAAGGCATGGCAAGCTGATCATCGGTGGAAATATCGGCAAAAATAAAATGACACCTAATGAAAATGCCGTGGACGATTATGATAAATGTTTCCGCGCGCTTTATGAGGTGGTGGATTATTTCACGGTCAATGTGAGCAGTCCCAACACCCCGGGTTTGCGGGAGTTGCAGGATAAAGAGCCATTGAAAAAGTTGCTGACCCGGCTACAAGATCTCAATATTGAACTGGGCAATCCCAAGCCTATTCTTTTGAAAATTGCGCCGGACTTAAGTTTAGAGCAATTGGATGAAATTGTGGATTTGGTTATGGAGATCAATTTAGATGGCATGATCGCTTGCAACACCACCATCAGCCGCGATGATCTGCAAACAGGCAAAGACACTCTTGAGTCCATTGGCAATGGCGGCCTGAGCGGTCTGCCGGTTCAAAAACGTTCCACTGAAATTGTCAGGCATATACATCAGCGCGCGAAAGGTAAATTTCCCGTTATTGCTTCGGGCGGGATTTTCACGGCAGGAGACGCCAGGGAAAAACTAGCAGCCGGCGCCGCATTGGTGCAGGTTTATACCGGGTTTATCTATGAGGGGCCGGATATTGTCAAAAATATCTGCACGGGGCTTCTGGATGCGCAGTAAGATTATTATTGCCATTCCGGCTTCCGGGGCCGGGAAACGCCGTTCAGGAAAGTGGCCAGGTTTTTCGGACGTAAGGCTTCCTGCCATTTAAAACGGCTTAAGCGCATGGCCTGAGGCTGAACGTCTTTCATAGGGGTCATGTCCTGTGATACATTTTGGCGGTAATATATCTTGCTGACCTTATTACCCGTGCTGTCAAAAAGGATATCGATCTCCCGGCTGCCGGCTTTGCTGCAGCCAACATATTCGTTGTCATCGTTGGTCACATAATAGATGCTTTCGGCATGCGGCGAAGCGGTTAATCGCCTGAGCCGGTTGTTTTCGAAGAATCCATGGATGACATCGCCCTGAATCTGATTATACATATCGGCCTGCGCGGGCCCTGAACGATTGATCAGTATGCCCTCTTCCGGAACGATCAGTTCCCGTAGCCGGTTACTGTCTAATTTCAAATAGATCATTTTCCCGGAAACCTGGCTATTGTTTGGCCATAGGTAGGGTTCCCGGTACATCCTTAACAAGGAGTCGGCCTGGTTGTAGTAAATGCTGTCGCAGCGTCCCTGGAGCGAATCGGAAAACAATTGAACATGATAATAGCCGGTAAAGTACCGGGGCTTTGAGCCGTCTTCCCGTTCAGGCTGGTTCTGATAGCCGGCCTGCAGGCTGTCAAAATGTTCCTGGTGACTTAAAGGCAGTAAGGTCGTATCGTTCCCAGTTAAGTGGTCTGGCGATTTTTCGGGTTGCCCGATGGCGTCCTTTATTGCCGCTTCTTGAGTAGCTGCTGCCAGGGTATCTGTTGGCTTATGAGGTATCGACGTCGTGATATCAGCATTGGGACCTTCATTATGAGCAATGGCCGTACTGTCGGTATCGGTGGCTGCGGCCATTTGCTGCAGCTCACTGGCCGTTTGTTGAAGGCTTTTGTTGGCCTTTTCCCGCTTGTATCTTATCAGGACAGAATCCGCTACCGGCGCGGAATAGAAAGTGTCGGCCTTAAGAAAAAGACTGTCTTGGTTATGAATGGTGCGCAAAAGCGGTTGCCGGTAGGCCAGGAGCGTTCCGGACCGTTCATTGAACCTGGCCTGCCCGGAAAACAAGGTAAGACCCTGCGCGGTATCCATAGCGATTACTGAACCTTTGGCGATAGCCAAACCTGCGGCATGATCATAATCTAAGGTGTCGGCTTCAATAAATTGGTTGCCGTTCCAGATAGCTGCCCTGCTGGTAAAATGAGCAGTGCTGTCCAGGGTGTTGTAGTAGCCGGATCTTGTTTTTAAAATGGATTTTTGGTTGGTGACGGTTGCGGTATCATAAAAAGTGACGATCTTACTTTGAGTATTATAACCCAAATCATTCGACTGAACGGCATATTGCGGGTCGCTGACCACGACGTTTCTTCTGAACCGGGCTTGTTTCGTCCGTAAATTATAGGTACCGGCGTCACTGGTCACGATGGTCTGGCCGCTTTGTAAGGTTCCGCCGCGATTATAAAACCCGGTTTTTGTTCCCAACTGGTAGTGGATTTCCTTTGACCACAGCGTATTGCCTTTGCCGTCATCAAGCTCTACGTCGCTGTTTTGGCTGCGCATATAAACCTGCCGGTTCTGGCTGGTATAGCGCATATATTCCGCAAAGGCCCTGGTGCCGTCGGCCTGATAAACGGCCACATCCCCGAAAGCTTCGACGCTGTTGGTGTTGACATAAAAAAAAGCGCTATCACAATACATGGTGTCTGAACCATAGCGTAATTTGACATTGTTCATCAATTTCTGGACCTGGCGGCCGTCAGCCTGGATAAACTCGCCGTAATCGTTATTCAGCACATGGATCAGGGCTTTCCCGGTATCCGGAAGGTTGCCGGGCTTTGTGGCCTGGGCAGAAGCTGCCATGCTCCAAAGCATGAAAAGGCATAAGAAAGCCGCCGCCGTTTTTGCGGTAGTGGCTAACGGTTGAAAAGCAGCGCCGACCTTCTTAAAAAATACCATGGTCCCGGTTGTGTCAGCCAATGGCTTGTTTGAGATCTTCAATAAGGTCCTCAGCGTCCTCGATGCCGACACTCAGGCGGATGAGCGAATCCGATAAGCCGCTTTTGCGGCGTTCTTCGGCAGGAATGGCCGCATGGGTCATGGAAGCCGGATGTCCAATCAGCGATTCCACGCCGCCTAAAGATTCCGCAAGAGCGAATAATCTTGTATTTTTCAATAATTCAACAGCCGCCGCAACGGTATCCGCCTTTAAGGTAAAGGACATCATGCCGCCAAAGCCGCGCATTTGCTTTTTGGCGACATCGTGGTTGGGATGCTCTTCAAATCCCGGCCAGTAAACCTTACTGATTTTAGGATGGTTTTTGAGGAAACGGGCGACCTTTTCGCCGTTTTCACAATGCCGCTGCATACGTACATGTAAGGTTTTGATGCCCCGCAATACTAACCAGCTGTCATGAGGGCCGGAAACAGCTCCGCAGCTGTTCTGGATAAAATGCAGCTTTTCGCTCATCTGCTCTTCTTTGACGATCACCGCGCCCAAAACCACATCGCTATGACCGCCTAAATATTTTGTAGCGGAATGCACCACAATATCGGCGCCCAGATCTAAAGGATTTTGCAGGTAGGGTGAGGCAAAAGTGTTATCGACAACACTCAGAATACTGTGTTTCCGGGCGATGGCGCTGATGGCTTCAATGTCAATAATATTTAATAAGGGATTGGTGGGCGTTTCCATCCAGATCATTCTGGTTTGGGCATTGATATGCCGTTCAACGTCCTGAGCGTTGGCCATGGAAATGAAATGGAATTTAATACCATAGTCCGCTAATACTTTGGTAAATAACCGGTAAGTGCCGCCATAAAGGTCATTGGTCACAACAGCTTCGTCGCCGGGTTTCAATAAGCGTAAAACAGCATCTATGGCGGCCATCCCACTGCCGAAACATAAGCCGTGTGTGCCGTTTTCAATGCTGGCCAAAGCGGCTTCCAGCGCCGCCCTTGTAGGGTTCTGGGTTCTGGAATATTCATAGCCCTTATGCACGCCCGGAGCGGACTGGACATAAGTGGAGGTCTGATAAATGGGGGTCATGATAGCGCCGGTGGCGCTATCCGGTTCAGCGCCGGCATGGATACATTTGGTGCCGGTCTTAAGATGAGTATGGTTCATGTTGAAATTGATATTGTTGTCCTGAGCAGCAAAGGTATTGAAATATGTGTATGGCCAAAAAAGGAAGCCAGCATGTTGGCTTCCTTTTCCTTGAGGTAACATATTATTTCATAAACCAGGCCAGTACCTCACTGAGCTTATTCTTCAAATCCTTCCGGTTGACAATGAAGTCCAGAAAACCGTGTTCCAGTAAAAATTCACTGCGCTGAAAGCCATTGGGCAGATCTTTTTTAATGGTTTCTTTGATGACACGGGGACCGGCAAAACCGATCAGGGCCTTGGGCTCCGCAATATTAATGTCGCCCAACATGGCATAAGATGCCGTTACCCCACCGGTGGTCGGGTCGGTCATAAAAGAAATGTAGGGCAGCTTAGCTTTGGCGAGCAAAGTTAGCTTCGCGGATGTTTTGGCCATTTGCATAAGCGAAAAGGCGCTTTCCATCATGCGGGCGCCGCCGGATTTAGAGATCAGCAGGAAAGGCCGTTTATGGGCAATGGCATAATCAATGGCCCGGGAGATCTTTTCACCGACCACCGATCCCATGGAACCTCCGATAAAATTAAAATTCATACAGGCTATCACTATGGGTTGCCCTTTAAGCAAACCATCACCAACACTCATGGCGTCGTTGAGCCCGGTCGATTTTTGCGCTTTTTCAAGACGTTTGGTATAAGGCTGGATATCTACAAAGCCCAGCTTGTCCACCGGCCGGATGTTCTCGAACAAAGACTTGAATTGCCCTTCGTCAAAAAGGATATCGAAATATTCTTTGGCATTGATCCGGTTGTGATACCCGCATTCGGGACAGATATAGAGGTTTTTGGCCAAATCGTCTAAGGTAATGGTACTGCGGCATTCGGGGCATTTATGCCACAGGCCGTCTGGTACTTCTTTTTTTTCTCTTGTTTCAGTGGAAATACCTTGTTTGCTTCTTCTAAACCAAGTAGAGGACATATTTGATAATTTTCTTTAATTCAAAAAAATGGGCATCCATTTACTATTGCCCGGAATACCTTCAGTTCTCATTATTTACCGGGATTTTTGAATGGTATGAACCGACAAAGATACAACCCTTTGGCTTATGGTCGGGGCGATAAAAATGATTTTTTGGTTCAAACAAATTTGATTATCTTTGTAAGACTTATGCACGCAATGCGAGCCGACGGCTTGTATTGTGTGTTTTCTTATATTTAAAACTAAAAGAACAGTATCATGGTCAATTATGTGAGCAAAGACACACTGGAACAAATGAGAGCGGAGCTGAGCCAGCTAAAAACGGTGGGACGTGCGGAAATAGCAAAAGCCATTGCTGAAGCCCGCGAAAAAGGCGATTTAAAAGAAAATGCGGAATATGATGCCGCCAAAGAGGCGCAAGGGATGCACGAGGCCAAGATAGCCCAGCTGGAAAGCGCTATTATCAACGCCCGGGTGCTGGATACCAAAGACCTGGATTTGAGCAAGGTCTCTGTTTTGAGCCGGGTGAAGATTTATAATCTGAAAACCAAAAAAGCGGTGGAATACCAGTTAGTGTCTGAAAGTGAAGCGGATCTAAAGGCCGGTAAGATCTCGATTTCATCACCTATTGGAAAAGGACTTTTGGGTAAGAAAGTAGGAGAGATCGCCGAAGTTAACGTCCCGGCAGGCAAGATCGAGTTCCGCATCGAATCCATTAGCGCCTGATCATTTCCCCGATTTTTAAAAGTAAATAAGATGACAATATTTTCGAGAATTATCGCCGGAGAGATCCCTTCCTATCCGATCGCGGAAAATGAGGAGTTTTTTGCCTTTTTAGACATTTTCCCATTAACCAGAGGGCATGTTCTGGTCGTTCCCAGGAAAGAGGTGGATAAATTTTATGATATGGATGACGAGCTGATGTCCAAATGGATGATCTTTGCCAAGCCTATTGCCCGGGCCATTGAAAAAGCCTTTCCCTGTAAGCGTACGGGAATGACGGTAATCGGGTTGGAAGTGCCGCATGCGCACATGCATTTGATGCCGATCAATAATGTGGATGATATGAACTTTCATAAACCGAAGCTCGAATTGTCGGCAGAGGAGCTGAAAGAAGTGCAACAAAAGATCCTGGCCGCTTTGTAGAATTGTTCCGGGAAAATTTTATAGTCGGGAATCCGGGGTATCTCTGCCCCGGATTTTTTGTTCCCGGGTAGAGCCCAATGGGTTTGCGAAGTATATCGGAACGGTAGCAGAGGAGATATTATTGCTCCCTTGTATGGCTTTAAGAAAGATACTGGTAAGTTGCCTGCAACTTACGGCAGACTTGAAATACTAGGGTAGAAATGAATAAAATTATAAAATAGCTTTTAAGATTTTTCTTTGAAAATAATTGTTAGATTTGCCTAATAATATAATTAGCTAAATGAAACAACGATCTTCTATGGAAGCAAAGCATCGCCCGGCGGCCCAGGGAGCTTTAAGGATAAAGAAGTTATTAGCTTTTTTCGGACCGGCCTATTTAGTGAGTGTGGGCTATATGGATCCGGGCAATTGGGCTACGGATATTGCCGGGGGCAGCCGTTATGGCTATACGTTGATCTGGGTGTTGCTGATGAGCAATATCATTGCCATTTTACTGCAAAGCCTGAGCGCCCGGCTTGGGGTCGTGCGCCGGCGAGACCTGGCGCAGTGCAACCGGGAAACTTACCCGCCGGTCATCAATTTTTTCCTGTATCTTTTAGCTGAAATCGCCATTGCCGCCTGCGATCTGGCGGAAGTCCTGGGTATGGCTATCGGATTGCAGCTGTTGTTTGGTCTGCCATTAGTTTGGGGCGTGCTGATCAGCTTTCTGGATACTTTTTTGCTATTGTGGCTTCAGAAGCTGGGGATGCGTAAAACGGAGGCCTTTATCATCGGCATGATCGCTATTATTGGCGGCTGTTTTATGGTGGAATTGTTTTTTGCCCAACCTGATATCGCTGAAATCGGCAGCGGGCTGATACCTTCCATTCCTGACGGCACGGCGCTTTATATTGCCATTGGCATTATCGGCGCCACGGTCATGCCGCACAATCTGTATCTGCATTCGGCGCTGGTGCAGACCCGGAAGATCAATCCCGGGTACGCTTCTGTAAAAAAGGCTTTAAAATATAATTTCTGGGATTCGGCCATTGCCCTGAACCTCGCCTTATTTGTCAACGCGGCCATTCTGATCCTGGCGGCCGCAGCCTTTCATAAAAACGGTTATACGGGCATTGCCGAGCTCGAAGACGCTCATAAATTGCTGGCACCCCTGCTGGGTTCAAAATGGGCATCCATATTGTTTGCGGTTGCTTTGATTGCGTCGGGGCAAAGCTCAACGGTTACGGGAACGCTTGCCGGACAGGTCGTAATGGAAGGCTATTTAAAATTACGGATCAGCCCGGCTTTGCGACGGATGATCACGCGGCTGCTGGCAATTACTCCCGCATTAGTTGTTATTTTGATCAGCGGGGAAAGTGAAGTGGGTAATTTGCTGATCTTTAGCCAGGTGGTGCTCAGCATGCAATTGGCCTTTGCGATCATTCCCTTGATCCATTTTGTGAGCGACCGGGAAAAAATGGGTGTATTTGCTCTTGGAAATGGCTTGAGATCAGCGTCTTGGCTGATCGCCGTGTTAATTGTCATTTTAAATTTTAAGCTGGTGTATGATGAAGCGAATGCCTGGATGACTGAAATCCCGCATTGGTGGGCCAGGGCGCTGATCATAGCCGGCATTTTGAGCATGTTATATCTTTTGGCCGTCACGGTACTTTATCCCTTGTCCGGTAAGGGTAAAAGGGTTTCAGGTGATTTGCATCATCCCATTAAGGCATTGCCGGAAATCAGTGTTCGGGATTTTAAGAGCATTGCCCTGGCGGTGGATTTCTCGCCAACCGATCGGCTGGTGTTTCAATACGGGTTAAAGATGGCGGAGCAGGATTCCCGGTTTGTACTGATCCATATCACGGAAAGCGCTTCTCCACAATTAATGGGCGAAGCGTCAGAGGATTTTGAAACCCGTAAAGATAAAAAGAAGCTGAACCATTATTTACAGATGCTTCAGGACAAAGGTTTTACCGGAGAGGCGGTTACCGGGTTCCGTAACAGGAATGCCGAAATTGTGCGGATATGCAATGACCGGAAGGTGGATTTGCTGGTCATGGGTAGTCATGGACACCGGGGCATCAAAGATTTTATTTTTGGCGAAACGGTCAACCAGGTCCGTCACCGGGTCAAAGCGCCGGTATTGATAGCTCAATAGGCTGATTTGTAAACGGCTGCCAATGATCTTTTCCTGTCGCCCGACACGACCCTTCGTATGCCAACAGCCTGCCTTAATGGTTCTTCAAAGGCACCTACTGTTTGAAATGATTGCAATCTTCCATAAGGTTGGCATTCTCACCAGCTTTCATTGCCTGCTCCTTGACACCGTTTTTGCTTAGCCGGATCAAGACCAGGGTCTATCCGTAGATCGACCTGCTTATCGCGGGACAGGCCGGGCAGCGGGTGCCGTGAGTAAAAAGCATTTTGTGGATCCTAAAACTTTAAGCGTTAAATATTTATGATTTATCCGTGTCATTCACCAGCGGGAAGCATGCCCATAGCGTGCCAAAGGAATAGCCAGGCATGTCATTTATGAGTAAAAGTTATATGAGATACATTAAACCTTAAGCTGTGCGTATTGTGTTGCCAATAACCACAGCATAGGGCCAAGCGCCAGGATAAAGATCAGCCCAGCAGCTCGCAGGGCTTCAGCCCGGCTATCTTCTTAAAGGAAGAGCTGAAGTGTGAGGCACTGCCGAACCCCATCATAAAAGCCACTTCATTGACCGAATACTTTCCTTCCTTCAGCAGATCTTTGGCTTTTTCAATACGTTTGATCTGCTGGAATTCGTGAATGGTCTTTCCGAAAGTAACTTTGAAACCTTTTTTGAGATAACATTCATTCATGCCCACCATACGCGACAACGTTCTGATCGTCTTGGGACTTTCCAGGTTGTCCATAATGATCTTATAGGCATCCATTACCTTGTCCCGTTCCTGGCTGTTGCTGAGGAAGCTGCAGGCGGGCAGCTTATCGGCTTCATTGGAATTAAGGTAAGCATTCAGGCTGGTCCGGAGCAGGAAAATTGCGGATTCTTTTCTTTGCAGGATCCTGGAAAAGTCCTTGACGGCTTCTTCAGAAGTATCCGCCAGGTGACTGATCGGCTCAAAACAGCAGGGCGGAAGGCTTATGGCCTGTTCCGAGCTCCTGTCGAAGCGAAATGGTTGTTTCTGGTGCAGGATGTCATAATCCCACTGGTGAAAGAATTCGGGATCGAAAGTCAGCCGGATCACCTGGATCTGCTCCTCTTCCTGTTTGGGGTTCAGCTCCGGGAAAAAGGTCAGAATAATGTAAAAATCGCCATCGGCCACCGGGCAGAAATGAAAATAGGTTTTACCGTCCGGGAAGGCGGATATGGTGTCGGAGATGATATCCAGGCTGGATATCTGAATACCTCTTGCCAGGTCTGTATCCGTTTGCCCGGCATATACGATGTCATTGCCCAGGATCCTTTTTAAGGAATTGCTGGTGTCATTGGTGACGGAGGCAATATTTTTCGTTTTGACAGGGACCGGCATGGCGCAAAGATACGATTTTTCTTTTGTACAGGATCAGTACCCCTTATTGGCGATCAGCTTCAAAAATTCGCTCCTGGTTTCCTGTTGACCGAACTGGCCGCTGAAAGCGGAGGTGGTCGTAATGCTGTTTTGTTTAGATACGCCGCGCATCATCATGCATAAATGCCGCGCCTCGATAACAACGGCCACACCTTGTGGATCCAGGGCATCCTGAATGGCCTGTAGGATCTGATGCGTCAGCCGCTCCTGAACCTGCAGCCGGCGGGCGAAACAGTCAACCACCCGGGCTAGTTTGCTTAACCCGGTAATGTAGCCGTTGGGTATATAAGCGATATGGGCTTTACCGAAGAAGGGCAGAAGGTGGTGTTCGCAAAGGGAGTATAGCTCAATGTCCTTAACGATGATCATTTCAGAGACATCCTCTCTGAAACGCGCTTCATTTAATATTTTGGAAGCATCGAGCTGGTAGCCTTGCGTGAGATATTGCATGGATTTGGCCATACGTTCCGGCGTTTTGAGCAGCCCTTCTCGTTCCGGATCTTCGCCCAGTAATTGTAAAACCACCCGGTAATTGTTTTCCAAAGCCGAGGAAGTATCCCCGTCATAATGCTCTTGTTTTGAATATGCCATTAGTTTGTCTGTCTATAAAGATATTGAATTATTCCCCGTAATAATCGACATAAATACGCGGGGTTTCATAAATGCGGATATGATGCAACTGAGCGCCCACGGCATCAATGAATGGTTTCAGCTCATTCCAGATGCTGATGACCAGGTTTTCAGAGCTGGTCAGCCTGCCTTTTAAAAAATCAACATCCAGGTTCAGGTTTTTATGGTCCAGTTTCTCCAGAACTTGTTCATTGATGATCTTGCTGAGCACTTTGGCATTAAAAACGTAACCGGTTTCTTCACCGGGTTCGCCTTTAATGGTCACATGCATTTCATAATTATGACCATGCCAGTTTTCATTGGCGCATTTCCCAAAGACTTCCATGTTTTTTTCCGCCGTCCAGCTCGGGTTATGCAGCTTGTGCGCCGCATTAAAGTGTTCGACACGCGTCAGAAATACCATTTTTTAAAATTTTCGCAAAGATACAACTTGTTGCCTTGACGGGTTATCCCTCCTGTTGTTTCTCTGACTAATCCGTTAACTTTGTACCGAATAGAGTGCGGGATAACTGATATAAGCTATTATTTTATTTGATGAAGAAGATTTTGCTCGTGGCCGCCACGGATCTGGAGCTTCGGCCGTTTTTTGATTTTCTGGGGCCTTTGGCCGTTGACAAGACGGGCCCCGGAATGTATGAGAAAGATGACCGGCAGCTCCGCATTTGTATTACAGGTGCCGGTATGATGCAGTCTGCGGCACATATTATGGAAGCCGTTATGGCATTTCAACCCGATGTAGCGCTTCAGGCTGGTATTGGCGGGAGCTTTGACCTGGATTTACCTTTGGGGAGCTTGTTATTGGTCGGTCAGGAAATGGCGGGTGATATTGGCGCCGAGGATGAAGAGGGATTTACACCTATCGCGGATATGGGTTTTGCAGACAAAGATGCTTTTCCTTTCCGGGACGGATGGCTGGACAGTTCTTTTCCGGACTGGCCATGCCTGAAAGATCTACCCAGAGTAAAAGGGCTGACGGTCAATACGATTTCCGGCATCAGCCGGACAATTGAGCAACGGCGCCGGCGCTATGGTTGTGTGGTGGAAAGCATGGAAGGCGCGGCCTTTCATTATGTCTGCCTCTGTAAAAAAATACCTTTTGTACAGCTCAGGGCGGTGTCGAATTATGTAGAGCCCAGGAATAAAGACCGCTGGGAGATCGGAAAAGCGGTCAATAATTTGAATGATTGGCTGCGGACACATATTTTTACGATTTAATTCAGGACCTGATGACGCCGTTTACTACTTTTCGCCGCTTTGATAATTATGTTCTGGCGCATATCGTGAAATCCAAGCTGGAAGCCCAGGGCATTCATTGCCTGCTGAAGGACGCCAATGCCTTCGCGGCATGGTCGGGAGCAGTAGGGCAGATCCAGCTGCTGGTGCCTGAAGCGGAACAGCTGGCAGCCGAAGAAATTCTTATTCGTGATGAGCTGGCTTTGGATGAAGAACGGGAAAGGCCGGGCTTTTGGGATGAGGATGATGCGCAGCTGGACCCCAACAATCATATCTGTATATACTGTGGCAGTAAAAATACCCGTCGCCTGGAAGATGAAAAAGACGCGCCGTTTTTAAGCTGGCTACTGTCTAAATTCACAAAAGAAAGCCTTAACTCTTCGGTCTGGCATTGCTTTCATTGCGGAAACGATTTTTAAGGATTCCCGTTTGCTTGTCCGCCAGCGCCAAAAGGAAGACTTATCTTTGCCCTTTATCGTATTTCTATCTGACATTGATCTATGCATATTGATATCATTACCGTAGTCCCTCAGCTTTTTGACGGCGCTCTCAGTCATTCCATTATGAAAAGGGCACAGGACAAAGCTTTGCTGAGTGTGACCATTCATGATTTACGCGACTATACGCTTTACAAGCACAAGCAGGTGGATGACTACCAGTTTGGCGGCGGCGCCGGTATGGTCATGATGCCGGAGCCTTTGAGCATCGCTATTGAAAAGCTTCAGGAAACAAAGACCTACGATGAGATCATTTACCTGACCCCGGACGGCAAAACATTGAACCAATCTATGGCGAATCAATTATCGTTAAAAGGCGATCTCCTGATGATCTGCGGCCATTACAAAGGCATTGACGAACGTATCCGGGAGCATTTCGTGACCATGGAGATCTCCATCGGCGATTATGTGCTGAGCGGGGGAGAGCTGGCGGCTGCGGTATTGACGGATGCCATCGGCCGGTTGATCCCGGGAGTGCTGAGCGACAGCACTTCCGCGCTGACGGATTCCTTCCAGGATAATCTTTTGGCGCCGCCGGTCTATACTCGTCCGGCGGTGTTCAGAGGCTGGAAAGTTCCGGATGTCCTGCAAAGCGGCGATCATAAATTAATTGAAGACTGGCGTGCGGAGCAGTCTTTAAAAAGAACCAAAGAACGCCGGCCGGATTTGCTGTGACGGAACCTGGTGTTGAAAGCCGGAAAGAGCCATTGCCTATTGTTTGTCAGCTATTCCTGCTTGATCACTTATACCTTGATTCAATATTTGTCTTTGCATCCATAAGTGTTAGGATATAAACGCCTGACGGGATATTGTTTAGGATTGTAGCGGTTTTTAAGGAATGGTTGAGTTCATTAATATTCCCTTTTAACTGAAGTTGCCGGCGGCCGGTAATGTCTGATAATTGAAGATAGTAAATATCGTCACCGGTTGTTTTGGCATATAATTGGAAATTCCCGCTAAACGGATTTGGCGTTACGCTGACCCTTGGAAGCTGAATCGCCCTGCTGCTGATGCCGTTGGTGGTATCGTCCGCGTAATAAGAGCGGAAGCTGCCGAACTTTAAAAAAATGCCGGAATCATAAAAGCCTAATAGGCCACCAGCGCTACATCGGGCTGCATGGCCCGGGACATGCCGGTGCCGCTGTTGTCCAACGCAGCGGTATTGCCCATCAGGAAATTATTACTGGCCGTGCCCGCTTTGGCCAGTATTTGTCCGTGCTCCTGCCAGGTAATGACAAACTCATCCAGGTCATGGGCGTCTAAGTGTATCCAACCCAGCCCATCGGCGGAGCCGAAAACGGTAATGTCCTGGGGATAGCCGTTCACCTGTTGCAGGACGCCGCCGCCTAAGTAGCGTACAGGTCCACATAAAAGTCCTGGTGGCTGATCCAGTAATAGCTGCACAGGGCATAGGCCGTGTTATTTCTATATAAAATTACGGCCTCTATGCTGGCCGCATCGTTGACGGGAAAGCCGGCGGGATTGTAGCCTTGGGCGAAAGGCGTGCTTTGCCTGACGGCCAGGCCGGAATTGACCCCCGATGAAAGGGCGAATTTGTCCCAGGTAAAAACATACAGGTCGGTAGGGTTGCCGCCGACATTGATGCCACTGTAAGAATGAGCTGAGGTATTGTCCGACCGGATGGGGACGTTGTTGGTCGGGTAATCGGTTCCGGGGTAACCGCTGACCGGAAATTCATCTGGGCGTTTGTCCTGGAAGCGCCGCAGAACAACGCCATGACAAGGGCGAAATAAAACTTTTTCATTGCTGAGCGGTTTTTATTTATGAAAAAAGAGCCCAGTGACGACAGGATATCCAAAGATAGTTAATTGCTATTAAGATGTTTAAAATTTTGTTATGTTCCCAAAAAGAAACGGGATATCTTTATATAAAGATATCAGGTAAGCATTAGGGCAGAGGGCCAGTTTTTAAGGAAATTTTTTTGCGGAAAAATAAAATTCTTGCCCTACCTTTGCACATGGCTGTAAAATCAAAGTTTTATGGCGAAGGGCTGACCTTTGACGATGTCCTCCTCGCCCCCGCTTATTCGGAAGTGCTTCCCCGCGAAGTCAACATTTCCACTTTCCTGACCAATAACATTTCCCTGAATATTCCCCTGGTATCCGCGGCAATGGATACCGTAACGGAATCGGACATGGCGATCGCCCTGGCCCGTGAAGGCGGCATTGGCATGTTGCATAAGAACATGACCATTGAGCAGCAGGCCTTGCAGGTACGCAAGGTCAAGCGCTCGGAAAGCGGCATGATCATAGACCCGATCACCTTAACGCCCGAGGTTACTATTGGAGAGGCCCTGAAGATCATGCGGGAGAACCGTATCGGTGGCATTCCCATTGTGGACAACAACCGCAAGATCGTCGGCATCCTGACCAACCGCGATCTGCGCTTTGAACGCAATATGCGTAAAAAGATCGCCGAGGTGATGACCTCTGAAGGGCTGATCACGGCGCCCAGCTCCACGACCTTACAGAAAGCCGAGAAAATATTACAGCAAAACAAGATCGAAAAGCTGCCAGTGGTGGATAAGAACGGTAAGCTGACCGGCCTGATCACCTTCCGTGATATTATTCAGACCAAGAGCCATCCCAATGCCGCCAAAGATCACCTGGGGCGGTTGCTGGCCGGCGCGGCCGTGGGCATTACCAATGATGTTTTAGACCGGGTGGAAGCGTTAGTGGCCGCCGGCGTGGATGTCATTACCATGGATAGCGCACATGGCCATTCCAAAGGGGTGATGGATACGGTAAAGAAAGTCAGGAAAGCCTATAGGGATCTCCCCATCATTGCCGGCAACGTAGCCACTAAAGAAGGGGCAGTAGCCCTGGCAGAGGCCGGTGCGGATGCCGTGAAGGTCGGCGTAGGGCCGGGCTCTATTTGTACGACGCGCATTGTTACGGGTGCCGGCGCGCCGCAGCTAACCGCGATCATGGAAGCGGCGCAGGCTTTAAAGAAAAAAGGTATCCCGGTTATTGCCGATGGCGGTATCCGTTATACCGGTGATATGGTCAAAGCGCTGGCTGCCGGAGCCTCAGCGGTCATGGCTGGTTCTGTCCTGGCCGGAACACAGGAAAGTCCCGGTGATACCATTATTTATGAAGGCCGGAAATTCAAGGCCTATCGCGGCATGGGCTCGATCGACGCTATGCAGCAAGGCTCAAAAGACCGTTATTTCCAGGATGCCGAAGATGATGTGAAAAAATTGGTTCCGGAGGGCATTGTCGGTCGTGTGCCTTTCAAAGGGTCCGTGGAAGAAGTGGTGCAGCAGTTCATTGGCGGCCTGAGGGCCGGGATGGGTTATGTGGGCGCTAAAGATGTTAAAACCCTCCAGGAAGACGCGCAGTTTATCCGGATCACCATGGCCAGTATGATCGAAAGCCATCCGCATGACATAGACATTACCAAAGAAGCGCCCAACTATAGCCGATAGACGGGAAATGAATACTCTCGAACAGTAAAAGCAAATTAGTATTTAAAAGCTAATTTGTTTTTTTGTGCCACAGTCTTTATATTTTGTGCTCACGAATATTTTTACTAATTACCGTTCTCTATGCGAGATCTTCTTTTAAAACGTTTGGGCATTGCGGACCTTCTACCGTTGCAAAAGCTTGCCCGGCTTACTTTCCGGGAAACTTTTACCGCTCAGAATACGGAGGAGAATATGCGGCAATATTTGTCGGAACGCTTGTCCGCCAAAGCATTGCTCGCAGAATTGAGCCACCCGCTTTCCCGGTTTTATATGGTTTTGTGTGAGGAACAGCCCCTCGGATATTTAAAATTAAATTTCGGATCTGCGCAATCTGAACCGGAAGACACGGCTGCTATGGAGATTGAACGCTTTTATATTTATCGCCAATATCATGGCTGGGGTGTCGGACAATTTCTTTTGGATAGTGCGCTGGAGGTGGCAAAGCAGGAACAGGTCTCTTATGTCTGGCTGGGTGTTTGGGAAGAGAATGCCCGCGCCATACAATTTTACAGGAAGAACGGATTTTCGGTTTTTGATAAGCACCGGTTTATTTTGGGCAATGATGTTCAGACCGATTTGATGATGCGAGCAGAATTAAAATAGGTCTTATTTTGAAGCGTTATGAATTATCAGCCTGGCCAGGCTGATTGGATAAGGATCAGGCTATAACCGGCATTTCTTTAAAATCTTCTCTAGAGTATTGACGTTCCGGGTGGTCAGGAGATATTTGCCGGTCATCTTGTTCATGTATTTACCGAAAGGGCTGTCCAGGGTCAGTCCTTTTTGCACTCGCCAATAGACCACCTCTTCAGCGGCCTGTACGGTTTCGACAGGCTTGTCTACTGCCGGTGCACCGGCAATCATTTCCTCCGGACGGCCGGATTCCATAAAAATGATATAGCGGTGCTCATGCTCACCGGTTTCAAAAGGGAACCGGCTGATAATGGCGGACATCTGGCCGGGGCGGCAGATCAGCAATTGGGCGGGATAGCCGAACTGCTTTTGTAATAAGGTTTCCAAAGCGGTTTTTAGGTCCGGGACTTTGAGCGGGCTATCCAGGATAATATTGCCGGTTTGCAGTACAGTGATGACATTTTGATAACCGTTCTGTTCCAGGCAGGCTTTAATTTCAGCCATTTTTAAGTTACGTCCGCCAACGTTGATACCCCTGAGCAATGCGATGTATTGGTTCATATCATTTGTAATGGCTAAGTGAAGATTTCGGGATGAATAATGAACGTTTTATTTGATGATAATTTGCCGTTAAGCTTTAATGGGACAAATTTAATTTATTGAAATCTCCCCTTAATCATCATGAAGCAAATAAACAGAATTTTTTTATTTTTCTGATAGGGGTAACTTGTTTATTAGTTGTCTGTTTATAGAATGTATTGATAATCTGATATATTTGTTTTGGTAAACGGGAATTGTAATAATGAATTAATGGAGCAGCAGTCCTCAGAAGGAAACATATTGCCTTTCCTTAATAGCGAAGCCGCATTTGAACAGGTTTTTAAAGCTCATTTCAAGACCCTGCATGGCTATGCTTATACCTTTGTGAAAGATCGGGACGTGGCGGAGGATATGGTGCAAAATACTTTTGTGAAATTATGGGAAAGATCGGGAGACTTAAATATTCATACTTCCTTATCCGCTTATTTGTATCGTTCCGTTAACCACGAATGTCTGAATTATTTAAAGCACCAAACCGTAAGAGCAGCACATGAGTCTTATACCCGCCATACTGCCGGATTGCAGGAGGAGAATGCCATGGAAAAGCTCAGACACCGCGAATTGCAGGAAAAGCTGTCGGAAGCATTATCGGAATTGCCGGAAGGTTGCCGGACCGTTTTTCAGCTAAGCCGGTTTGAGGCGCTGAAATACCGGGATATAGCTGAAAAGCTTGGCATATCCGTAAAAACGGTAGAAAATCAAATGGGCAAAGCATTAAAAATGCTGCGGCTAAGATTAGCAGACTATCTACCGATATGGCTTTTTATACTTTTAATAGGGATAAATATTTGAAATTATGTTGAATTTTACAAAGAAGAGAGGTTGCCATGGCTACAGATAAAAATATGGATGATTTGCTGATTCGGGATCTGATTGGAGAAAGCAATGAAGCAGAACAGTTGGCCGTAAAACAGTGGTTAGCCGCTTCCTGGGAAAACCAAAGGCATTATGAACAACTGAAGCAGATTTGGGAAGAGAGCGCCGGTCTGCGTGCGGGCAGCCCTTCTGAAGAAGATGCCTGGCAGCGTTTTCAGAAACGCATTCATCCCGAAACGGATAATAAAAACAAGGCTGTTAAATTACGCAGGAACAGGCGGATAGCCGCTGCGATTGTATTGGTTTTGCTGTCTTCCGGGCTCTTGTGGACGGTCATATCTAAACCCGCTGCTCAGGTCGTTTTGACGGCTAACCGGCAAGTGCTTACGGATACCTTACCGGACAATACCATTGTAACATTGAACAAAAATTCCCGGATGCGTTTTCCCAAAAAATTCGGGGAAAAGAAACGAGTAGTGGAATTGGAGGGCGAAGCGTTCTTTAATGTATCGCACGAGGCCCGGCACCCCTTTGTTGTGCAGGTCAGTAACCTGACCATTACGGATATCGGCACGGCATTTAATGTCCATGAAAGCAAAAACGCTACAGAGGTTATTGTTGCGGAGGGCAGTGTGGAAGTAAAGGCCAAAGGACGATCAGTTGTCCTGGCTGCTCATGAAAAAGTAATAGTGTCTAAGGAGGACGGGCTTTTGAAAAAGGAAAGAACAAGCAGCCGGCTTTTTAATTATTATCTTACCCGTGAGTTTGCCTGCAGCAACACGCCACTATCCGATCTCGTGAGTATCTTAAATGAGGCTTATGACGCAAAAGTAGTCATCGCTTCGCCCGAACTTGGCCGGTTGCCCATTACGGCAACTTTTCATCGTGAGCAGCCTCTCGATTCGATCTTAACGATTATTGCACAAACCTTTCAACAGGTATCTTTGTCAAAACAGGGAGAAAAATTTATCTTGAGCAGGAAATAGATAAGATTTATGCGGCGAAATTCCTGCAGGTTATGGCTGGCCATTATTTTTTTATTGACGAATTTTTTCGTACGGTCTCTTCATGCGCAGGATTTGCTTCAAAAAAAAATATCCGTTACCATTCGTCACCAGCCATTGGAAGAAGCGCTTTCGGAGATCAGCCATGCGGGGGGATATTATTTTTCCTACAACAGTGATCTGCTCCCTGAAGACAGCATCGTCAGCCTTACGGCCCGGGGGAAAACGGTAAAAGATATCCTTTATTCGCTTTTGGGGAATACTTATGAATTTCAGGAAAACGGCCATTATATCATTATCCGGAAATTGTCAGGCATAGGAAGAATGGTTGAGGTCAGCGGTTATGTTATGGATCAATCCACCGGGATGAAAATCCCTAATGCCAGTGTGTCGGTACAGCGGCAATACCTGACCACATTAACGGATCAGGATGGCTATTTTCACCTGCGTTTTAAAAACCGTTTCCCCGAAATACAGATGGCTGTCAATAAAATTTACTTTAAAGATACTTTATTTCAATTGTACCGTGTCAGTAATCAGAATCTGATCATTGCCTTGTCGCCCATTCATAATGTTATGCTTCCCGAGGTAAAGATCACCGGATCCTCAAGGATGAGGAGCATGTGGCTGAGCAAGTGGCTCATTTCGTCGAGGCAGAATATCAGGGATATTAATTTCAGTAAATTTTTTGTCAAACAGCCTTTTCAGTATTCTGTCTGGCCCGGGTTGGGCACACATGGCAGGATGAGCGCCCAGGTGGTTAATAAGTTCTCTTTAAATATTTTGGGTGGCTATGCGGCCGGTGTTAACGGGTTTGAGCTGGGCAGCCTGTTCAATATTGATAAAAATGATGTCCGTTATGTCCAGGTCGCAGGGCTGTTTAATATTGTCGGTGGTGCAATGGAGGGGTTGCAATTGGCCGGGCTATATAATAATGTAGCCGATACGGTAAAGGGCATGCAGGTGGCAGGTCTTGCCAACCGGAGCCAAAATGTAAAAGGTGTACAATTTTCAGGAATCGGTAATGCGGATAAAGGGGGGGTGAATGGTATCCAGTTAGCCGGCATATTGAATCTTACCCGTAACTTAAGGGGTTTGCAGATCGGCCTGGTCAATATTTCAGATACGGCCACCGGCTATAGCATTGGCCTGGTTAATATGGTGAAGAAAAACGGCTATTATAAACTAACGTTATCCTGGCAGGAAAATCAACTGGTAAATGCCGCCTTTAAATCAGGCAATGAAAAACTTTACAATATTGTTTTGATAGGTATGCAACTTGCTCGGGGGTCAAAATTATTTTCGGTCGGCTATGGTTTAGGCCGTGAATTTTCAATTTACCGAAGGCTTGTGCTCACCACTGAAATAACTGAACAAAGTTTTATTGCCGGTTATAAAAAGGACAACCCGGTCTTGGTGTGCTTGCAGCCTGCATTTCATTTTTCTTTGAATGAAAAATTATCCCTGTTTGTAGGCCCCGCACTTTCTTTGTATTTCCCCGGGGCTTCTTCCCCGAAAAATGCCGTAGCAGATCCTTTATTGCCTGCTAATTATTTTACTGTTTCCTCCAAAATAAAAGGCTGGCTTGGTTTTCAGGCAGGGCTTACTATTTTTTAGTTTTTGTCGTGGGGGTAAACCTTTGTTGTGTTGTCTTATTTGCAAACACAACAGATGAACGCTAAAATTTTAATAACCTTAGCCCTTTTCGGCAGCTCCATGAATGGTTTTGCACAACAAGAAAATGATTCCCTCCAATGGATTCACCGGTCTGCGGATATTGGTATCATATATCCGATAAGCACGAACGGGCGTTCCGCCGGGCAATATCACAATACCGTTTCGTTTCAATTGTTTGCCGGGGTTTCAGGCGGCGTTTCGGCTTGCGCTGTTGCGGGAATTGGAAATATGGTCAAAGAAAATGGAACTGGTGTATTGGTAGGAGGGTTGCTTAATAGTGTTGGCCATAAAGCTGTTGGCGCTCAATTTGCGGGAATTGCCAATATTACAAAGGATACAACCGTTGGTGTACAGATCGCGGGCGTTTACAATCAGTCGGGAGATTTAGCGGGCATTCAACTGGCGGGTGTCGGAAATGTTGCCCGGACAGGCAGCAAGGCCGTGCAGGTCGCCGGGGCCTTCAACCGGGCCAAAGCGGTTCATTCGCAAGTGGCCGGCCTTGTCAATATCGCTCATAAGGTGAATGGTGTTCAATTATCGGGGCTGGTCAATATTGCGGACAGCAGTGATTACCCGATTGGTTTTATCAACCTGGTTAAAAACGGAGAGAAAAGCATGGGGATCAGCACGGATGAACACCTGGACGGCATGGTATCGTTCTGTTCGGGTGGCAGGGTGTTATACGGTATTCTGGGTGTTGGTTATAATTTAAAAAAAAGTGATCATCATATTTATGCCCTGCAGGGTGGCATTGGCGCGCATTTGTTCAGAAAAGGGAAAGATTTACGGCTGAATGCAGAAGCTGTTGAATTGGTACAGACCGATTTTAGCAAGGGCCATTGCTATACTTATTCATTAAAGGTATTGCCTGAAATGACGATTGCGAAACGTATCCAAATCTTTGCAGGGCCTACGGTTAATCTTCAACTGGATTATTCGGATGGCGAAATATCAGGATTGTCCTCCAATCATTTTTGGACAACAACCGGTCTCAGCGGCCATTTTATCGGGGCCTATTTTGGCATGGCCGGAGGACTGAAAATTATTCTTTAACTGACAATAATAAAAGATGGAAACTAAAAAATCGGTATTTGCACTCGTTACCGGTGCAGGGCGGGGACTGGGAAGAGCTTTTGCAACAGAATTAGCCCGGAGAGGGCACAATGTGCTGATGACGGCATTGCCGGGAGAGAACCTTTCTGCATTTTGCGCTGCCTTACAATCAGATTATAAGGTAAAAGCTGCCTGTTTTGAATGTGATCTGACGCAGGAAAATGAAATTGCCCGGCTGACCGGATGGATAGAAGAAAACTATGCCCTTAACATTCTGATCAACAATGCCGGTATTGGCGGCACATCCGAATTTGAAAAAACACAGGCATGTTTCATTAATAACATGATATTATTGAATGTACGGGCAATGACTTTGCTGACCCACCAGTTGTTACCCGTAATGCGCCGTCAAAAGCAGGCATGGATCCTTAATGTTTCCAGTATGGCGTCATTTTCACCTATAGGGTATAAGACGGTTTATCCGGCAACTAAGGTTTTCATCCTGAATTTTTCCAGAGGGCTTTATCAGGAATTAAAAGGCAGCGGGGTGTTTGTCAGCGTAGTACATCCGGGACCTATGAAAACCAATGCCGATACCGCTATGCGCATAGAAAAGCAGGGCTGGCGCGGGCAAGTCGGGCTGATTGCGCCCGGGGAAATGGCCAGGCGTTCCCTTGACCGTTTGTTCAGAAAAGATTCGCTCATCCTTGTTGGCTGGATGAATAAAATGAACTGGCTGCTGATGAAAACCGTTCCTGTCTGGATCCGCCTGCCGCTCATTACGAATATTGTCAGGAAAGAAATATTGTCTTCAAAAGAAAAAATAAATGAGCATGAAAGTATTGGTAACCGGCGCCAACAGTTTACTGGGCGTGAATGTGATTACAGTGTTGCTGGCTAAGGGATATAACGTTCGGGGCATGGTCCGAAGGCCGGATACAATTCCTTTACGGGATGAAAATATCGAAGAATTTGTAGGTGTCCTAACGAATCCCTCAGATGTTCGGGAGGCGGTCAGCGGCTGTGATATTGTTATTCATATCGCGGCCAATACGGCACAAAATTCAATTCGCTATAAGGACTATGCTGTCGTTAATGTTGCCGCTACTAAATATGTTCTGAAGGCCGCACATGAATGGCGTGTTCGAAAGACCATTATCGTCAGTTCTGCCAATGCTTTCGGCTATGGCACGATTGACCTGCCGGGTACAGAAGCGACACCTATTGCCTATCCCTTTACAAAATCATGCTATGCTAAAAGTAAGAAAGAAGCTCAGGACTTAGCTTTACAATATCCAGGAAAAGACATGGGAGAAATTGTTGTGGTAAATCCTACTTTCATGATTGGAAAATACGACGGTAAGCCAAGTTCAGGGAAAATTATTACGATGAATTATAAAAGAAAATTCATTTTTATTCCACCCGGCGGTAAAAACTTTATTCATGTCGAAGATGTTGCCTGCGCCATTTGTAATGCCATTGTATTAGGTAAGGACCGCCAATGTTATTTGCTGGCCAATGAAAACCTGACTTACCGGGATTTTTATGCAAAGCTTAATGAAGTTACAGGCGTCAAACGTCACATAATTACATTGCCTGAATGGCTTTTGCGGATAGCGGGAATGGCAGGCAGCTGCTTTATCCGAATGGGTATCCATAACGCCATTCATTATAATAACATGCGTATCCTGTGCGTTAAAAATTATTACGGGCGCCAAAAAGCTTTACAGGAGCTGAACATGCCGGTTACGCCTGTTTCCGTTGCCGTCAGAGATGCTGTGGACTGGTTTTTGGAAAAGGGCATGCTTCAGGCCTGAATATTATTCAATTTTTAAATTATATACTATGAAAAAAGGAACCTTCATTTTGCTCTGCTGGCTATTGCCCGCCATGATCAAGATTGCTGCGGTTCATGCCGGTGATTTTAAATTAGTGGGCCGGGAAAAACAGATTTCCCTTTTCGAACGCTGGATACCCTCTTCTAAAGACATGACGGTAAGAGAGCTGAAAGCTGTTTTTGTGGTGCATTCGGACATACCGGCTATTGTGAAGCTTTTGCAAGATGAACGTAGAAGCGCACGTTGGAATGTCAACGCGACCGATTTTAAAATCCTTAAAATGAGTTCAGAAGATCACTGGATAAGTTATACCAGATATGACATCCCCTGGCCCTTAGATGATCAGGATTGCTGCCTGGCCTATCAGCTTGCCGGCGATTTTGACCGGACAGTTATCAATTTCAGGAGCATATCCAGTCAATATTTTCCGGTAACTGAGGATGTAGAACGTATTACGGGAGTTAGAGGTAAATGGATATTGGAAAAAGAAAAGAACAACAGTATTAAAGTGGTGTACCTGATCACCACAGACAGGAGCAAAAAAGTACCCCGGTGGATTTCCGATAAGATTATTCACAGCAATTTGTATAATACCATGGCAGCCTTTAAAACAATGGCGGAACAGGCTTAATTCATCATTAAAAATAACACGGTTATGTTGACGTTCTTATTGTTGTTGGCAGCCAGAAAAATTTACCGGCGGTGCTGTAAGCTACAGGGCCAGCCGTTGGTATCCTGACTGGTGCCGTTTTCAGGAATTGATTTAGATTTGAAGCTATTTTGAAGGAAAACGGTTTTTATATGAAGAACGGGGGAAATATAACGGTGTCCACCGATAAATCGCTTTTGAATGTGACACTTATCCATGAGTTCCTGACGGGAACTTATTGGGGTAAAGGCAGAAGTGTAGAAGAGGTGTACACCACTATTGAGCATTCTTTATGTTTTGGTCTTTATGCGGACAGCCGGCAGGTGGGCTTTGCCCGTGTGTTGAGTGACCGCGTGGCTTTTGCGTACCTACTAGATGTCTTTATTCTGGAAAAGTACAGAGGTCAGGGACTTTCCAGGATTTTACTAACGGAAATTCTGAATTTTCCGGAATTAAAAAAAGTACGTAAGTGGCTTCTGGCTACAAAAGACGCCCATGGCTTGTATCAGCAATTTGGCTTTAGGCAGGTTGACAATCCGGGCAGGCTGATGGAAAGAGTATAAGAGCTTTGTGATCTTTTATCATTAAAGCTGTACCAATAAAAGAAGAGCTGCCCTAATGTAATGGTGCAGCTCTTCTTATGAATGTATAAATACCGGTCAATATCCGAAGATATCTTCTAAGCGGAGCTTTTTCAGTGTTCCGAATTTTCTCATTTCTTCATCGGTAACTTTTGCATTATCGGCCACAACGCAATAGCTGTAAGGCTTGTTGGCTATCCTGTCCTGGTGAAATTGACGGATATCGGTAAAGCTCATTGCCGGCAATTTGTTGTAGATTGTTTGGCGGATGTCCTTATCCAGGCCTAAACGCTCTGCCTTTAAATAGCTGAACAAGATCTGGTCTTCGATAATTCTTTCGGTGGCCAGCTTCTTTTCCAGGGCTGTTTTGGCGTTTTCAAAAGCGTCTTTGGATTCGGGTAGCTGATTCAATAATTCATTCATGGCATTCAGGCTCTCGTTGAATTTGTCGGCCTGTGTGCCCACATAAGCCATCATATAATTATGTTGGTTCTTGTCGTCTGGCTGAGCGTAATAGGCATAGGTGGAATAGGCCAGGGCTTTGGACTCCCGAATGGTCTGGAAAACAACCGTGCCCATGCCGCCCCCAAAATATTCATTGAACAATGAAAGGGCAGGAGCCTGTGCAGCGTTGTATAAATCGCCGTTGCGTACCCACATCACCTCGGCCTGGACCATATCATAAGGCGCAAAAAATACCTGATTTTCCTGAGCTATGACCGGAGTGAAAACATGTTTGGACGGGATTTTCGCCAACACTGCCGGAGCAGGGTGCCATTGGCTTAACTCTTGTCCGACCTGTTGCGCTGGTTGCGGGCCGAAATACAGAATTTTATGCGGATAGGCTGCCAAGTGCCTCAGGGCAGAGATCAGGTCCTTTACTGTAAGATTTTTTAGCTCTTCGTTCGATAATTCATAGTTGAAAGGATTGTCGCTGCCGTAACGGGCATAACTCATCAGGCCGCGTAAAATCCTTCCCTTGTTCTTTTTGGCATCCTGGCGGGCTTTCAGCAATCGCTCCTTATAAGCTGCCAGTGATGTTTCGTCGCCCTGGCAGTGTTGCCACAAATCTTCAAATAATTGAACGGTCTTTTCAAAATTTTCGTTCAGCCCGTTTAAGGTTACGTAAGTCCTTTCTTCGCTTGTATTGATATTAAACGATGAGGCCAACTGGTAAAACTCTTTTGAAAATTCTTCGGAAGATTTGTTTTGCGTGCCTATATAATTAAGGTAATCAGCGGCAATGGGCAGTAGTTTGTCGTTCCAGCTGCCAGCGTCAAAATAATAGGTCAGACGGAACAAACTGTTGTCTTTGTTTTTTACCGACAGGAACTCATAAGGACCGGATTGTGCACGCTGAATGTCTTTCTGGTAATCTACCCAAGCCGGCTGGACGGGTGTTTCCGGCATGCTGTTGACCTTTTTCAAAAACGACGACTGGTCATTGCGATTAACCGTAACCGGTGTAATGGCGGGCTTGTCCACTTTGACCACATTTTTGTCTTCGCCCTGATGTTTATAAACCGCCACATAATTGTCGTTGAGGTATTTATTGGCAAAAGCCACAATATCTGCTTTGGTAATGCCGTTCAGAAAGCTGATATAAGACACCGAGCGCTGCCAGTCCAGATCGGAAGTAAAATAATCCATCAGCATATAGGCACGCGTGCTGTAGTTGTCATTTTGTTCAATGATGTTTTTCTTCTCGTTGTTGATGATGCCTTGTAATAAATCATCCGAAAAATCGCCTTTTTTTAGCTTAGCCAGCTCGCCCAGCATTAATGTTTTGACATCATCTAAACTTTGGCCTTCCATGGGCTTACCCTGTAAAATCAGCATGCTGTAATCAATGAGCAAATAAGGGAATGCGTAAGCGGAAAGTAATTTTTGTTTTTTGACCAGATCTAAATCCATTAATCCCGCGGAGCCATTGGTCAGCATACTACCGATTAAAGTCAGCATTTCAGCATCTTTTGTAGAGGCACCTGGAAAGCGGAATCCCAGCATGATATTTGTCGGCATAGGGCCATAAACATTGCGCAGTACAGGATCCGTAATGGGTGTTTCCGGGCTGAAGGTGTAGGGTGGAATCGTTTTGCTTTGCATATAGCCGAAGGCCTTGTCGATTTTGGCAATAGCGGAATCGGGATTGAAATCTCCGGCCATGATTACCCCCATATTATTGGGAACGTAATAGGTATTAAAATACTTGCGGATTTCTACCAATGATGGATTTTTTAAGTCCTCAATGGTGCCGATGGTGGTTTGTCTGCCGTAATTGTTATTGGGAAACAAGGTGGCAAACATGGCTTCAAAAGATTTCCGGCCGTCATTGTCTAATGTCCGGTTCTTTTCTTCATACACCGCTTCCAGCTCCGTATGGAAAAGGCGGAACACCGGGTAACGGAAGCGCTCAGCCTGAACGGTTAAATATCGGTCCAGGGCATTCGACGGGATATCTTCGGTATAAACGGTTTGCTCAAAGGAAGTGAAAGCGTTGGTGCCGATGGCGCCCATGCTGCTCATCATCTTGTCGTATTCGTTGGCGATGGCATAATGAGCTGCCAGCCCTGATATACTGTCAACCCGGTGATAGATGGCTTTTCTTTGGACCTCATCTTTTGTGGAATTATACTGTTCATACAAATCATTGAGCTGGTCCAGATAAGGCTTTTCCTTTGTCCAATCCAGGCTGCCGAATTGATCAGTTCCTTTAAACAGCATGTGTTCCAGGTAATGGGCCAGGCCGGTGTGATTGGACGGGTCGGTTTTACTGCCTGCTTTTACGGCGATATAGGTTTGGATCCTGGGCTCTTTATGATCCGGGCTGAGAATGACCGTCAGGCCGTTGTCTAATTGATAGAACCGCGCATGAGCCGGGTCGTTGGTAACGTAGCGGTAGCTGTAGCCGCCGGAGTTGGCTTCTTTCCATTCATGGGTTTGTTGTGCCGGAAGCGTTGCCGTTGGCATTGCCGCAAGCATGAATCCGGCAAGCCATTGCACGAAAGGTTTTATCATGGTTGTCAACTAATTAAGTGAGTGAGCAACAAAGATAGCAGTTATCTTTCGGATAACATAAAATTGAAAAATATTATATTTATTATATATTTAACTGTTTTGTTGTCCAGTCATGAATTGCCGGCCGGATTATTTCAGGATTTTTTCATACGTTTTCGGCTCGGAAAGTATCTCCAGGGCTTTTTTCAGGGTCGGATCGTCCTGGCTGAGCCGGTTTAAGGTGGCGCCCTTTTGATAGTAATACCTGCCGGCAATCTCCGTGCTTAATAAATCCAGGATAAGCTGCTGCTGTTGGGTGAGTAAGTTAATATTGTTGGCTTCCAGTTTTTGATTTAAGGCCTGGTATTCCTGCTGCACTTCATCAAACCGCCCTTCTTCTTCGGCTTCCGTTTTGAATTTCCGGAGCAGTGTTCCTTCCTTTGTTTGCATCTGAAAGTCCTGTTGCGCCAACCAGCTTTTAAAATCGGCAAAATCGTTCTGGCTGAGCTTAAAAGCTCCGGCAGACGCAATGCTGGGATGACTGTAATAATATTTTGTGGCGTAATTGAACAGGAAGTTTTTATTGATGAGTGCTTGCAATAAGGCGTCAGGCTCTTCTTCGGAGATAAAGATGTCCGGCTTAATGCCCCCGCCGTCCTTAACGATCCGGCCGTTTTTGGTTTTAAAGCTGTTTTGCAGCGAATCGGGAATTCTAGACACGCTGCCGTCTTCATTTCGGTGTGCGTAATCTAAAGCCTGAATGCAACGTCCGCTTGGGGTGTAATAGTGAGCCACCGTCAGTTTAAGGCTGGTATTAAAACCCACAGGACGCACCTGCTGGACCAGCCCTTTACCAAAAGAACGCGTACCGATAATGACGCCACGGTCTAAATCCTGCATGGTGCCGGCAACGATCTCAGAGGCTGAAGCCGAATGATGGTTGACTAGGACGGCCAGGGGAATGCCGGTATTCCAGGGCTGGCCGGTAGTGGCGAAAACCTGGCGCCAGTTCTCATTTTTGCCTTTGGTGGTCACAACCACCTGACCTTCGGGAAGAAACAGGTTACAAATGCGCACGGCTTCCTTTAGCAGGCCGCCAGGATTGTCACGCAGGTCCAAAATCACGCCCTTCAGGTTTGGCTGGACCTTTTTTAAACTATCTAATGCCTGATGAACATCGTCTGAAGCATGTCCCATAAACTGGCTGAGCGACACATAAGCGATATCTTTGTTTTTGCCTAAAAGGCCGGCGTAGGGTACATTGGAAATGTTAATGGTGGAACGGGCGACGGACAGGCTTTTTTCAGCCCCGGAAACCGGGTTTTTGATCGTTAGCTGTACACTTGAGCTTTTATCGCCCTGCATCAGGATTTCCAGCTCGTCATTGGATCTGCCTTTTAAATTTTGTCCGTTCACGGCTAATAGGATATCGCCGGGATGCAGACCGGCCATGTCCGCGGGTCCGCCTTCGAAAACCTGGTCTACTACTAAATCGCTGTCTTCCGTCCGGGTAACGATGCCGATACCGCCATATTGTCCGTTGGCATGGATCCTGAAGTTTTCCGCATCAGCTTCCGTAAAGAAATTGGTATAGGGGTCCAGTCCGGCAAGCATGGCGTTGATGCCCGCTTTGGTCATTTTGCCGGGCTGGATAGGATTGACATAAGACTGGTTCAGTTCCTTAAAGACATTTCCGAAAATTTCAAGGCTTTTGGAAATCTCAAAATATTGCCCGGTAGGATCATTACTTTGCGCCATCGATTGAAATGGCTGAATGCAAAGGCTGATGATGAGGACAAAAAGAAACCGGTGATATTGTAGCGCTTTCATTTTTTTGCGGATATTATCTCACAATAATAACGATTTTCGTCCTGCTTTCCTGAAAATGCCGCACTATTTTCATCAGGAGGCGGCTGTTCGGGCTCGGCCCTCGTTGCGCGCGCATTATGAGCAACAGGGATTTCCTCCCTGAGGTCAGATTCTTTCTACAAGAGAAGGCCTGCTGACGCAAGCTTAATAGCAGGTTCAGCTTACCCGTTTTTCTTCCAGGAGCATATTGATGGCATTATCCAGGGAACCGGCCGGGTTGATGTTCCCACCGTTGACAAAGAATATCTCATCGGCGTTCTCAATGGTGTTCAGCCGGTGGGCGATCACCACTTTTGTGGTGTCCGGGGGTAATTGATCCAGGATATCGGACAGGATTTTTTCGGTAACGGTGTCAATGTTGGCGGTCGCTTCATCTAAGATCAATATTTCAGGCCGGCGCAAAACGGCACGGATAAAGGCGATGATTTGCTTTTGTCCCAGGCTGAGGCTGTCCGTTCCGGCGGCAATGGGCGTATCTAATCCTTTTTCAAATCGCGCCAGTAATTGCGACAATCCCGCCCGGGTCAATTCGGCAAGTAGTTGTTCATGGGTCAGATTGTTCAATACTTCATTACCGTAAAGGATATTGTCTTTAAGGCTGCCACTGAACAAAAACGGTTCCTGAAGAATAAAACCGATGGCTTTGGTACGGCTGGACTCATCATAGCCGCGGATGTCCGTGCCGTTCAGGAAAACCGTCCCTTCCGTCGGGTCGAAGAGACGGGCCATTAATGAGGCGGTCGTGGTTTTGCCGCCGCCGGTGGGTCCCACTAAAGCGTAGGTTTTGCCTTTCTCTAACTCGAAAGAAATATTATCCAGAACTTTTTTCCCGCCTTCGTAGGCAAAAGAAACGTTATGAAATTGCAATACCGGTACATTTTTAGTTTTTATGGCTTTCGTTTCCGGTTTCCGGCTCATGTTGGATTCTAAATTAATAATAACCGAAATCCTGTCCCATGCGGCCATTGCCGTCTGGAAGCTTGCCCAAAGCGCGGCTAGTTGCCGAAGGGGCTGGTAGAAATTGTTGGCATAAGCGATAAAGCTGATCAGCAATCCTATCGTGAAATGTCCATGGATGATCAGGTAAATGCCAAAGGCCAACACGATCAGCTGGGCAATATTGGAAAATAAAGTAAATACCGGCATGAAAATATTATTGGCCAGTCCGGCATGAATGGCGGCGGTATAATTTTCCTTATTAGACTGGTTCAGTTTATCCCTGAAATAATCTCTCCGGTCGAAGGCGATAATGGTTTTAAAATTGCTCAGGCTTTCCTGGATTTCGGCACTCAGGCTTCCGCCTTTATTTAGGCTGGTGGCATTTTTCCGTTTTACCCAGGGCGAAACGATCAGGACGAATACGATAATCAGCACGGAAGGCGCTAAGGCTGCGCTCCCTAATTCGGGCTGCAAAACGATGAGGAATGTAGCGGCGCCGATCATGGTAAAGATGCTGTCCATAAAACGCATCAGCGATTGCGAGAAGAACTGGTTGACCTTGTCGGTATCATTGTTGATCCGGGAGATCAGATCGCCTGATTTGTTTTGGCTAAAAAAAGCTACCGGCAAGCCCTGGAGCTTGCCGAAAACCTCGTTGCGTAAGCGATACAGCATGCGCTGCCCCACGCTGCCCATCAGCTGGGTTTGCAGGTATTCCGTTCCCGCCCACACTAAATACATCCCCAGGAGAATAAGCGCGAAAACCATCAGGCCGTGATATTGTTTGGTTTCAATATAATGGTCGATGGTATAGCCGATCAGGTAGGGGGTTGCCATGGCGATGGCGGCATTCAGCATCATGACCAAGGTCGCCCAGATCAAAGGCTGGCGTTCTGTCCTCATAAAGCTGAGCATCTTGTTTAAGGCTGCCCTGGTGTTATTTTTGGGAATGTTGTTTAAGTCGTAATTCATCCTTGTAATATTCTAAAAGTCTTTCATTTAAAATGAGGTCCGGCCGGTAGACACATTTTCGGTTTCATAAGCGTTAGTGCTTTGCTGAGACTGGTAAATCTGGACATATTCCGGGCAGGTGCTCATCAGCTCTTCATGTTTCCCCTTGCCAATAATTTCGCCTTCCATTAACAGGATGATCTGGTCGTAATCCTTTACGGAGGCCAAGCTTTGTGTAATCGATACTAAGGTAATGTTGGGGTAATTTTTAAATAAATTGCTCAGGATCTTTTGTTCGGTCTGTCGGTCAACCCTGGCGGTAAATTCGTCTAAAAGAAGAATGGTAGGGTTCCCGGCCAATGCCCTGGCCAGCATGATCCTTTGTTTTTGTCCGCCCGAAAGGGTAGTGCCGCGTTCGGATAAAACGGTGTCCAGGCCATTCGGCAGGCGTGCTATCAGGTCCTGTAATTCGGCGGTTTCAATAGCTTTCAGCAGATCTTTTTCCGAAACATTGGCGTTAAAAGCGATGTTTTCCCGGAGGCTCATGCTGAACATGACGGCATCCTGGAAAACCAGGCCGATCTGCCGCAACAGCGATCGCTGGTTGTATTGTTCCAGGGAGATATAATCGTAATTGATCTGGCCTTCCTGGGGCCGGATGAGTGTAGTCAGGGCATAGAACAGCTGTGTTTTGCCGGCCGCCGTGGGGCCGATAATGGCCGTTTTGGTATTGGCCTGGATATCGAAATTCAGGTTTTTCAAAACCTGCTTTTTGTCTATTTCCAGACTAAGGTTTTTGACTTCAATATGTCCGCCAAGCCGTTTTTCGATATCACCGCCCTGGTTGCTGTCTTCCGCGTGCAAAACACTGTGTATACGGGCATACGAGGCGGACGCGCGGGCAATAATGCTGCTCATAAAACCAATCACTAAAATCGGGAAGATCAGGATGGCGATATAGCTGTTGAATGCGGCAAACTCTCCTAAGGTCATGCTGCCGCTGATCACAAAATGGCCGCCCATGGCCAAAACGGCCAGGCGGGCCAAGTTGGCGGTAAAAACGATAATGGGAATGAGCAGGGCAAAAAGCCGGAGAATGGCTAAACCCAGGTTCTTGGCCTCACCGCTTTGGGTAAGGAATTTATCGTATTCCGTGCTTTGCGCGTTTAAGATCCGGATGAGCGCAGAGCCGAGAATAGATTCATTAATCACCTTATTAAGCCTGTCCAATACTTCCTGCGACTTGTTGAACAGGAATTTAACTTTTTTGAAGATGAGCGCGAAGGTAATGGTAATGATGGGCAATACCAATAAAACGGTCAGGCCTAAACGCCAGTTGATGCCGATGAGCAGGATGGCCGCACCAATAATTAAGATCACTGAGGATACTATGGATACAATGGCCTGCGATACGAAGTTTTTGATGGCATCAACATCAGAGGTCAGGTTGGTCAGTAATTTGTTGGGATCGGAGTCCTGAACAAAGCGATAGGTTTGCCGGGAGATTTTTTCGGCCAGCCGTTCACGAAGATTCCGGGCTACTCTTTCTGAGGCGTAAGTCTGGACAATGCTTTGCAAATAGGTAAAAATAAAGATCAAGGCTGCTGCCGCGGAAAACCAGATCAACACTCCACCCATATGAAAATGACCGGAGGAAAAGCTGTCGATGGCATTTTGAATGATCTTGGGAATGACCAGATTCAGGGCGTTGCTTAGTATGGCGAAAATCAACAGCCCGGTCAACAATCCTTTGTAAGGGATAAGTACCTCAAATATGTTGGGCTTTTTTGTCTTAGGTGTTTTGGATGTTGTATCTTTTTTCTTCATCACATGAAATTCTTCAATAATGCTTCGGATGACGGTAACGGCAAAAATAAACCAATCAGGATTGATGGCTGCCGGTTTTTAGGTAAATAGCTGGAATTTGACGGTAATTGGTATTTTTTATATGCGGGAAAGGGAATGATTTGGGTTTCCTGTCGAGGTGGTATAAACGGTTTACGCCTGGAATTTTTGCCTTTTGAAAATTAAAATCTTGTTTTTAAGGTTATCCGGCAGCGATGATTTAAGCCTTATATTTGCATCATGAAAATGGAGATTCCCCGGGCAATTCAGAATTATATCGGTGGCGAATTTTTAACGCCGCGATCCCGACAATACCTTGATGTTATTAATCCCGCAACCGGCGAAACCTATAGCCAGGTGCCCGATAGCCATGCGGAAGATGTGGACCTGGCCGTGGCCGCGGCGGCCGCGGCTTTTCCCAAATGGCGGGACTCATCTTTGAATGAGCGTTTTGCAGTACTTAATAAAATCGCCGGGCTTATCGAGGCGTACCTGGAAGACCTGGCACTGGCAGAGACCAACGATAATGGTAAGCCGTTGTGGCTCAGCAGGACGGTTGATATTCCCAGGGCGGCGGAAAATTTTCGTTTTTTTGCTACGGCCATCCTGCATTATGCCACGGACAGCCATCATATGCCGGATCTGGCCCTGAATTATACCTTGCGCCAGCCGGTGGGTATCGTAGGCTGTATCTCGCCCTGGAACCTGCCTTTATATCTTTTCTCCTGGAAGATAGCGCCGGCCCTGGCGGCCGGGAACTGTGTTGTGGCCAAGCCTTCCGAGGTGACGCCAATGACCGGATATTTATTGTCTAAGATCGCTCATGAAGCGGGTCTGCCTGCCGGGGTATTGAACATTGTTCATGGCAATGGTCCCGGTTGCGGTGCGGCCATTGTTCGCCATCCGGATATTAAAGCTATTTCATTTACCGGAAGCACCAGGGCCGGCAGGGAGATTGCCGGTATTGCGGGGCCTATGTTGAAAAAGACCTCTTTGGAGCTTGGCGGTAAAAATCCCAATATCATCTTTGCTGACTGTGATTGGGAGAAAATGATGAAAACGACGGTACAGTCGTCCTTTACCAACCAGGGAGAAATCTGCCTTTGCGGCAGCCGCATTTTAGTGGAGGACAGTATTTATGAACGCTTTAAAAATGAATTGGTAGCGCGTACCATAAAGATGGCCGTTGGTGATCCGTTATTGCCGGAAAGCCGCCTGGGCGCCATGGTCAGCAAAGCGCATTTTGAAAAAGTGATGGGCTGTATCGAACTGGCGAAACAGGAAGGCGGTAAAATTTTAGCTGGTGGCCGCGCTGTTCAGCCTCAGGGGCGCTGTGCGAACGGTTACTTTATTGAACCGACAATTATTGAAGGCCTGGGACCCGGCTGCCGGACCAACATGGAAGAAATATTCGGCCCTGTGGTTACGTTGCAATCCTTTAAAACCGAAGAAGAGGCTTTGGCTTTGGCCAATTGCAGCGAATACGGTTTGTCGGCTACTATATGGACGGAAAATCTCAACAAGGCGCATAAAATCTCAGAAGCGGTCAATAGTGGTATTATCTGGGTAAATTGCTGGCTGTTGCGCGACTTACGCACGCCTTTCGGCGGCATGAAGCAATCCGGCACCGGCCGCGAAGGTGGCTGGAACGCCTTGAACTTTGTGACTGAACCCAAGAACGTCTGTATAAAGTTTTAGGACTTTCCGTATCCTGAAAAATTGGCAGCGATAGCTGGGAAAATTGCAGAGAATGATTATCTTGTGAGATTAAATTTAATGATTTAAGCTACAGGATATGATAACAATTGGTATCTTAAAGGAAGCAGAAGACGAGTCGCGTGTCAGTTGCTCGCCCGATTCGCTTGGTGCTTTGATAAAATTAAAGGCAGATATTCTTGTTGAAAATGGTGCTGGTGCAAAGGCTTCATTTAAGGATGAGGACTTCCAGGCTGCCGGCGCCAAAACCTGTTCCCGGCAGGATATTCTGAATAATGCCGATATCATTTTATGTATCAATATCCCTGGTGCCGAAAGCCGTGCTAAGGCTGCCAAAGCTATTTGGGTCGGTGTTTTCCAGGCTATGTCCCATCCGCAGGAAATGGCGGCCTGGGCCAGGGAAAATCATACAGTCTTTAGTTTGGACCTGTTGCCGCGTACCACAAGAGCGCAGGCAATGGATGTGCTGAGCTCGCAGGCCAATATTGCCGGTTATAAAGCGGTTTTGCTGGCCGCAAATGTGTATCCACGGTATTTTCCTATGTTTATGACAGCGGCGGGTAGCATCCCGCCGGCCAAGGTGTTGGTTATTGGCGCCGGTGTTGCCGGGTTGCAGGCCATTGCTACGGCCAGGCGCCTGGGAGCGGTAGTTCATGTTTCGGATACGCGTCCCGCTGTCAAAGAAGAAGTGATGAGCCTGGGTGCGAAGTTTGTGGAGGTGGAAGGCGCCGCCGATGCCAGCCAGGCGGGTGGCTACGCGGTGGAACAGAGTGAAGATTTTAAACGCCGGCAACAGGAGAAACTGGCCGAGGTGGCGGCGAAATCAGATATTATCATTACTACTGCCCAGATACCCGGCCGGAAAGCGCCGGTCATTATTACCCGGCAAATGATCCATAACATGCGCGGCGGTTCCGTCATTGTGGACCTGGCGGCTTCAACCGGCGGCAATACCGAGCTGACGGAAGATAACAAAATAGTTGTGGAAAATGGTGTGACTATTATTGGGAACAGCCACCTGGCCGCCGACATGCCTGCCGATGCCAGCAAAATGCTGGGCAAGAATTTTTCCGGGTTTTTGGCTTTGCTAATTGATAAGGAAAGTGTTTTAGCGCCTGATTTTAATGATGAGCTGGTGGCCAATGCTTGTGTTTGCAAGGATGGTCTTTTGGTCAACGAACGGCTAAAGAACCTTGTGCATCAAGGGCTATGAACGCTTGATAAGGATGTGTCCAACCATTTTGTTTTTTTACCCGTCTAACTATGTTTGTAATATGTAGGGATGCGGTTATGGATGATGAGTTATAAACATGGGTTTGCCATTGGCAATTTAATCTGGCTAACGACAATCATTCATAACTTAAATATTTTGTTAGAAAATAAACCCTGCTTGCACTTTTGAAATATAACCTATATCTTGTTCCACTGATTGAAAACGATTATATGGTTATTGTTTCAAAGAAAAATAAACAATTAAAAATTAATCAAATATGGCAGATTTTTTACGGGCAAAGATTTGGACAATTATTGGGGTCCTGGGCTTACTGTTATTTTTTACTTCTAGACCGGTCTTGGCGCAAAATGTCCTTCCTCCAGACCAACCTGAGCAGGATGCCTGTAATGCCCTAGTCTTATGTGGTAACAGTTTTACGACGCCCTATAGTTATCAGGGGACGGGGCAAGTCGCTGACCTGAGCACAACACCATGCGGCGGAGGAGAGGGTAATTCCATGTGGATGCGTTTGACGGTAAATACGGCCGGAATTATCGTATTTACGATTGAACCGCTTGTTTCTACGGATGATTATGATTTTGCTGTGCTGGATATTACCAACACACCTTGTGATAGTATTACCTCCGCTAATGTGATCCGGTGTAATTTTGATAATAATTATCCTGGAACCAATTTGAACGGGATTGTTGGCCTGAATACAACTTCAACCCAGGCAAATGTTGGATCAGGAGCTTACGGCCCTTCCTTTTGCCAGCAAATTACGGCTAATGCCGGAGATGTTTACTTAATCATGATCAATAACTTCGGCTTCTATACGGGCGTCGGCGGCCCCAGCTCAGGCTTTACCATTGATTTTACCGGTTCAACCGCTACTTTTAATCAACCGGTACCGCCTCATTTTCTGTCTGTCGTTCCAAAGTGCGATAATACCGATAGTATTAAAATAGCCTTGAGCACAAACGTCTTATGTAGCTCAATTGCCACGGATGGGAGTGATTTTTACCTGACGCCTACCGGAACGGTTATTGGCGCACACGGGCTAAATTGCCTGGGAACTGCCGGCTATACGGATACTATTACAGTTGTTTTTAATTCCTTAACGGTTAACGGTGATTATTATTTGCGGGCGAAAACTGGTTCGGACGGCAATACATTAATGAATTTCTGCGATGCGGCATTACCCTTGCCCGACTCTTTAAAATTTCATGTGGGCGATGACCCCATTCCCTTGGTAGGGCTGGACACGCCTGCCTGCCAGACACTAACGGTAAAGCTTGCGGCCCCGGTTAGCTGCAATTCGATTGCCGCCGATGGCAGTGACTTTAGTGTAACCGGACCGTCTTCTGTAACCGTAAACAGTGCTGCAGGCGTGGGGTGTACGGGTGACTATACGCAAACCATAGCGGTACATTTATCAGCACCCATTGCCGTTGATGGAGATTATACTATTTCTTTCAAGGATGGCAGCGATGGTAATACGGTTGTGGATTCCTGTAGTCGTTACGTCCTGGTGGGCGCCAGTCTTCCCTTTCATATAAATTCCTATAACGGTTTGCTGATTGCTCACCCGGATACCAGCATGTGCCCGGGTGTTATTACCTTGTATCCCGAAAATCATGGGACTGCCCCTGCGGGCGGCTTTCAATATTCCTGGTCTTCATCTTCCGGTATGTCCTATCCTAATCAGACCAGCCCCTCTGTGACTGTTGACACCGGCTATAACCGCTATATCGCCGCGACCGTTGATCAGAACGGATGCTATATGAGAGACTCGGTCGTGGTTACTGGCTTTGCAGCACCTCATGCACAATTTTCTTACGATATCGGCCCCGGCTGCCAGGGCGATACGGTTTTCTTCCATAATGAAAGCAGTACGGCCAATCGTTATCTGTGGAAATTTGGCCTGGCCAACTTGAATGATACTTTGGAAAATACGCAATTTGTTTATCCCGATCAGGGTACTTATTCCGTAACACTGATTGCGCAAAATGATAACTGTACCGATTCCGCGATGTCCCTGGTGCATGTGGGCCACCCGATGTCCGCTGGTTTTATAGTGTCCAATGATACCATCTGCCAGGGCACGCAGATCACTTTTACCAATCAGTCAACGATGACAGCCGTTGGCAGCCAGGGCGGACAATATCAGTGGAGTTTTGGAGATGGCACGACTTCCAATCTTGCTAATCCTCCTTCCTATACATATAATAATACGGGGACTTACCCGGTTCGTTTAGTCATTAATGATTCTATTCCCTGTTATGATACAGCGACGCACCTGATCGTGGTGGATTCGGTCTCGGGCTTATCCATTAACGTCAGCGATACCCCTATTTGCCAGGGCGATAAGATACTGTTTAACGCTGTTTATTCTGACAATGGAATGGTTTATGCCCGTTGGAACTTTGGCGACGGGCCGGATTCGGTATTGGACCAAAATCTTGTAAGCCATGCTTATGAACAGGCGGGAATCTATACGGTTTCGTTGTATAATCATTACCGGGTATGCCCGGACACAGGCCTTAGCTTTAGGGTGCGCATCAAAGATATGCCTGTCATCAATCTTGGTGCGGATACCTCCTTGTGTTTGGATGGTGATCCTTTGGAAATCAAGGACGGCATCAACGCTTCAGATCCTGCTGCGACCTGGTTGTGGAACACCGGGGACACTACTTCTTCAATTGACATAAAACACCCCGGATTGTATTGGGCAAAAGTGACGATTGATTATTGCTCGGCAACGGATGAAATAACCGTGAACAAGGATTGTTATATGGATGTGCCCAACTCTTTTACGCCAAACGACGACGGCAGCAATGATTATTTCTTCCCGCGCCAGAAATTAGCATCAGGCATTGCCGCTTTCAAAATGTCTGTGTTTAACCGTTGGGGGCAAAAAATGTTTGAAACAACCAATGTCAATGGACGAGGCTGGGATGGCCGGTTTAACGATAAGGAACAACCGGTGGGCGTATATGTCTATTTGATTGATGTGGTATATAAGAATGGCCGTACGGAATCTTATAAGGGTAATGTGACGCTGCTCAGGTAGCTGTAGAATATCGTCAGGAAAGAAAATGTTCACAGTGACGAGACTTAGTTTTTATGGTGGCTGCATGAAAATTGCAGCCACCGTTTTTGGTATTATACACCGGCGGGGCCTTTAATCGTTTAACCAATCGGAGCCAATCCTTTTGCTAAAATTTCTTTCCCGGTCGGCTTAAAATCCGTAAATTAGCATGATAATGACGTTCATGATTAAATGTTAGTTTATGGAATATTCTAAGGCAATAAAAGGCGGCGAATTTTTAATCAGGGACAGCAGTCCCGAAGACATTTTTATTCCTGAAGATTGGGATGAAGAGCAGAAGATGATTGCGGAGATGTGCCGGGAATTTTTAGATAAAGAAATTACACCGAAATTGGTTCAGATCGATGCTGCCGAGGACGGGTTGATGGTGCGGCTGCTGGATAAGGCCGCCGAACTGGGGCTGTTGGGCGTTTCCGTTCCGGAAGAATATGGCGGCCTGGGTAAGGATTTCGTCACTTCCATGCTGGTAACCGAACGCCTGGGTGCAGGCCATTCCTTCGCGGTGGCCTATGCCGCGCATACGGGTATCGGCACATTGCCTATCCTGTATTACGGCGATGAGCAACAAAAAATGAAGTATATTCCCAAGCTGGCCTCGGGCGAATGGAAAGGCGCTTACTGCCTGACAGAGCCGGAGGCCGGAAGCGATGCTAATTCGGGAAAGACCAGGGCGGCATTGTCGGCAGGCGGCCGGTTTTATATTTTGAACGGCCAGAAGATGTGGATTACCAATGCCGGATTTGCCGATGTGTTTACCGTCTTTGCCAAAATTGACGATGACGACGATCTTAGCGCATTTATCGTCGAAAAATCGTTTGGCGGTATTGAGCTGGGGGCGGAAGAACATAAGATGGGAATCAAAGGCAGCTCCACGCGCCAGGTGTTTTTTAATGATTGTAAGGTCCCGGTAGAAAATTTGTTGTCGGAACGGGGTAATGGCTTTAAAATCGCCGTCAATATTTTAAACCTTGGCCGGATAAAATTAGGCGGCGCAGCTCTGGGCGCGGCTAAGGAAGTGATTAACCACGCCGTGCAATACGCTAATGAAAGGGTACAGTTCGGCCATAAGATCGCCGGTTATGGCGCGATTCAATATAAACTGGCGGAGCAGGCCATCCGTGCCTTTGCCATGGAATCGGCTACCTATCGGGCTAGCCGGGATATAGAATCGGCCACAAAGGCCTTAATCGAAGAAGGCTTGGAGGCACAGCAGGCTAAGCTGAGGGGAACGGAGCAATTTGCCGTTGAGGCGGCCATCGTCAAAGTATTGGCCAGCGAAGCCTTGGACTATATCGTTGACGAGGGTGTACAGATTTACGGCGGTATGGGCTTCAGCGCCGAAGCACCTATGGAACGGAGCTATCGTGACTCACGTATCAACCGGATATTTGAAGGAACCAATGAGATCAACCGGATGCTGACGGCGGATATGCTTTTTAAAAGAGCCATGAAAGGACAATTGGATCTGATAAGCGCCGCAAAAAACGTTGCCGAGGAGCTGTTGGCCATTCCGGACTATTCCGATCAGATAAACAAGACCCCCTTGGCAGGGGAACAGAAGGCTGTCGCCGGTTTTAAAAAAGCCGTATTGTTGGTGGCGGGAGCCGCCGTGCAAAGGCTTATGACGAAATTGGCTGATGAACAGGAGATCCTGATGTACCTGGCGGATATGCTGATTGACGTTTATGCGGCTGAATCGATGTGTCTAAGGGTGCAAAAGATATTAATATCCGGTAAGGATGATTTGATTCCCGAAAAAACGGCCATGGTGCAAACATTTGTGTATGATGCTGCCGGCAGGATTTATACCGCCGGCAGGAATGCGTTGAATGCGTTTGAGGAAGGCGATGAAAAACGGATGATGCTTATGGGGCTGAAACGGTTTACGAAAGTTCGGGAAATGAATACCGTAAAATTAAGAAGGCAAATTGCAGCTAAACTGACCGGAGAAAATAAATATTGCTTTTAAAGTTCCTGTAAACGGTACTCCAGAATTTTATGATTCGGATCAAAAGGCCTCAAAGCCTTAAAATTAAAATGTTCCATTCCTGATAGGATAAGGTCTTTCTTTTGCAGGAGGGATAATTTAAGGCTTTGCCTGGCGGCGAAAAGGCCTGCGTCAAGGATGCACACCTCCGGGATCAGGCCGATGACTTCACAGCCGATGGCCTCGCAGCCGTATTCCTGGGCCAGAGATTTAACCTTTTCCCAGACGGTTAAGGGACTTGTTTTTTTATAATTGATAAAATTGCAGGAAACCTGGGCGCAGCCATAATCCTCCGAATACCAGCCAATGGCGCGAAGTGCCGGGTATTCCAAGCACGTTTCAGTAGGCTTTCGGGCTGTTTTTTCCGGCCAGCCGGAAGTGCGGATACGATAGGCAATTTTTCTTGCTATGGCCACCGATTGGGTATCTATGGATATATTGAACGCTACCAGGATTTTCCGGCAACCCATGACCGACGCGCCGCTGCGGAAAATGTTCTCCCGGAACGCCGAATCAATGCCGGGACCAAAATCAGGCTGCCAATTGGCCTTTGCCATTTTATTGGGTAAGTTTTCATAACCGCCTTTCCTGATCTGTGGTAATTGGCAGCGGTAGCTTTTTTTTGCTGAAAATTCATATAAATAAACCGGAATGTGCAACAGATAACCAACCTTTGCCGCTAGGTCATAAGTTAGTTGAACCACTTCTTTTTTGGAAATATTCTGGAGCGGCACTAATGGGCAGACGTCAATGGCGCCTATCCGGGGATGGCTGCCGTGATGATAGCGCATGTCTATCAGTTCAGCGGCCGTTTTATACATTTGAAATGCCGCTTCCACCACGGACCGCGGATCGCCGGCAAAGGTCAATACGCTTCGGTTGGCGGACAGGCTGCTGTCCACATCCAAAAGCTGCTGCCCTTCAACCTGTCTTATGGCCGCTTTGATCATTTCCAAAGCTTCGCCCTGCCGGCCAATGCTGATATTGGCAACGCATTCAATAATTTTATCCAATGGTTTCATGGTACATAAACTCCGGACAATATCGGTATAAAAATATTTATTTAAAATAATTTCTTAACTTTATTTTTCAATATTATGTGATTTTCCTTTACCCGGTTTTTCTTAAAATGATTATTTAGCTATGAATGAAAAATTATTTCAATACATTTGGCAGCATAGCTTGTTTCTTCCCAATGGCTTGGCAACGACTACCGGGGAAAAGGTGATAGTCCATTATCCGGGATACAAAAATACTAATGCCGGGCCCGATTTTTTGGACGGGCGGGTAAAGATCGGCCATGCCGAATGGGCCGGCAATATTGAATTACATTTAAGGTCTTCCGACTGGAAACGTCATGCGCATCATGAGGATCTCAATTATCATAATGTTATCCTGCACGTTGTTTTAGAGGATGACGAGCGGCAAGCGGTAGGCAATTTTCCAACTTTGGTTTTGAAAGACCATATTTCGGACGATATCCTTCAAAAATACCGGGCCCTGATGGCAGGACAGGATACCATTGCCTGTTCGGCCCAGATTAAGCGTTTTCCGCAGATAAAATGGCAATCCTGGCTGTACCGGCTGTTGGCGGAGCGTTGGGAAGATAAGCTTTCTGAATGGCAGGGCCTTTGGGAAGATTCTGCCAAGGACTGGCGCCAGTTATTGTATTACCGGCTGGCGGCGAATTTTGGTTTTCATGTGAATAAGATGCCGTTTTTGGCCCTGGCTCAAAGCCTTCCTTTGAAAACTTTGGCCGCTCACCGGGAAAATCTGTTGCAAACGGAAGCTTTGGTTTTGGGGCAGTCCGGCTTGCTGGATGCCGTGAACCGGCCTGATGATTACACGGATACTTTACGGAACGAGTATCATTTTCTCAGAAGAAAGTATGCGCTGGTCCCTATTGCGGCTTATCAATGGAAATTCATGCGCATGCGCCCGGCCAATTTTCCTACCGTTCGCCTGGCACAATTTGCCATGCTGATCCATCGAAGTCTGGACTTATTTTCGAAAATGATGGAAATGCGTTCCGAAAATGAGATGGCACCACTGCTGGATATTCAGGCGGGCGATTATTGGCAAAACCATTACCGCTTTGGAGAAGAATCTTCGCATAAGAGGCCTAAAAAATTAGGCCGGCAGGCTATGCAAAACCTGATCATCAACACTATTGCACCGATGCAATTCCTGTACGCGCGCTTGCAGGGGGCAACCGACCTGGTGGACAGCAGTGTTGAACTGCTGCAATCCATCCCACCGGAAGATAATCGCATCCTCAGGGAATGGAAAGCCATCAATATTGTGCCTAAAAATGCCGCGGAGTCCCAGGCATTAATACAGTTGCTGACAACCTATTGCAATGCTAAAAAATGCCTGGACTGCGCGGTGGGTAATTTCTTGCTGAGTGCCCGGAAATAAGGCGTTAAGCCGGCCAGTGGAAATAAATATCTTTTTTGATATCCGGGTGAAGGCTCTGATGAACCGGGCAGGTCAGCGCTGCCTTTTCAAGAATTTGCCTTTCCTTATTCGTAAAGGTCAATCCTTCGGGAAAGTTCATCTGTATGCGAATGGCGCCAATTCTTCTCGGATCGGAAATCATTATCTTTTCTACTGCGCAGGTTGTTCCAATGATATTAATATGGTGTGCATTGGCGGCGATACCCATGATGGTCATCATGCAGGAAGCCAGCGCCGTAGCTACTAAATCGGTTGGAGAAAACCGTTCTCCTTTACCGTT
Source organism: Edaphocola sp. (assembly GCA_035708205.1). GTDB lineage: Bacteria > Bacteroidota > Bacteroidia > Chitinophagales > Chitinophagaceae > DASSSY01. The sequence goes on from DASSSY010000002.1 coordinate 238,572, forward strand.
ATTGTCTGTCGGCGCGTCCGTTTCTATTATTGTACCGGATTTCAAATGTGTGGCTTCAGTGCGTAAATCCCCGTTATAAATTACTTTTGAGGTCATTGTCAACAAATTTTTATAAATTTACAAAAGTAATTGCATTTTCATGAAGGCGAAGGTTGAATTTATATTATTTATCCTGATCGTATCATTGCCGGTAAGCGGTATGGCGCAATGGTCAAAAATGGCCTATCGGGATCGCCTTGGCGACTCTGTGATACTGGTCAACACGGCTCAAAAGCCGCCAAGGGAGAAGCGCCCACCGGTTTATAAGGGCGCCCTGAGCGGGGGATTTCGCCTGCAGTCTAACGGTTGGGGCATATTTGTCGACAAGGGATTCCTGTATGGCAGCGAAGCCTTTGGCTCCATAAACCGGAATAAATATTTTCAGGTCAAGGTTCTGGAATTGTCATTAAGTGAGATCAAACATGCCAAGGAAATTAAGGCGAATTCGGTATTGCCGGGTATGGCCTTTCAGCCGGGTGGTTATATTTTGGGAAAGATCAATAATTTTTATCAGGCCAATTTGGGCTTTGGCTATCGCCGTTTGATTGCGGGGAAGCCTGATCCCGGTACGGTTTCCATTCATTGGACCTACCTTGGCGGCTTTTCCGCCGGGTTACTAAAGCCTTATTATCTGGATCTTTATCAATACGGATCGGTAAAATATTCTGAGGATATCCAGAATGAATTTATTTCTCCGGGCATGATTATCGGTAAATCCGCTTTTAGCAAAGGACTTAATGAAATCAAGATGATACCCGGCCTGTTTGTAAGAACCGGTCTCAATTTTGATTTTGCCCCGGGTAAAAAAGGCATCATGGCCCTGGAGGCCGGGGTGCAGGGAGCGTATTATTTTCAGGAAATTGCCCAAATGGTTAATCAAGAGCCCAAACAGGCCTTCTTTAGTTTTTACGCCTCTTTACAGTTTGGTGGCAAGCGCTGATAGTCTGCTCCCAGGTTCCTTAGGAGAGCCCCGGCCTTATTGATAATCTTTATCCTTTGATAGGATACCCGCTATCTGGTTTTTGCTTTAAAGAAATGATTGTAGTTTTGCAGGATTCTCACTATTAACAATTGCCATCCGGAAATGGCTTTAACGATATGATCTTATGACAGAATTACCTGTAGTCGCCGGGAAGCAAGGGGCTGGCAACACCTCTGCCGTCGCGGAAGAACGGAAATACAGTAAAAAACCTGATTGGCTTCGGGTAAAATTGCCCACCGGCGAAGGCTATCGCCATGTCCGTAATTTGGTTACCGAAAACAAACTGCACACCATTTGCGAAAGCGGCAATTGTCCCAATATGGGCGAATGCTGGGGTGCCGGCACGGCAACATTTATGATCTTAGGGAATATCTGTACCCGTTCCTGTGGTTTTTGTGCCGTGGCCACTGGCCGGCCTTTACCGGCCGACTGGAATGAGCCGCAGCGTGTAGCCGAAGCTATTCATTTGATGAAGGTTAAGCACGCGGTCATCACTTCCGTTGACCGGGATGACCTCAAAGACGGCGGTTCAGTAATTTGGGCCAATACCGTGAAAGCCGTAAAAACGCTGTCGCCCGAGACGACCCTTGAAACCCTGATCCCCGATTTTAAAGGGCAAATGGAGCAGGTACAAAGGATTATTGACGTGGCCCCGGAAGTGATCTCGCATAACCTGGAAACGGTGGAGCGCCTTACCCGTAAGGTGCGCATTCAGGCTAAATACCACCGCAGCCTTTCGGTGATTAAATATTTGAAAGAAAATGGCGCGCGCACCAAAAGCGGCGTCATGCTGGGGCTTGGTGAAGAAAAGGAAGAAGTGTTACAGGCTTTGCAGGATTTAAAAGATAACGGTTGTGATGTGGTCACGCTGGGGCAATACTTACAACCTACGCCGAAGCATTTGCCCGTAGTACGTTTTGTACATCCTGACGAGTTCGCTTTTTACCGGGAAGAAGGTTATAAAATGGGTCTGGACTATGTAGAAAGCGGCCCTTTGGTGCGTTCTTCATACCATAGTGAAAAGCACGTGATTCCAGGTTATGGTATTCATAAATGGCGGGAAGAGCAGGCTGACAAGGCGGTTTCCTGATCGCCGGAATTACGAGTTGTAATTTCTCAGATGATTTCCTTTAATCGTATATTATAATAGTAGTGCGCTCAATATCTTTGCCGGGATATTGAGCGTTTCTCTTTCAGTTTATTTACCTTTGAGTATGACACCGTTTTCATAAGCGGTTTATTTTAAAATAACCAATATATGGATATTGTATTAATTGGCTACGGCAAAATGGGGAAAGCCATTGAGCAGATCGCCCTTGAACGCGGGCATCAGATTGTACTTAAAATTTCAAGAGATAACCAGGGCGCCTTTACGGAATCTAATTTACAGATGGCGGATGTGGCTATTGAGTTTACTTCACCGGGCTCGGCATTCGAAAATGTAGAAAAATGCCTGGCGGCTCATATTCCGGTGGTTTGTGGCACTACCGGCTGGGATGAGCATCTGGATATGGCTAAAGCCAGATGCATTGAGGAGAACGGAAGTTTTCTCCAGACTGCCAATTTTAGTGTTGGCGTTAATTTGTTTTTTGAACTGAACCGGCAGCTGGCGGCGATGATGAATAATTATCCCGGTTATGACGTGCACATAACGGAAACCCATCATCTGGAGAAGAAAGACAAGCCAAGCGGAACGGCCATCACCTTAGCGGAACAGGTTTTAGACAACCTGGAACGCAAAAAGCACTGGCATTTAGGCGCTGACCAGTCCGACTACGATATTTTAAACATCCAATCCTTCAGGGAGGCCGGGATCCCGGGCACTCATCTGGTCCGGTATACTTCGGGAATTGACGATATAGAAATTAGGCATACCGCTCATTCCCGGAAAGGATTTGCGCTTGGGGCGGTGCTGGCGGCAGAATATATTCACAATAAAAAAGGCGTTTTCTCGATGAGGGATGTTCTTAAAGGACAGGAAAAATTTTAAAAAATTGTTTTCAGCCGGGTTTTGCCCGTCTTTAATAAAAATTAAGCCGTACTTTGGTGCTTATGAATAAAATGATTTTGCTTGGCCTCACGGCTTTTCTTTCTTTATGTTATCAGCATGGCTGGGCGCAGAGCCGCTTACCGGAGCAGGCCTGGGTGGATAGTGTTTACAGCCGGCTGAGCCCTCGGGAACGTATCGGGCAGTTATTTATGGTAGCGGCATATAGTGGCGGTGATAATTATAATAAGACGGATATCGAACAACTGATCAGAGCGCATCAGATCGGCGGAGTTATTTTTATGCAGGGCACAGCGGAAAAACAGGCGGTACTGACCAATGAGTATCAGAAAATGGCGCAAGTGCCTTTGCTTATTGGCATGGATGGTGAATATGGCCTTGGGATGCGCCTTACAGGTGTACGCAATTATCCTTATCAAATGCTTTTAGGCGCTACGCGGGATACGCAGCTGGTGAGGAAAATGGGAGCGCAGGTAGCGGCGCAGTGTAAACGGCTTGGCGTACATATTGACTTTGCTCCGGATGTTGACGTCAATAATAATCCTAAAAACCCGGTCATTAATTTCCGTTCCTTTGGCCAGGATAAATACTGGGTGGCCCGGCTGGGTATCGCTTATATGAAAGGTCTTCAGGACAATGGTGTCATGGCTTGTGCCAAACATTTCCCGGGCCATGGCGATGTTGCTGTCGATTCTCATAAAGATCTGCCGGTAGTGGATAAAAGTATTGAGGAAATTAAGGAGGTAGAGCTTTATCCCTTTCGGGAAATGATCGCCGCCGGTGTGAAAAGCGTTATGGTGGCGCACCTTGATGTCCCGGCAATGGATAATACCCCGCATTTGCCTACAACACTTTCTAAGAAAGTGGTTAGCGGATGGCTGAAGGACAGCCTGGGTTTTAAGGGATTAATCTTTACGGATGCCCTGAACATGAAGGGGGTTACTAAATACTACCCTGATGGAGAAACGGATCTGAAAGCTTTTTTGGCGGGCAATGACGTGCTGCTGTTTTCCCAGGATGTTCCATTGGCTATTAAAAAAATTCAGGCCGCGATTGATGCCGGCCTGGCCACGGAAGCTGACCTGGAACAAAGGGTCAGGAAAATACTGCGAGCAAAATATGAGGCCGGGCTAAATGATTCTCAACCTGTAGATACTGAAAATGTAACGGCTGAGCTGAATGCCCGGACGGATGATTTTTGGGCTGAGGCTGCGGCCAAGGCGGTAACGCTGGTTAAGGATGAGCAGGGACTGATCAATGCTTTAAACCGGCCTGGTGCTAAGATCGCCTCACTGCAAATTTCGGTAAACGACGGACCAACTGACCTGGAAGACTATCTGGAACAACGATATCGGGGTGTTACGAAAATCCATACCGCTATCGGTATTGGGCATTATGACGCGGTTGTGGTAGGTATTCATCATTTGAACCGCTATCCCGGAAGTACAGGTAGCTATGGTCTGACCGCTAAACAAATTGCTTTGATTAAAGCTCTGGCTAAGAAGAAGAATGTTTGCTTTGTAGTCTTTGGCAATGCCTATTTAATGAAGTATCTGTGTGGCGCCGCTACGGTTATAATGGCCTATGAGGATAATAAATTTACCGAAACGGCGGCGATGGAAGCTTTGAAAGGCAAATTGCCCGCGAGCGGTACGTTACCGGTATTATCCTGCAAATAAACCAGTTTGGTTTAACTTAATAAAATATTGAATATTGAAAGGGATACGAATTGGCTGTTTAACTTTCCTGATGATGATGTTTGTGCTGACGGGGTTTGCCCAACAAAATGAAGGGCATGGGTATCACCCGCATCAATTATCGACAACGCCGGAGGAAGCTCAGGTACAGGTGAAATTCCGGAAAAGATTCCCGCTTTATAAAAATAAAAGACGGATGAGAAAGATGATAATCCATCCGGAATATTTGCATGCCCTGGATTCCTTTATGGAATTATCCATCCGAAAAGGGGCTTTTCCCGGGTGCCAGGTATTTGCGGCGGTTAACGGCAATATTATTTACCAGGAATCTTTCGGGCATTATACATATGATTCTTCCAGTCCGCCGGTAACGGATTCAACCTTGTTTGACATTGCCTCCGTAACCAAGATCATGGCTACCACGCTTTCCGTTATGAAGCTGGCAGAACTTGGTAAGATCGATCTGGACAGCTCCCTGAACGCTTATCTGCCGGAACTGGTCGGCGGTACCAATAAGCAGGGATTAAAGATCCGTGATCTGCTGTTGCACCAGGCGGGATTAGTGGCCTGGATCCCTTTTTACAAAAATACCTTGGATTCGCTCACGGGAAAGCCGAGAACGGATTTATACCGGCAGGTAGCTGAAAAGGATTTCAATATCCCGGTAGCGGCCGATCTGTATTTGCGAAACGATTATGTGGATACGATCTGGAAGACGATCATCAATTCTCCTTTGGACAACCTGGGGCGTTATGTATATAGCGATCTGGATTTTTATTTTCTTCAAAAGGTAGTGGAAAAAGTGGGTCACCAGAGCTTAGCCGAATTTGTGGCACACCAGTTTTATAAACCGCTGGGGCTCCATCATATTCTTTATGATCCCTGGCGCACCGGCAGGATTAAAGATTGCGCACCTACTGAAAAGGATACTTATTTTCGTTATCAGTTGCTTCAGGGCTATGTGCATGATCAGGGGGCGGCCATGCTCGGCGGTGTTGCCGGACATGCCGGGTTGTTTGCTACGGCAACGGATATCGGTACCGTGATGCAGATGCTATTGAATGGTGGTATTTATCATCATCATCGTTTTTTTGAACGAACGACCGTCCTGGATTTTACAAGCTATCGTTCCGATCTAAGCCGGCGGGGCCTTGGTTTTGACAAACCCGTAAAGGAAGGGAAAGGTGGCCCGGCATCCGATTATTGTAGCAAATCCGCCTTTGGCCACCAGGGATTTACCGGTACCTGCGCCTGGGCGGATCCGGAATCAGGCGTTGTCTTTGTTTTGTTGACCAACCGGGTATATCCCACGGCAGATAACTGGCTGATTACAGACATGAATATCCGGACAATCGCCCAAGGTTATATTTACAGGGCTTTAGGATATGGGCAATAACAGGGCAGGTAATAAAAGATTAGCGATTGTCGGTGGCGGTGCGGCAGGTTTTTTTTGTGCTGTTAACGCGGCAGAACAGCATCCGGATCTGGATATTGTCTTATTGGAAAAATCCTCTAGATTTTTATCTAAGGTGGCTGTCAGCGGAGGAGGGCGATGCAATGTTACCCAAGCCTGCTCTTCCATCAGTGAAATGCTGAAAGCCTATCCCCGGGGCAGCCGTTTCCTGAAAAAAGCCTTTTATCAGTTTTTTACAAACGATACCGTCGATTGGTTTCAGCGGCATGGCGTGACGCTCAAAACAGAACCGGACGGGCGGATGTTCCCAATAACCAATACTTCGGAAACAGTGATGCAGTGTCTTTTGCATCAGGCACGGGATCTTGGCGTACAGCTCTTACAGAATAAAGCGGTGCAAAACCTGAAAAGGGCGGGGGATGCGTTTGAAATTGTATTGAAAGACGACGGCATAATACCGGCGGATTATGTGTGTATTGCCTGCGGCGGCTTACCTAAGTTAAGCCAATATGACCTGTTTAAAGATTTGGCATTATCAGTGGTGCCTCCGGTGCCTTCATTATTTACTTTCAATTTACCCCAACACCCGATCAGGGCTTTAATGGGCGTTTCCGTTCCCGAAACGGAGATCAAGCTGGTACAAAGCCAAAGCAAATTGAAAACTACCGGCCCCTTACTGATTACGCATTGGGGCTTGAGTGGCCCGGTGGTTCTTAAGCTTAGTGCGGTGGCCGCCAGGCTGGCGGCAGAGAAAAATTACCGGCTCGGGATCCAGGTTAACTGGCTGCCGGAATATAATGAAGAACATTTGCGACAAATGCTGATACAATACCGGCAACAGCATGGCGCGGCGAAAGTGGCGGGTAAAAACCCGTTTGGCCTGCCGGCGCGTTTGTGGCAATTTTTTATGACCTGTGCCGAAATTGCCGATGTCACGCATTGGGCGGATTTACCGGCAAAGGCGCAAAACCGGCTGACAAAAATACTTTGCGCTCATGAAATGACCGTTAGCGGCAAAACTACTTTTAAAGAAGAGTTTGTGACCGCGGGTGGTATTTCATTGGATGAGATTGACCCGCAGACGATGATGTGCAAAAAACACCCGGGCCTGTTTTTTGCCGGCGAAATTCTGGACATTGACGGTATTACCGGTGGGTATAATTTTCAAAATGCCTGGACAACGGGTTTTATCGCTGCTAAAAATATTAAGAGCCCCCGGTAATAAGCGCGTTGCCGTAATGGTGATAAATATGGAAATCCCCGGCAATTAATCATGCCGGGGATTTTTACAGAGTATATTTTGTGCCCTGAATTGATGTGCCTGGCGTAGGCCTTATGGCATCAGCACTTTATTAATGACATGAATAACGCCGTTGGACTGATAGACATTCGGAATAGTTATCATGGCTTTGTTGCCTTTTTGATCGATGATCCAGATATGTCCCTTGCTCATCATAAATGTCAGATCCTCACCTTCTACGGTTTTCAGAACGGCTTTGCCATTGCCTTTATTAATTTTCTTCATGAGCTCTTCTTTGTCTATTTTTCCGGGAACCACGTGATAGGTTAAGATCTGGGTCAGCATTTGTTTGTTTTCTGGTTTCAGTAAGCTTGATACGGTACCTTTGGGTAGCTGGTCAAATGCTTCGTTTGTAGGGGCGAAAACGGTAAAAGGGCCTTTACTTTCGAGGGTGGGCACTAAACCTGCGGCTTTTACCGCGGCGACTAAAGTGGTGTGGTCTTTTGAGTTCAGGGCGTTTTCAACAATGTTTTTTGATGCATACATTAAAGCGCCGCCTACTTTTACCGGTTTTTGTGCGTGTAAGGGTTGTCCTGCCAAAACAATTGCCGCCATGGCAAAGAGGGAAATTTGTTTGAGTTTCATAAAATATCAGTTTTGTTTTATGAACTCATTTACGAAAAAAGAGGAACTATGGTTTTCGTGAACTTAAATTTTTCCTGCTACATACATTGCTGACAAGGTTGGGGATTCAGCGCCACCTTCCTTTTCCAGCGTTACGGCAAACATCTGGGTGTTTGGCGATACCGGCTTCATTTTTTGCAGGGCTGTTTTCGTATCATTACTTTCATATACGCCGGCACTTTCCGGTTTCCCATCAACAATTGACCAAAGTTGATATTGCATGCCTTTCGGTGGAGCAGGCAATTGCTTTAATGATAAATACACTTCTTGTGTTTTCTTGTTCCACAAGACGATCGCCGTCATGTTTGGATGCTTCTCAGTCCCGCTTAGTTTTATGCCTTGCATATTCCCGTTAACCAGCCCTGATAGCCTCTGCTGGTATAACGCTATTTTTGAGTTGTAACTGTCTTGATTGGCTTTTAACTGCTGTTCCAGCTTTGCAAGCTGCTTTTGAAATTCTATATTTTTTTGATATAGTGTAACACTAAAATATATGCTTATGCCTATTAGTAAAACGGCGGCGGCGGCTGGGTAATATTTCCAGCGACTGAAAGAAACAGCTTCTTTCCCATCAACTTTTTTTAAGTTAGTGCTATCGGAATTTTCAGGTAATGGATCAGCTTGCTCTTGGTTGTCTTTTTGACCAATCTTTGACCATATTTTTTCCTTTAGGTCAGGCGGCGGCGGAACTGAATTTGCGGTTGCCCATTTTTCTAAAAGGAGTTGCACTTTTATGATCTCCAATTTGACTTCCGGATATTTTTCGGACAAAGATTCCATCTGACGCACATCCTCGTCAGAAGCAATGCCTGATAAACATGCTTCAATGATGCCGGAAGATATGTATGCTTTTATGTCCACTTATTTTAAAATTTCCTTTAAGTTTAATAATGCTTTCCTTAGTCGCGTTTTTACGGTACCTACAGGAATGTCAAGTTTTTGTGCAACTTCTTCTTGAGTATAACCCTTAAAATAACATAGGTCAATTAGAATTCTATATTTATCCTCGAGGAGATTGCTGATTTGTTTTATGCCAAAATCTTCTACAGGAATATTGTCCGATAATTTATGGATTGTATTTTGATTATTGATATGATCTATTGTCGTGTTGACCTTTGATTGTTTAAATGTAGCGGAGCGAATGGTGTCAATAGCAGCATTTCGGGCAATATTTAACATCCAGGTGTATAGCCTTCCTTTCTGCGAATTATAGGTTTCAATATTATGCCAAATCTTTACAAATACGTCCTGCAAAATGTCTTCTGCTATTTCAGTTTGATTTCCCAATACGCGGGAGATAACACCAAAAAGCGCTGCGCTATAATTATCATATAAATAATTATACGCATTTCGGTCTTTGGCTTTTAAAGCCTCAACTAAGTCATCATCGTATTCGAAATCAGTTTTGGGCAAATACTTGCTTTTTTAGGTCAGCGGCCAAAAGTACCTATTTTTTAGAATAATCAATCATTGGTTTTTTAGGGTTACAAATAATATACGGTCAATTTTTAAACTTGGTTTTTAAAAAAATGAATTGAAAAATCCAAAGACCAGTTGATTTCGTATATACGATTGGACCTTTCCTGTCGGATGTTGGTTTTTGTGCTTTTTAAAATTGCTTTAAGATTAAAATGATAAGTTCTATGTCAAATGTTAAGAAAAAAATTAAGATTTTCATTGCCGGTGTCGTTGGTCTTGGATTGTTGCTGTTTGTCGCATTGATCATACATATTGCTATTATGGTCAGGTCCCGCCCGCCCCTGGTGGATGCAACCATACAAATGGCAAGAGTAGATTTTCGCCGGGCATTGACTGATAGCCAAAAAGCGGAGATCCAAAAAAATGTGATGAATCAACAAGGCGCCCAATCAGTATATTATAATCCACAAACGGAAGTGTTGGTGTATACTTTCGATAACCGGAAAAATAATGCAGAAAGCATATATAATAAAGCTGTTAAGCCCCTGGCTATGTATTCCAGGAGAATTACAGTTTCCGAAGCAGACATGGCTAACGGGTGTCCTGCATTTGATAGCCATTCTTTTTACGGGAAATTGACGGCTATTGTTTCTGAAATTGTTCAATAATAAAAGCATTTCTCTCATCCTCAAAATTTTTTACTAACCTTTAATTTAAACAACTATGTACAGTCAAGCTCAAAAAAAATCAGGCAAAGCCAAAATCAACATTTTATTGGTTCTTTTCCTGGGTGTCTTTCTAAGTTTTACTTCCTGTAAAAAGGATAATGGGGATAATCCTGATAATAATACCCCGGCGTTGGCCAGTACGCCATTGTATGATACACTGGGCTGGTTTATTCAAGGTGGCCAGGGAGAAGTAAAGGGTAGTGGCACTGCAATGATAGCAGATCCGGATAATCCGGGAGCGAAAATTCAGGCTGGGCGGTTAGCCATTAGAACTGTAGTTAAGAGCGCCTTGTCTGTTATTGCTTCAGATACCTCCCTGGCTGTTTATTTTCCAACATTGCTTAATGAAGTAGGGGCGGGAAATACTACAGGTTTAGCCAATTTGCTGGGGTCATTTACAGACTTTGTACAACAGGCTGTAAGCGGTCAAAAGGTGTATAAAGGGAAAACCATGTTGGCCGCGCATAATCATAGCACTTATAGTCGTTTTGGCTCTACAGCTCATCCGGTAGCTGATGAAGCAGACTTTAATCAATTTATTAATGATGTTGTTATCGCGGCTCAATCTTTAAATGTTCCGAATAGTGTCATCGGACAATTGGGCGTTTTGCTAACTTCTGTAAAGGGAGATGTTGTTCAGGGTTGATTAATAACATTGAGTTAGGATTGAAAAATTACTAAAAGCAGCCACACCTATTGGCTAATGCCCCTTTTTAATCAGGAAGGGGCATTTTTTAATTATTCAATATTCATTAATTCCTTAAATAAAAAATTGTCCTTTTTGGGACATTAAACTCAATGGAAAATATGAGCATTACAAATTTTATGCCGGTATCCGGGTATAGATACGGTAATAATTATCGTATAAAAGAGTTCAAAAGTTAATCATGAGGTAGCCACTTATATCGTATAACTCAGGCTTAGTGCCGTATAGAACATTTTTGGGCTGCCGTAAAATCTGCTCTTTTGGATTGCTTGACGGGGGCGGGAAACCTCATGACTGAAGTCGATTGACGGATATTGACGCCAATCCATATCCAAAAGGAAGTTGAGCCCAAAATGCTTATAGGGCTGGAAACTGAGAATTGCCTGGCCCGATACAGAGAAATAATTTTTAAAATCAGGACTTTGGGCGTTCCATTCAATATCTGTTGAATCGGTGCCGTCAATATCGAATTCGGTTGAATAGGATTGTGATGAAAATGAGTGATAATTTACAGCTACGCCTAAACCCATCTTGAATTTGGTGGTCAGTGGATACTGAAAACGTATGGGTAGCTGAAGACTTGTAATCCCCAATCCAAATTGTTGGTTGATGCTGGTGTGGGGGGTGTGAAAATTGTAATACACCCAATATTTGGTTGGGAAAGCGGCAATACCGGCGCTGAGCGTCGCTTGTTCCAGATGATAAATGACGTCCAGCTCCAGATATGGGTTAGGCTTTGTTACAAAGTCATAAGCCTTGGGGTTCGTATTCATGAGAGCTTCTTTATTGTACAGGAAATTTTGTTTGAGCCCTATATTTCCCTGAAAGGAAAATTTTTGTGCATAGACAGATGTAAGACCGCCTATGCTTATGACGGTTGATAAGATTATTTTGTTTCTCATTTTATTTGGGACGATGATTTTTTTCTTAGGAAATAATCATTTTCTAATATAAACGGCATTCCCAAAAATTATATTGCCCGATACTATGAAAACAGAAATTATTTTTTACATTTACAACCTTTAAGAAACTAAAAGAATGCAAAACATGAAAAAGCTTTTACTTTTTGCTCTCGGCGCTTGTTTGTTTGCAGCCTGTAACAAGAACGTGTCCGACGATGGCCCGATCGATGCCTCAAAGCAAAAGATGTTAATGGATAAGGCCTGGCAGCTAAAAGCCTATACCGTTAACCCTGATATTAACGATACCAATTCTTTCCCCCAGGACCAATACCAGAATATACCGGACTGCATCAAGGACAATTATTACATCTTTAATGATCAGCATACTTTGTCGCTTTACGACCATTATCAAAAGTGTACTATGTCCGAACCGGATACCGTGGCTTATGGTTATTCCCTGACCAATGATGAAAAATACCTGACGGTCTGGTCAGATCCCGAAGATCCCGACCATTCCGTGGTGATGTATGGCAATATGACCTATCCTTCAGTGGACAGTTTTATCCTGACCTGGCAGGTTTATGATTCTACTTCGGAAATAACCTCTGAATATGTTCAAACCTATGTTAAACTGATTCCCGATTAACCTGCTTTTAAAATCTTCAGCAAAAAGGATGATCGCTTTACGGTGGTTATCCTTTTTTATGATGTAATTGTTATGGGTGATAAAAACAGGTAATGACCATGAACTTCCCGTTTGGTAGCGACATTGTTGTTGAAAATGACCTTGCAGTGCTAAGACCAATAAATGGATCGGATGTTAATAATTTATTGCCCGTTGCGGGCAAAGATAAAGATCCGCTTCAATTTTCACCGGCTCCTATTTATAACGGGGATTTGTTAGGGGAATATATCGCCGGGCGATTGAGAATCGGTTAAACCGGGTCCGTTACGCTTTTTGCGTATTTGACAAGGTTAAAAAAGCATACGTCGGAAGATACAGGCTTCTTAAGCATTTCAAAAATCCTGACGACAGGCTTGAAATAGGAGGGATGGTATGGTAAGGAATTCCAACGAACGGGACTGAACAGGAATTGTAAGTATTTGTTGTTGGATTACGCGTTTGATCATCTTCATGTTGAAAAAGTCGAATTTAAGACTGATCAACGGAATATAGCGTCCAGGGCGGCCATTGAAAAAATAGGTGGACAATTTGAAAGGATATTAAGACGACATATGCTAAGCTAATGTATGACGGGTTTAGGGCGGGATACGGTATGTTACAGTATTTTAAAGTCTGAATGGGAAAAATTGAAGAGCCGTTTTTTAGATTATAAATTGCCGGGGCAGGAAGGAAAAGTTTACGGTGGTTATCATGGCAATCAACTCTGAACGCTATTGATGATCCGTCAGGTGCCTGAAGGTGTCCTCGAGGCTGGCCTGCTCTTTTTGCAGGCTGGTAATGCTCCGGTCATGATCCAGGGACCATTGCATGATTTCCTTCCTGAGCAGCTCCGGTTCAAGGGTTTTAAACAGCCATTTACCATCAGCAGGTGTAGCGGAAACGACGTGCCGGATATCTGAAAGCTGTTCCCGGCTTATGGGCTGATCCCATTCCACCCATAGGCCTTGTGCCGCGTTTTGGCCGCCGCCGGCCCGGATATTTTCGATCTTGTCATCGGCAACGATCTTGCCGTTGTTGATGATGATGGCCCGGCTGCACATGGCTTGTACTTCCTGCATGATATGTGTGGACAGCAGCACCGTGGTGTCATTGCTGATTTGTTTGATTAATTCCCGGATGGCGACAATTTGATTGGGGTCGAGACCACTGGTGGGTTCATCCAGGATGAGCGCCTGTGGGTAATGGATCATGGCCTGTGCCAGGCCCACTCTTTGTTTATAGCCTTTTGATAATGTGCCGATCTTCTTTTTGACTTCTTTTTCCAAACCCGTGCGGCTGATCATTTCAGCTACCCGGTATTTTGTTTGTTTTCCTAACTGATATACCCCGGCTGTGAATTCTAAAAATTCCCGGACATACATGTCTTCATACAAAGGGTTTTTTTCGGGCAGGTAACCTAAGCGCCTTTTGACCGCCATGGGGTTGGCGGCAACGTCAAAGCCGCATACGAAAGCTTTCCCGGACGTTTGCGGGATATAGCCGCTCAATATTTTCATGGTCGTTGATTTTCCGGCACCGTTCGGCCCCAAAAAACCAACCACATGACCTGGTTCTATCTCAAAAGAGATATTATCTACCGCTTTCTGTTCTCCAAATACCTTTGTCAGTTGTGCAACCTTTATGGACATGCTTTTTTTGTTTAAAAAATCTGCTTTATTATTGGCTCAAAGGTAAAGTAAACAAAATAATTACGGTTTAATTTTCCCGGGAATTATCCCATTCTGGCTTTGGGAACAGCTGTTGTTTTGGGGCGGTTCATTAGAAATAATCGGATAGATGCTTTCAATAACGCCCGAAATATTTACTTTTGCACCTTGAACCTATTTGGCGAGGTATTTTTACCCCTTGCCTTATGCTAATTTATACCAATATTTATGGCAACAACAGCAGACATCCGCAATGGATTAATTTTGAAATTAGATGGCGCCTTGTATAGTGTCGTAGAGTTCGGGCAGAACAAAACAGCCCGTTCCGCCGCTAAAGTATGGGCCAAGTTAAAAGGTGTGGATAATAACCGCTCTATTGAACATACCTGGAATTCGGGTGAAAACATCTTTCCTGTCCGTGTTGAAAAAAGAAACTACCAGTTTCTCTATAAAGATGATACCGGATTTAACCTGATGGATAATGATACTTTTGAGCAGATTGCCGTTGGGGAGAATATGATTGACCGACCGGACCTGTATAAAGAAGGCCAGGAATGCTTCGTTTTGATCAATACCGAAACGGAACAGCCTATGAGCGTGGAACTGCCGCCAAGCGTCAATTTAAAAGTAGCCTATACGGAACCGGGGTTGAAGGGCGATACTGCCACGCGAACCTTAAAACCGGCGACATTGGAGACGGGGGCTACTGTCAATGTTCCTTTGTTTGTCAATACTGATGAGCTGATTAAGATCAATACCGTTACCGGTGAATATATTGAACGCGTAAAATAATTATTGTCTGATTTTTTATATAAATAAGCGCCCTATTGAGGCATTTAAACAAAACAATTATGGAATTTAAGCAAATACAGGAACTTATCAAATCTGTGAATAAATCGGGTCTGAGTGAGTTGTCTATCAAGGACGGCGAATTTGAAATTCATATCAAGCAAGCCGTTGCGGAATTGAATTATACGGCTATGCCTGCCATGGCGCCTGCTACTCCGGTAATGCCGTCGTATTTATCCCAGACGCCGGTTGCCCAGCCATCCCCGGCTGTTACTCCCGCCGTTCCGGCTGAAAGGCAAGCTGCCGAAGAAAACAGCAATACCATTACGGTTAAGTCGCCCATGATCGGTACCTTTTATCGTAGTTCCGGTCCGGATAAGCCCGCCTTTGTCAGTGTGGGCGATTCCATAAAACCCGGTTCCGTCCTATGTATCGTTGAAGCCATGAAACTGTTCAATGAAATTGAAAGTGAAGTGAGCGGACGTATCGTTAAGGTGCTGGTGGATGACGCCAGCCCTGTAGAATACGATCAGCCTTTATTCCTTGTCGAACCGGAATAAACTTTAATTGGGAAACACTTCTTTGTTTGATACGGTCGTTTGTCAGCAACCGGTGTCGGCAAAAGGTGTTTTGTGTTTGTTTGGCACCGCCGGGCAAACGGTCAACGAATCATTTTAAAAACAACAAGATGTTTAAAAAAATATTAATTGCCAACCGTGGCGAAATTGCGCTCCGTGTCATCCGTACCTGCCGGGAAATGGGTATTAAGACCGTTGCCGTCTATTCTTTAGCTGATAAGGACAGCCTTCATGTCCGTTTTGCTGATGAGGCCGTTTGTATCGGAAAAGCGCAAAGCGCGGATTCATACCTTAATATCCCGCACATTATGGCCGCCGCCGAGATCACTAACGCCGATGCCATTCATCCGGGGTACGGTTTTTTGGCCGAGAATGCCGGCTTTTCCGAGATTTGCCAAAAATATAATATCAAGTTTATCGGACCTACGCCCGAGATGATCCGTAAAATGGGCGATAAGATAACAGCGAAAGAAACCATGGTGGCCGCAGGGGTTCCCGTCATTCCCGGCTCAGAAGGTTTGGTGGATACCTTGGAAGAAGCCAGAAAGCTGGCTAAAGAGATCGGCTACCCGGTATTGCTGAAAGCCACTGCCGGCGGGGGAGGAAAAGGCATGCGTGATGTCTGGAAGCCGGAAGATATGGAAAAGGCTTATCGTACGGCCCGCCAGGAAGCCGGCGCCGCTTTCGGAAATGATGGCGTTTATATGGAGAAATTAGTGGAAGAGCCCCGCCATATTGAGATACAGGTAGCAGGCGACCAATTCGGCAACGTTTGTCATCTTAGTGAAAGAGATTGCTCTATCCAGCGGCGACATCAAAAGCTGGTAGAAGAGTCGCCTTCGCCGTTTATGACGCCTGAATTGAGGCAAAAGATGGGCGATGCTGCTATTAAAGCGGCTAAAGCCATTAATTATGAAAGCGTAGGAACTGTAGAATTCCTGGTGGATAAGCACCGCAATTTTTATTTCATGGAAATGAATACCCGTATCCAGGTGGAACACGGCGTTACCGAAGAAGTTATTTCCTACGACCTGATTAAAGAGCAGATTAAGATTGCGGCGGGCATAGCGATTAGCGGGAAGAACTACGAACCGAAAATGCATGCCATTGAGTGCCGTATCAATGCCGAGGACCCATACAGTGATTTCCGGCCTTCGCCGGGTAAAATTACCGTGCTGCATACTCCCGGTGGTCATGGAGTGCGTATTGATTCGCATATTTACGCTGATTACGTGATTCCGCCATATTACGATTCGATGGTATCTAAGATCATTGCTATCGCCCAAACCCGGGAAGAAGCCATTTCCACTATGGAACGGGCTTTAAGCGAGTATGTCATTGAAGGTATTAAAACCACAATTCCTTTTCATCAGCAATTAATGCAGGATGAACGGTTTAGAAAAGGTGATTTCACAACGGCTTTTATGAATGATTTCAAGCTGAAATAGGCTTCGGCTAACTATACCTCCAACATTCCGGAAGCGTATTTTTTAAAAACGACGGAAGGTGCCTTGGTGTTGACGCTCCCTCCGAAAGGGGCCGTAAAAATCATGATGGACAAGGATTGAACGTTTGAACGCCATTTAAAAGTACCGGTAGCGGCCTGTTGCCGGTATTTTTGTGGGTGGACCTTGCCTGAAACCGCCCGATAGGTTCTATATTTGCTTTGCGGAAAAGATAAAATGCGGACAGGGCGCGGGCAATAAAATCATGCTGTCGGGAAGAAACGTGGAGCTAGTTGTTTTTTGTCGGTTTTCCTTACTTTTTCCGCCGGGTAAAAGAAAGGGCGCCATAGTCAATGGTTAAGCGAAAATGGTTAATGATATAAATTTCTCAGAAAATAAGAATTAATGGACGGACTTTTTGATTTTTTAGACGAAATAAGACAGGAAGAGATCAATGGTTTGCCGGGAGGCTATGATGACTTGCAAATTGGTAAGCGCATTCACCTTCTGCACGCGGATGACGGCGATTGGGAAAATGCAGGTATGATCCTTTTAGGTTGCGGCCGTTTTGACGACCCGGACGAGGAATGGCAGTCAAGTGCAAATGCTGTTCGCAGGGCATTGTATAAAATGTATGACTGGCATCCTTCCGTAAAAGTAGCTGACCTGGGTAACATCCGCAGGGGCGCTCACCCTTCGGATACCAGGGCGGCGCTCAGGGCCGTTTTGAAGGAAACAGCGGCGGCCGGAAAGGTTGTCGTTCTTTTGGGAGGAACGCACGATCAGATGATGCAACAATATGAGGTGTTTGAACAGTCGGGTAAAGTCATTGAGGCCGCCGTTTTGGATCGTTTGATCAATCTTGAAGATTCTGAAGGCATCCATGAGGGGAATTTTCTTATGCCTATGCTGACCCGTCAGCCTAATTTTCTCCGGCATTTCAGCGTGCTGGGGTTTCAGAGCTATGATGTCCATCCCAATGTTTTGGAAACCCTGGATAAGCTGCGTTTTGACTGTGTTCGCCTGGGCGTATTGCGCGAGAACCTGGATGAATGGGAGCCCACATTGCGCCATTGCGAATTGTTGGCGGTCGATATGCAGGTATTACGCTATGCCGAAGCACAGTTTCTGCATCATGCTTCGCCCAATGGCTTGCTTGGCGACGAGCTTTGCCAGTTGCTGCGTTATGCCGGCATGAGCAGCAGGCTGTCATCTTTAGGCATTTACGGTTATCAGACCCGGACCGATCAGTATGGCCAAGGGGCCCAGCTAATGGCGCAAATGCTTTGGTATTTTGTTGACGGTCTGCGGTTAAGGGACCAGGAGGCTGATTTGCGCGATACCGACAATTTCTTCTCCTATCACGTGGCTATTTCAGGTGTGGAAACCTTATTTATTAAGAGCAAACGGACCGGCCGCTGGTGGATGCAGATGCCTGACCTGTCCTTTGTGCCCTGTTCCTACCGCGATTATTTGGCAGCCGGGAATAATGATATTCCCGAGCGCTGGCTGAGGGCGCAGGAAAGGATTGCATAAAATCATTTAGGTATTTATTTGGCATAATTGTTACCTCTTTCCCCTGTGGTTTTGTGGTTGGTGAGGCACACAAAACCATGTCAGTTATAAGTCTAAATGGTAACAAAAGCTAAGTTGAATTTGATTAAAAGCAAGCCATCAGGGTTGGATGTATTTTCCCATTTTTGGTGGTCCTTTATCTATATTTCCAGGTGAGGGGGACTATTTGCCCGTTGTCTTTTGTACCAGAAAATGGATACTAAAATAAAGGAATGAATTAATTTCTTTGTGCCATCTGCTCGGCTAATAATTGTGCAAATGCTTTTTGGTCGGACATAAGTTGCCCAATGTTGGTGGGCAGGATATAACTGAGCAATACATTGCCATCTTCGCCGGTGAAAACGATCTCCTGTTCTTCGTCTTTGATAAGCTGCGCCAGCATGTCCCACATGGACAGGTCGTGTCCTTTTATTTTTTCAAAAAAGGCTTTGGCTTTGATCTCGATCTTTTGCATGTTATCAATAAGTTTTGTAGCCGGCCTGATCCGGTACATCAGTCTTCTATAAGCTCTTTTTCTTTGCCTAGCTGAGCGGCAATCAATGGGGATTTCGGCGCCAGGAAAAACCCGGTAAGGCTGGCAAATAAGATGGGAATAAAGAAGCCGAAGCCGGTCAGGGTGGCCACCAGGATAATGGTGCTGATGGGCGTTCGGGTCACGCAGGAGTTAACCGCAGCCATACAGCAGACGATTGCCAGGCCGAGATGCTGCCCAGGATAGACTTTAAAAATGATCATGCCTAAGGTCGCGCCGATAAAGAACAGGGGGATAATAAAGCCGCCGCGCCATCCCGAGGTTACGGTCAGCGCCATGCTGAAGATCTTGACTAAAATAATAGCTACCAGTACACCGATGGTCCATGAGCTGTAACCATGCAGTAGATCAATGAGCTCATAATGTGAAAAGTACCGGGTGATGGGAAGCTTCCAGGCCAGGACGCCCAGGATGAGACCGCTTAAAAGGGTCTGGATATAAAAAGGCAATTTGGCTTTTTTGAATGTTTTTTTCAAAGTCCTGAATACCCAGATGATGCCCCAGCCCAGCATGGCGCCTGCAGCGCCATAAAGCATGGCCCAAAAGAAATCAAATACCTGCGACTGGTACTCCGGGAAAGGAAGCTTCCAAGCAGGTGCCAGGCCCATCTCCGTGATCAACTGAAAGATGATGAAGCTGGTGCCGCTGGACACGAATGCCGGAATCAAGGCCTGGTAGTATTCAATGACATGCTTGTGGTGCATGATTTCTAACGCAAATAAGCTACCGCCCAATGGGGCGCCGAACATGGCCGTAAATCCCGTGGCCATACCGGCGATACTCATAGAGCGATAATCCTCGCCTTTCAGTTTGAGCTTTTTGGCCATCCATGAGCCCAGGGAGCCGATGACCTGCACCATAGGCGCTTCCGGGCCAGCGCTACTCCCGGCACCGATACCGATGATAGAGGTCACGATCATGGTCGGATTGTTATGCGTATCCAATTTGCCGCCTTTAAAACGAATATTGTTCAGGACAATTTCTAATTCGCCCGGGTCGCCGGTAAAGTGAATGATTAAACCGATGACCAGGCCAGCCAGGCCCATGATGCCAATAACTTCCCAACCGGCGTGGAAAGATCTGGTAAAATGCATCAGGAAATCAATGACGATCCAATACAGTCCGGCCACTATACCGCCGACAATACCTAAGCTGACCCAAATGAAAAAAGATTTGGTGAAAACAAAAGGGTTGAGGGTCAGCGGAGCATTAATTTGATCACGGAGATGAATCCATTTACGTCGGCGTGAAAAGTCGGACATTATAATATTGAAATGAATGGGCAGCGTAATAATAGGGATACCCCTGAAAAACGCCGCAAAGGTACAAACCTGTAAGCGGAAAATGAAGGAATGTGTCGTAAATTAATGGTTAATCGCCTGTAAATTGAAGCTTTGATAGGATTTTAGCGATATTTTGACTATTTCCCCGGTGCTTCGCTGGTCATCTGAAATTTTTTCTCCTGGCTGAGGTGTTTCATGATGACCAAAGCAGCGATTCCCAAATAAAACAAGGCGCCAACCTTATGGGTTTCGATCAATTCTGAAAAAAAGTTATTGACAAAGCCGGCGGCCAGAAGCATGGCGGTACCTAATACCGCCTGCCGGTAAAAATTATCATCAGTGTTATGATAGGTTTTCTGGGCCTGGGCGAATGTTAAAAAAATGAGAATACCATAAAGGATCATAGCCGGATACCCTTGCTCTACGAGCATGTATAAAAAATAGTTATGAGTGGTGGAGCGCTCCGGGTTCCGGCTTACCCATGTCGCGAACATGGATACGGTATAAGGTTTGTAATAATCATAAAAATTATTAGGCCCCACGCCGGTTACCGGGTTATCGTTGCTCATCCTGACGGCCGCGATCCAGCGGTAAAAACGTTCCATGGAAGACATGTCCCTGCCGGTAAACATACCCGTTACGGCATCCATAAAGGTGGGCTGTGTCGCCGTGTATTTTTTATTAGGTTGAAGCTTTATATAATAATTGTTTTGTGCCAGGAACAATACCCCTGCTAATATTAAGGCATAGGCAATGGGCATGACCCAGTTTACCAGTCGCTTGTGAATCATAAAACCTATGAAGAATGCGAAAAATACGGCCAGTATGGCGGCGCGGGCGGCGGCGGCATAGATAGCGGGGATATAGAATATTAAGGTCAGGCCAAGCAGCCATCTCAGGACAGGCTTGCCTTTGCATAGGCGCCAGGCTATGAAAATTAATGGAAAGAGCATGGATAACACTGTAGAATAGTCCACATGGTTAAAGTAAAAAGGGTGCACCACGATATTGGATTGCCAATAGTTGAAATGCTCCTTATAGTGCCAGCAAAAGGCAAAGATGGCATGAAGGGTGACGGGAATGACAAGAACGAGAAAAGCTTTCCTGAAGTCCCTGGCCTTCCTGAAAATGAGCACGGGGAAAAGGAAATAGGCATTGATAAACCAGAAACGGGCGGCAGCGAATTTTAACGAAGGGAATAGCTCTTTTGAAAAAACCACGGCCACGATCATCCATACTAATTGCAAAGTGATCACTAAAGTGATGGGCTCACGGAAGAACCACCCGGGAAACAGTTTTCTGTTATATACCGCCAAAGTGATCGTAATAAGGAGTAAAAGCCAGGCCAGCGGCTCGTCCGGAACGGTTGTGGATAAGCTACCGTTAAGGAAATAGATGGTAAAGGAAAGTGGTATGGTCAGCAGGAAAAACCAATAAAACGATTTCAGGTTTAGAATGGAGATGCCTAAAACGGCGGCCACAAAAGGCACGGCGAGAACCAGGTATTGGTTGGTGAGCGTATAGACGATGATACTGAGGAAGAACAATGCGCTTCCGCCATATAATACACCTTTTGCTCCGGATATGTCCTTTGATAGAACCATTAATCAGGATTCTTCGCGGTTAAGATGTTTGACGGACGCTTGTAAGAGCATTAAAATAACGGAAAAAAATAAGCCTGCGACAAAACATACGGCCATGATCAGTGGAATGTTCGGAAAAGACGGATCATCGGAAGGCCAGCCTTGCTGAACGGCATAAACCATGTCCATGCCGCCTCCTGGGGTCTTTAAATTATATTCGTTGATCAGGGAAACATATTCGCCCCTGTCTTTTACTAACTGATCTTTTGTAGCCGTTACTGCTTCCAGGATTTCCATGCCTTTAGCTTTGTCTTCATTGCCGGCGGTGGGCGCTGCTGTTGTGACGTTGGCTACCGTTTGTCCCCTGTAGGGCAGCAAAACGTTGTAAAGGGAATATTGTTGGCGCAATGCGGCTATAGAATCATTGATCTGCCGGATCTGCCGGTCCACATGGTCAATGTTCTTGTTCAGCGAAGCGATAAGCTGGTTCTTGGTTTGCAGAAAATAATTGCGGAACAGGTTGCCGGTTTCCCAGCGGGCCGTATTGACCAATGTTGCGGCCATTTTGGGATCCGGATCTGAAATGGCGAATTCTATACTGCGGGTGTCATTCCGCGTGATCTTAAAATGCTTTTTCAGGATGTTAAACGCTTTTGATTTGGAAGCCACGCCATAATGCTGGTCTAACTTGAAGCTGTCTACCAGGAATTGCAGCAACACTTCGTTTTGACTGATGGTCATGATATTGTCAATATCATTTTCGGTGGCGAAAAAATCATTCGGCTGGTAATAGCCCTGCCGGAATATTTGGTTCCGGTCCATATTCATCGGGCTTTTGACAATAAATACCGTTCTTGAAGTATATTGTTTTTTGGCGGCAAGGCTGAAGATGAGCCCGATTATGGCCGCGCAGACGGCAAAGACAAGGATGAACCATTTTCTATGGAGGATAAGGCGGAAGATTTCAACCAAATCTAGCTTTTGGGTGGACATAAACGGTTTTATTTGAGCATTAGAAAATTAAGAAATTGTAAGATTGAGGTTTATATGCTTTCACCCGCTTTCATCTTTTCGGAGTTTTCGGCAAATTTCAGGGCCTCGACCATTTCTTCAATATCGCCGTTCATGAATTCATCCAGCGAATAAATGGTTTTATTGATGCGGTGGTCGGTAATACGTCCCTGGGGGTAGTTGTATGTCCTGATTTTTGCCGAGCGGTCGCCGGTACTGACCAGGCTTTTCCGCCGGCTGGCAATGGCTTCCTCGTGTTTGCGCACTTCCTCTTCGTAAAGTTTGGTGCGCAGCATCTGCATGGCCTTTTCACGGTTGGCCAGCTGGGTTCGTTCCGTCTGGCAGATGACGACCGTGCCGGTGGGAATGTGGGTCAGCTGAACCTTGGTTTCTACTTTGTTCACGTTTTGCCCGCCCGCGCCGCCGCTTCGGGAAGTTTCCATCTTGACGTCACTTTCCCTGAGGTCAAAATCCACTTCTTCGGCTTCCGGCAGTACGGCAACGGTTGCGGCGGAAGTATGCACTCTCCCGCTGGCTTCGGTTGCCGGTACGCGTTGTACCCGGTGTACCCCGCTTTCAAATTTCATGGTACCGTAAACATCCGTTCCGGTGACTTCCAGCTGTACTTCCTTATAGCCGCCCACCGTTCCTTCCGTGTCGGACAGGACAACCGCTTTCCAGCCCTTATGTTCAAAGAATTTCAGGTACATGCGGAGCAGGTCGCCGGCAAAAATACTGGCTTCGTCGCCGCCGGTGCCCGCGCGGATTTCCAGAACCGCGTTTTTTTCGTCTTCCGGGTCTTTAGGCAAGAGCTGCTGACGGACGGTCTCTTCTAATTTTTCTTTTTCCGCGGACTGGATTTCCAGGTCCTCTTTGGCCAAAGCGCGTAAATCCTCGTCCTTTTCCGTTTCTAACACCTCTTTGCTGAAAGCGATGGCTTCCAAGCAGTTTTGATATTTTTTGTAGGATTGGACAATGGGTTCGAGCTTCCTGTATTCTTTTGACAGCTGCATGAACTGCTGGTTATTACCGACAATCTCAGGATTGGTCAGGGCAATACCCAACTCGTCAAATCTCGCTTTTAAGGCCTCTAATTTTTCAATCATAATAAAATGCGTGCGAATTTAAGAAGTTTATCCTTAACCGGCATCCGGTATTTTTTAGGGGCCGCTTTAAACATGGAAAGTAACAATCAATTACCTGTCGTACTAGAAACCTCGAAACAGGACATTGCCCAATAAATAATGGTTATGATTTCTGTCGAATATAAGAGTGGAAGGAGATGCCGGATGTGCGGTG
This sequence comes from Edaphocola sp., assembly GCA_035708205.1. Taxonomy (GTDB): domain Bacteria; phylum Bacteroidota; class Bacteroidia; order Chitinophagales; family Chitinophagaceae; genus DASSSY01. Next base: position 262,817 of record DASSSY010000002.1, read on the forward strand.
CCCATGCGATGAATCGTTTTGGTGATGGGTTAACAAAATGATTTTGATCCTTATTTTTTAGTTAAGAAAATTATAATTTTGATTTTAAATATACATAAATGAAGCCAAAAATCTACTCTTTCTTGCTTTTTTCTGCGCTTTTGGCCGGTGCCTTATCTGCTTTTGGACAACAACAAAGTGCCGGTATTGTGCCGGATTCCGTAAAGAATGCAAAGGTCGCTCCGGGTGTGCCTGTTCAGTCTGCCAGGGAAAACAACGCCCTGCCGGTGGTCACGGATTTTGCAGCGATATTGGACGGAACGGTTCCGGGCGTAGAAGTTACCAATGGTAGCGGACAGCCCGGTGCTACGGGGGATATTCGTATCCGCGGGACTCATGATTTCAGGGGCGGTGGCGGTGCGCCCATGATCGTTTTAGACAGTATGCCTTATTATGGTAATCTGAATGATATTAACCTGCATGATATTGCCTCGGTAAATGTACTGAAAGACGGTCATGCTGCAGCGCTTTATGGATTTGCGGCCTTGAACGGCGTTATTTGCATCAACGCCAAAAAGTCGGTTCAGGGCAAATTCCATTTGAACCTTGATGCCGGCTTAGGCATGACCACCAGGGCCTTTGCCGGTTATGAAACCATTCAAAATGACAAAGATTTCTATGAGGTTAGCTGGAACCAGTTGCGGAATTATTACTACGGTAACGGTTATGATTTGCAGGCTTCCGCTCAGATGGCCTCGGACAATTTTATCGGGCTGATCGTCGGGCAGGGCTATAATGCTTATAATGTCCCTGATAAGGAATTGATAGATCCGGGAACCGGCAAACTCAATCCAAATGCTCAATTACGTTACCCTGCTGAAGATTGGCGCAAAGCCATGCAGCAAACGGCCCTACGCCATGATTATCATCTTTCCGGCAGCCAACGGACGGAAAAAGGTAGTTATTATTTTGGCCTGGGCTATCTGAATGACGGCGGTTTTGTGCAGCATACCGGTTTTGAACGTTTTTCGGCAAGATTTAAAGGCACCTACAAACCTTTCAAATGGCTGGAAGCCGGGCTACAGGTTGCCTGTGATAAAAGTACTCAAAAAATGCCGGTTTATGGTGATGAAACTTTTTATGATGCCAATATAACCCCCTCGGTTTATCCCGTGTTTTACCGGGATGCGAATGGCCATAAAGTAAAGGATGGAGATGGTCATTATATTTATGATTTAGGTAATGGTATTAATCCTGGGGAGAGTATGGGTTACCGACCGGTATTGCCCAATGACAATTTAACACAGGATTTAAAAGCCTCAACACATTACTTTGACAACAAGGGGCTTTGGGCCATGCCTTTCCTTTCGCTGAAATTCCTGAATCATTTTCGTTTTGATGTGCAGATGAATTATCATTTTTCAGAAGAAGACGAGATTATCAAAAACAGTTCTCCTGTTTTTTCGATGTCCTCAACTGATTTTAATACCAAAATGAAAGATAAGGACTGGCGTTCGGCGCTAAGCTGGTCGCAGGTTTTCGGACGACACCACCTGAGCGTATCCGCCGGTTATGAACATTTACACCGGACGGTGGATTATTGGCGGAAAACAGACAATAAAATAACGATGACAGGTATAAACTGGATGTCCACGGTGAGCTATTTCGCGGGGTTGAGTGATAATTTCAGGGGCAAATATTCGGTGTATGGCATATTTCGCAGGGACAGGACCGATATATTACCGCCGGGCAACCGGGACATAGATAATTGGGTGGCCGGTGCGGCATGGCATATCCAAAAAGAAACGTTTCTTCGGGATGTTACTTTCCTTTCCAATTGGACAATATCGGCCAGCTATGGCCAGTCAGGACATAAGAAAGCTGGTTTTTTCATGGCTGTGCCTTCAGAAAAATGTAGCAACCTGGATATTGCTACAGAACTGGGTTTTATCAACAACCGGATTGATCTGACCGCACATTATTTTATACGAAACGATGAAAATTTAGGTTACTATGTTTCTAGTCCGCCCAGTACCGGATTGCCACCATTTTTTTATTATGATGGTATCGCATTGCGCACCAAAGGGCTGGAGTTGGGCCTGAGCGCTACACCAATTAAAAAACAGGATTTTTCATGGGATATCGCCCTGAATCTGAGCCATTACAAAGGTGTCGTTCAAAGTATGGGGAAATTAGGCAGTAAAATCTATCAGAACCAAATGATATTGGAGGAAGGACAGGCGGTCAATACCTTTTATTTGCCCCGGAGTGCCGGTGTGGACCCGGTTAACGGCGATGAACTATATGCTTATACAGGGCCTAACGGAGCCGCTATGACCACCAACGATTATAATTTAGCTGATGTTTATGGCAGCCAACATTTGGGAACAGCCGCGCCGGATTGGTTTGGCGGCCTGGGAAATTCGTTTCGGTACCGGCATTGTGAATTATATTTTCAATTGACTTTTGGTCTGGGCGGTAAGATCTATGATGGCGCCTACCAGGCTTTGATGGCATCATCCGAACTGGGACAAAATTATTCAACGGATATGGTAAATGCCTGGACGCCTGGGAACCGCAATACGGACATCCCACGATTAGATATCGGCTCTTCAAGCATTGCCCAGCCCAGCAGCCGTTTTATCAGTAGCGCGCGTTACCTGAATGTGCATCAGCTAAGCCTGTCTTATGACTTTTCAGATGCCGATTCCGGGTATCTATTTCAGCAAATAACTTAGCCTTGTTCTCGGCCAGGAAAGGCCTGGACCCACAATCAACTTTTTCAGGATTTTCAGGTTTTTATTACCCGGTTGCCCGGACGATTATGCTGGGTATTCATGCCGGCTTGTAAATAATGATGGCTTTTGATTAAAATAAAAAAAGGATAGCCGTGAAGCTATCCTTTTTTGTATGGTGCGGAAGGTTTAATCAACATTTACAGAATCGGCCCGCTGGCTGCTGTCAGGACTTGTTTGCGGTGTGTTCGGGTTCTGAGGGCTGGTCGTTGGAAGCTTTGGTGACCGTAGGATTTGCGTATCGGTGCTGTCTTGCGGCGGTCGGGACAGCGGCGGCAGTCGCCGTACGCTGGTAGTATCCTGTGGTGTGACAGCAGCCTTGGTACTGTCTTTGGCAAAGCTGTTGCCAAGGGTGGCGGTGCATAGCCCGATGGCTATGGCGATGACAATTTTCTTTTTCATAATATTAAAATACCCTGATGGCTTTTCGGAAGATTATCCGTTGGTTGGGTTGAAAAACCATCCGGGAGCTGTTTTTTGTATGAAACAATATTCGGATAACCTTTGGACGCATTATTTGATGTCGTTCAGAACACAAACAAACAAATATAGAACGCGGGAGCGTGCCAAGTTGACGTTAATTGGTAACTGGTTAATAACACTTTATGTTGCCATTTGATGTGTATCAATATTTTCTTTGAGTTTCAGCAACAGGTTTTTGAATATTGCATAACTTTCTTTTTAGCCGGATGAACAATGCTGACCGGAGATTGGAAATCGTTTTTGAAACACTAATTTTGCAGCCGGGAATCTTAAACCCATTTCCAAACCAACTTCCGATTATACATGAACTATCAATCCAGCAGGTCATTGTTCGAACAGGCTCAAAATAGTATCCCGGGGGGCGTTAATTCTCCCGTGCGCGCTTTTAAAAGTGTGGGCGGTACGCCCGTTTTTATCCGTCGGGCTGAAGGCGCTTATTTATATGATGAGGATGACAACCAGTACATAGATTATATTGCTTCCTGGGGGCCCATGATTCTTGGGCATGCTTATGCTCCTATCGTAAAAGCTATCCGGGAAAAAGTAAATGATTCGACATCATTTGGTGCGCCCACGGCCTTGGAAATTAAAATTGCCGAATTGGTCAAAGCCATGACGACCAACGTGGAGCTGATCCGGATGGTGAACAGCGGCACGGAGGCTACCATGAGCGCTATCCGTTTGGCCAGGGGCTATACCAAGAGAAATAAATTCATCAAATTTGAAGGTTGCTATCACGGGCATGCCGATATGTTCCTGGTTAAAGCCGGGAGCGGGGTAGCTACTTTTGGCATTCAACAGGTCCCCGGCGTCACTAAAGGCGTTGCGGAAGATACGCTTACGGCGCCTTATAATGATTTGACAGCGGTAGAAAAATTAATTCAGGATTATCCCAACGACATCGCAGCCATTATCGTGGAGCCGGTGGCCGGAAATATGGGTTGCGTGCTGCCGGCAGAGGGCTTTTTGGTTGGGCTAAGAGAAATTTGTACTAAAAACGGCATTATCTTTATACTGGATGAAGTGATGACCGGCTTCCGGCTGGCGCCGGGTGGGGCGCAGGAATTCCTGGAAATTGATGCCGACCTGGTTTGTTATGGAAAGGTCATTGGTGCCGGGATGCCTGTGGGCGCATTTGGTGGCAGAAAGGAGATCATGAGCCATATTGCACCGCTGGGAGAAGTGTACCAGGCGGGAACGCTGAGCGGTAATCCTTTAGCGATGATCGCGGGCTATACCTTGCTGCAGGAGCTGAATGGCAACCGGGACCATTATATATCCCTGGCCCAGAAGACCAGCTGGCTGGCGGGGGCCTTAAAATCCGTTTTTGATGAATTTTCGGTGCCGGTAACCATCAACCAGGCCGGTAGTATGATGAGCATATTCTTTACACCTCAGCCGGTAACAGATTTCAAGAGCGCCTCCACAACTGACCAGGACCTGTTCCGGAAATATTTTCACGGTATGCTGAAGCGGGGCGTTTATCTGCCGCCTTCGGCTTTTGAAAGCTGGTTCTTTAATGATGCCTTATCGCAGGAAGATTTAGAACAAACGCTCCTGGCTACCAGAGAAACCCTGGAAGAGATTTTGGATTAACAAAGACACCTTTGTCCGGGTAAATTTGTTTGATATAAGAAAATATATTACCTTTGCGCCCTGAAAAAGAAGCCGGCCGTTTTCTGATTTTAGAAAATGTCCAAAGTTGCAGCCGGCGGTTTTTTATTATTAATCATTTAAATTCATATTTATGGCAACGAACTTGCAAAATTATGAGCTGATGGTCATCTTTACTCCGGTTTTGGCGGATGAAGATTACAAAAATGCTCAGAAGAAATTTGCCGACCTGATCAAAGAAAACGGCGGCGAATTGGTTCACGAAAACCCTTGGGGGCTACGTTCTTTAGCTTACCCGATTCAGAAAAAAACGACTGGTTTATATTATGTCGTTGAGTTTAAAGCGCCGGGCACCAGCATCGAAGCTTTGGAAGTGCAAATGAACCGTGATGAAAATGTGATGCGTCACATGGTTACTCACCTGGATAAATTTGCGGTAGCTTACAATGAGCGCAAACGCCATGCGCCCGCTAAATCGGCAAAGACAGAAGAAGCTGAAGGTGTTTCTGAAGCTTAATGTTTTCATTATTTTTAAAAACAAATTACAATGGCAAGATCAAACGATATCAAATATCTATCTACCCAGCGTGTTCAGAAACGTCCTAAGAAATATTGCCGTTTCAAAAAACTGGGGATTAAATACATCGATTATAAAGATGCGGATTTCTTAAAGAAGTTCCTGAACGAGCAAGGTAAATTATTACCCCGCCGCATTACCGGTACATCTCTTAAATACCAGCGCAAACTGGGACATGCTGTAAAGAAGGCACGCCAAATGGCTATTCTGCCTTATGTTACTGACCTTTTAAAGTAAAATTCTAATGGACGTAATATTAATAAAAGACGTAGATAATTTAGGCTCGGCACATGAATTAGTGACGGTACGCCCGGGGTATGGCCGTAATTACCTGATTCCCCAGAAATTTGCTGTTGAAGCAAATAAATCCAATATCAAAATGCTTGAAGAGCGCCGTAAGGTCCTTTTGAAACGTGAAGAAAAATTAGTGGCTGAAATCGCTAATGTTTCTGCTGTTCTTAAAGAATCCCCGGTTAAGGTAGGCGCCAAGATCGGTACCAGCGGTAAGATCTTTGGTTCCGTTACGCCGATCCAGCTGGCCCGTGCTATCCGGGAACAAAAAGGTTATGAGATCGACCGCCGCCGTATCAGCATCTTAGATGATGTTAAGGAAGCCGGCACGTTCAATGCGCAGATCGATTTTGGAAAAGACAAGATCGTTGAATTGACCTTTGAAGTTGTTGCCCAATAAGGTAGCGTAACTTACCCTGTCTTTTTATATATAGCATAAGCCGTCCTTTCGGGCGGCTTATTTTTCTTTTGGGGTTGATTCTTTATGCCATACTGTTGGATTTTATTGTGCATGTGATTTATCCTTGTCATTCTGGAAGGATCTCATTACAGTCTTGGGTGAGTTTAGAGCTAATATGCTATTCGTAAGTAAGATATTGCTATCATTCAGGATCTGACAGGCGCTATCGAGCTTTCTTTTGTCACGCTGTGAGCATCTAAAGATCATTTTAATATTGTATGCTGTCCAATGCTTACAGCATGATATCCGGGTGGACGCATATTGTATTGAAAGTGGTGCTTTTGCCACCCCCGTTGTGATATATCGGCGGCCGGGCATGCCGGTTGCATGAAACGCTAACATGTTTCCCCTTTCTTTCCGCAGGAAGCGCAACATTTCTATGTAAATTATTTTGAAAACACTATGCCTTTGGGAGTAAGAAATTAAGATAGTACGGCAGAAGAATCCTTTCGGAACTTCAGGGCTTCGTGAGAAACATGCCTGATAATCGCCCAAATGGTATTCACAAGAGCATCGCGCGGGTTGAAAAAAGTACCCGCGCGAAACCGATATTTACCAGGTTAATAACTCAGCAATTCCGCCAGTTTTTCTTTGGTTTTCGTCACACCCGGCAACATGACCGCCTCTAAGCCGGCATTCATCGGTACGGCAGGCAGGTCCAGGGCGCCCAGGGTCTGCACCGGCGCGTCTAAATATTGAAAACATTGCTGGCTGACCTTACCGGCTAAGGCTTCTGCAAATGAATTGTTGAGCTGCTCTTCGGTCAGGACCAGGCATTTCCCGTGACGGCTGACGGTTTCGTAAACCAAAGCTTCATCCAGAGGATATAAGGTCCTTAGATCAATGATTTCTACCTGTCCCGGGTAGTCTTTAGCGGCGGCCATGGCCCAATGTACGCCCATGCCATACGTAATGATACAGCAGGAGTTGCCCTCATCAAGAGCTTCGCTGCCGGCTGCCAGGACAACCCGTCCCTTGCCGAAAGGCAGGATATAATCGGCGGCCGGTTCAATGGTTTTGGCGCTTTCCGTGCCGGGCACTTTGCTCCAGTACAAGCCTTTGTGTTCCAGCATGACCACCGGGTTGGGATCTAAAACGGCTGCTTTCAGCAGGCCTTTTAAGTCAGCGGCATTGGAAGGATAAGCGATCTTAATACCCTTGATGGTGGCCAGCGTGCTTTCTACGCTGCCGCTATGATAAGGACCGCCCCCGCCATAAGCGCCGATCGGCACGCGAATGACCGTATTGACGGGAAATTTACCACAGCTTAAATAGCAGGATTTGCTGATCTCCGTGACCAGCTGGTTCATACCCGGGTAAATATAATCGGCAAACTGTACTTCAACGACAGGTTTTAAGCCAACGGCGCTCATGCCAATGGTTGAGCCGATGATGTAAGCTTCCTGGATGGCGGTATTAAATACCCTTTTTTCGCCGAATTTCTGGCCTAAGGTTGCCGCTTCGCGAAATACGCCGCCAATACGTGCGCCTACGTCCTGCCCGTAAAACAGGGCTTCAGGGTAGTCGCGCATCAGCTCTTCCATGGCATGCAGGGCGGCGTCCACCATAAAGACTTCTGTACCGCCTTGGGGAGCCCTGGTTCCCTTTTCTTCCGTTACCGGTGTCGGGACAAACACGAAATCTTCAACATGCGCCGGGTCCGGTTCGGGGGCGGCAACCGCCCTTGCAAATTCTTCCGCTACAAATTTTTTAGATTCCTCAATAATATCGTCCAACGCTTTCCGGGCAACGCCCTTTCTCTCTAAAACCTTTCTCAGCGCCGGTCCCGGGTCTCTTTTGGCATGCTCTGCCAGGTCTTCTTTGGAGCGATACCATTCCTTACGCACACCGGAAGTATGATGGCCTAAAAGGGGAACGGTAGCGCGCAATACAAAGGGCCCTTTTCCGTTCCGGACGGCTTCAATACATTTCTTCATGGCTTCATAAGAAGCTTCAAAGTCGCTGCCGTCCACTTCCATGCGGTTCATGCCTTTAAAGCCGGCGGCAAATTCATAGGCATTCATGGTGCGGGCTTCCTTGCTGGTTACGGAAATACCCCATTCGTTGTCCTGCACCAGGTAGATGACGGGCAACTGGTGTAAGACCGCAAACTGCCAGGCTTCGCTGACCTCTCCTTCCGTAACGCTGCCATCGCCGAGCGAGCAAACGACCACCGGGTTTTCGTCAAATTCTTTTAATTTTTGCTCCTTAATATATTTCAGGCCCTGGGCCACGCCGGTTGTCGGGATAACCTGCATGCCTGTAGCGCTGCTTTGATGAATGATCTTCGGGAAATTTTCGCGGCGGCTGTTGGGATGGCTGTAATAAGCCCGTCCGCCGGTAAAAGGATCGTCTGCTTTGGCCAGTAACTGGAGCATCAGCTCATAAGGTCGCCAGTTCATACCCAGCAAAAGGCTTTCATCGCGGTAATAGGGGCTGACGTAATCATGGGATTTGAGCAAAAAGCCGGTTGCCAGCTGGATGGCCTCATGTCCACGGCTGGTGGAATGAACATATTTGCAGATGGGACGGTTTTCTTCATATATATCGGCCATGGCTTTTGCCGTCATCATCAGACGGTAAGCCTTTAGGAGCATTTCATTAGGTAACATGCGCACTATTTTTCAGATAGGCCGCAAATATAAGAAATGTTTCGGCGGCGGATGCCTTGGCGTTATTTGGATATTCATCAGATGCTGATGTCAATGTCCTGGGATTTTAGATATTGTTGCCAGCTTTCTAATTGCTGACCTTTCATGACCCTCGGGAATTTATTCATGGCACCGTATTTACCGATATGTTTCAGGTAATCGTTGAAAATCCCTGTCGGCAGCACGGAAACGAACACTTCTTTTAAGGCCGAGGTCCGTTCAACGGCATAGTCGTCGTTGATTTCTTTCATGTAGTCGTCCAGGATCTGTTTTGCGGTCTCTTCATTCAAAGGCTCGTCGCAGCCGATAAACCAGTGGTGTGCAAACAAGCCCTCGTAAGGTAGGCCTGCGACGGCAAACTCTTTAATATTGACATCCGCTTGCTGCCGCAGCCTGCCGATGGCCTGGTTAATATTATCTACGGAAACATGCTCGCCGCAGAAGCTTAAAAACTGTTTGGTGCGTCCTGTAATGACAATCTCGTGTTCTTTTTTGTCTGTGAACCGGACAATATCCCCGATCAGGTAACGCCAGGCGCCGGAGCAGGTGCTCAGAATAACGGCGTATTCCGGACCTTCCTCTACTTCGTCAATAAAACGGGATTGCGCATTAGGCTTCAAAGTGCCGTCTTCTTCAAAATTAAAGTGATCAAACGGGATAAATTCAAAAAAGATATTGGCGTTTAATACCAGTTTTATACCTTTTGCGCCCGGCCTGGCCTGGAAGCCGAAAGAGCCTTCGGAGGCCATATAGGTCTCAATATAGGTAATAGGACGGCCCATGAGCTTTTCAAAATTTTCCCGGTAGGGATCGAAGGCCACACCACCGTGGATATACACTGACAGGTTTGGCCAGAGCTCGTGGATATTTTTGAGCTTATAGGTCTTGATGATCTCTTCAAGCACAATCTGCGCCCATGCCGGCACCCCCGCTAATGTCCCGACATCCCATTTCGGCGCGTTTTGTACAATCAGTTTGATACGGTCTTCCCAGTTGGGGCTTCTGGATATCTTTTGTCCCGGCTTGTACCATAGGCTTCCGGCAATACGGGGCATATTTTTGGCGCTGATGCCGCTCATATCGCCTTCGTAATAATCGCCGCGATTGAACAGGGAAGTGGTTCCGCCGAGCATCAGGATGCCTTTTTCAAAAAACTTATCCGGCAGGTTGAAATTCGTCATGCTGAAAAATTGCTTAAAGCCGATCTTCTTAATGGTGCGAATCATGTCCTGTGTTACGGGAATGTGCTTACTGGCCGACTCGGAAGTACCGGAACTTAAAGCAAAGTATTTGACCCTGCCCGGCCAGGTCACGTTCTCTTCACCTTCCAGGCAGCGATACCACCATTCATCAAACATTTTCTGATAGTCGTGCAGGGGAACGACCTTACGAAAGTCGTTTTCGAGATCAACAGACTCGGAAAGCAGCCGGTCAAAATGATATTTTTTCCCGAATGCGGTGTACTGGCCTCTCTCCAATAAATTACGCAGGGTGTGCTGCTGGTAAACTCTTGGTGCCGCTTCTTTTATTTTGAATTGTTTGCGAATACGTAAAGAGCGAGAGACAAGACTTCCTAAAATAGCCATAGTTGATAGATGTTCAAGTATTGATTCCGGTTGCAAATATAGTGCCATTACCCAAAATTGTCCTTAGCTTTTGAAATATTAGCAATTCATAGTGGTGATTCACCGGTGACGTCCGTATGCAAGAAATCTCAGCGTAGTTGTAAAAATCTTTAGTAATAATTTTTATGAAATGGTATTTTTATGGTTTAGCTTTTGTATCTTTGCAGCGCTGAACAGCAGAAAGTCAAAAGTTAATCATCTTTTGACTTTTTATTTGACCACGACTACGGGTATAGTTCAATGGTAGAATAGAGGTCTCCAAAACCTTTGATCTGGGTTCGAATCCTAGTACCCGTGCAGTTTTAATTTATTAATCAACCAGGAAAACCTATGGGTAAATTCGGTCGATATCTTCAGGAGGCTTATGATGAGCTGTTGCATAAAGTAACCTGGCCAACCTGGCCGGTACTGCAACAAACAACGATTATCGTTATTGTCGCCTTAGCCATTACCACATTGATTATTTTGGGTATGGACAAGGCTTCCGAAGGTGTGTTAAAAGTTGTATACGGGATGGCCGGCTAATCGGTAAACAAAACCGGAATCGAAATATTTTCAAATGAGTGACTTAAGCGAACAATCTATCAGCCAGACTACTGAACAGAGCAATACCAAATGGTATGTTTTGCGCGTGGTTAGCGGTAAAGAAAGAAAGATAAAGGAATATTTAGACAAGGAAATTAAGATCAATAATTGGCAGGATGCCATTATTCAGGTCCTTTGTCCCTTGGAAAAGGTATTCAAGGTGCAGAACGGTAAAAAAGTGCTTCGCGAAAAAATCCTTTTTCCCGGCTATATCATGCTGGAGGCATTGGAAGGCCAGCTGAACGACACCATGATCCAGGGCATTCAGAGTGTGACCAATGTGATCCATTTCCTGGGCAAGGAACATCCGATCGCTTTGCGCAAAAGCGAGGTCAACAAGATGTTCGGTAAGATGGATGAAGTGTCCGACCAGGGTATCGGTATGATGGATCCGTTTATTGTCGGGGAGACCATTAAAATTATCGACGGGCCTTTCAACGACTTTAACGGGACTATTGAAGAGATTAGCGAAGAGAAGAAAAAGCTGAAGGTTATTGTTAAGATCTTCGGCCGTGATACACCGGTAGAACTGAGTTTTACACAGGTAGAGAAAGTAATGTAATTGTAAATACCCTATTATTTAATTTTGAAAAGCCGCTTTTTTAGCGGCTTTTTTATATTTTTGATTTTACCAGGCCGATATTCACGGCCATCAACAAAGGAGCAAAGGCTTTATCGCCTTAATCATATCCGGATTCCTCCCGCTATTGTACGTTTTTTCCGGTTTTTTCATACCCGTTCCCCGCTTCCTGAAAAAGGAACTGTGCAAAATATAAAATAAGCCTCGGGGACGATAAATAAGAACTGCATGCCGCCGCAGGCACCTAAATCAGGATTAGTTCGCTCATTTGGCCTTAAAATGGCCATTATTATGGTCATGAGTGCCATTATCGGTTCCGGCGTCTTTAAAAAAGTAGCACCGATGGCTGATGAACTGGGGCATGCCGGCTGGGTTATCCTGGCCTGGGTATTGTCAGGTGTCATTGTTCTGTTCGGGGTATTGAGCATTGCAGAGCTGGCCGCCCTGTTTCCACATGCCGGCGGGCCTTTTTCCTGGTTAGAAAAAATTTACGGCAAACTGATTTCTTTTCTTTACGGCTGGTCCTGCTTTACGGTGGTGCAAAGCGCGGCCATTGCTTCCGTGGCCTTTGTTTTTGCCGGTGCGCTTAATACATTTATGCCTTTGCCGCACTTATCTTCCGAATGGGAGCGTCTGAGTGTTCTGGGTATTCATCTTTTCAATAATATGGGGGCGAAAATTGTTTCCTGCCTGTTGATTATCAGCCTGACCGTTGCCAATATCCGTGGTGTGGAAAAAGGCGGTTGGATCAGTTTGATTTTTACGTTTTCCATCGTGGTTTGTATCGCCTTGATTGTGGCTATGGCCTTTGGTAGCGCTGTGGGCAGCTGGCATACTTTTGCCACATCTTCTGCTGAATATGTTGGTAACGGTGTTTCAGCGTTAACCTTTGTGGGCATTATGGTCATTGCTATGCGCCATGCCTTCTGGGGCTATGAAGGCTGGATTGCGCTTGGCTTTATCGGCGAAGAAATTAAAAATCCGGAAAGGAATATGCCCCGGGCAATGGCCTACGGCATTATCCTCATCCTGTTGTTGTACGCGCTGATTAATACGGCTTACCTGTATGTCATGCCGATTGATGAAATGAGCCGGGCCATGCAATTAGATGAAAATAATATTGCGGCAGTACTGGTGGTCAATAAAATCTTTGGCAATGGTGGCGCATTCGTGGTCAGCGCTATGATCCTGATTTCGACATTTGGTTGCACTAATGCTACCATCCTGGTGTCGTCCCGCATTTATTATGCCATGGCCAGAGAAGGCTGGTTCTTTAAATCCGTTGCCCGGACACATTCTAAACACCGGACACCCTCACGGGCTTTGGTCTATCAATGCGTGTGGGCCTGCCTGCTCACCTGTTCGGGCTCTTTTAGCCTGTTGACCGACCTGGTCATCATTGCGGCTTTCATTTTTTATGGCCTGATTGTTTTCGGAGTGGTGGTGTACAGGAAAAAACAACCGTCTATTTACCGGCCTTACAAAACCTGGGGCTACCCCGTCGTGCCCATCGGGTTTACGTTATTTTGCTTAGTCCTTTTGGCCATTTCCCTAGTGGAATCTCCCGGCAAATCGTTAGTGGGTTTTGCATTGATAATTTCGGGTCTGCCGTTTTATTTATTCTGGCGACAAAAAAAAAGGACGGGAACTTTTTTCAGAAAAAAACAGGCCGGTTATCGGAGAAACCCTGACCGGCCTGTTTAAAAAGTCATTTCTTTATTGCTTGCCCTATAGCTTAGCTGTTTGAATACGTAAAAGCTTGCGGTTTTTCTTTTGTACCCGCATGCTTTCGGGAACGATCTTTAAAATTTCTTCCGTAAGGCTGTCTAAAACGGAAAGGCGCACAAAATGATCGTTGGTCACTAAAGAAATTTCCCGTACCGGTTGCTCACCTTCGAAATAGCGGACATTTTCCATCTGGTCTTCGCCGAATTCAAAAGTGGCCAATTCAGGGATAATGGTCAGGCCGCCGTTCCTGTCCACCATTTTTCTCAGCGTTTCCACATTGCCCGATTCATAACGATAAGGTCGTCCGGCTTGTATTTTTTCGATATGGTCGCTGCATAAATTAATGACCTGGTTGCGCAGGCAATTGCCTTCGTTGAGCATCCAGATGTGGTTAAGATCAATGTCCTCAGGAGTGATCATCCGTTTGGCCAGGGCCGCTTTTTCATCTTTGCCAAAATAGGCAACAAGCGGTTCATAAAACAAAGGGTGTTCTTTGATCCTCTGGTCCTCCAGCGGCGTGCTCAGCAGAGCGGCATCGATCTCGTCATCTTTTAAGCGCTGGATGATCTCCTGCGTCTGCATTTCGGTAACGACCAACCGCAAATCCGGGTGCTGTTGGGCGTGATTTTCCAATAGCTGGGGAAGGATATACGGCGATAAAGTAGGGATAATGGCTAAGCGGAAAATACCTGATACGCGACCGAATTTATTTTCAACGATCTCCTGTATTTTGCCGGACTCGGATAAGATAACTTTAGCCTGCCGGACAATTTCTTCGCCGATCTCGGTACAGGCAATGGGATGCTTATTGCGGTCGAAGATGCGCACGCTGAGTTCCTCCTCCAATTTGTGGATCTGCATACTCAGGGTAGGCTGGGTAACAAAGCTTTTCTCGGCGGCGGTAATGAAGCTTTTATAAGTGGCTACGGCCACGACATATTCTAATTGCGTTATGGTCATTTTGATCAGTTTAAGCTAAACAAAGATAATAGATTGTAGCTTTGCCGCCGAATAAAATAAGGATATATTATGATACCCTCGACATTTGACGAGTTGAAAGCACTGGTTGGCAAAGAGTTTTCCGACTCCCGTTCCCCGGCGGGTAACTGGCTGCACCCCCGGATCGAAGCTTTTGAAAAAGGGATAGCCATGATCTCCGTAGTTGTCCGCCCGGAAATGTGCAATCCTTTCCGGCATATTCACGGCGGCATGATGTCTTTGGTGGTGGATGAGGCTATTGGCTGGGCGGTTATGAGCCTGTCGTCAGAAAATCATTACACAACGGTGTCTTTAAACCTGGATTTTTTGTATGCCGCCGCCGAAGGCGAACGGGTTTTTGCAAAAGCCGTTATTATCCGTCACGGCAAAAAAGTGATTAATGTGGCGGTAGAGGTTTTTAACGGGCAAAAAGATTTGATTTGCCGGGCCAACAGTAACCTTGTCGCCACGAATATGAAGATTGCCTTTACCTGATTTTATCATTCTCGATGGCTTAAATTTTTTTGCTTATTTTCGTCTTTCTTTGAAAGAAACAATACCCTTATGCTTCATGGGAAAAAGATTGTGGTAGTGCTCCCGGCCTATAACGCGGCGCAGACTTTAGAGCGCACCTATCAGGAAATTCCATTTGATATTGTCGATGAAGTGGTATTAGTTGATGATTCCAGTAAGGATGAAACCATCGCGGTTGGTAAAAAGTTAGGGGTTAAGCATATTATCGCTCATGAATGCAATAAGGGCTACGGCGGCAATCAGAAAAGCTGTTACCGTAAGGCCCTGGCTTTAAACGCTGATATTGTGGTCATGCTGCATCCGGATTATCAATATACGCCCAAGCTTATACCGGCCATGTGTTCCATCATTGCCCAGGATTTGTTTCCCGTGGTCCTGGCCTCGCGCATACTCGGTAAGGGCGCTTTATATGGCGGTATGCCGTATTATAAATACCTGTTCAACCGCTGCCTGACCCTGTTTGAAAATATTTTGGTCAACCAAAAGCTCAGCGAGTATCATACCGGCTACCGGGCTTTTTCTGCGGAGGTGCTGCGCAGTCTTAACCTTGACGCCAATAATGATGATTTCGTGTTTGATAACGAGATGTTGTCCCAGATCATCATGAAGGGATATCCCATAGCAGAGGTCACCTGCCCGACCAGGTATTTTGAGGAAGCTTCCAGTATTAATTTCAGGCGTAGCATAACATATGGCTTAGGGGTATGCCGGGTATCCGTTCAGCATCGGTTGCATCGTTGGGGTTTGATAAAAAGCAAATTGTACCGATAGCATGCCACTTTTCAGGTGCATTCTTATAATTTACCTACTTTTGTAGTACAAAATTAATGCTTTATGTCTATCCACGGTAATGTGAAAAGGGTCACAACGCACAC
Source organism: Edaphocola sp. (assembly GCA_035708205.1). GTDB lineage: Bacteria > Bacteroidota > Bacteroidia > Chitinophagales > Chitinophagaceae > DASSSY01. The sequence continues at coordinate 278,572 of DASSSY010000002.1, forward strand.
GCTTCAGAAGATGAAAGAGAATGGGGAGAAGATTTCCATGCTGACTGCCTATGATTATTCTTTCGCACGCATTTTTGACGAGGCGGGCGTTGACGTGCTGCTGATCGGCGATTCCGCAGCCAATGTGGTTTCCGGCTTTGAAACCACCCTGCCAATGACCCTGAATCAAATGATCATTATGGCAGATAGTGTGGTGCGTGCGGCGAAGCGAAGCTTTGTGATCTGCGACCTGCCCTTTGGTAGCTACCAGGGCAACAGTAAGGAGGCGCTGAACTCTTCTATTCGCATTATGAAGGAATCCGGCGTTCATGCCGTAAAGCTTGAGGGCGGTAAGGAAGTCTGTGAAGCCATAAGCCGGATCGTTTCCGCCGGTATTCCCGTGATGGCGCATCTGGGGTTAACTCCCCAGTCCATCAATAAATTCGGGACCTATGCGGTCAGGGCGAAAGAGGAAGCTGAAGCTGAGGAGCTCATCCAGAATGCGGTTGCCGTGCAGGAAGCAGGAGCCTTCGCGTTGGTGCTGGAAAAAATTCCGGCGGCACTTGGGGAAAAAGTGGCCAAAACCTTATCTATTCCAGTTATCGGTATTGGTGCAGGGGGCGGTGTCGATGGCCAGGTGTTGGTGATGCATGATATGCTGGGTATTACAAAAGATTTTTCGCCGCGTTTTTTAAGGCGTTACCTGGATTTATACGAAGAAATTAAAAACGCTACCGGGCAGTATATTTCCGATGTACGCAGAGGTGATTTTCCAAATGAGCAGGAACAATATTGAACGATATCTTTTCACTTATTGATTATGGTTTCCCATCGGTTTTCGTGTGGGAAACCATTTTTCTTGCCAAATGTTTTTCTTAAAAAAGAGTTTGGCTCGTCGGCTGGCATCCCATTCTGTCCAGGTGTTGTGATGAGGATAGGCGTTGAATGAGATTCGTGGATTTATTTTCTCAAAGAGACGTGCGGACATTTCTGTGGTGATACTCCAAAAGGCGCTCCCAAGGCTTATAGGCGCAATGACGCCATAATAAAAGAATAGTCCCTTGTCTTGGGCTTGCAAAATATGTCCATACTCATGCATGATCAAATGGTTAAGATAAGCCGCGGATAAGTTTAGGCTGGCACGGCGGATATCTTTACCTACAAAGATCCCGATGCCCGGTAAGGTAAAAGCCGCACCACTGCCTATCCACCGGACAAAATAAATGCGGCAGCGTTCAATCCTGTAAACCGGCTTTTTGTGCCGCCGGCCCCTTCCCGAGCTTGTTATGGTGATGCCTGGGCGCATTGTTTTATGGCTGAAAATAAGCCGTTATGTTTTTTATCGGTAACCCTTACCCCCCTTTCATTCCCAATTGTACCGTTTAGCTTTTATTTTTTGTATTTTTATCTTTTCAAAGATAGAGATTATGAAACGGATGATCAATAAAGTAGCGGTGCTGGGTTCGGGTGTGATGGGCAGCCAGATTGCCTGTCATTTTGCAAATGCGGGCTTTTCGGTTTTGTTGCTGGATATTGTGCCCAAAGATGCACCTGCTAACAGCAGGGTAGCCCGGAATGCTATTGCGGATAATGCTTTGAAAGCTGCGTTAAAGATGAAGCCTTCACCGATTTATCTTCCTGAATTCGCTGGGCGTATTACCACAGGGAACTTTGACGACAATATGAAAGATATTGCCGGTTGCGACTGGATCATTGAGGCGGTCATTGAAAAATTAGAGATAAAAAAACAGGTCTTCGCCCAGGTGGAGCAGTTTCGGAAACCCGGTTCGATCGTTACCTCTAACACTTCGGGTATTCCTATTCAGTTAATGGCCGAAGGCCGTTCGGAAGATTTTAAAAGGCATTTTTGCGGCAGTCATTTCTTTAATCCGCCGCGTTACCTCAGATTGCTGGAAATTATTCCGGCAAAAGAAACACTTTCCGAAGTAACCGGGTTCTTATTGACTTTCGGCGATAAATTTTTAGGTAAGACCACCGTGCTGGCAAAGGATACGCCTGCGTTTATCGGTAACAGGATCGGGGTTTTCAGTATTGCTTCTGTGCTGAATTATGTAGCTCAGACAGGTATGACTATTGAGGAAGTCGACGCGCTGACAGGACCGGTTGCCGGCCGGCCGAAATCTGCCACTTTCAGAACGGCGGACGTTGTTGGCCTGGATACGCTGGGCCTGGTGGCTAACGGCCTGGCGCAATCCTTACCGCAGGATGAGTGCCGGGAAGAATTTACTCCTCCGGCATTTCTGCATAAAATGATTGGAAACGGCTGGACGGGTAGTAAAGCCGGGCAGGGATTCTATAAAAAAATTAAGGATGACAACGGAGGGGGGCAGATATTGGTATTGGACTTGAACACATTGGATTACCGGTCGAGAACAAAAGTGGATTTCCCGGTGCTAGCGCAGGTAAAGGCCATCCCCGATTTGCCCGGACGTTTTAAAATATTATTGGCCGATAAAGGTCGTGCCGGCGATTTTTACCGGCAAACATTTTATGCTTTGTTCCGGTATGCCGCGAACAGGATTCCTGAGATTGCCGATGACCTGTACCGTATAGACGATGCCATTGAAGCGGGTTTCGGGTGGCAGATGGGGCCGTTCAAAATTTGGGATGCATTGGGTATCGCTCAAACGGTAAAATCTATGGAAGCGCTGGACCTTGCGCCTGCCCGATGGGTATATGATATGCAAAAATCCGGCTGTCACACATTTTATAAAGTAGACAAGGGCCAAAAGTATTATTATGATATCGCTTCGGGCGGCTATAAGGTTGTTCCGGGAATGAAAGACCTGGTTGTCTTAGAAAACCTGAAGACAGGGCATACCGTCTGGCAGAATAGCGGCGCGTCCGTTATTGATCTGGGTGATGGCATCCTTAACCTGGAATTTCATACCAAAATGAATACGATCGGTGGTGAAGTCCTGGAGGCGGTTAATAAAGCTATTGACCTGGCTGAAGCGGAACACCGGGGATTGGTGGTGTATAATGACGGCGATAATTTCAGCGCCGGTGCCAATGTAGGGCTCATTTTCATGATGGCTGCCGAACAGGATTTTGATGAGTTGGATATGGCCATCCGGCAGTTCCAGGAAACGATGATGCGGGTGCGTTACAGCAATGTTCCCGTTGTGGCCGCACCCCATAATATGACGCTCGGCGGCGGTTGTGAATTGTGTTTGCACGCCGATGCCGTGGTGGCGCATGCCGAAACCTATATTGGCCTGGTGGAATTTGGCGTCGGGTTGATTCCCGGTGGTGGTGGCACTAAAGAATTTACCCTGCGGCTTTCCGATTCCCTGGAAGAAGGTGATATCCGGCAGAATAATTTTCGGCATCGCCTGTTGACCATTGGCCAGGCTAAGGTGTCCACCTCGGCGTATGAAGCCTTTGATTTGGGCTATCTGAGAAAAGGGCAGGACAAGGTAATCATCTCCCGGAAGCGGCAGCTTACGGAAGCCAAGGCGGAATGCCTGAGGCTGGCGGAATCTGGATATATACGGCCGGTTCCCAGGAAGGATATTAAAGTATTGGGCAAATCGGCCCTGGGCCTGGCATATCTTGGTGCCGACAGTATGCGGTCCGCCCGTTACATTAGCGCGCATGACCAGAAGATTTCTCAAAAATTGGCTTACGTGATGTGCGGCGGAGATCTGTCCGCTGAAAGCTTGGTCAGTGAAAGGTATCTGCTTGATCTCGAGCGTCAGGCTTTTTTAAGCCTTTGTCATGAGCAGAAAACGCTGGAACGTTTGCAATCAATTGTCAAAGGCGGAAAGGTGTTGAGGAATTAATAGGAGGGGTGGCCTGTTATCTGTTTGCTGTTGGCAGGTGTTAAATGGCTGGCACAAAGTTGAGTATGGAAAAAGCATCCGCGAGGAAACTTGCGGATGCTTTTTGTTGTTTTTGGAATTTTTGATTTAGGCGATCTCGATAAATTTGTTGGCGGCCTTTACCTGTTCTTTCTTAGGAATATCTAAGTGAAGAATGCCGTTCTCGTAGCGTGCGGAGATATTCCCGGCATCTACTTTTTCGCCTAATTTGAAGCTGCGTTTAAAGGCTTGTAATCTGAATTCCTCCCTCAAAAACTTTTGGTTGTTTATTGTTGGCTCTTCTTTGCTTGTCTCCGTTTTCTCAAAGGAAATGGTCATGGTGTTGTCGTTGACCTGGATTTTTAAATCGTCTTTTTTCAAGCCGGGGGCCACTACTGCCAATTGGTAGGCATCATCTGTTTCGGAGATATTTACCGGAACACGGCGGTGTTGTTTCCAGTCTTCATTGAAAAAATCATCGCGGAAGAAACGAGGACCATTATTGTTGAAAAGCTCTTCCATTAAACCACCAAAGGTACGTACGGGATTTACAGTGTTGTTGTTCATTTTCTATTCAGTTTTAAAAAGTAACTAATGATGTTGATTTATGAAGACTTGAACAAAGGCCGTACCCATTAAAATTTAAATGACAAAATGTCTTATTTTAATAAATTTATATGACAATATGACATTTTGTCAATTATTTTTTGTCATTTTTACTTTAAAAGGATTACTTTTATGGATAAGGAAAATTACATTTCTTTATCCCGTACTTTTTTTTGAAATTTGCAGAACTTACGATGGGTTAGTAAGTAAAGCTCTGCCGCCCCGGAATTTTCCGGGGCGGCTTTTTCATTTACAGCCGTAAAACAAACGCTCCTCTTTTTAAAGAGGAGCGTTTGTTTTAAATAGCTTTTTAGAGGAGATTAGCTCTTAAACAGGCGGAAAATATCCATGCCGTTGGCATAGATCATCAGGACGGCTAAAAGGATCAGCCCGATAGTAGTGGCGACTTCCAGCACTTTCTCATTGACCTTTCTTCCGGTAATCATTTCGATCAGTGTGAATAAAACATAGCCGCCGTCCAGGCCGGGTATCGGCAGTAGATTCATGACGGCCAGTATGAGCGACAGGAATGCCGTAACTTCCCAGAAATGTTGCCAGTTCCAGGTTTGCGGATATATTTTTCCGATAGAGATAAAGCCTCCCAGACCCTTGTAAGCACCGGTTTTCGGGTTAAGAATGAGCTTGAACTGATCAATATAAGAGCCCATCTTTTCAATGCCCATGCGTATACCGGCAGGAAATGCCTGGAAAAAATTGAAGTGTTGGGTCTCGAAATGATAGCCCCCCATTTTCGCCATTTCTTCAGGTGTTTGCGGCAGGGCAAACATAAAGCCCAGTGTACCGGTGTCGGAAACATGCGCCTGCAGGGACAATGGCTGACCATCACGAATAACGGACAGTTGAATATTTTTTCCTTTTTCGGATTCGACGGTGTTCTTGACGGTCACAAATCCCGGTGTTTTGATGCCATTGATCGCTATGATCTTATCAGCTTTCTTTAAGCCCGCAATGTCGGCGCCTGAGCCGGAAACGACTTTACCGACAATAGCAGGAAAGGGTAGTGAAAACAGGGACTGGCCTTTATTGTCAATAACCTGTCCGGCGAAATTTACAGGCATGACCAAAGTGGTATCCTTACCTTTTCTTTCTATTTGAACGGTTTTGGCATTAAGCATTTTGGGCATCAGGTCATTAAAATAAACCACCGGCTCGTTATTGACCGCAAGGATCTTATCGCCATCCTGAAAGCCTAAGTTATAGCCTAAAGAATCGGTGATGACGACGCCGTTGCTTAATTCCGACATGGGGAGCTGTTGTTGTCCCCAGGTGAATAAGATGGCCGAATAAATAAAGAAAGCCAATACTACATTGACAATAATACCACCCAGCATGATCAGAAGACGCTGCCATGCTTTTTTGGAACGAAATTCCCAGGGTTCAGGCGGTTTGGCCAGTTGTTCTTTGTCCATGCTTTCATCCACCATACCGGCAATCTTAACATAACCGCCCAGGGGGAACCAGCCGATGCCATATGTGGTGTCGCCTTTTTTCTTTTTAAAAATGGAGAAGGGGAGGATATTGCTGAATGGGAAGAGGAAGTCGAAAAATAAATAGAATTTTTCCACTCTCGTTTTGAACAGTTTGGCAAAGAAAAAATGCCCGCCTTCATGTAATACGATCAACAAAGATAAAGATAAAAGAAACTGTATGATTTGAACCCAGATTCCGGTCATAAATTGCTATTTGAAGGGTTGAATTTTTTGATTAATTATAAAGTTGGCTGTTTTTGGTCAGCGTCAGGGTCAGCTTCCTGGTCTCTTCATCCGTATGCTCTAAATCTTCCAGGCTCGGGTTCTCGATGATCGGGATTTGCTGTAAGGCTTCGGCAATCATATCGCTCATTTCCAGGAAGCCCACCCGGTTATTCAGGAATGCCTGAACCACCACTTCATTGGCCGCGTTCAGGATACAGGGCGCGTTGTGGCCGGTAGCCATGGCTTCCTGTGCCAGCTTTAAGTTGCGGAAGGTTTTATAATCCGGTTGATCGAAGGTGAGTTTATGATATTCATTAAAAGGGAATGCCTGGTGATCATCAACGAGCCTTTCGGGAAAACTTAACGCGTACAGTAAAGGAACATGAATATCTGGGAGGCCGATTTGTGTCTTAATGCTGCCGTCTTTCAGCTGAACCATAGATTGGATCACTGATTGAGGATGGATAATAACTTCTAGCTGGTCGTTTTGAAGGTTGAACATTGCCCGGGCGGCGATCATTTCCAGCCCTTTACCCATTAAGGTTGAGGCGTCAATGCTGGTTTTGTCGTCGGTAAATATGTTTTGATTAGGATGCTGCAGGGCATGATCTTTTTTAACATTGACTAAATAATTAGGTTTCCGGTCCAGGAAAGGGCCGCCGGACGCCATTAAGGTAATTTTGCTGATGTCCCGGTTGGCTTCCCCGATAAGACTTTGGAAAACGGCTGATAATGCCCTGCTGGCCGGCAGGAGCACGGCTTCGTTTTCCAGAGCCGTCTTTCTGATCGCTTCCCCGGCTGCCGCTAAGATCTCCTTATTGGATACGGCTACGGTTTTCTTCGCCTTTAAGGCCGCCAGTGTAGGCCGGATACTGTCGAAACCAACGGTAGCCACTAAAACCATGTCTATTGACGTCCAGGATACAAGATCGCATAAGGCTTCCTGCCCGCAAAACACTTTTATATCGGTCCGGGATAAAGCGTTTTTGACCTTATCATGGGCCTTTTCATCAATGACGACGATAGTATTCGGTTGGAACGCTTTTGCCTGCCTGATGATCTTATCCGCATTGTCGAACGTGGTCAATGCTTCAATGGCAAAATTCCCGGGATGTTTAGCAACGATTTCCAAAGCATGAGCGCCCATGGTTTCGGTGGCGCCCAGGATAGCTAACTTTTTTTTCATAGTAATTGGACGCAAAGTTAACGAATAAGTTTTAGCGACGACCCGCAATTTCAGGAATTACAAAATCATTTGAAAACGGCCTTTAGAGATGGGAGGCGTGCCACATCAGGGAGGCTGCCGATACTACAACATATAATAAAGGCATTGGTTCGAACCAATGCCTTTATTATATGTTGTTTAGGGATTGCGCGTTGAAAACAGGGATCAGCTTTTTTTATTAGCGGCTTGCGCCTGTTGCATTTGCTGCATTTTCTGGATCTGCTCCTGCATCATTTGTTGCTGTTTCTGAAGCACCTCATTTGCTTTGGCAGAATCTTCTTTGGTAAAGGTGCGCAGGTTAGCATACATGAAATTCTTGCCCTGGTTAATTTTTAAGCGGAGCTTTCCTTTGCTGATGCTTTCAATAATAGCCGTATCCTCTTTGGCGCCGGCCTGGCGTTGCGCTTCACTGAACGGTGAAAGGACAAGCTTGTCCTTTCCGGCAATCGACCATTTATTGGTGTCGGATTGCGGACCGCTGTAAAAAACAGCTAAGCCGTCTTTGAAGAAAGCCAGGGAGGTTAGGGCAGCCATGTCTTTTTGTTGTTGTTTATAGTCCTCAACATGCGATTTCAGGACGGATTTGATGCTGTCCAGATCGTATGTTCCCATGAACGCGGCCATAGAGCTGTCCACTTTTGTAATGGTGTCAATCGCTTTTGTACGCACCTTTGCCATTGAATCGGCTGCCGGAGATTCAAAAGATTCCACCTGCCATTTGCCGATAATTTGTTCTTTAGGATTTTGACAGGAAGCCAGTAATAACAGACCGCAGCCCGCTGCTAAGAGAAGATTATTTTTTAGTTTCATGACGGCAAAGATAATATTATGTTTAATGACAAATCAATAACAGCTCAGTATTTTTTTTGTTTCATAAAATTTTAAGAGTTTTTACCTTATTTAGCGCTCACCCTGCGCTCAGGAATTTCTTCTCCACGTAGTAGGACGCGCCGGCAGTTTTTTGATTGTGCACGCCCCGGATAATGATCATCTTTGCCTTATTCGGCTAAAATTTCTACCTTTAGCCGTTTTTTAAATTTCTTAAAAAATGCGGCTCAAAGTATTTGGGCTGTGCAGAATGGAATGCATATGAACAATCTGACATTAGATGCCATCAAAAATGTAACAGTTATCGGCGCCGGCACCATGGGCAATGGCATTTGCCATGTTTTTGCGCAAAAAGGCTTTAAGGTAAATATGGTAGATGTTTCCCAGGTCGCTTTGGACAAGGCTTTGATCAAAATCTCCAAAAATATGGACCGCCAGGTCGCCAAAGGCTCATTTGATGGCAAAGCAAAGGCTGAGGCCCTGGCAAATATATCAACCTATACCCAGCTGGCGGATGCCGTTTCAGATGCGGACCTGGTTATCGAGGCCGCTACGGAGAACGTAGATTTAAAGTTAAATATCTTTAAACAAATGGATGAATGCTGTCCTGAAAAAACCATTTTTGCCAGCAACACATCTTCTATTTCCATCACAAAAATTGCTGCTCAAACCGGTCGCCCTGGGAAAGTGATCGGGATGCACTTTATGAATCCCGTACCGGTCATGAAGCTGGTTGAGGTCATCAATGGCTATGGCACGGAAAAGGAAATTACAAATCTGATCTTAGCATTAAGCCGTACTTTGGGAAAAGTGCCCAGTGTGGTCAACGATTATCCGGGCTTTGTGGCCAACCGCATTTTATTGCCCATGATTAACGAAGCCATTATTTCTTTACAGGAAGGTGTGGCCGGCGTTGAAGAAATTGATACGGTTATGAAATTGGGCATGGCGCATCCGATGGGGCCGTTGCAGCTGGCTGATTTCATTGGCCTGGATACCTGCTTGTCTATCCTTCGGGTGCTGCATGAGGGTATTGGCCATTCGAAATACGCTCCCGCAACTTTATTGATAAATATGGTGCAGGCCGGTTATCTGGGCGTGAAAAGCGGTGAAGGGTTTTATAAATATACGGAAGGCAGCAAGGAATTGATGGTGAGCAGCCGTTTTAAAGATAAAGGCTGGCACCAATAGTTCACCGGATACCGAGGATATAAATATTATTTTGTGCTTTAGGTAAAAAATCTTATCTTTGCACTCCAAAAAAGCAAAAAAGGAGGTATATAAAGATGCTTATATTAGATGGTAAGGATTGCGAAAATATTGACAAGGCGCTGAAAAAGTACAAGCGTAAATTTGAGCGTTCCCGCACTTTGAACCAATTGCGTGATCGTCAGGCTTTTACGAAGCCTTCCGTGCGTCGTCGTAAAGAAAAGCTTAAAGCGATTTATCGTCAGCAAATCGTGTCGGGAAAGGTCGAGCTTTAATCCGGCGGCTTCTTATTCTTAACTGAAATAGAGGATTGTTGACACTGAATTTTTTATATTGCCTGTCGTTATGGACAGGCAATATTTGTTTTAGACCTTTGTGTTTATTTTTGCATTCACCCGTTCCAATGTCTTATTAGTGTTTAAAGGTTACCTGTATATCCGTTCCAAAGGCTTCCAGCTGTCCGTATTTTTGTTTATCTGGGCAGGTTTTTTCCTGATTTCCCAATTTTTACAGCTGGCATTGATCCGCCAGCTTTATAATGTACCGGCGGAGGACATGGCCGATTTTTTATCATCAGCATTGCTGAAGCATCCGGATTTTATGATGTTTTTTAATGCTCTCTTTACTTTGCTGGCCTTTGGTGTCCCGGCATTTCTGTTTGCTTATCTGGCGCATCCCCGGCCGGCCGGTTATTTAGGGCTGCAGCCTATCCGCAACTTGAAACAATGGCCCTGGATTCTTATGCTGGTGGTGGGTATGATACCTGTACTGATGACGATTGGCGGTTATATCAATACCCTGAATTTGGGCGAAACCGCCCATGAATTGCAACAGGTACGCGAAAGCCAGATCAATGCTTATCTTAAGGATGTCGGCGGATGGGAATTGCTGCGGAATGTTCTTTGCCTGGCGGTTCTGCCTGCCTTTTGTGAAGAAGCTTTATTTCGGGGCGTTATTCAGAAATTTGCCTTTTCCTATACCAAAAGCATTTCATGGACGATTGTAATTTCCGCGCTAAGCTTTGCGCTGATGCATATGAGCGTTTATGATTTCCTGCCCATTTTTCTTGCCGGTCTGCTGCTCGCCTGGGTATATCAGCAAACCGCTTGTCTTTGGCTGAACATCGTCGTTCATTTCCTTTTTAACGGCTCTCAGCTGGTCATCGCTTTTTACGCAGCCAGGAATGAATCGTTCAGCCAGGCAGGACAGCATGCTGTTTATTTAGTTATCGCCACATTGGCGTGTTTGCTTTTGCTGTGGCTGGCATTGGTAAAATTGTATCATTTACGGACACCTTTTACAAAAAGGTGGGGTGTGGAAGAGCCGGAGAAATTATAAACGCTAAAAAGAATTACATGAACTGGCCCGTATTTTTTAAAAGATTAGGATCTGCCGTCGTCTTCTCGGCGATTATGATGGCGGGATTGCTGGTTGCCGATCCCTATGCTATCATCACCTTGTCGCTGCTGATCCAGTTCTTATGCCTTCGGGAATATTTAAACATCCTGGAAAAAATATTTCCTGATATTCATTTTACATCTTTGTTCAGGAGCTGCCTGCAGGTACTGGCGCTTGTTGTCGTATTGGGGCTGATCTTTTTCCGTTCTGCTTTTGTTTTGATATTGCTGCCTGTTCCTTTACTGATCTTATTACCGGCTGTCCTGGCCCCGAAAACCGGACTGAAGGAAGCTTTAGTGGCTTTGGCCGGCTTACTGTATATCTCTTTGCCCATGGCGGCGCTGATTACGCTGCGTACCATTCATATTGCTCTCCCCCTGGTTCTGGTGCTGATGATCTGGATGAACGATACCATGGCCTATATTACCGGTTCTTTTTTCGGGAAAACGCCGTTTTCGGAAATCTCGCCCAAAAAAACTTGGGAAGGCACTGTAGGCGGTGGTCTTCTGACTTTTATCGGTGCCGGTATCTGGGCATGGTGTTCGCCGCTCCATGCGGTTTCTCCCTGGCTTTGGCTGTCTTTTGCCTTGATCACCGTTGTTGTTGGAACGGCAGGTGACCTGCTGGAGTCGAAGCTGAAGCGTTTGGCAGGGGTTAAGGATTCGGGAAATATTATGCCGGGACATGGGGGGGCCTTGGATCGCTTTGATTCTTTACTGGCATGCCTGCCCTTTGCCCTGTTGATAGCCGTTTGCCTCTGGGGCTGATATTTTAAAGGATTAGTTGTATTTTTGCCTGCTTCAAAATAAATTAATAACCTAAATCAAAAGGCTATGTATATACACCGGGAAGGCTATTGGCATATTTTAATAGCAACCGTTGCCTGGATCGGGCTGACGGCACTGTTATATCGGCTTTGCTTTACGCTTCCATGGTTGTTTTGGCCGCTGGCCGTTATTCTTTTCCTGTTATGGTTCTGGGTACTTTGGTTTTTCAGGATACCGGAAAGAACATTTACAAAAGGGGAAAATCTGGTCATTGCCCCTGCGGATGGTAAGGTGGTCGTTATTGAGGAAACCATGGAGCCGGAATATTTTAAGGATAAACGCTTACAGGTGTCTATTTTTATGTCGCCGTTAAATGTTCATGTGAACCGCAGTCCCATTACGGGAAAAACGACATACATGAAATATCATCCGGGTAAATATTTAGTGGCCTGGCATCCGAAATCCTCCACTGAAAATGAAAGGACGACGGTTGTAATTGAAAATAATCATGTAACTTTACTATTACGGCAAATTGCCGGGGCTATGGCCAGGCGCATTAAATATTATTTACAACCCGGTGATGCGGTTGACCAGGCAGATGAGTTCGGTTTTATCCGTTTCGGATCGCGCGTGGATGTGTTCTTCCCGGTTGGTACAAAGCTGGAAGTGACCATCGGGCAGGCCGTGAAAGGCGGGCAGACTATTTTGGCTAAAATTTAAAATTGGAATATTTCATATGAGGAATCGTCATAGAGCTAATAAGAAGCAAAAAATTGTTCAACGCTTCAGGAACAGAAGTTCTGTCGGCGCGAAAGTCACTCAAAAGCAAATTGATATCGCCTTAACCGATCTGGTTTTGGCAAAATTATATAATGACGGCGACCGGCAACCGGCGTCTTTGGAAGATGATATTTTGAAGCCGGCCAAGATCAAATTTACCGCCGGCGGGGTGGACCGGCTTTGGGATATTTTGCTGAGCACCGGCCTGGTCAGCCCCGTCATCGGTTTCGGGCGTTCGGGCCGGTTAACGATCACCAATCAGGGCTATCAATTGATGAGCCAGTTCGGGAGTTACAGCAATTTTATCAAAAAAAGGGAAGAGGAAGCCGCTCGCCAGACCGCGGGCAACGCCATGCCGCAGTTTATCATCAGTACCGGCGAGGATGACGACACGGAAAATGATGAAGGGGCAAAAAAGGTAGCCCGGAAAGAAGACGGTAAGAAAACAAAACCGAATAACGAGGCCATCGCGGCTAAAAAGAAATAAATTGGATTGCTATGAGCCAGGTGTTAGAAAAAAATCCGGTAAGCTTTACGCCAAATGCTTTGAAAGAGTTAAAGAACGTATTGGCAGCCGCAACCGGTAAGGAAACGATGTTGCGTATCGGCGTAAAAGGCGGTGGTTGCTCCGGCTTGAGCTATGTTTTGGGAATGGATCAGAAGGGAGATGAAGATATGGAATACCGGATACAAGGTCTTCCGGTCATTATGAACAAGGCTCACGCCATCTACCTGTTAGGTATGCAGATTGATTATGGAGACGGATTGAATGCCCGGGGATTTATTTTCGAAAATCCTAATGCCAGCAGCACTTGTGGCTGCGGTACATCCTTTGCCGTATAAAATAAGGTTGCGCCTATGAATTTGAGGCTAATGTTTGCCGGTGTTTTGTCCTGCTGTTCCTTAACGTTAGGTTGGGGGCAGCATCATGCTTCAAAAAGCACAAAAGCCAAAGAACCCCCAAAAGAAACATTGAACCAACGAAATGCCAAAGGGGAAAGGACAGGATTATGGTATATTGATCAGAAGGCCCGTATGGGTCAAGATGCGTGCATTACCTTTGGCCAGTATGATCATGATGAAAAGCAGGGCTTATGGTATAAGCTGGATGCTTTGGGCCGGCTGATCTCTATTGAGAATTACACCAATGGGGTCTTGAATGGTACTTCCCAGTATTACGAGAAGGGCAATCTGATCTGCATCGGCAATTTCCGCGGTTTAAATACAAAGCAGAAATTTGATTCCGTTTGGGTAACGGATCCCGTAACCGGATATGATACCATGGTTGTTGTACCAACGGAAAGCGGCTCGCTGAGGCATGGCTTGTGGCGCTATTATAACCCCGTAACCGGCCAGTTGACCGCGGAAGAGCGTTATCAGGTAGGCACTTTAATTTCCCGTAAAGAATTCAATGCCCCGCAGGCGACGGACAGCGTCCGTTACGAGCGGGTGCCCCGGCACCGGCCCATTGACATTAAACGGGCTACTCGAAAAGTGCCGGATTATGCCAGGCAGAAGATCGGCTATTAATATTTTATTTTCCCTGGGATTTATTGTTTAGATTTGTAAGAAGACCGAGCCGTTCGGCTTTATTCAAATCTTTCGTTTATGATGAACAATAAGGAGGAAATTATTAATGATTGGTTGCCGAGATATACCGGTATGTCTTTGGAATCTTTCGGTAAATATATCCTGCTTTGCAATTTTCACCATTATTTGTACCTGTTTGCCAAAATCAACCAGGTAGATATTATCGGAGCGGGGAAGCCTATGCCCTGCGCCACGGCCAATGGTATTACCATGATCAATTTCGGGATGGGAAGCCCTAATGCCGCGACGGTCATGGATTTGATTTCCGGTATTAATCCTCATGCCGTGTTGTTCCTGGGGAAATGCGGCGGCCTGAAACGTAAAAATAGGGTTGGCGATCTGATCTTGCCGATAGCGGCTATCCGGGGGGAGGGAACCAGTAATGATTATTTTCCTCCGGAGGTACCGGCGCTTCCGTCTTTCGCTTTGCAAAAAGCCATTTCCACGACCATCAGGGAGTATGCCTGTGATTACTGGACGGGGTCGGTATATACGACTAACCGCAGGGTATGGGAGCATGATAATGAGTTTAAAAGATATCTCAGGAGGATCCGGGCAATGGCCATCGAAATGGAAACGGCAACGATCTTCTCAGTGGGCTTTTATAATAAAATCCCTACCGGAGCTCTACTCTTGGTTTCCGACCAGCCCATGCATCCAGAGGGTGTAAAAACCGCTCAACATGATAAAAGTGTGACCGAGCAGTTTGCCGAACGGCATCTGAAGATCGGGATAGATTCCCTGAGGCAGCTTATCAATAAGGGATTGACCGTAAAGCATCTTCAGTTTTAGCCGCTGTCTTTCAAATGATGACGGGATACCGGTCGCCATCTTGCAGGTAAACCGTTAAGGGACCTTCAGCGATGAGGTGATGACCAACCCTGGAAGTCTTTGCTGGCCTGGCGAAATTTTGGTGGTATCCATGAAATACTTTTCGTGGATACCACCTCTTTGTAGGAAAAGCGATTAATGCCATTTAAACTTATACTTGACATGGTTTTTTTGGGGGGGGCATACAATTACAGGCGGAAAGAGGTAAATTTCAATTATGCCAAATAAATACCAAAATATAGGAAGAATATTAAAATGGTATGAAATAAAAAAGCATCTCCGGGATACCTGAAGATGCCTATAAAAAGAATAATGAATAATGGCGCTACTTCAAAATCAGCTTACCTCTTTGCTGTTGCGCTGTTTTGGTATTGGTAAGCTGGTAAAAGTAAATGCCCCTCGCATATTGGCTGACATCAATACCGTTAACCTGATGGTGTAAGCGCTCCCGGCTGATCACGTGACCGGCCAGGTCTGTAAGGCGCAGGTCGAAATTTTCAGCTTGTTGACCCGATTTTAAATTGAAATATATCTTGTTGGCGGCCGGATTAGGATAGACCATAGCGGCGTCATCGGTCATTAAAGGCAGCTGGATACCCGTTGTGCTCATGGTATAGCTGACATCGTCCACTTTCATGCTGTTGTATTCAGGAGCAGGTGCGGCATTGAGCGGATTATTGCTGGTAAATATAACCACTAACCTGTCGGGTTGCGCGTTGGCATTTGTATAGCTCATGTGCAGGGAAACCCTGGTGTATTGTGTCAAATCAGGAACGATGCTGACCGCGCCTTCTCCGACAATAGCAAAGGAATCGGGGGTGATCTGCTTCAGGGCAAAGGCTGAGAAACCGAACTCAGCGCCATTGGCGCTGGTGGTGGAATCTCCGTTCTTAATCCATGCGCTGACGCTGTCTACCTGGCCGGAAATCGGTTCACCGCCTTTGAAGGTCAGCAGATCGAAAAAATGCGCCGGGTCAAGATTGCCGCCGCCCTGCATCAGGCTGGCAATATCCACGGATATCTGTCCATTGGTCAGCGCGCCCGGTTGCACCCCTAGGCTGTCGCCCAAGTTTAAGGAAAAGAGTTGAGCTGCCGATTGCCCGCCGTGAGCATCAGTGGTTTGGAAAACTTGTTGCCGGGCATTAATGGTAATGTTTGCAAGAGCGGCTAATGGCGCAAAAGCGGCTACCATGGAATCGGAGCCCTGCCAGCCGTCGGCGATGGTCAGATGAGCCGGGCTGAGCGGATTGGTGGACACGGTGTAATTATGCCAGCTTTCCAGGCCACCGTTCTGAATGATGCCGCTACCTTGTTGCCCGTAGCTTGCGCCTGAGGATAAAAGTGTTGCTGCTATAAGGGCTAAGCGTAATTTTTGAGATTTCATAAATTGGCTTTTTAACGGGAAAAGAAAGTGCTAAGATACTATCTTCCTTCCTAATCCGGAGCAAATTCATCGTTAAATTTATTTTTATATGACACTCCTGACAGCCGCATCAATTCGGGTCATGGAAGCGGTTGGAACTGTAATGGCTTTTTGAGCAAACGCGGGTGGGATAGCTGTTGTCAGGATTACATGACCTTGTTGCGCCACGGCCGTCTGAAACTTCCGTTGAAGATAACGCGCTAAATATTCCTGTTCGGTTTGGCCGGGCGTGGGAATGAGCATCGCTTTTTTGCCCAATACCGCCAGATCCATTAAGGTGGAATAGCCGCTGCGGCAAATTACCAGGTCGGCGGTGTGCAGCAATGGCGCCAGGTCTGTTGCCGAAAGTTTCTGAAAATACCGGAAAGAGCCGTTGGCGGGTAAGGAGGGTTGCCCGGCCTGTATATTGCCGGCAACAAAATTGAAATGGTATCGTTCACTCAACGCTTTGCATTGCGGTAAAAGTTCGGCTTCCAGCCGGCTGCGCATGGGCTCCGGGCCGGACAAAAGAATTAAAATCTCCGGTTTTTCCTTTATGCCCTTAAAAGGCTGCTCCGGTAACGGGGACAAGGTCATTTGGGATAGGATGCCGATATACCGGGCGTTGCCCGGAAGATGAGCCGGGTGTGCCAGTTCGCCCGACAGGTTGTTGGCGCCCGCCTCATCTATAATCCAGCAGGCTCTGAATTTTTCTAAAAAACGATAATGAAGCTTTTGCAATTGCCGGTCGATCATTTTGCCCCGGCCGCTTTTGATCATGAGCTGATGGGTCATGATCACGCAGGGCAGGGTGGAATGATGCAACCCGTAGCGGTTGTCGGAGATGACGAGGTCAAATTGCTCTTTGGCCTGGATTTGTTGTAACCATTGATGCTCGCGACGGATAGCTTTCAGGATTTTGGGAACCTGGAGGATGATCCTCCCCGCGAAAAAAGCTTTGTGTTTGCTGTATCGGATTTGATAGCCTTCTAAAGAGAATTGCCTGATTTCGGGAAAAGTCGCGGCAACGAAATCCAGGATTTTCCGGGGCCCGGCCAGGCTGACGGAATGTCCTTTCCTGAGCAGCAGGTCAATAATGGGCAGGCATCTGGTGGTGTGTCCCAGTCCCCAGTCCAACGGCGCTATCAAAATTTTTGATGGAGAAGACAATAAAAAATGCTATTTTTACAAAAGTAAAAAGAACGGAGCAATACACAACAATCCCTATGAAGTTTGGAATAAAAACACCACAGAAGGCCGGACGGCGATATGGAAAAATGTTTCCCATAGTTGTTTTGATGGTTGCTTTATTGGGCGGGGCTTTATTTTTTGAGGGCTGTGCCGCTCAGCGTTGTGATTGTACCGACATCAGTAAAAATTACAAGCCACCGAAGCGTATCCATCGCCTTCAGCGACATTAATGCATTGGTTTATTATGTCAGTAAAAAATATTCGGGTCTGGCGTCGTTATTCCGACAGGATACTTGCCCTGAGCGAGCCGGATGGAGTCTATTTAGATGAATATATCCGGAAGATCAGGATATCGGGAGCAATTTATGAACACTATGAGCTTTTAGATTTCCAGCATTACCGTAAATACCGGCGTAAAGGCAAGATCATTGCTTTTTTGCAGATGAGCCCCGAAGAGCAGCGGTTTAAGTTTCTAGTTGGAAAAAATTGAAAAGGCTCCTTGTAAGGAATCGTCCTAATGGTAATTTGATAACCGATAACTTCCAGCTGTTGCCCAATCCCAATATGATCTATTCTTTCAGCGCGGCATTAGCGCTTATTGGCATTAATCCTTTTGTATTTGTACCTGATGATATCTTGTTGAAAATTTTCAGGGACGCGCGGAAGGACAAAGGCCATATCCCGGTTCGCGGCACTATAAATGGGGAAAAATATATCCAGACACTGGTGAAATACAGCGATGCCTGGCGCCTTTATATCAATGCAACCATGTTACGGGATTCGCCAAAGAGAATGGAGAGGTGATTGACCTGACCATCCGGTTCGATCCTAAGGAAAGGACTATAAAACCGCGTCCCAAGCTGTTGGAAGCTTTGCATAAGGACACGCATGCCCAAAAAATATTTGACAACCTGCCGCCCTCGTTGAAAAAGGAGATTGTCCGCTACATTTCATTTTTGAAATCCGACCAAAGTATTCAAAGGAATATTGACAAGGCTCCTGGCTTTTTAAATGGTCAAAACAGGTTTGTCGGCCGGGATAAACCTTAAAAGCGTTAGCAAACACTGAGATCTTAAGGCGTTTCCTCGCAAAAAAAGGTCGCAGCGAGCGCTGCGACCCATATAAGTAATAAGCAACATGGTTTGATTATTTTGCCATGGCGTTTTCTAAGGATTGCTCGTAAAGCGTTTTCCAGTCTGAAATATGCCCCCATGGCTCCTGGCCGACCTGAATGTCACCAGCGGTCACCACCCCCACTTTTTCAAAGGGCTGCATGCCGAGCGCTTTTTCGAAAGCTTCGGCGTTCCCGGCTGATACGCTGACCAATACACGGCTTTGCGCTTCGCCAAACAGGTAAGCGTCTAAACGCATGGAATGTTGTTTGGCGGTTTCTATCGCGGCAGCATCCAATGCAAAGCCTAAGTTATGGGTAAACGCACTCTCCATCAGGGCAACAAACAGTCCGCCTTCGGAAAGGTCGTGAGCGGAGATAATCCATCTGTTTTTAATTAAGGAGGCAATGGATTTCTGTAAGGCCACCTCTTCATCCAATTCAAAATGGGGTGCCGGGCTGTAAGGCACGCTACATAATTTGGATAAATATTCGGAGCTGTTGAGGTCGTTGCGGCTTTGCCCGATAAGGTAGATCAAATCGCCCTCATTCTTGAAATCCAAGGTCATTTTCGCGGACTCGATATTATCCAGAACGCCTACCATGCCAATGACCGGGGTCGGGTAAACCGGGCCGTCAGGATTTTGGTTGTAAAAGCTGACGTTCCCGCCGGTAACCGGGGTATCAAAGGCCAGGCAGCCGTCGGACATTCCTCTGAGCGCGTGGACAAACTGATAATATACCTCGGGGTTATAAGGGTTGCCGAAGTTCAGGCAGTTGGTAATGGCCACCGGCTGGCCGCCGCTGCAGACGATGTTCCTGGCGGCTTCACTGACCGCGATCAGGCCGCCTTTGTAAGGATCGGCGAAAACATAGCGGCCGTTGCAGTCTGTGGTCAGGGCCAGTCCTTTTTTAGTATTGTGGATGCGTACAATAGCGGCGTCTGAAGGTTCGTTGGTGCTGGTGTTAGCCGTACCGACCATAGAATCATATTGCTCGTATATCCAGCGTTTGGAAGCGATATTGGGCAGGGCGATCATTTGTTTTGCCACGGTTTTTAAATCGGTCGCTTCGGGAATATCGTTGAGATTAAAAGCTTTTATTTTTTCAAAATAGGCAGGCTCTTTGGTCTCCCGGTCATATACCGGAGCGCCTCCGCCCAAAACTAAACTTTCGCCCGGTAAATCGGCCATAAGCTCGCCGTCTAGGTAATAGCGCAGGCGATTTTCATTATCGGTGACCTCGCCGATTTTTTCACAATGGATATCCCATTTGTCGAAAATGGCTTCCATATCTTTTTCTCTGCCTTTATGCACCACGATCAGCATTCTTTCCTGGCTTTCACTCAGCAACATTTCCCAGGCTTTCATGTTTTCCTGACGGGTGGGTACCTTGCTCAGGTCGATATCCATGCCCACACCTTCTTTGGCGCTCATTTCGGAAGTCGAGCAGCTAATGCCCGCTGCTCCCATGTCCTGCATGCCGACAACAATGCCTTTGCCCACCAGCTCCATGCAGGCTTCCAACAGTTTCTTTTCTTCAAAAGGGTCGCCTACCTGAACGGAAGGAAGCTGTTCAGCGCTTTCTTCCGTAATGTCGGCGGAAGCGAAAGAAGCGCCGCCGATACCGTCTTTCCCGGTTGATGCGCCTACTATGTAAACCGGGTTACCTGCGCCATAGGCCGTGGCTGAAAATGTTTGTCCCACTTTTACTATCCCAACGCTCATGGCATTGACGAGGGGGTTGGTTTGGTAGCAGTCTTCAAAATAAACCTCGCCGCCTACCGTCGGTACGCCAAAGCAATTACCATAATGACCAATGCCTTTCACAACACCTTTGACCAAATGGCGGGTTTGGGCGTTTTTCAAATGACCGAACCGCAGGGAATTTAAAGCGGCAATGGGTCGGGCTCCCATGGTAAAGATGTCACGGTGAATGCCGCCAACACCGGTTGCCGCGCCCTGGAAAGGCTCAATGGCGGAAGGGTGGTTGTGCGATTCGATTTTAAATACAATGGCCAGGCCGTCGCCGATATCCACTAATCCCGCGTTTTCCTCCCCGGCTTTTACCAGCAGGCGACTACCGTCTTTAGGTAGTTTCTTGAGGTATTTAATGGAATTTTTATAGCTGCAATGTTCGCTCCACATAACAGAATACATGGCCGTTTCATTGAAATTGGGCGTGCGCCCTAATACTTTTTTGATGGCTTCAAATTCTTCAGGTAAAAGTCCTAATTGTTGTGCCTGTTCCAGTGTTGCTTCCATTGCAGAAAATGATAAAAATTCGGTTATTTAGCCTGCAAAAGTACGTTAGAAATCATAGAATAGGAAATGTGGCATCCCTGTGAATCCTCTTACAAGAAAATATGTCATTTCCGGTAACGGTTTTGGCCCTGTCAATGATTTTTCATTCCCGGTGCCTGTGTGACCCGTCTTAATCTCATTATGGTTCCGTTAGCTTAGCCGGAATTATTAATAATATGGCTTTCCGTTTTTTCTAAATCTAATTCCCGAAGGATGGCTGGTCATGCTTGTACCGGTAATAATTTTTCGATATCGTTTCCACCGGGCTGCTGGAACACGGATAGTTCAAATTCATGAATAATGGCGTAAAAATGCTCGAAGATATCAGCCTGGAGCTGTTGCAGCGGTTTCCAGCTGACGTCTTTACTGAAAGCATATATGCCCAGGGGCAGGCCTGTTCCGGTCTGTTCCAGATGCCGGACGACAATATAAATGTCACTGATGCCCGGATGTCCTTCCAGGTAGGATTCAATGTATATCCTGAAAAGACCGAGATTGGTGACGGTGGTCAATTGTTCCTGGTGGTAATCACCGCCTTGTGACCATTTCAGCTGGTTGGCCCGGCCTTTAAATAAGCTTTTATTCTTTAGCTTGTGAATAAAGTCTTCATCAACCGCTTTCACGGTGTTGACGTCAATGTAAATGCTTTGCATAAGTCTTCTGATACCCAGGTCCTGCATTTCCCGCCAGTTCTTAAAGCCGTTGGATACCAGGGTATAAGTAGGGACATTGGTAACGGTTTTATCCCAGTTACGTACTTTTACGCTCATCAGGTTGATCTCTACCAGATCGCCGTCGGCATTATAGCCCGGCACTTCGATCCAATCGCCAAGGCGTACCATATCGTTTACGGACAACTGGATGCTGGCGACAAGGCCAAGGATAGTGTCTTTAAAGATTAATAACAGAATGGCCATACCCGCGCCGAATGCCGTAAAGATGGCCAGGGGTGACCGGCCCAGAAGGATGGATAAAATAAGAATCCCGAAGATCATGTAAACCAGAAGCAGGCACATTTGTATAAAGCTGTGCACCGGTTTTTGCTTGTATTTTTCACTTTGCAACCCCAGGTATTCTACCGCGCGCAGCACCCGGACGATCATGATCAATAAGGTGACAAGGATATATAAGACGGCCGAGGCATGAATAACGGCAAGGAATCGGGTGCTGATGTCGAAAAATACCGGTGTCAGGTGATAGATCAATAATCCGGGTATTAAATGTGCCAATGGGGCAAAGGGCCGTTTCCTGATGATGGCATCATCATTCTTGCTTTTTGATTTTTTGACCTGGATTTTTACAAAACCCAGGATGAGCTTTTTAATGATTAAGTAGCATAGACAGCAGATGATAATAAGTAAGGAAAGGTTGAGTAATATGGTGGCCGGGGTAATCCATTCTGCCGGAATGTCCCGTTGTTTTAAAAAATGCAGTGTCCAGTCTTGTAAGTTAGAAATTCCGATGAGAAAGTTGTTCATGTTGACGCCCTATATTTTATCAAGTTGGTGATGTCAACAGGCAAACTTAGCCAATTAGAAAAGAGCTGCCAAATCTGCGGCCCTTTATCATTATCGGGTTTAGATGTGGCGGCCGGCTTTTATTCGCCGTCCCATTCCATGTTCTGCTTGTCTTTACTGTCCTTTTGGACAATGTCGTAAATGGCTTTACCTTCCCGGTAGATGGCATTATTCATGCGGTTGCCAAGGACGATAATCGTGAAGCCATCCTTGATAAAACGGTAGAAAACCGTGTTGTTGCCATGCCACCAGCCGTTATGATAGATGACCTTATAGCCGTTGGGGAAATCCATCATGCGCCAGCCTAAGCCGTAATCCCTAACGCCTGGCATATCGGGTGAATTGCCGGTATAAGCCAGCTTTTCCGTTTGGGCATTGAGTAAGGTATGGTGGTAAAAAGACTGATCCCAGCGATACATGTCCCTGACCGTACTGTAAATATTTTTGTCGCCATAGATACCGTCGGCGAACATGTCCGGATAAGGGCGCCAGTTGCGTTGATAGCTGACTGTTTTATGAGGGTGCCCAACAGGGTCGTGAATGGGGTCATACACGAAAGTATGGTCCATACCTAAGGGTTTGAAAATAAATTCTTTCATGAATTGAGGATAGGAAATGGCCGCCACTTCTTCTAAGACCCGTGCCAGGATGGCAAAGTTAGAATTGCAGTATTGAAAACGGGTGCCCGGCTTGAAAGATAACCTTGGTTTTTCCTTGGCGAACAGCTGCAATAAATCTTCATTGGACTTGAAATCGTTCTGGTTCCAGTAGCGATCTGCAAAATGCAGATATCTGGGCAACCCGCTGCGGTGGTCCATCAGCATTTTTACGGTAATGTCGGGATAGGGAAAGTCTTTTAAATAGGTCTTTACGGGCTTGTAAATATCCAGGTATTTATTTTGGTATAGCCATAATATAGCGGTAGCCAGGAAGGGTTTTGAGGTAGAAGCCAGCTGGCTTGGCGTATTAGCGCTTAGTTTTTCACCATCCGCCCGGTTGGCATAGCCGAAATAGCGTTCATATAGTATTTTACCTTTATAGCCTACCAGAACACTGCCGTTAAAGCCGCGTTTGATCTCAATATTGTAAAAAGAGTCCAGGCTGTGAATAATGCGTTGCGCTTCAGGCGAGGCGGTATCCGATACTTCAAGGCTAACCGTTGAGAACCGGTTGTCCGGGGGTAATAATAAAGGCTTTCCGTGGGCCAATTGCTCTTGCCCGGTCTGGCAGGCAATAAAGAGAAGAAGAAAACTGACAAACAATAAGCTATTTTTAAAAATGGAATGCCTCATTTTTAACGGGAAACTGAAAAAAAGTTGGTGAATAATGTAGGCTACAAAGGTAATGGCTAAGAAATTACGAGTTATCTTTTAACTCTTTTTTTGCAAAGTGGAAGATGTCCTCAATAAAGTCAAAATAATATTGGTTGAGCTCATAGTAATAGCGCATGGTATTTTGCCAGGCCGGAGCCGGGTCCTGGCTATATTTCATACGTTTGCAGAGATTTTCCAACGCTTTTTTCAGGCCGTTCAGCGTTCTGTATTGATAGATGATCTCATGGGTTTCCAGGAAGCGTAGAAGAGTTTGAAAACGTTCGGGTTGGTATGCTTTGTTTTTTTCAAGCCTTTTGTAAAGGGAGTTGGTATAAGTCCTGAGCGCCTCGTCAGAAGGAAAAAACTTGGGGTCATTAGCCAGGTAATGGTCAAGTATGATATCCATGACCGGTCCGGCATATAACCTGTAATCTGCCCGGAATATATTTTTGGCTTTCCTGATCGCAGGATGGCGGTCAGTAAAATCATCGATTTTCCGGTGAAGCAGCGCCCCCTGCCTGATATGGCCGGGAAGGTCAGTGAGGATCTTTTTGCCTTTGATAAAATCGCCCATCATATTGCCACATAAAACAGCGTCATTATCAAAAGATAGAAAGGCGTGGCCAAGAAGATTCATATCGTCAGTTAAACAGGTTCAGAATTTAAGGTTTCCGCGGCTTCGGGCTTTTGGCTTGAGCGTCCACAACCGCCATGGACACCATATTGCAGATTTGCCGCACATCGCTTCCTAATTGCAGGATGTGTACCGGTTTTTTTAATCCTAATAAGATCGGTCCTATAATCTCAAAACCAGCCACCTCATGCATAAGATTATAAGCAATATTCCCTGCCGCCAGGTTTGGAAATATGAGCGTATTGACCTTGCCGCCCGCTAATGGCGAAAACGGGTAATTTTCTCTGATAATTTCCGGGTTGAACGCGGTAGAAGCCTGTACCTCGCCATCGACAATAAGCTCAGGCGCCTTCCGGCGTATGATCTTAAGCGCCTCCGCTACTTTTATGGCCTCCGGCGTATGGCTGCTGCCAAAGTTTGAATAGGACAGCAGCGCCACTTGTGGTTCAATATTAAATTGCCGGATCTCGCTGGCCGTCAGAAGGGCGATTTCCGCTAATTCCTCTGCGGTAGGATCCAGGTTGATAGTGGTATCTGCCAGGAATAAAGGCCCCTCCGGCCTCAGAATAATATACATGCCGGCTACTTTACCGACGCCTTCTTCCATGCCGATAGTTTGCAAGGCCGGCCGGATGGTGTCCGGGTAATTGCGGGTGAGCCCGGAAATCAGGGCATCTGCCTCATGATTTTCAACCATCATGGCACCGAAATAATTTCGTTCGCGCATGATCTTGCGGGCTTCATACAGATTGAATCCTTTCCGTTGCCTCTTTTCAAAAAACAAGTCGCCAAACACAAATCGTTTTTCCGTCATGTTCTCGCTTCTGGGATCAATGATCCTGGCATTTTTAAAAGGAATATCATTTTCCCTGATCAGGCGCTGGATCTTTTGTTCGTTTCCCAGAAGTATAGGATAGCAAATCCCTTCATCTTCAGTAATTTGCGCCGCCTTTAAAACTTTCAGGTTGTCCGCTTCCGCAAAAACTACTGTTCTCGGGTCTTTTCGCGCTTTGGTGTTTAAAAGGCGCACCATGAAATTGTCTAAGCCTAAACGTTTTTCCAGGGTCTCTCGGTATTGCGTCCAGTCATCAATGGCCATGCGGGCAACACCGCTGTCCATGGCCGCTTTAGCTACTTCCGGGGCAATGACGGTTAATAAACGGGGGTCCAGGGCTTTCGGAATGATATAATCCCGGCCAAAACTCAGTTTGGTTTCCTGGTAAGCCATATTGACGATGTCCGGAACCGGCTCTTTGGCTAATTTTGCCAGGGCCCTGACCGCGGCCAGCTTCATAGCTTCGTTGATTTGAGTGGCCCGCACATCCAATGCGCCCCTGAAGATAAAGGGGAATCCCAGAACGTTATTAACCTGATTGGGATAGTCCGACCGGCCGGTAGCCATAATGATGTCCGAGCGGGCGGAAGTGGCTTCTTCCCAGGTAATTTCCGGGTCCGGGTTGGCCATGGCAAAGACAATGGGATTTTCGGTCATGGTTTGCAGCATCGCTTTGGACAGGATGTTGGCTTTGCTCAGGCCAATAAATACATCTGCACCTTTTATGGCTTCTTTTAAGCTATTGCAGGACGTATCGGCAACGAAGAACATTTTCTGATTGTCCAGGTGTTTCCGGCTTTTGTTCAAAACGCCCTTGCTGTCCAGCATCAGGATATTTTCTTTTTTCGCGCCGAGAGAAATGTAAAGTTTGGTACAGGCAATGGCTGCGGCGCCGGCGCCGTTGACCACGATACGTACACGCGCAATATCTTTTCCCGCAATTTCCAGGGCGTTAATGAGCGCTGCCCCCGATATGATCGCGGTGCCGTGCTGGTCATCATGCATCACCGGAATATTCAGTTCTTCTTTCAGCCGGCGTTCTATCTCAAAACATTCCGGCGCTTTTATATCTTCCAGGTTAATACCGCCAAATGTCGGTTCCAGGGCTTTCACGGTCCGGATAAAATCTTCGGTGCTTTGTACATTCAATTCAAGGTCGAAGACATCAATGTCCGCGAAAATTTTAAACAGAACGCCTTTTCCTTCCATAACGGGCTTACCGGCTTGTGGCCCGATATCGCCCAATCCCAAAACGGCTGTGCCGTTGGTAATAACCGCTACTAAATTACCCTTGGCCGTATATTTATAAGCGTCGTCAGGATGGTCCTTGATGGCTAAGCAGGGATAGGCGACCCCCGGCGTGTACGCTAAAGACAGATCCCTCTGGGTTTTCGTATTCTTGGTAGGAACGACCTTTATTTTGCCGGGCCTGCCCTGGAAGTGATAGTCAAAAGCGTCCTGTGGCTTGATCTTTCTATGGTTCATGATAAACAAAGATAATCATCCTTGCTTGTATTTTTACTATTTCGCCGGCGGGACATTAGTTTAGTCTTTCGACAATAAAAATGAGCATCATTTTACTCTGATTTGCAGAAAAAAACGCAACTTTGTTACTAAGCTTTAAATGGATAAACTATTTGGAATATGATGCGGAAATCGATCTACTTTAGTTTCATACCGGTTGCCCTACTGTTGGCTTTGGCTTCCTGTAAAAAAACGTACACTTGCAATTGTACCTATAAAGACGGGCAAGGCGAGCAGAAAGTTTCTTATACGCTTGATCCGGCCAGTCGGCAGGACGCGGTTACGGATTGTGATAATAAGGCCTTTTTACTGCAGGACAAGTCCTCGGTGTCCTGTAGCATTGAGTAGTTTATTGCCGCGCCTTCTTTGTTTGTTGAGCTCCGGGGCAGGCTAACCGTTAATAGTAGCGTTATAGGAGGATTACATTTTCCCGTCTCTTAAAAATGATGCGGCCATTTCCCGGATCGTTTCCTCTACAGCACGGTACCGGAAGCCGGGAAAGGCATTAAGGAATTTGTTATTATCGAACCGGTAGACCTTCTGAGCTGTTCTGGCGGTTTCGCGGGTGATGGTAGCCTCCTTTCCTTTCAGCCTGCTTTTAAAAAACGCCATCCGCCACACGATTCCCGTGAGCCATTTCCGGGCAAGTTTATAAGGCGGCCTTTTGCCGATAGCCAGGGCCATTTGGCTGAAGATGTCTTTATAGGTATAGTTGCCGGCGCAGAGAATGAATCGTTCATTCGTGATATCGCTGTTCATCAATAAGCTCATGGCCTGTACCACATCCCTGGCATCCACCCAGCCGGTCATGCCCCTGGTATACCAGGGAAATTCCTCATCACAGACCTGCATAAGCTTCGCGGAGCCTTTGGCCCAGTCGCCCTTGCCGAGAATGATCGCCGGATTAACAATAACGGCATTGAGCCCTTCGGCCATGCCGCGCCATACCTCCATTTCGCCCAAATATTTACTGATGGCGTATTGAGAGTTATCTTTACCTTCTTCGAAAAGATCTTTTTCGCTGATCGGATGATCCTTTCCGCTTTTTTGCCGGCGTCCTAAGGCGGCAACGGAGCTGACGTGTACGAACTTTCGGATATTGGCCGACAAAGCGGCATTAACAAGGTTTTCCGTAATGGTCACATTCTCCCGGACCAGTTTGTTTTTATCCTTAGGGTCGAAGGATACCGTTGCCGCGCAATGATAAACCCGGTCAACACCTTTAAGTGCCCGGTCAGCTTCTTCGGTATCCAGCAGGTCACAGGCCATCCATTCCACATTCGGGAAATCAATGCCCGGATGATGGTGACAATACGACGCCCGAACGGCTTCTCCGTTTCGGGATAAGGCTTCCAAAAGATGTTGGCCTAAAAAGCCGCTTGCTCCGGTAACTAAGATCAAGTTGAGGGTTTTGATGAATAATTATGAGTGACTGACGAATTGCCTTAAAAATCGTAAATCGTTTTGCGAATAAAGCCGCAAGTCATTGACCTGATATTTGATTTGGGTCATGCGTTCAACGCCCATACCAAAAGCGAAGCCGGTATATTTTTCCGGATCGATGCTGAAGTTACGCAACAAATTCGGATGAACCATGCCGCAACCTAAGATCTCTACCCAACCGGTGTGTTTGCAAAGTGAGCAGCCGCTGCCGCCGCAAACGGTACAGCTGATATCCATTTCTGCGCTGGGTTCCGTAAACGGGAAATATGAAGGGCGGAACCGGATCCTGGTTTTTGCACCAAACATTTCGGTAACGAAATGATATAGAGTTTGCTTCAAATCCGCAAAAGACACATCTTCGTCAATATATAAACCTTCACATTGATGGAAAAAGCAATGTGCCCGGGCGCTGATCGTTTCATTCCGATAGACCCGGCCGGGGCAAATAACCCGGACCGGAGGCTGGCCTTTGGTTTCCAAAACCCTTGCCTGTACCGATGAGGTGTGGGTACGTAAAATCCAATCGGGATTACGGTGGATATAAAAAGTATCTTGCATGTCGCGCGCCGTATGGTCCTCCGGCATATTGAGCGATGTGAAATTATGCCAGTCATCTTCAATCTCAGGACCTTCAGCTACTTCGAAACCTAATTTTTCAAAAATGGACACAACCTTATTTTCCACAATTTTTAAAGGATGGCGGCACCCGACAGGGAAGGGCCTGGCCGGGAGGCTTAGATCAATAGTGGCAACGGTATCTTCAGACTTGTCTTTGAGATGGGCAAACCGCTTGTATTGTTCCTCGGCGGTTTGTTTCAGGGCGTTAAGCAACTGGCCGGCTTCTTTCTTATCCTCTTTTGCCACGTCTTTCATACGGCCAAAAAGGCTTTTGACCAGGCCTTTCGTTCCTAAATATTTAATCCGGAAAGCCTCCAGCTCTTCTGGACCGGCCGGGCTTACCGCCCTGATCTCGTTAATGTATTGAGCAATATCTGATTTTAACGTATCCATAGATTGCAAAGATAAGAAAGGGAACAGCAATTTAAAGAAGATTGTTGATTTTGGAGACCTTGTTTCCCGGAATGTGCCAGGAAGCGAAAAGAGGGTGGGGTTGATAAGTTGCCCGGCCGTTAATAAAAAACGCGGTCAGAGGCCAACCTTTCGGGATTGCACCGCCGTCTTTGGGGGAAGATATCAGATTGTTGTTTGAAGGCCTCCAATATAGAAAACCAAAAAATCATTTAAAAATTTATAACAATGAGAAAACTCAGTTTACTGGCTCTAACCTTGTTAGCGGCACAGGTTTCCTTTGCTCAAAGTACGGATCCAACGCCTTATTGCGATGCTTCCTTTGACGATGTCGATGGCACATTTCCCGTTGATGACCACATCAGCAGCGTGGCTTTTGGCAGCTTGCTTAATGTATCCGACGCCCAATATGCCGCTCCTCATTATGTATTTTATAATAATCTGCCTGTTCAGGATTTTACGGTTGATTCAACCTATCCCTTAAAAATAACATTCCGGGTAGCCGGTGGCGCCGGTTATGGCGTATGGATCGACTATAATCATAATAATACTTTTGAAGGGTCCGAAAAGGTAGCGGGCACATCAGGCTCCACTTATTTAGACTATAGCGATTCAACGGTGATTACCCAGAGCATTACAATCCCGAATACCGCATCCACGGGACAAACCAGAATGCGTGTTAGAATTGTCGAGGACGACCATTACCATATGAATAACGGGCCGGTTGAATTACCCTGCAATGCCAGCGATTCTACCACGGATGTGATGGACTGGGGCGAAACGGAAGATTATACGATTAATATTCAACCGGCCGCTACCGGCGGTAATACGGGTATCGGTAATATCAGCCGGGCCAATGTTTTGAAAGTATTGCCTAACCCGAGCAATGGTCGCTTCCTTGTGATTTCCGGCGCCGCCATCAATATCCTCGAGGTGTATTCAATAATTGGCAAGCGCGTTTTTGCGGTGTCGGGTCCTGGAAAACAGGTCGCTGTAGATTTATCCGGTTGTTCAAAAGGAATTTATTTTGTCAGGGTTAACAGTCAAAACCGGTGGCTTACCGGGAAGCTGATTCTAAAGTGATCTATTATCGCTGCCTTAAGGCCTTCGCTTCCCGGCTTATGGTCTTGCGCTTTGAGCCGTTTTATGTTTCTTTGGATCCGGCCGGAAAAAATTATTTTTGCTGCATTGTAAACCGTAAATAATTATGAAGCGATCTGCTGTACTTTTTCTTTTGACGTTCCTAGTCCTGGCAGCCTGTAAACAGGATAAGGCCGGGCAGGATAAAATGCAATACCATGGCGGTACGGCTGATCTGAGCTGTTTCATCGCGATCGGTAATTCATTGACTGCCGGATATGCTAACAACAGCCTGTATCGCAGTGGTCAGGAGAATTCCTATCCGAACATTTTAGCCAGGCAATTTGCCAAAGCTGGCGGCGGTAATTTCGTACAACCGTTATTGCCCGGAGAGGCCGGCTGGCCTGGAAAACGATTAATATTGGGAAAACGAACCGATTGTACCGGTGCTCATTTTGATGCGCCCGTAAATTATTCGGACGCTGACGACACGCAGGGCAGCAGCGACAATGTGGCCGCGGAAGGGCCTTTCAATAACCTGGGTATTCCCGGTGTCCGTTGCGTGGACTTCAGCATCGGCGGTTATGTGGCTTTGAATTATTATGCCAAAAGAATGTTTAGCCAGACCAATAAACCTCTCATGGAACTGGTACCTCAATCCCGCGCTACTTTTTTTAGTCTCTGGCTGGGCAGTAATGATGTGTTGGGGTATGCTACCGGGGGAGGCACCGGCACGGTTTCGGGCATGGCCCTGGACGATATTTCACCATTGGCCTACTTTGCTGCCAATTATGATACCTTGGTTAATCGTCTTACGGCCAACGGTGCCAAAGGTATCTTGATCACGATTCCGGATATTACCATGATCCCATTTTTTACAACTATTCAGCCTGAAGGTCTTCAGCTTGATCAGCAGCAGGCGAATGTCTTAAACCAGTATTACCGGGGTACCGGTATCGTATTTGCCGAGGGCGCGAATTATTATGTCATTGCGGATGATGAGGCTCCCGGTGGTAAGCGGAAAATGCGGTCAGGCGAATACCTGCTGTTGACGGTCCCTTTGGATTCACTGACCTGTGGTACCTGGGGAAAGACCACACCCATTCCCGATGAGTATGTGCTCACGGCTACCGAAATTGCGAATATTGAAAATGCTGTTACTGGTTTTAACCAGGTTATTTCGGCGGCCGCTACCCGGCATCATCTGGCCTTAATGGATGCCACAGCTTACTTGCAGGCAATTGCCAACGGCCTGGAGCGTAACGGGCTTCATTTTGACAGCCGGTTCATGACCGGCGGTGTTTTTTCTTTAGACGGCATCCATCTGACCCCCCGGGGCTATGCGCTGTTGGCTAACCGCATGATCCAGACGATTAACGCCTTTTACCACGGGGAAATTCCTGAAGCCGATGTGGCCGGTTACCCGGAAGGGTTTTAAGAAGGTATTGATGAAAAGAGGGCGTATAATATGACATAAGCGGTAATCCAACGGTGGCGATGGCATGCATTAAATGTGTGCCGTCACGGATCTTGCGGGAATGGATGTTGGTCGCCGATGCTCTGTAATATGCGGCTCAATCTGAAACGGCTGCTAAAACTCCCTTACCTTTGCACCGGACAGAATAAAAATACATGATGAAGATAGGTATCATCCGTGAAGAAAAGCATCCACCTGATAACCGGGTCCCGTTAACACCTTTGCAATGCGCTGACCTGCACGAATTGTACCCGGGAATTACTTTGGTGGTAGAGCCTTCCGCTAACCGTTGTTTTTCTAATGAAGAATATATGAATGCCGGTGTCCGCTTGCAAAAAGACCTTTCTGATTGTGACGTGCTTTTGGGGGTTAAAGAGGTGCCCAGGGATAAATTAATTCCGGGTAAGACCTACTTTTTCTTTTCTCATACGATCAAGAAACAGCCTTATAACAAGACTTTGATGCAAATCCTGATCGCCAAAAAGATCCGGATGATCGATTATGAGACCCTGACCCATAAGGACGGAAAGCGTATCCTGGGTTTCGGTTTTTTTGCCGGTGTGGTGGGGGCGCATAACGGCTTGCTGACTTACGGCCGGAAGTTCAACCTGTTTCAATTGAAAGCCGCCCATGAATGCCAGAACATGGAAGAGATGCTGGCGCAGTACCGTCATATCAAATTGCCGCCGGTAAAGATCGCCCTCACGGGATCGGGAAGAGTGGCCGCCGGTCTTTTGAAGATCATGGAACACTGGGATATCGAAAATGTTGAACCGGGAGATTTTTTGAACAACCAATATGATTATCCTGTCTATACTCATCTGAAAGGCTGGGACCTGTATGAGAATAAACAAACGGGCAAATATGACCGGGACCGTTTTCATCAGCATCCCGGATTGTTTAAATGTAAATTCCAGCCTTATACCCGGCAGGCGGATATCTTAATGAACGGCATTTACTGGGACAGTAAGATCGAACCTTTGTTTGAAAAGGAAAATATACAGGATCCCGGGTTTAAGATTAGTGTCATTGCGGATGTAACCTGCGATATCGACGGGTCCGTCCCCATAAATATAGGGGCATCGACCATTGCCGAGCCGGTTTACGGCATCGATCGCAAAACCCTGCGGCGGACGCTTCCTTTCCAGAATACCAGGGAAATTATTGACATGATGACCGTTGATAACCTGCCCAACGAGTTGCCCCGGGACGCTTCCCGGCATTTTGGCGAGCATATCATCAAATTTATTTTACCTGAGTTGCTGAAGGAAGACAGTGATATTTTAGATCGGGCGACGCTTTGTCGGGATGGCCGGTTGACGGGCCATTTTGAATATCTTAGCGATTATGCCTTTGGTAAATAAGTACATATGACCTGATGAACAGAGCGGAATTTACGGAACGGTTTGCGGACCTGGTGCCCCATGCGCCGGGCATTTATAAATATTACGACAGTAATAAAAAGCTGCTGTATGTCGGTAAGGCTAAGAATTTGCGCAAGCGTGTGGGCTCATATTTTCTTAAGGTTCACGATAACCAGAAGACAAATAAATTAGTGTCCCTGATCAGGGATATGGAATGGGTCATTACTCCCGATGAGCATGACGCCTTCCTGCTGGAAAACTCGCTCATCAAGCTCTTTAAGCCGCCTTACAATATCAATTTAAAAGACGATAAAACCTATCCTTACATTGTTATCAAGAAGGAGCCTTTTCCCCGGGTTTACCTGACACGCCGGAAGCTGAATGACGGATCGGAGTATATCGGGCCGTTTACCGATGTCGGGGCGGCAAGAATTTTGCTGCAGCTTATCCGTGAAAATATTCCTTTGCGCACCTGTAGCCTCAATTTAACGGCAAGTAATATCAGGAAAGGGAAATTCAAAGTCTGCCTGGAATATCACCTCGGTAATTGTAAAGGCCCCTGTGAAGGTTTTCAGACGGAATCGGAATATGCCCAAAGCATCCAGCACGTCCGGCAATTGCTCAGGGGTAATATAAAACCTTTATTGCAGGATCTGAAGCAGGACATGCAGGAAGCGGCCGCGCAGCTGGCTTTTGAGAAAGCGTATATGCTTAAGCAAAAAATTGACAAGCTGCAAAATTACCAGAGCAGATCGGTGGTCGTTAATCCCCGTCTTGGTGATATTGATGTGGCCAGCATCGTGATGAGCGACAAGGCCGCCGCCGTTAACTATATGATGGTAGCTAACGGGCAGGTGGTGCACAGTAAGAATATATGGATAGAAAAGCAATTGGACGAAGAACCGGAAGAGATTTTGGGACATGCCATTATTCATCTGCGGTCAAAGCTGCAATCGGGAACAGGGGAAATTATCCTGCCTTTCAAAACGCCCTTAACGGACAAGGAGGTGCTGCAGCTCATTCCGAAATCGGGCGATAAAAAAAAGCTGGTGGAGATGAGCCTGCAGAATGCTTCCTATTTCAAAGAACGCATGCTGCGGCAAAAAAGTCTTTTGCTGGGAGAGGAGTCGGACGAAGACCGCTTGGAGATGCTGGAGAACCTCCAGGAGGATATGCAATTGCCGGTCTTGCCGGCGCATATTGAATGTTTTGATAACTCGAATTTCCAGGGTAGCTACCCGGTAGCGGCCATGGTTTGCTTTAAGAACGGCCTGCCCAGTAAAAAGGATTTCCGGCATTTTCATATTAAAACGGTGGAAGGCATTAACGATTTCGCTTCGATGTCGGAGATCGTTTACCGGCGCTATAAAAGGCTGCTGGATGAACATCAGCCTTTGCCTCAGCTAGTAATCATTGACGGGGGTAAAGGGCAGCTGGGCGCGGCTATGAAAAGCATTGAAAAGTTAGGTTTAACCGGTAGCATGACCGTTGTCGGGCTGGCCAAAAGGGAGGAAAGTATTTTTTATCCCGGCGATAAGGAGCCCCTGCAATTGCCGTATAATGGTAAAAGTCTTCTGTTTATCCGCAGGGTACGGGATGAAGTGCATCATTTTGGCATCACCTTTCACCGGCAGGCCCGTTCTAAAGGCACTTTTAAAAACGAGCTCGAGAACATTCCCGGCATCGGTGAAAAAACGGCGTCCGAATTGTTGAAAACCTTTCATTCCGTTGCCAAGATAAAGCTGCTGACCCAAAGAGAGCTGACCATGATCGCAGGCGCCGCCAAAGCCCGGATCGTATATCAGTATTTTCATCCGGAGGATTAATAAAGACAAATCCCCCGGGATAAATCCGGCTTATTACGCTTCTCTACCCCGATTTATTGACCTTAGCGGCTTTTATTTAATTTTCTTTAGCATTTTCAATGCGCAGGAGATGCAGGTCGTTGGTGAATGAGGAGCGGTCCGGGCGCTAGCGCAATGCCGGTTATGAATTTTCACCCGGTCCGCTTGAAGAGCGTATGACCATGGCTTTGCCAATCTGGCGCCCGGTCAAAAGCAGGGCCGGTATTTCCGTAGGTTATTTTCCAGATCGCTCATGATGTTTCTATATTAAAAAAGCCCTAGCTCCTGGCCAGGGCTTCCGGTTGACCTGTCTTCTGCTATTAGTACCTGTAAAATTCAGGCTTGAACGGACCGTTTTGAGAGATGCCTAAATAGGCGGTCTGCTCTTCGGTCAGGATGTCCAGCTCTGCGCCAACTTTAGCCAGGTGCAGCGCTGCCACTTTTTCATCCAGATGCTTGGGCAGCATATAGACCTCATTGGCGTAGCGGTCGGCATGCTGCCACAGCTCTATTTGAGCCAGAACCTGGTTGGTAAAGGAATTGGACATGACAAATGAAGGATGACCGGTGGCACAGCCTAAATTGACGAGACGGCCTTCAGCCAGAACAATGATGTCTTTTCCATCAATGGTATATAAATCCACCTGCGGCTTGATGGTATCTTTAGTATGACCGTAATTTTTATTTAACCAGGCCATATCAATTTCTATGTCGAAATGACCGATGTTGCAGACAATAGCCTTGTCTTTCATAAGCCTGAAATGCCCGCCGGTAATAATGTCGCGGCAACCGGTAGTGGTCACGATAATATCCGCCATCGGAACGGCATGAATCATTTTCCTGACCTCGAAGCCGTCCATGGCCGCCTGGAGTGCGCAAATGGGGTCGATTTCTGTAACGATGACACGGGCACCCGCGCCGCGGAGGGAAGCAGCCGAGCCTTTGCCCACATCGCCATATCCGGCGACAACGGCTACTTTCCCGGCCATCATGATGTCGGTTGCCCGGCGAATGGCATCCACCAGGGATTCTTTGCAGCCATACTTGTTGTCGAACTTCGACTTGGTCACGCTGTCGTTGACATTAATGGCCGGCATGGGCAATGTACCGTTTTTCATCCGCTCATATAAACGGTGCACACCGGTTGTGGTTTCTTCGGAAAGCCCTTTAATGTGTTTAACCAGCTCGGGGTAATCATCCAGCACCATATTGGTTAAATCGCCGCCATCGTCCAGGATCATGTTCAAAGGACGGTCCTTGCTGCCAAAAAATAAGGTCTGGGCGATGCACCAATCCGCTTCTTCCTGTGTTTCCCCTTTCCAGGCGAAAACGGGAACGCCTGTGGCGGCAATGGCCGCTGCCGCCTGGTCCTGGGTAGAAAATATATTACAGGAGCTCCAGCGCACTTCAGCGCCTAGGGCGGTAAGGGTTTCAATCAATACGGCCGTTTGAATGGTCATATGCAGACAGCCGGCAATACGTGCGCCTTTGAGCGGCTGCTCTTCGGCATATTCTTCCCTGAGGCTCATCAGGCCGGGCATTTCGGCCTCCGCCAGGCGGATCTCTTTTCGTCCCCAGTCGGCAAGGCTGATATCTTTAACCTTATAAGGCAGGTTTAGATCAATGGAATTTTTCAATTCTGGCATATTTCTGTGTATTTTTAGTCAAAAAGCGTAGCAAAGGTACATGAAAATAATAATGTTCCGGCAGGTCGGTCCGGGCATAAGCAAGCGCTTTTTAGAAAAATATCCGGAAAAGTATCATATTGAGAGCCTACCCATAACCCCGGAGAGATCATGAAGGGAAATCTTTGTTCCGCCGTGTGATCTTGCAGAGCGGGAGGCCAAAGCCATGACAAGGCAAAGCCGGGGTGGGTTAGCGTTATCCCGGCTTAAAGTAAAACGATAAAATGTTTTTTAGTTAAAAGACGTACATTAGCACAAATAAATGCTGGAAATATTATGGGGCCGGTCCTGTTGACGGAAATAGACAATTTTAATCTGTATCTGCGCTACGAACGCCGCTTGTCACCGCATACCGTCCTGGCATATCTGACGGATCTGCAGCAGATGGCCGCATACCTTGAAACGACCTATGGCATACGGGACTGCTCTGCGGTTACCGCTATACATTTGCGTTCCTGGCTTTCCGAGCTGAAAGGCCGGGGAATGGGCAACCGGAGCCTGAAGCGGAAGATTGCCGCTTTGAATACCTTTTTCCAATATCTGATGGCCCAAGTTAAAACGGCCGCCAATCCTTCCGGCCATTTGCTGTTGCCAAAGACGGATAAACCGCTGCCAAAATTTTTATCAGAAAAACAAACTGAAGGCCTGATAGGGGAATGGCCGCCTGATGATGACTTTGAAGCCTGGACACAGCGGCTGATCATTGAATTGTTGTACCAGACGGGTATGCGCCGTGCCGAGCTGATCGGTTTAAAAGGGAAAGATATCGATTATTCTATTGGGCGGTTACAGGTTTTTGGTAAAGGCGGTAAAATGCGGCTGATCCCCTTGAATGGCAATCTTTTAAAAAAACTTAATCACTACATTGGATTAAAAAATAATAAATTTGTTTTACCGGTAGAAAATGTCTTATCTTTAAGCTCGGGTAAGCCCCTGTATCCACAGTATGTTTACCGGACCGTAAAACGGTATTTAAGCGCGGTTACTACGTTGGATAAAAAGAGCCCTCATGTATTGAGGCATACTTTTGCCAGCCAGTTGCTGAACAATGGTGCCGACCTGATGGCAATCAAAGAGTTGTTGGGCCATCAGTCGCTAGCGGCAACGCAGGTATACACGCATTTGAATATAGAGCGGCTCAAGGAAGTGTATGAGAAAGCGCATCCTAAAGCGAAATGATGCTTATGTGAAGGTGTATCTATCGGGGTGCAAAAGTATAATTCTTTAAAATAAACGCAATTGTCTATGCTCTAATTCGATTTTTATTTTATTGTTTAATCCCTAAAAATCAAGAATTATGAATGTACAGATTCAAACCGTGCATTTTGATGCGGATCAAAAATTAGTGGACCATGTTCAGAAAAAGATCGGAAAGCTAAAAACCTTTCATGATAAGATAACCGGAGTTGAAGTGTATTTGAGACTGGACAGCATGTCTCAAAAAGTCAGAGATAAAGTAGCGGAAATTAAGGTGACGATACCCAAACATTCGCTGTTTGCTAAGTCCGAATCCAAAATATTTGAAGAATCTTTTGATAATGCCTACGATTCATTGGTGCAGCAAATTAAAAAACAAAAGCATAAAATGATCGCCTGACGGATTGTCGGCAGTGATCACAAGCGGATACTTTGTATCAAAATGCTTATTTTAAATGTCAACCGCCGGTATCGGTTGCAATATTCAGGAGAAGGAGCCGCAGGATTTAAGCCTTGCGGCTCTTTTTGTTGATAGTAGGGAAGCATGACATACTCAAAGCTGGATGCTTCGGCTGATATTAACTTGTTCCAAAAAGGTTTCATCGTGCGTAATGACCAGCAATGTCCCTTCATAATTCCTGAGGACATGGGCCAGGATGTCAATATTCCGGATGTCTAA
Source organism: Edaphocola sp. (assembly GCA_035708205.1). Classification (GTDB taxonomy): domain Bacteria; phylum Bacteroidota; class Bacteroidia; order Chitinophagales; family Chitinophagaceae; genus DASSSY01. The sequence goes on from DASSSY010000002.1 coordinate 316,952, forward strand.
ATTATTGGTCGGTTCATCCAGGATGATGATGTCGGGCGCTTTATTGCTTATACTGAGGCAGCAGAGCATCAGGCGCATCCTTTCTCCGCCGCTCAGGACAGAGCAGGGTTTATGCCAGTCTTCTTTTGTAAATAAGAACCGGTGCAGCCTGATATTGATGTCAGGTGGTGTCAAACCGGCCGTATTGAATGATTGGGCCTGTTCGTTAACGCTAAGGTTATTATCGATCATCGAGCAATCCTGGTCAATGTAAACGGCCTTATTTTCGGCAACAGATGCGCTGCCGGTTTGTGGTGCCCGGGCGCCCAGGATTATTTTTATCAGGGTTGTTTTTCCCGAGCCGTTTGCGCCTTTTATGGCTATCCTTTCGCCACTCCGAATCTCAAAGCTTAGTGGCTGCTGCCATAAATATTGACCGTTGTCATAAGCGAAATTAATACGTTCGGCGGCAAAAAGGACCTTCCCGGTATGTAAAAGGGCATGGTCAAATCCGAAGACCATCTGGTCGGTTGCCGGAATGGCGGCACGCAGGCCCTGAAGCTCTTCCCGGATATTCCCGATCTTTCCGGCATGCACGTTTTTCAGCTTTGCCGTACTGTTTTCGGCGCTGTTTCGAAGCGTGTTCATCATGATCCTGGCCACGCCGGACCTTTCCTGCTTTCCTTTCCCCCGGCTGTCTGACTTTTGCTGCCGTTCTTTGATTTCGCGCTCCTTTACTCTGGCTTTTTTCAGGTCTTTAACTTTACTCTGAATATCACGGGAGAGGGCGTTAGCCTCGGTATTCTTTTGTTCGGCATAGAAATCATAATTACCGCCATATATTTTAATCCCCTTATTCGTCAGCTCACAAACAGTATCCAGGAAGTTGAGCAGCCTGCGGTCGTGGCTGGCAATAATGAAGGTTTGGGTACTGTTTTGAATAAATTCATATAAAATTTTTCGGCCTTCAGCGTCCAGATGATTGCTGGGTTCATCCAGTAGCACCAATTCGGGTTGATGAAGGCATATGCCGGCCAAGAACACTTTTGTTTTTTGGCCGCCGCTCAACGATCCCATTTTGCGGGATAAGTTTAACCCTTCCAATTGCCAGTTGCGGAGCGCTTCGGCACAACGTTCTTCTATTGTCCAGTCGTCCTGGAGTATTGTGCAATTGGCCTCCGAAACATTTCCTCCGAGTATTTCCTCAAGCGCATTTAATTTTTTATCGATCCGTAAAGCTTCCGCCAGGCTCAGGTGATTATACTGGCCGAATATTTGCGGAATATAATATGGTTGACTCGCCGTGCTCACCAAGCCGGTTGAGGGAAGCAGGCTGCCGGAAATGATCTTTAACAGCGTTGATTTCCCGGCACCGTTATTGCCGATCAGGGCGATTTTTTCATTAGGACTGACGGACAAGCTGATATTGCTGAACAGTATATCCTTGTCGGGTTGGGTGTAAGACAGGTTTTGAAGCCTAAGCATAATTTCTTTCTGTTTATGAGTGATGCAATAAAGCCGCCAATGGTCTTGGCAGGCGGATTGGCCTGGTCGGAAAGAAATTATTGTTTACATTTTACCCTGTTTCAGCGATTTTGGGCACAAAGATATTGTTTTTTAAGGACATGGCCGATAGCGGTGTGGGCATCGCATTGATGTAATGTTCGCATATCGCTTCGGACCTTATATTTTTATATATTGTCATGGCTCAGGCTGTGTTGGAAAAACACAGGCCAAAGCAATAGGAACGAGCTCAATTTCATCCCAGGGCTCGGGATGACTATGAAACCAGAATTAAATTGGTTGAACAAAATTCAATTTAATACTTTTGTTTTTCATGAATACAGCATCCTCCCAGCAGATAAAGCCCTCCGTAGGCATCCTATACCTGGTTCCGGTTCCGCTGGCGCCGGGGACCATTCATTTCTTACCCTCCGCCGTGATTGAAAAAGCGCCTCAGCTTAAATATTATTTTGTAGAGCAGCTTCGGACAGCCCGTCGTTTTTTGAAAGAAATGAACCGGGAAACCGATATGGACAGTATTCAGTTCTCAGAGATGAACCAGCATCGGCCGCCCAATACGGCTTTGCTCAGGCAATGGCTGGAAAAAGGCTTTGAGGTAGGGGTAATGAGTGAAGCCGGTTGTCCCGGTGTGGCGGATCCCGGCAGTGTTTTAGTGGCTTTGGCGCATGAAATGGGCGCACGCGTAGTGCCATTTCCCGGCCCCAATTCAATGCTGATGGCGCTGATGGCTTCGGGTTTTAACGGTCAATGCTACCGTTTTGTAGGCTATCTGCCGGTAAAGCAGCCGGACCGCAACAAAGCCATTAAGGAGATGGAACGGAGCTCGGCGCAGAGAGGTGAAACGCAAATATTTATGGAAACCCCTTATCGTAATAACCAGTTGTTCCAGGAATTATTAAGCCAATGTAAGGACCAGACCTTGCTGGGGGTGGCGGCAGGCATAACTTCAGCCAGTGAATTTATCCGGACAAGGTCAATCCGGGCATGGCGGGACGCACCACCTGATCTGCATAAGCGACCGGTGGTCTTTACGCTAATGTCCAAATGAACCGGTATAGCCTATAGGCATGAGAAATAATGCGGCCATCATTTAGGAAATCAAAATTTTTCTGTTATTTTTACCCAAACTTTTTTAATAATGAAGCTAATTTACGCTGCCGCTTTAGGTTTTGCCGCCCTTATTTTGGGAAGTTGCCAAAAAGATAAAAGAGATCTAAAAAACGCTCAGCCTTTAGAGCTGATTCCCATGCATAACGAAGCCAGGCTTTCGGATGCGGTATTGAATCAGGTGTCGCTTTATTATTTCATAAACTTAACTTCCACACATAAAGAATATGTGGCTGATTTTGGCCGTGCCAGCGGGACCGGTTACCAGCAGGGCATATTGTCCTCCACTGACGTGGCTTCCTTAAGTGCCGGCGAAAATATCAAAACATTTTACCTGGCATTCCCGGATGGCACTACCGACACTTTATTTGTCGATTACCAGTCCGTTTCCGACGATGAAGCGCGGCAAAATGCCTGTTATTGCAAGCAGCCGCAGGTTTCGGTACGTATCAATGGCCTGCCGGCCATACGCGCTTTTTATGATCAGGACAGCGTACCGGTTTACCGGGTAGTGAAATAAGGATTCCGCTATACCATAACCCCGGACCGCTTCCGGACGGGAATTTTTTACAATGCCGTGTAATGCCAATTTTGCCCATATTGGGCATGGTGTTCAAATTTGTGTGATCTGAGGTTACCGGTATGGAGGAGCAAGCGCTGAGGACATAGCAGGTAAGGCATAATTTTGGTTATGCGGGCCTGCTGTGGCAAATTAATGCGTGGTAAAGTCAAAGGTGATCGTTCCGAATTGCTCGGGCAGGGCGTTGGGCGCTTTATTAAATTTTACCGCTTTAAGTTTTTGAATGGCAAGGGCCTTAATGGTCGCGTTAGCCGCCGAAATAAGACTGTAATCGGTAATGTTGCCATTCCGGTCAACCGTAACTTTAAAAACGACCTTTCCGCCTTCACGGAATTTGGCTGCTTTATCCGGCCGGGATACCAGGAAACGGCCTTTCAGATCAATATACATATTACCATTGCCGCCGGGGATACCTTTGTAATTGGCTGCTCCCGGAGTACCGCCCGGAACGCCCATATCACCGTCGCCTGTGCCGATACCTTCGCTACCGCCGGCCTGGTCCCTCGAGGCATCATTCCCTTTACCGTCCCCTTTGCTCCCGGCAAAGATATATTTGGGCTTTTGAACGGTTTCTTTGTGACGGTTATTGAGGGTAGCGGCAGACGATATGACCTTGTCTGGTTTGTTATAATCGGGATGGTCGGACCGGTTATGGCGCTTATCGGTCTTGTTGTCATGAATGGCAACGGCGGCCGCGTCCTGATTGTCGGTAGTCATCAGGCCATGCAGCGCCGCATTTTGAGCGGCCCGGGCATTGCTGGCGGACGATTGCTGCAGGTTCGCGTCTGCCGGGGAACCGGTTTGCTCCGGCTGGTCAATGCCAAAGCCATCTTCTGAAGTGCCTAAATTGACTTCTAATCCCATTGGAGCGGAAGGCGCTTCCATAGGCATGCTGTACCTGTAAAACAAAAAAAACAATAAGAGCAACAGGTGCACGCCGATGGTAATGCCGATGGCCTTTGCATTTTTCTGTTGTTCAAAATTCAGGTGGAATGCCATATTTTGCTTTTGCTAAAGATTCAATTGAATTCGTTTTGTTGGACCATGGTCAAAAGTACAGAAAAAAATATCGTCATAACCTAAAATTTGTGTAGAGAAAACGGCTGCCGGCGGACATGATTATGGAAATTTCATCAAAAAAACTTAGTTTTATCGCTTTTTATATTTGAAGCTTATCTAGTAATTATCTTATGAACAAACCTTTATTAGCAGTTATATTGGGTCTTTTGATAGGCTGGGCGGCTTGCCGGTCAAATTCCCGTCAAAATCAAAATACCATGGAAAAGGTTGTGGCCGACACGGTTGGACAAAATGACTTTACCGACTGGCATTCCCAATCCAATGCGAAAGAAATGCATCCGGAACATTTAAGTCTGGATATTCTCGTGAATTTTGACAAGCATCAGATCTCCGGCAGCGCTACATGGACGATCCGGCCGGACAAAGGCACGCAATATGCCGTTTTTGACACTCGTCAAATGAAAATTGACAGCGTTTTATATGCCGACGGCTCCGTGGCTCCCTTTGAAATGGGCAAAGTCGATTCCATCCTGGGCAGCGCTCTAAAGATCACGCTCAGGCCAGGAACCCGGCAATTGACCATTTATTATAAAACCGGCGCCGGCGCTACCGCTTTGCAATGGCTGACCCCGGCGCAGACCTTTGGCAAGAAATCGCCTTTTTTATATACCCAAAGCGAGTCCATTTATGCGCGTACCTGGGTGCCCTGTCCCGACGGGCCGGGCTACCGGTTTACCTATGACGCTAAAGTTACCGTTCCCAGGGGACTGTTGGCGCTGATGAGCGCCGAAAATCCCCTGGAAGCGGACAGCAGCGGGGTTTATCACTTTAAGATGACGGAAAAGATCCCCGCCTATTTGCTGGCTTTGGCCGTTGGCGATATAGGGTTTAAAAAAGTGGACCAACGTACCGGGATCTATGCCGAGCCGGCTATCCTGGACAGGGCAGGGCATGAGCTTGACGGCATGGGCAAGATGGTCAATACGGCGGAATCCTTATACGGTCCTTATCGCTGGGGGCGTTATGACGTTCTGGTATTGCCTTCCGGCTTTCCGATGGGCGGTATGGAAAACCCGAGGCTCACCTTCTGTACGCCAACCATTTTGGCGGGAGATAAATCACTGGTTAATTTGGTCGCCCATGAGCTGGCGCACAGCTGGAGCGGCAATTTGGTCACCAATGCGACCTGGGACGATTTTTGGCTGAACGAAGGGTTTACGGTCTATTTTGAACGCCGTATTACGGAAGCGGAATACGGTAAGGATTATGTGGCCATGCTTTGGACCCTGGGAGCGAAAGACCTGGAGGCCGATGTAAACCGGATCGGCCGGGACAGCCGGGATACCTGGCTGAAAGAAGATTTAAAAGGCCGTGACCCGGATATCGGCTTTACAGATATTCCTTACGAAAAAGGTTCCGCGTTTTTATTGCTGGTGGAGCAGACCGTTGGCCGGGGGAAATGGGACGCGTTCCTGAACAAATATTTTAAGGAGCATGCTTTCCAGAGCATGACCACCGAGCGTTTTCTGAATTATCTGAACAAAAATCTCTTAAATGGCCATGACGACTGGAAGAAAGCCATTGATATCAATGCCTGGATTTATGCCCCGGGCATTCCGGCCAATATGCCTCATGTGCAGAATCCGAGGTTTGTAAAAGTGGACAGCACGGTAAAAGCTTTTTTAAAGCATACCCCGGCAAAGGATCTGCCAACCAAGGGCTGGAGCACTTATGAGTGGCTTCATTTCCTTGGCGAGCTGCCGGCAGACCTGGCCTACGATCAGATGCGGGCGCTTGATGAAACCTTTAAATTTACCCAAACGGGGAACAGTGAAATTGCCGACGTATGGTTTTTACATGCCCTGCAGTCTCGATATACACCGGCTTACCCGGCTATGAAACAGTTCCTGTATGTTACGGGAAGGGAAAAATTCCTGGAGCCATTATACCGGGAAATGACGCGTACTCCCGAAGGCAGGAAAATGGCCTCTGAAATTTATAAAATCGCCCGGCCCAATTATCATCCTCTGGCGCAAAAAGACATTGATCATATCCTGGGACAATAAAAATTTATTTTTTAACCAACCATTTTGCGCGGACACCCGTCTTATTTTAAAGGAATAATAAAATTAATTTCAAAATAAGAACTTGTCTATCGCATTGGCATATCGTACAACTTTGCATCAGGCAGACGAACTTGAATGGCTTATTGACGGCTGTACCCGGAATGAAAGGGGCGCCCAGGATAAGTTGTTTCATATGTTTTATCCCCGGATGCAAGCCATGGTGCGCCGGTATTTTTCGGATGAGGATGCCGCTCAGGAGATATTGAGTAATGGCTTTCTGAAAGTATTCAGGAAAATAGATCAATATAGTTATCGCGGATCGTTTGAAGGCTGGCTGAGAAGCATTTTCCGGCATGCCATCTCCGATTATGTATCGCAGAATGTACGCTATAAGGAAAAGGTCTTATTGGTTGAAAAGGAAGAATATGTCCACCGGGATTTCGTAGAGAATCTCTACTATAAGGATTTATTGAAATTAGTGCATGAGCTGCCGGACCAGTTCCGGATAGCTTTTAACTTATTTGCTATTGAAGGGTTATCGCACCGGGAAATCGCGAAATTGCTGGGCATTAAGGAAGGAACGTCTAAATGGTATATTTCGAGAGCCCGTGAAATTTTAAAAGAAAAAATTGAAGAGTTAGGCCTTCATTTAAAAAAATAAAAGTGAAGTATGGATAAGAACAAAGATTTTATCCGCATTGACGATGTGTTTAAAAGTATGGCCGATGCCGAAGAAGCGACCAGGACAGGCGCTTGGGCGGATATGCGGGCTTTGCTGGATAAGGAATTACCTTTGGAAACCGCTGTGACAGGCTCTAAGACAAAGGCGCTTCGGTATGTTCTGCCGGCTTTGCTGGTTTTATTGCTGGGCGGTGGCCTTTATGTATGGAATAATCATCAGCGCTCAGGTACGGGAGCAGGCAGCGCATTTAAGCCCGCTGGCACCACCAGCGCTACCGGCCTGCCTGAACGGCCGGATCATCCGGTAACCCCTGGCAGGAATAAACCCTTTGCCGATACCGCCGGGCATTTGGTCGTAAATGTGCCGGCCGTAAATCCTCAACCATCAGCCGGCAAAAGATCAAGCCATCATGCTTTAGCAGTAAAGAGCAGGAACGTGGCGGCGCTTTCAGCCGTGAATAATCCAACGACGCTTAGCGGGAGAACGAGCGATCATAATGAACCAGCCCGTAGGAGGCATTCCAATGACCTCGCCCGGGCCGTTTCTCAGGATCAGGATCAAACTTCAAAAAATACGGATCTGCCGGTAGGGGAAACCACCGCAAGTCCTGTTGTTTCCCGGCAGCCGGTATCAAAATTGGCGGCCTCAGGGTCTTCAGGAAAAGATATTAAAGCTACCGGTCCCGTTAGCCCAGCCTTACAGCCTTCGCTTTCCGAGATCAGCCATGACCATGCTTTTGAGCGGATAAAGCCGGATCATCAGCAGTTACCGGAAGAAGATCAGGCCTTGGCGGAGCACTTGGCGAAAGAACATCATTTGGAAAAAGTCGGGCAGTTAGCGCAACAGGACGTCTACCAGTCGTCGGATAACGGCGGTCTGTATAAAGAACAAAAAGATACCTTTAAGCGGATTGAGCTTGTGCAGAAACGATCTGATAAGAGCTATACCCAAAACCTGAAACGGCCGTTCGTACCCCAATTGGATACGGTCGCGGTTTATAAGATCGCCCGGCTGAGCTTTGTGCCCCTGACCATTGCGGAAGCCGGTCAGTTACCACCGGCAAGCCTGGTCTCTGGCGTCCGTCCTGCAGGGTTTGTTGCCTCCTATTCATTAGCGGCGGCCCCTGTGGCGTCCAGGGAACCATCTTCAGTGGATCTAGTTCCTTTAAAGGATTTCAGGGTTTCCAGCCATAAGCTGAATGGCAGTATTTTTTCCCGTTGGTTCCAATACGCCAATGGCGGGGTGTCGGGCTTGTTTGATGGCAGTAAGGATTGGTATATATCTTTGTTGTTTGGCGGAAATATGGGATTAGGCAGTCCCAATGCTTATGGTATGCAGGCGGGCGCTTCATTTTTATATGCTTTGGCCGAACGCTGGACATTGGCGCTTGAAATGCGGTATCAGAACAGCAACTACGCGAATTTCCGCTTCTATGACAATGCCATAACCTACCAGGTCAGCGGGGAAAAGGTACCCTTAGGCACCCAATTTACGGGAACGGAGTTTAAAACACAAACGAATTACCAGGCCAACAGCCTTTCGAGGATCAGTGTGCCGGTATTGCTGAGCTATAATTTAGGGAGGGTTTCCGTATTTGCCGGTCCTGAATTCTCCTACTATTTTCATCTGAACAGCACACATAGCGAGACCGTTCAGACCACCGCCGTATCCAAGCTGGCTTATGATAATAAGAACCCCTTTACTGATGAATATTACCGTTTGGATCCGGCAACGGATTTTAAAGCCCGTTTTGCTTTAGGGTATGCGTTCGGCTTAAGCTATGATTTTTCCAGGAAGATATCGTTAGATTTACGGTTTAACCAGATGCTGTGGGACAATTCGGGCAAATACCAGCTGGACGCGGTACGCAAGATATACAGGCAGCCGGCCGTAGAGCTTAATCTTGGCTTTTATTTAGGCAGAAAGGATAAGGTCATCTACATCATGGACAGGAACCGGTAGTAACGGAGTTCGTTGATGCCATTGAATGAAATGCCTGAATACTTACTTATTCGGGCATTTCGAATTTATAGCCCACACCTTTAACGGTACGGATCATGTCAACTCCCGTTTTTTGGCGGATTTTCCTGATATGAACGTCGATGGTCCTGTCGCCGACGATGACGTCCGTGCCCCAGACCTTTTGTAGAATCTCGGCTCTCAAGAAGACCCTGCCCGGTCTTGATGCCAGCATGGACAACAGTTCAAATTCCTTTTTCGCCAGCGTGATCTCTTTTCCTCTATAGCTGACCGTAAATTTATAGGCATTGATTTCCAGGTCGCCAAAAACGAGCTTATTGTCCTGTTCTTCATCTTTTTTTATCCGTCGCAAAGCCGTTGCCAAGCGGGCCCGAAGCAGGTTCATTTTTATGGGCTTGGTAATATAATCGTCGGCGCCGAGCTTCAGGCCTTCAATTTCGGATCTTTCGTCGCTCAAAGCCGTAAGAAAAATGATGATGGTCTTATCTAATTTGGGGTTTTTGCGCAGTTGCTGAATGGTCTCATAGCCATCCATCTCCGGCATCATGACATCCAATAAGATTAAATCGGGAGAGAATTTGTTAGCCAGGAAGATCGCTTCCTCCCCGTTTTGAGCGGTCTGGGTCTCATATCCTGCCTGCCGGAGATTGAACGAAACCATTTCCAGAATATCAGGTTCGTCATCCACCAAAAGTATATTGCCTAAGTTTTCTGCCATGATCCGTTTCACTATTTGCCGGCAAAATTACCCCAAATCAGTTGTTTGCCCATATTAAATAATTGTTACCTGTTCCGTAATGGCAGGAACCCGGCTGTTCCGCCCCGGTTCAATCTTCCGGATTAAGGGCATTACCCTGGACCTGGACCTGGGTCGGGAAGGCAAAGCCGGTTCCCAGGCGATACATGATCTCGTATATGGATAAGTTAATGTCCTGTTTGGTGGCCGGGTAATCCAGTTCCGGGCTGATTTTAAGGTAGTAAATGACGATAATATTGACGGCGGAATCGCCAAAGCTGTCCAGGTAAACCAAAGGCTCTTCCGTCGTCTGCGGCGCTTGTTTGATGACCCCTTTTATTTCCTGCATGATTTGGGTCAGCTTACTCCGGGAAATGCCATAAACCGCTCCCAGCGTAAATTTTTCGCGCCGGGTACCGCGCTCGGAGAAGTTTTCTAAACTGGAATCAATGAGTTTGCGGTTCGGTATAACAATCAGGGAACGATCAAAGCTCCGGATGCGGGAACTCCTGAACCCTACTTTTTCAATAATGCCCTCAATATTGTCGATCTTGATCCAGTCCCCAATCATAAATGGCTTATCCAGCATGACCATAAAGGAAGCCAGGAGATTTTCCAGGCTTTCCTTGGCCGCAAAGGCGATAGCGATACCACCGACGCCCAGGCCGGCGATCAGCGCGGCGATATTGACATGGAAAACGGCGCCCAGAACAATAAAAAAGCCCATGATCCAAAGTGCGACGATCAGCACATCCTTCAGTAAAGGCAGCATTTGCTGGCGGGCCTTATCTTTGTGAAGAACAGCCTTTTCCGTCCAGACCATGAATATAAAAGATATGATCCTTGAGATCAGCAATGTGAAATAAAAGAAAGTGAAAAGGAAAAACAGCTTGTCCGTGACGTCCATTAAGGTCACGATGGCCCGGCTGATTTCCTGGCCGTTTTTGCCCGCCGGCAGCTGGTTACTCCAGACAATTATCCGGCTGAGCGATTGATCGAGCTGTACAAAAGCGGTATAGAACGCGATCGTTAGGATAATGCCCTGAACGGGATAAGAGAGCAGCCTGTGAAACTTTTCTGCATAGTAGTCCGAAGAAACTTTTTTGAATAAGGAATAAAATATGCCGGTCAGAATCCTGGCAATGTATTTTTTCAGCAACAGGGCTAAAAGGAGTATCAATAAAAAACCGGCGTATACCGATAGCGGGTTGCCCAAGTATTCGTGCTGTAGAATGTTCAGTTGCATCATGCCGTTTTTTCTCATTCAAAATTAGCATTTAACCTATGCCGTTAAATGGCGACGTTAAAATCCCTCAAAGCGTCATTCAGGCTGGTTTTCAGGTTTGTGCTTTCTTTACGTTTGCCGATGATCAGGGCACAGGATACGCCGTAATTCCCGGCAGGGAAAGTCTTGTCGTAAGTGCCAGGTATCACAACGCTTCTTTCCGGGATAACCCCTTTATGAATAACCGGCTCCTCACCACTGACATCAATGATCCTGGTAGATTGCGTCAGGGTAACGTTGGCCCCTAATACGGCTTCCTTTTTGACCTGGACACCTTCCACAATAATGCAGCGGGAGCCGATAAAGCAGCCGTCTTCAATAATAACAGGCGAGGCCTGCAAAGGTTCTAATACGCCGCCGATGCCCACGCCACCGCTTAAGTGTACGCCCTTGCCGATCTGGGCACAGCTGCCCACCGTGGCCCATGTGTCAACCATAGTGCCTTCACCGACGTAGGCGCCGATATTGACATAAGAAGGCATCAGCACCACGTTTTGAGCAAGGAAGGCCCCATAACGGGCGAGGGCGTGGGGAACGGCGCGCACGCCCATTTGAGCATAGCCTTTCTTAAGCTCCATTTTGTCGTAAAATTCAAAGGGATCGATGTCCCATGTCTGCATTTTTTGAATTGAAAAATACAGCAGCACCGCTTTTTTAAGCCATTCGTTGACCTGCCAGCTGTCGCCGTTGGGTTGGGCAATGCGCAGGGCGCCCTTGTCTAAGGCTTCGATAATTTCGCGGATAGCCTGTTCGTAATCGAAATCCTTTAACAAAGCCCTGTTCTCGTAAGCGGCTTCAATAAGTGGTTGATATTGATTGTAATCGGGCATGTTTAGTTATGATTTTTCTTGTTTATTGTTTACGTTGGCCTGGTTCATCCTTGAATCGGAACGATAAGGCACTTTGCCTGAGGGCACAAATTTTGAGCTTTCTTTTAAATGGATGTCCTGGTCGTCGAAAAAAATGTGCGCGCCGAAATTGATGAGCGTTTGCTCTTTTGAGAAGCCGCCCATGAAATAAGCTTCATCGACATTGACGCCCCAGGAGCGCAGGGTCTTGATAACCCTCATGTGTGCCGGCGCGCTTCTGGAGGTTACGATCGATACCCGTATCGGGCATTCGTCGGGCGGGTACAACTTTTGCAGGCGGGATAATTTCCGGATGAGCCCGGCAAAAGGACCGGCATCCAGAGGCAGGTCCTCATTGGCTTTTTCAAATTCGTGAAATGCCGCCATGCCTTTGGTTTTATAGCGATATTCCGACTCGTCCGAAAAGAGCACGGCATCCGCGTCAAAAGCGATTTTGACTTGTTTATTGTCGGCATTGAAATTATCGGGGGGATCGTAAACAATGGCCGCGGCGCAGGCGCCGTTATTAATGATATTTTGCACGTCTTCCACATCTTTCGATAGGAACAGATCAATGTGAAAGGCACTCATGTACGGCGCCAGGGGCTGGCCACCGGTAAGCGCCACCCGTGAAATATCCAGCTGGTAATGCTCAATGGAATTAAAGACCCGGATACCGGTCTCCGGGCTGTTGCGCGACATGACGACCACTTCCACGATCCTCTTGTCCCGGCCTTTGTTAAGCTGTAACAGGTTTTTGATTAACGGGAACGCGCTTCCGGGCGCCAGGATGTCGTTTTCATGCGCCTGCTGATAGTCGCTGTACGAATGGATGCCTTCGGAAAGAAAGAGCTGGTTCTCATCCTCCAGATTAAACAATGCTCTCGTGGAAACACCAATGATCAGCATTTCGGAAACATCAACAGGCATAAGAAAAGTGATTTCAGGCTTTTGTGATAAAAGAAAATACGGAGAATCAAAGATAAGGTTTTTGGCGTTTATGATAAAAAACAGGGGCAATGAAATTGTCATTTATGCTCACTTGCCGTACCAATACATGACCAGGCAAAGCGTGATAGTAGCCGCAACGCCGATCCAGGGCAGCCATTTATGGAAAATATATTTTCTTTTTTGCGTTCTCATGAAACCTTCCCATAAGGCAAGACTGTCGTCATGCAATGCGGATAACGCCCGCATAGGCTGGTGGATTTCGTCGGAGAAAGGGTAGGGCAGCATATTCATGGCGCTCATGAGCTCCTTTAGAAAAGCTTCCCTGAGGGGTATTAGCCCTGGCCCGGACAAAAGGGTAATGTTTTCTATGGAAAGTTGGCGGATGATGGCTGACCTGAGCCAGGGCGTGTCGATACGATAAGCGTTCATCCGGCTGACGTCCGAGGCCAGAAGCTGCGCCTGTTTGAGCAGCTCCTGAGGTGTGGGTACCCGCCTGATGGCCGGGTCCATACCGGAAAGCCGGCGTTCTTGATCATAGGCACGGCGGGTTTTTTCCCGGGACAGGATTTCATAGGCTTCCCGTATTTCCAAAAAATATTCGGATGCGAAGCTGTTGCCCGGATTTTTATCCGGGTGAAAATGGCGCGCCAGGCCCCGGTAAGAGCTTTTGATCTCCCCGGTTGTCGCGTCGCGGCCGATCCTTAATATTTTATAATAATCTTTGATTGGAAAAACTGCTTCTGTTTAAAAGCAAAGTTCTGAAATGAGCTCCGTTTTCTGAAAATATTCATTCATATTCTTTCGCGACCCGGCGGCCATTAATGTTCAATTAACGATTAAATAATGAATATTGTCGTACATTTAAAGCAGCCTATTGGCAATAGGCCCGGGCTTTAAAACGGAGTTATGGAACAGGAGGCATTCCGGCATTTATTGATTGAACGGCAGGAACGGTTGAAGATTTTTGCCGCTTCCCTGGCGCGGGATGAGGCGGAAGCTGCTGATTTGTGCCAGGAGACCAACTTTCGTGCCCTGCAAAACGCGGGAAAGTTTGAACCCGGCAGCAATATCGATGCCTGGCTGCAAACCATGATGCGGCATATATTTTATAATGATTTTCGACGGAACCGTCATCTTCGGGATATCAAGCAACAGATGAGCAGGGCCCCAAACGCCTGGCCTCATGGCAGTTTTGCCGGAGCTGATGCGGAACAGTCCCTGAACGACCTGGAAGAAAAGCAGACCATTCAAAGCGCGTTTCATGCTCTACCATCCAAACTGAGAAGGCCTTTTGTCCTCTATTTCCACGGGCATGCTTACCGGGAGATCAGCCGGTTGATCCGGAAACCCATGGGAACGGTTAAGAACCGTATTTATAAGGCTAAGCAACAACTGGGCAGGATGCTGGGCCGGTAATATTATTGACTCAATGATCGGGATTTCATGTCCTGAATGTTGAAGCGCTTAAGGCAAAGGGAGCCGTCCGGGCGGGCAGCTCCCTTTGCATCAGGATCATGAATGATCCCCTGATGCCATTTATTGTACGACCGCCAGGGCCGCCTCATAATCCGGCTCCTGGGTAATTTCGGGAACTTGCTCATTATACACGACCTTTCCTTCCGGGCTGACCACGATGACCGCGCGGCTGTGCAGGCCGCTTAAAGGACCATCGGTCATTTGTAAGCCGTATTCGTTTCCGAAATTGCCCCGGAAGTCAGAAAGCATGGTGACGTTCTCAATGCCTTCGGCGCCGCAAAAACGGCCCTGGGCAAAGGGCAGGTCTTTGGAAATACATAAGACGGCGGTATTTTGCAGACCGGCGGCTTTTTTGTTGAAATTCCTTACGGAAGCGGCGCAAACACCCGTATCGACACTGGGAAAAATATTGAGTATGAGTTTTTTTCCAATGAAATCGGATAATTTTTTATCCGACAGGTCGCCGGCGGTTAAGGTAAAGTCAGGGGCCTGCAGGCCTACTTCGGGCAGCGTTCCGGAGGTATGGATATCATTGCCTTTAAACTTAATGGTTGACATAGTTAAAAATATTTATGTGATGATTAGTTTGGTTAATAAAGTATAACCCAAGCGAAGTTAGGGTTATTTTTGATAGTGGCATCTTGGCCGCCTTTTCTTATTTTTGCGCATCTTAGGAAGATAAAATATTACATTTTTCATGTCAGAGGAAGAAATTCAGAATAATGAAGAGCAGTCTTCGAGGCCAATTGTCCGGATGTACGAGGACTGGTTTCTGGAATATGCCAGCTATGTGATTTTAGACAGGGCTGTTCCGGCAATGGAGGACGGCCTGAAGCCTGTTCAGCGCCGGATCATGCATGCCATGAAAGAAATGGACGACGGGCGGTTTAATAAAGTGGCCAATGTCATTGGACAGACCATGCAATACCACCCTCACGGCGATGCCTCTATTGGCGCGGCCATTATCAATATCGGCCAGAAAGGTCTCCTGATCGAAACACAGGGTAATTGGGGAGACGTGCGCACCGGGGATAGCGCCGCGGCCCCCCGCTATATCGAAGCCCGGCTGTCCAAATTCGCTTTGGAGATTGCCTTTAACGGTAAAACGACGGAATGGCAGCTTAGCTATGACGGGCGGAAAAAAGAACCGGTGACCCTGCCGGTAAAATTCCCTCTGCTGTTGGCCCAGGGGGCCGACGGTATCGCCGTCGGCTTGTCGACCAAGATATTACCCCATAATTTTTGTGAGCTTTTAGAATCGGCCATTAAACATCTTAAAGGGAAAAAATTTACCCTTTATCCCGATTTTGAAACCGGTGGCCTGATAGACGTATCGGGTTATAAGGATGGCGAAAGAGGGGGCAGGGTGCGTATCCGGGTGCCGATCGAAGAAATGGACAAGAAAACGCTGAACATCAGATCCGTACCTTATGGGGTGACCACCGCGCAGCTCATCGCCAGCATTTTAAAGGCTAACGCGAAAGGGAAGATAAAGATAAAAAGCGTCACGGACAATACGGCCAAGGACGTGGAGATTACGGTGCAGCTGGCTTCAGGGGTATCCTCAGACCAGACCATAGATGCCCTGTACGCCTTTACGGATTGTGAGGTATCCTTATCGCCAAATGCCTGCATTATCATTGATGACAAGCCTCATTTCTCCAATGTTTCGGACCTGTTGAGATTTTCGGTGGCGCATACCAAAGATCTGCTGAGGCAGGAATTGGAAATTAAGCTGCACGAACTGCAGGAAGACTGGCATTTATCCTCACTTGAGAAAATTTTTATCGAAAAAAGGATTTATCGCGATATTGAAGAGGAAAAAACCTGGGAAGGTGTGCTTCAGGCTATTGATAAGGGATTGGAGCCCTATAAGAAATTATTTTACCGGGAAATAACGACGGATGATATTGTCCGCCTGACGGAGATCAGGATCAAACGCATTTCCAAGTTTGATGCTTTCAAAGCTGATGAGCATATTAAAGGCGTGGAGGAGCAGATTGAAGAGGCCAGGTACAACCTGGAACACCTGGTTGATTTTACCGTTTTATATTACGAGAATCTTTTAAAGAAATACGGCAAGGGCAGGGAGCGGCAAACGGAAATCCGCCATTTCGACACCATTGAAGCCGCCAAGGTGGCTATTGCCAACGAGAAGCTTTATGTTAACCGGAAAGAGGGATTTGTGGGCACCGGCCTGAAAAAAGATGAGTTAGTGGGCGAGTGCTCTACCCTGGACGATATCATAGCCTTCCAGAAAAACGGCCGGATGACGATTACCAAAGTGGCGGATAAGACCTTTATCGGGAAGGATATTATCCATGTGGATGTCTTTAAGAAAAATGACGAGCGCACCACTTACAACATGATTTACATGGATGGCCAGTCGGGCGTGGTATATGCCAAACGGTTCAACGTTACCGGTGTGACGCGGGACAAGCCCTATGATATAGCCGGCAAGGACGGTAAGGTGCTGTATTTTTCAGCCAACCCCAATGGCGAGGCCGAGGTGGTCAATATTTTGTTGTCCAGCGGTTGCAGCGCGCGTATCAAATCATTTGATTATTATTTTGAACAATTGGCCATTAAGGGCAGAAGCTCCAAAGGTAATCAGGTAACCAAATATCCTGTCCGGCAGATCAGGTTCAAAGAGCAGGGTAAAAGTACGCTGTCCGCCCCTGAGATCTGGTATGACGAGCAGGTGGGGCGCCTGAATATTGACGGCTACGGCAGATGCCTGGGTAAGTTTAAAACGGACGACCAGATCATTGTTTTCTACCATGACGGTAGTTATGAGCTGACCGATTTTGACCTGGGCAACCGTTATGAGCCGGAACAGATCCTGATGCTGGCGAGGTTCCGGCCGGAGCGTCCTATTACGGCCGTATACTGGGACCAGGAAAAGGGGATGAACATGGTCAAGCGTTTTTTTATGGAAACGCAGACCCAGAAAACCAAGTTCAATTTCATCCGTGAAGGAAAGAAAAACATCCTGGTGTTTGTTACCCAGCAGGACCCTCCGGTGGTATTGCTGACCATTGGCGGGAGCGGCGATAAGCACGAAGAGGAGGCGGATTTAAGCGAAAAGGCTAACATCAGCGGCTGGAAGTCGGTGGGCACGAAGCTTTGGGACAAATCCCTGAAGAAGATCCGCCTTTTAAAAGAAGAAGGTGATGACGGGGAACCCATTGTGGAAGAAAGTATTGGGGAGGATGCCGGATTGGCCGCGAGGAATGAGCGGACCCCATCCTTGTTTGGCGAGGAATAAGCCTGAATTTCGTGAAAATGTTAGGCAATAAGCAAATGGTTTATTAACTTCACATGCGATATCCGGAATGTTTTGGGTGAATAGTTATTTGAATTTTATATAAGGTTGTTTAGCCTTTTAAAGTGGATATTTTTTGAAAAAGATAGAATTGGAAATCGTGGCGCTGTCCAGTAGCGCAACCCCAACGCATTACTATGCCGTGGTTTTGGGTGAAAAAAATGGTTTAAGGCGCCTGCCGATTGTCATTGGCGCTTTCGAGGCACAAGCTATTGTTGTGGCTCTGGAGAAAATCAGACCTTCCCGTCCGCTGACACATGATCTTTTCCATAGTTTTATGGATGCTTTTCAAATTGATCTGAAAGAGGTGCTGATCCATAAGCTGGAAGAAGGGATCTTCTACGCCCGTTTATATTGTGGCTCCGGAGACAGGGTTATCGAGATCGATTCCCGCACCTCGGATGCCCTGGCCCTGGCCATACGTATCGGCTGTCCCATTTATACTTATGAGGATATCTTAAAGGCGGCCGGTATGCTCATGGATGCCCCGGCGCCCAAGACCGCCGCTTCCGGCCCGGAAGACGTTGCCGCCGAGGGCATGGCCGGCAAGAAAAGTGAAGAGGACCTGGGCCGGATGTCGCTGGATGAGTTAAATCAATTGCTTAATGAGGTTTTGGAAAAAGAGGATTATATGAGAGCAGTGGCTATTCGTGATGAGATCCAACGCCGTAATGGCTAATGCCTATCAACCCATAACTTTTTTCTAATGCCTGCACTTTTTTAAGGCGCGTTCCGGGCTTATTTTTGTGTCCCCGATTCCTGTACTCTAATATTAAAGCTTACCAGATGATTGTAGAACAATTATATACCAATTGCCTGAGCGAGGCGGCCTATTTTATCGCTTCGGAAGGCGAAGCGGCCATTATTGACCCCATCAGGGATATCGGGCCGTATATCGCCCTGGCCAAACAGCATCATGCGGAGATAAAATACATCTTCGAAACCCATTTCCACGCCGATTTCTTGAGCGGGCATCTGGAGCTGGCGGCTAAAACCGGTGCTAAGATCATTTACGGCCCGGAAACAAAGGCCCATTTCGACTTTTATAAAGCGGGGGACGGCGAGATTTTCCCTTTGGGTAAAATCACCCTGCAAGCGCTGCATACACCGGGCCATACCCTGGAAAGCACCTGTTACCTGTTGGCGGACGAGCAGCGGCAGCCCTATTGTATTTTTACGGGCGATACGTTGTTTGTCGGCGATGTGGGCCGCCCGGACCTGTTCAGCGGCAATTTGTCCAAGGAAGCGCTGGCCGGCATGATGTATGATTCCTTGAACACGAAGATCAAGACCCTTCCCGACACGGTGATCGTTTACCCGGCGCATGGTCCGGGGTCCGCCTGTGGGAAAAGCCTGGGTAAGGAAACCTTTACGACCATCGGCGCGCAAAAAGACCTGAACTACGCCCTTAGGGCGGCGAGCAAAGAAGAATTTATCCGGCAGGTGACGGACGGCCTGAAGGAGGCGCCGGTATATTTTGCCCTCAATGCCAAAATGAACGGACAAAACGTACCGACCCTGGCATCCGTTTTAAGCCATTCCCTGAAAGCGATGACCGCCGATGAAGTGGATGCCGCCAGGAAAAATGAGATATGGCTGCTGGATGTCCGAAACCCGGAAGATTTTACCGCTGAATTTGTACCGGATTCCATTAATATCGGCTTGAACGGCCGTTTTGCGGAATGGGCGGCCAAGCTGATCCCGTTTGACCGGCATATTATCCTGGTCGCCGATGAAGGTAAGGCAGAAGAGGCCGTCACCCGCCTGGCCAGGGTGGGTTTCCATAAGGTCCTGGGCTACCTGGATGGCGGGGTCCCGGCCTGGAAAAGCGCGGGAAAACCTGTCGATATGATCATTGACGTGACCGCCGGTGAATTGGCGATCGACCTGCCCTTTGATAAGAAGATGGCCGTAATAGATGTCCGTAACGATGCTGAATTTGCCGCGGGCCATGTTCAGGGGGCGCAACAGGTGGCTTTGGAAACCCTGCTGGATCCCGTGGTTATGGCGCAGCTGGACGATGAGAAGAATATGTATGTCCATTGCGCGGGCGGTTACCGTAGTGTGATGGCCTGCTCCCTGATGAAGCGCCAGGGCTATAATAACCTGAGAAATGTCCTGGGCGGATGGGCCAGGATGAAGCAGGAGGCCGGTCTGCCGCTGGTCCTGCCTGCGAGCGGCCAGGAAGCCTGAATATTTGAAAGGCCCATAGGAATTGATGCCGGTCGGTCGCCAATAAGCCGCTGACCGGCTTTTTGTATTTATCCCGCGAAAAAAAGAAAAAGATGGTCTTCCGCGAAGGCCCGGCCGGGGTAATGCTGTCCCGAAAGCCGCATTTTTTTCCATTTCAGGCTAAGCCGGCGGCGTCCCGTTCGCCGCAAACCCTGTGGCCCCGCTTACAATTTGACTTTTGAAAATTTAGTTTATATATTTGTTTGGGGATCGTTGGGGAAGGTAAGGGCTTAACGGTTTTAAGCTCCATGCGGGATATTCCGCGGGCCATTATAATGACATTAACCCCGGCAGCACCGCTTGGACCTCCTGCCGGCAATATGTTTTTAAGGCGCGGACGCTGCTGGCGACGGGCGAGGAATGGGATAAATATGATGAGCATTAGGGTCCCGCTAATGCCATAACCATTAAATGGATTCAAAATGAGAAAAGCAATTATTACGGTTCTGCTGTTGACCGTCTTCTATTCCTGCAAAAAGAGGGACCGGAAGCAATACTCAACCTGGTCTGTCAACGGGCAAAAATTCAGTACAAATGATGTAGGAGTGGCAAGAGGGAAAGCCATCTACATACTGGGAACGAACAGTTTTGGCATTGACAGCAATGGATTTGAGATAGTCATCAATGGAGGCGGGGTTTCTGGGAGACACTGGTTAGACTGCGCCGAAGACATGTGCTTCAAATTGATATATAATAAAAAATATTACACTGGCAGACGTCCGGGTACCGCCTCAACGATCCACACTAATGACAGGCTTGCTTTCAAGCTTAACGAAACCTGGTTTTACAATAGCTATACGCCTGATAAAGACAGTGTCTTAGTCAAAGGTGTTTTTAGCGAACCTTAAAATACATCCAAAATGAAAAAATTAATGGTGGCGCTTTTGCTACTAACGACCGTTTATTCCTGTAAAAAAGATAAGCGAAAGGCATTTTCAACCTGGTCTGTCAACGGGCAAAAATTCAGTACAAATGATGTCAGGTTAGATTTTGGAAAGGCTATCTATATACTGTCAACAAACAATTTTGATCGTGATAGTAATGGCTTTCTAATAGTCATAAATGGTGGAGGTGTTCTTCCGGCGCACCGGTTGGATTGTCCTACCGATATGTGCTTTAAGATAAGATATAAAGCCAATTACTATGTTGGAAAGCTTCCGGGTAGGGTCACATCAAGCTATAATAATCATAGAAATAGTTTCAATCTTAACGAAACCTGGTTTTATAAAATGAATTACACTGCTGAAGACAGCGTCTTAGTCAAAGGTGTTTTTAGCGAACCTTAAAATACATCCAAATGAAAAAAACAACACTAATATCGGTAATCATGTTTTGTGCCCTGTCCTCATTTGCGCAAAACGGAGAACTGTCGCAGCTTCGGCAAGCGGTCTCACTCGAGCACATTTCGAAAGACAGTTAATTGAAGCGACATTTTATTTCTGTTCAACCAAATGAACGATTATTACATTCTGTAATTCTTTAATTGATTGAGGAATGTTGTTAGATGGTGAATTGATAAGAACGCTATATCCTTCTGAATTTAATTTATTTATATCCTTTTGATTTGGAATTAGAGGATAGACTGCCACTAAATTTGTATAAAACATTGCCGCGATAGGGCGGGAATAATTAAATAAAACCATGTGATGGGCCTTCTTGGGTTTAAAATCCCGCAAAGCAATTGCCCAGTCAGGGTTTCTATTCGTTTTTTTAAAAGGCTTGATCCTTTCGATCGAATACCTGATCGGTAATGCTATAAGCAAGAACATTATAATATGAAACAGCCACGAATATTTTCTGTAAATTTTAATGTTGGCAACTTCATAAAATAATATTGCTGTAAGCATAAACATAGCAGGTGCACAAATTAGAAGATAGATAAACCTTTTCGTTTCCGCAAAGGAGAAAATGATTAATGGTATGAAAATCCAAACAGACAACAAACGCAAACTTCCCTGTTGCGCCATCTTTCGATTATTTTTGAACACCCAAAAAAGAAGCCAGCAAAGTGGTAAATAAATAATTTCCCCATAAACCATTCTTATTTTATTCAAATAATACCAAATCGAGCCATGATGCCCTTGAATGCTTTCGAATAAAGGAATAAAAATACCTTTAAACATTGCCTCTGCCGCTCTTGAATATTGCATGCGGATAAAAATAAACCATGGTAAGGCAACAAGCATGGTCATTCCAAAAAGGAAAGCTACCCCTTTTAATAAATTATTTTTTGGATAACCGGGATATGAATAAGCATAAAACAGCCAAATTGGTAAAACAATAAGACCCGGGAGCCATTTTGAAAGTAATGAAAAACCTATTGCAAGCCCACAAAGCGTCATCCAAAATAAAGGCTTCTTTTTATTTTGGATAGATAAAACAGCAAAAAGAACGCCCAGTTCTACAAAAAAAATAAAAACGGTTTCAACAAGGTCGGAAGAAACCCTTCCCGCGGCCGTTTCTATCAACAATCCGTGAATTGAATTTAAAAACGCTGCCAACCACGCTATTCTTTTATTAAATAATGCTTTGGCAATTTTATAGGTCAATAAGATACAGGAAGTTGAAACAATGATTGAAGGTATTCTAATCGCAATTTCATTATTTCCAAATAAATAAATTGAAGCGGATATTAACCATAAAGCTAAGGGGGGCTTGGAGAGCCAAATGTGATTTGAAGTCCAATTTTTATAATCAAATGGCAGCACAGGATGATCATACAAAGCCGGTTTCAACAAATGATGGATCATATTTTTGGCAACCAAAGCATGAAATCGTTCATCCCAAATATGGAGAAAAAAATCGCAGGAAGTAAATACTCTTAATAAAAGCCCGCATGTCATCAAAAGACATAATGCAATTGTCCAACTTTCTTTTCTTTGGAATTTCCAAGAGCGCAAATACCCTAAAACGCATAAAGAAATAGTAATGATCCCCCAAAGCTGGTTATCCATATTTGTTTTTTGAGCTCTGATCTGTTTCCTTTCAGGAATTCATTATAAACAGGTTAGAATTCTATGAGTGCCGCTGATCCAACAAATCTACATCAATTAATCCTATTTTTCGGCCGCTTTTTTATGGGGACCTAAGTATAAAATACGCTCTAAATCAGACAATGGGTGAGGTGGAAAAACATCTAAATTTACAGAATTATATCATTTATACAATTATATGGCAATGATTTGCCTTTCTATAACCCTTCTGTTCTTGTCATGCAGTAAGCATCTGTAAAACCATATGGTCACCATAACGGCAGACAAGAAAAGGCCTTTTTCTTTGTTACTTTTTTGTACCGGCAAAAAAAGTAACCCAAAAAACGGCCAAAAACGAATAGCTCCGCGCGTTTTTAGTGGCCCACGCACACCTTCGCATCAACTCCGTTTTTGTCATCAATATGGGCTTCCCGAATCCTGTTTGGTTGCGAAAAATAACACCTTCCGGTTGCGAAAATGCGTTTAGGGGTAGTTTTTGAGCTAAACTTTGTGAGCACTGTGCCTCATAAGAAACTAAAGCCTTCAGACGCCTAAGAGCCACAACAACAATTTGAGGATCAGATTCACGATGGAATGATAAAAAAACACTGCGTCAAATAAATATCTAATTGATATTACGAGCAAAAGTAAAAGGTGGCTTAATGGACCTTAAAAATACAAAATAGAAAAAACAGCACGAATATCGCTACTCTTTTAAAATAGAAGAAAGGTCTTCGGCTACCTACCCTTTCTTATTTTTAAGTAGGGATTCTAAAAGAGCGATCTTCTCCCGCTCGCTTTTCAAAAGTTCCTCGTACAGAGACACGATTTTCTCAACAGGGTTGAATTGATAAGCTACGACATTAGCACAATTTTGATTAAAACTTTGCACAAACTGAGCATTCCCCAACTCTTTTATGACTTCAGGTGTACACCCAGACTCAGAGGCTATTTTCTGAATTAAGTCATCTGAAACTTCTTCACTCCTTTCCAACTTAGAGTAAGCCTGCTGAGAGATTTTTAATCTTCTTGCCATGTCTTCTTGTTTAATTCCCTGGAAGGAACGAATGCGCGCGATGTTTTGACCAACATTCATTGTAATTAGGGGTTTAATGGGACGTAATACAAAATATTAAACTTGGTAAAATACAACTAACTCAACTAAGCACTCAAAAGTACACGATTACAATTGCTCTCCAAAATATTGTAAGCTATTTTTTTAGGCAATTTATATTAAAGATAGTAAAATACAGCTTTCGGGTTGTAAAATACAACTTGCATTTAAAATAATTGCGCCATACATTTGTTATTGATATGATTGATGAAAAATATTGCTTAACAGCACATATAGTGCACAGTTCCCGGCTTTCTTCGGCAGGTCCCCGACCACTCCAATAATGACCTCCAATCCGAAAGACTATCGGGTATAGTACCTGTCCGCAATATGTTTTTGAGCACTGCAAGTAATTTTAATGATTAAACGCGTCAACTTAATAATTATGATAAATATTAATAGTCCTCCCGATAGCATAACTTTGGAAGCATATCATAACTTTAAAATACATTCAAAATGAAAAAATTAATCATCGCGCTTTTGTTGCTGGCCACTGTTTATTCCTGTAAAAAAGAAAAAGAAAAACAGTTCTCGACCTGGTATGTCAACGGGCATAAATTCAGTACAAATGAGGTCAGGTTAGATGTAGGGAAGGCTATTTATATTTTATCAACAAACACTTTTGGTATTGACAGTAATGGTTTTCAAATAGTCATAAATACCGGAGGGGTCCATACGATGCACTGGTTAGATTGCGCAACGGACATGTGTTTTAAACTAATATATAATAACAGTTATTATACTGGCAGACTTCCGGGGACCGTTTCAACAATTTATAATACCAATGGTACGCATAGTTTCAAGCTTAATGAAACGTGGTTTTATAATACCTATACTCCTGATGAAGACAGCATCTTAGTAAAGGGTGTTTTTAGTGAACCTTAAAATTAATTAACAATGAAAAAAATTACAATAACAGCAATTTTAATGGCCTGTACGCTTTATGCACAGGCGCAAAACGGGGCGCTGCCGCCCACGCATTTCAACGGCAGCACCAATATCTGTGATACCAGCTCCTGGAAACTGGTTTTCCAGGACGATTTTAACGGCGATACTTTAAAGTCGCCCTGGCTTACCTTTACACCATACCGGTATAATGACCGGGCGGCCAGTGATGACTGGCTGTCAAGGGAAACTAATGATGCAAATGGTGATCCTCTGTCTATTGCTGAAGATGATAATGTAGAGGTGAGCAACGGGATGGTGAAATTAAAGGTGGTCAAAGAAAATGCGACCTGGCAATGCGCCACCTGTGGCATGATACCGATCAGTACACAATATACCGATGCCGCCTTAACCTTACCCTATACGCTGCCGTTCAACAGCGGGAAGTTTGAGGCAAGGATTAAATTCCCTACATTCCAGTATGCCCATTCGACCATGTGGACATGGTATGGCGATAGTGTGGGCGTTGATGAAATTGACATGGCCGAGGCTTATGGCAAAGGGCCTGCCAGAAACGTATTCCACAACCAGCCGGAAACAGACTTTACTTTACACGCCTGGTGGCCGGGACTTATAGATAATGATTCCTCAAAAAACCCCTACAAATTACCGGAAAATCAAGCTATCGGGGAACGCTACCCGGGTCAGAGTTGGGTACACTGGGTTACGAACACAGGCTTTGACCAATCGGACTTTCATACCTATACCTGCGAATGGGATCCCAATGTCGTACACTTCTATGTTGATGGTGGTTTGGTAAGAATATACTGGCGATATTATCAAACCGGCACTTATAGCACCGGAAGCTGGCCATTCAAAAAAAGTCATACTTATTGGATGGGTTCGGAATGTGTTCCGAGTTCTGGCGACTGGAAAACCCTTCCCGGCTTTCCCTGGAATAACAGGTCATTATGTAATTTAAGGTTTACGTCATCGTTAGATCAGGGCTGTAGCGACTGCGCTACCGGCAGCACACTTGGGGAAACAGACATTGATTATGTCAAAATCTGGGAAAGGCACCCAGAATATGGCTGGGTAGCGCTTTGCGATGCCGGGAATATTTCTATCAATGGTCCTGATAAGGTTTGCGGGACTACACCGATAACCTTTACAGCCTCTAATCCAACGGCAACCGGCCATTGGGAAGTCAGTGCGAATTTATCAATTACTTACAGCAACAGTACCTACGCATCGATAGTGCCCAACCCATCGGGTATGGATAGTTTGGGCGACGGCGGCTTTATAAAATACTTTCCCTCCAATCAAAACTGCCCGGAAACCAATAGTCCTGTTTTTGTTCAAAAAAATGTAGTGGCAGGGATGATGACACCCCACGATGTGGTCGTATCCAGGACGATTAATAGTGCAGATCAAACGTTCAACTACTATCTGACCGCTCCGTTTACGCCTACTGAACTCAAGGCTATGCGCTTTGGCAGCGGCACTGCTGTCTGGGATATTGATTACGGGCCGAATTATTCGCAACATTATCATTATGTCGGCCCTGTTGTTTCCACACCGCCTATACCTTATACGCCGAATACGCTTGAAACTATGCGATGGACGCTAACGGTTACCAATGCTTGCGGCACCACTACGCTTCACGGATCAATGAGTTATATTGGCTTAGCCGTTGTTATACCTGTCCAGCCAATTCATAATCAATTTTACGTCGCAGCGCTTATTCCTGATAGGGACAAATTTGACAATAGTGTAGACAGCAGCCTGATGCAAACGATGATCCCGGTAGGCTCTTCCGATACCGTCATTCAGCAACTGATCCTGCAAAAGGAAATGGAGGCCTTAGAGCCCTATATCGTTTTAGACACGGTAAGGTCTGAATCGCAAAGCGACCTTTTCCGGGGCGTCAGCAATTTTCCTGCTGCGGACGCGCAGACAACGGTCTTCCCCAACCCGGTTTCTAACACTATCTCTTTAGTATTAGGCAGTGGTTATGACACCAAAGAACCCGTTGACATAAAGGTGATTGATAATTTTGGCCGCGTGGTCTTCCAGGAGCAGATTGCTTACCCCGAAAGCAGGATTACAACCATAGACGCTTCATCCCTGGAAGAGGGTATCTATTTTGTAAACCTCGAACAAAAAGACAAATTTGAACATCTGAAGATCGTTAAGGCGGGAAGCTGATAAGAGGCCTCTTGCGGTAGGCAAGCCTTCACCGGGTCAAATCAGTTCCCGGTGAAGGCTTTTGAACGTCTTTAATGATCGCCAATATGACGGATTATCGGTCGCTGAGCCGGTCGCGGCTTATTTGAGCGCTTATTTTAACCGCGGACCGTTGATGGCGGGCGGGCCGGAATACCGGTAAGCGACGGGCCGCGGCAAAAAAAAAAGGAGGCACGGGTAACGGCTTCCTTTCCGGACAATAATTAAAAGAACCCCCGGCCGGTCTATGATGCCCCTGCCAGGGCCGCCGCGCCGCTGACGATCTCGGTCAGCTCGGTAGTGATCGCCGCCTGGCGGGCGCGGTTATAGCTGATCTTCAGGTCACGCAATAGCTCATTGGCGTTTTCGGTAGCCTTATCCATGGCGGTCATCCGGGCGCCGTGCTCGGAGGCATGGGCGTCCAGGACGGCCTTGAACACTTGCGTGTTCAGGATTTTAGGCATTAATTCCTCCAGCAAGGTTTCTTTGGAGGGCTCAAAGAGAAAATCGCTGTTTTTCTGATTTTCCGCTTTGTTTTCGACTTTTGGAATGGGGAGGTAAGGCTCTACGACAAATTCCTGAGTGGCGGCGTTTTTGAATTGGCTGTACACGATCTCCACCCGGTCGTATTCTTTGTTCAAAAAGGCTTTCTGGGCGTATTCCGCCACTCTTTTGATATTGTCAAAGTTCAGGTCCGAGAAGATGTTGTAATAATCGGCAACCACTTTAAAATCATGCCTGGCGAAGAATTCATAACCTTTTTTGCCGATAGGCAGTATGGTAATGCCGCCATGGACGCTTTGCCTGGCATAGCGCGCGGCAATGGTCTGGCGGGTCAGCTTGACGATATTGCTGTTATAGGCGCCGCAGGTGCCGCGGTCGCTGGTGATCGGGATGAATAAAATACGTTCGGGTTCGCGTTCTTCAGCCAGGGGCAGCTCCATATCGCCGCTGATGCTGCTCACGATATTGCTCAGCATTTCCTGGAGCTTCCGGGCGTAAGGGCGCATCTGCAGGATGGCATCCTGCGCGCGGCGTAGCTTTGCGGCGCTGACCATTTTCATGGCTTTCGTGATCTGCTGGGTTGAAGTAACAGACTGAATTCTTAAACGAACTTCTTTTAATTGTCCGGACATATTTAATTTTTATTATAATTAAATCCTGATTTGGCTGCAAAGGTACAAACGATTCAGGTATTTACCAATCTTAATGCCGAATTTTGAGAAACGGGAACCGGGCGGCGTCTTTTCGCGGGCGCGAATAAAAAACAGCCGACATAGGTTCCTAAGCGGCTGTTTTGAAATTGGTTTTTCCGGTCTTTATTTAGAATACAAACCCGATGCGGATACCGGTAATGATGCTTGGGTTGAGCTCATAGGTATCGCCGGTGGATTTTATGGTATTGCTGGTGCTGTGCCCGGCAATTGTGGTGCTGATCTTGGTTTTGCCTTCGTGGCTGTACAAAAAGCCTAAACCGGCCTCCGCGCCAAGGTAAACGTGCTTGGCGATGTAATAATCGGCGCCGATAATACCGCGGATCCCGAAAGACAGCGCGCCGGGGCCTTTAACTTCACTGCTGAAATCAGCTAAATAAACATTGCCGTCGGTATTGTCCAGGTTCTCTTTTTTGCCGGAAATGCCGAATAGAAGATCACCGCCGACGTAAGGCGATAAATTTGCCGTACCGGCGAAGTGTTTTTCGATGCCCAGGTTCAATAGGAAGTTGGTGTTGCTGGTTTTGTCGGTCCCTACCAGGCTGCCGTTGGAGCCGCCATAGATATTGTTTTTGTCATGGCTGAGCCCTAAGCTGAAGCCCAAACGTAAGGCCAGCTGGTCTTTTACGAAATAACGGCCGCGTAAAAGGCCGGAGCCGCCTTCGTTCAGCTTGAAATCGGCGTTGTTCAGGCCGCCGGCCAGGCCAAATTCGGTAGTCACATCACCTTTTTCGGCTTTTAAGTGTTGGTTAACGAAATTTTTGTTGGGGACAACGTCATCGTTGTTCTGCGCCTGAGCGGTAAAGCAAAATCCGCCGACGGCAAGTGCCAGTAAAATGAATGATTTTTTCATTCTGCGTAAAGATTTAAGTTGGTTAAAGGAATTAAAACGGGCGCAAAGGTAATGCGATTACGTTCATAAAAATCAATACCTTCTTAAATATCCCGGCGTTCAGAAGATTATTCTGATGCCGTCATTGACAAAATTTATGGTCCAACGGGCCGTTTTCAGGGCCCTGTTTTCCATGATGGGCT
Source organism: Edaphocola sp. (assembly GCA_035708205.1). Lineage (GTDB taxonomy): Bacteria > Bacteroidota > Bacteroidia > Chitinophagales > Chitinophagaceae > DASSSY01. The sequence continues at coordinate 346,189 of DASSSY010000002.1, forward strand.
TTCGCGGAACCCGGCGGTTGATGTAAATCTGGAGTTAAGGCTTCCTTTTCGCTAAACTTTTTACAATTATCCCTGTTGATTCAGAAAGGCTTTGCTATCCTGCCCGGCATTTGCCTGCCCGGGAAATGCCGGGCAGGATTTCATTTTTTTGATAAAAGACGATTAACATGAGCAAAAAATTAGTCAGCGACTATATTGTTGAACGTATTCACGAATGGGGCATCTCCCGCATTTTTGGCTATCCCGGGGATGGCATTAACGGGCTTATCGGGGCGTTGAACCGTTCCCATAATATCTTAAACCTGGTCCAGGTGCGCCATGAGGAAATGGCGGCCTTCATGGCCTGCGCGCATGCTAAATATACGGGTGAGGTAGGAGTCTGCCTGGCGACTTCCGGGCCCGGGGCCATTCACCTGCTGAATGGTCTCTATGATGCCAAAATGGATCATCAGCCGGTGGTGGCGATCGTGGGACAGTCGGCGCGTGCGGCCATAGGGGGTAATTATCAGCAGGAGGTGGACCTGGTTAATTTATTTAAAGACGTAGCGGGAGAGTATGTACAGATGGCCACAGTTCCCGCGCAGGTGCGTCATCTAATTGACCGTGCGTTCCGTATTGCGCAGTCTGCGCGCACGGTTACCTGTATCATCATACCCAACGACCTGCAGGAAGCGGGCTATGAAGAGCCCGTCCATGCGCATTCCACCATCCATTCGGGAAAAGGATACTCCCGCCCGGTAGTGGTGCCGGAAATGCAGGATTTGCAAAGGGCTGCGGATTTGCTGAACGCCGGGGAAAAAGTGGCCATACTGGTGGGCGCAGGCGCTTTCCAGGCCGCGGACGAAGTGATCAAGGTAGCGGAATTGCTCGGTGCCGGCGTGGCCAAGGCTTTGCTGGGCAAAGCGGTGTTACCTGATGATTTGCCGTTTGTTACCGGTTCCATCGGTCTTTTAGGGACCAAGCCCAGCTATGACATGATGATGGAATGTGATACCCTGCTGATGATCGGCTCGGGCTTTCCCTACTCCGAGTTTTTACCTAAAGAAGGCCAGGCCAAAGGTATCCAGATCGATATAGACGGCAAAATGCTGGGTATCCGCTATCCCATGGATGTCAATTTGCAGGGCGACAGCAAGGCCACATTGCAAAAGCTAATCCCCTTATTAACCTCCAAAAAGGATCAGGGCTGGCGGAAGAAGCTGGAAAAAGAAATTGAACGATGGTGGCGGGTCATTGAGGCCAGGGCGCAGAATACCGCTGACCCGGTCAACCCGCAAAACGTTTTCTGGGAGCTGTCGAAGCGCCTGCCCGACAATTGCATCATTTCTGCGGATTCGGGTTCTACCGCGGGCTGGTTCGCGCATATCCTTAAAATCCGGAAAGGAATGATGGCATCGCTTTCGGGCAATCTGGCGACGATGTGCCCGGGAATGCCTTATACGATTGCCGCGAAATTCGCTTTCCCCGACCGGGTGGCTATCGGGCTTATTGGCGACGGCGCCATGCAAATGCTGGGACTAAACGGGCTGATCACCATTGCGAAATATTGGAAAGAATGGAGCGACCCGCGGCTGGTGATCCTGGTTTTAAACAACCGGGATCTGAATATGGTCACCTGGGAGCAAAGGGTCTTGGCCGGCGATACCCGATTTGAAGTATCGCAGGACATACCGGATTTTCCCTATGCGGATTTTGCAAAAATGATAGGCCTGGACGGTATTAAGATAGATCAGCAGGAAGATATTCCCCAAGCGTTGGATTATGCCATGGCGGCCCGCCGTCCCATTGTCATCGAGGCCTTCACCGATCCTTCCGTGCCCCCATTTCCCCCGCATATCACTCTTGAGCAGGCGACAAACCTGATGTCCGCTTTGGTAAAGGGCGATAACAAGACCTGGGACATTATCCAGCAGACGTATAAAGGAATTGTGGACGCCCTGTTTCCGGGTAAAGAAAATAAACGGTGAAATGGACAATAACTTTCAGAGCATGGTACCTATTGAAAACGTAATGCCTTCGGCTTACCGGGTCCCGACGGCCTCTCCGGAGTCGGATGGTACGCTGGAATGGGACAGCACGACCTTGATCCTGGTGGAAATAGATGCCGGCGGGAAAACCGGCATTGGCTATACTTACGGGGATGCCGGCATCGCCTGTTTTATCCGGGATAAGCTGGAGCGCCTGGTAATGAAGCAGGACGCTCTGGATATTCCCTTTTTGTGGAAAAAGATGATGGACGCCATTCGTAATGAGGGGGCCTGCGGCATGGCGGTGATGGCCGTTTCAGCGGTAGATAACGCTTTATGGGATTTGAAGGCGAAAATTTTAAACCTTTCCCTGGCGAAATTATTGGGAAATGCGCGAGAGGCCGTTCCTGTTTACGGGAGCGGGGCGTTTACTTCCTATTCCATTAACCGGCTATGCATGCAGATGGAAGACTGGATGAAGGAAGGGTTTACAAGCGTAAAAATGAAGATCGGGCGCCACCGGGACGAAGACTTATTCCGGGTTAAGGCCGCCCGGGAACGCCTGGGAGAACATGCGGAACTGTTTGTGGACGCCAATGGCGCTTACGATGTGAAAACCGCCTTAAAGCTGGCTGCTCAATTCGTGGATTGCGGCGTTACCTGGTTTGAAGAGCCGGTGCCTTCGTCAGACCTGGAGGGGCTGGCCTTTGTCCGTAGCCATTGCCCGGCGGTGATGAATATCGTCGCGGGGGAATATGGCTATACGCTTTCCTATTTCCGGGAAATGTTGCGGCATGGTGCCGTCAACGTCTTGCAGGCAGATGCTACGCGATGCGGGGGCATTACCGGATTTATGAAAGCCGGCGTTTTGGCGGAAGCCATGCAAATCCCTTTTTCCTTTCATTGCGCCCCGGCGGCCCATGTTCATGCGGCGGCGGCGCTGAACGCTTTTTATATCGGGGAATATTTTTATGACCATGCCCGAATTGAACAGATGCTTTTCGATGGTATGCCTGATCCTGTTTCCGGAAAACTGGCGGTAACGCTCAACAGGCCGGGCGCGGGCCTGGAATTCAAGCACCGGGATGCCGCGCCCTATAAATTATAAAACAGATCATGATTATGAATGACGAAATAATTGACCAGAAAATAAAGCAACATCAACCGTCTAACCAGGACACCCATCTTAACACCAGGTATGCACGGGACGTCAATGTCCCGGCCTTGGAAAAAGCGTTAAGAGAGAGCATAACAGGCGAAGTGCGGTTTGACCAGGGCAGCCGGGCGCTGTATTCCACAGACGCTTCCAATTACCGGCAAATCCCGATTGGTGTGGTGGTGCCAAAATCAGAAAAGGATATCCTCCAGGCACTGGCCCTATGCCGGGAATATAAGGCACCGGTAGTATCGCGCGGAGGCGGCACGAGCCTGGCAGGCCAAACCTGTAATGTCGCGGTGGTCATAGATATGTCTAAATATTTCAATAAGGTATTAAGTATTGATAAAAAGCAAAAATCAGTAACCGTTGAGCCCGGTATCGTGCTGGATGAAATGCGCCATGCCACGGAGCACCAGGCTGGCCTGACGTTCGGCCCGGACCCCGCGACCCATGACCATTGTACGCTTGGAGGCATGCTGGGCAATAATTCCTGTGGCATTCACTCCGTGATGTCGGCATTTGAAGGCTATGGCTCACGTACTTCCGATAATGTGGAGTCCATGACCATTGTTACTTATGACGGGTTAAAATTGGAGGTGGGCGCTACTTCTGACGAAGCGTATGAAGAAATCATAAGGGCAGGCGGTCCCAAAGCGGCGCTGTATAAAAAGATCCATGATTTCCGGGATAAATATGCCGATATGATCCGGGAAAGGTTCCCGAGGATCCCCCGCCGGGTTTCCGGGTACAATTTAACGGAACTATTGCCGGAAAACGGCTTTAACATAGCGCGCGCGCTTGTTGGCTCCGAAAGTACACTGGTGACGATCTTGCAGGCTACTCTTAAACTGGTCACTAATCCGAAGGCGCGCAGCCTGTTGGTTTTAGGCTATCCCTCTTTGCCCGATTCGGGCTATGCCGTCACGCGGATTTTAAAGCATAAGCCTATAGGCCTGGAGGGCATTGATGATATGCTGATAGAATTTATGCGGAGGAAGGGCCTGAACCTGAAAGACCTGCCGCTACTTCCAAATGGAAAGGCATGGCTGCTTGTGGAATTTGGCGGCAATACGAAAGCCGGTTCCGATAAAAAGGCAAAGGCGCTTATGGAGGCCCTGAAAAATGAGGAGCACCCGCCCAGCATGAGCCTTTTCGATGATCCTGCGCAGGAGCATATGCTTTGGGAAATTCGCGAGTCGGGTTTGGGCGCGACCGCATGGGTGCCCGGTGAGCCTAACGGCGGCCCCGGATGGGAAGATTCTGCCGTAGACCCGGAAAAGATAGGCGATTATTTAAAAGATATCCGGGAATTATTTACTCAATATGAACTGTATCCCTCCATTTACGGGCATTTCGGGCAAGGTTGCGTCCATTGCCGGGTGGGCTTTGATTTTATTACGGAAGAAGGCATACAAAAGTATAAGCAATTTACGGTAGAAGCTTCTCACCTGGTGGTAAAATACGGCGGCTCTATCTCCGGCGAACATGGGGACGGGCAGGCGCGGGGCGATTTGCTGGAGATCATGTATGGCAAAGAGCTTGTGGAAGCTTTTAGGGAGTTTAAGGCCATCTGGGACCCGGATTGGAAGATGAACCCGGGAAAAATCGTGGATACTTACGGCCAGCTGAATGATTTACGTTTGGGCACCACTTATAATCCCCCCGAGCTAAAAACCCATTTTCAATTCCCGGATGATAATTACAGCTTCGCGCGCGTGGCCAATAAATGTGTAGGCGTGGGCGCATGCCGCCGGCATGAGGGGGGAACCATGTGCCCCAGCTATATGGTTACCCGAGAGGAAAGGGACAGTACCCGCGGCCGGTCGCGGATGCTGTTCGAAATGTTGAATGGCGAAGTGGTGAAAGGCGGCTGGCGAGATAAAAGAGTGAGGGAATCCCTGGATTTATGTTTAGCCTGTAAGGGTTGCAAAGGCGACTGCCCGGTAAACGTGGATATGGCCACTTATAAATCGGAGTTTTTATCGCATTATTACGAAAGGCGGGTACGGCCGCGTAATGCATACGTCTTCGGCTGGATTTATTGGTGGGCCCGTTTGGCCTCCCTTATGCCCGGGCTGGTTAATTTTCTTACGCATTCCCCCCTTACCAAAAATGCCGTAAAATACCTCGGGGGAATATCCCCGCACCGGGATATTCCCCCATTCGCCGCCCGGACATTTAAGCGCTGGTTTAAGGATCGGGAAGTGACGGTTAAAGGAAAGCCCCGGGTGATTTTATGGGCGGATACATTTAATAATTTCTTCTTACCGGAAACCCTGGTCGCGGGGATGGAAGTATTGGAAGCCGCCGGGTTTGAAGTGATCACGCCAAGGCAATCGCTTTGCTGCGGGCGGCCGCTTTATGACTTTGGCATGTTACATACCGCGAAAAAGATGCTGCGGGACATCATGCAGGCCCTGCAAGACGAAATTAACCTGGGCGTTCCGGTCGTAGGGCTGGAGCCAAGCTGCGTGGCCGTATTCCGTGATGAGTTAATCAATTTGTTTCCCCATGATAAAAATGCGGCGCGGCTGGCGAAATCCGTCTTCACCCTGGCGGAATTTTTAGAAAAGAAGGCGCCTGGCTTTAAAGCGCCGCCTTTAAGCTATAAGGCCGTATTGCATGGCCACTGCCATCATAAATCCGTTCTGAAAATGGATGCGGAGAAACAATTATTGAAAAAGACAGGGTTGGATTATGAATTGCTGGATGCCGGCTGTTGCGGTATGGCCGGCTATTTCGGTTATGAAAAAGGATTGCATTATAAGGTGGGGCTGGCAGCGGGGGAAAGGGTATTGCTCCCTGCCGTTCGCAATGCAGCGAAGGAAACGCTGATCATAACGGATGGGTTCAGCTGCCGGGAACAAATTGGACAGGGAACCGACCGGCAAGCGCTTCATCTTGCACAGGTGCTCCAGATGGGCCTTCGCGAACAGGACAAAAAAGAAAAACCAAGGCCTTATCCGGAAAAGGAATATGTGGCCGGGATGAAATTAAAAAAGACTCCGGGTCCCGGTAATCCGGCAGTGCTTGTCCTGGTTGGCGCCACGGTGCTGCTGGCCTCTTTCTTATTGATCCGGGAAAAGAAAAGGCGTCATTTTAAGCGCTGAGAAACGGGAACATGACATGTTCGGGGGGCTTATTGGCCGGCGGGCTTACGGGACAGGCAGGTCTTCCTGCTTTTGTTTTGCCGTGTTCCGGACCACGGGGTTGATGTTGCTGCCTGTTTTGAAATGATCAGAACCGGGGACGAAACGGCCGCTACAGGTATAACCTTTTAGATCATTAATAAAATGAAATAAAATATGGAAACGATCGGAAAAAAAATATGGGCTATTGCTGAGGGATATATCCCTAAGGGCAGCACAGGACCCGGGCCGCAAATGACAAGCCATGAAACGGCCTGCATTTTAAATCCCAACACCAGGGATGCGCATGTTATCCTTACCATTTATTTTTCAGACCGAGAACCGGCCGGCCCTTATAAGATAACTGTTCCCGCACAACGTACCCGGCATCTCCGTTTTAATAACCTTACGGACCCCGAACCGATTCCCTTGGATACCGACTATTCCAGCATTATCTGTTCGGACGAGCCGGTCGTGGTGCAGCACACCCGGCTGGATTCCCGACAGGAGGCGAACGCGTTGCTCTCCACGATTGCCTATTCCGGTTAAATGTGCGGAAGCGGGAATGATATCCAAACGCGCACAACTTTCCCGGTAGGGCTTAAGGAATGAAAATTAGTATTTATGACACATGCTTGCCAGATATTGCTCACTATACAATCTGTTTTCGAATCCGCGACGGTCGAATCAGAAAAGGTAAATGCCCTTACCTTCCGTTTTATTATTGCAGGCTCCTTTATTTTTTTACTGGTCGCCGGCTTATTAGTTTATGTTTCCGTGAAATTCCGGGCAAGGCTTGCGGACGCGGAGCCGATACAGGCGCGGCGCAATATAAAGGCGGAGGTGGCCATGATCGGTATTCCCTTTTTGATGGTCGCTTTCTTTTTTTATCTCACCATAAAAACGATGGAAGCGACCGAGCCGTCGGTATATAATCAGAAGCCGGACATTATCATTATCGCCCACCAGTGGTGGTGGGAAGCGCGTTACCCGGCGAAAAACGCGGTTACGGCAAACGAGATCCATATCCCTGTTCAAAAGAAAATATTGCTTCGGTTGAATTCCGCCGATGTCATCCATGACTGGTGGGTACCTTCCTTTGGCCCGAAGATGGACATGGTGCCGGGTATCAATAATTATTTATGGCTCTATATCAGGAAACCGGGCATATACGAAGGTACCTGCAGCGAGTTTTGCGGGGCACAGCACGCCTGGATGCGTATCCGCGTGATCGCACAGGATACCGTGGATTTTCAGAAATGGCTCACGGCCGCGGCAATGCCTGCCCGGCAGCCAGCTACGGCTCCGGCTCTTTCAGGCCGGGCGATTTTTATGGGGCTCACCTGCGCCGGTTGTCATGCTGTTAGAGGAACGATTGCCAGGGGCCGGGCCGGGCCGGATTTGACGCATCTGGCTTCCCGGAAAACATTGTTGTCCGGGAAGATGGAGAATACGGATGAAAACCTGGGGAAATGGTTGAGCCATCCGCAGAAAATAAAGCCGGGAGCGCACATGCCGGATTTTATATTAAACAAGGACACCCTAACAGCTTTAGTCACTTACCTGCATACACTTCAATAAAATGGAACCTGTTCATTTACCTCGTCCGCAGTCTGAATTACCCGATCTGAACATTAGTAATGGCCAGGGGTTGCTGCAATGGATTTCCACTGTTGACCATAAACAGATTGGGATCATGTATCTGCTATTTTCCGTTTTATTCTTATGTATCGGCGGCCTGGCGGCATTATTGTTCCGCATCCAGCTTGCTTTACCAAACAATGCTTTCATCGGGCCGGAAATGTTTAGCCAGCTTTTTACCATGCATGGCACTACAATGATATTTTTTGTGCTTACGCCGGGCATACTGGGCTTTTCCGTCTATTTTACGCCCCTTATGATCGGGGCAAATGAAATGGCCTTTCCCCGTTTAAATGCTTTTAGTTTATGGATCGCTTTCTTTGGCGCGTTATTGCTTTATTTCAGCTTTTTTAACGGGGGCGCACCGGATGGCGGCTGGTTCAATTATGCCCCGCTTAATGAAAAGCAATATGCTTCCGGCAACGGCATCGATTATTATTGTATTGGGTTGCTGCTTGGTGGCATCGGAACGGCCAGCACGGCGATCAACCTGATTGTAACCATATTGCAATGCCGGGTCAAAACGATGGGTTTGCACCATCTTTCGGTATTCGTCTGGATGGTCCTGGTCAATTCTTTCCTGATACTGGCTGCTTTCCCGGCCATAAATGCCGCCCTGTGTATGCTGCTACTGGACCGGCAGTTACAGGCCCACTTTTTTGATCTTTCCGCCGGCGGGTCGCCTTTACTCTGGCAGCATCTTTTTTGGCTTTTCGGACACCCGGAAGTATATATTTTAATTTTGCCTTCTTTCGGTATCCTGTCCGAGGTCTTCCAGGTCTTTTCGCGGAAGCCAATTTTTGGATACGGGCTTCTGGTGGGTTCCGGAATCGTTATTGCCCTGCTTGCTTTTGGCGTATGGATGCACCATATGTTTGCTGCTGGCCTGGGCATTACGATAAATGGATTTTTTTCTGCCAGCAGCCTGTTGATTGGTGTGGCCACGGGCGTTAAGATTTTTAGCTGGATCGCCACAATGTGGGGCGGATCTTTACGGTTTACGACGGCGATGATGTTTGCCTGCGCCTTTCTTGTTGAATTTACGATTGGCGGACTGAGCGGCATTTCCTTCGCGATCGTGCCGATTGACTGGCAGCTTACGGACACTTATTACGTAGTGGCGCATATCCACTATGTATTTATCGGCGGCAGTTTATTCGGCCTTTTGGCCGGCCTTTTTTATTGGTTCCCGAAAATGAGCGGAAGGATGATCCGGGACCGCAATGGCAAAATCTTCTTCTGGCTTTTCGTTGCCGGCTTTAATATGACCTTCCTCGTGCAGCATGCTTTAGGGGCCATGGGCATGTCGCGCAGGGTTTATACTTATCCCGATGTCCCCGGTTATGGTACGCTGAACCTTATTTCCACCTGCGGCGCTTTTATTATGGGTATTTCGGTGTTGTACCTCCTGTATCTTTTAATACAGAGCAAGCGTTATGGGAAAGAAGCGCCGGGAGACCCCTGGGATGCTTATACCCTGGAATGGATGACCCCTTCGCCACCCGCCCTGAAAAATTTTGAGGCGTTGCCGCCTGTTCACAGCGAACGGCCATTCCGGGATCTGAAAATAGAACGCCAGGAAAAGTAAAAATGAAGCAAATGGAAAATAAACTCATGATAAAATTAGTGGTGGGCACGGAAGCGCTGTTTTTTGTTGCGCTTATATTCGGATATGTATATTTCGCATTTAAGCCGGGGTATGACCCACGGGTGTTACGCTTGCTTCATACCCGCTCCACCGGTATATTTTCCCTGTTCCTGTTCAGCAGCAGCTTTACCTTCTGGCGTGCGGCAGTGAATTTTGATAAAGGGAAGCCCTCCCGGCTTAAGGTATGGCTGGCCATTACTATTGCGCTGGGTTGCCTTTTTCTTTTCGGGCAGGGGAGGGAGTATTTTAATTTATTCAGGGAAAACCTGACCATCAGCAGCAATCTTTTTGGTACCAGTTTTTTTACCTTAACCGGGTTTCACGGGCTGCATGTTTTTATCGGTCTCATTATGCTTTCCATAGTGTTGCTGCTCGCCTTTTTAGGAGACCTCGACCGGCCCGGTTCTTCGGTCATTGAAACGGTCGGCATTTATTGGCATTTCGTGGATGTTGTATGGTTTTTTGTGTTTAGCCTGGTATATGTTTTGCCTCATTTTTTAAAATAATAAATCAATGAAACCACTTTTTCAATATTGGCATTTTAATTCCGGGATGATGATTTTAGTACTGGTGGCCGCCGGGTTTTATTTGGCTGTGAGCAAATTGAAGTTGCGCAAAGGTGCGGTTGTTTTTTTCTCGGGTTTACTTCTTATGGCCCTGATGGAATCGTCACCCCTGCATTTCCTGGCAATGCATCATTTGTTTAGCGCCCACATGATCATACATGTGGTTATCCTGCTTATTGGCGCGCCGCTAATGGTGTGGGGATGGCCTCACGGGCTGCCCGGCATTGAAAAGAACAAGGCTTCTTTTTCCAGGTTCGCTTCCAGGTATCCCTGGCTATGCTGGTTGTGTGGCGTAGGGATCATGTGGTTTTGGCATATCCCCATGATATTTAATTTATCTGGCAATATGCATGCCGGTCATTCTGGCCTATTGCCCTTGTTACAACCTTTCAGTTTAATGGTTGCGGGTATGATTTTCGCGTGGCCGCTTATCGGGCCGGTAAAAGAATGCCGGGTTGACCCGCTGCATGGCATTCTTTATCTCTTTATGGCCTGTATGGGATGTTCCCTATTAGGATTGCTGCTCACTTTTGCCCCGGCGGAACTATTTCCACATCCGGAAATGGCCGGTGTACCCGGGCTGTCGGAATTTGTCGGCAATCAATGGTCAATGACGCCGCAGGCGGATCAGCAAATATCAGGATTGATCATGTGGGTACCTTGCTGTTTTATTTACATTGCCGGTAGCCTTTTCTTATTACGGCTCTGGTTCGGGGAAAAAGAAATTTCTGCAGGACAGGATAAAGACGACCTTTTAATGACAATAGGAAAATGAAAAACGAACGGGCAACATCGGCATCGGGACAGGAACAATGGCAAAAGGCCACCCCCAGGAAATTACCGGACCCCACGTACTGGCCATTTTTTCTTGCCATGGGCTTGGCTTTTTTTGTTTGGGGATTCATTGCCGGTTGGATCATTTGCATGGCAGGGCTGCTGATCCTCATGATTTCGTTAACCGGATGGGTAAAAATTTTAAGAAATGAATCAGGAAGAAATAAAAACGACAATTAACCGCAGAAAATTCTTAATCAGGATAAGTATGGGCTTCACAGGTATTGCTGCGGCTATTACAGTTGTTCCGGTAGTAAGCGCTTTCCTGGCTCCTCTGTTAAACGATCAGGAAGGAGAATGGCGTGATGTGGGAACATTAGGCGATTTTGAAATTGGCCGTACCCGCCTGGTCCGCTTTGAAGATGCCGATCCGCAATCGTGGAACGGAACGGATGCCCGGACGGCGGCATGGGTAAGAAGGGATACGGAAAACCGTTTTACGGCATTTTCGGCTAATTGTACGCATATGGGCTGTCCCGTACGCTGGGAAGCGGATGCGGAATTATTCATGTGCCCGTGTCACGGCGGGGTGTTTTACAGAGACGGTACCGTAGCATCGGGTCCTCCGCCAAAAAGGCTTGCGCAATATCCCATACGGGTGGCGGGTAGCCAGGTGCAAATCAGGACCTTACCTTTACCGATAACTCATATTACGGATTGACGAGGACTACGCGGGCATATATACCGTTAAAGTATAATCAGCGATAAATATGAACAAGCTCAAAAAAATAGGAAAATGGATAGACGACCGCAGCGGGCTGACCGAAACGATCCTCCCGTTGATCAGGCATCCCGTTCCGGCGAGTGTGCGGTGGGCTTATGTTTTCGGGAGCGGCACTCTTTTTTGTTTTATTTTACAGGTCGTCACAGGCATCGGGCTTTCCCTGCTGTACCAGCCGTCCTCACAGGAAGCATACAAATCCCTTCAGTATATCACGCAGCAGGCGGCGTTAGGTAACCTCTTGCGCGGTATTCATTATTTCGGTGCTTCAGGGATGATTATTCTTGCGGGCATCCACATGACCCGTGTGTATATCACCGCTTCTTATAAATACCCGAGGGAGATGAGCTGGATCAGCGGGATATTCCTGCTGATCTTTACGATTGCCATGGGTTTTACGGGTCAGTTGCTGCGGTGGGATTCCAATGGTGTATGGTCTTCTGTTGTGGCTGCGGAACAATTAGGGAGGACACCTGTCATTGGTACCTGGCTGGCGAGGTTGGTGTTGGGCGGGAAAACGATCGGCGCGCAAACATTAAGCCGGTTTTATGCCTTTCATGTGCTTATCCTGCCCGGGTTGATCTTTATTCTCGTGGGGTTTCATCTTTATCTCGTTATCCGGAACGGGATTTCGGAGCCTCCAAAAGCCGGGCGGCTGGTTAATCCCAAAACTTACAGGGAATGGTATCAGGGCTTATTAAGAAAAAACGGGGAACCCTTTTGGCCCTATGCCGCCTGGCGAGATGTTCTATTTGGCGCATTTGTCCTGCTTGTCATTATTGGACTGGCGCTTACTTTCGGACCTCCGGAACTGACCCGGCCACCGGACCCTTCGCTTTTATATACCACACCCAAACCGGACTGGTACCTGCTGCCCGTCTTTGCGTTGTATGCATTAATGCCTCCGGCTATCGAGTCGTACGCCATTATCATTGGTCCCCTGCTGGCCATTATCGGCCTATTGGTTTTGCCTTTTGTTTCCAACAAAGGCGAAAGAAGCCCTATCCGACGTCCCTGGGCCGTTTTCGGAGTGATTTGCGTGGTTACTTTTGTCACCAGCCTGTTAAATGTCGGATTTAAATCATCATGGTCGCCTGATTTCAAGACCCGGCCTGTTGCTCCCGCTCGTTCTCCGGCGGCTAACCCGGAAATAAGCTCAGGTGCTGTCCTGTTTTATAAAAAAGGTTGCCAGTATTGCCATTCGATAAGCGGGCAGGGAGGACATAACGGGCCGGACCTGAGCATAATAGGAAGATCATGGAATACACAACAATTACAGATTCAGATTGTTAATGGTAGTAAGGGCATGCCTGCATATGGCGGTATGCTCTCCGAAAAAGAATTGGCCGCTTTGATCGCTTTTTTAAAAGCGCAAAAATGACCTGCTTTGAAATACTTATGCTGTCAATTAATTTTTATTACAACATACATTGATCTTATGAAAATAGCGCAGATTGCCCCTTTATTTGAATCCGTTCCGCCAAAATTTTATGGTGGAACAGAACGTGTCGTTCATTATTTAACGGAGGAACTGGTTCGCCAGGGCCATGAGGTTACCCTTTTCGCATCAGGCGATTCAACAACTAACGCCCGGTTAATTGCCACAGTGGACAGATCGCTGCGCCTGGATCCATCCTGCAGGGATCCGCTGGCACACCAGGTGATACAAATGAAAAAGGTAGTGGATATGGCTTCGGGATTTGATATCCTTCATTTCCATACCGATTTTCTTCATTTTCCCATGACTAGTCTGCTAAAGCCTCCCTGCGTGACCACATTGCACGGACGCCTGGATATCCCCGACCTTCAACCGCTTTATGATGCGTTTCCACGGGAAAATGTGGTAGCCATTTCGGAAAGCCAGAAAAGACCGGTTCCCCAGGCTCATTGGTTAGGTACGGTTTATCATGGGTTACCGGAAAGCCTTCATCATCGGGGTGACGGGAACGGCGGTTATTGGGCTTTCCTGGGCCGTATCTCACCAGAAAAAGGAGTAGACCGGGCCATTGAAATTGCATTGTCCGCCAAAATCCGTTTAAAGATAGCGGCTAAAGTGGATAAGTCCGATGCCCTTTATTTTAAAGAAAAAATAAGTCCCCTGCTGGAGCATCCCTTGGTTGAATTTATCGGGGAAATAAACGAGCCGCAAAAAACGGATTTCCTGGGTAAGGCTACGGGCTTGCTCTTCCCGATAGACTGGGCGGAGCCTTTCGGTATGGTGATGATCGAAGCTATGGCCTGCGGCACGCCGGTACTGGCATTTGATAACGGATCGGTTCCTGAAGTGATTGAGGAAGGGGTATCCGGAATGATTGTTCATTCCATTGCAGAGGCCGTTCATGCTGTTCCCGGAGTAGCCGCGCTGCCCCGGGGAGCTGTCCGCCATGCATTTGAAAAGCGGTTTACCGCCTCCAGGATGGCCGGTAATTATGTACGCCTGTATTATAAGGTTCTCCGGAATAGTTTTGGCAAAAGCACGTTTACGGATTTGGGAAATGGCTTTGCAGCAAGTTTTTCCGGGAGCAATAGCTAAAAAATGTAATAATTATGAAGAGAAAAACGACAGGTAAAGTGAAGGATCAGTTTCATACTTCCGAGGAAACGGTTAACTCCGACAACCAGGTAAATATGCTGAACCACTCCAACACTTTTGCACTATTTGACCGGTCGGGAAATATTATTCCGGAGGGAAGAATGGTGCAGGGCATCTATCATGAAGGTACCCGCTTTTTGAACAAGCTTATCCTGACCATTGATGGGCAGAGGCCTTTGCTGCTTAGCAGTAAGGTAAAGGAAGATAATGACATTCTTTCCGTTGATCTTACCAATCCGGTACTGAAAAAATGCGGTATGGAAAGCAATACTATCCATATTCTGCGTCACCAGTTTATCCGGGAAAGCGGCTATTATGAAGAAATCATTTGTAATAATTACGGTGAGAAAGGATGCAGCTTTGGCATTAACCTTGCTTTTGGCGCAGACTTTAAGGATATTTTTGAAATACGGGGCACAAAAAGAAAAATGAAGCCCAATCCCGTGCAATACAGGAGCTCAAAATACAGCTGCACCATGACGAACCTGGGCCTGGACGGTCTGAAACGTAGCGCTGTCATTAAGTTCCATTCAGAAACGCCTTGTACCTTCAAAAATAATGAAGCGCTATTCACGGTGGATTTGACGCCGGAATCTTCCGTTTCCATTCAATATTTCATTCATTTTAAAACAGGTAGAGACGGCAGGCCGCCTATGAGTTACAATGCAGCCAAAAAATCCATATCCCATGAAACCCGGAAAGCCCATGAAATATTTGCGGAAATCCATACGTCAAACGAACAATTTAACCATTGGATCAAACGGTCGGGCGGAGATCTGTTTTCCCTTCTGGCCCATACGGAAACAGGTAAATACCCATACGGCGGGGTGCCCTGGTACAATACCCCCTTTGGTCGTGATGGCCTGGTAACGGCTATGGAAACCTTATGGCTGGCCCCAGGGATCGCAAAGGACGTGCTGCTGTTCCTGGCGGCAACACAGGCAACGGAATCAATTCCGAAATGGGATGCAGATCCCGGTAAAATTCTGCATGAAGCCCGTAAAAGTGAAATGGCCAACACGGAAGAGGTCCCCTTCAAAAGATATTACGGTAGCATTGATGCCACGCCGTTGTTTATTATGCTGGCCGGGATGTATTTTGAGCGTACTGCCGATATTGCCCTGATCAAGAAAATATGGCCGAATATTAGAGCGGCCATAAACTGGATAGAGAAATATGGCGATATTGACGGTGACGGATTTGTGGAATACCAGCACAAAGCCAAAAACGGGCTTGCCAATCAGGGGTGGAAGGATTCCTTTGATTCCATTATGTACGAAGACGGTAAACTGGCAAAAGCGCCTATTGCCTTGTGCGAGGTCCAGGGATATGTATTTAGCGCCTGGCAATATGCGGCAAAAATGGCTGAAATATTAGGGGAAGACCGTCTTTCCGGTAAATTGAAGACAGCGGCGGCGGCGCTAAAAAAAGTTTTTAATAAGCAGTTCTGGGATGAAAAGAGACATTGTTTTGTGTTGGCTCTTGATGGGAAAAAACGCCCCTGCAATGTCCTGACGTCCAACGCCGGGCAATGCCTTTTCACGTCTATTGTGGACGAAGACAAAGCAGCTAAGCTGGCGAAAGTCTTGATGCGGGATGATATGTTCAGCGGCTGGGGCATACGGACGCTTTCGGAGCATGAAGTACGCTTTAATCCCATGTCGTACCATAATGGCTCGGTATGGCCCCATGATAATGCGCTGATTGCTTACGGTCTCTCCCTTTACGGCTTCCGAAAGCCCGTGGCCCAGGTTATGCAGGCGGTTTTTGACGCTTCTTTATACATGGACCTACAACGGATGCCGGAGCTCTATTGCGGATTCCTGCGCAGGCCTGCCGAGGGACCTACTGCGTACCCCGTTGCCTGTTCGCCACAGGCATGGGCGGTAGGGTCTGTGTTCCTCTTGCTTCAGGCTTGCCTGAGCATCAAAATTGACGCCCTGACAAAGATAATTGTATTTAATAGCCCGCGGCTTCCGCCTTATCTGGAGCAAATAAGTATCATAAATCTTAGTCTTCCGGACGGTTCCTGCGATATTTTGATTAACCGTCTTGAAAATGATGTGGGCTTTAATCTTTTAAAAAAACCGGAAGACTGGGAAGTCATCATTAAAAAGTAAACGAAACGATCCAAGGTTTCTTCAGCAAAAAAGTAAAATAATGACAAAGTCAAAAAAAGTAGTGGTAGTTACCGGCGCATCCGCCGGATTAGGACGGGCCATCGTTCGAGAGTTTGCAAAAAGAGGCGATAATATTGCCTTGATAGCAAGGGGAATAGAGGGATTGGAAGGCGCCAGAAAAGAGGTGGAAGCTTTTGGCGGGAAAGCGCTGATGCTGTCGCTGGACGTTTCTAATGCGGAAGCAGTAGAGCAGGCTGCCGCCGAGATAGAAGAGAAACTGGGCCATATCGATGTTTGGATAAACAATGCCATGGTCAGCGTCTTTTCCCCCGTAGCGGATATGGCCCCCGATGAATATAAGCGGGTAACGGAGGTTACTTATCTCGGGCAGGTATATGGCGCCCTGAGCGCTTTAAAAAGGATGCGCCCACGGAATAAAGGCTGTATTATTTTCGTGGGTTCCGCCCTCGCTTATCGGGGGATACCCCTGCAATCGGCTTATTGTGCGTCGAAGCATGCCATACAGGGATTTTATGATTCGTTGCGGGCGGAGCTGTTACATGACGGGCTCAACATCCGTACCTGCATGGTGCAGTTGCCGGCCATGAATACCACGCAGTTTGGTTTTGTAAGAAATAAGCTGCCGTTTAAGCCCCGGCCCATGGGCATGATATTCGAGCCGGAGGTGGCCGCCCGCGCCGTGCTTTTTGTAACGGAACATGAACGGCGGGAAATTTTTGTCGGCAGCCCTACCGTAGAAGCGATTGTGGGAAACAAAATCGTGCCGGGATTTGCAGATCACCAATTGGCCAGAACCGGGTATAAGGGACAAATGACAAGGCAGCCCGAAGATCCCGGCCGGAAAGATAACCTTTGGGAACCGATTCCCGGCGATCATGGGGCGCATGGCCCTTTCAAAATGGAATCGCATGACCGGAGCCTCCAGTTGTGGGTAACTGAAAACAGGAACCTTTTCGGCGGGCTTTTCCTCTTGGCGCTTGCCTCTTTCCTGTTCAAAAAGGCGAGAGGAAAAACTAACGCATGTCACAAAGCCGAAAAACCGGTCGGGAAAACCCGTAAATAATAATGAACCTGTTTGCGGATAGGCATAACGGCATAAAGAACAGGCTGGCGTTGATTACTACTAAACATCGATCAATGGAATGATATTTAGCGGGTTGTGTGCCCTCGGACATCAGTATTAAAAATACACAGGCCGCACATTTATGCAGGGAGCGGTAAATGGTGATGTTCTTGCCTACTTAAAAAGAGAACATCAGTGTCCTGCCTCCACTTTTTTCCCGGTTCCGGGTAAATATTTTCTTTTTTTAAATCGCATCATGCTATTGTCCCGGCTTATGATTCAAGAATTTTATGCTTCAGCACCTTGGCTTCCACATAAAAAATGGTTTCTTCAGCTATATTTTTGGCATGATCGCCGATGCGTTCCAACCGTCTCATGATGGATATGGTGTTCAGCACCGCTTCTGTCTCCGCCGGATTTTCTTTAATATAATTTACGGCAAAGGGCAACGCGTGGGCATTCATGTCGTTGAGCACTTCATCCTGGTGGAAAATCGTCCTGGCCAGGCGGGTGTTCTCAAATCCGAAGGCTTCGCGGGCGGAGCTAAGAATGGAAAGTGCCTGGTCGAACATATCGGATAGCCCGGATTGTTCCAGCAGTCCGGCAGGATAGGGATGCGGCTGGTGCAGGATGTATTTGGCAATGCTGTCAGCAGTATCCCCGACGCGTTCCAGGCTGGTATTTATTTTTAAGATCGCCAGGACAAACCGTAAATCCACGGCCACCGGCGCATGAAGTGCCAGGAGATGTTCGCAGTCCCTGTCAATCTTTAATTCAGTGGCATTGACGCGTTTTTCTATAGCCTTGACTTCCCTGGCCAGGTCCTGGTCGAAATGCAGCAATGCCGTCTTGGCTTTTTCCAGCTGGTTTTCCGCCAGTGTCCACATGTTGAAGACCTCGGTCCTGATCTGATTAAGGGCATTTTCTATTTGTGCCATTGTTTGATGATTAAAATGTTTCTTTGAAATGTTTGGCGTTTTTAACTAAACCTTCCCGTAATATATTGTTGCGTTCTTTTGTCAAAGGGGTTTGTAAACACCTGCTCGGTATCGCCATATTCCACTAATTCGCCGCTAAAGAAAAACGCTGTTTTATCGCTTACCCTTGCTGCCTGCTGCATGTTATGGGTGACGATGACAAGCGTGTAATTCTTTTTCAGCTCTGAGAAAAGACCCTCGACCGTTGCCGTAGAAATGGGGTCCAAAGCCGAAGTGGGCTCGTCAAATAAAAGTACATCCGGCTGCATGGCCACGGCCCGGGCAATGCACAGCCTTTGTTGCTGCCCTCCGGAAAGGAAATTTCCTTTCTTATTCAGGTTGTCCTTTACTTCATCCCAAAGTGCTACTTTGGCCAATGATTCTTCAACAATCCGTTCTTTTTCCGTCTTATGCAGTTTGATGCCATTGAGCTTATAACCTGCAATGACATTATCATAAATACTTAGATTTGGGAAGGGGTTGGGCCGTTGGAACACCATACCGATCTTGCGCCGTACGATTATGGGATGCATGGCCAAAATATCTTCATGGTTTAAAAGTATTTGCCCGTCAGCAGCAGCTCCAGGTATTAACTCGTGCATACGGTTAATTCCCCTGAGGAACGTCGTTTTGCCGCAGCCGGAAGGGCCCATGATGGCAATAACGCTATTGCCGGGCATGTCCATACTCACATTTTTGACCACATGATTATCGCCAAACCATGCATTGTATTTGACAGCGCTTACAGTTGTATTTTCCATTTATGGGTAATGATTTTTGTAATTAAGTTTAAGAGCAGCACCAGGCTCAACAATATAAACGCAGCGCCCCAGGCCAATTCCTGCCAGCTGGTATAGGGGCTCATGGCATAATTGAAAATGAGTAAAGGAAGGGTTTGCATGGGTTGGCTCATGTCAGCGTTCATAAACGGATTGCCAAAGGCGGTAAACAGCAGGGGAGCCGTTTCGCCGGCTACACGGGCCACTGCTAAAAGCGCCCCCGAAATGATGCCGCCAAAGCCACAGGGCAGTAAAACCCTGGACATGATTTTATGTAGCGGCATGCCCAGGCCCATTGCCGCTTCCCTTAAGTTGGGCGGTAAAGAATTTAAGGTTTCTTCCGTAGAGCGAATGACCACCGGCAGCATCATAACGGCCAGGGCCAAGCTGCCCGAAATACCTGAAAAGCCGCCCATGGGCTTAACCAGCCAAAAATAAGCGACAATGCCAATGACAATTGACGGAATGCCGTGAAGCGCATCAACGCATACGCCTGCCCAGCGGCTGAGCCTGTTATTTTTGTATTCATAGAGAAAAAAGCCGCTCAATACGCCAAACGGTACGGCCATAACGCTGGCGACGATAACAATAATCAAAGTACCTGTAATGGCATTGGCTATACCGCCGCCCGTCTCGCCTACCGGTTTAGGTAAATGAGTTAAGAATGACCAGTCGATCACTTTAATGCCGGAAGCAATGATATAATACAGGATGAAAAATAACGGCAGGACACAGATCGCCGCCAGGCTGATGATGCCCCATTGCGCCAGGGAAGATTTGAATAACCTGCCTGAGATACTATTGGTGTTCATGATTTACGAAATTTTTGTCCGGTTGATAATGGTTTTACCAATCATATTAATTACTAGGGTGACCACGAACAGGAATAATCCCAATTCAATCAATGCGGAAAAATAAACCGGGCTGTCCGCTTCGGAGAACTCGTTGGCAATGACGCTGGCCATGGTGTTCCCGGTTGAAAATATGCTTGTTGGAATGATATTGGCATTACCGATGACCATGGTTACCGCCATGGTTTCTCCTATCGCGCGGCCTAATGCCAGCAGGAACCCGGATAAAATGCCTGACCTGGATTTGGGAATAATGACATTTTTGAGCACTTCCCAACGCGTAGCCCCTAAAGCATAAGCGCCTTCTTTTAAATCGGCCGGCACCATTTTGATCATGGTTGTGGCCAGGGACGCGGCATAGGGAATGATCATCATCGCCAGGATCAATGCTGCGGGAAGAATGCCCAGGCCGTTGGCCGGTAATCCCAGCTTAAATTCTATGTTACGGATGACCGGCACCAAAACGAAGAAACCCCAGAACCCGAAGATGACCGAAGGTACGGCGGCAATCAGGTCAATGGCACCTTTTAAAAAGCCCGATAGCCAGCCTTTAGGGAAGTATTCGCCCAGGAAAATAGCTACGGAAAGCGCGAAGGGTACAGCGATGATTAAGGCCATGAACGAAGTTATCAGGGTGCCAATAAGGAAAGGAAAACCGCCGAAAATATGTTCTACGGGATTCCAGACCTTTCCCCAGAAAAAGCTAAAGCCAAGTGCCTTAACAGAGGGAAAGGCATAGATGACCAATGTCAGGCCGATGGCTGTAAACAGGGCAAGGATAAGGATACCGGTAAAGGGCAGGCCGCCTTTGAATATTTTTTCAAAGCGAATGGCGCGGAATGCTTTTTTATGCTGCAGCTTTTCCTTTTGGGCAGCGTTGTTTACGACGAGACCGGTCTTAGGCGTCCGGGCTAAGTTATTTGTGGGCTGAGTTATCGGATAGGCCATGCTTGTTCCTTTAATATTTATGTTGAGCCGGATGAATGTTGCTCATTCCACCGGCTCAACAGGTAATGTTTTTTCGGCTCATTGTTTTGCGGTCAACAAAGGCTGCCCGTTGAAAGTGACGGATTCCAGAAGTTTAGCCCCGACGTTTACAGCGGCTTCCGAAAGTGGCGCGTAATCGAGATCGGCGCTGTATTGCTGACCTTGATGGATCATCCAGTTCAGCAGATTGACTAACGCTTCGGCTTTTGCCCTGGTGTTGTCACCGTATTTTTGCTCTTTGTATATAATGACCCAGGAAAATCCCGAAATGGGATAGCCTTCATCCGCCGTGGTATTGGTCAATAATACTTTCCCGTCTGCGGGGATATCGACATTTGCGGCTGCCGTGACGCTTTCAATACTTGGTTGGATGAATTTGCCCGCCTGGTTCTGAATCCTCGCATAAGGCATCTGGTTCTGAATGGCATATGCCAGCTCAACATAGCCGATAGCGCCGGGTGTCTGTCTGATCAGGCCGGCAACGCCCTCGTTGCCTTTTCCGCCCAGGCCCGCGGGCCAGTTTACCGCGGTCCCTGTACCAACCTTGCTTTTCCAATCGGCGTCCACTTTTGATAAATAATCGGTAAAGATATTGGTGGTGCCGCTGCCGTCGGATCGATGAGCCACTACAATGGCGGTCGCGGGTAATTTTACCCCAGGGTTGACGGCCTGAATATTGGCATCATTCCATTTGGTGATCTTCCCGAGGAAAATGTCTGCCAGGACTTTCGGACTAAGCTGCAGGGTCTGGTCGAACCCGGGGAGGTTGTAGCTTATGGTTACGGCACCGGCTGTTATGGGGATGTGGATGACGGCAGCACCGGCATCGTTTTCCTGTTCCGGCTTCATGGGCGCGTCAGAAGCCCCGAAATCTACCGTTTTATGCGTGAGCTGGGAAATCCCCGCCCCTGATCCAACGGATTGGTAGTTGACCTTAATGCCGTTCTGCGTGTGATATTCATCGAACATCTTTGAAAACAAAGGGTAATCAAAAGAGCTCCCCGCGCCGAGAATAACGATTTCCTTATTGTTGCTATCCGGGCTTTTCCCATTACTGGCGTTATTATTGTTGCCACATGAGTTAAAGGCGATCAGAGCCATGAACAGGGTTATTGCCGGAATGATTTTTTTTAAGGTTTGCTTTTTCATTTTTTACTATTTGAATTGAATGATTTATTGAATGATTTTTATTTTCCGAAAATATAATAGAAGGTAATGCGATAGGCCAGGTCGTAGTCGTCCTTGGCGGTTCCGGCAAGGTTACCGTTTTGGCTATGATAGCCAACATACCAGATATTGGGCATCAGGTGGATGTTTTTTACCGGTGTGAAATCCAGGCCGGCGGTGATGAATTGCTCTTTATTATTCGGGTCGTATTGAGCGCTGAGCCCTTTATAAGTGTAAGCATCGTTATAGTCACTATAAGGATTGAAAAAGTCTGTCCGAGCAAAGAAGCCTAATTTTTCCCGTATCAAATTTCCGCGAACGAAGAGCGAGATCCCGGCAGCGTTGCCATTGACGGTATCAACGCCTTCGCTTAGTGAGGTAGTGATGACATCGCTTTGACCATGCCTTAGAAAAGCCTCTGCCCCCGCGGTAAGCGATTTGCCGTTGTAGCTGATCAGGATCTTTTCCATGTTTTGGGCATGGTGGAAGCCCGGGAGCCAGTCTAATCGTTCATAATCGGCATAAAGGTTAACCATTATTTTCTTGTCGAGGAAAAGTCCGTAAACACTGCCGTAAAATTTCCTGAAATTATTTTTATCGGCATTGGCGCTGCTGCCGTTCCCGACCATGATATGATAGCCATAATTGCCCCGGCGGTCAAACCGGCCTTTCAGAGCAACGCCCAGGTCGTAGGATTGGGTTTTGTGCATATCAGCTATGGTCTTTTCAATCGACCGGTAGCCCCAAACCTGTTCCGAGGACGGGCCGAATGCCGGTGTGCCGGACAGACCGATAACTAAAGTGCTTCCTTTAAAGATATTATTCCATTGAACATTGGCGTATTTTAAAGTCGGCGCTATCTTTGTGGATGTTTCCCAGTTTTCCGAGGTCAGCAGGAATTCGGATGAAAAGGTTTTGTTGAACCTGAAGTCATAGCCCAGGTAGGCTCTCCGTATGTCGAAGGCATTGGCGCCTTTGTCAAAACCGGTAAATTGATTGCCTCCTCCTCTTTTCAGCTCATCGCTGTGGGCCTTGTAATAATAATCGCCAAAAACATAGCCCCAGATATGGCCGGTCATGGGTGCCCCGGCTTTAAACGCCGAGTCTGAAAGGGACAAATACTGGGCCTGTGCCGTTACACTGCCGATCCCGACTATGCAAAGGGCAAGCAGAAGTGTTTTTGTTTTCTTCATCAAAGTAAACATCATAGGTGTGTTTTAATTTGATGCAAAGAAACTACCGGTGTATAACCGGAATGTTACGCCATTATTAAATTTATATGAAGCGAAAATAGGTCCTCGCCTCTTCTGTTGGTGGGGACAACAACAGGGTGTCGGGGGACAGCGAGTACCTCGATGCAATAATCATAACCTGTTATTAATTAAAGGTTTTTGTTTTTTCCCGGAAAATTACAGGAAGCGACGTCGCTTGCCAGACCGACCATGATTACATAAAAATGCTATAATTGGCGGATAAGCAATTGAGCAGCTATCGCCATCCATATCCAATAATTAAAATTAAGCGCGCGATAATAACGTATTCATAAATGGAATTATAGCGGATAAGGCAATCATTACCCGTAACGCAAAAATTCCTTACCGAAGCCGGTCCAGGGCTTTTCCTATCCGGTCAACGGCTTCCTTAAGCTGGTCCATGGAAGCCGCGAAGGAGAAGCGTACACATTGGTCGTCGCCGAAGGCGCTGCCGCTCACACCGGTAACATGGGCGACATGCAGCAAATACATGGCCATATCATCGGCATTATTGACCTGATGGTCGCCATTGGATTTACCAAAATAGGCCGAAATATCAGGAAAAGCATAAAAGGCGCCTTCCGGTTCGCTGACCTTAACGTTTGGCAGGCTCTTCAGGGCGTTGATGAAATATTCCTTGCGTTCCTTAAAGGCTTTGACCATCTCGAAAGTCGGAGTTAAATCGTCGAGCAGGGCAGCGATGCCGGCGCGTTGCGCGATGGAATTGGCGCCGGAAGTAATTTGCCCCTGAAGTTTTTCGCAGGCCCTGATCAGTTCCGCCGGACCGGCCATATAGCCCAGGCGCCAGCCGGTCATGGCAAAGCCTTTGGAGAAACCATTAATCACAATGACCTGTTCCCTGATTTCATCAAACTGGGCGATACTTTCATGTTTGCCTACATAGTTGATGTATTCGTAAATCTCATCGCTGATAATGGCAATTCGGGGGTATTTTACAAATACGTCTGCCAGTGCTTTGAGCTCCATTTTACTGTACACCGCACCGGTAGGGTTGCAGGGCGAGGAAAACATGAACAGCCGGGTTTTGGTGGTAATGGCCGCTTCTAATTTTTCCGGGGTAATTTTAAAATCATCGTCAATACCGCAGGGAACGAAAACGCATTTGCCTTCGGCCAGGTCCACCTGCGCGGAATAAGTTACCCAGTATGGCGTTGGGATAATCACCTCATCGCCGGGATTGACAATGCTTAAAACGGCATTGGCCAAAACCTGCTTGGCGCCGGTGGCCACTAAAATATTTTCCGGCTGGTAGTCTAAGCTATTATCTCTCTTTAATTTGGTAACAATAGCTTTCCTGAGCTCCGGATAGCCGGCTACGGGCGGATATTTGGTATAACCTTCGTCCATCGCCTCTTTCGCGGCATCAATAATATGCCGGGGTGTACTAAAATCGGGTTCTCCCAGGCTAAGGCTGATCAGGTCTACACCTTTGTCTTTTAGTTCCCTGGCCAGACGGGCCATTAATAAGGTCTGCGGTTCAGAAATGCGATGGATTAACGCGGATTGTTGCATGTTTGAAGGATGTTGCTAATTTTATCCAAAGGTAGGTAATATTTGGTAGCACGGGACTTGTTTTGACTGTTTACTATTAGCAGTTGGCAGTTAGACAATGGTTAATAAAAGCGATACCTTTATCAGCTCATGACCTTAAAATTGACTGATTGGAACGTTTTATTTTTTCCTTTGAAAACCGGCGGATGCATTGCCAAAATGTAAGGTTGATCGTTAGTGGTTTTAACGCCCGGCTTTCTGATATCCGTAGATTCGGTTATTGGTATTGGCGGTATTCCCCATTGTATAGTTTTGGCCTGAAGTCAATGAGGCAGAAACGCTTAAGCGCTCCCGGGCCTTTTCAATAAAAATCCATACCTGCGCCTAAAACGCGGATTTCTTTCAATAATTTGATAGGTTTGCCTTTTGGAATTAAAAGTTAAGTGTATTTTGTTGTTAAGCTACTATTTTCTGATATAAGGTGGCGCAATATATTCATATGCTGTTCGTATAGTTACCCAAAAATGGCAACCATTACAATTTTTCGGGAGTATAGCTTTATGCTTTCCATGCGTCAATGGAACGTTTATGCAAATGGTCAATTAGTGGCTAAGGTGGGCAATTGTAGCCTGGCTACGTTTACCCTTTCTGAAGGCACTTACGACCTTTATTTAAATTCCCCTGATTTCCCGTTTGGCTATCGGAAAAAGGATTGCACTCAAATGTAATTCATTTTATAAAAGATGGCAGTTGCAAAAAAAAGGACTGGATAATATAGAGCAAAAAGAAAGGGTGCTGGAAGGGACATTCTGAACCCTATTTTGTGTTGATTATCCATAGCGGGTTAAGAATGGAGATTTATCTAATAGCGCTATTTCGGTAAAATATTTTGGTTTGTGAAAAACCAGGTACTTTCCTTGCCCCTGAATGGTAATAGGCTGTGAGATATTATAGAAAATCCCTTAATGTTTCTTTATGCTTTAATGGAGATCCTCTCTTTGTAAATGAGGCTGGGCCGCTTATCCCGCCCAGCTTTCGCGGTCTAAGCTTCGGTATTGAATAGCTTCCGCCACGTGGTCGGGACGTATTTTTTCCGAGGTATCCAAATCGGCAATGGTACGCGATACCTTCAGAATCCTGTCAAAGGCGCGGGCGGAGAAGCTTAAGCGCTCCATAGCCTTTTTCAATAAATTCATGCCCGGTTGGTCCAGGACACAGATCTGTTTCAGCAATTTGCTGCCCATGACGGCATTGGCATGAATGTGCGGATGATCTTTGAACCGTGCGGATTGCACCGTCCTGGCTTTGATGACCCGTTCCCGGATAACCGCGCTGGATTCCGTTTGTTTGGAAGAGGAGAGTTCGGAAAAAGCTACCGGCGTGACTTCAACATGCAGGTCAATCCGGTCTAACAAGGGACCGGAAATCTTGTTCAGATAGCGTTGCACCATTTGCGGCGAGCAGGTGCATTCTTTTTCCGGGTGATTGTAATAGCCGCAGGGGCAGGGATTCATAGAAGCGATAAGCATAAAGCTGGCCGGAAAATCAATGCTCACCTTAGCTCTCGAGATCGTTACTTTCCGTTCTTCCATCGGCTGCCGCATGACCTCCAGAACGGTACGTTTGAATTCGGGTAGTTCATCCAGGAACAAAACCCCGTTGTGCGCCAAAGAAATTTCGCCCGGCTGGGGGAAGCCACCGCCGCCCACCAGGGCCACATCGCTCACCGTATGATGCGGTGAACGGAATGGCCTTTGTGCCACCAGTGAAGCATGTTCAGGCAGTTTACCGGCTACGGAATGTATTTTCGTGGTTTCTAAGGCTTCCTGAAGGCTTAACGGCGGCAAAATAGTCGGCAGCCGCTTGGCCAGCATGGTTTTTCCCGCCCCCGGCGGGCCGATCAGGATGGCATTATGACCACCCGCTGCGGCAATTTCCAATGCCCGTTTGATATTTTCCTGGCCTTTAACTTCGCTGAAATCGATGTCGAAATGAGATTGGGCCTCAAAGAATTCCGCACGGGCATTGACTTCGATCGGCCGGCTTAAAGGCTGGCCGATCAGGATGGCCAGCACCTCGTTAATGGTTTCAGCGCCATAAACGGAAACGCCTTGTACCATTGCGGCTTCACGGGCATTTTGTGCCGGCAGGATCAGTCCCTTGAAACCTTCTTTTTTGGCCTGAATGGCCATGGGTAAAGCGCCTTTTAGCGATCGTAGCCTGCCGTCCAGCGATAATTCACCCATAATGATAAATTCGTTCAACCGGTCGGCATTGACCTGCCCGGAAGCGGCCAACATGCCGATAGCTATCGGTAAATCATATGCGGAACCTTCTTTCTTCATATCGGCCGGTGCCATATTGATGACCATTTTCATCCGGAGCCTGTCGAAATGATTGTTCTTTAAGGACGAGAGAATACGTTCAATGCTTTCGCGAACGGCATTGTCGGGCAATCCGACTAAATAATAGCCGAAAGCACCGGGCGTACCATCCACCTCAATGGTTATGGTCATGGCTTCAACCCCGTAAACCGCGCTCCCAAATACATTAACCAGCATTACAAATCATTTGTTTTTATATGGTTAAAAGTACGAAAAAAATGTCAGGAATTGTAAACGGAAGGAAGACCCGATGATATTTTCTGTGATTTGAAGGAGACCTGTGAATAAACTTCCGGGTAGAGTGCGAGGATTTTTGTAATACGATGCCGTTGTGAGGAAAATGCCCCAATCCCCAAAACCGGTCAATAAAAAAAGCATTTACAGTCTTATTGCTGTAAATGCTTTCAAAGAAATATTAATGCAAACCGTTAGATCTTCCAGGAATCAACGCTGTCGCTTTCAGAACCTGAGTTATCCGCTACGGGAGCGGAAGCTTCAAGAGAAGGAGTCGTTTCCTTATCGTTCGAAGATTCATATTCGCCGTCTTCCTGATAATCATGATTGAACGCGTCAAAATCAAAATCCGGCATTAATTCGGTCTTTACGTAATCAGCGGTTTCCGTTAACGCTGTGATGAATTTGTTAAAGTCTTCTTTATAGATAAACATCTTGTGGCGGTCATAGCCATCATCATTGAAACGCTTTTTACTTTCCGTAATGGTAATAAAATAATCATTTCCGCGCGTCTCCCGAACGTCAAAGAAATAGGTTCTTCTTTTCCCTGCCTTAATCCTTTTGCTGTAAATGCTTTCGGGATTGTGTCTTTCATCAAAATTTCTGTTATTGTCGTACGCCACTTTTCGAAGTTTAATTGAGTAAATAAATGATTTGATATCGACACGCAAAGTTAACCATCTAATCTTTTTATCCAAATAAATTTGGTTTTTTTTCAAGCTGCTGAATATGGGTTTACATTTATTTTACCCTGTTCCATTGCCCGTTCAGTTGATTGTTTTGATGCTTTGCGTGCCGGTTTACGGGTTGATGGCCAATGCTTATTCCTGTTTTTTTCCTTTCTTCTCAGCGGTGGTCACTTTAAATTTAACCTTATCGTTTTCTTCATCCATTTCGGCCAGTACATGGTCGCCTTCCTTGATGTTATGGCTCAGGATCTCCTCTGCCAAAGGATCTTCCAGGTAACGTTGGATAGCGCGGTGTAACGGTCTTGCCCCGAATTGGACATCATAGCCTTTTTCGGCAATGAATTTGCGGACCGGTTCGGCCAGCTCTAATTCAAAACCAAGAGAAGACAAGCGTTTCAGGACATCTTTCATAATGATATTGATGATCTGGTCAATATCATTCTCCGTTAATGAATTAAAGATGATCACATCATCGATGCGGTTTAGAAATTCGGGGCTGAAAGTACGCTTAAGCGCTTTTTCAATAACCGCCCGGTTATTTTCCTCATAATTTGAAACCCGCGCGGAAGTGGAGAAGCCCACGCCGTCCCCGAAATCCTTCAGCTGCCGGGCGCCGATGTTCGAGGTCATGATGATCACCGTGTTCTTGAAATCCACTTTACGTCCCAGGCCATCGGTCAGCTGGCCATCGTCCAGAACCTGGAGCAGGATGTTGAAAATGTCCGGATGGGCCTTTTCAATTTCATCCAGAAGCACAACGGAATAAGGTTTCCGTCTTACTTTCTCGGTTAGCTGCCCGCCTTCTTCGTAGCCCACATACCCCGGAGGTGCGCCGATGAGGCGGGTCAGCGAGAATTTTTCCATGTATTCGCTCATGTCGATCCTGATCAGGGAATCCTCGCTGTCGAACAGGTACCGGGCCAGGGCTTTGGCCAGTTCTGTTTTACCGACGCCGGTCGGGCCCAGGAAGATGAAAGAGCCGATCGGCTTTTTGGGATCCTTAAGGCCTACACGGTTTCTTTGAATGGCCTTGACCACTTTTTTGACCGGCTCGTCCTGGCCCACCACTTCTTTCTTCAGGTCTTCGTCCATGCGGCGGAGCTTTTCACTTTCCGCTTCCACCATGCGCATGACCGGAATGCCGGTCATCATGCTGACCACTTCCGCGATATCTTCTTCATGAATGGGGTAGCGTTTGTGCTTGACTTCTTCTTCCCAATCCAGTTTGGCTTTTTCCAGGTCTTCGCCTAATTTCTTTTCTTTATCGCGCAGGGAAGCGGCCTCTTCAAACCGCTGGCTTTTGACCACTTTGTTTTTCTCCAGCTTGATGTCCTCAATTTTCTTCTCCAGGTCCAGGATCGTTTTCGGCACATTTATGTTTTTAAGGTGTACGCGTGCGCCCACTTCATCCAGGACATCAATGGCCTTGTCGGGCAGCAGGCGGTCCGTCATGTACCGGTCGCTCAGCCGCACACAGGCTTCCACCGCTTCCTGGTCGTAAGAAACGTTGTGGAATTCCTCGTATTTCGGACGGATATTGTCCAGGATATGTATAGTGTCTTCCAATGAAGGCGGTTCTACCAGTACCTTCTGGAAACGCCGGTCCAAGGCGCCGTCTTTTTCAATGTACATCCGGTATTCGTCCAGGGTGGAAGCGCCGATACATTGCAGTTCTCCCCTGGAAAGCGCGGGTTTGAAAATATTGGAAGCGTCCAGGGAGCCGGAAGCGCCGCCGGCGCCGACCATAGTGTGAATTTCATCAATAAACAAAATAACATCACGGTTCTTTTCCAGCTCGTTCATGATGGCTTTCATGCGTTCTTCAAACTGGCCACGGTATTTTGTGCCGGCCACCAATGCGGCTAGGTCCAGGCTGATCACTCTTTTGTCGTACAGGATGCGGGACACTTTTCTTTGGACGATACGCAGGGCTAAGCCCTCTACAATGGCA
Source organism: Edaphocola sp. (assembly GCA_035708205.1). Classification (GTDB taxonomy): domain Bacteria; phylum Bacteroidota; class Bacteroidia; order Chitinophagales; family Chitinophagaceae; genus DASSSY01. The sequence goes on from DASSSY010000002.1 coordinate 376,434, forward strand.
GTCTTACCCACACCGGGCTCACCGATCAGGATCGGGTTATTCTTTTTTCGCCGGGAGAGGATTTGGGATACACGTTCGATCTCATGCTCACGGCCGACGATGGGATCAAGGGTGCCCAACTCCGCCATTCGGGTAATGTCACGGCCAAAGTTGTCCAGCACCGGAGTTTTGGATTTTGTATTGCCGGACGTGCCGCGTGGCCGTTGTGTAAAGCCTCCCTGGCCCCCCGCAGGACCATCATCATCTTCAAATTCGCCCTGGCCGGGATCACTGGGATATTCGGCCTGAATATCATTGCCGTGCAGGATGCTCAATTCGTTTTTGAACAGGTCATAGTCCACCTTATGCTCATTCAGGATCTGGGTGGCAGGATTTTCCTTATTGCGCAAGATGGAAAGCATCAGGTGCTCGGACTCTATCATGTCATTATGCAATGATTTGGCTTCCAGGACCGTAATCCTGATGACCTTTTCCGCCTGCCGGGTCAGCGGCAGCTCATTTAAGCCGGTACGGCTGTGGGTTGAGGTCGATTTGACGATCCGTTCAACGTCACGGCGAAGGTCAAATAAATCGACATTTAAGTTCTGGAGCACCTGGATGGCGGTGCTTTTACCTTCGCGGATAAGTCCCAGTAATAAGTGTTCCGTACCTATGGCGTTATTCCCCAGCCGCAGGGCTTCTTCACGGCTGAAGGAAATGATTTCTTTTACGTTGGTTGAGAAGTTTGAATCCATAATATTTCTCAAATGATTTTGTGTTTAAGATTAGGCTAAGTTAATTAATTTCTTTTGACCATGCTGGTTTAGAGTGTTTTAATTTTTGGTTTTGAGGCAAATGGAGCTTTGGCTTATTATTGCCGGGCCAGAGGCCGGCTGGAAAAGTTCGATTTTAATTTTTCCGGGATTGCCGGATATCGGAACGATAAATTTTGGTTACATTTGAAACCTATTAGTCAATATTGAGTTTAATTGCGCATAAAAAATTAGATTTTACCAATGGAGTTCAAAACAGATGCCAAAACGAATTATACGCTTATTCAGCCGGAAAATGGGGCGTTAAGTGCTAAAATGGCAGCAGAATTACGACAAAAGGTTTATGAGTTATTGGAACATAACAGTACGAATTTTATTATTGATCTGAAGCAACAGCCGGAAATGGCTATTGAAGCCGGGAGCGTCCTGCTGGATCTGCACCTTCAGCTTTATGAAAAAGGCCACTCCATGGTGTTTATCAATCTTCAGGAAAGCGTATTGCAATCCATGAAAAAGGAGCAGCTGCACCTGAGCTTAAACCTAAGCCCGACCCTGGTCGAGGCGATCGACATTATCAGCATGGAAATACTGGAGCGCGATATTCTTAATGAATCTTAAAGTGAGGCCGTTTTTCAGGAAATTTCGTCATGATCAAGGTTACGGTTTTAGGGAATAATTCGGCTTTACCGGCATTTGACCGGCATCCTACCGCTCAGGTCATTGAGATCAGGGAGCAATTGTTCCTGATGGACTGCGGAGAAGGTACGCAAAAGCAAATGAGCAAATATGGGGTTCATATCGGGCATATCAACCATATTTTTATCAGCCATTTGCATGGTGATCATTATTTCGGACTTATCGGGTTGTTGAGCAGCATGGCCTTATGGAACCGGCAAAAGCCGGTTTACCTGTATGCTCCTGAACCTTTGAAAGCGATTATCGCCTTACAGCTTGATGCGGTAGGCGCCAGGTTACCTTATGACCTGGTCTTTAAGGCACTGGATACCGGTTTTGCGGGTGTCTTGCTGGATACGGAGTATTATGCCGTGGATTGTTTCCCGGTCAATCACCGTGTGCCCTGCCATGGTTTTATATTTCGCGAAAAAAGCGGCGGCCGGAAAATTAATCCCGAAGCCTGCCATGAACGGGCGATTCCCAAAGCGTTTTACCCTCATTTGAAAAAAGGAGAAGATTACCGGCAGAAAGACGGAACGGTTGTGCCTAACGGTCTGCTGACCTTTGAAGCGCCCCCGGAAAAAGTGTATGCCTTTTGTGCCGACACCCGCTACGACCGGCAGATCATTCCTTATGTGCAGAATGCAGATATTATTTATCATGAAAGCACATTTTTAAGTGACAACGAGGAAAAGGCTTTTGCCCGTTTTCACAGTACGGCACGGCAGGCAGCTCAGCTGGCGGCTGAGGCCCATGCGGGCAAATTATTGCTGGGGCATTATTCTTCCCGCTACCAGGATATTTCAGCCTTTGAAAACGAGGCTAAAACCGTTTTTGCCAATAGCGAGGCCTCAGTTGAAGGCAATAGTTATATCATAAAATAAGGACGCCGTTGCTAACCAAGGCAGTGTTGCGGAAAAACAGTTTCTTTTTCTTAATTTTTATACTTTTAGGGCATAAAAAATCCGCATTTTGAGTTTACGTTACATTATTAATAAGCTGCTGTATGGCCTGATTGTTCTGTGGGGCGTGGTCACACTGGTGTTTGTACTGTTTAATGTACTGCCCGGAGACCCGGCACGGCTGACGCTCGGGCAGCGCAGCGATGTGGCGACTATTGAACAGGTGCGTAAGGAAATGAATCTCGACAAGCCGGTTTCCACCCGCTATTTTTTATACCTCAACGATTTATCGCCGGTGTCGGTATTGCCCAAAGCCGAGGAGGCCAAATACCATTACCAGCAATTGTTTTCCGTGTCCAAAGAAAAAGCGCTGGTCATCAAGGCGCCCTATATGGGCCGGTCCTATCAAAGTAAAAGATTG
>DASSSY010000003.1:0-243780 GCA_035708205.1 Edaphocola sp.
CGTATATACTGTCGGATGAACAGGCGCCGGGTGGATCGTCAGCCCAAAAGGATGCGCATCCGGAATCAGGTTTTCCGGGGACCATGAATAATCCAGCGCCGGGTCAATATCCGCCGTAATCGCTACTGGCGTGTTCGCGCACACCGTTTGCGGCGACTGCGGAATGTCCACATAGAGGGAATCCAGAATCCTGATTTCTCCTGAAGCGATAATATTGTTATTGCCCCCATCGCAGCCGCAAGGTGAAAAGATATCAATGTGCACGATCCTGTCCCCCGTAGGCATATTCGGAACAATCAACGGTTTGATCTCTAACCTGGCTATGGTATCATTTGCAGGGATAATGACCGAATCTGAACGGTATTCATAATCCACGCCATTTGAAGCGCTTCCCGAAAGCTGGTAATGCACCACTAAATCCGTAGTATCAGCATGCTTCCGGGTAATATCGAAGTAAGCCGATTTACAGCCCCTCACACAGTGCGGAATGTTCTCGTTACCGCCACCGCCGGTTTCTTCTTTAAGATCCAAGGCTACTACATCAAAGTTAAATTTGAACGTTACTACATCATTTGTGTAGCCATTCCCTTTTGCGCTGCCGTGAACGTTTGCCGGATAAACGGGAAAATTAGGGTCAGTACAACAAACGGATTGATAGAAGGCGCCGGCCTTATCCAAACGCGACACCCCCGAATGATAGTGATCACCGGAAGTTCCATAGTAGCTGCCAAATTCCAGGTCATCAAAATGAGAGCTGATGATGGCCAGGTAAAACGGCGCGGGCGTTGTTTGAAAGGCATCCGGAGTTAATTCCAGGCCGGCACTTGCATTACCGTATCCGATAGTACCAATAACGACGTTGCCACATAAGTCTACCATAAATGCCGGCACCTGGGTACCACTACCACCCACAACGGTTGAATAAATGGTAGAGCTAAGGTCCGGGGTAAGCTTATGTATAAAAACACCTCCACCGGAAGAGCTCCATGCCCCCTGGCTTACCGGATAGCCACCGGCACTGGTCCCCGCAACATATACATTTCCGCTACAATCAAAGTTAATCCGATCAGCTTCGTCGCTGGCGGAAGTGCCTAGGTATGTCGCGTTAATCAACGAACCGGAAACGGGATTTATCCGGGCGACAAAACCATCATTACCTCCTTGCGCGGTAGTGTGAAGCGCTCCTGAAGTTGCCGGAAAGTCAGAGCTCGCCGTCATACCGACCACAACCGGATTTCCGTCCGGATCAATCTCAACGCCGATACCGCCATCCCATCCACCGCCACCTATGAAAGTGGAATAAAGCAATGACGTCAAGCCTGTATTCAGTTCTGCCAGGACGGCATCATTACCACCACCAAGCGCGCTTTGAAAAGCATTGCTGCTCACCGGGAAATTAGAAGATGACGTATTTGAAGTTACCCATACATTATCCTGGTCATCAAATGCGATTTCAATGGGGTTACCGGAATATTCTAAGGATATCGCCCCATTGTTAGTGCCAATCTCGGAAGCCTCATTTCCCGAACCACCAATATAGGTAGAAGCCAATAAAGTAGTACCGTCAGATGATAATTTTGACACATAGATATCACTGCCGCCCCCAATCACCGTTTGATAAGCTCCCGACGTTGTTGGCAAATCCGAAGCTCCGGTCCCGCCGGCAAGTAATAAATCGCCGGCAGCATTAACCCTCATTGTATTCGGTTCGGTGACACCATTAGTTCCACCAAAATAAGTCGAATATAACAATTGAATCCCATCAGAGGAATATTTATTTAAGCAAACACAATTCTGTCCCGGATATGTTGTTTGGAAAGCGCCGGTCGTTACCGGCCATCCGGCTCCCGAAGCAAGGCCGGAAGCATAGGTGTTTCCCTGCTCGTCAAAAGTAGTGCTGTAGGCATAAAACGCATTGCTGCCCGTGGCACCGCTAAAGGTGGCAAATATTAAATTGGGGTCAATAACCAAGGGGTAATTTTGATCATAGCCATTTGGAAAGGCAAAGGTCAGCGTACCATTGTTCAACACATATCTGGAGGCGACCGCCACCTTCTGACCGTTGATTTCCTGGTAACAATAAGGCGCCTGTTCCACGATCTTGTTGACCGTAGTCTCGATAACCAGATTTCCCTCAGCGTCCAATATCGGCGACACGCCGTCAAACGACAACCTGATCTGGTGGGCGCTTACCCCCGCCCCAACGACAAAGTCATATTTCAGAGAGCCATTTTTGCCCGAAGGATTGTTGTACACATACACATCAATACCATCATATATGTTCCCCAGCTTTACTTTCCCATATAGGCCAACATGACCCCTCCATTTCGAAGAATCATTGCCAATGAAATAATTATTATAATAGCTTCTTTTTTCAAAACCTTCCCTCGTCACTGCGCCAGCAGCATTAGACCCTAAGAAATTAACCTTATAGGCATGAAAGTGAAGGCCATTGGGTTTAATTTTATGACCATGCTCCAAGGCTTCTCCATAAGCCTTAAAATCCCCGGTATTTACAAAATTATAGACAAAGCCGTTATTGGTCACAAAGAACTTTCCACCGGGTATCTCTGCCTGGTATGTGATCTCATGACCCCACTGGCCCTTGTTTTCAATAAAATCTACCTGCCCGCTTCGAGCCATCACTATCTGACTTCCCAATAAAAACACACAACAAAACATTAATAAGCATGTAAAAGTCTTCTTCATTGATCTTCTTTTAATTCAGATTAAGTTTAGATAATTAACACAATTTACCAATCAAGGCCACAATTTTAAAAAAAATCCCGAAATAATACTAATTAAGACAGTTATATTTTTCAAATGGTTGGAGAAGAGCACAAACTTTTTTGGCATTATCTTGCTTTCCTGTTATTTTTCAATAATTTTGAAGCCTGATGAGCCTTTTTAGCCCGGCAATTAAAAGCTATATCCGTCTCCGCCAAAGTGCGATAGATAATTTCATGCTCAACCCTGTGGACACGCAGAAACAGGTGTTTAACCATTTGATCGGCACCGCGCAATATACCGAGTTCGGAAAAAAGTTTGATTTTAATAAGATCGACAATTTTAAGGATTTCAAAGAAGCCGTTCCCATTTTCGATTATGACACTTTAAAGCCGTTTATTCAGAAAACACTGGAAGGGCAGCAAAATATCCTGTGGAGCAGCCCCATCAACTGGTTTGCCAAAAGTAGCGGCACCACCAGCGACAAAAGCAAATTTATCCCGGTCAGCAAAGAAGCCCTGGCCGATAATCACTATAAAGGCGGTAAAGATGTGCTGGCGCTTTATCTGCGCGCTTTTCCGCAGTCTAATGTCATGAGCGGCAAATGCCTGACCATCGGCGGCAGTCATCAGGTCAACCAGCTTAATGCCGACTCCTTTTATGGCGACCTTTCAGCCGTTATGCTGCAAAACATGTCCTTTATGGGCCAAAGAATGCGTGCGCCGGACCTGTCCGTCGCCTTAATGGAGGAATGGGAAGCAAAACTGGAGGAAATGGTATACTGCGTATTTCATGAAAATATCACTTTCATTGCCGGTGTGCCCACCTGGACCATGGTCCTCATAAAACGTATCCTGGAAATTTCAGGTGAAAAAGATATCCGGAAAATATGGCCTAACCTTGAACTTTATATTCACGGTGGCGTGAGCTTTACGCCCTACCGGAAACAATTCGAACAATTGATTCCGGGAAGCGCCATGCAATATCTTGAAACTTACAATGCCTCGGAAGGCTTTTTTGCCGCCCAGGACGACCTCGGCCAGGAAGGCATGCTATTATTCTTAAATCATGGCATATTTTTTGAATTCATGCCCATGGAAGAATATGGAAAGGAGCATCCCGAAACATTATCCCTCAAGGAAGTGGAATCGGGAAAAAATTACGCCTTGGTCATCAGTACGAATAGCGGCCTCTGGCGTTATCTTGTGGGCGATACGGTTCAATTTACGTCTTTAAATCCCTATAGAATTAAAGTCAGCGGGCGGACCAAACACTTCATCAACGCCTTTGGCGAAGAAGTTATCGTGGACAATAGTGACCATGCCATCGCCGAAGCCTGTAAAGCTACCGGCGCCATTGTCAACGATTATACGGCGGCGCCGATTTACATGTCAGAGAACGGGCAAGCGGCGCATGAATGGATCATCGAATTTGAAAGCCTTCCTGTTCCCCTGCCGGTGTTTATCCGGGAAATGGACGCCGCCCTCAAGAAAATCAATAGTGATTATGAGGCTAAGCGCCAGGCGGATATCGTGCTGCACATGCCCGTTGTGCACCAAATGCCAACGGGGGGGTTTAATGCCTGGCTCAAGCAAAAAGGCAAGCTTGGCGGTCAACACAAGATTCCCCGGCTGAGTAACGATCGCAAAATATTAGAGGAAATACTCACATTCCTCCCTTCACAACAATCTTAGGGGAATTTTGATGCCTGAAACCCTTACATTTAATATTAATTATATCTTAAGACTATTAACAGTAATATGCAAAAAATCTTAGTGGCCAATCGTGGTGAAATTGCCCTGCGTGTCATGCGCTCCGCAAAAGAAATGAACATTAAAACGGTTGCCGTATTCTCGGAAGCCGACCGCGCCATGCCATTCGTACAATATGCGGATGAAGCGGTATGTATAGGGCCGGCCGCCTCTTCAGCCTCATACCTGAACATGGATAAGATCATTTCCGCAGCCAGGCAAACCGGTGCCGATGCCATTCATCCGGGCTATGGCTTTTTAAGCGAGAACGCGGCGTTTTCAAAGGCCGTATCTGACGCAGGGCTTACTTTTATCGGGCCTTCAGCACACTCCATCGAAGTAATGGGCAGCAAGATTGCCGCTAAGCAGGCTGCCAAACAATTTAATGTGCCTATGGTCCCGGGTACGGATAAGCCTATAACAGACGAGGCGGAAGCCCTGGACATTGCGCAAAAGGCGGGCTACCCCGTCCTTATCAAGGCCTCCGCTGGCGGTGGAGGAAAAGGGATGCGCGTGGTTGAAAAAGCTGGAGATATGGGAGAACAGCTACACCGTGCCAAAAGCGAAGCCCTGAACGCCTTTGGTAACGATGATGTTTTTATCGAAAAGTATGTAGCCGCTCCCCGCCATATCGAAATCCAATTGCTGGGTGATCAACACGGCAACTATGTGTATCTCTTTGAAAGGGAATGCTCCATTCAACGCCGTCATCAAAAGCTTATCGAGGAGGCGCCATCTTCGTGCCTCACCCCGGCCATTCGCCGGAAAATGGGAGAATCAGCTATTAATGTAGCCAGGTCCTGTAAATATTACGGTGCCGGAACCGTTGAATTCCTAGTAGACGAACAATTAAATTTCTACTTCCTCGAAATGAACACCCGTCTTCAGGTGGAGCATTGCGTAACTGAAATGATCAGCGGTGTGGACCTGGTAAAAGAACAGATCCGTGTGGCGATGGGCGAAAAATTATCGTTCAGCCAGGATGATCTGAAAATTAACGGTCATGCCATCGAGCTTCGCGTATGTACCGAAGACCCCCTGGATAATTTCCTGCCCGATACCGGCAGGTTAGATGTCTATCGCCGGCCACAGGGTCCCGGCATTCGGGTGGACGACGGCTATGAGCAGGGCATGGACATCCCGATCTTTTATGATTCCATGATTGCCAAATTAGTGGCTTGGGGAAAAGACCGGAACGAAGCTATAGACCGGCTTTGCCGAGGAATAGACGAATACCAGGTCGAAGGCATTAAAACCACTTTGGCGTTTGGAAAATGGGCGGTACGCCAACCGGCTTTTGCGGAAGGAAAATTTGACACCGGGTTCATCGGCAAATATTTCAAACCGGAATGCTTAGCGGTCCACGATGAAACCGCGGAAAAAGCCGCAGCAGGCATCGGCAGCTATATTTGGGAAAGCCAGAAAAAAGCGGATAACCATCAGCCGGCAAACGCTTCAATTTCCAAGTGGAAATTGCAAAGGCAATAAAAGGAACCTATGGCTGTCAAAATATTGCGACAACTATTTTATATAGCCAATACCGGGTCTTCATTCATAAAAAAGGCCTAACCAGCCCCGCCGTCAATGCCTTATTTAAACTTTGATGGCGGGGCGTATCTTATGCTTAATCCTCTTGTACCCGGCAAAACCTTTCATCACAATTCAGAGCCGCCTATCCGCAAAATTTTTCTAAATTTGCGTCCGTATCAATCAATACCCTACAAAAATTTATGGGACGTATATTTGAAGTAAGAAAAGCCAAGATGTTTGCCCGCTACGACCGTATGGCCAAGCAATTTACCCGTATCGGAAAAGAAATAGCCATCGCCGTAAGAGCCGCCGGGCCTGAACCGGAAAACAATCCCGCCCTGCGCCGCTGCATGCAAAACGCTAAAAGCGTCAACATGCCGAAAGACCGTGTGGAAGCGGCCATCAAAAACGCTTTAGGCAAAGACCACAGCAATTATGACGAGGTGCTGTATGAAGGCTATGCGCCTCACGGCATCGCTATTTTGGTAGAAACTGCTACAGATAATACAACAAGAACGGTGGCTAACGTCCGTTCTCATTTCAATAAAGGTGGGGGCAACCTTGGCAATAGTGGCTCCGTAGGCTTTTTGTTTAATCATGTCGGCGTTTTCAAACTAAATCCGGAAGGTATTAGTACTGATGAACTGGAACTGGAACTTATTGACGCCGGTCTGGAGGAAATGGGCGAAGACTCGGAGGGCAGCCTGGTTATCCGTTGCGGCTTCAACGATTTTGGCAATATGCAGAAAGCCTTGGAAGAAAGAAAGCTGAATGTCATTTCTTCCGAGCTGGAATGGCTGCCGCTCAATACTGTGGAAGTTACCGAAGAGCAGGCCGATGATGTATTTAAACTCATTGAGCGTGTAGAACAGGATGATGATGTGCAACGAGTGTTCCATAATATGGCATAATGAGGCATCAAAAATCAATTTTATAGAATTGTATACATCCGAAACAAATATCAGGGTACGTTACGGCGAGACCGACCAGATGGGCTATTTATACTACGGCTTTTACGCCCTGTACTATGAACAGGGCCGAACGGAAGCCATCCGTCAATTAGGGCTTACCTACAAATCTTTGGAAGAAGCCGGCATTATGATGCCCGTGGTTGAAATGACGGCTAAATATCTTCGCCCGGCTTTTTATGATGATCTCGTAACCGTCAGGACCCGGGTGCGTGTTTTAGATGACCCGGAAAACAAAATCAGGTTTCATTGCGAGCTTTTCAATGAAAAAAAGAAAAAACTGAATGAAAGTGTCGTCACGCTTGTCTTTTACGACATCACGCTAAAGAAAACCGTACCCATGCCTTCAATGCTCAGAGAAAAATTATTGCCTTATTTTTTAAAACAAATTTGATGGCTGAATAGTTCTGACTACCTTTACCCGGCTAATTTGTATAACCATATTACAGCAGTTTAATCATGCAGAAAGATACCGAAATTTTCAACCTTATTGCCGAAGAAAAAAAACGCCAGGAAGAAGGGCTTGAGCTTATTGCCTCGGAAAATTTTACCAGCATGGCCGTTATGAAGGCCATGGGAAATGTGATGACCAATAAATACGCTGAAGGCTATCCTGGAAAGAGATATTATGGTGGTTGCGAAATTGTGGATAAAAGCGAGCAATTGGCTATCGACCGTTTAAAACGAATTTTCAATATTGAGTACGCCAATGTACAGCCTCACAGCGGCGCGCAGGCCAACATGGCTGTACAGTTCGCCATCCTTAAACCCGGCGATGCCATTCTCGGCCTGGATCTCAGCATGGGCGGCCACCTGACCCATGGCTCCCCGGTTACTTTCTCGGGAAGAATATTTGATGCCCATCATTATGGTGTCCGCAAAGACAACGGTTTTGTGGATTATGATGATATGGAAAAGAAAGCTTTATCGGTAAAACCAAAATTATTAATCGTTGGCGCTTCGGCCTACAGCCGCGACTGGGATTATGAGCGCATTCGCCAGATCGCCGATAAAGCAGGTGCTTTGGTCATGGCCGATATCGCCCATCCTGCCGGTTTGATTGCCGCAGGTTTACTGAAAAGCCCTTTTGATCACTGCCATATCGTGACCTCCACTACGCACAAAACCCTCCGGGGTCCCCGCGGCGGCATTATCATGATGAAAAAAGATTTTGAAAATCCATGGGGCATTCAAGGACCTAAAGGAGAATTGAGGACCATGGGCCAATTGTTGGACCTGGCCGTTTTCCCGGGCATTCAGGGCGGGCCGCTGGAACACGTTATTGCCGCTAAAGCCGTAGCTTTCCATGAGATCCTCCAGGACGAATATAAAGCGTATGCCCGCCAAATGCAGATGAACGCGAAGGTTATGGGCGAAGCGTTTGCGGCTAAAGGATATGATATCGTTTCCGGCGGAACCGACAATCATTTGCTCCTGATCGATCTGAGAAATAAAAACATCTCAGGCAAAAAAGCGGAAAATACTTTAATTAAAGCAGACATTACCATCAACAAAAACATGGTGCCCTTTGACGACAAATCACCGTTTGTCACCTCGGGCATCCGGGTAGGCTCGCCGGCACTGACCACACGCGGCTTTAAGGAAGAGGATATGATCCGGGTCGTTGATTGGATGGACCAGGTCATCCGCCAGCCCGACAATGATGCCCTGATTCAGAATATCCGCGGAGAAGTTAACGAATATATGAGAGCCTTTCCGCTTTATCCCAATTGGGAAGCATAGTTTATATTGCGCTTTATCTATGCGATACGACATGATAAAAATACCAACCTGAATTTTAGGTTGGTATTTTTTATAGATATGGACGACATGGTTTTGCCATATCAGCTCTCCGGTGGTGAAGAAAAATCAAGTGTAAACTGGTGGAAAGAGGATTTGTACTGATAACTTATCCTGTAATGAAACGTTTCACATATCTGCCAGACGATCGCAAGCCCCAAACCATTACCACCCGGAAAACTTACAGAATAACCTTTCTGAAAACGTTGAAAAAGTCTTTCTTCCGGGAAAGGCAAAGGCTCTCCGGCATTTTTTATTTCAATGTATCCGGTAGAAACATTGATTATGACCCGGCCGCCTTCCGGTGCGTATTGTATGGCATTGGTTAAAAGATTGGAAAGCAAAATATCCGATAAAACTGGATTGCCCTGCAGTACCGCATCTTCATAATGTTCGGAAAGGATAATTTTTTTGGCGTCCAGCTGCATTTGCAGCCGCGCCCTTATCTTTTGGATAATACCAGCCGGGTATAAAGGTATTATTTCGTTGAATTGATTATTATCAATTTTTGCCAGCAGAAGCAATCCCTTATTCAACCTGGAGACACGACTGATAACGTCCTGTAACTCCTGTACCTGTCGTGAGAGCCCGGGACCTAGCGATTCATGCTGTATCATCATTTCGAGGATCGCCCGCATGGATGCCAGGGGCGTTTGCATTTCATGGGCGGCATTTTCGATAAATTCTTTTTGTTGTAAATAGGTTTGATAAGCTCTTTCGGTCAATATCATCCCCGCCTTTTGCAAGTCCCTGAACTCTGTAATATCCGTATCCATAAAATCCAAATCCTTTCCTCTATCCAATTTAAATTTCCGTAGTTGCTCCAATGCCTGGTAAAAGGGCTTCCAGATCCGCAGCGACTGTTGCCTGTTAATCCATAACAGGCCGCCAAGAATCAGCAAGAGTAAAAGTATTTCAGTGATTACTATGCCTTGTACTAAATCTTCTATGCCGATCAGGGAAATACGAAGAACAACCGGGTATATTCTACCATCCATTTGAAGATAGCTATGCAAAGCCCTGAACGGCTCATCTTTCCCGTTTATAGTTTCAAAATAATCTTCACCCGGTGGTTGAATTACGGGAGAATAAATAAAATTATTATCATTGATATCCTGCCAGGGAAGCCGGGTAATAATCCCCCGATTTGATTCCAGCTGAACAGCGAGCTCCTTTTTTCTCTTCTCCAAGGCCTCGTCCACATCCTGGATGCAAAGCGCCCGGGTAACGAAATAAAATACCGGGATAGAAAAGATCAATGCCGACGAGGCATACAGCAAATGGCTTCTTATGATCCGCTTTAGCAAATTCATCTCAATTCTATTTTGTAACCAACACCGTAGCGCGATCGGATATAAACAGGACTTCCGGTCTCTGAAAGTTTCTTACGCAGGTTTTTTATATGAGCATAAATAATGTCATATTGCATGAGCCATTCCGCGTCATCTCCCAGGAGATGCACAGCAATTGCATTTTTAGAGACCACCCGGTTCTTATTGACCATTAAAAACAGCAACAGATCGTATTCCGTAGGTGTCAGGTCAAGTATTTCAGTATCTATCTCTACTGTTTTTGCCTGAAGATCTACCGAAAGGTCCCCAAAGCTCATTTTATTGCCCACGGCGGAATATTTCCTCCGGATAACCGAAGCGATTCTTGCCTCCAGTTCCGCCAAATGGAAAGGTTTTGCAAGGTAATCGTCAGCGCCAAGGTTCAGCCCTTTAATCTTATCATCTATAGAATCACGGGCGGAAATAATAATGAGACCATCCTGTTTCTTGTTCTTCCTAAATATTTTTAATAATTCGAGACCGCTGCCACCGGGCAGGGAGATATCCAGTAAAATACAGTCATAGTCGAATAGGTCCAGCTTTTCTAACGCGGATCCATAATCAACCGCTATCTCGCAATGGTATTGTTCTCCCTGCAAATATCTTGTGATATTTTCGCGCAGCGTTTTTTCATCTTCGATCACAAGAATCTTCATAGCTTATTTCCGGTTTTGCAAAATACTAAGTAAAACATGAAAAACAGAGATCAATGTCACAAAAAATCATATTTTCCCGGCAGGCCTGCAAAATTTATACCTTATCCTTAACAGGCTGGGCATCGCGACCAATAATAACGGCAACGCCACGACAAGCCCCCCGATAACGGCAACAGCCAAAGGCTGGTGTAACTGCGCACCTGCCCCTATCCCTAAAGCTAATGGTAACAAGGCCATAATAGCTCCCAACGCAGTCATCAATTTAGGACGCAGGCGAGTGGATATTGCATATACCAAGGAATCCACAACACCGCCTGTCTTCAGGCATTCATTAAATTGTAAAAATGTAAACACCGCGTTTTCACCAATAATACCGACAATCATAATCATTCCCGCGTAGCTGCTGACATTTAATGGCGTATGGGTTATAAACAGCGCCAACAGGCTCCCGCCCACGCCAAGCAAAGCTATCAACAGAATAATAATTGAGTTTACAAAGTCCCTCGTAAAGAACAGCATCAGGCAAAATACAAGCAGCCCCACCGTAACAAGGATGACCAACAGCTGCCTGAAAGAATTTTGTTGTTCTGTGTATTGACCACCATACTCAATATGGTATCCGCCCGGAAGAAATACCTTATCCTCTACCGCTTTCCGGATATCCCTCACCACACTACCTAAACTACGGTTACTGAGGCGGGCGGTTACGATAGACATGGATTGCAGGTTTTCCCGTTGTATCTCCGCATCTCCGCTTTCTATACTAACATCGATCAACCGCTTTGCAGGAATAAGATGACCGTTTGGTAAGAATACGGACCCATGACCTATAGCGTCAATACCCCGTTGATAATTTCCGGGATAGATCATCCGGATAGCCGTTTGCTGCTCAGGGTCCAGTACTGAACCCACGACATTACCCTCTAATGCCGTTTGCAGCTGGTATTGCAAATCTGCCGGGTTCATGCCATATTGCTTCAAAACAGGCTCCAGGGGCTTTATTCTTATTGAAGGGCCTGCCATAATGATACCATTAAAAACGTCCGCCGCTCCTTTTACACTATCTGCGACTGCAGCCACCTCCATGGCAAGCTTATTCAATGTTTGACGGTTGTTACCGAATATTTTTATCTCAATAGGCTGTACGGAGGTGGAGAGATCGCCCAACATATCGCCGATAACCTGGCCAAAATCCACCCGTACAGCAGGCTGTGAGGCCTCGATCTGCCGGCGAATATCATTGATCACCTCAAAGGTGCTGTGTCCTCTGTCTTTCTTAAGCGCAATGAGATAATCACCGGTGTTAGGTTCGGTAATAAAAAAACCCATTTGTGTACCTGTCCTTCGTGAATAACCCGCGACATCAGGTTCGCTCATAATGATTTTCTCTATCTGTCTGCATATCCTGTCCGTTTCATCCAGGGATGTCCCGGGTGGCGTAGCATAATCCAATACAATAGAACCTTCGTCCATTTCCGGCAGGAAACCGGTTTCCAGTTTTGGAATAACCAAAATGATTCCCACAACAAGTCCCGCAATAAAGATAACTGAGATAAGAGGGCGTTTTATGAAAACCCTGACCCAATGCCGTTGCCGTATATGCAAAGTATAGTATTTTTGCCTAATGCATTTCGAATCATTCTTTGAAAATAATAAGTAAAGCACCGGCAGGCCCAGCCAGCTTACGACAAAAGAACAGGAAAGTGTGATGATCATCGTATTGGCCAATACCTTAAAATATGACCCTGCCATCCCATCCATAAAATCAAAGGGAATAAAAATGATAATAGTGCTCAATGAAGAAACGACCATGGCAGGAAACAGATATCGTATGGTCTTGGGGACAAGCGAAAAGGCTGGTTCTGCCGGATGTTCTTCCTGTGTCCTGTGCAGTTGCTCAACGACTACAATGGCATCATCCACGATAAGCGCAATAGCTGCGGCCAGTGCACCAATAGTCATTATATTCAGCGTATAGCCAACAGCATACATGATCATCAGGGTAAACAAGAGCGTTACAGGAACAGTAATAAGGATGACAGCACTGGCCTTAACGGAACGAAGAAATACAATAGCTACTACAATAGCCAGCAAAACACCGATCCATAGAGCATCACTAACGCTCCGAATGGCATCGTGCACAAAATCTGCCTGAATATAATAAGGCGATATTTTTACGTCTTTGGGCAATGTCCTTTTTAATTCAACCAGCTTTTGCTCTACATCTTTGGATACATCCAAAAGATTGGCACCCGGATTCTTGATAACCGCGATCAAGACTGCAGGTCTTCCGTTAGCGTTGATCCGCACGTAATCAATTCCAGGATGGATCGTCACAGCTGCAATATCCTTTACCCTTATAGCCCGGCCGCCATTATTCCGGATAACAATATTGCCGATCTGCCGGATTGTATGCACCGTCGCATCCGTTACGGTAAGATAAAGGCGCCGATAATCCGGCAAATAGCCGTTAGACCGGGTAAAACCGGTCTGGCTCAACGCCTGCCGTATCATGGCAGGAGTGATGGATAATGCGTCCATCTCTTGCTGATTTAATTCTATCCAGAATTCTTTTGTTTTACCGCCACTTACCGCAACATTCGCAACACCGGCCACCTGGGAAAGGAAAGGTTTGACCGTATATAAAGCCAGTTGCCGGAGTGCAACGGGAGATTCGGTTTTGCTTTCAAGCGCATAGCCCATAACCGGCAATATGGAGGGATCCATTTTTTTCACGGTAATCTGCACATCCGGCGGTAAAGTGTTCTTCATCTGGCTTATCTGCCCCTCAATCCGTTGTTTCGCAAGATCAATGTTTTCGCCCCAGCACATAAAAGCGGAAACTTCGCAGCTGCCCCGGCTGGTAATGCTTCGCAGGTCATGAAGTCCCGGAACTTTCTTTATAGCCTCTTCCAAAGGTCTGGTGACGGTTACCTTCATCTTACCAACCGGCTGCAGGCCGTTCTCCGCAATAATCTTTATTTGAGGAAAAGTGATTTCGGGAAATAAGGACTTTTTAATATGGACCGTTACAAACATTCCGGCAATGATAATGAGTGCCATTATAAAAGCTACGGGGTTCCGGTATGTTTGAAAGTAAGATTTCATTAAAGGAGATATATTGGTAATGCTCAGTTTATAATATGCACCATTGCGGTATCCGGTAATCCATAATTACCGGATATTAAAATGTTGTCATGCGGTGAAAGGACCGGGGAAAGTATTTGTACCAACGAATCCGTTTCCATGCCTTTTTCTACGGGTATCTTTACGGCAATGCTATCATTGAGCATTTTCATGACCCACCACCTATTTTCCGTTTCGTCAGTTAACAAGGCCGATTTGGGTAAGACGATAGCGTTATAAGCAATAGCGGTAATAAAGCTTATTCTAACAATTAACTTTTCGGGTAAGCGCCATTCGCCGGCTATCCTTACCAGATATTGCTTGGATTGCGATACAGAATCAACAGAGGGTAACTCAGACGAAATATATCCATTAATATGCCGACCATCCGGCAACAGGACATCACAACTTTTCCCGGTTTTCACCGATTGGCAAAGCTCAAAAGGTACACTGAGCAAAAACATAAAACCCTGCTTATCCGCCAAAGCGCACAATTGATCACCTTCCATAACATAGTCGCCCTGTTGACAATTAAGCCGGGTTACATACCCGTCCTCATGTGAACGTATCATTATATTACCGGTAAATTGAAGAACAGAATCATTTAAGCGCCCTATGGCCTTGGCTTCCTTTGTCGTCAAAATAAACAAAGGCTGACCTTTCTTTACGGCATCCCCGGCATTTACAAATATTTTCTGAACATAGCCGCTAAAACTGGACTTAAGGATACTTTTATTCCTGAATACGGATACGGCGTTGAATGAGTTATCATCCGCCAAAGATCGTATGCCCGGATGCGTTATCATCACCTGTGTAATAACGTTTATCTTTCCTCCGTCACTACCCTCATCCACCTTATCGTTTTTGCAGGAAAACAAACCTCCGGCCAGGGCCGCCATGGAAAAAACGCTAGCTAAAAATGCATATTTCATATATCAATTATTTAAATAATTCAACTGATTAAGTATTTCCCAGCGGTTCGCTATCTCCCGGTTCAGGCTGTTCTTTGTATCAAGGTAATTGCTGACAGCCAAAAGGTAATCGGTAATAGTGATATCTCCCGTATTAAGCTGTTCTTTTTCAAGGCTGATCAATAAATCAGTGGTCTTCATTTTTTCCTTAATAGCTCTAATCAGTTTTTCTGATTCTTTCAATTGTTGCAACAACATGGCGTGTTGTTGCACATACTGCCGGTTAAAAGAAGAAGCATAGGCACACCTGGTCGCTTCGTCTATCTCCTGCTTTGCGTAGACAATTTTACGCCGTTGTCCATCATAAATAGGTATATGGAGGTTGACTCCAAAGTCAGCCCCGAAATTTTTATGGAAGGGCGCCGGCCGTGAAGACTCCAGTCCGACATCGGCAAACCAACTAACAAAAGGCTTATACTTTGCGTCGATCACTTTCCTGGCATTTTGAATATTTAGACTATCTATTATAAACTGTTCAAAAAATACCGAATTAATTTTATGGCTGAAATATCCCGTCCCCTGTATTTGCGGCTCTGCCAAGATTACCGGCAAAGTGTCACTAATGCCACATAAGAGATTAAGGTTAGCAATATCGGTTTTGTACTGCGCATTGACCTGGCTTGTGGAAATTTCCTGCGTTTGCAAAGCGACCTTTAATTTTAAATAATCAGTTTCCTTATAGATGCCGTTTCTCACTAATACGCCAAGAATTTTTTGCTGTTTTCGTAAAAGATCGGACACATCTTTATATAAGGCAAGCTGAACGTAATCCGCATAGGCCGTAATATATTGGCCGGTAATATCTTTATCCATGTCGAGCCTGCTGACCTGTTCATGAATCCTGGTTGCCTGTTGTTGAAGAGCGATCTGCCTGTACTCCGGCCTCAAAATATATTTATTAAAAATGGGCTGGGAGAAGGCGATAACAGCCTGGTAATTCCCTCCATTGGTAACCGCCGGGTCAAAACCATAACCATGCCAGGCCGGTGCGATCAGGACCTGACCGTTCGCAAGTACCCGGGGCCGATTGGAAGCTTTAATCAAAAGACTGTCCACCATCCCCGTGCGCATACGGTTTTTATAGTCTTTAAGTAACGGACTGTTAGCTTCTCCCTGCTTCAAATAATATTGAAGGTTATAATCCTGCCCGTTTACCCGCAAAAAACAAGTAACCAGAAGCAGGGTAATAATGAATACTTTGAACACTGTTCCCAATAAACTATAATATTAATAATAACGTACCGGCAATAATTAAAATGGCTCCTGTCAAAATTTTCCACGTAATTGTTTCGCCAAGGCATAAAATTGAAAAAATAATGACCAATGCAAGGCTCAGCTTATCAACCGACGCAACCTGCGATACTTTTCCCGCTTGCAATGCCCGGAAATAAAACAACCAGGAAAAACCTGCAGCCAGGCCGGATAGCACTAAAAAGAGCAGACCCCGTTTGGAAACCAGGAAGATCGCTTTTGTTCCTCCTTTGAAAAAAACTATTCCCCAGGAAAGAACTAAAATCACGACTGTCCTGATAGCCGTAGCTAAATCAGGGTTGATATCCTTCAGACCTATCTTGGCTAAAATAGCCGTCAATGCGGCAAAAAAAGCCGCTAACAGTGCGAAAATCCACCACATAATCCATATCATTTTACTTAACTATACTCAAAAAAGAAATGAAAAGCTATATTTAAGCATAAGCGCTGTTATGACCACCGCCGGACTGCTATCATCTTTTCAGAAAGTTGTATCACAAATGCCTTTGATTTTTATTCATAGTAAAACCCGGTGATCAATGATGAAGCGCAACCTTATGCCCAACGCCTGCATAAGCGCCCATTGAGTATCGTAACCCGGCGAAGGAATGTTTTTTCAAAATGAGGACACCTGCCGTTTCCGATAAAACAGATGATTTGCTATCCATGGATTAACTAAATAAGCAATCCGCGTTGATAAGAAGCCCACGGCGGCCCCGGCTATTACATCGGAAACCCAATGCCTGTTATTATATAATCTCAAAATACCGGTCGCGGTAGCCGCAGCATAGCCGGCAACGCCGACCCAGGGCGACCGTTGCCAATATTCTGCCCTTAGCCATTCGGCAGCGGCAAATGCCGTAGCCGTATGACCGGAAGGAAAAGAGGTAAAGCTGGAATAATCAGGCCTTTCTTCTTTCGTAAAATGCTTAAGACCATACACCGTCCCTCCCATAATTGCAGTTGATAGAGCATAGATACACAGTTCTTCTTTAAAAGGCCTGGCGCCATGAACTCCCATTAAATTCAACCCCATAACCGCTGCGGCCGGGCTCCATTGTAAATAATCATCCGTATGCGTATGAAAATAGGAGTGATCTTCCAAAACTTCATTCCTCGTAGAAATATTGAGTGTCCGTAGTTCTCCTTTATGCAATGCTGCAACCCCGTAGCCAACGCCAATGGCCGGTATAATGACAGCGGGCACGCTTAATGCCGGTGAGCCGGCATTATTAGCAGGGGGCAATATTGAAGGAGCAGCTAATAGCCTTCTTTGATCCGCTTTCAAAAATTGCTGATCAGGAGCACCTGACAATTCCATTTTCCAACGATAATCCTTTTCAGAAAAAGTATCTCTAAGAATTATTTGTTTTACCGGGCTGTACTCAAAAGTCGTTGTATCTTTAATATAGCCCTGCGCGCCCGCATTGAAAGCGCCTAGACCATTAAGCAAAATAACCAGGATGCAGCTGCTTTTTACCTTTTTCATTCGTTGTCATCAAGTATTAAAAAATACTAACGGCAAAACTATCCGCGAAATCTGAAAAAATTCTGAAGTCAGGTATTGCAAGCTTCAACGCCATAAAAGCGCCTGCATGCTGTAAAAACCAAAATAAAAGCCGGGGAAAATATCCCTTATTGATGTGAAACAACCTCTTGTCTAAGCTGAAGTTTTTTCCAATGGTTCTTTTTATGCTTATAAATAGCAATTTTGGCTAGCTTGTATTTTTCCTTCATAACCCCATTATAATACACCCCCATTAACCGGTATGGTGTATGAGGCTCACTTCCCAGGCATCCGCGTATGGCATCGGAAAAAGGAACAGGCCCGGTAGTGGCATGGATGTTATTGGGATAACGCCGCTCTTGTATATTAATGATTATATTTTCTAATGTCTTTTCTAAAAAAGGATGCCCCGGCACGAAAAACATAGCCCATTGCACAAACAATCTTTTATCAATTTCATTGGAGATGATGGCCTGGTCACTATCTAAAACAAATTCCCGGAAAGGTTTAACAACCTTTACATCTAAATCAAGGTAAACACCACCTTTTTTGTACAGGACAGCGTAGCGGAAAAAATCAGCTTTGCCGGCGCCTATCGTCAGCCTGTTATACGCTCGTAAATATTCAGATGGAAATTCATTTTCCAGAAATTCCAGGATCATTTCATCATCATAAAAATGATAAGCATATTCCGGGTTCAGGCGCTTCAATCTTGCAATATGGTACATTGTAATCCAAGGGAGCTGCCTGCTCCGGAAAGTTTGAAAGATCTGTTTTGGGATAGGCATGACAATTTCTTTACCGTACTTATAATGGAGAATACCTCCCTATATTTATACGGCAAAATTGAAATGCGATTTTGAAGAAATCATGAAGCTAATATGATATTTATGTTAAGCCATTACACAATATCAAACCAATTAATATTTCTGCATCTTTAAACCGGCAGTTAAAATCAGGACAAAGGGAAGAAAACAGTGATGACACCAGTCAGAGCGCTTTCATTCCTTAATTTTATTGTTCGTCAATAGCCGTCTTTTTCTGTACTTTTGTTACTTACTTGAAGAAATCAATCTATGCGACGATATGGAATTTCCGGATGGTGCCCGGCATTGCTCCTCATCCTGTCTTTTAGCGCCTGCAAAAAACAATCCTGGTTAAATTCAGGCGGAAAAATAACCTTTTCCGTCGATACATTAATGTTTGACACTGTTTTTACGGCGCAGGGCAGCGCGACGAGGAGCCTCAAAATTTTTAACCCCCAAAAGCAGGGCATCCATATCAGCAGCATCCGGTTTGAAAAAGGTAACGCCTCGCCTTTCCGTTTAAACGTTAACGGCTATACAGGAAAAGAGGTAGACCATGTGGACATTTCCGGAAAAGACAGCGTTTGGATATTTACAGCGGTGACCATCAACCCTGACAGTGCCGACAATCCATTTTTAGTAGAAGACAAGCTGTTGGTGACGCTGAACGATCAAACTTTTTCCATTCCCGTCATCGCTTATGGCCAAAATGCTCATTATATCGTGGACAGCGTGCTCCAAACCCAAACCTGGATCAATGATAAGCCTTATGTCATTATTCATAACGCTTTAGTGGATAACAACGCTACCTTGACCATCAAGCCGGGTGTAAGGGTTTATATGCACCAGGATTCAAGATTGTTTGTTATGGGCTCTTTAAATATTGAGGGACAGAAAGGCGATAGTGTCATTTTCCAGGGCGACCGTATCGACCGCGATATCTATGTGGGCAATTATGACGACATCCCGGGGGAATGGGGCGGCCTGTATTTTTTTCCGCAAAGTCACAGCAATGTCATTAATTATGCCGTGTTTAAAAATGGCGGAGCTTCCACTCAACTGTCCGGCCAAACGGTCTTGGGCGCTACTATCCAAATCAACAAGGATTCTTTGCAGAACGGGCAACCGGTACTCAACATAACCAATTCCATCATTCATCATTCACAAGGCTACGGCATAGTAGCTTTCAATAGCAGCATGTATGCCGCAAACTGCCTGATCGCCGCCTGCGGTGCGGAAAACATGATGCTGATGCAGGGTGGTGACTATAAGATCTATGATTGCACCATTGCCACCTACGGCAGCACCTACATCGATCACAGCAAATATGTAAGCATGGGCGTATTAAACTATTACCCTGTTTCCCAGTCTTCGTATATAGGAGGTGACTTAACCGCGGACATCCGTGGGTGCATTATTTACGGCTCTTTGGACGATGAGCTGGTTATCGATAAAAAAAATGATTTCACGGCGAACATCCAGCTAAGCCATTGCCTGGTAAAATCAGCGGAGGCTTTACCAGCATTTGTCAATGCCTCCGGCAATATTTTTAATGAGGACCCCATGTTTGTCAAAAGAGAAAAAATGGATTTTCATGTGCAGGCCGCTTCGCCGGCGGTGCATAATGGTATTATCATTCCCGGCATTACAGAAGATTTGGATGGTGTAACACGTCCGGCCGGTTCGCCAACCATTGGCTGTTATGAATTTCATTAACCATTTTTATCCTTAATTTCAGGGCCTTAATCGTAAATTTGCGGGAAGCCATCCTGATAAGCTTAGAATAATAGGAATCAGGAACGCGCAACAATTCTCATTTAAAAACTAAAAATTGAAGTCAACATGAAAAAAATCCTAAGCATTTGCCTGTTAGGCGTTTTTACGGCTTTCAGCGCTTCGGCCCAATACCAGAACACCGCTATCAAAGTGGGACAAAAAGCGCCGGAATTAGCCTATCAAAACCCTGAAGGCAAGACCATTTCCCTACAGGATATAAATAAAGGACGCTATGTGCTGTTAGATTTCTGGGCCAGCTGGTGTGGTCCCTGCCGCCTGGCCAGTCCTTCGGTGGTAAAAATGTACCAGGAATTTAAAGACAAAAAATTCAAGGACGCGCCTAAGGGCTTTACTATTGTCAGCGTGTCCCTGGACAGGCAAAAAGAAGCCTGGATCAAGGCCATTAAGGACGACCATTTATCGTGGCCTTACCAGATGAGCGATTTAAAAGCCTGGCAGAGCGAGGCCGCCCAGAAATATGGCGTTCGCTTTATCCCTCAAGCTTTTTTACTAGGCCCCGACGGCAAGGTTATCGGTGCTTACAATTCTCCGGAAGCCGCGAAAGAAGAGCTGAAAAAATATGTAAAATAAATTAGGGCGGATGCCTGTATGACCAGAAAGATCATCATTATAACCGCGCCTTCAGGATCGGGGAAGACGACTTTAGTAAAAGACCTCCTAGAGCGTCTTCCCCGATTAGCGTTTTCCATATCCGCCTGTACCCGTTCGCCCCGTGCGGGTGAAATTGACGGCAGGGATTACTATTTTCTTAGCCTAGCTGACTTTGAAGAAAAATTAGCCAAGGGAGAATTCTTAGAGTCGGAAATGGTATATCCAGGAAAATATTACGGCACGCTGAAATCGGAACTGAACCGCATCTGGGAAAACGGGCAATTCCCCCTCGTGGATATTGACGTTAAAGGCGCCTTAAGAATAAAGCGGCAATTCCAGGGCGAATCACTGTCTATTTTTATCAAAGCGCCATCCATTGAAACCCTGGAGCAACGCCTGCGCCACCGGGGAACGGAAACGGAAGACACTCTCCTGGAACGATTGAAAAAAGCGGATTACGAACTTAGCTTTGCCCCGGAGTTTGACTATCTGCTGGTCAATGATGATCTGGGTCAAGCCAAAGAGGAGCTATATCGCCGTATTGAACATTTTATCGGCTGTAACTAATCTCATCTTCCTCTTTTCTGCTCCTGTAAAGCAAATAAGGCATCCCGCAAACGGGCTGCTTCCATAAAGTCCAGATCTTTAGCCGCCTTTTCCATGGCCTTTTGGGTCTGCCTGATGACTTTGTCCAGGTCTTTGAGACTACTATAGGCTACCTGCTCTTCGGCAGCTTCTACGCTGGATGTATTGATCGTATAAGCCCTTGCTTCATCCTCGCCTTTAATATCCAGAACAGACGTTTGCTTCAGAATTTCCGCAATTGATTTTTTTACTGTTCTGGGAGCCATGTGATGCTCGGTATTATAGGCGATCTGCTTGGCACGCCGCCTTTCCGTTTCGTCAATGGTGCGCTGCATGCTTTCCGTAATCTTATCGGCATAAAAGATAACCAGGCCATCAGCATTCCGGGCAGCACGGCCGGCCGTTTGGGTCAGTGAACGCTCATCCCGCAAAAACCCTTCTTTATCGGCATCCAGGATGGCCACCAGGGATACTTCCGGCAGATCCAGCCCTTCCCTAAGTAAATTCACGCCCACCAGGACATCGATCTCCCCTAACCGCAATGCTCTCAAGATCTCAACACGCTCCAGGGTATCAATACCCGAATGCAGATACCGTGATTTGATATTTATGTTTTTCAGGTATTTGTCCAGCTCTTCCGACATTTTCTTGGTTAAGGTCGTGACCAGAACACGGTCGCCTTTCTTCACCCGTTCATCAATTTCTTCCAGCAGGTCATCGATCTGGTTGATGGATGGTCGTACTTCAATAGGAGG
The DNA here is from genome assembly GCA_035708205.1 of Edaphocola sp. Classification (GTDB taxonomy): domain Bacteria; phylum Bacteroidota; class Bacteroidia; order Chitinophagales; family Chitinophagaceae; genus DASSSY01. The sequence goes on from DASSSY010000003.1 coordinate 22,153, forward strand.
ATCCAAAAGCCCCGTCGGCCGCACCACCTGCTCCACTACCACGCCCTCCGAGTGCTCCAGCTCATACCTGCCCGGCGTAGCGCTGACAAAGACTACCTGGTTCAGCATACTTTCAAATTCATGAAAATTCAACGGCCGGTTATCTAACGCCGAGGGTAGCCGAAAACCAAACTCCACCAAATTCATTTTCCGGGACCGGTCGCCGCCATACATGCCACTGATCTGCGGCAGGGTCACATGGCTTTCATCTAAAATCAACAAATAATCATCCGGGAAATAATCAATTAAACAAAACGGCCTCGTACCGGGCTGGCGCCTGTCCAGAAAACGGGAATAATTCTCAATGCCGTTGCAATAACCTAATTCCTGGATCATCTCCAGATCGTAATTCACCCTTTCCTTGATGCGCTGGGCTTCTATGGGCTTGCCTATTTCCTTGAAATATTCATTTTGGGCAAACATTTCATCCTGGATTTCCCGGACAATATTTGCCATCTGATCCTTTGGCGCCATATACATATTCGCCGGAAAAACGGCCGCATTTTCCAGCCGCTCAATACGTTTGCCGGTCAACGGATCGAAAGAATCAATACTTTCAATTTCATCGCCGAAGAAAGTAACACGATAGCCGTAATCCAAATATGGCAGGTTAATATCCACCGTATCCCCCTTTACCCTGAAAGTACCTCGTGAAAACTCTACCTGGCTTCGGTTATATAATGCATTTACCAAATGATGCAAAAAGGCATTGCGCTGAATGCGCTGCCCCACCGTTAAGCGGATAATGCCGTTTTCATATTCCGCAGGATTACCGATACCATAGATGCAGGACACGGAAGCCACGACCAGGATATCCCGGCGACCGCTAAGCAGGCTGCTGGTGGTATGCAGCCGTAGCTTTTCCAGCTCATCATTAATGGACAGGTCCTTTTCAATATAAGTATCGCTGACCGGCATATAGGCTTCCGGCTGATAATAATCATAGTAAGAAACAAAATATTCTACCGCATTGTTAGGGAAAAACTGCCGGAATTCGCCGTAAAGCTGAGCGACCAATGTTTTGTTATGGGTCAGCACCAATGTCGGCTTTTGCACTTCCTGCACCAGGTTAGCCATAGTGAACGTCTTGCCCGAACCGGTAACGCCCAGTAAGGTTTGGAACTTTTCGCCCTCTCTGATTCCCCGGCTGAGCTCGGCAATGGCTTTAGGCTGATCCCCCGCCGGTTTGTATGGACTTTCAATCTGGAACATAGGTACACAAAGTTACAGAATGGCCGTCGATTAACAAGCATTCAAAACAGGAAAAGAAAGCGAAAACGGTATTAATCCTCACGCAGGTCTTTCCCTGTCAATTCGATAAAGACATCTTCCAAATTGGCCTCCCTGGCTTTCTTTGCCCGTTTAAAACCCGAAGCTAACAGGTCGTCGATCATTTGGCCCGGGGTATTGAGCATAATGATCTTCCCGGCATCAACAATAGCAATTCTGTCACACAGCTCTTCGGCCTCGTCCATATAATGCGTGGTCATCACAACAGTAGTGCCGTTATCTCTCAGGTTCCGGATCAGTTCCCAGAGATTACGCCTTGCCTGAGGGTCCAGGCCGGTTGTGGGCTCATCCAGGAAAATAATTTTAGGCTGATTGATGATCGTGGTCGCGATAGAAAAACGTTGTTTTTGCCCGCCGGAAAGCTCTTTAAATTTATTTCCGGCTTTATCCTGAAGGTTAACGCTTTTAAGCAGGTTCATGGCATCTACCCGGATATTGTATAATCCGGCAAATAAATGAACCAGTTCTTTCAAATTGAGATTGGGATAGAAGCCCGCGGCCTGCAATTGCACCCCGATAATTTTTTTGATCTCTTCTGGATGCTCATCTAAATCAATGCCGTCGACGATTACCGTTCCGGCAGTTTTAGGTCTAAGGGTCTCAATGATTTCCAGGGTGGTGGTCTTCCCCGCCCCGTTAGGGCCTAATAAGCCGAATATTTCCCCTTCATTCACGGCAAAGCTCAAACCCGCGACAGCGGTAAACTCGCCATATTTTTTGACTAAATCTTTTACGGTAATGATCCCCATTGGCTCTTTGCTTTGAAAAGGAATGTATTTCCCGGCAAAGTTACATATTGATGTAATTCATGAGGAGGCGATAACGTTCTATTAAATTTCCCTGGTCCGGCTGGGCGCCGAAAATCTCTTTGACATTATATTCAAATCTTTCAAAGGATGCCCTGAGCGCCTGAAGGTCTTTTTTATTGGTTTTCAGGACAACATCCATATTTTCCGACTGGGCATCGGTAAAGACCTGTACATTCAATATGGTGGTATCGCAGCTTTCACAGATACGGGCAATCTCGGAAAGACTGTAATCGACCGGCTTCATACTCAAAACCATGACCGCTCCGGGAAATGCCAGGCCGGTTGCCGGCTCAAATAAATACTGAAATAAATCATGACGGGTAACCACGCCAAGATATTGTTCCTGCTCATCAATTACCGGCAAAAGCGACAATTTAAACTCCGCCATCCTGCAAGCGGCCTCATAGGGATGCGCCGTTATCGCCACAACCGGCGAAGCCTTTAACGAAGCATGTTTTACGACAACGGCGGAAGGATCTGCAGCATCCAGCAGCGTATCTTCATCCACAAGCGCCACTAACCGGCCATTATCAACAAAGGGCAGCTCAGAAACAAGGAAATCCCTCATCATGTCTAATGCTTCCGCAATGGTATGCGTCGCCGTAAGGCTAGGAATCTCGTGATTGATGAAGGCGTCGATATACATGAAAAAGGTTTTATTTACCGGATTGTTTTGCCAAAAATCCCGATAATACTTCGTTAAACCGCATAGGACGTTCCATCATGGGCGCATGGCCGCACTCATCAATCCAATGCAATTCGGAATTAGGAATCAGCTTATTAAATTCTTCTGCAACCATTGGTGGCGTAATGGTATCATTCTGCCCCCAGATCAAACAGGTGGGTACTTTAATTTCCCGTAACTCATCACTAAGGTTATTACGGATAGCGCTCTTGGCCAAGGCAATAACCTTAATAGCCTTAAGCCGGTTATTCACGATAGCATACACTTCATCCACCAATTCTTTCGTGGCCATTTTTGGATCATAGAACGTCAATTCCGTCTTCTTGCGGATATATTCATAATCGCCTCTTTTCGGATAGGTCTCTCCCATCCCGTTTTCAAACAAGCCGGAACTGCCGGTGAGAACCAGCGAAGCCACTTTTGCCTGATTGAGAAGCGTATAGATCAGGGCCACATGGCCACCGAGTGAATTGCCCAATAAATGAACATTTTCCAATTCATGGGCTTCGATAAATTTCTGCACATACTTAGCCAAGGCCCCTACACCTGTTTCCAGCCCCATATCAAACAAAGGCAACATCGGGATAATAACCCGGTGGGTTTGTTTAAAATGGTCAAACAGGTCACGAAAATTACTCAATGCGCCAAATAAACCATGCAACAGGATTAACGGTTCACCCGCGCCCTCTTCAATATATTTATATTTACCAATTGTCTTTATTTCTTCTTCCATATGTATTGATTAATGCCTGCAAAGTACAGTTATTTCTTAAATCTTCAACAAATAAAGTTTGCAAATTGTTGTGCGCATCAACAGGAGAATAGCCTCTGGACATTCAGCCATTCTCCCGAAAATTGTGTTCCCGGCGTTTTCTGGTAAAACCTGATGGCCGGCTCATTCCAATCCAATACCTGCCAACACATACCCTTAAGCCGCAAAGTCTTCGCTTCTTCCTCCAGGTGATCCATTAAACGCCTGCCGATGCCCCGCCCCCGGAATTCCTGACTAACAATAATGTCCTCAAGATACAACATTTTTCCTTTCCATGTAGAATACCGAATGTAATACAAAGCCATGCCCATAACCCTGCCCGTTAACTGACATTCCGCCACAAATGCCTGCCAAGCGGGGCGAGCGCCGAAACCGTCCTCGCGAAATTCGGATAAGGTTACCGTCACTGCCAGCGGCTCTTTTTCAAATTCAGCCAGCTCCCTGATCAAAGTCATCATTGCCGGAACATCGTTATCCATTGCACGCCGAATGCTAATATTGCCCTCCATTAATTTTTAAAAATTTCCTTCAAAAATAACAATAAGCCCGTTAGCATCCCAAATTCCCTGTCTAACTTACTGTAAATAAAATGGTAAGCAAAAATTGGCATAAAAATTGATAAACCTTAATCAGCACCAGCTAAACCTTTTTATCACACAATCACAATACTTATTACTTGTCTGTTCCATACCGAAATCTTAGCGACGAGGATCTGTTTCACCAGATGGCCACCAGGCAGGACAGGGATGCATTTGGCATGCTCTTTGCCAGGTACAAGCATCTTGTCTTGGGTGTTTGTTTGAAATATCTGGAAGAAACGGAACGCGCGAAGGACGCTGTTCAAAATATTTTTCTGAAAATCTGGAACGACAGCTATAAATACCAAATCAGCCGCTTTAAGCCCTGGTTATATAAAGTGGCCAGGAACCATTGCCTCGGGGAATTGCGTAAAAAGGACCCGACGGCTCAATTCGATACGGTCCCGGATATTGATGATGTGGAATGGATCGATTATTTGCATCTTAAATTAAAAGAAGACCAGTTACTTAACCATTTAAGTCATTGCATGAATAATTTAAGGGAAGAGCAGTATCGGTGCATCAACAGCTTTTATTTTGAAGAAAAAAGCTATCAGGAAATTGCCATAGCCACAGGTTATACTTATAAGGACATTAAAAGCTTTATTCAAAACGGCCGGAGAAACATTAAAGCCTGTATGCAAAATGTCATAACCGTATGAGCTCATTATCATGGAAAAGGGAGAAAAAATATTGCAAATATTTGAGAGCAGTGCCTGTCTTAAGCCGGACCAGATACTGGGCTATCTGAAAGGCAGCCTTTTTCAGGAAGAGTTAAGAGTCGTAGAGCTGCATCTGGCCTCATGTAACTTTTGCCAGGAAGCGCTTGAGGGATTAGAGCGCCATAAAGACGCCAAAAACCTTATCGACAGCTTAACCCTGCCGCCATTACCATCAATGGAAAAAAATATTATCAAAACGTCTGAACCTGCTCCTCTCTCAAAAACAATTTTTGTATCACCGGTAAAAAAAGCCCATTCGGCTCCGGGTCTTCCCAAAAGTACTTTTACACCAAAAAATCAGACCCGCCTTCCCCGCCAAAGAAACTTTTCATGGTTAGGTATCGGAGGTATAGCAGCATTGCTCCTTTTGGGCGGCTTCCTTTTCTGGCAATATGAAAACAGTAATCCGGGCTGGAAGCCATTTGCCATAAAAACCAGCAACAATAAAGCACCCGTTTTAGAGGATAGCACCGGGACGAAAGACACTCCATCGAAGATTGCCGCCGATCAAGCCCATACTGTTAGCAAGAAAGTAATTGCCCCTCCGGTCACTTATGCAACGGATTCCGGTAAAAATATAGCGGCGGCGCCGGCAATAAATAAAAAGTCGGCCGGATTAACCGATTCTACCAAAGCAATGGTTGCCTTAAGCGCACCTCCGGTCGTTCCAAAAACTGCCAACACATCCTCTAACAACCTGCCTGATGCTGTAGACAAAACCCATGCATCGGCCAGGGACAGTCAAAATGACGACCACGCATCTACTACGGCAGCACCGACTGAAGCATCCTCCAGAAAAACAGGGACCAAAACTTTAAATAAGACACCTCAGAAACCGGCAGAATCTTCAAGCGCACCTAACGCCGGCATCGGTGCTTCGGATTTTCAAACGGGGAAAAGCCTTTTTCTGAAAAAGCAATATGCCAGCGCCTTACTTTATTTACGCACAGCTTCGGAAAACGATAATGATCCCCATCATGCCGAAGCCATGTATTATTCAGCCCTCTGTAATCTACAAATCGGCAAAACCGGTCGGGCCAAACGCCTGTTTAAAAGAGTGGAAAAATCTGATTCGCCCTTTTCCGCGAAAGCCAGTGAACAATTGAAACAATTATAATCGTATTTTGCAGGCTATCTCAACGTTCCTGGAAAGACCTTAACCGGTAGTGCTCATTTAACCGATATCAGCATTCACATTCATGAATATATTCCCCAAAGTAAAGCAAGCCCTGCCATTAATCCTGGCCTTAGCTTTTACCGGGAGCATATTCCTGCTTTTCCCGACACACAATTCGACTTCGGACGCTATAGGCTACGCCGCAGACATCAAATATGGCGTACCCACCATGTTTACGCCCCATCATTTGTTGTACAATAAGTTTTTTGAGCTTTTAAGCCTGCCTTTCCGGAAATTATTTTCCGGTTTGGACCTCCTAGCCTTTGCGAAAACGCTGAACGGCCTCTTTGCGATCAGCGTTCTGGCTCTGGCGGATCGCATCCTGAAAAAAGCCTATGATTATTCTCCAGGTAAGTCGATCCCCCTTTTGCTGGCAACGGCTTTTTGCTTTGGATTCTGGAGATTCAGCATTGAAAATGAAAGCTATATCGTCGCTATTTTCTTCTCTCTTTTAGCCAGCAATTCCTTTCTCAACCTTTATCTGTCCGAAGGGAACAAGGCCCTGGCGGCGTTAACCGCCGGGCTCTGGGCCGCCATAGCCTGTTTATTTCATCAGATCAACTTCTTCTGGTGGCTCGGGCTCCTTATCAGTGTTTTTTATAGTAAAAGCACAAGGAAATACACGCTGATCTATAGTATCCCGGCAGTCATTGTCCCGGTGACCTATGGTCTTGTACTCGTCTACAACTACCATCAGACCCTGACCATAAGCCATTTCATACATTTTGTCTTCTATTCCTATTTTTCAGGCTCAGCGCCTATTGTCATTGGTCCCAAAAATATTTTTTTTACCGCCGTAGCCATGATAAGAACCTTTATACAAATTTATCCTACTCAGCTTACCTTATTAAAATCAAATGTTGGTTACTACCTGCCATTGGGCTTTGGCATCTTTATCCTGTATTATTTATTCAAAAACAGGAGCGCCGTTTTCCTGACCACCATGCCGTCCGAACGGAATAAAAAATTAAGATCATTCGTCAGCTGCCATATCCTAATCATTTCGCTTCAATTCTTATTTGCGGCATTTTCCATGGGTAATGCTAAATTCATGATTATGCTGCCATTGCTGATCATCCTGACGCTTCCTTATTTCGGGGAATTTAATAGGGTATTTACAAAACTGCTGGTCGGCTTTTTATTCTTATGGAATTTTGGCTACGGCATCTGGCCGGACTATCACTATAATTATTACAATAGTCAACATTTGGCCGCATTCATGCAACAACATCCGGAAGCCATCCTGATTTCCAGAAATTACGGCATCGGTGAGCGATACCGGTATACTACGGGCATTGACCCTAAACCTAATTTAATAGACGTTTCGATACGGCCGCTTAATAAGAAATTAGTAGATTCCTTACTCCGGGGTAAAAAGCCGGTCTATACGGATCTCATAAGCTATCCCACAGTCTATAACCGGGATTATTTTACGGATGACATAAGTTCCGATAGCTTCTGGAAACCCTTTAATTTCTTAAAAACCGATTCTTTCCGGAACTTTTACGGCAAAGTGTATATTTCCAGATTAAAAAATTGAGTCCCCGAGCCACAGGCTATTTACCTTTAAACTCAGGTGCGCGTTTTTCTAAAAATGCCGCGACGCCCTCCTCAAAATCTTTCGTTCTGCCACTTTGCTCCTGCAATTCCTCTTCAAGACCAAGCTGCTGGCTGAAATCATGCTTATAGCTCCTGTTCAGCGCCTGCTTGGTATAAGCCAGGGCACGTGTCGGCATTTGCGCTAATTTCCCGGCTATGGCTTTACTTTCCGACTCAAATTTATCATCGGGAATGGATTTGTAGATCATGCCTATCCTCTCGGCTTCCGGGGCCAAAACTTTCTCGCCAAGCATCATTAATGCAGAAGCCCTTTGAAAGCCTACTAAGCGGGGCAGGAAAAATGTCCCGCCGCTATCCGGGATCAAACCGATCTTACTGAACGCCTGAATAAACGCGGCGCTTTCCTTGGCTACCACAATATCGCAGGCCAAGGCAATATTGGCGCCTGCACCGGCGGCCACGCCATTAACTGCCGCGATAACCGGCTTTTCCAGCAACCTGATACGGGTAATAATAGGATTATAGTGACCATGCACAATGGAACGTAAAGTAGGGCCGTCCGGATCAACGGCTTCCGACAAATCCTGGCCGGCACAAAAGGCCTTCCCTTCACCGGTAAGGCAGAGGGCACGGACGGTATCATCCCTCATGCAGGCATCCAGTTCAGACTGTAAAGCCAGGGCCATTTCCCGGTTAAAGCTGTTAAATTTATCCGGTCTGTTCAGGGTTAAATACGCCACATTTTGCTCTATACTCTTTACAACTAGGTTCATAGTGTTCCTTGTTATCTTTAATAATGATGATTATCGGCTTTATTACTTTCTTTCAGCTTTTCTTCGCGCTCGCTTTCCTTTTCGTAGGCTTTAATAACGGACTTTACCAGGCGGTGGCGCACCACATCCCCTTCATTCAGGGAAATGTGTGCAATACCATTAATATCGGCAAGGATGCGTACGGCCTTACCTAGGCCTGACTTCTGGTTTTTAGGCAAATCCACCTGGGTTAAATCTCCGGTAATAATGGCCTTGGCGTTAGGGCCAATGCGGGTTAAAAACATTTTTAGCTGCAGATCGGTAGCATTTTGCGCCTCATCCAGAATAATAAAGGAATTATCCAGTGTCCGCCCGCGCATATAGGCCAGGGGAGCGATTTCAATTACCCGGTTGGCCATATAGTAGCTTAGCTTATCAGTTGGAATCATATCGTCCAGGGCATCATAAAGCGGGCGCAGATAGGGATCGATTTTTTCCTTCAAATCGCCCGGCAGGAAACCTAAGCTCTCCCCGGCTTCTACGGCCGGACGGGTCAGGATGATCTTCCGGACCACCTTATTCTTTAATGCCCTGACAGCCAAGGCAACGGCCGTATAGGTTTTCCCGGTGCCTGCCGGCCCAACGGCAAACAAAATATCATTTTTTTCGGAAGCGGAGGCCATCATCTGTTGATTACGGGTCCTGGCCTTAATAATCCGGCCATTCCGTCCAAAGACCAGGATATCGTTCCCATTGGTCAGATCCGGAACCTCCTGTTCCTCGTTCATCTCTTCCTCATCTCCAAGAATCTGGGAAAAATATTGTTCGGATAAATGACCGTTTTTTTCTAAAAACTTCAGGATAAGCTCAATCTTTTCCTTGGCCTCAATCACTTCCTCCGGCTGCCCGGCCAATTTGATCTGCTTTCCTCTCGAAAGCACCTTCAAAAGCGGGAAACGCTTTTTTAAAAGATTAAATTTATTATTATTAACCCCGAAAAATTCAATGGGATTTATGGTGTCTAATGTAATGATCGCTTCTGTCAAATTGATGAATATTTGGTTGATGAACTAAAGATAGAGATATTTTGCCGTAAAGAAAGCAAATATTTTTTAATCACCACCTGTCTCCATTTAATAGAGTATATCGTTCTGCCGGACCAGTAATTTCCGGTACCGGTTAAAAATGCCCGTCTTGGTAATAAAGCCCAGATATTGCTCCTCTTCATCAACAACGGGGAGGATACGCACGTTTTTTTTATCCATCAGCTGCATTACCGCGCGCATTTTGGCATTAATACATACAGCATCGTTGACCGGCTGTACCAGCTGCGCGATGGTCTGCTGACGCATTTCGGGCTGATGACTGACCAAATGCTCCAGTAATGTTTCGATACCCAGCAGCCCGAGCAGCTTACCGTCCTGACCGACAACAGGGAAAAGTGATTTTTCAGAATGAATGATATCTTTCTCACGGCTTGTCACGGTGTCTTCGGGATGCAAGACCACAAAATCTTTTTCCAAGAGATATTTGAGCTTCATCTGGGTCAGCACGCTGGCATCCTTATTCTCCGCAACGACGATATCCTGCTCCGCCAATCTTTTGGTGTAAATGGAATAGCGCAATGTTCCCTTATTGATAAAATAAGAAATGGCGGAAACCACCATAAGCGGTACGATCAGCACATACCCGCCGGTAATTTCTGCGCTTAAGAATACCCCCGTCAGCGGCGCATGCATCACGCCGGCCACCGAGGCGGCCATACCGGCGACAATAAAATGCGTCACGTTCAAATGCACAAAACCGGTCTGGTTTAAGCCAAAGGCAAAAACAAAGCCCAGCAATCCGCCGACAACCACGCTGGGGCCAAACATACCGCCATTACCTCCGCTGCTCATGGTCACCACGCAGGCAACGGTCTTTGCCATAAGCGACAACGCCGCGAATGCGATCAGGACCCAGGTTATATGCTGATAGCCCGAAAAAAAACTGTTGGTTAAAAGCGATTCATAACGGCCATCCAAGAGCTTTTGGATAGAAATATAACCTTCCCCGTAAACGGCCGGAAAGACGGCGATCATCACCCCCAGGGCGATCCCGCCGACAAGTGCTTTCCTGTATGCACCGTTTATTTTATCGAAAACCTTATGCAGATAGGTATTTAAGCGACTAAAGTAAACCGAATAGAAACCGGCAATAACACCAAAGACAATATAAAACCAAAAGGCGTCTACTATCCAATTGTGCGCCACATACGCAAACAACGGTTCGCTGTTCAGCATCTGGGATACTACTGAAGCCACTGCAGAGGCGATCAGCAAAGGAATAAACGCGGGAATCGAAAACGAAGGCAACAACACTTCTATGGCAAAGATCATTCCGGCAACCGGGCTGTTAAAAGCGCCCGCAATACCGGCCGCGCCGCCACAGGCCAACAGCAATGTCGTTTCCCGGTAGTTCAGGCCAAATAACCGCCCGACATTCGACCCTATCGCGGAACCACTGGCCACCGCGGGCGCTTCCAGGCCCGCGGAGCCCCCCAGGCCGACAGTCAGGGCGCTTGAGATGATCTGGCTGTAAATATTATGGAAATCCAGGCGGCTGTTCTCTTTGGAAATGCTTTTGATCAACGGCGGAATACCATGCCTGAAGTCATGTTTCCGGATAAAGGTCTTGATATACAATACCGTCAGGAATAAGCCGATCAGAGGAAAGAAAAAATACAGGTAATATTTATATTGCCAGTGAAAATCATTTTGCATGAAGGCCGCAACGAAATGCGTCAGGCTTTTGAGGAGAGCAGCTGCCAATCCCCCAAAGACACCCACAATAGCAGCGGCAATGATGAGAAAATTATCGTGGGAAATATGTCTTTTTCGCCATTGATTGAGTGTAACGATATGGCGTAAAAGTTGCTCGTACATGTTTTTTTTAAGGATAGCCACCACGGCAAAGGTAAGTACAAATTATTCTTCCTCATTTTTCAATGAAAAATAGATTATCTTGCAACGCTAATAAGTAAATCATACGATCAACCATGGATTTCCTTTTTGACTTACTCCATAATCTTATTAATCCCGACTGGATTATGGCTCATGGAGGCTTATTTTTAGTGGCGTTCATCATTTTTGCGGAAACCGGATTGTTCATCGGCTTTTTTCTCCCGGGCGATTCTTTGTTATTCATTACCGGAATGATCATTGCCGGCGCTAAAGACAAACCTTATCCTTTCGAAAGCCATCCCATGAACCTGGTTTTCTGGATCATCCTGCTGACCGTAGCAGCCGTTATGGGCAATTTTGCCGGTTATTGGTTTGGCCGCAAGTCGGGGCCGTTATTAATGGAACGGAAGGAATCCTGGCTGTTTAAACGAAAGCACCTGGAAGCGGCGCATGAATTTTATGAAAAGAAAGGCGGTTTCGCCATTGTTCTAGCCCGTTTTTTACCTATTGTCCGCACCTTTGCGCCCATTGTCGGCGGTATGGTAAAAATGGATTTCAAAAAATTCACCCTGTATAATTTCATTGGCGCGGCCGCATGGATATTCAGCATCACACTGTCAGGCTATCTATTAGGTGAGAACACTTGGGTTAAGAGCCATCTGGAGTATATCATCATTGGCCTTGTGCTCATCACCACAGGCCCGGTATTATTCAAAATGATATTCAGTAAAAAGAGCCCGGCCACAGCCGGCAATAAAAAGGTGGAAGAAGTCCTGTAATCACAAGGAACCCGCACCATAAATTATGCCACCTCCGTTAATTGCATCTGAATGGCGGCATTTTGTTTTCTCAGGGAATGAATAAAGGTTGGAATATCTTCCGGCGTTTTCATGGCCTGGTGATAAGCGGTGTCAGCTTTTAAACGCTCAATCTGGGTCAAAGCCGCCATCCCCACGAATTCCCATTGCAGGTAATCTTTTGTGTAATCCCGGCGGCTATCCAGCTCACAGGAAGCTTTTATTAAAGCCATTTGGTAAGCTTCCCTGGCCGAAACCGCATGCAAAGGAAAATAATATTTATCAAAATGATGAGCTGATGGCTGCTGCTGATCGTGCAGACGAAAAATCAGCTCTGCCAAAAACCATTTTTGCTGTTGTTTCATTGATAAAAATATTAATTAATAACTGGTAGTAAATAAGAGATTTAAGAGGTTTATTTTTACAATATAAAGTGTAACCGCTTATTCCACGACCATTTCTTTTTTTAAAGACGAAATTTGCGGGCGCAAAATTAGGCTATCTGCTTATTTTGTCAATAATTTCATCATAAAAAATTAACATTGTGGTAATCCTTCTCATCAAAAGATCAAATCCTAACAGCGTATTTTCCCGAGATTGACCTGATCAATCAACAACTTCTGAATGGATAAGATCACTAACGGAGCACCCCTGAAAATTATTATACCCTATGAACTTTAATGCCGGAACGAGTTTTTCGCTTTTTTCATCCCGCCGGAAATGAAAAAAGATGGCAATATTTCCGATGTGCAAAAGTCTCCGCTGTGTTCCGCCTTTTGCACATCCTATATGCCTCTGACCTCAAATACGCTTCAACAGGTATTATCCAGTTAAATTGTATTATGCCGGTTATTGCCAAAGCGCGCCAATACATAAATTTCAGGAAGAGCAATAAGATATTTTGAAAAGTAAATTAAATTAATGTACCTTTGCACCCGAAACTTAATTTTGATTTTTCAAAATCTATACATTAACAGCACATGGCAAATGCAATTATCGACGCTAGGAAGGCGGAAATTTTTAAAACGTACGGTGGATCTGAAAAAAATACAGGTTCCGTTGAAGCTCAGATCGCTTTATTGACCGAACGTATCCAACACATCTCAAACCACGTGAAAAATGGTAATAAAAAAGATTTTTCCAGCAACCGTGGCTTACTGAAAATGGTTGGTCAGCGCAAACGCTTATTGAAATACTTGAGCGACAGGGATCTTGAAGGCTATCGTACACTCATTGGCAAATTAGGCCTGCGTAAATAACCAGTCCTTACTTCATAATTCTATATTCCTGATGCCCCGGCATCGGGAATATTTTATTTTGTGCTTACCTTGCCAAAAGGAATTATTTACTTTTGCTTTTGAGATTATCGGTATTATTTTTATTGAAATCATAAAGCATTGTATTCCCTTATTATTGTACCCGCTATCCTGTTTTTTACTGTCGTTCTGGTTCAAATCTATATTTTGAAATACAGACCAGCAAGAGATATTCAGAAATTCGCCGGCAGGAAAAAGGAAACGGCACAACAAAGACTTCCCCCGATCAGTATAATTATCTGTGCCCGGAACGAAGCTGAAAACCTGAAGACCAATATCCCTTTTATCCTGGCACAGGACTATCCTTCCGACCTGTGGGAAGTGGTGATCGTCGATGACGCTTCCTCAGACGATACCCGCACTGTCCTCAACCAATTTCAAAAGGATGCTTCACAGCTTAAGACCATTAGTATCCCGCCCGGAGCCACCCGGGAATTTCCCGGCAAAAAGCAGGCGCTTCATATAGGGATACTCTCGGCAAGCTTCCCGACGGTCCTGCTTACCGATGCAGATTGCCGGCCGGCTAGCCTTCAGTGGCTCAGATGCATGGCAACGGCACTTATCGAACAGGATAAAAAAATTATCCTTGGCTACGGCGCCTATAGCCGGGGAAGAGGGCTGCTGAATAAGATGGTTCAATGGGAAACCCTGCACACCTGCATACAATATATGGGTATGGCAATTTCCGGTATGCCTTATATGGGCGTCGGCAGAAATCTAATGTATCAGAAAGCCCTGTATTGGAGAGTGATAAAGGATCCTGGATTTTTAAGGATTTACAAAAGTGTTCCGTACGGGGATGACGATTTATTACTGGCCCATATCTGCACGCAAGACAATACCGGCTTATGCCTGCAACCCGGCTCCTTTACCATATCGGATCCGGAAAAAACCGTCGGGTCATGGCTGGATCAGAAATCCAGGCACCTCAGTACCGGTAAATTTTATCCACGGGATATCAAGACCGTTTTAGGGCTCTCAGCATTAACACAGGGATTATTCTGGCTGCTTTGGCCATTATTATTGGCCTGCCCTGTCCTTCGAAACGAGCAGCCTTTTGAAAAATATCTATGGGCCGGTATTGCCGCCTTCGGCATAATACGCCTTGGGTTATACTGGCGCAATGCCCAAAAGTGGTATGTCATTTTAGGCAACCGCCGCTTATGGTCATTTTATCCATTTGGGGAAATCGGCCAGTCTGTTTTACAGTTCGTGCTAAGCCCTTATATTTTCCGGAAAAACAAAAAACAATGGAAATCATAAACAAATATTTCAGCAGCCTTTCATGTGATCAGCTGTCCCGGTATGCACAATTGGAGGCGCTTTACCGTTACTGGAACGAAAGGATCAATATCATTTCCCGAAAAGACCTGGATGAGCTATATGAACGTCATGTGCTGCATTCTTTAAGCATCGCTAAGATATTCACCATCGACCCGGAAACAAAGGTTGTGGATATTGGTACCGGCGGTGGTTTCCCGGGCATTCCTTTAGCCATTATGTTTCCCCGGGCCCAATTTGTCCTGGTGGACTCCATTGGAAAAAAGATAAAAGTGGTCCGGGAAGTGATTAACGCATTAGGCCTAACCAATGTAAAAGCCGTTCAAAGCCGGGCGGAAGACCTGGCATCTCAAAAATTTGACCTGGCCCTCACCCGCGCCGTCGCGCCTTTGAACCGTGTCAGCCGCTGGGCCCAAAAAATATTATCCGGGCAAAACCAGGGCCTGATCTGCCTTAAAGGGGGTGACTTGAATGAGGAAATAAAAGCAGCCGGTTTAAAAACCAAAAGCTGGTGCATTCATGAGTATTTTCCTGAACCGTTTTTCGAAACTAAATTTGTTACCTGGTCGGAGATACCTGTTTAGATCAACAGCCGGTCATTCCCCGGAAACATTCATTTTGATGAAACTATTTTAAACCCGTTTGAGTATTAAAAGAAGCAAATTCGAGAATCAGTTGCTGCAAAGAGCAGACCAATCCCTGCAATGGACCAGGAAAATAAATATCTGGCGGGGACAAGGCGCGAGCTTGTACGACATCGGCGGGATCATCATCAACAATATAAGGGATTTGCGCCTGAATGAACGGGCCGCGGCCATATCCTTCAACTTCTTGCTGGCCATACCACCGACCCTCATTTTCTTATTCTCGTTAGTGCCTTTCCTGCCCTTGGATTCCGTACAGCATACCATTCTGGAATCCATAAAATTATTGTCGCCAAATGAAAAACTCTATTCAGCGGTACAGAGAACCATTCTCGATCTCATGAACACAAAAAGGAAGGAATTAATCTCTTTTGGTATTTTGACCACCGTCTTCGTTTCGTCAAACGGCGTTATGGGCCTGTTAAGAAGTTTTGACCGGAAATCACCGTTCCACAAGGAACGCAGCAGTCTCGCCCGGCGCGGAAAATCCATTTTATTAACTCTGATCCTAATGCTGGTGCTGGTCATTTCGATCGGCCTGCTGATCTTACAATCCCATTTATTGAATGAATATCTGCTCAAATTTGTAGCCTATCCCTGGCTCATAAAGGTTTTCAGTTGGATGAGCCTGGTATTTATTATCTTTATTGCCATTTGCATCATTTACAAATTCGGGCCTTCTCTCAATGCCCGATTCCGGTTCTTTTCTCCGGGAGCGGCTACGGCCACCGTCTTATTCTTTACCGTTTCCTACGGGTTCTTTTTTATTGCGAATCATTTTGTCCATTATAACAAGGTTTATGGCTCTATCGGCACGCTGCTAATGCTCATGGCCTGGATGTTTATCATCGGACTGGTCATTCTTATTGGTTTTGAGATCAATTTTGCCGTTGAATGGCATAGTCAAAGGGCAGGAGGAGGATCAAAGCAGGTCCGTAACAGCCCGGAACCGCCCCTATGATCATGGTTTACATAAATTATTACTTTATTTTTGTACCTTATTGCAATTCCTGTTATTTTTGAATGCTTACGCTGTAGATTAGTTTATGAACGATACCGATATCATTGCTCCTTTTTGGAAATATACATCAGATGACGCCACTGAAAGATCATTATCTGAAATTCATGTACTGATCTGGCCGGGAGGGTTGGCAACAGCCGGCTTCACCGCTGAGGGAACACCGGTATGGGCGGAAACTTATATAACGCGGGACCAACCCGGCGCCATATGGCTCCAGCATTTACTGTCACAGCAGCCCATATTGAAAAGCCAGTCGAAAAAGGTCAAGAAGATATGGCTTTCTGAAGAGCGCAACCTACTCATTCCTAACAGCCTTTATGAGAATGATTTTGCCGAAAGCTGGATAAGAAAGTTCCATTATTTAGAGCCGGAGGAAATGCTATTGCATTTTGACCTGTCCGAAAGTGTAGATGCCAGAATCGTCTTCCCCGTCTCAGAAGCTTTAAAGTTATCTCTTAACGATAATTTTCCTAACGCTTCATTAATGCCTTTATCTCAAATGGTATTTCCACACCCGGACCGGTCAGCAAACGAAACGATCCGGATGATCTCCCTGCCCAGGGAAATCATTTTTTCGCTAAACCATAACGGTCATTACATTTTCCATCTGACATTCCCGTATGACACCCCGCAGAATGTCATTTATAAACTGGCCTTGGTATTGGAAGAGAAAGGCATAAGCCCCGAGCAAATTACCCGATTTTCAATAACGGGCATAGCGCCGTTTTGGAATAATGTTTTAGAGGAGCTCGCCCGCTTCTTTTCTATTGAAACTCCCGGCGACAATACTACTGAAATCACCCTGAATTTCCTTAAAACACTTTATTCATGCGTATAATCGGCGGCATCCACAAAGGCAGAAAATTTCACCCACCGGCAAACATTCCCGCCCGCCCGACAACCGATATTGCGAAGGAAGGCATGTTCAATACCTTAAATAATATGCTGGACTTCGAGGGCTTAAAGACTTTGGACATTTTCGGCGGTACCGGAAGCATCAGTTATGAGCTGGCTTCCCGGGGCGCTGCTGACTTAACACTTGTGGAACGCGACCGGCGTACTGTCGCCTTTATCCGGGAGGAAGTTCAAACATTAGGATTCGAAAACTTCAAAATTTTCCCTATGGATGTCTTTAAATTCTTAGAGCAATGCCGGGATACCTACCAGTTCATTTATGCCGGTCCCCCGTATGCCCTTCAGGAAATCGACACTATCCCCGCGATTATTTTCGACAAAGGCCTCCTGGAGCCGTCCGGCATTTTTATTCTGGAGCACACGCCGAGAAACAATTATGAGCAACACCCAAATTTCGAAAAAGTAAAAAATTACGGAACAACATTATTCAGCTTTTTCCGGCAACCGGCTTAGTCGTTTACCCACAAAAAAAGTATAAATTATTTATGAAATAATTTGCTTTTGAGCTGTGACATGATTATATTGTGCTGACATTTTATATATCTCACAATAATCATGTCTATGAAAAAATGCTTTACCGTAATTTGTAGCGCCGCTCTTATTTTTTTCTTTCATGAACATGCCTTTGCGCAATTCCGTTGCGGTTTTGATGCGGCAACGATGAACCAGATAAAAGCCCATCCCCGCTATGCGGCGGATATTGCCAAAGCCGACAGCCTTTGGGCGGACCATCAAAATGATCTGCTGCATACCAGTCGCCGGCTGACGATTGAAGGAGGTGATACCGTTTATGAAATTCCTACCGTTATCCATGTGCTCACTACCGGTGGCGCCATCGGTACCCTTTACAACCCGGCAGACAGCACTTTAGAAAATTGGATAAACTATTTAAACGACGTTTATGCCGGGAGCTATACAGGTTATCCTCAGGTGGGCAGCGGCGGCGTCGCTTTACCGGTAAAGTTCGTCCTGGCCAAAAGAGATCCTGGTTGTGATTCCACCAACGGCATTGAAAGAATAGACCTTAGCGGAAATGCCACTTATGTCAGCTATGGCCTTCAAAACAGTACCAGCAACGGCTTAACAACAGACCAGGTCAGCACTTATCAATGGCCTACCGACGCCTATTATAATATGTATATCGTCAACAAGATCGACGGGGTCGACGGAAATTGCGCACCCTGTACCTACACCGCGGGGTTTGCTTATTTAGGCCTAAGTACTAACATACCCGACGACGGCGCCTATATGCTGGCAAAAACCGCCCAGACCGGCGATATTACCTTACCTCATGAGATTGGCCATGCCTTAGGGCTTTACCATGTCTTTGAAGGAACTACAACCACGGCCTGCCCTCCGTCAACGGGCAATTGTAACAATGATAATGATAAAGTTTGTGATACTGACCCCAGCGGGGTGCTGCTCGGGACCTGCCCTTCAGGCACAACGACCAATCCCTGTACCAGTCTTCAATACGGTAGCAATGGCGTGCAACATAATTTCATGAACTATTCCCAATGCCAAAATCATTTTACCCAGGGACAAGCCGACCGCATGATGCTGATGCTGCAAACTTATCGTTCCGCCCTGATCACCTCAAACGGCGCTTTGCCGCCGCCAGCCGCCAGTTCAACGCCAATTGCCGCTACCTGTCAGCCAGGCTCAATGACCAATACGGCCGTCAGCTCAAATGTCGGACCATGTAATATATCGTTAGATTCCATCCAGTATTATTCCAATGGCTATTTAACCTATTCCAATACAGACGATTCATTCTACCTGGACCATACGCAGCAATGCGCTCTGGCCACTCACACTTCACTGATAGCCGGCGATACCTACCATTTATCTGTCAGCACACAATTAAATGGCCAATATGTTAAAGCATTCATTGATTATAACAACGATGGGACTTTTAGTCCCGCATCAGAAACCGTCATGTCCGTCAATAGTAACGTTGGCGATACGACCTATACCGTCGCCATCGTGCCACCGGCAACGGCCACTACCAATACCGCTCTGCGGATGCGTGTAATCGCTGACTTCGGTAATTCCTCGATCAGCCCTTGTGGAAGCTTAAATTATGGCCAGGCCGAGGATTTCAGTGTGACCGTCCTGTCCAATACGCCGCTCAATCTCGGCTTAACCGGTTTCTCTGGCAAGGCCGTCGCCACCAATCAGGCGCAGCTGTCCTGGCAGGTCGGCCCCCTTCAGGACAATATCAGCATTTTCGAACTCCAACGCAGTAGTGACGGCAGCAATTTCACCACAATCGCTTTTATCAACAGGAAGCCAAATTTGGCGGATTACCATTATACAGACTTTGTGCCTACTGACCAAAGCATTTATTATTATCGCCTGAAGCTAATTTGCCGTTCAACAGAGCCCATATTCAGTAAGGTAGTAGCTTTAAGCTTTGATGATATCGACCGGCAGCCAATAAAGATCTTCCCCAACCCCGTAAGCTACCAGCTTTGGGTAAGGTCCCGAAATGCTTCCTTATCCACCATCAACATTTATGATGCTTTCGGCCGGAATATTATTCATAAATCAATACCTAGCAGTATGATCAAAGAACACAGTATCGATATGAGCAGCTTAGCGCCAGGTACTTACCTGATCCAGGTGCTCGACAACGGCGGCAGGCAAATAAAACAAAAGATCACCAAGGAGTAAATAGCGTCGCCCATTAAAGTAATAGTTCATTTTACCGGAAAGCCGCCATCAATCCTGAACGGCTTTCCGGTGTATGTTTTTTTGACAAAATCGTTTCCTCCTGAAAATAAATCCCCCTATTCCCCAACGTTTTTATTTTTTAACTCGTCTTTAATTTAAAGAGGGTTAATTTTTTTTCCCGGTTTTTTGGATTTAATTGACTCTTTTTACTATTTTTGGCCACTTCAAAATTTATTTGCTTATAAATTATACTTCTACATGACCATCATTTTTCATCCGCTATTAACCAGGCGGACCAGGAAAAATGTCAGAAGCAAAATTTATGGCAATTTGTATTTCCCAACAAACCGATCAGGTTTTGGTCGAACGCTTTAGAAATGGCGATCAGACCGCTGCTGAAGAACTGATAGCCCGTTATCAGGACAATGTCTATACCACCATTTACTATCTGGTAAAAGACAGGTATATCGCAGACGATTTATTCCAGGACACATTTCTAAAAATGTTAGCGCATTTACAGCGCAACAATTATGTAGAGCAAGGCAAATTCCTGCCCTGGATACTGAGAATTGCCCATAACCTGTGTATTGATTATTTCAGAAAGGCCAAGCAGATGGTCAAGGTCGTCCTGCCAGATGGTTCGGATTTGATGGAACTACTGGGTGAGGAAAGCCATTGTCACGAGCAAACGATGGTTAAAACTGAAGTAGAGCAATCCGTTCAGCAGATGATCACCTTACTCCCGGATGAGCAGCGAACCGTTGTCGTGCTGAGAACCTACGGCGATTTAAGCTTCAAGGAAATTGCCGAAATGACCGGCGTCAGCATTAATACGGCTTTAGGAAGAATGCGCTATGCGCTTAAAAACATGCGCCGGATGATTGAAGAAGAAAAAATGATATTAAGATAAAAGCAGGCTTATCAGAGCCAAGCAAAAGTACAGCACTGCACTACTTCACCTCCTCATAATCGATATACTCTCCTTCTACCTGGCGTGGCGGGACTTTTTCAGCCGGCTCCTGCGGCCGGCTACTTTGCTGTCGCATTCTTTGTTTCACTTCATTAAGACTGCTGTGTGTCATGCGCAACAACTTCACCAGGGGCAGCACAAACCGGATAAAGAAACGGTACAGGAAATAAGAAATGACGCCGATGATGATGAGCTTAATCATAATACAAAGGTAGTCAATTTAGCGGCAACAATATTTTGTCTTCCCTGAAAAAACAATTTCTTAAAGATTAGATTGAGCCGGAAGAACGGTTTGGAAGAAACAGCCAAACCCTGCCTTCTTATTTTAACTGCTGCAGGTTGACCAATTTTTGATAACTCCCTTGGAGAGCCATGAGTTGTTCGTGTGTACCCCTCTCCACAATTCTTCCCCGGTGAAGCACAATAATCTCATCCGCGTTCTGAACCGTGGACAACCGGTGGGCAATTACCACGCAGGTCCGGTTCTTCATCAGCTCATTGATGGCATCCTGGACAATTCTTTCCGATTCGGTATCCAGCGCCGAGGTCGCTTCGTCCAAGATAAGTATCGGAGGGTTTTTTAAAACGGCACGGGCGATGGTCACTCTTTGTCTTTCGCCGCCGCTGAGCCTTGTACCTCTGTCGCCGGCGAGGCTTTGGTAGCCGCCTTCTTTCCTGAGGATAAAATTATGGGCATTAGCCACCTTTGCCGCTTCTATAACCTGCCCTTCGGTTGCCCCGCCTGTGCCCAGCGTAATGTTATTATAAAGGGTATCATTAAACAGAATAGGCTCCTGCGACACCATTCCCATCAATCGGCGGACATCATGAATTTTCAATGATTTTATATTACTGCCGTCAATGAGTATCTCTCCTTCAGAAACATCATGAAAACGGGGGATAAGGTCCGCGATGGTACTTTTACCTGCTCCGGAGGCTCCGACCAGGGCCACGGTTTTACCTTTTTGTATCTTAAAGGAAATGTCATCCAAAACCTGCTTATCGCCGTAAGCAAACGATACGTTCCTGAATTCGATATTATCCTTAAAGGCGTCAACAGACCGGGCATCAGGTTGTTCCAAAAGATTATTCTCCACGGCAAGCAAATGCCCGATCCTGTCCAATGCCGCGGAGCCTTTCTGCATATTGTAAAAGGCCGCGGAAAGGTTTTTTAATGGATTGATGATCTGGTAAAACAAGCCGATATAAGCAATAAACCAGGGCCCGGTCAGACTCGTGCTTTTTCCGGAGAAAATCAACCAGCCGCCGTACCATAAAATAATGCACACAACCATAATGCCTAACGTCTCCGATAAGGGAGAACCCGCATCCCGGCGGGCCAATATGCGGTTCTGAATACGAAACAGGCTGTTGTTTTGCTTTCTGAAATTCAACCATTGAACCTTTTCGGCATTAAAGGCCTTTAAAATGCGCAGCCCGGACAACGTTTCATCAACAATACCCAGAATAACCCCTAATTTTTCCTGAGCCAGATTGGACGGCTTTTTCAAAGAACGCCCGACCCGGCCGATAACAATACCCACTACAGGCAGGAATAACAGCAGGAAAAGCGTCAATGAAGGGCTCAGGTAAACCATGTAGCCCAAAGTCAGCAAAATCGTTACCGGCTCCCGGATAATCGTTTGCAAAACACTAAGAATAGAAGCCTCTACTTCATTAACATCATTGGTCATCCGGGACATGAGATCGCCTTTTCTTTCTTCGGTAAAAAAGCCTATCGGCAAGGTGATCATTTTACCGAAGATATCATCTCTCAAATTACGGATAACCCCATTCCGCATAGGATTGAGCAACAGCTGGGACAAATAGATAAACAGGTTTTTCAGTATGGTGAACCCAATGACCACGACAACAGCATAGGTCAATGCATTCAGCTTTCCCTGGTGGTCGATCAATATATTGACCCAGGTCGTTATCTCCGCGATCATGCCGCTGCTGCCCACCGGTAAGGACTGCTTGCCCACGAACAGCAATTGCAATACCGGAGCCAGCATGGTAAAGGAAAACAGCCCGAATAATACTGCTAACAAACTGCATAAGAAGTACAAGGCTACCTTATCTTTATAAACAGACAGCTGCCGCAGCAACTTAAAGATGTTTTTCATTTAAAATATTTTGTCTTTTATCATAATGGGAGATCCTGCTGCCGCTCAGACAAGATAACGGTTTAAAAATACCGGTTAACAAACCTCAGGCGGTGTGTTCTCATATTGTGCACAGTGCTGATGATACCTTCCGTATCAATGACGTCCATGGTCACCCTGCCATTGCTTTCGGAAGCATGAACAATCGTTTTGTTGTCCAGCAGGATGCCCACATGATTAATATTGCCGGCCTTATTGTCAAAAAAAGCCAGGTCACCAAACCGCGCGTCCTGCAAGAAATGAAGGGTTTCCCCCACCTGTGCCTGCTGGCTGGCATCCCGGGGCAACCGATATCCTAAAAGCTTAAAGACAACCTGTGCCAGGCCGGAACAGTCAATACCGTAAAGGCTCCGCCCCCCCCACAGATAAGGCGTTCCCAGGAATAAATCACACCAGTGTTTTAATTGGTCCTCGGAAAACACGGCCCTGTCAACATTCAATTTTTTCCCGGTAAACATAACCTGCTTCTCTTCCCACAATATCATTCTCCTTTTTATCAGAAACAGATCGCTGCCGGGGCTGAGCGCCGCCCGTCCCTGGCCATCAGGACAATTAATACGGTCGGCAATCCCTGCCGAGTAAAAACGGTTTTTCTTTCTATGAATCTTGTGAGGCACTTCCACAAACTGCGACCGTAACATCCAGCCTTCATAATCGTCCCAGTCACAACGCACCTGTATCCATTGACCCTGCGGCTTTGAAATAATGCTGACCCGCTCGCCGAATAAGCCCTGGGACACCTGCTCCGAATCATGAGCCGGATTAAGGCGCAGGGGCGCTACGGAAACCGAAATAAGGCCATAGGTAAACATAACAGAGCGTTTCTAATTCCTACTAATCATGCTACAGACAACCGGAAGCCTGTATGGTTATGGGTGATGAGGTGGGATTATTTACTTTCTTCACATAAAAAATGGTCCAAAGCGGCAACCATTGACGGCATATTAGGCATAGGCGCCTTAATGCTCAATTTTAATCCTGAATCCTCAACCGCTTTCGAGGTCGTATTGCCAAAAGCGCCAATCAAAGTATCCGCCTGTTTAAACCTGGGCTTGTTATTCATCAGGGTTTCCACGCTAAACGGGCTAAAAAACACGATCACATCATACTTGTTCTTCAAAATATCCTTAACCTCGTTGCTGACCGTCCGGTATAGTACCGCTTCGGAAAAAGTAAAGCCCGCTTCAATTAATAATGGCGACACATCATTCTTGGTATGTTCGGAAACCGGGAAAATGAAATTTTCTTTTTCCCGGTATTTTTGAAGCACTTCCACCAGGCCTTCAGACGACCCGTCCGGCGAAAAAAAGACTTTTCTTTTCCTGTACAGGATGAACTTCTGAAGATAAAGCGCTACAGCTTCCGAAGCACAAAAATATTTCATGTCCTGAGAGACCTTGAACTTTATCTCTTCGCAAATCCGGAAAAAATGATCCACAGCATTCCGGCTTACTAAAATAACACCGGTAAAATCCGAAAGGTTGAGTTTCTGCTTTCTAAACTCTTTGGCGCTAAGCCCCTCTACTCTGATAAAAGGAAAAAAATCCAACTGGACACCATATTTCCTGGCCAACTCAAAATATGGTGATTTTTCGCTTTCAGGTTTGGGTTGAGTAATAAGGATCTGCTCAATTTTTTTCTTTTCAATTATTTTTGTTTGTGCTTTTGCTGCTTTCGCCATTTCTTTCTAACGATATTTTGCTAAAAAATAATGAATTCCAATAATGATCGACGCCTCAGGTGATTATTCGCATAGTAATTAATTTTATTAATACAGCGATAGGAATAATTTCTGATGCGCAAAGGTACAATATAAAATGAAATTTGCTGAACCTTAAGAAATGTTCAAACACTTGCCGGGAGCGAATAAACCGAAAAATATAAAAAGAAACCGCTATTAAAAGAATCAGCACAAAGGCCATTTGCACCCAAAATCCGCTACCAAAAGTGATGATGATGGAAAAAGGCACGAATAATATCCCCAGGACCCGGTTGAACAAAGCAATATTAAAAATATAAGCGTTGATGATGTCAGGGATCTGAAACACCCAGCCGGCCATCTTGAGCAGAACAAAACGGATAAAAAATATAACGGCAATGAGCAAGGCCGTACCCGTCATCACCAAAAGCAGGTCATATTGCCGAAGCCACCGCGCCACCTGCGCATAATGCGCAGCCTGAATCAGGAAAAAGGCCGTCGAACAAAAAAAGAATATATCCAGTAGCATACCGGGAACACGGTTCTGTTGCAAATGTTCCCTTAGCTGCCTCCCGCTCAGCGTCGCATTGGTAAAGGCCTTAAAAATGTTTTTGAAATAAACGGGATGTATCTGCCGAAACAAGCCGATAGCCATGAGCAGAACCAGGCAAACAAGGAAACCCGGGCCAAAATCCTGATGGCTTACGGGAATACCGATACCCGTGAACACTGTTTCCTTTTGATGGGCCAACACCGGATTGGCGGCAAGCTGTTCCGCCGCCTTACTGTGCAGAACCGACTCCGTAATATTGATGCCATAGAGTTCACGGCACCGCCCTTTTAGCGACAGGAGCAATAAGCTTAGCAGTATGACCCAAAGAGAGTGTTTCATTTCCTGGACCCGGGGTCTCAATTTCCGGCAGCCGCAAAGATAAGTAAATGGAAAAGTAATTAAGAAAGAGAATATCCGCTTTGCCTGTTCCGCAAAACTTTGCTTTTTCGTACATTTGCTCCCCAATCCAATCATTCAGCAAATAGTTTTTTATGTTAATCGGTCCCGGCAGGAAAATTTATTTTGCATCGGATTTTCATCTCGGTCTGCCGGACAAATCCGGCAGCCTGAAGCGGGAAAAACTTATTTGCCGGTGGCTGGATGATATTAAGAAAGATGCCGAGCGTTTGTATCTCGTGGGCGATATCTTTGATGTATGGTTCGAATATAAAAATGTTATCCCTAAAGGCTTTACCCGTTTCCTGGGAAAGCTGGCAGAGCTGACCGACCAAAATATAAAGATCGAAATATTCAGCGGCAACCACGATATCTGGATGCGTAACTATTTTGAAGAAGAGCTGGCCATTCCCGTTCATCATCAGCCGATTACCTTTACGGCCAATGATAAAAAATTCTTTGTGGGCCATGGCGATGGTTTAGGCCCCGGAGACCGTGGTTATAAACTACTGAAATATCTCCTGCGCCACCCTGTTTCCCAATGGTTGTACCGGCGCATTCACCCGGATACGGGCATGCATCTTGCCGATTATTTCAGCAAAAAAGGCGACAAGCATTTCGAGCAGATCGCTCCGTTCAAAGGCGAGGATAAAGAATGGCTGGTCGTGTTTTGCAAAAGAATGCTGGAAAAAGAGCATTTCGACTATTTCATCTTTGGCCATCGCCACCTGGCCCTGGAACATCCTTTACCGCAGAAAAGCCTGTATCTCAACCTCGGCGACTGGCTCAACTATAACAGCTACGCCGAATTCGACGGAAAAGATTTAAAATTACTTTATTACAACAAAAAGGCGGAAGTATGAACAAACGATTGCTTCTGATGCGCCATGCCGAAGCCGAAACAGCCACCATCAGAACACCGGATTTTGATCGTAAGCTGACCAGGCGGGGCCTTGCCCAGGCCTGTGAAATGGCAGAGGCGCTGAAACAATTAGATTATCTTCCCAACGCCATATTGTACAGCGCGGCGTTAAGAACAACCCAAACGGCGGAACAAATCGCCAATACGCTTACCGGGAAACCCTTATTAATGATCTCCGAAAAAGTGCTTTACAACGCTCCATCAGAAAGGGTCATTGAAGCGATACGGTTCGCGGAGCTGCCGGAAGATATCCATACTCTATTAGTGATAGCCCACAATCCCGGCATCAGCCGGTTAGCTGCCGAATGCGGCTGGCAAGACCATATGACCGCTTATTTCCCGCCTGCCGGAATGGCGGCTTTTGACATTACCATACAGAACCGGACCGGCTTTTCGCCGCAATCCTGCAAATGGCTGTTTTTCAAAGTACCGGGAAAAAACCTCTAAACTCAAAAATTACCCCTTAAACATACATGGACCATCATACGGATTTTATTGACAAACTGACCGAGCTCTTTCACAGTCATTATCAGCAAATGCCCCTGGAGACTGCTATCCTGCCCGCATCCGGCTCCGAAAGGCGATACATCAGGTTTATGAAAACCGACAAGGAAACCGTCATCGGCGCCTTTAATCCCGATAAAGCGGAAAATAATACGTTCTTCTATTTCACCGGGATTTTCTCCAGGAATGGCCTGCCGGTACCGGAAATCCTTGCCATCAGCGGCGATAAGCAAGCTTATTTATTAAAAGACCTAGGTGCGATCACTCTCTTCGACATCATTGGCAGGGAAGGACATTCAGAGCATGTCAAAATGCTTTTGAAGAAAACCATCGAGCAACTGGTACGTTTTCACTGGCAATTGGGCAACAGCATAGATTATTCCCTTTGCTATTCCGCCGACACTTTCAACCAGCAACAAATCTTTTCAGACCTGCTCTACTTTAAATATTATTTCGTTGACCCGCTCCAGATCCATTATAACAAGACCACCCTGCTGGAAGAGCTTTCCACATGGAGCAACAATCTCGCGGCCATACGCCCCCAGACCTTTATGTACCGCGATTTCCAAAGCCGGAATATTGTGGTAGAACAGGATGAAGTGTCGTTTATCGATTATCAGGGCGGCATGCTGGGACTGCCGGAATATGACCTCGCTTCTTTGCTTTGGCAGGCCAGGGCTGAATTTCCCGAATCCTGGAAAACCGAATTACTCAATCATTATTTCAGGGCCATTGAAAAAATCCCGGAGAACCCCAACATTAAAGAAACGGCGTTCAGAAAAACCTATCTGGAATGCGCCTTGCTCAGAATGCTGCAAACATTAGGCGCCTACGGTTTCCGCGGGTTGTTACAGGGTAAACATCATTTCTTAAAAAGTATCGCGCCGGCGCTGAAGCAATTAGCAGCCTATTTGGATGAATATCCGCAATATCCGCCCTACAATGAATTGCGCAAAGTGCTGGACGCTTTAGTAAGGCCGGAGATCATCGAGCGTTTTGCAACCTTCAATTTCCCGGTGGAAAAAGTCGCCCACCTGAAGGTCAGTATCTTCAGCTTTTCTTATAAAAAAGGCCTCCCCGACGAAGGTTCCGATCATGGCGGCGGCTATGTCTTTGACTGCCGGGGCATTTTAAATCCCGGCCGGCTGGACGCCTATAAGCACCTTACCGGGAAAGACAAAGCCGTCATAGACTTCCTTGAGAATCAAACCAGAATGCCCGAATACATGAAAGGGGTTTACAACACTGTGGACATTTCAGTCGCGGATTATCTGAGCCGCGGCTTTGACGCGCTTTCCGTATCTTTTGGCTGCACCGGCGGGCAACACCGTTCCGTTTACGCGGCCGAATCTTTGGCCAGGCACCTGAAAGAACAATTCGGCCTAACGCCCGAGGTCATCCATATCGAACAGGAACAACCCAATTATAAAAGACGATGAAATTAAAATCGTTAACATATTTTTTATACTTTTGCTGTCCGTTCTGCCTTAACCATGATGGAACGATTTATTTTTTTCAACCAAATTAAATTCATTTCCTATTTATGAAAAAAGTATTACTTAGTTTTTTGGCACTGGCACTCAGCTTGACGGGCTTCAGCGATGAGGGTATGTGGCTACCGATGCTGATCGGCAAAAATATTGATTCAATGCAAGCCAAAGGCTGCCTGTTATCGGCAGACGATATTTACAGCGTCAATCATGCCAGCCTCAAAGACGCGGTCGTGATCTTCGGTGGCGGTTGCACCGGCGAAATGATTTCAGAAAACGGCCTGCTGATCACCAACCATCATTGCGGCTATGGCAGTATAGCCAGTGTCAGCACGGTAGAACATAACTACCTGGAAAATGGTTTCTGGGCCAAAAAGCAATCGGCGGAAATTCCCATCAAAGGTTTGAGCGTCAAATTCCTGGTGCGAATGCAGGATGTGACCGCCATCATCGAAAAAGCCGGTGACCGGCGCAACCAGAAGAAAAGCCGGCGGGCTATCGATAATACCATTGAAAAAATCGAAACCGATGCTTCCGAAGGCGGAAAATACCTGGCTACGGTCAAGCCCTTCTTTGCCGGCAATCAATACATTTTAGTAGTGTACCAGGTTTTTAATGATATTCGTTTAGTGGGCACCCCGCCAAAGTCATTGGGAAAATTCGGCGGCAATACGGATAACTGGATGTGGCCGAGGCATACCTGCGATTTTTCGGTGTTCAGGGTATATGCGGATTCCAGCAATCGCCCGGCGGCTTATTCGGCCACCAATGTGCCCTTTCACCCCAAAAACCACCTGACCATTTCTTTGAAGGGCGAAAAGCCGGAAGATTTCAGCATGATCATGGGGTTCCCGGGACGTACCAACCGTTACGAAACCTCTTATGGCGTGGATATGGCTTTGGCCATTACCAATCCTTCAATCGTTAAGATCAGGGATCTTCGTTTGGCCATCATGCGGCGTTACATGAACCAGGATGAAGCGGTTAATTTGAAACTGGCTACGGAATACGCCCAGATCGCCAATTACTGGAAATACTACATCGGGCAATCCGAACAGCTGAAACGCCTGCATGTGGTTTCGGAAAAACAAAAACAGGAACAGGCGTTCACGAAATGGGCGAAAGAACATCAACCGGGCATGTCCGGTCTGATGAACGATTTTGCCAAATGCTATGCCGGATACCGTCCTTATGACAAACAATATATTTATTACCGCGAAGCTTTCGGCGCTTCAAAATTATCACGCATGGCGGCTTCAGCACATACATTATACCAGGCGCTTTCCGAAAAGCATCCCAAACAAAATGATATTGACGCCGGGCTCAAACAATTAAAGCAAAGCCGGGAAAGATATTTGGAGGACTTTGTACCGGCTGTTGACCGGGAAATCTTCGCCCGCATGACTGACCTGTATTACCAGGAAGTGCCCAAGGCCCAGCAACCGGCAGTTTATCAGGAAGTCATTTTCCGCCAGTTCAAAAACGATTCGCTGCGCGCCTGCTTCTCAGACTTTACCAACTACACTTTTTCGCACACCTTCCTTCTGGACAATGAAAAATTTGCCGCGTTTTGTGCTCATCCCACCTTAGAGGCCCTAAAGAACGATCCGGCGGTAAATTATGCCATGAGCTTCGTCAGCAATTACCATGAAAATTTCCTGGACAAGGTGGTAGACTTCCAGGAAGAAAAAGATAAGCTAGCCAAGAAATACCTTGCCGGCCTGATGCAGATGCAACCAGGCAAATTATTTTATCCGGACGCTAACAGCACCATGCGCATCACCTACGGCCAGGTGGGCGGCTATAGTCCCCAGGACGGGGTCTTTTACGATTATCATACCACCATGAAAGGCCTGCTGGCAAAATATGTCCCGGGCGACAGCGAGTTTGATCTGCCCGCCGATTTTTTAAAGCTGGCGCAAAAAGGTGATTTCGGCCCTTACGCCAACGACAACGGCGGCCTGACCACCTGTTTTATTACCAATAACGACATCACCGGCGGTAACAGCGGCAGCCCCGTCCTGAACGCTAAAGGCGAACTGACCGGCCTGGCATTCGACGGCAACTGGGAAGCCATGAGCGGCGATATCGCTTTTGACCAGCAATATAAACGTACCATCGTTGTGGACATCCGGTTTGTATTGTGGGTCATGGATTACTACGGCGGCGCCAAGAACCTGATCTCAGAGATGACCATAGACAAATAATATTACCTGACCTTATTATTCCCGGAAGAGCGAAAATGCTTTTCCGGGAATTTCTTTTCAATAAAACCGGCAAAGAGGACTTAATTAAAATATTTTTTTCCGAAAATTATTATGATTATCAACACATTGCAAAAACAGGATAAAAATAACTAATAATTTCTTTGGCAAAAAAGAAGCTTCCGCTTACCTTTGCAAACCATTTATGAAAATGGCATCAAGAACTCATTAAGTAAAATCAACAAAAATGTCTCTGAAACAACTGAGCTACAAAACCAAGTCGGCAAACGAAACAATCGTTAAACGCGACTGGTACATCGCTGATGCGACCAATCAGCCCTTAGGACGGTTCAGCTCTAAAATAGCTGCTGTATTACGTGGAAAAAACAAAGCTTACTATACCCCCCATTTTGACTGTGGCGACTATGTCATTGTCATCAACTCCGGTAAAGTAACCTTGTCCGGCAAAAAACTGGAGCAAAAGGATTACCAGCACGTTTCCGGCTATCCCGGCGGCCAAAAGCACGAATCGGCTCACAACCTGCTGAACCGTCGGCCGAATGCCGTGATTGAACGCGCCATAAAAGGCATGCTACCCAAAAACCGGTTGGGCCGTGCCATGTACAAAAAACTGTTTGTTTACGAAGAAGGGACACATCCTCATACTGCTCAACAACCTAAAGAATTCAAATATTAATATCATTAACAGCGCTTTCCAGAGTGCTCCTCTAACTAAAATAAAATGGAAAAACATCAAAAAGCAATAGGTCGTCGTAAGGAAGCCGTTGCCCGCGTGTATATCAGCAAGGGAACCGGCGTCGTTACCGTTAATGACAAAGAATACAAAAGCTATTTTCCTTTGGTTTATTTACAGAATCAAATTGAACTGCCATTAAAAGCGGTTGAAGAAGCCAATCAGTTTGATTTCGTCGTTAACGTCAACGGTGGTGGCCCTAAAGGCCAGGCCGAAGCCATCAAACTGGGTATCGCACGGGCATTATGCACCCAGAACGCGGAATATCGCCCGCTTCTGAAAAAAGAAGGCCTGCTGAGCCGCGATCCCCGTGTTGTGGAACGTAAGAAATTTGGTAAAGCCAAAGCACGCAAGAGCTTCCAGTTCTCTAAACGTTAATGTCATCCTGAATCGGATTGATCACAGACTGATTCTAATTTTTCAAATTTATCAAATACCTTTCCCAAGATGGAAGAAAATAAATCATTAGAAACTAATCCTTCTACAGAAGAAAATAATATGGTAGCAGGAAACACCGCCGCTACCAGTTCAAAACCCTTACACCAACAGCTACTGGAAGCCGGTGTACATTTCGGGCACCAGAAGAAGAAATGGAACCCGAAAATGCTTCCTTACATCTTTACCGAAAAGAACGGCATTCACATCATTGACCTGAACAAGACCATCGACGGCCTTCAGGAAGCTGCCTCGGCATTGAAATCTATCGCTAAAAGCGGTAAGAAGATCATGTTTGTGGCCACTAAAAAACAAGCCAAGGAAATTGTTTCCGAAGCTGCTGCAAAAGCCAACATGCCATTCGTTACCGAACGCTGGCTGGGGGGCATGCTGACCAACTTCCCTACCATTCGTAAGAGTGTCAAGAAAATGCAGCATATCGAAAAAATGCTGAACGACGGTACCTTAGACAGCGTGACCAAGAAAGAACGCCTGACCTTGAACCGCAGCAAAGAAAAAATGGAAAAGGTATTGGGCGGTATCGCCCAGATGGGTCGTGCGCCTGCCGCATTGTTCATCGTGGATATCAGCCATGAGCATATCGCTTTAAAAGAAGCCAAGCGCTTAGGCATCACCACCTTTGCCATGGTGGATACCAACAGCGACCCTACAAGCGTTGATTTCTCCATTCCTTCAAACGATGACGCCACTAAATCTATCTCTATCATTACCAACTACCTGGTTTCCGCGATCATTGAAGGCTTGGAAGAACGCGCTCACAATAAAGAGCTCCAGGAAGAAGAAGGTGAAGAAGACTTCCAGGATCGTATGCGTGGTCTGGAATTAAATGAAGAAGACGAAATGGATAACAAAGGTAAAGGCGCTGCTAAAGCCGGAACCCGTCGCCGCACCACTACCGGCGGAGGCAACTCGGGCCAGGGCGGACGCAAACCTGCCGCTAGCCGTAACAACAACGCTTCTAAAAAATAATCAGAACCGTTTGCTTTAAATTTTATCAGGGTCAGTCAATATTTTTGGCTGACCCTGATGCTTTGGAAGAACGGCAAATGATCTTTGCTACCCGTCGTTTACCTTTCAAATTGTCCTAATTTTGCCTCATGCCTCTCTTCAAAGAAAAAAACGGCCCAAATTTTCAATTAGCCATTTGGGAAATCACGGAGCCGGAAGACTTCTTTAAACGAAAAACAAGACTGGAAAATGTCGCTAAATTAGCTCACCGGCGCCTTGAATTTCAGGCATCCCGCTACCTGCTGCAGGAGCTTCACCCCAGTATTGCCCTTGAAGCCATCCGGATCAATGCCGATGGCAAGCCTTTCCTTCCGGGCGGGACCTTTCATTTTTCCATTTCCCATTCTTTTCCTTATGTCGGTGTTATCTTGTCCGATCAATTGGTCGGCATTGACGTACAGACCTACCAGGAAAAAATAGGACGATTGCAACATAAGTTTTTGTCGGATAAAGAACAGGTCTTTTTCCGGAATGATATCCGGCAAATCACACTGGCCTGGGCGGCCAAAGAAGCGGCTTTCAAGTGGTCAGAGCATGCCCATTTCGACTTTATCCGGCACCTGCCCATCCGGTCCTACCAACTGAGCAACCAAACCGCAGCCATGACCGTCGATGTCCGGAAGGAGCAACCGCATAATACCTTAAACCTTAAAGGAAGATTGGAAGACGCCTTTGGTTGGATGTTTACCCTGCCGGAATAAAAAATGAGGGGATTCAATCAGAGGCGCCCAATATCGATTACCAGAGAAAGAAAAATTATTTTACTTCACGTCAAAATCGACCACCACCCTGTCCGATTTAGGATGCGCCTGGCAGGTCAGGATAAAATTTTGTTCAATCTCTTCCGGCTCTAAACCATAGTTGACCTCCATCTCCACCTCGCCTTCCAGAAGCTTGGCGCGACAGGTACAACACACCCCGCCCTTACAGGCATAAGGCAGATCCAGGCCTTCCATGAGCGCCTGGTCCAAAATGGAATGAGCGTTATAGCCCAATCGCATTTCATGCGCCGAGCCGTCCAGGTGCACAATAACCTGGCTTTGTTTTGAAGGGTCGATGTGCTGTGCTTTTTCTTTCCACTCCGAATGCTGCTGGCTGGGTTGATCGGGTGAAGAAAACAGCTCAAAATGCACCCGATGGCTGTCCCAGGACAATTCGTCCAGAAAATAAGCACGCAGACCTAATATCATTTCTTCGGGACCGCAGATAAACACTTCATCCATCCTGTCGAGATCGATCAGGTGCTCTTGAAATTCCCGGACTTTTTGCTCATTGATACGACCGTTAAACATGGCGGTATCCGCCGCCTCACGGGTAAATAAATAATGAAGGACCAGGCGCTCCATAAATTTATTTTTCAAGGCCTCAATACTCTCTTTAAAAATTATGCTGCTCCTGTTTTTATTGCCATACACCAAGGTAAAGGTGCTTTCCGGCTGGTTTTTCAGCACCGATCTCATAATGCTCATGACCGGAGTAATGCCGCTGCCGGCCACAAAAGCCAGATAATTTTTTTTAATGGCAGATGCTTCGCTTTCCCTCGGCGTAAACTTCCCCAGAGGCGGCATCACCTCCAGCTCATCCCCGACCTTTAGCTGCTGATGCGCGAAGCTGCTGAATTTACCGTCTTTCAGGATCTTTACGGCCACGCGCAACTCATTGTCATCAGGTGCCGCGCAAATGGAATAAGACCGCCGTACCTCTTCGCCGTTGATCTGCCGGCGTAGGGTCAGGTACTGGCCGGGCTTAAAATCATAAGCATCCTTCAATTGGGAAGGAACGTCAAACTGTATGGAAATCGCGTCCGGGGTTTCTTCGCGAATTTCAGATACGCGCAACAAATGGAAAGAGGGTACTGCCATAAGGCAAAATTACTAAAAAGCCGCTCATAAACATTGATTTGGCGGAAGTTTTCAGGCAGGAAGACTAACAACACCATCCGGAGGTGATTGCGTTCTCTGCCTTAACGGGCAGAAAGCTGTCAAAAAGATATTGAGGAAATGGCATTAAAACCGCCTACCTGTTCCCGTTTCTTGTGATGAAATATATTTCCCACATTTTTAAGGTTTTAAGGTTAACAGCTCGAGGTCGATCCTTTCACAGGAAGATGCCTGTACAAAAAAAGTCCCGGACCACTGACCGGTTTCGCATCCTGAAATTCTCGCGACATAAACATGATCTCCGGCAGATAGATCTGAAACAAAAGTGTTTGCATCACCTGCTTCAGGAATCCGGGATAAAGGCAAACACGAATTCGTCAGTTTGCCTTTATATTGGTTATCGATAAAGATAGAAACACTATCTATTTTACAGTTAGCGGCAACAAAGGCATCCGAATAGAAGAGCGCCCGGCCCGTTTTCATATCTGTTTTATTGATTTTACAACATGGACCTATTAATAATATAGTAAAGACTAAAGTTATAGACTTCATATTTTTTTAATTTATTGAAAATGAAATTGCTTTGACAACATTATTGAATTAACGGGGCGAAAAACACGTCCGTACATCTTACTGTGGGGGCTCCACCAATGCAGAACCGGATTTAGAATGCCTGCTTTAAAAAATTGCAAGAAGCGGGCAGGCTTCATGATCTCCCGGTGATAATGGTAATAAGGGTTCCGGGAAACCAAAAGTCATGCTGAAAGGCTGGCTGCCCCGGGCAAAAGGTCCGTCATCACCCTGGAGAAGGAACGATTACAAGGTAAGCCAGACTTTCCCTTTCGTTTCCATCAGCGGGTAAACCTTTATTGGCTTATTAGCAGGTCCCACGTTTACAGCTCCGGTACGCGTATCAAATTGAGAACCATGCCAGGGGCACTGGACCGTTCCGCAAATCATAGATCCGCCGGCCAGATCGCCTCCCTTATGGCTGCAATGATCCGAAAAGGCGACATAGCCTTCCTCCGTTTTCCCGATGACAATCCGTTGGTGATTGACGTGGATTAATTTCATCTGGTTTGTCTTCAATTCGCCGACAGCGGCTACCTGCACGCGACCTTTCGTTTTTCCAAGGTATTCTTCTTTCCATTTACCCGCCTGCGCATAGCGCACGTCCACACCAATCTGATTCCGGAAAACCAGTGTGCCGCCCAGCCACCCGGAAATAATAATTAAAATAACACCAATGATCTCCAGCCCGATGACCAGTAAAGCAAACATACCGAGAATGCTCCTGCAATATAAAGCCATGGCGAAAACAATAAGCATCACCACATTGATCAGGCCGTGTTTTGCCCCTCTTTTTTTTGCAGAGCTCTTGGGCGGTATGGAGCCGAAATAATCTACGATGCCCGGGATAGCGGTAATCAAACCGGCCACTATGCCCGCTATCTCCAGGTATTTACCCATCCGCCAGAAAAACGGGTTACCATTGGCGTAAGCCACCAGGTCAAAAATGAGGGTGCCAATAAAAAAGGCAATGGGGAAGCCCACCAGCATAGGATGCACCGGATGTCCCTTAATGTTTGCTTTACTTTTCATAAGAAAACTGTTTAAAATCAGCAAAAGATATTAAGAGAACATTTGAGAAAGGATATTGTTCATTGATTCCTTATGAATAAAGCAATAATGAAAATATTTTCAATATCTTAAAAGAATTGAGGGGCAAAATGTGAGAAATCATGGCAAGAAGAAGACAAGAAAAGGCAGCTTTTGGAATCATATTATAGCTCAATCAAAATTTAATCGCTACTTTTGATAATATCATTTGATACTATCAATATAATGAAGCCGCCTTACGCTATTACAGATACTATATTAAACCTGATTGCTGCTATTTCAGAAAAGATAGGAGCAATTAATGCTACGCATTTATACAAGCCTCCTACAGAATTAAGAAAAAGGAACCGCATTAAGACCATTCAATCATCTTTAGAAATCGAAGGTAATACGCTCACCGAAGAACAAATTACCGCTTTGTTAGAAAACAAAAGAGTAGTAGCTCCTAAAAAAGATATTCTCGAAGTGCAAAATGCGATTAAAGTATATGACCGGTTGCATCAGTTCAATCCCTATCAGCTAAAAGATTTAGAAAAAGCGCATAGCATTCTGATGAACGGATTAATTGATAATGCCGGAAAACTAAGAACTAAAAATATTGGCATTGTAAAAGGCTCCAACGTAAAGCACATAGCGCCTAACGGCACTATGGTCAGGGGCTTAATGAAAGACCTTTTTGATTACCTGAAAAAAGATAAAGACTTACTGCTCATAAAAAGCTGTGTATTTCATTATGAGTTTGAATTTATACATCCTTTTATGGACGGCAATGGCAGAATGGGCAGGTTGTGGCAGACATTAATTTTAATGCGACAATATCCTTTATTTGAATTTTTACCGATTGAACATTTGATAAAGCAACAGCAGGAACAGTATTATCATACACTTTCAGCATCCGATAAAAAAGGGGATTCAACTCCGTTCATCGCATTTATGCTTGGAGTCATTCTGAGCGCTTTAGAAGAGCTTTTACAATCTCAAAATAAAACACTTCGTACAGAAGACCGCATAGCCCTTTTTAAAGAAAAAATCGGTCAAAATAAATTTAACCGAAAAGATTATTTACAGAGCTTTAAAAACATTTCTGCACCTACTGCAAGCCGGGACTTGAGATGGGCTGTTGAGCAGGGAATTTTGAAAAAATCAGGAGCACAAAGAATGACAGCGTACCAATATATTTAAGTGCAGGACGACTATTTACGAGACGATACAGCTTACAGCGCCTGCTTAATCAGGCTCATAAGGTACTCCAGGTTAGCGGTATTTTTTACGATAATTTCATAGTCGCCGTTACCCCAATGACCAATAGAGGAAGCATCTCTTGTTAGTTTTTCGGGTCGTCAAGTTGGCCTCTTTTTAGATTTATCCATAATTTAAGTTGATTTTTAAGCACGGATAAATCACAAATAATCTTATTCTCTTTCCTAAAGGAAATTCGAACTTTTAGTGGTCTAATTTCTATTTCTTGTGAAAGATTCAAAATCGCGTCCTTAAAGACCTCATAGAGTTCTTTTATATCATCCGGTTTGCCTTCCAGATGCTCTTCTTCAGTATAGACTTTTATCTCTTTGGCCACCTTGCTGATTTCCGAATCCTCGTTTTGTTGTACTTGTTTAATGCTGGGCGCAGATTTGGATTTTTTTATCGGATTGATGACCACCACATCGTTTTCGAACTGCTTGATTTCCCATAATTCAATGGCCAAATCCTTAAAATTGGACGATTGTTTTTGAAAATCAGTAAAAGACGGCGACACAAAAATAATTTTGCTTTGCGACCAATCCACATCGTTTCGCCTCAGGTTGCCTTGTTGGGTTTCGTTGTATTCGACAATAAAATCCGCCTTGTATTCCAGCATCAGGTTGAGATAAGACACGCCTTGGTCAACAACGCTGTAATTTTGACTGCGCTTGTATTCAATAATCACAAAAGCTTTGCTTTCTTCATCAAAAGCCAACGTATCAATGCGATTGCTTTTTATGATAAACTCAGACTTAATCATTTTGAGATTAGTGATAAGAGCTAAGTTTTGCTCAAAGAGTTTTTGAATATCCTTTTCTAACTTAAAGGTCGTGATTTTCCTATTAGTAAAGACTATTTCAAAGCATCTAAGATAAGTCGCAATGCTTCATGTCCATGTGGATCAGGTAAAAAGTACAAACGCTGTTGTGGAAAGTAATAAAGTCCAAGAAATTTATAAACAGTAAATTGTAAATTACCGCGTTCCATCATCTTTTCTTAACCTATAAGATTCTACCTGTGCATTTAGGATGTTGGATAAAAAAGCATGTGAAAAATGAAAAACCTGATTGGTTGGAAAAATATAAACCATCTTCTCCAGATACCAATGGGCATGTTTAGTATAGGAGAAGTCTTCAAAATTATATACGCTTTTATTTGTTTTTATAAAGTTTAGGATAGCATTTCCTTCTCGCTGTTCGTGATGTTGTCCGTACCCCATAATTCAGACAATTTTTAAATAGACAGCATTGGTTTTTGGCCTATAAACCCTGAGCCTGAAAATAAAAAAAAGATCATTTATTCCACTAATTGGTTTTTCCATTCTAAGGGTGTTTTATTATTTAGTCCTTCATGAGGTCTTTGAGTGTTATATTCTTTTATCCAATTTTTTGTCAGTTCCCTGACTTCATACAGCTCAAAAAAAGCATAAGCATCTAATATTTCCCTCCTGAAGGTTCCGTTAAAGCGTTCTATATATCCATTCTGCATTGGCCTGCCAGGTTGTGTGTATTGAATGTTTATTTGTTGGTCTGCACACCATGATTCAAAATCCTTAGAAGTAAATTCGGGCCCGTTATCTACCCATATCTGCTTCGGCTTGCCTTTTTGTTCGATTACCCGTTCCAATGTCCGGACCACTCTTTTGGCACACAGGGAAGTATCTACTTCAATAGCCAGGGCTTCCCGGTTACAGTCATCAATGATATTGAGCGTCCTGAACCTGCGGCCACAAACCAGGCTGTCACTCATAAAATCCATGCTCCAGCTTTGGTTAAGCCCTGCCGGTTGTATCAGCGGCTGCTTTACCCGGGATGGCAATCTGCTTTTGCCTCTTCTTCGTTTGTTCAATTTAAGCAACTTATATACCCGGTATACTTTTTTATGGTTCCACAAATGACCGCTTCTGCGCAGATATGCAAACAGCTTTCTGAAGCCATAGTTAGGATGGTTGTCCGCCAGCTGCTGTAAAGCAATGATGACTTCCTTATCATTCCTAAGGCTTTGGTAATAATACTGGGATCGGGGCAAACCTGTCAATTTGCAGGCCCTGCTGATGCTTAGCTTATATTCCACTACAATCTCCGATGTCAGTTGCCTTTTCCGGCAGGGCCCCAGCCTTTTTTTGTGATCACATCTTTTAAAATGTTATGATCCATACTTAACTCCGCATACATACGCTGTAGTCGCGCATGGGCGGCTTCCAGGTCTTTCAACTTCCTTAAATCTGAAGATTCCATGCCTCCATATTTGGATCGCCAGTTGTAAAAGGTAGGCCGGGATATACCCAGATCACGGCAAATGTCTTCTGCGCTCCGCCCGCTTTCATGCTCTTTTAGCGCTTTGATAATTTGCGTTTCGCTAAATCGTGTCTTTCTCATTTTTACAAGTTTAAAATTATAGATTTTTGTCTAATTTTAAACTGTCTTATTTTTAGGGATACTGACAATGTTAGCGGAGCGCATCGCGAACGGATAATAAAGCGGAATTTAAATTCCGCATAACCCAGCTTCGGAATGCCCTGCGGAACATTCCAAAGAGCAGAAATTCTATTTGAAATTATACCTTATCGGGTATAATTCCCAGTTTTTATGTAAAATTATACCCTATCGGGTATGATTTATTTCCCGATACAGAAAGTAACAAATATAGCTCCACCGATGCTTTGAGCAGATAAAATGACAACTTTATGCCTGAAAAGTGTGAAAGGAAAGGCTTTAAAGAGCAGGAAAAGTAAGATTTAGTTTAAAGCAAGTGCTAACAAAAAATGATGTAGTGTGATTGCATTTGTATTTTCTCTATTACAAAATGAACAATATCTACATATAGTTGCAGAATTAGAAACAGGTGTTAAATAGTCATTATTTGTCCAATTGGTTGCTTTGTTATCAACTTCTAATTTTATCCAAGAATTTATCTTAGAATACCAATTAGGAATAGTATCATTTTGTATAAAAGCAATTATAGCAGATTCTTCTAAATGGCTACCATGCTTTTTATTTTTAAATCGTTCAATTCCTCCAGTATTTTTCGCTATTCCAATAACATATTCTTTTTCACTTCTGCTTGCTGAAATATTAGGGATTGGTAATCTTTTACACTCTATTTGAAAGAATGATTGAGTGGCAAAATTTTTTGTTTGATTATTCCATAATGTAACCCCTATATCTGGTTTGAAATTAGTTCCTTTATTTTCATCATCTTTTCCAAAAATGAACTTATAAGGTAAATATGGGTTATAGTCATAAGAATGTCCATTAAAAAAAATTATCAGGTACTGATTAAGTAACTTTTCAACTTCATTTTCAGAACTAATGTCATTATTTTTTAGTGCATTTGGAAACAGTGGTAAATAATTACAAATAAAATTTATTACCCCATCTATCAATGGTTTGATAGGTATAGTGGTATCTCCCGCAGGAATGGCATCAACTCTATTGCAAATCATCTTTTTAATAAGTTTAGATTAATGATGTCTGCAATAGTGGTATCAACGTCAATCAAAGCTGATGTTTTTAGCCAATATCTTAATTGTTTTGGTTTAATGATAAAAACCTTATTCTGACTATGTATTATAGATATTTTTTTTATGCTTACACTTTTCTTTTTATCGCTGATTAAGGAGGACAGATTAACTGTTTTATCGGTAATTACTTCAACTTCCTGATTTTCTATTTTACCATATTGAAAACACAAAATGAAACACGCAGGTGTATTATAGAATGCTTTTAAAGAAAAGTTTTTACTATTTGTTTGATAAATCGAGTTGATTGCTTCTAAATATATGTTGGAATAGTTTAGCAGGTCGTTAGGAATTACTTCATTTCTTTTAATGCGAATTTCTTTATTAGTTAAAGAATTTTCACCCTGCCCAAATTCACTTATTTTATAATTAGCAATATCACTTACTACAATTAAATCTGCCTTTGATAGTGTATTATCATTAATTATTGGTAGGTTTAAAAAATCTGATTTTAATACATCATAAGGCCTGTCTAATCCTTGTCTTGTACTTGTTCCTGCGATATAGGAAACAAGAAAATCAGAATATTTGTCAAAGTATTTTTTTAGCTTCAATGTTTTTGAAACACTTGTTAATACTGTTTTTAAAACCTGAGCCTTATCATCTGTAACTTCATTGACATATTTAGGAAAAACACCGTCAGTTATTTTAGTTTCAAAATAAATAGCAGCGTTATCTAAATCTGTTCCTTTAATTGAAGAATAGTTTCTTATTAATTGTGTTTCTTTTTTACTAATTATATCTTCTACTGTTTCATACTCATTATCTAAAATTATTCGATTGATAAGATTAGATAACTTATATCCACCAAATAAGTTGCTTTTCCAACTATAATTTAAGTGAGCATTTTTCCGCTCTACACCATGAATATCATTAGTGTCAATCTCAAAGAAAAGTCGTTCCTTGCTCGGATTAGTTCTCTTTACAACAATGTGAGTAATCTCATCATTTTTTTTATCTGAGTTTTCAATAAATATAGCACAGGTTGGAACTGTGGCAGAAGGGAATAGTACTCGTCTTAATGTTGTAAAATCAATTACCTGAAGTACATTATTGTTTGCAAATAGCTCTTTTCTAAATACTTCATTTTCCTTTTTATGAAGTAGAGGTAGAGCAGGTTGAATTAGACATAATAATCCGGACACCTTTTTTAAGAGCTTTGTTGACAATTGAAGAAAGAGCAAAGCAACATTACTGTCTTTAATTGAGTATGTTTTTATATTATGCTTATTAACAACTTCATTGAAGTAGTCTGATTTTTTATATTCTGAACCGTCAGGCTTAGGAGGAGGGTTGAATGGCGGATTACCTATTACCAAATCAAATGATTCCTCAATCTTTTTATTTACAATAAAATCAAAAAAATCACTTTGAATAATATTTGCTTTTCCTAAGTCCTGAAAAGTTAGCTCTGTCCATATCTGCTTTGGAGATAACATTTGACATAGTGCTAACTGCAAGCTGAATTTGGTTAATTCAACCGCATTTTTATTGATGTCAACTCCAAAGATGTTATCTTTTAAAATTTTCTGCAATACTTTTATTCCAACCTTCTTTGGAAACGAATTAGTCTTATAATATTCTCCTATTTTGTAGTTTTCTACAAGACGTTTAAAACAGTTTACCAAAAAAATTCCCGAACCACAACTTACATCAATTGTTTTTATATTGTAATCTGTAGAATTATTTACAGTATGTATTGGAAGACATTCATCAATCAAAAAATTGACTAAATAATGGGGCGTATATACAGCACCTTTGTCCTCTGTTGGTAAAAATTCTTCATAGATATTACTAATTAATTCTACAGGAATATGCTTGAAAGAATATAAATCCCATAAAACTAATTGATTTTTTGCATCAATTTTTGCATCAAAGAAATTGATAATCTGCTTTAGGTTTGCATTTCTTAAATCGTTTTTATCACCATCTGACAAGTCGAAAATTCCACCATTAAATTTAATTGATAACTTTTCTAAGACATCAACCAATTTATTTTGTTGCAGTATTTCTATAAATGAATTGCAATCAACTGATTCTTGAAAAAATTTCTCTGCTAAATTCACACCATTAGTATCAACTCCATTTTCTTCCAAGAATTTTATAAGGGTTGATATTATAATGACGTAATCAAATAATCGTTGGGAAATCTTACTGCTTTTCTTGTAGTTTTTTCGTAACGCTTTAAGCTTATCTATCAGATTATTGTAAGCTGTTGTACCATATAAGTAATGACGATGTGCTTCATCACTTTCCCAAAAGCTACCATTTTTAAATTTTTCAGCATTATAGGCTTCGATTATTCTTGCATAACTTGCTATGTTATTCAAGTCAATATACGCAACTTCTTTCGAGAAAGTACTTCCGCTTGAATCTATGGAAACCGGCTTTCTACTGTCAAAAAATTTAATCTTAGTAAGTTCAACTACTATGAAAGTGGGAATAAGGCAATTACTCCAAAGTTCTTTGTGAATTTGGGTATAATCTGTACCTAATCGGTTATTGGAATTGTCATAAATATATACTTGAGGCAAAGGAGGTCTATTGTCCTCAAAGTATCTGAAAAAGACAGCATCAGCTTTAAAAACAGCAGCCTTTTCTAATTCAAGAATTTGGTAAGGAGTTAAATTATTATTGCTATTTTTTAGTTCCGAAACGAATATAACAGATTGATTCTCAGCATCCCCTATCTGAAAACCAATAATTTGCAACCCTTTCTGTAAACTTTCTGTAGCAATCACTAATGATTTAGTTTGAAAGTAGCAAATTTACGAAAAAAGATACTGAATTTTATCCACATTCAAAAATAAAATTAAAATGCATACACTTGCCCACACATCTATCCTACTTTATCAAAAACACCTTAAAATTTCATATTGAATACTACCCACGTTTCCTCCTCACCAACTCCTCTTTCAACCATTGAATTAATTTAGGTAAATGCGGATTCTGTATGCGCATAACATTGTACATACTTGTTAGTTGTTCATCTGTCAATGTTTTAAAAAATGCTCTTGAACCTGCCTCTTTAAAACCCTCATCGTTGAAATCATCTTCTACCGTTGCTGCTTTTTCTATTTTTTCAATAGTTGATTCATAAGTTTCTTTTACGCCGTCATCTACTTCATCAACAGTAAAAGGTTCAACCGACATAGAAACGCGAGGTGGTTTCTCGCCTTTCCAATATTTACATAGCAAAACGTAACAGCAAGTGTACATTGCTTCCAATAAGTTTCTGCCTTTGTCCTGATGAATCGTACCTGTTCCGTCTCTGCTGTAGAACCTGCACCAGTTTTCGTGCATATCAATATGCAAAAGGCGAACTACATTTCTTCTTTGTATCGTATGAATCAGGTACATCATCCAGTTCCAATCCTGATGATATAAGAGTGTGGTTACGTTGCCGAAAAGTAAGTTCTCTTTTTCTAAAAGATAATTTTCGCCATTGAAAATAAA
Organism: Edaphocola sp.; assembly: GCA_035708205.1. Taxonomy (GTDB): domain Bacteria; phylum Bacteroidota; class Bacteroidia; order Chitinophagales; family Chitinophagaceae; genus DASSSY01. Next base: position 66,968 of record DASSSY010000003.1, read on the forward strand.
CTTATGAAAATAGGCATTCACTTTTTGTATGTTCTTATCACTACTAAACATGGACATAAATTGATTTTTTATTGTGATGAAATGTTGTACCCTAAAAAATTAGCTTGTTTTATAAATCGCTCAATGTTACTCGCTCCCCATTCACGACTTACAGCAATAGTACTGTTGTCTTTCAGGGCAATGAGTTCATTAGGTTCTATAAAATGTCTCTTTCTTCCAGTATTATTATAGGTTTCGTCTGCACTTTTTGAGTCTGTAAATGTTTCTTTGCCCTGCAATGAGTTAGGAAAAGAAACTGCTAATTTACTGAATGTAATGTCGGGGTTCTTGTTTATATGCTCTTTGATAACTGCCAATACCAAACGACCTTTCCCATAATTTTTTCCATTAAAAGTATATTGCGTATAGTCTTTAATGCCTTTTGTTGTGAAGTAGGTATCTGTGATAATGTAAACATTTCCGTCATTGCCACGATAGCGTTTTATAGTCAATGCTGCAATGGGAATTTTATTATGTTGAAGACCATTCATTATTGCTAATGATAAGTCATGTGTAATATCTTCCCCTACCATGATACCAATCCATTTAGGTTCATTATTTAAACTGTAATCCCAAATATCATCTCCCCTGAATTTATCTAATATTTGTTGTCTTTCGTTTAAGTAGCTCTTTAGCTGCTCTAAGTGAAATTCAGTTAACTGACCTTTCTTTAGCTCTACAATAGCAAGATATTCCTGACCATACTTTGCCAGAATATCAATCCTGCCATCAGTTGCTTTATCATACCTGCCGTCAATTAAGGGGACTTCACTCTTGATTATTGAAACATCATTTAGGGTTTTGTTCAATGCCAGAACAGATTCATTTTCTATCAAGTAAGCTTCCATAACAAGCTCACTCTTAAAATGAATTTGATTTACCGGCGTGTTATTAACTGAAATATGTCTATGGATATACATTGTTATACAGTTCTTGGAATTTTTATTTTAGAAATGAATCTTGCGCAAAATGAACCAACTTATTCTTTCATACGCATTCTATATCGTCGAAACATAAAAATAGCCCTGATGTAGCCTAAAAGCGTATCAGGGCTATTATAATCTTTAGTATTGCTCTTTACCGCAGAACTTACATATCGTTGCCTCTTTTTTTATTGCTTCTGCACAGTACGGACACTTTTTAACTCCTTTGGGCTTTGCAACTAAAGCAAGCGGCAACGCTATTATAAAGCAAGCGGAGCCAAAAATCCACCACAGAATGAAGCTTCTTCCTTTGTTTTTAGCAATGAAAGCGGGGAGTATGCCAATGAGTATTACAATGATAATAAATCCCATATCTGTAATGTTGTTGGTTTTGGTTTTAGTTTTTAATTATTGACAATCGTATTGGAACTGAATTACAGTAACTCCATTAGCTTTAACAACAGTAGGGTAATCATTTGCATTGAACTCATAAGTTAGCGTGTAAGTATGCGTACCACTATTGTCAATATGGGTAATGGTTTCAGGTAAATATTTGCTTCTTAGAAATCCGTCATAAAAAATATTTTGCTGGTCTCCATACAGATAATCGCTTAATTGCAAATACAAGTTGATAGCATTGTTATCAGTGAACAGCTTATTCTCTTTTGTGCCGTAGGTGTAGGTATAATTATCATACGGCTGACTATCGCTATCAAACCTGTTTACTTTATTGAGCAAACCGGAACTGCTAAAAGTAAATTCACTATAAGCATGGTACAACGGCCCTGCATGAGCACTGTCCTGATGATAATAATCTACTTTACTAAGTTGTCCTGCTAAATATTGGTATAGGTTAGAATCCACTCTGCTGTTACCGTTATAACCTTTCAGCAAGGTTACCGCTCCGGTACTATTGTAGCGTAATGAATCATAGTAAAACAAGGTGCTGCCCTTATAGTAATTACGTCTTACTACATTACTGCCACTATACACATACTGGAATTTATACGGTAGTGGTGTAATACTTTCTATCTGACCACCGCTATAATTGACATTAGCCGTAACTGGCGCATCTGATAGGTCAAACTCTGTGGTATAGCTGATTTGTGATAATCGGCATGTACCACTATCGGGTGTGTTAGGGTCATTAGGTGTAGTGTCATCTTTTGAGCAAGCGGAAAATAGTGTAACTCCTGACAATACTGCCGACAATAGCATTTTTGTTTTCATACAGTTGCTTTTAATGCACCCCCACAAACAAAAAAACAGGCTTGAAACGTTAGTCTCTACCCGTTCTTGAGGGAGTCGAAGCCCTGTGGTACAAAGTAAAGCAACGCTCAAGCCCTTGACTTGAGCATTTTGCTAAACCTTTCCTGTACCGCTTAAATTTTCGACTTTTCAAGAACAGAAATAGTTTGCGAAATGCAATATGTTATTTAATCAGTTTTTGTTTTAGTTCAATAATATACCTGTTTTTATGCCGTAAAAGTAATAATTTTCCATGCCAACCTTTGACAATCTACGCAAAGTTTTTTCTATTTATACTTCTTGCGTATTCTGGACATCTATTTACTATTGATGATAATGTATCGTCAAAGCAAATAAGCCGTCCCAATGTAGCTTAAAATGCTGTTTCTGCTGATTGCAGCGTATTAGGAGTTAGTAGATTGGAAAGTGTAAGCTGTGATAGTCAATTTCAAAATGCCACCACACAATTCCTATTCGGTGTGTGAGATAGTTCAAAGCTAATACAGATAATAGCTCAGGGAGATTCGCAGCTCTGCTAATCGTGTGCCAACCGCTATCCATACGTTAGACATTAGTTTCCCAATCGCTGATAAAAAAGAGCTTTGAAGAAATAATTACTATCAAAACTGTAATGGTGGTCGTACGGTTGCATGTCGAATGGAGTACAAATGGCTGCCGTTAGTTTTCAATCAAACATAACATCAAACAGTATCTTATAGAATTATAGTGTATTTTACGAATGGGCATCTTTATTAATTTTTTTTAATGGTCTTTAGCAGAAAATTACTGTCGTTTACTTTTGTGAAAAGGGGGAGGGGGAAAAGAAGATAGACAGATTGAAAAATTAGGAAATAGATAATGTAAAATGCCAAATTGAAAATCTCCCTATATTAAGTTCTATCTTGCATTTCCTTTGATTGAGTAACTTTCCTGATAATCAGCACTTTTCTTTTTACAACTATCTCAATAGCGTCTCCTGTGTTAAACCCCGCATCTTTAAGCCATAAACCATTCAAGTTTAGCCAAGGTACATATATGCCGCTTTCTACCCGATGTCTAAAGCGTGCATGGATAATTGCTTTTCTTATATGCTGATGTTTCATAAAAATGATAAGAGGCAGCTAAAGTAACGGAACAGGGGAAAAAGCTTATTGCACTTTGCACATTATGAAAGTCTTTAGTAGTTGTGCAAAGAATAGAGCGCTCAGATGCTCAAGAGCAGCTTTGTTTCATTGCAGCGATTGTTTATTGCAAAAAATATTTAATGCTATCAGAATAGCCTGAAAACGCATTGACAGTGATTAAAAGCTGTTAGAATACACAGCATCATTTAGCTTTAGAAAAACAAAAGCCCCGCAACAAAACTGCGGGGCTTAGCTATTATTTGTTATACTATCAGGCTTACAGTTCCTTAAAGTATTTCTTAAAGTTTTTCAGCGAGGAGCTGACCTTTATGTCTTCTTCAAATATCCGCTTTACTAACTTGATGCCTTCAAAAGTCCGGCACCTGCTCAGCGCTACATATACCATTCCACAGGAAAATGCTCCCTCGCAAAAATCAATATTGATATTATCAAACGTGAGTCCCTGACATTTGTGAATGGTAATAGCCCATGCAAGTTGAAAAGGGTACTGACTGAATGTTGCCATGGTTACCACTTTACCGTCAATGATACCAGTATCTTCAAAACGATGCACCTCCACTTCTACTACTTCTCCTCTGTCCGTAAGCACTTCAAGCATGCCTTTTTTAACAACGCTCAATATTTTACCCAAGGTGCCATTTACCCAACGCTTTCCTTCATCATTGCAGACAAACATAATTTGAGAGCCTACCTTAAATTTCAAGGTAACATCCGTAGGGTACATATTTTTTGGAAAGGAACGGGATATATTAACAATCTTAGCTTCATGCGTTATCAAAGTTGCATCTATATCAGACAGCATTTTATCATTATACTTCTGCGCTGCATCTTTGCGCGCCGCTATCAGCAATTCGAATTTTTCACTGTCCAGAGTATGTAAAGGGGTTACACGTTCATTGATATAATCCAAGTCCAACTCATCCATATCATTAATCCTTACCCGTTTTAAAAACTGTATAAATTCCCCTTCCTCCTGCCGATAGTTTTTTAGCAACTCTACCAGTAGAAAAGGTGGATTGTTCTGCCAGGCATTCATCACTACTTTTGAATGAAAAAAGAACTCTGAAGTATATTTTTCAAGAAAGACTTTGCGTTCATGGTATTGCAAAATGGGTGGCAGTTGATAAACATCTCCGACCAACAATACTTTCAGGCCACCGAATGGCAGCGACTCATCCAGTACATCTCTTAATATAAAATCTATGGCATCTAATAAATCTGCCCTTACCATAGATATTTCATCTATAATCAGCAGCTCCAGTTTTTCCAAACGTTGCCTTAGCTTGTAGCCTCTGGCTACGCTTTGTAGATTAGACGGACTATGAAGCACTTCGGTAGTAGGTGGCAGACTGAAAAAACTATGGATTGTTTTTGCGTCTACTCCAAGGTTATATGCAGCAACGCCGGTAGGCGCTACCATAGCAAAATACTTACGCTGTGCTTTGTAAATAGAACCGATTCTTTGCATCAGCGTGGATTTGCCGGTACCGGCTTCGCCGCATACGACTAAAGGTGTGTTGTTGGTGGCATCTTCCACCCACTGCAATACTTTTTCGATTTCCGAATTTTCCGGAGTTACTTTTGTCAAAGCGGGGGCTTTCTTAACTGTTTTGGACTGTTTAGTTGTTGTTTTCATTCGATGTTGTTTTGATACTGTTTCTAAATTCTCAGTTGTTACTGATTCTGTTTGTTTCATAACTGTTGTTTGCTTTTTGGTTTTTGATGCGTTTAAATGTTTCATTGCTTTTTATTTTTAGATGATTATTAAATACCTGATGTTGTTTTATGTAAAACCTAATGCAGCATTGGCTTTAAAGCAATTTCAAAGTGCGCCACACCATGGACTACCGAAGGACATACGACGGACAACCGCAGCCCAACCGCTTTAACTAAGAGTTGAAAATCATCAGCGACTGTCTATCGCTTGGATTGCGCATGGGTGCCGTATGGCACACGCATGGATTACGTCCGGATTTCACTTATTGTAAAAAACACGGTCTCTTTTCCGCCGGAAGGGGGTACCCTTTTGCCTGTCTTACCGAGATTCCTCTTTTCCATTTCCTTAAACAACGCTTCCACGTCCTGAGCATTTTTGCATTTACCGATTTTGTTTTTATATACCTCTCTTGCTGTAATAGTGCCGCCGCTCTTTTTAGCCCGGCTGTACACTTCCGCTACATTTACATCCGCATCATCATCGTTGCAATAGCCCATCACTTTAAAAATCTGGCACTTGAAGTATTTTGCCAGCTCAAATGCGCAGCGCATATCCTCGGCGGTTACTTTGGTATATAAGCCGTGTTTACGGCTGTTGAGACAGTGAAAGATGAGCGCAAAGCGTAGCGTATGCCCAATGAGTTTTGACCATGCACCTTCGAGGTAATATGGAAAGAAAGGGTTATTCAATTCCTCAATCAGTTCCAGATTCCATTCCCGCCATAGCCGGTTAGCCTCATTGTCCAACTGTACGGGTACAATGATTTTATCCGTTTCCGAATCACTACCGGCATCATCGCTCTCATCATTATTTTTGCGAAGCGGTTCCAGTGCGTACAGGTCTTTAATCAGACGTGCATAATTATCCTTTACCAATTGCGAAACGGTATCATCGGAATATGCCAATATGCGGTCAGGGTAAGTAAATAACAATCTATCCATAAAGCCGTCCCTGCGATTGCGTTTGTTGAAGTCGCGTATTATCTCCGGCTGAATGCCGCCTATAACGCTAACGAACGGATTTTTAATGAAGATAGGCAGGTCGGACTTCCTATCTACTTTAATAGCTTCGCCGCTCCACAGCGACAACCACTTCTGGCGGTCGCCACTTTTTTTTCTATAAGCATCCATTGTATTGAACCAAGTGGCAAGTTCATCTGATATAAGCAATACGCCGCGCTCATTCAGGGAAAGTATTTTAGTCAATACTTCCATCGTAAAATCAGAAACAAAATATTGCTTCATGTGCGGCTCTATCGGTGCAGGACCTCTCTCACTTTTTTTACTTTTTTCCCATATAGTCATTTCTTCTTTGTAAACGGCATAGTGTCGGTCGTATTCATCTTTTGCCTTACCCTGCAACCATTCAATAACCACATTAGCTTTACGGATTGCAGGCGACTTTTTGGAGCCCGGCTCTGCCACAAGTGCTAAGAACAGATTTGCAGCTTCAATATGACCGTTACGGGTTTTTATGATACGGGTACTGCCAATAGCGGCACTGATAGCGGCTAATACCGCAACACCGATAAAATCAATGGGGCACTTTAACGACTGCTGTACTTCCAGCATATAGTCTTTAGCTTCTGACGGGAACGCATCGACCGGAAAAGGCGCATAAGAAATATTAAACTCTTTTTCATCAGGCGTATGTACGTCAATACCCGCTTCATTTTTGTTTGTTCCAGAACGTTGCGCTTTAGCGGTTGGAATGCTGATACCGTGTTCTTTGGCAATGTGGAACAGCGTAGCAACGGCAATACCCTTACTGCCACTTTTGATAACACTATCAAATAGTTTATCTGTTTCCTGTTCCGTATAGTTAGGATAGTAACAGCCGATAGCGTGAAAATAACTACGACCCGCTTCGCCAAATTCGTGGTGTAATGCACATGCAATGCTAAACCAATCATGATAGGTCTCCGTGATGTCAAGTGCTGCTTCCCGAATGTGCTTTAGGATTGAAATTACTTTTTGCTCCGTTGCAGAAAAGCTATCAAAAGCATCAAATACTATTGAATCTTCGTTGATGCATATCTCGCTGTCGGCGGAATAGATACATTGACGAGCGATATCGCTGCAAGACAAATCAAATCCCCAAATGTTTTCTGCATTGCGTTTCCTGCCGTCAATGGTCGGTATGTTATAAGTCACAGAAAAATAATTCAGCACACACAGATACTTAGCTTTATAAGTATCGGAGCTAAATCCGAAATCCATTTTGACCATTACTTTAAGTCCCGTACCACTGGGACTACCCCAGACTGCCAATGTGTACTTGTCATTTGATAAATCAGCTTTAATGCGCTCTATTTCGCTATCAGCAACATTATCTATATCCAGTATAATTACACCACTATAAGCAGTAAGCAAGTCATTCTTGCGCTCCTGAAATACGCCAGCGTATGTTACAGTTTTTAGAGCAGAAGACTTATACGCATCTCTTTGTTTTTTGTCTGCTATGCTGCGTAATTTTTTTATTTCATCGCCGTACACCTCGTCCCTGATTTCATGTAGAAAATCTATAATGGAGATGCTGCCTATTGGTACGGTAGATTTACAGTTGCTATAAACCGACATTATATTATTCATATACTCCATGGCTATTTGCGTTTAGGGTTAATGAATAAATTATCGTCTGCTTCCCGGTCTAAATCATTATCTGATTTCCTGATGTTTTGTTTCAGGTAGCTGTCAAGGTCTGATTTTTTAAAAAAGCGTGCTTTACCTCCGGGCTGGGTGTAGGTAATTCTATCCAGACTGCACAGCTTGTTGAGCCAGTTCATTTTAATGTTGAGATACTTTGCCGCTTCTTTGGAAGTAAGCAGGTCTTTAGGAGTGTGGAATTTAATCGTGTCCTCTAATGCCTCCAATTTTGTAGCTAATGCTTGTAGCAAACATAAGATTGAGCTACTGTTCTCTGATTTTTGTTTCATTATAATAAATTTTTAATGAAACAAAGTCAAGAAATAAAATAAGTTGGGGTAGGTAATATACCCACCCCAAACTCTGCAAAGTATTGATAACAGAGCGTTCTATTTTTTTACTTTAGCTTGTAGGGTTTTTATTTTTTGTTCAATTTCTACAGCTATATCTCTTATTCCCAATGACACAAAAAGTTCATAAATGGGTTGGAGGTAATCAATTTTATCAAACTCTTCTTCGTATTTAGTCGCAGTGCTTTTTTTCAAGTCTTTGTACACATTATCATACCCTTTACTGAATAACATTGATAACAGCCGTGCCTGTTTTGTCTGGTCTTGATGAATTTTATTGAGATTAATCAACTTGGCTTTTTCTAAATAATGAATAAGTAAAAGCTGTTGCTTGGTATTGGTAACAGGCATTGGCTTCTTTTTAATTTCCCGTATTTTACAGAATCGTTTATAATCAGTAAGCCACTTATTCATTTTCTTCAAAAAATCTTTGCCCTTGCTTATGTAATCTGTCGGAACGATTTCATTTATACGTTCCATTAAAAGAACCGTAGCTTCATTATCCAAATCAGAAAATAATTCCGTTACAGGACAACTAAAAATATCTCCAGTTTCTATCAGGTCTTTCCATACATCGTATTCAGCAGCAATCATTAAATCACCAACAGTTTTAAAACTGTTTTCTTCAAAAAACTCATCCATTTCTTCTTCTGAAATATCAGAAGGTTGTCTAAAGCTGATAAAATTTTTCTTGCTCATATCTTCGGATTATGCTTATTATGTAAAGGTAAAATACTTTTATAGGTATAGCAGCTCTTATTGAAGTTCTATACATTGAATGATACATTTAGCTTAGGTAAATTATCTACTGCCTTACGCTTAGTAGCGTCTATGATTTTTCCATAAATCTGTGTAGTACTTACTTTGCTATGTCCTAACAATTTTGACAAAACATAGATGTCTGTACCATTAGCAAGCTGTAATGTAGCATAGGTATGTCGTGCAATATGAAACGTTACATTTTTTCTTACACCTGCATCCAATGCCCAATATTTCAGAATCCTGTTTTTGGTATCGCTATACTTCAATCCTTTAAAAACAACTTCATCGGGTTTGCCTGCTTTGCCTAAAAAGCTCCATGCCTGCTCATTGATTTGTAGCGTTTCATTCTTCTGCGTTTTCTGCTGCGTGTAAACAATGTGCCAGCCCAATGCTTCATTATGCCTTACTTCACTCCATTTCAACTTTATCATATCTGAAATACGAAGACCAGTTAAACAACCGAACAAGAATACACGTTTGTAGAGTTCATCTTTACAATCCGTCTTAGCCAGTAACTCCAATTCTTCAATAGTCAGATACTCTCTTTGTGATTCAATCGTTTTTGGTGAACGGACATAGCGAAGCGGGTCTTCCAGAATCAGCTTATCCCGCCTTGCTTCGTGTACCGCATGACGAAGAATATTGAAATAAGATGCTGATGTATTTATACCTACATTCTTTTGCAGATAAGTAAGAAATTCTTCTAACCACTCTTTTGTGATTTGATGAAAGCTTGGTCTGCAATTGGATTCTTGTACAAAACCTAATAAATGCTTTTCGGTACTATACCAATGGTTATAGTTTTTCCCGGTACGTTTGCGGTTTTTAGTGAGTATTTGAAAATAATCTACAAAGTCGGTATACTTCTTATGATTTACTTTTACACCATAGTAGCCCTCCTGAATAGCAAGCAGCGTTTTTGCTCTTAGCTTTTCTGCTAATTTTCTTACTTCGCTGTTATGCTCACGTTGCATAGGTTTTGTTGGTTTAGCATACACTTGCAGTTTGGTAGCTTTACGCTCCCTTTGATTTTTTGAATGGTAGATGTCCAGAATAATTCTGTTGAACTCTCCGCCTTTTAGCGGAACTTCTCTTACTGATACTCTCATAGATTTGATTTTTTATTTGTTAGGTAATAATTGATTTTTAGGAATGAGAATCTTATTTCCCTGCTTAGTTACTGCTATCTCTTTACGCTCAATCATTCTGCGTAAAGTGCGTGGATGAATATTCATCAGCTCACAATACTTTTCAGTAGTCAATAAATCTTCGCTTGAAATCTGTTGCTTGATACCGTGTAGTTCAAGTGCTTGTTCTATGCGTTCAACAGATAGTAAGATTTTGTTCAATAGTCTTTTGTAAGTCTCATTATCGTTGAACATATTCTGTTGATGCTGTCGTGTCTGCATCTTACTTGCCCTGCTGGCACATCGTGTTGAACAATACTTGGTAGTGTATTTCTGTGCAATGTATTCTTTCTGACAAAAGTTGCACACTCGTTTGTATTCTGCCATCTCTTTTAGTTTTAGAGTGCTAAAGTGATGCGAAAACCCGAAACGTGACAGCAGCTAAAAGCAGGAAAAGGCAACATCATTTCATCAAAGCGTTACCTGAATTGAGTTTTGAGCAACGAAAATTTCTGGAAATATTTTCAATACATATCAGGTGTCCAATTTCGTGGACAGAAGTGGACATTAAATAAATGGAAATATAAAAAGTTGTCTTTTTTTTGTCACTCCAAGAGCAAAAAAGACAAATAAAAGACAAGAATTGAGCAGTAAAAGCAATAAAAAAGCAATCAAAAACTGTTTGATTGCTCTGAAATGCTTGATGGACGTAGCTTTTGCTTTCTTTTAGCTGTTGTTAATTGCATTAACTATTTTCCGATACAAAATTTCCCGAAAATTGCCCCCAGCACATCCCTGTCCACTTCTATTTTCCCGGTAATGCTACCGAGATGATACAGCGCGTCTTTAAGGTAAAGCGAGAGCAAATCGCCACTCAGACCGGCATTTAAGCCATTTTCCACTTCCTGAATGGCGGCTAATGATTGCGCTAAGGCTTCTTTATGACGGAGATTGGTGACCACCGTAGAATGACCTGCCTTTTGATCTTTAAAATATTGGGTTAGCTGATGGGTAAGTACATCCAGCTGATAACCGGATTTGACGGAGATATCCAAATGGTAAAAACCGGGATATTTTTCCACTAAATCGTTTAAACTTGGTATGGCAATAGTTTCCTTTTTATCTACTTTGGTATGCAGGTTAAACACCACTTTACCTTTTAAATCCGCCGAGACCTGTTCTAAAAGTTCCGGCGTATCTTCATATAGATGCAACACTACTTTAGCCTGGCGGATCTTTTCTTTCGCACGGGCCACGCCAATGGCTTCTATTTCGTCATCCGTATCACGGATACCGGCCGTGTCTATAAACCGGAAAGTAATGCCGTCCAGCGTCATGGTTTCCTCGATCACGTCGCGGGTGGTACCGGCAATGTCGGAAACGATGGCGCGTTCTTCTTTTAATAAGGCATTTAATAAAGTGGATTTCCCGGCATTCGGCTTACCAATAATCGCCACGGGCACCCCGTTCTTGATGGCATTGCCGTATTCAAAGCTCCGGATCAGGCTCTGCAATTTTGTTTTCAGCTCCTGGACCAATTTTCCCAACGCTTCCCGGTCGGCAAAAGCCACATCTTCATCTGAAAAATCCAGCTCCAGCTCTATCAAGGCCGTAAAGTTGATCAATCGCTCCCGCAAACCGGCCAGCTCATTGCTGATGCCGCCCCGGAGCTGGTTGAGCGCCAGCTCGTGCGCAGCCTGGTTTTCCGAAGCGATCAGGTCGGCCACCGCTTCCGCCTGTGCCAAGTCAAATTTTCCGTTCAGGAAGGCCCGCCGGGTGAATTCACCGGGCTCGGCCATGCGCGCGCCGGCGTCCAGGCAGGCCTGCAGTATCTGCTTCAGCACATAAGGTGAGCCATGCCCGCTGATCTCCGCGCTGTCCTCTCCGGTGAAGCTATGCGGATTTTTAAAGATACTCAACAAAACCTCATCGATGATCTGTCCGTCTATATCCGCCAGGTTGCCGAAATGAAGCGTATGCGTTTTTTGTTCGCTGATGCGTTTCCCGGTAAAAATTTTCTGAATAATGTCAAAGGTATCTTTACCGCTCAGGCGAATGACCCCAATAGCCCCTACACCTTCAGGAGTTGCTATGGCGCAAATCGTATCTTTCCAGTTGATCATGCCGCAAAGGTAAACTAATGTCCTTATCTCCGGGAAATCCGGGTAAGATAAGTGGTTGCCATTAAATCTTTTGGGGTTTATTGCTTCATCCCGGTTTTTATTTCTCTGCTTTCTGAATTTGATACAGTCTCCCCTGGTCGGTTATAGCATAAACCTTACCGTCCGGGCCAACGGCCAGGTCCCGGAAACGCTGTCCTTCGCTTTCCAGCAAACGCTCTTCGCCAATGACAAAGCCATCTCGCACGCGGAGCCGGACAATATGCTGTCCGCTCAGGCAACCGATCAATAAGTTGCCTTTCCATTCGGACAAATAATCACTATTATAAAAGATCATGCCGCTGGGCGATATGGAGGGATCCCAGTAATATACCGGCTGCGCCATACCCTCTTTTTGCGTAATGCCCTCCCCGACTTTTTCCCCGCTGTATTCAAGCCCGTAAGTAATGACCGGCCAGCCGTAATTCCTGCCCCCGACAATATGGTTCACTTCATCACCGCCCATAGGGCCCATTTCAGCTTCCCATAAAATATTGCGCCCGGGGTCGAAAGCCAGTCCCTGGACATTTCTATGACCATAGCTATATAGTTCCGGGATAGCGCTGGTGTCATTCAAAAAAGGGTTACCCGGAGCTGGTTGCCCGTTCGTAGTTATGCGTAATATTTTTCCCAGGGCGGTGGATTTGTCCTGCGCCAGTGGCCGTGTAGACAGATCATAACGTTCACCCGTACTGACAAACAGATACCCTTGCCTGTCAAAAGCCAGACGGCCACCATAATGATTAACGCCCCGGTGGGCAGGAAAAGCGCGATAGATCACTTCCGTGCCTGTAATAGCGGTTTCGCTTTCGGACAGCCTTCCTTTAGCCACCGCGGTGACCGTTCCGCCGCTGACGTTATCCGAAAATGTCCAATAGACCATCCGGTTTTGCCGGAATTGCGGGTCCAGGGCCACATCCAGCAAGCCCCCCTGCCCGCCGGCATTGACAGCAGGCAGGCCGGATATGGTCGCTTTCAACGTGCCGTCGGGCTTTAAAACCACCATTGTGCCTTCTTTTTGCGTGATCAGCCAGTTGCTGTCCGGCAGGGATGTAATCCCCCAGGGCTTTTGCAACGTATTGGTCAGGACATTTATTTTCAACGCCGTTTCAGTTTTCATCCCATGAGTACGGGTCTGTCCGGCAAACGCGGGGGAATAATCCGTATTCGGCGCACGGGTCTCTACTGGCGGCAGGTTGGGAAGATCGTCATCCCCGCCGGAATTCCCGTTAGGTTTATTCTTCTTGCAGCCGCAGCTAAGAATTAAAAACAGGAGCAAGAAGGGAATTGTACGGAATGTCATCTTTTATCGTTTTTGATTTATAGATTTAACATCAGGAAAGCACCAATCTCTTAGCGCACAAGTATATTCAACAGGAAAAAAGCAGCATAAATAAGAACGATGTCCTGCCATTTCTTTATAAACCTCTCAAATTATATACCTTAACAGGGTAATTTCTCTTAAATTATTCCCAAGAGCGATTAAATTCTTTCCCATCAAACCTTGAAAATAAATAAACGATCATCTTCAAATAAAGAATAAAACCCAACTGACTTTTCTTCGTTAAAGCCTGTCTTTGCCGTCCCCAAAAGAAAACGGCCGTTTATCTTTGCCCATTAAATTACCTTTTAAGACATTATATTATGCTACTCGTAAGACCGGAATTACTATTGTCCATGCCCGGAGAATTGGAATGGGTTTGGATTTTGCTTGTTGTCGTTATCCTTTTTGGTGGTAAAAAAATACCGGAACTGGCGAAAGGGCTGGGCAAAGGCATACACGATTTCAAACAGGCCAAAGACGGCATCCAGCAGGAGATTGAAAACGGTATGAAAGGCGGTGAAATTGCGCCAAAGCCGGTTGAAAGCAGCCAGGCAAGGCCGGCATCTGCCGTTCAGGATACCATTATTGAAATCCCGTCGAAGGATTAAGGCTCAAACCGAAGCGCTTAACCGGCCGATACAATACAAGCCTGGGCATCGCAAAAATATTTTTCCGGCTTGGCTGTTAACAATAAACTTCGTTAATTTACCCAATCCGGGGTACAAGCTAAGGAAGTTTGGTTATCTTTGCTTCTTTCAGTTATTGTAAAAACATTGAACATGTTCATCGCAAAACCCTTTTTACTTTTATCATTACCGAGTGGTATGGAATGGATCTGGATTGTATTAGTTGTTATTATCTTGTTCGGCGGAAAGAAGATTCCCGAACTGGCCAAAGGCATTGGCAAAGGCATCCGTGATTTCAATGATGCGAAAGACGGCATCAAAAAAGAGATCGAAACCGGGATGAAAGACAGTCATTCTAATGCGACAAATGCCGGAGAGATCAATCAGGCCGGTGCATCCATGAAAGAAGGTATGAAAGAAGCCCGTTAAGCGTCTTTGATAAAAAGAGGCGTAATGAGCTTACCCGGAAGCGGCCAAGCCAAAGCTTAAAAACGGGCTTTTCCCGCTAACGGTTAAAAATTATTATGTAATCATTTACGGCCGGCTTATTTTTGTTTAAATATCCGGTTGCATGTGTAAAACCGCTAAAACAACGATTCACTCATGCAATGGAAAACCCTTTTCTATGCAACGCTGTTGTCTTTTCCGCTACCGGCACTGGCACAACAGAACGCTAATAAAATCACCACCGATGGTCGGCAGATCGCTTTGCTTGACGAAAACATCAAACCGGAACAAGTGCTCATCAAACCGGGCGCAAAGGTAGTTACCCCTGACACCCTGCTCATCGGCAGGAAACGTTCAGGTCCTTCTCCATCATTGGCATCCGTTAAGCCGATTGTTCATGAGCCTCTGGATATTAATGATTCGGGCGTCAAAAGCTATAAGCCGGTTCCGTTAGTCGGTCAATTAGCTTACTACGGCAATATGAATGCCTATATGGTCAATTACTGCGCCAGCTATATCAACAATTTCGGCAAACGCCTGGTAGCCGTCAGCAATAAGGGGGAAACCTTCAGTACCATTGAAGATATCCTGGCCAAATATCACATTCCTAAGGAACTGGAATACCTGGCCGTTATCGAATCCGCTTTAAACGGTAACGCGCGCTCTCCCGTAGGCGCCGTAGGCTACTGGCAATTTATGTCCGGCACTGCCCGTCTTTTCGGCTTAACCGTCAACCGGCACCGGGACGATCGCAGGAACCTGTATAAATCCACTGAGGCCGCAGCGAAATACCTAAGCTATCTCTACGACAAATTTGATGACTGGCTGCTGGTTGTGGCCGCCTATAATTGTGGCGGCGGACGACTCCAGGATGCCATTGACCGGGCAGGCGGCGAAAAAAACTTCTGGGCCGTAAAGCGGTATTTACCCAAAGAAACACAAAATCATGTCCTGGCATTTGTGGCCACCGCCACCATAATGGAACGGTTAAGCCAATACATGGAGCCAGGCCTGCCTGATAATTTCGACTGGGCATCTTTAAATGACAACGGCACATCCGAAAGCAATCCCGCAAAAAGCGGCGGGTCTTTTGAACGTCCTCTTTTAAAAAAATTCGGTATTGAAGAAGTGAGGAAAATGGCACTGGTGCGTATCGACAAACCCGTGAACCTCCAGGTACTGGCCTCTGTTCTACAAGCCGATCCCCATTTGATCGGGCGCTGGAACTACGATTATTACGAATACTCAACCCATTACAAAACCGGCGAAACCTACAATTTACGGATCCCTAAAGACAAGCTGGATACCTATATCACCCAAAAAGGATACATTCAAAGCGCCTCCGATAAAATGAACAATTAAAATATTTGGGGTATTATAAAAAAATACTACCTTTGCACTCTTAAAAATAAAAGTCTATTTAAGTAAACATGGCAAATCATAAAGCAACCCGTAAACACGCCCGCCAAACCCTGGCACGTCGCGAACATAATCACTACTACGGCAAGACCACTCGTAACGCGATCCGTGGTCTTTTGAAAATTACTGAAAAAGAAGCCGCCCAGCAAGAGCTTCCCAAAGTTGTTTCCATGATTGATAAATTAGCAAAACGCAATATCATCCATAAGAACAAAGCGGCTAACCTGAAATCCAAATTAACCAGGAAGATTGCAGCTATTGCCTAAGCATATTTTTTGACACCTATGAGCAGAGGCGCCTTTTTGAAAGGGCGCCTCTGCTTTTTTACGTCATTCTCCGGGCAATGCCCACCCTATCAATAGCCGTATTTTTCCTTCCAGCATTGTCGGAGATGCGCCCTCGTTTTCTCCTCCGCAGGATTCGCGCCGGGCTCATAAAGCACCGTGCCTATAACTTCTTCCGGCAAAAATTCCTGTACGGCAAAATTGCCGTCAAAATCATGGGCATAAGCATAACCTTTACCATAATCCAGGTTTTTCATCAGCTTTGTAGGCGCATTGCGCAAATGTAAAGGGACAGGCAAATTGCCGGATTTCCGGACCAGTTCCTGCGCTTTGCCAATGGCCAGGTAAGTCGCATTACTTTTAACGGAACAAGCCAGGTATACTGCCGTCTGCGACAAGATGATCCGGCATTCGGGGTAACCGATGATGCTAACGGCCTGGAAGCATTGCGTGGCTATCAACAGGGCGTTGGGATTCGCATTACCGATATCCTCGCTGGACAGGATGACCATGCGCCGGGCAATGAATTTAGGATCTTCTCCCCCTTCGATCATCCGGGCCAGGTAATAAACAGCCGCGTTGGGGTCGCTGCCTCGGATAGACTTGATAAAAGCGGAGATCAAATCATAATGCTGCTCTCCCGATTTATCAAAACGCAACAGGTTTTGCTGGATAATGGCCTGTACGACATCATTCGTTATGGTTGCTCCTTCCGGAACATTTTGGGCAACAATCTCCAGCAAATTCAAAATGCGCCGTCCGTCGCCACCGCTTAACCGGATGAAAGCCCCCCACTCTTCAATTCGTAATTTCCGGCTTTTCAGCCAATGGTCATTATCTAAAGCCTGTTGTACCATGCGTTTTAGCTCTTCTTCCGAAAAAGGCTCCAAGACATAAACCTGGCAACGGCTTAACAAGGCGCTGATCACTTCAAAGGAAGGATTTTCGGTAGTAGCGCCGATCAGGACAATGATCCCTTTTTCTACCGCACCCAGCAGGCTGTCCTGCTGCGCTTTATTAAAACGGTGAATTTCATCAATAAATAAAATCGCTTTTCCTGCCCGCCGCGCCATTTCTATAGCCTGCCGTACCTCTTTAACGCCACTGTCAATGGCGCTCAGCTGGAAAAACGGCATTTGCGTTTCCCGGGCAATAATATTGGCCAGTGTAGTCTTACCGACACCTGGTGGCCCCCAGAAGATCATAGACGCCGGCTGGCCACTCCGGATCATCTGCCAGATGATTTTCCCTTCACCGGTTAAATTTTCCTGGCCAATAAATGTTGCCAACGATTCCGGCCGCATCCTTTCCGCCAACGGCTTTGAAGGGGTTGTTCCTGTTTCCATAACTGCAAGTGTAAAACCATAAAAATACAACGAAAGCCAAAGGCAAAAAAATCCCATCCGGCTAATTAACAGAATTTGAAAACATAAAACCCAAAAAGTTGATACCTTTGAGCAACCCTAAAAAGCATTATTCATGTTTAAAAAAATCCTTCCGGCAATAGCCCTGGTAGCCTTGTTCGTTCAACCTATCCGGGCCCAGCAGCAACAACAAACTAAAACCGGTTTCGAAAAATACCAGGAGCCGGGCGGAACCTTACCGGAACTAAAAATCGTTACCGGCAAATACAAAACCTTAACCAACAAGGATTTCAAGTCGAAGCATCATTTTTTCCTGGTCATGTTCAACCCCACCTGCAGGCATTGTATCAATATGACCAAACTGATCTGTGCCAACGCCCAATTGTTTAAGGATACTAAAGTGGCGTTTATGGCCCCGGCCAGTATGATGAGCTACCTAAGCGATTTCTATACGGAAACCCAGGTTTTTAAACATCCCGAATTCGCCGTTGGTGTGGATAGCGCCTATGCCGTAGACAAATTGTACACCTTCGGTACGCTGCCCCAGATCAATATCTACGATAATGATGCCAAATTGGTTAAAACCTTTAAGGGAGATACGCCACTGGACTCTCTAAAGCATTATTTGCCATAAGGCAGCCAGCCGGATCTTAACGAAGAAAAGTACGCCTACATAACTTCCATAAGCCAAACATCAGGAGATTAAAGGGATAAATTGAGGTTTGATGCAGGACCGGATCTGCATAGCCGCCGGCATATCGACCATTTAAAGAACAGCCAGGATATACGCGCAAAGCGCCCGACCGCCGAAATTGTAGATGCGCTTAATAAACCAAGCTGCCAAGCATAAATTTTCCTTGTGATTCATGGCGCGCCAAAACTTAAAAAAATATTAAAAAGCATTTCCAGACATCCAAATGCTATAAATCCAGTGCCCCGATCTTATTACCGATCAGCATTTCCTTCATTTCCAGCTCAAAAGCGCCAAATTCTTCCTGCTGCAACCGGCGGACGAAAGCACCGTTTTCTAATACATAAATCTCATTACAGGTATCTTTCAGCGTCGAAAATATATGCGATGAAATAATGGTGGTCTTCCACGTTTCCCCGAGCTTACGGATGATCTCGGTAATGATCATATTGCTATGGATATCCACGCCATTAAAGGGCTCATCCAGAATAAAAAATTCATTCTTCTGCATCAAAACAGCCGTAATCGCCAGTTTCTTTTTCATCCCGGTAGAATAGGTGGAAGCGTACTGATCCAGCGGCAGATCAAAAATATTCCGGTCGTCAATAGCACCAGTTTTTATCCCTCTTGCCTGGCAAAGCAACCGGATATATTCCTTTCCCGTAATCTTTGAAAAGAAGAATGGCTCTGTGAGCAACAATCCGAGATGATTTTTTATAGGTAATTTATCCGCAATAATTTTCCCCTCAAAGGATTCCAGTCCGGCAATACAACGAAAAAGAGTTGTTTTGCCCGCGCCGTTCTCACCCACAATACCGTATACTTTCCCGGCTTCAAAGACCACATTAAGCCGGTTTAAAACCGTCTTTTTTCCAAAGCGTTTGGTTAAGTTTTCAATTTTAATCATCGCCGTAATATTATCTTAAGCCGGGCTACCGATTGTTTGTAAAAAACGGGAATAAGGACCAACAGCCCCACCGGAAAAGCGAGACAAAGGCCGAACAAAATACTTTTAGGCAGGCTCAACCGGTCCGGATATGACGCGTACTTCCCCAGCACCATGCCCGTCAGATAAGCATAACCTAACAATAAAAGCAACAGCAGGAGCCGCACTTCAGAAGAGAAGCGAATACCAAGGGCCACCACAACCGGCAAGCCCACGAAAGAAGAAAGCACCAAAGCCATCCTTACTTTCACCCATAGAAAACGCCCCGGTGACAGGTTGTAGACCCAAACATAATAATCAGGGTCCGGCTTGGTAAAATAAGTCATGACAACAAGGAACACCATAAGAAGAGAAAAGACACCCAGATTAAAATTCCCCGCGATTATTGAAATGGCCGTCAACAGGAAGATTACCGGAAATAAGAAAAAAGTATTCCTAAAACCAATGCTGAACTCAAAGGGCCGTTTATCAAAGGGGGTAGGCAGAGTAAAATGCAGGGTCGTTTTCAGGCTCAGCAAAGCCAGCAAAACGGAAAAAAAACCTAAAAGCAAGGCCGGCAAAAAAAATCCCCTGATGCAGAGAAACAATAGGAAGGGAAATGCCACCAGGGTATTCTCAGTTATCCTGATCCGCCGGTAATCCGGCTTTTTAAAACAATATTTGAGCCATTCGTTTCTCCGCTCTTCCGAAAGCTTTCCCGTAAGCAATAAAGAAACCAGCAAATAAATATATGGCGCGCCAATCGTCTTATCAAACAGATAACAGGAAAACAGGAGAAATAATGCCGTTAAAAGCGCATAAGCCAGCGCCGGGTTAAAGCCATTATCCTTTAATCGCCGGCCGGCCATTCTTAATTGTAGTCCAAAATATTCTTTCAAATCAATTGTCCGTTTATAGCCGTCCCACACTCTGGCCATTAAGGCACTAAAGACTATTTCGCTCCGCCCGGTCAAGCTGTTCCTTAAGCTCCTGCAGCACCCGCTTATCCGGCCCGAGCATGTGCTTTTTCAAGCATTGCAGTATTTGATCGGGCCGGCCGTTTTTCAGGGCTTCAATTGTTATGGTATGTCCGGTGAACGGCGGCGTAAAGGTTTTTTTTAATCTGTGAGGATGAGGCTGGGGTAAGAGTTGTTTCATAGATTGACTTAAATTTATTGATAAAACGCCCCGGCCTGGTCTTTAGTATTTCTAAAAGGATATTTTTCCGTTATGTCCTTAACAATTGACAGTTTTATGACAATTATAAACCGGACGATTGGCAAACCGGGACACTCTAATATAATGACGATGACGACAACACAGTAAGACCGTCATAATAAAAATCTCATTAGCTTTACAGAAAATTTCTAATTCTATGGAAGAGCATATTGTCAGGATCCTCGATATCAGTCCCCTGACCCATGACGTACGGAGAATCCGTGTCGAAAAGCCTGCAGGTTACCAGTTTACACCCGGTCAGGCCACGGAAGTGGCCGTCAATGAGGGCCATTGGAAGGAAGATCGCCGGCCGTTTACCTTCACCTGTCTTAACGAAGACCCTTATCTTGAATTCAGCATTAAAATTTATAGCGATCATGCCGGAGTGACCAAAAAGATCGGCAGCTTACACGCCGGCGACGAACTGATCATTCATGACGTTTGGGGCGCCATTCAATATAAAGGAGAAGGCACATTCATTGCCGGCGGCGCGGGCATTACACCGTTTATCGCCATTTTCCGCCAGCTGCAGAAAGACGGAAAGATCGGCAATAACCGGTTATTATTTGCCAATAAAACCCGTCAGGATATCATTTTGAATGAGGATTTTAAAGCTATGCTGGGCAAGAATTTCATTAATGTTCTTTCCAATGAAAAAACAGAGCAATACGATTACGGCATGATCACAAAAGATTATCTGAAAGAGAAAATCGGCGATGTCAGCCAAAATTTTTACATTTGCGGCCCGGATCCGATGGTGCGGGCCATGCAAGAAAACTTAAAAGAACTCGGCGCCACCGAATCGGTGATTACTGTTGAAGTATAAAGCTCATCGTTCTATATCATTCAAATACAATTTCTCAAACCAGCAATCATGCAAGAAATCAGATCAGCCCTCATTTCCGTCTTCTGCAAAGACGGGCTGGAATCTCTTTTGGAAACCCTTCGGCAGAAAAACGTCCGGATCTATTCCACCGGCGGTACCCAAGAGTTCATTGAAGCCCGGGGGATTCCCTGTACACCCGTGGAAGCGGCCACCAGCTATCCTTCCATCCTTGGGGGCAGGGTAAAAACGCTGCATCCAAAGATATTCGGCGGTATCCTGGGCCGCCGCGATCTTGCCACCGATGTGGCCGAAATGTCGGAATACGGCATCCCTGAAATTGATCTGGTCATTGTAGATTTATATCCTTTTGAGGAAACCCTGAAAAGCACTTCGGAAGAAAAAAGCATTATTGAAAAAATCGACATCGGCGGCCCCTCAATGATCCGTGCCGCGGCAAAAAACTACAAAAACGTCACGGTCATTTCGGCAAAAGAAGACTATGAAAAGCTGAACGGGTTGCTGAAAGATCAGGACGGCGCGCTTTCCATAGAACAACGAAAGGAATTTGCCGCCAAGGCATTTTGGGTAGCCATGAACTATGACATTGCCATCAATAATTATTTTAACGGGCAGATCATTCCTAACCTTAACCGGTCAAATGTGCTGCGCTATGGCGAAAACCCCCATCAGAAAGGTGTTTTTTACGGCGATCTAACCGAAACTTTCAACAAACTCAACGGTAAGGATTTATCCTATAACAACCTGGTGGATGTAGACGCCGCCTTAACTTTAATACGTGATTTCAATACGGACGGAGAAGCCGTTTTTGCTATCTTCAAACATACCAATGTTTGTGGTATCGCACAAAGGCCCACTCCTGAAGACGCCTGGGAAGCGGCGTTAGCCGGCGACCCGGAAAGCGCGTTTGGCGGTGTGCTCATTAGCAATAAGGAAATCAACCTGGCTACCGCTGAAAAGATCGACAAGCTGTTTTTCGAGGTCTTGATCGCGCCTTCATTTGTCGACGACGCCCTGGCATTGTTGAGAAGCAAGAAAAACAGGATCATTCTCCAGCTTAAACAAAATGACGGGACTAAAACGGTATTTAAAAACGTTTTAAACGGCATTTTAACCCAAGATATTGACGAAGGTAATTTTGAAAAATGGGAAAACGCCGGGGCACAGGAAGCGACAGCACAACAGAAGGAAGATATGATCTTTGGCAATCTCGTCTGCAAGCACCTCAAATCCAACGCTATCGCCTTAGTGAAGAATAAGCAGCTTTTAGGTAAAGGCTGCGGGCAAACCAGCCGCGTGGATGCTTTGCGCCATGCTATTGAAAAAGCCAAAGCGTTTAATTTCAACCTTCGTAATGCCGTGATGGCTTCCGATGCTTTTTTCCCATTCGATGATTGTGTAAAAATGGCCCATCAGGAAGGTATTAATGCCGTGATCCAACCGGGCGGCTCCATCCGGGACAAAGACACCATTGCTTATTGCCAGGCCAATGGCATAGCGCTGGTCATTACCGGGCAACGCCACTTCCGTCACTAAACCGGAGGCTACCGTCAATGCTGAGCTCCAGAGGAAGCATTATGAAATACCCTCAACGATTTAAAATTGTTGAGGGTATTTTTAATTGGACTTTAGCTTTATGGTTTTCCCGCTACAATGCAAATAACCCGCCAACCCGCATCCCTTTTCTAAACCTGTTTCTTTAATTCCACCACTTCTACCATGGCATTGAAATAATAAAAGCGCTTAGTGCTCAACTCCTGGCATTTATAACGGGTCCGCAGCTTTCCGATCATCTTAAACCGCCGGCCATCCTCAATTTGAAAAATATCGTCAACGGCAATATTTTCAACATAACGGATATGCCTTGGCCTGCTGTCATAGCCTTTCAGGGCGCGGTACAGATCAGGATCGCTGCAGGTAGCTGCCTTCACACGGCCCAGTGAAGCCTTGATCACGGTTTCCAGCTCTCCGGGGAAAATACCTTTGTTCAAAAACGGCTTAAACGCTTCCCGGTATTGCTTCTGCCATTCCTGGCCATGCGGCAGGGCCTTTTTCCCGTATTGGATATAGGTGAGCATGTGGGCCATTTCATGCAGCAACGTTACCAGAAAACTATAGGGGTTAAGCGTGCCATTAACGCTGATCCGATGAACGGGATGTCCCCGCGTCGGATGCCGGTAATCACCTAATATCGTTCTCCTCTCCCGGGTAATCTTCAAGAAGATCGGGTAGTTCTCAAAATAAGCCAATATTTTCTGAAAGCTGCCTTTAGGCAAATACGGCCTGAGGCCCGCAAATTTTTGTGCGGCATTCTCTACACCAGGCATACATTAATTCATTTTGGCCATTCTCGATAAAGGGATCGCTTCCAGGGCAGAATACACGATATACATGCCCAATAAAAGGAAAATGCCCGGCTTGTATATATTTGCTTTCCCCTCCCAGAAGATATAACCTACCAACAAGCCGATGCAAAGAAAAAATTTGAGCAGCATAGCCGAATATTTGGCACGTAAAAACGCATGGCCGTTCTTGCTGTCCAGCCCTTTGCAGATCATCACGAAAGATACCAGCGAAATACCCGCCAGAACAAAATTACCGGTAAGCAGGGGCACGAGCGCAAAGCGGGCATTCTGCATATGCAGAAAGACCACAAGCCCGCTGATAAACAGCAATGCCATAATTATGGAGATATAAAAAGATCGACGCATGATATTCATCAGTTTTGGAAGTATCGCAAAGATAACCAGGCTTTAAATACTGGCAAAAGATATTCCGGCGATAGCCATTCAGCCAAAACCAAAGTTGAAGATATCCACAAAGCCTCATATAACTGAACAATTTGGCTGCGATACCGTAACTTGCAGCTAACAAGTCGCAACGCGTTGTCCGAAATTTACCATAATCAAAAAGTGTTCAGCCTTAACGAGGTTTTAGCAAGTGTCGGGAAAACACTGGCGGCACGTTATCAGCGCGCCTACTGGATGAAAGCGGAGATGAATAAGCTCAACTATTATACCTATTCCGGGCATTGTTATCCCGATCTTGTCGAAAAGCAAGAAGGCAAGGTTATCGCGCAAACCCGGGCAATTATATGGAACAGCACTTTCCAGGAGATCAACAAGAAGTTTTTAGATATCCTGAAAGAGCCGCTGAAAGACGGTATTAACATCCTTTTCCTGGCCAGAATAACCTTCACTTCCTTACATGGCCTTAGCCTTCAGATCTTAGATATCGATCCTTCCTTTTCCCTTGGCCTGCTGGAACGGGAAAAACTGGAAAACATCAGCCGGCTAAAGCGGGAAGGACTGTTTTATCTCAATAAAAAACTGGCGATGCCGATGTTGCCGCAAAGAGTAGCGGTCATTTCCGTAGAAACCAGTAAAGGTTACGCTGATTTTATCAAGATTATTCATCATAATCCTTCAGGTTATCATGTCAGCCTGCAGCTTTTCCCTGCCCGCCTACAAGGTGATGGGGCCATCAATGACATTATCTTACAGCTTCAAAAGATCGAAGCCCATGCCGGCCTGTTTGATGTTGCGGCTATCATCAGGGGTGGCGGCGGCGAAGTGGGATTAGCCGCATTCAATGATTATAAATTAGCCAGGACCATCGCCAAATTCCCCATGCCGGTATTGACCGGCATCGGACATGCGACCAATGAAACCATCGCGGAGATGGTAGCCTTTAAAAATGCCATCACGCCCACCGAATGCGCCCAGTTCTTACTGGATCAATTCGAAAAGGCGGACCGGTCATTGCAACAAGCCCTGCTCAAATTAAACAGCATTGTCCGGAGGAAAGTTGACATAGAACAATACCTGCTTCAGCAAAGGGGTGAAGCATTAACCTATGCAACAAGACACCTGACAGGCCAGCATGAACTGAAGCTAAAATTCAACAATAAGCTGATTAATAACTATTGCAACAGGTTTTTAGAAAATAACAAAGCCGCTGCTCAAACGCTTATGCGTAATTTAGCGGTCCTTACGAAGACGCTGATAAAAGAAGAAGACAAAAGGTTAAGCCAGCTTGAAAAGAACCTCGCGCTGATCAATCCGGAAAATGTGCTTAAAAGAGGGTACAGCATTACGAGGATTAACGGGAAATGTATTTTACCCGAAGATACTTTACCTAAAGAAGGACAGGTTCTAGAGACCGAGCTCTACCAGGGAAAGCTTAAAAGTATTACTACCAAATAAAATAATAATTTTATAATGCCCGAAAATAATATCACTTACCAGCAGGCATTCAGAGAAGTTCAGGAAATCATCGACGAAATCGAAAGCGGCGGGGTGTCTTTAGATGACCTGAGCGAAAAGGTCAAAAGAGCGTCTTTCTTAATGAACATCTGTAAGCAAAAGCTTCATGCCACCGAACAGGAAATCAAAGGTATTCTGGACAAATTAGACACTCGCGATAAGGACTAAGGGCAGAGAACACCAAAGTTCCGGAACAGGAGAATTGCCACCCGCCGGGGCGGCAATTCAAGCATATAAGCCCCTTCAGGCATTAATCTCCACCAATTTCGTTGGGTCGATATTGGCATTGCGCATGGCCACATTACGGGCCACTTCACCGGCTATGACGCTGAAGGCCTTTTTCGACACCGGCTCATCATCCATCACCGCCGGCAATCCCCTGTCTCCGCCTTCACGAATACTTTGAACAATGGGCACTTCGCCTAAGAACGGCACTTCAAATTGATCGGCCAGCATTTTCCCGCCATTTTTTCCGAAAATATAATACTTATTGTCCGGAAGCTCAGCAGGCGTAAAATATGCCATATTTTCAATAACCCCCAGAATCGGCACATTGATCTGGCCCTGCTTAAACATGACCATGGCCTTCCTTGCATCGGCCATGGCCACTGCCTGAGGTGTAGTGACAATCACCGCACCGGTAACCGGAATGGTTTGCACCATGGTTAAATGGATATCACCGGTGCCTGGGGGTAAATCGAGAATTAAATAATCCAGCTCCCCCCAATGCACATCATTAATAAACTGCCGGAAGGCCGAGGTCACCATTGGACCACGCCAGATAACAGCCTGCCTTTCATCAATCAGCAAACCGATAGAAATCGCTTTCACGCCAAAGCGCTCAATCGGTTCAATCATCCCGCGGCCGTCCACCTGACGCATCATCGGCCGCTCACCGCGAATGCCCAGCATCATCGGTACCGAGGGGCCGTAAATATCGGCATCCAGAATGCCTACCTTGGCGCCTTGTTGCGCCAAAGACAAAGCCAGGTTAGTAGCAACGGTAGATTTCCCTACCCCACCCTTTCCGGAGGCGACGGCAATAATATTTTTTACTTTACTCAGCACTTTCTCCGCATCCTGACGGCGGGTGTTGACCCGGGCGGTCATTTTAATCTCCACTTCCGCTTCTTTATCCACAAATAATTTAATGGCATTCAGGCAGGCATTGCGGATATGATCTTTCATCGGGCATGCCGGTGTGGTCAGCTCCACCGTAAAGGATAATTTCCGGCCGTCGATGGCAACATCTTTAACCATGTTCAGGGTAACGATGTCCTTTTTAAAATCAGGATCATCGACATTGCTGAGGGCTTTTAAAACCTGTTCTTCTGTAATCATAATATGGCAAAATACAGTTGGGCAACTGTTCGGTTAATAATGATGATAGAATAAAATTGAAACCCTGCAAAGGTAAGCTTTCCTGTTGGTCAATCCTTAAAAACATCCTATCGGGCTATTGGAAGAAGCTATAAATGAACCGTTGATCCGGGATGCATAATCCAAGACAGCGACCAGACTTGGAAGAAGTGCAGGTTGGCGTGCAAATGCAAATACGGCAAATCAAAATCATTCGTCAATCGGACCAGCCTCTGATGCATTCCTTTCCCCCTCCCTGATATGGCCCTTGAAATCAGCATCCCTGTCCAACGGCAAGTCCTCATCAGCTTTAAAGCGCAGGTAGTACACCTTGCGAGTGCCGGCAATGTCCAATCGCTCATAATGGGTCTTGATCAATAAATCGGGTTTTATATTTTGAGTCGCGTATACATTATCAGAAGATTCCAGAAGCGTTAATCCATAAAATTCAATAACTGCCTTTGTAAAACGGAACAAATCCGGGCTGTCGGTCTTCAGGTTAATCGTGCCTTCCGGCTTTAGGATTTGCCGGTAAAACCGCAGAAACTTAGGATGGGTTAACCGCTTATTAATTTTTGAAAAACGCAATTGCGGGTCGGGGAAGGTTATCCATATCTCAGACACTTCATTAGGTTGAAAATACACGGCAATGCGGTCGATCTGTGTCCTTAAGAACGCTACGTTTTCCAGGCCTTCATCTAAAGCTGTTTTAGCCCCGCGCCAAATCCTGTTCCCTTTGACATCCACGCCTATAAAATTCCGGCTGGGATACATCCTGCCCAAACCCAGGGCATATTCTCCTTTGCCACAGGCCAATTCCAAGGTCAAACTGTTGTGGTTGCCAAAAAAACCGGCCCAGTTACCCGCCATATTTTCCGGGTATTCCAATACATTTCCGAAAGCTTTTATAGCTTCAAAGCGAACGAGTTTCTTTTGCCCCATCGAAATACTATTGTTTTATTAATGCTCTTTTTTAATTTCGACTGCAAAGGTTTAAATATTTATCAAATTCTAAAAATAAATTCCACGGGGCGATTGGTTGGCATATTATTTTTTGTATCCTTGTTGCTTCAAAGCAAAAGCTAATCGACGTATGGCAACAGAAATACAAGCACCCCGGCCCGAACAATTCCAGCGTTCCTTAAGCCTTCTGGACGGCACTTTACTGGTCATCGGATCCATGATCGGATCCGGTATTTTCATCACCAGTGCCGATATGGCCGCCGGCCTGGGCAGCACTGGCTGGCTCTTAACCGCGTGGATTCTTTCCGGCGTGGTAACTATCATCGCCGCAATCAGTTACGGGGAACTGAGTGGCATGTTCCCGAAAGCCGGCGGTCAATACGTTTATCTGCAGGAAGCTTTTGGCAACCGTATCGCCTTTCTTTACGGCTGGTCGTTTTTCGCCGTTATCGAAACCGGCACCATTGCGGCGGTAGCGGTAGCTTTTGCCAAGTACACGGGTTATATTTTCCCGGGCGTTGGCGAACAAAATATCCTTTTGCACATCGGCGCGTCATTTTCCGTTAGCGCCGCCCAGATATTGGCTATTGCCAGTATTTTACTGCTGACGCTGATAAACAGCAGGGGCGTCAAAAGTGGTAAATGGATCCAGTTTATTTTTACTTTTATTAAAATAGCGGCGTTGGCGCTGTTGATTCTTTTAGGCTTTTGGGTATCCCGCCATTGGGATATTTTCAGCCAGAATATGCTGCACGCCTGGAAGGCCAAAGCATTTACCATCAACCAGGAGGCCATCAGCAGCGAATCGCTAAGCACAATTGGCCTTATTGCCGCCATGGGCGTAGCTATGGTAGGCGCTTTGTTTTCCAGCGACGCCTGGAATGGGGTCACGTTCATTGCCGGGGAAATTAAAAATCCCAAACGCAATATCGGCATGAGCCTGTTCCTGGGAACGCTTGTCGTCACGATAATTTATGTCTCCTGCAATTTCATGTACGTTTCCGTATTGCCCGTCAGTGGAGTGGCGGCGGCACCCGACAAAAGGATTGCCGTAGCGGTGGCCGAACAGATCATCGGCTTAAAAGGCGCTATGGTCATTGCCGCCATGATTATGGTATCAACCTTTGGCTGCAATAACGGCCTTATTTTGGCGGGCGCGCGGGTATATTATCAAATGGCCAAAGACCGGTTATTCTTCCAGCCCGCCGGGCAGTTAAATAGAAACGGTGTCCCGGGAAAATCACTATGGCTGCAGGCCATCTGGGCCTCCGCCCTCTGCCTCAGCGGCCATTACGGCGATTTGCTCAACTTTATCATCTTTACGGTGCTTTTGTTTTACATTCTGACCATTGCGGGCATCTTCATTTTAAGGAAGAAAATGCCCAATGCGCCCCGGCCATACAAAGCTTTCGGCTACCCGGTCTTACCGGCTTTTTACATTATAGTCGCTTCTGCCATTTGCATTATTCTCCTGTTTGAGCAAACTTTCTACGCCGGGATGGGCTTGGTAATTGTCCTGATCGGCTTACCCATATATGAGTATTTCAAACGGAAACACCAACCAACCAATGGTTAAACATGAAAAATCCTCGTGTTCTCCATTAAATTTCTATCTTTACGTATACCGGTCATAATTTCCAAACCCACATCCATGTCTTATAACCCTCAACCTCTTGATATCGAATTTCTGAAGGAAGCTATTGCCCTCAGCCGGCAGTTTACACCAGAAAACGGCTGCGGCCCTTTTGGGTGTGTTATTGTCAAGGAGGGACAGGTTATCGGTAAGGGCCGGAACACGGTTCTTCACGATCAGAATCCAACGGCGCACGCCGAAATAAATGCTATTGCCGATGCCTGTAAAGCACTCAATGATTACCAGCTTCACAATTGCGTAGCCTACTGCTCCGCGGAACCCTGTCCCATGTGCCTTGGCGCTTTATACTGGGCCAGGGTAAAAGCCGTTTATTTCGCGAATACCAGGAAAGACACGGCCGGCGCCGGCTTTGACGATGCGTTCATCTATGAAGAATTAAACGTTCAGAATGAAATCAGGAGAATCCCCTTCTATCACATCGCTTTAGATGAGGCCAAAACAAGCTTTGAAAAATGGCGGATGCAAGGTACAAGATATTAATTGTCTTGACCGTCAGCCGGTAACAGGCCCTTAAAGATAACCATATGCAAAATTTTATATGCCTACCACTCAAAACATTTCTCAATTGCTATATCCGCTTTTTGAATCATGAAAGGAATCCGTCGCCGCCTGACCGGCTTGGCATTACTGCTCATTTTTAGCGTGGCCGTTAACCTTTACCTGCATTCCGGCGCAGAAGCCGTCAGGCACTATATAACGGTATTTTTTCTTCCCATCCAAAGATTCAAAAGTGATTTACTGAATTTTACCGGCATCAGCTTTGGCGACTACCTGTACCTGTTTTTAGCTTTTATCTTGCTCTCCAGGCTAATTCGATTAGTTTATTTCGGCATCACTTTCCTTCGGAATAAGATCGATTTTTTCAAGGAGGCCATCAGTATTGCAAACGCCTGCCTGGTCATTTATCTCATTTTCCTGATCTCCTGGGGCGGGAACTACTATCGTCCGAACCTGGCGGAACAATGGGGCCGGAATGTCGAAGCAACCTGGGACACTGAATCATTAATTCGCCTCAACCGGTTTTTAGTCGGCAGGCTCAATCAGTTGAGTAATATACCCATGCAATTTCCAAAGCTAAAAGAGCTGAACCAAAAAGCCGATATTCTTTATCACCAGGATTTTGGCGACTGCCTTCCAAAACTGAAGGTTAAAGTCACGACCATAGGCTATATGCTCAATTATGCCGGCGTACACGGCTATTATAACCCTCTGACCGGAGAAGGGCAATTTAATCATCAACTGCCCGCGTTTATGCACCCCTTTGTAGTCACGCATGAAATGGCCCACCAGGCGGGCATTGGTGCTGAAGACGATGCCAATCTGCTGGCTTATTTAGTGGATGTACGCAGCGCTGATCCCGCTTTTCAATATTCCGGCTATTTCAATATTTTCCTGTATGCCTATACCAATCTGCAGGAAAAGGACAGTCTTATTTCCCGGCAAATATGGCAATCCTTAAATCCTAAAAGTAAAGACGACTATATCGCTCTCAAAAACCTGTACCGGCGCTATAAAAGCTTTATGAGAGGCATCTCAAATGATATTTATGATAATTATCTGAAATGGAACGGGCAACAAAAAGGCTTAGGCAGCTATGATATGGTGGTCCGATGGGTGTATTACTGGGAATTTATCGCAAAAGAAAAGGCAGATATATCTATCTGCCCTCCCGGTCGACACTAAGAGCAAGCTTACAAGTTATTCAGCAGGTCCCTGGCGGCCTTTGCTTTATCCAATTTATTCTGGATAGCATAAATCTTGGCCAGGGCTTCCAGGCTTTGTACATAGAATTTATGATCATCGGCCGATAAGGAAGCGGCCTTAGGCTGGTAAATTTCTTTGCATTTTTCAAACAGTGGTAAGGCTTTGGCAAATAAGCCGTCTCTTTGTTTCAACAGCTTGTCATATCTTGCCTGATCATTGCCGCTCATCTGGCTCATAACGTTGTTAACTGCTGCCGCCTCATTATAATAATGGGCAGCCAGCTGATAATTCATTTGCGGATCATCGGGCGCAATGGTAATGGCTTTATTCAAAGCGGTTTCAGCCTTTTGAGCGTATTCATCCTTTTGAGCCGGGGTACTGCCGTCCTTAGGATTAGCCAGCTGATCATACAAAATGCCAAGATTAAAGTAGTTCTGGGCATTATCGGGATCTTTTTGAACATTTTCCTCAAATTTCCTGATCAATACGCCTGTATTACCCGCAGCGACATAATAATTCAGTTCCGCATTCTTTAAATTATCATCTGAAGGAAATTTCTTAAGGCCCTCTTCTATGGTAGCCACCTGGTGGTCGCTATCTTTCTTCTGGCCGTATGCCTGTGCCAGGATCAAATAAACGTTGGAAAGATTATCCCCGAGATAGCCACTGTTTTTGCAGTCATTCAAATAGCTAACGGCACTGTCATAATCTTTAAGATAATAAGCGGAGTATCCTGAGATCATTAATGACTGGGCCCGGATCGTATCCACATCCTTATGGTCGGAAAAGCGCTTGTCTGCCTGGCGTCCCAGCAAGCCAATAGCCCGGTTCATGCTGTTCAACGCGGAATCATACTGGGATTTATTAAAAGCGTTAATACCATCGTTAAACGCATAAAACGCTGTCCGGATGATAACGGGAATGGCTTCTGATTTTGTTTTATAACTGCCGTCTAAAGCAAAGGTTTTGCGCAAAGCCTCGTAGCTCTCCATATAAGGCTTTCCGGCACTTACCGCACTATTGCCCTGAAGGGAAACATAAACCGAAGCTTTGACAAACCAGGTTTTGGGATCGTCCTTTGTACTGGGATCTTTCACCGCTTCATCAATAGCGGCTTTGGCTTTCTCAAGCGCCAACAAGGCTGTTCCCTCATTGTTCGTACCCGTAGCCGTACCGGCATTGTTCAATTCTTTTTGTGCTTTACGGACATTAGATTTCTGGGCAAATGATGCTGTGCCCAAAGACAAAGCCGCTCCGACAAGCAACAATTTTTGGAATGTCATATCTATGGTTTATTATGTTAAGATCACAAAAATAGATTTTTCCTTTAAAAACCACTGTTAATTTCAGAACGTCCTATCACCATAAAATCAACTCTTTTCTTTATTTTTACCAGCGTATTATCGTCTAATAAACCATTAGCGCCGCTTTCATGAACTTTACCAGACTATTGCTGCTTTTGCTGTTTGTTTTTTCTGCTCCGCAGGTCAATGCCGGTCAACCCCGGACATTATTGATCAACCAGCTCAAATCAGGCGACCTGATCTTCCAGAACCTGGATTGCGGAAGCCTTTGCGATGCTATTGAAGCCGTCACACCGGCATATGACGGCGAGCATTTCTCTCATGTCGGCATTATTTACCTAAATAAGGAAGGTCAGCTCATGGTCATTGAGGCCATCGGTAAAGGGGTTTGTTTAACGCCTATTCAGAAAGTGCTTCAGCGCAGCAAAAACCCCTGCTATATAGGCCGGCTAAGATCGTCGGATAGCGGAATGGCCCGTCAGGTTATCGCTTTCGCCTTAAAGCAGGAAGGCCAGCCATATGACGACGGGTTTATTTATAACAATGGTAAATACTACTGCTCAGAATTGGTTTATGACGCCTTTAAAGCGGCCAATCATCAAGAACCGTTCTTCAGTATGCAACCCATGACCTACAAGATGCCGGGAAGCAATGAAATTTTTCCCGCGTGGAAACAATACTTTTCAAAATTACACCTGACCGTTCCCGAAGGCCGACCGGGCTGTAGTCCCGGCGGTATAGCCAGCTCCGGAAAGCTCATCATGCTTTTACTGCAGCACGCTCAAAAATAATTCATGAATAAGATACCTATTTTTGAAAGGTGATTCGTCAATGGAAATATTTGTTGCTCATTTGGCTGGCACTTTCTTTTACCCAAAAAGGGCGGGCGCAGCAACCTGACTCATCGGCCATCAGAAGTAACTGGCAGGTCAAAACTATTCCTGTTCTGGACTCCCTCATCATTGATTCTTTTTCTATTGCTCCAAAATCGTTTCATATAAAAAATATTCCCGACAGCAATTTTATTTGTTTGCCGGAACAGGCTCTGCTCGTATGGAAATATAAACCCTGCCAGGATTCTGTACGGATAAGCTATCGTCGTTTAGCTATTGCCATTGCGGCCAGGCATCAGCATCACCAGCTATCGGCCGTCAATACCAATATCGCTTTCCCGATGCAAACGATTTCAGAACAAAATGAAATGACGGACAAGAATTTTGTCAACTTCAACAGCATCGACTATAACGGCACTTACGGGCGCAGCCTGACTTTGGGCAATCAGCAGGATGTTTCTTTAAATTCCAATTTTGATCTCCAGCTCAATGGCTATATCTTAGACAGCATCCGTATTGAGGCCGCGTTATCCGATAATAATATTCCTTTTCAGCCGGACGGCAACACCCAGCAAATCCAGGAGTTTGACAAGATTTATATCACTTTTGAAAAGGGCCGCCACAAGCTCACGGCCGGTGACTATGAGCTGGCACCGCCCAACAGCCATTTCATGAATTTCAATAAACGGGTTCAGGGGGTTTTCTACCAAGGTTCTGTTCCTGACAATAAAAAAATACAAAATAAGGTCGGGCTGAGCGCTTCCATTGCCAAAGGCGAGTTTGCCAGAAATGTTTTCCAGGGAGAAGAAGGCAACCAGGGGCCGTACAAGCTTCAGGGCAACAACGGGGAACAGTTTTTTATTGTCCTGGCCGGTTCCGAAAAAGTGTATATTGACGGTATCCTGATGCAGCGCGGTGAAGACCGGGATTACACCATTGATTACAATACCTCGGAAATTACTTTTATGCCTGGCCGCATGATCACAAAAGACTCCCGTATCCAGGTAGAATTTGAATACCAGAACCGCAGTTATCTTAACACTTTGCTTTATGCTTATGATGAATTGACCATCAATAAAAAATGGCAGTTTAAATTTCATGCTTATTCAAACCAGGACTCCAGGAACCAGGCTTACCTGCAAGATCTTTCGGGCGCACAAAAAAGGTTCCTCAGCGGGATTGGCGATAATATTGATGAAGCTTTTTATCCCAGTATTCAACAAGATACTTTCGCGGCCGGAAAAGTCCTTTACCGGATGACCGACAGCCTGGTCAACGGCATTTTGTACGATTCCGTATTTGTTTACAGCACTCAGAAAGACAGCACTTTATATGCTTTAGGATTCTCCTATGTCGGTGACCATAAAGGGAACTATCTTATTTCCGGAGATAACGCCAACGGCCGTTCTTACCGGTGGATAGCCCCGCTGAGCGGCCAACCCCAGGGAAGCTATGCGCCTTATGTGTTATTGGTCACGCCCAAAAAACAACAGATGTTCACAGTCGGCGGCAGCTACCAGATCGACAGCCTCAAGCAAGCCGGTTTTGAAATGGCGGCCAGCAATTACGCGCCCAACCTGTTCAGCCGGGCTGATAACCAGCTGCACTGGGGGTTTGCCGGCAACGCCTTTTACAATGAAAAAAGAAATTTTGGAAAGACAGACAGCGCCGGCCGTCAACACTGGCAATGGGCCAACAGCATCAGTTATGAATGGACCCAAAGCCAGTTCACTCCCATTGCACCCTACCGGGATGTGGAATTTGACCGGGACTGGAACATATCCGCTTACGACTCCAGCAACAATAACCGGCAAAACAACGGCGATGAAACCCTGATCAATTTTAAAACCGCTATCAGCCGGCAATCCTGGGGCAGTCTTTCCTATCAGCTGAGCCGCTACAAGGAAGGGAATATTTTCAAAGCCAATCAGCATAATATTACGCTCAACTTAGCGCACAAAACATATAAAGCCGGCATTATTTACAACCTGATGCATGCCGGCAATCCGCTTCAGGAAAGCGATTATCTGCGCCCATCCGCCTTTTTTGAAAAACAATTTCCCCGATTTGCCGGCATCAGCATTGGCGCCACCTGGGAGCAGGAACGCAACAATATCCGCAATATTCCGGGCGGCCTGCTCTCCGCCGCCGCTTTTGCCTACAACCAGCTTTCCGTTTACCTGAGGAACGGCGGCGATCAAAAGACCAGATTCAGCCTGGAATACCAGTACCGGGAAGATCAAAAGCCGGACCAGGAATCGTTTATTCCGGAAAGCCATGCACAAACCGTAAAAGCGGACCTGACCATCGGCAGCTGGAAAGGCCAGCAAATTATTTTAACCGCCGCTTACCGCATTCTGTCCACACAGGACTCATCGCTCATCAATACCCCAAACGGCGGGCAAAACATTCTGGCACGCTTACAATACCAGGGCAATATCGGCAAAGGGTTTATCATACCGGCAACCCTTTTTGAAATCGGCTCCGGCCAACAACAAAAACAGGAGTATATTTATGTGAAAGTCCCCACCGGGCAGGGCATTTATACCTGGGTAGATTATAATCATGACAGCGTGCAACAGGCCAATGAATTTGAAGTGGCTGTTTATCCCGATCAGAAACAATACATCCGGATTATCAGCCCGATCAACACTTATGTATCTGTCAATTATACTACGCTGACCCAGGCCTTATCCGTCAGCCCGGATAATTTATGGGCGGGAAAATCTAAAAAAGACTGGCAAAAATTCGCCGGCCGGTTTTCGGATCAGCTGTCTTTACAGATCAACAACCGGGGCCTGGCCGATGCCGGGCTTCGCGGCTTCAATCCGTTCAGCCACAGCATTGCCGATGAAAACATTATCGCGAATGCTACCTCGCTCAACAATTCCGTATATTTCAACCAATTGAGCTCCGTATGGGGGCTAACCTACAATTATCTTTACCAGTCAGGCAAGAGCCTGCTGACCTATGGCCTGGAAGGCAACGACAGAAGCATGCACAATCTTTCAGCAAGAGTGGTGCTTTTCAAATCGCTTACCGTTGACGCCACTTTAGGCAACGGCTACCGGGGCTATCATTCTGCCGTATCCGATGACGGCCGTACCTACAATTTTTCCGACCGGCTCATCCACCCGGAATTGAGCTGGATCCTGGGGTCAAGGCTCCGCATAAAAGCCGGCTACCAATGGAATGAACGGCAAAACAGGAAAGACCTGGGTGACGAGCTGGCTGATATCCAATCTGTTGATCTTAGCTTCCGCCTGAGTTTTCCGAAAACCGGCAACATCAATCTTAGCGGCAAATACGCTGCCATCCGTTTCACGGGAGAAGATAACACCTCATTAGCCTTTGCCATTTTAGACGCCCTGCAAAAAGGCAGCAACTGGCTCTGGCAGCTCAGCTGGGAACGCAATATCGGCCGGGGCATCCAGATTTCATTGGAATATGACGGCCGGAAGTCCCAAGGTTCGGAGATCATCCATACCGGCACCATGAGCATCCGGGCCATACTGTAGCGGACTCGAAATTTCAGCCAAGATGATAGGCGCATAAACCATCCATCGGCGCTTTGACAATATTGCCCGTTTCCAGGCCATATTGTTCATGCAAAGACTCTATTACGTCTTTAAATTCATAGGCCACCGCCCCGCAAAAATGAACGGGATAATTCCAGCTTTCACGGTATTTCAGAATATGTCTTTGGTGAAAGTCAATAAAAGCGTCTTCAATGATATTCTCCACCATATAATGGCCACGGTGCTCCTTCAGGAATTGTACGAATGTAGCCAGGTAGCGATTAGCAAAAGGTTCCTGATAAACTTTTCTTAAAACCGACGATAAATCATCACCGTATTTCTGTTGAAAAGCGCCGGTCAGCTCCTCATCAAAGGTCCGGTAAAAATAATATTGTAAAACTCTTTTTCCTAAAAAAGCGCCGCCGCCCTCATCGCCGATAATATATCCTAAAGAAGGATTTTGATGTTTGATGATTTTACCGTTATAGTAGCCGGAATTGCTACCCGTTCCCAGTATACAGGCCACTCCCTTTTCATACCCGCAGGTAGCCCGGGCGGCGGCCAGCAAATCAGAATGGATATCAATAGCCGCCGCTTTAAAATGTACCGACAGGACAGATCTCAATTCCTCCTGCGCAGCGGCGTCTTTAACACCAGCGCCATAGAACACGACCTGTCCCACCGCTTCATAAGGCTCATCAATCGACAATTCAGATTCCAGTACTTTCGATACCTGCTCTTTTGTTTGCAATAGTGGATTCATGCCTCCCGTCTTTGTCCTTTGCCGGCACTTTCCAGACTGGATCAGGCACCAGTCCGTCTTTGTAGAACCACTATCGGCAATCAATATTGCAGCCATTTTTTATTCTTTTAAAGGCGTTAAAAATAATTGTGGAAAATTACAATGAAAAGTGCCAACAGCAAAATCAAAACCATAAATATGCCGGTAAGCCAATGTTATTTAAGCTTAATTCCGGTGATCCGGCGGGGAATATCCGGTCACTCCGTTAATTATCCTTCAAAAAGTAGGGATTTTGTCCTGTCGTTCCAAAAAATCGTACCTTTAGAAGTTCGATAAATTTTCATTATTGTTTCATCATAACAATAAAATAACAGCAATGACCGTTGTTATAGTGTTAGAAAATCAGGGTTGATGAATAAAAAATATATTTTGGGCATTTTAATGGCCTTCAGCATAGTGCAAGCGGCTAATGCGCAAACGACCAGCATATTGAACGGCGCTGAAAATATTGTACCTCAAAATGGCCAGTCCTATTATTCGCAACGCATTCCGCTGGAAAACAATACCATTCCGGATATCAAGCTCACGGATATCCAATCGGCAGACATAGAGGCTTTGCCATTTAAAAATGTTACCGTTAGCAACAGTTTTATCCCGGATGTCTTCATCGCCACGGAAAGAAAACAAAAATACGCGATCATACAGACACCGGTTTTCCGTAAAAAGGACGGGCACCTGGCACAGCTCAAAGCTTACAAAATTAAAGTCACCTATCCTGAAACTCCCGCTACAGCACACAAGGAAGCCGCCAAACCCACGACAGTCAGCCATTCTGTTTTGGCGCAGGGCACCTGGTACAAGATCGCGGTTAGCCATCGTGGTATTTACAGGATTGATTATGCTTTTTTGCAAAGCTTAGGGATTAACCCAGCACAGGTCAATCCCGGGAACATACGGCTCTTCGGTAATGGCGGCACCATTCTCCCGGAAGCGGTTTCGGACGACCAGCCGGACGACCTGATTGAAAATGCCATTGAGGTTCATGCTTCAGGGAACACTTTCCAGCAGGGAGACTATGTTCTTTTCTACGCCAATGGCCCGGTTTTATGGGCCAAAGATTCTTTCGACAGCCGCTTTAAGCATACCAACAATTATTATGAAGATAAGAGCTACTATTTTTTAACAGTTGATCAGGGCCCCGGCCTAAGGGTTCAAAACGAGACCGCCACCGGCAGCGCCAGCCAGACCTTTACTGATTTTAATGATTATGCGGTTTATGACCGGGATAGCGTCAACATAGGTGCCATTGGCCGAACCTGGTGGAGCAACACGATGAACTCTCAAACAGGCATGCCCTCATCCACAAATATCAATATGGATTTAGGTGCCGTTGAGGACAGTGTTTATACCCGCATGCATGTGGCCAATGTCAATGACGCCAGCGGCAATATCTTGTCCATGAAAATCAATGGGCAAACCGTTCAAACCAGCAATCTGAACACCAATATCAATTCCAACGTCGTCTATTACTATACGGATCAGACTCCCGTGTTCACTTTCGTGCCGGGCACAGCACATTTGAATATAACCTTCAACTATACGCCTGCAGGCAACGGAAGCGCCTATATTGATTTCATTGAAATGAATTACAAACGGCCCCTGAACTTTTCCGGGAAGGAACTGGCCTTCAGGAACTGGAAGAGCGCGGCGCTTCCCGCCGCCTCGAAGGCAGGTTATACGATCAGCAATGCCTCCCCAGATCTAAAGGTATGGGATATTACCAATCCGTTAAAACCCATTGCACTCAACGGTACTTTATCGGGCAGCAATTATAAATTTACCCGGAACGGCGGCGAGCTGCATGAATTTATCGCTTTCAGCGGCAATCAGTTTGACAATCCCAAGTTTATTGGCCCGGTCGCCAACCAGGACCTGCACGGATTGGCACCAACAGACCTGCTGATCATTACCAATAACGCCTTAAAACCGGCGGCGGAAGCTTTTGCAGCCTTTCACGGCCAGCCAGTAACGGTGGCTACCGTTGATAAGATATATAATGAATTTTCATCAGGCGGTCAGGATATCGGCGGTATCCGGAACTTCATTAAAATGTTCTACGACAAAGCATCGGGCCAGCAGGATATGATTAAGAATGTCTTACTGTTAGGCGCCGCGTCTTACGATTACAAAGACAGGATTGCCAATAATACCAATATCGTGCCGACCTACGAAACCGTTATCAGCAGTAATGAATCCTCATCTTTCTCAACAGATGATTATTTTGCTATTCTGGACCCGGGAGAAACCGTATTGTCCGACAATAACCTTCTTGACGTGGGCATCGGTCGTATTCCGGCCACTACAAATGACGAAGCCATGACGGCTTTAGCCAAATTAGAGCATTATATCAGTCCCGCTTCCTTTGGCCCATGGAAAAATAACATTTCTTTTGTGGCGGACGATCACGACGATGCCAGCCTGGGTTTCATGAACCACCTGGCGGACTGCGAAACGATTAGCCGCTATTTTTACCGGGACAACCGGCAATACAATTTGTACAAAATATATGCCGATGCCTATAACAAAGTAGCTGAGGCCGGCGGCAGCCGATACCCCGAGGTCAACAAGGCCATTGATAATCGTATCTTTAACGGCACATTCCTTATGAGCTACAGCGGGCACGGCAGTGCGACCCGTTGGTCGCATGAAGCTATCCTGACGCCCGATGATTATGATAACTGGGATAATTATGACAAACTTCCCATCATGTTTACCGGTACCTGCGATTTCGGCCGGTTTGACGATCCGGCCGTAAAATACGCCGGTGTAAAATTAATGATGAACCCTGACGGCGGCTGTATTGCCATCATCACGACCACCCAGGCCGTGTACCGCTCGGGCAATACCGACCTGGCCAGCCATTATATGCAGGAGCAATTCAGCGAATTGATCGGCGGGGAGCACCAGACCCTTGGGGAGGCTCTTCGCGAATCAAAAAATGCGATCAGTAATGGCACGGATTTCAATAAGATCAAATATGTGCTTTTGGGCGATCCCGCCTTGCGGCTTCCCTTGCCGGAGCTTAATGTTCAAACAGACAGCCTTTTGGCCCGGCAAAACGGGCAACTGCTGGCTAACGATACCTTAAAAGCCTTAGGCAGCTACGCTTTAAAAGGCTCTGTTACCAGTGATCAGGGCGCAGTCCAGTCCGATTTTAACGGCAGCGTATACGTTACCATTTTTGATAAGCCCACCACTGTGCAAACCGTCAATACCGCCCCAGGCGTCACGCCAACCTTTAATATCCAGAACAATATTGTGGCCAGGGTACGCGCCACGGTAACCAATGGCCGGTTTACCGCCGATTTCATTGTACCGAAAGACATTAATTACGATATGGGAAAAGGCAAGATCAGCTATTATGCCAACTCTGACACAAAGGATGCCAACGGCCTGGATACGACTGTCAATGTCGGGGGGGTCGACCAACAGGCCGGCAGCGATAACGCCCCGCCTGTTGTAAAAGCCTATATTGATAATGATAAATTTCATAACGGCGGGGTTACCGGTCCTAACCCCATGCTGTATGTTCAACTGTCCGACGATAACGGCATCAATGTTTCGGGCAGCTCTATCGGTCATGACCTGGTGGCCATCCTGGACGGGGACATTCAAAACCCCATTAACCTGAACGATTACTACCAGACCAATGAAGGCGATTTTCGCAAGGGTTATGTTTATTACCCGATGTACAACCTGCCGGACGGGGCGCATACCGTTACCGTTAAGGCGTGGGATTCCTATAATAATTCGGGGGAAGGCAGCGTCAGCTTTGTCGTTAAAAACAAAGATAAGGGCTTTATCAGTGAGCTATACAACTATCCCAACCCGGTAACAGATATCACTCATTTTGTTTTCCAGCACAATCAGGCCGGTGTGCAGATGACGGTTACCTTACAGATATTTAATGCCGCCGGGGCTTTGCAATGGGCCTATCAAAAGGAAATGACACCGGAAGGCAATCGCACGGAGATCAT
This sequence comes from Edaphocola sp., assembly GCA_035708205.1. GTDB lineage: Bacteria > Bacteroidota > Bacteroidia > Chitinophagales > Chitinophagaceae > DASSSY01. The sequence goes on from DASSSY010000003.1 coordinate 108,604, forward strand.
TTGGGACGGGAAAGGCATTAATGGCCAGCCATTGGCCAGAGGCGTTTATTTCTATCGTTTGCATATTCAAACAAAAAAAGGCGTTCAGGCCACGGCTTACCAGAAATTAGTCATGCTGCGTCCATAAAAAATGCATGCAGGTAAAATAAAATTGTAATGCGTGCGTTTTAGATAAAACCAAAGTATTATCTTTGCCGTCGCAAACACTCAAAGCCTATTATTGATAATCTCTACAACTATTTAAATTTTTAACCAATTAGAAGATCGAATGGCTAATCGTTTTGCTATCACCGGATTAACATTACTGTCCGGGCTTGTGTTATCACCGTCAGTATTTGCACAAAACAACCCCAACAACAATTCAACCGCCGCTATTACTACGGCCGTACCCTTTTTACGTATTTCGCCCGATGCCCGCAGCGGGGCGATGGGCGATGTGGGCATTGCCCTTTCTCCGGATGCCAATGCGCAATACTGGAATGTTGGAAAAATAGCCGCCAGTAAAAAAGATGCCGGCCTGTCCGTTACCTATACGCCATGGCTGAAAGATATTGCTCCCGACGTATTTTTAGCTTACTTAGCCGGCTACAAGAAATTCGGTGAGGGGGACAACCAGGCGTTAAGCGCCTCCCTGCGCTATTTCAATCTTGGTGATATCAACTATACCGATATTAATGCCATGCCGGCCGGCGACGGCAAGCCCCGGGAGTTCGCGGTTGACTTGGGTTATTCCAGGAACCTGTCCGAATACCTGTCTATGGGCATCGCCCTGCGCTATATCAATTCAAACATAGCCGCCGGGGCGCCGGAATCCGCGGGGAGCTATCGTGCCGGCAACGCTTTTGGCGCAGATATCGGGTTATACTATCATAAGGCCAAAGTGATGACCGAAGAACGTCAGGGCACTTTTAGCGCCGGTGCTACGCTCTCTAACGTCGGCTCTAAAATTACTTACTCTCAGGAAAGAAAAGATTTCTTACCGATAAATTTAGGTATCGGTGCCGCTTATGAATACCAGGTTGACCAGTTCAATAAGATCACCGGGGAGCTGGATTTAAATAAGACCTTAGTGCCGGCACCAAAATTCATTACCGATGACCAGGGCAATTCCTATTGGGAATCCCCCACTCAGGGTGTCGTTTCCGGCATGCTGAACTCTTTTGGCAATGCACCAAAAGGTTACGGGACAACCATTTCGGTGGGCGGTGAATATTGGTACCAGGACCAGTTTGCCTTAAGGGCCGGGTATTTTTACGAAAATGCCAATAATGGTGACCGCCAGTATTTTACTTGCGGCCTGGGCATCCGCTATAACGTATTTGGCCTGGATTTCTCATACTTGATCCCTTCAGGATCGGGTACGACACGCAATCCATTATCCAATACCCTGCGCTTTACCTTAAGTTTCGATTTTGACCAGTTGAATTTCAACAATCAAAAGAGCTGATCACCCGGTTTGGAAACCATAAAATGAACTGCCGGATAGCGATAATAGCTATCCGGTATTTTTTCTACTGAAAACAACGCTACGCAGATTTTAGGAATTTCAAAGCCACTGTCTTAAATTTGCATCCATTCTAAATATAACAATTAGTCATGAGTGAGCAGGCCGATCAAATTATCAGCAATGCTGGAGCACAAATGAAAAAAGCGATCCAGCATTTAGAACAGGAATTAGTAAAAATCCGTGCCGGGAAAGCCAATCCCCAAATGGTGGAGGGCATCATGGTAGAATATTATGGCAATCCAACCCCCATCAACCAGGTAGCGAACATCAATGTGACGGATGCCCGGACCTTATCCCTTCAACCCTGGGAAAAAAGCATGATCCAACCTATTGAGAAAGCGTTACTGATGGCCAATATAGGCATTACACCTCAAAATGACGGCCAGGTCATACGGCTGTTCCTTCCGCCCTTAACAGAAGAAAGGAGAAAAGACCTCGTCAGGAAGGTCAATAACGAAGGGGAATCGGGAAAGGTAGCGGTCCGCAGCAGCCGCCGCGAAGCTATTGAACAAATTAAAAAGTTGCAAAAGGACGGGCTGAGCGAAGATGAAGCTAAAGATGCCGAAAGCAGGATCCAGGGGCTGACGGACAAATACATCGCTTTGGTCGATACGGTCTGCCAGGAAAAGGAAAAAGAGATCATGACCATTTAGGATCATCATATTTTCTTTAAATAAAAAGCGCTTTTGGAGCGCTTTTTATGTTTTTTCCGGATCAGGCATAAGCCAGACCTCACGATTTTACGGTTTCTTCATGGACTAACTGCTCCTGGTATTTTTTACGGATGCTGTCGCCGATGGCCGTCGGATTACCATCATCATCAATACGGACAAAAGTAATGGAGGTGGTGCACATGACCATTTCCTGGCCGCTATACACATTCAATTTCCGGGCCTCGATGTTCATGGTCAGAGAGGTAGTGCCCAAATGTTCTACTTCGCCATACAGCCGGACATGATTTCCCGGCTTCAACGGCTTTTTAAACAACAGCTCCCCTACCCTGACCGTTACCATATTCGGTGTGTGGCAAAATTCGGTGGCAAAAGAGCCGGCCGCTTCATCAATCCAGGCCATAAGCGTTCCCCCAAATAAGTTGCCATGGATGCCGATGTCCTTGCCCATGACTATTTTCTTATTAATTAATTGCATAAAATATTAGGATTATTGCCCGCAAAGATAGCTAAGTTAGAGGTCTTGGAAAACTTCCCGTCGCTTATCGCCTGGCCCCCGGAAGGAACATGAAATAAACCGCTCCCAGGATGAACAGGAAAGCCACAACATAATTCCACCGGAATTCAACCTTTAAATAAAGCATGGCAAAAAGAAAGAAAACCGTCAACGTGATGACCTCCTGGATAATTTTTAACTGAAAAGGCTTCAGACCTTCCAGCTTGCCAAAATAATTATTGGCCGGTACCATAAAAAGATACTCGAAAAAAGCAATGCCCCAACAGATCAATATCAATTTCAACATCGGCATTTTTGTGGTGTCCTTGTTCAGATGACCGTACCAAGCATAGGTCATGAAACAGTTGGACACCAAAAGGCAAAGAACGGTCCTCATAATTTTTTGACCAAAATTAAGCGGCTTTACAGACATTTTAAAATATGTTCGCAAGATTACCGCAATAATATCTAATCGTTAAACCCTGTTATTCCTTTTTTATTTTGATTTCAAAACAGTAATTTTAATTAATATTTTAAAATAACTAATTATGGAATGGAGAAAATTCAGTGGCGCCCGGATCCATCTGCCCATCGAACAGGCCGTGGAATCCGCTATCCAAAAGGAAAGGCTGGCCGGGAACCGGCTAAAGGTCTGCATCGGTACCGACTCGCAGGTTTATGGTAACCACACCGAATTTGCGACCGTCATTGTCTTTCTAAGGGAACACAAAGGAGGCTTTATGTTTATCCATAACGAAAAAAGTCACAAACAGTTTTCTTTAAAGGAAAGAATGCTTCTTGAAGTCAGCAAAAGTATTGAAGTGGCCTATGCCTTATGTCCTGTGTTCGATCAGTACCATGTCGAAATGGAAGTGCATGCCGATATTAATACCGACCCGCAGTTTAAAAGCAATGAAGCCCTAAAAGAAGCCACCGGGTACATCCTGGGGATGGGTTTCGCGTTCAAGGCCAAACCGGAAGCATTTGCCAGCAGCTGCTGCGCCGATAAGATGGTCAATTAAGGGACCATCCCTCAGCCCTGCGCATGGGCGTACATGCGTTCTATGATACCAACCACCTGACGGCCGTCCCCGGCCGTTGTCATCATTTTCGCCTTGTTTTCCAGCACATCTATCACATTTTGGACCACCTGGTCATGGTTGCTCATCGAGCCTTTGTATAAGCCATAGTCGTTCTCCTTAGCGCTGATATTGATTTGCGGCAATTCCATATCTTGAATGCATTGATAGTCTATGGTATTCAGATATTGCCCGCCGATCTTCACCGTTCCTTTCTCGGCTAAGATGGTAATGGAGCCTTCCATGTTTTTCTGAAAGGCGCAGGTGCTGAACGTGAAATTGATCAAAGCGCCATTCTTTGCCTTCATACAAAACACGCCACTATCCTCAAACTCCGTATTGTCCTGATGGCTAAAATTATCAATCATTCCCGAAACGCTGCTGATATCGCCATTGAGATAATAAAGAATATCGACAAAATGACTGAACTGGGTAAACAAGCAACCGCCATCCGTGGCCTTCTTTCCGCGCCAGGGGCTCCCGGCATAATAGGCAGCGCTTCTGTTCCAGAAACAATTCACCTGGATCATAAATATCTTACCTAAGCGTTGTTCATCAATCAATTGCTTAACGGCCTGAACCGGGGGATTATAACGATTTTGTTTAACCGCAAAAATCATTTTCCCGGTATCCCGGCCAGCCGCGATCATCAGATCACATTCCTCCGTGCTCAAGGCCATGGGCTTCTCTACAACGGCATGGTAACCGGCATACAATGCAGACAGGGTATGCGGGGCATGTAAATAATTGGGGGTGCAGATATTGACGACATCAATATCCGGCCGTGCCAACATGTTTTCCAGGGAAGTATAAAAAGGAGTAGCCCCGGGCAAATGTTGTTGCACCCGGGGATCAATATCACAAACGGCCGCTAAGCGTGCGCCCCGGTTATTCAAAATATGGCCGGCATGCCGTTTCCCGATATTGCCTAAGCCAACAATCGCAAAGTTTATCATTTCAAAATAATCATTCCGTTAGATTGTATCCCGCATCGGCCTTCATCCTGTAACAGGCGCAACTGCTCAACCAAAAGATCATCTCTGAGGTCGGGGAAACGCGAAGATAACGTTTGCAGGGTTATATCAGCAGAATTCCGAAGCACTTTCAGGATTTCATTCCGGAGGTTTTTGGAGGACAGGCCAGCATTAGCCTGAAACCGGCAATTATCACACTGCCCGCAACGTTCCCGGCTATCTTCGCCAAAATACCGGCCAAGAATTTCGCTACGGCAAGTCCGCCCGTCAGACAGATAGTCTTTTACCGATTCGATACGTTCCTCGAAAGCCTTTTTCAAACGCTTTATCCGGGGCACATTCAATGACAGGTCCGCAACCCGGCAACGGTCATGAAGATAATACAAAAAGCTTCCCGTTTCGCCGGCCAGGTATTGCATCAAACCCATGGCATCCAAGTGTTTCAGGCCGGACAATATCTTTGACTGCTCCATATCCAGATATTTTGTCAGCTCCCACAGCCTGAACGTTACGGGAAACTGGAAAACACCGCTATGCAGACGTAAAACACCAATAAGGATTTTGTACAGCATCGGTTGGAAACTTTCCAGATGGCTTATCTCTTCTTCTGACGCCAATACCCGGATCATAGCCTGCCGGCGGCCTTGCTCTTCCCAGATCCAATAGCCTTCCTTTTCTAAAATCCGAACCGCGCTCATGGTAGGTAACAAATCCAAATTAAAATTTTCCGAAAACAAAAGGACATCAAAAGCGAAAGATTCTCCCTGTCCGCTATCTAAAGGGATTTGCAAGAAGTCGTTTAAATATTGATATACCTGGTGCACAAACTGTCGCCTGGGATAGTGAATAGCCGGCGCTTCCTCAAGACGCAAGATATCCGAAGGCTCGTACAGCAGCACACAGTAAGCCCTTTCCCCATCCCTGCCGGCGCGCCCGGCTTCCTGATAATAAGCCTCAAGGCTTTCCGGCGGTGACAGGTGCACCACCACCGATACGTCAGATTTATCAATACCCATTCCAAAAGCCGAGGTAGCGCACATGACGATGCCATCGTCCTCTGTCCAGCGCTTCTGCGCGGCATCACGCTCGGCCTTAGACAGGCCCGCATGATAAGCCAGGGCATTAATGCCATTAGCGACTAACCACTGACACAGCTCCATGCTTTTACGGCGGCTGTTAACATATAATATACCGGTACCCGGATGATCCCGGAACTGCCGTACGACTTCCGCAGGCTTGTTTTCCGTAGCCAAAACCTGGTAAGCAAGATTAGGACGGAAAATACCCTGCCTGAAGACCTGTACTTCCCTTAAATCCAAAAACCGAACAATTTCCTGCGCCACCTTATGAGTAGCGGTAGCCGTTAAAGCTATCCAGGAGACCGTTGGCTTCAGATAGGCTTTGATTTGCGCAATTTCCAGATAAGCCGGCCGAAAATCATGACCCCACTGGGAAATACAATGTGCCTCGTCAACGGCCACCAGCCGGATATCCATTTCTTCCAATGATTCCCGGAAACGTTCGGACAGCAAGCGCTCCGGGGCAATATACAATAATTGAAAACATCCCTCAACTGCCCGTCGGGTAATATCATTAATGACAGACTGCGGCAAACCGGAATGAACGCAGGCTGACGGGATGCCCTTTTTATTGAGCTGCGTCACCTGGTCCTGCATCAAAGCGATCAGCGGACTGATTACCAGACAAGTGCCGCCAAGCATCAAAGCCGGTATCTGATAACATACCGACTTGCCGGCACCTGTTGGCAACAGTGCCAAGACATCTTCCCCCGCTAGAACCCGCTGAATGATGTTCCGTTGTAAAGGCCGGAACTGGCGATATCCCCAATATTGCGTTAAAAGACTTTCCGGTGTGCGTTCCATAGATATCAAAGCAATGTAGCAATTATTCCGGAATTACTTTTTGTCAAAATAAAAATATCGCTGAATGCCAATGCTGTATACCGGATATAGCCTGGCATAAGAGAAGCCTAACCAGCGAAAGGTTACAGAGGCATCAATGCGGAGGTTTGACCGGTAGATATATTGTAACCCCGGACTAAAATCTATATATGAAGCGCCCTTAAGCGCTTCCGGATATTGCTCGTTTTCCAGATAGTATTCATTGGGCCGGCCGGCAAAAATATCCACCCTGGCCGCCCCATAGGTCATGCCGATAAATTCCGCATAGAGATTCAAATTACCTTGTTCATAATTTTTATAATGAACGGGCAACAGGCGACAGCCAAAAGAAAGCTTATAGACGAAGGCCTTACCATAGTAAACATTCTCCGGTACATCCGGCAGGGTATTTACCGGATCAGCAGCAACGTTCTTATTGACAAAAGGCAGGATGCCGCCTGCTGTCAGGGAAGCCGCAAATTTATCCTTCAAAATCGTAGTGATCAGGCCGAAGCCCAAGCCCGAGTTGTCGCCATCCTCCAGATTCGGCTCTGTTTCATGATGCGTGGTTTTAACCCGGCTCCCGGACAGATATCCGGCCATCCTGAAATGGCTCTTCGGGCCGTCCAGGGACAGAAAACGGTACTTCCCGTAAAGCCAAAACCCGTTGAACTTATACGGATATATCTTACCACGCTCAGGGGTATTGTGAAAAGGAAATTCAACCGGCAGCTTATCACCATGATGATTGGATGCGATGATGGAGCCATAAACGGACAGCCTGGGCGCCAGGCCATACATGAGCCGCAAATAGGTCATATTCCGCCACTGGTATATTTCCCTATAATTTTCCGAGAATAAACGGATACCCAAGGCACCTTTAGGAATGGTGCTGGCCGGTTCACTCAGGGGGAAAAGTTCCTGGGCTAACAGCGGGTGACCTCCGGGCATCAGGAAAAGCACCATGCCCAGGCACAGTAACTCTTTCTTTTTTTGCCGGAAAAATACTGCCGGGCCCATGTCAGATCGCTTTTAGATAAAATTTTTCCTTTGCACGGCAGTCTCCCGCAGGCGTTAAGACAAATTGCTTCAATGCCTTCTTAGGCAAAAGACCTTTGCCAATAACCTGAAAAGTCATTTTTTCCGGGTGCTGTGCCGGAAGCGGCTGCAAAAAATAAAAAACATCCTGACCAACCGTAAAACATTTCCTTCCCGGGCGGATAGCCTTAAAATCAAAGGTCAGCCGGATATAACGGGTAGAGAATCCGGCATTAACCACCGCCTGAGCCAATTCAGCTACCGAAACCCGGCTTCCCCGCTTAAACAATACTACGCCGGAAGTATGCTCTAAATTCATATCCACCTTTTGCACAAAAGCCAGCTTGCGCAATTCCATCTCCACGTTTCTGGAGCACTGAGAGCAGGTCAGCCCGTTAACACCAACCTCTGCCTGCAACACCTGAGCCTTGCCGGGAACGGTTGCGGACAGGGCCATAAAAAAGAAAAGCAGGAACCGCCATTTCATGATTCTTCAACTTAAAAGCCATCAAAACTATTGGTAAAGTTAAGGTTTCTGCCGCTGACTCAGAGTATTTCCATTGAAATGACCGAAAAAATAGAACTTTACAATGGTGGAACAGTTGCCTGTAAAGCCGGAAGGAAGTAATGGGGTTAAAGGTAATGAAGTTATAAAGTAATGATAAACTATGGAACAGTTAAACGATTAAGCATATGGATCAAAAGCCGGCTCATTATTTCGGGAATTCCTAATGCTTCACGGTAAATCCTCAATATTTCCGGAGTAACCGGTAAACGCCGCTATTTTCTTATTTTTGCTTTCCTTTTGATAAGAACAGACTATTATGGCAGAAGATAATAACCTCTTTAATTATGACGAGAACAGCATCAAATCGCTTGATTGGAAAGAACATATCCGCCTGCGCCCGGGAATGTATATCGGGAAGCTAGGCGATGGCAGCAGTCCTGACGACGGTATATATATCCTGATCAAAGAGGTAGTGGATAATGCCATCGATGAATTTATGATGGGCGCGGGCAGGCGGATCGATATTGACATTAATGACGGTGAAGTGCGGGTACGCGACTTTGGGCGGGGTATTCCGCTGGGCAAGGTTGTCGATGTGGTCAGCAAGATCAATACCGGCGCTAAATACGACAGCAAGGCGTTTCAGAAATCCGTGGGCTTGAATGGTGTGGGTACGAAGGCCGTTAACGCCCTGAGCAGCTATTTTAAAGTCACTTCCATCAGGAACGGTCGCCAAAAAGTGGCCGAATTTGAGCAGGGTACAGTGATCAAAGACCACAAAGAAACGGACAGCACGGAGGAAAACGGCACTATTGTCAGTTTCCGGCCGGACGGCGACATCTTCAAAAATTACCGTTTTCGCTTAGAATATGTCATTAATCAGGTCTGGAACTATTGCTATCTGAATGCCGGGCTGTCCATCTACCTGAACGGTAAAAAATATATTTCCAAAAACGGCTTGCTGGACCTGCTACAAAACAAAACCAACGAGGAAGATTTGCGCTACCCGATCATTCATCTCAAAGATACGGACATAGAGGTGGCCATTAGCCATAACAGCGACTATGGCGAGGAGCTGTACTCCTTTGTCAACGGCCAGCATACTACCCAGGGCGGAACCCACCAGCAGGCCTTCAGGGAAGCCTTTGTCAAAGTTGTGCGGGACTTCTACAAAAAGGATTATGATACGCATGACATCCGGCAAAGCATTTGCGCCGCAATCGCGGTCAGGGTAGTGGAACCGGTTTTTGAATCACAGACCAAGACCAAATTAGGATCCTTAAACGTGGATATTGAAGGCCCTTCCATGAAATCATTTGTCCTGGACTTCCTGGCCAAGCATCTGGATAATTACCTGCATAAAAACAGCGCCACGGCCGAAGCGCTCAAAAAACGCATTGAACAAAGCGAAAGAGAGCGGAAAGAGCTTTCCGGCATCCGGAAATTAGCCAACGAACGGGCCAAAAAAGCCAATATACACAATCGTAAACTGCGGGATTGCCGCATTCACCTTAATACGGAATTGCCGGCCAAGAAGAAAGAAGAGTTCCAGGAATTGCAACTTAGCTCAACTATTTTTATCACCGAGGGGGATTCCGCCAGCGGATCTATTACGAAAAGCCGGGACGTGCAAACGCAAGCCGTATTCAGCCTGCGGGGAAAACCTTTAAATTGTTATGGCCTGAGCAAAAAAATCGTATATGAGAATGAGGAATTCAACCTTCTGCAGCATGCCTTAAATATTGAGGACGGGATGGACGGGCTACGCTACAATAATATCGTCCTGGCCACAGATGCCGATGTGGACGGCATGCATATTCGCCTGCTGATCATGACCTTCTTCCTGCAATTTTTCCCCGACCTGGTACGCAACGGCCATGTTTATATCCTGGACACGCCATTATTCCGTGTACGCAACAAGCAAAAGACCATTTATTGTTACAATGAAGAAGAAAAGCAGGCAGCCATAACGGAGATCGGCGCCAAAGCCGAAATTACCCGGTTTAAAGGCCTGGGTGAGATCTCTCCGGAAGAATTTGCAAGGTTTATAGGTCCTGAAATGCGCAAGGAGCCGGTTTTACTGAGCAAAGATGCGCATATACAGAAACTGCTGGCCTTTTATATGGGCAACAACAGTCCGGAACGGCAAATCTTTATCATTGATAACCTTAGAGTTGAAAAAGACATGCCGGAAGAAAACGCTGCATAAAACGGATATTATTGCCTAAATATTCGGTTTTCCTCTGTTTTTTTATACTTTTACTTTTTTTCGCATCGCACTATGGCCAAGCTGAATCTAAAACGTCCAATCGCTTTTTTTGATTTAGAAACTACCGGTACAAATCCGGTAAAAGACAGAATTATTGAAATTGCCGTCATCAAATTACACCCCGACGGCAGTCGCGAATCATGGGTTAAAAGAATAAACCCGGAAATGCCCATCCCGGCAGAATCATCGGCTATTCATGGTATTTACGATGCTGATGTTGCCCATTCGCCCACCTTTAAGCAAGTGGCTCATGAGCTTAAACAGTTTCTGCAAAATTGCGACATGGCCGGATACAATTCCAATCAGTTTGATCTGCCGTTATTGGCCGAATCTTTTTTGAGGGTTGAGGTTCCCGTTGATTTCCGCAGCCGTAAAAAAATAGATGTACAACAAATTTTTTTCAAGAAAGAACAAAGAACCTTAAGCGCCGCCCTTAAATTCTATTGTCAGAAAGATCTGGACAACGCCCATGCTGCCGAAGCCGATGTCAATGCCACGATCGATGTTCTGGAAGCACAATTAGACCGTTATGACGATTTAGAAAATAACGTGGATGCCTTAGATGCCTTTACCTGCAGTGACGACTTTTTGGACTATTCCCGTCGCATTGCCTTAAAGGATGGGAAAGCGGTTTTTAATTTCGGGAAATACAAAGGTAAGGTGGTGGAAACCGTTTTCAAGAACGAGCCACAATATTATGACTGGATGATGCAATCGGATTTTTCATTAGATACCAAACAAGTCATTTCAGAAATTCTCAACAAATCACTACTCAAATGGAGCCAGGCTAAATAGCCTTCTTCCGGGAGAATCTTAACCGACCTTATTTACAATTTAGCTTTCAGGCTTTGGACAAAATAGTCATTATACCAACCTATAACGAAAAGGAAAATATCGAAAGAATTATTCGTAAGGTTTTTTCTTTACCTGAATCTTTTCATGTTCTTATCATCGATGATGGCTCTCCGGACGGTACTGCGGATATCATTAAGGACTTACAAAAAGAGTTCCGGGAGCAGCTTTACCTCCTGGAAAGAGCGGGCAAGCAAGGATTAGGGACCGCCTATATCGCCGGCTTCAAATATGCTTTAGCCAAAGGCTATACCTATATCTTCGAGATGGATGCTGACTTTTCACATAATCCCGACGATCTGCCCAGGCTATATGAGGCCTGTGAAAATGGTGCCGATGTGGCTATCGGCTCACGCTATACTAAAGGCGGTAAGGTTAAAAACTGGCCGGCCGACAGGATTTTTATCTCCTACGGCGCGTCCGTCTATACCCGCCTCATTACCTGGATACCCGTCAAGGACTGTACCGCCGGCTTTGTTTGCTATCACCGGAAAGTTCTGGAAAATATTCCTTTAGACAATGTGCGGTTTGTAGGCTATGCTTTTCAAATTGAAATGAAATACAGGGCCTGGAAAGCCGGGTTTAAATTAAGAGAGGTGCCGATCACCTTTGTTGACCGGACCGAAGGCCAATCCAAAATGTCCAAAAATATTGTCAGGGAAGCGATCTTCGGGGTTTGGAAGATGAGACGGTTTCTGAAATAGCCGGAGCCAAATTTTCCTTACTTTTGCGTTTCCCCCAAACAAATTTTTTATTTAGTAAAAACAAAGATTTCATGCTGGCAATTGAGGCGGTTTTCCCATTGTTATCCCAACCAAAAAAGATATTTATTACTACTCATTATAAGCCTGACGGCGATGCTATTGGTTCGGCGTTAGGGCTATATCACTATCTGCTTCAAAAAGGCCACCAGCCTACAGTTGTTTCTCCTTCCGCCGTTCCGGATTTCCTGCAATGGCTGCCTGGAATGGAACAGGTATTTAATTTTGAAACGGACACCAGGATATGCCTGGAACGGTTGAAAGGCTCCGACCTTATTTTTTGCCTGGATTTTAACCGCCTGGACCGGATCAAACAAATGGAGCAGCCTTTAAGGGAAGCTCCGCAACCCAAAGTTCTAATTGACCACCATCTCATGCCGGAAGAAGAAGTTTTCCGGTTTGGCGTTTCCCTACCCGAAAAAAGCAGCACCTGCGAAATGGTATATGACTTTATCCTGGCGGATAAAGGTGGGCATCTCCTGAACCAGGAAATCATGAGATGTCTTTACACGGGTACAATGACCGATACCGGCTCTTTCCGGTTTCCGGCAACAACGGCTTCCGTACACCGGATGATGGCTGATTTTAAAAAACGGGGACTGGAACACAGCTCCATACACGAGGAGGTCTTCGACGTCTGGTCTGAAAACCGGATGCGTCTTTTAGGATTCGCCTTACTACAAAAAATGGAAATATTCCCCGAAGCCGGGGTAGGCATTATTTGCCTGACAAAAGAAGAATTGGAGCAGTTTCATGCGGCCACAGGCGATACCGAAGGGCTCGTGAATTACCCTTTAAGCATTGCAGGAATAAAATGCGCGGTACTCATCATCGAAAGAAAAGACGAAATAAAATTATCATTCAGGAGTAAGGGCAACAGGGATGTCAGCGCCATTGCCCGGAATTATTTTGAAGGCGGCGGCCATTTCAATGCCGCCGGCGGCCGTTCATCGGAAGACATGGCCACCACTTGCAACAATGTCAAAAAAGCGCTTCAAGTCACTACAAATATTCAATCTTAACCAAAATTTCAAACAAAACACATGAAGTATTTATCATTAGTTCTCATCGGCAGCGCATTATTCGGCGCTTCATGTAATGCGCAGGATAAAACTGCGGATGGTTTTACCAAACTGCCCGGCGGCCTGGAATACAAAACCATCGTCAAAGGAACAGACACCCAGACCGCCCATCCCGGCGATATCGCGGAATTGAACGTGATCATGAAAATGGGCGACAGCGTGGTCATCAATACCCGGGAGATTAATGGCGGCCAGCCGGTAAAACAAGGTCTGATGGCACCCCGCGAAAAAGGCGATCTGATGAACGGCCTGTTGCTGATGCATGCCGGCGACAGCACCATCTTCCGCATGAACGCGGATACCCTGGCCGCTTTAAGCCACCAACCTAAGCCCACCTGGATCAAAGCAGGCGAAAACGCCGTCTGGGAAGTTAAGATGGTCAGTTTAATGACCAGAGAACAGGATGAAGCCGCCATGTCTAAATCCGCTGAAGCACAAAAAGGTATTGACGACGCCACTATTCTAAAATATTTCAAAGAGCATAACATTACCGGTTATCAAAAGACTGCCAGCGGACTTTATTATGTGGTGCACCAGCAAGGGGCCGGTGCTTCACCGCAAAAAGGCCAGAAAGCAACGGTGAATTATACCGGTCAAATGCTGAACGGTGAAATATTTGATTCAAACACCGATCCTAAATTTCATCATGTCCAGCCCTTTGACTTCCCCTTAGGACAGGGACGGGTCATCAAAGGTTGGGATGAAGGCGTGGCACTGATGAAAAAAGGCGAGAAAGCTACCTTTTATATTCCGTCAGGCTTGGCTTACGGGCAACAGGGCGCAGGAGGCCGCATCCCGCCAAATGCTGTTTTAATTTTTGATATCGAGCTGGTAAGCTTTCAATAATTTTTAAGTATCATATCATTACCATGGCAAAAATTTTAGTAACAGGCGGAAGCGGCTATATCGGCAGCAGCACTATTGTCGATCTGGCGCAAAATGGCTATGAAGTCATCTCCATAGATAATTTTTCCAGGGGGCATGAAGCCTTATTACAAGGTATTGCCGGTATTTTAGGCCGGCCCGTAAAAAACTATGCCATTGACCTGTGTAATATGGAAGATACCCGCGCCGTTTTTGAGGAGCATCCGGATATCGAAGGCATCATCCATTTTGCCGCATATAAAAGTGTGCCGGAATCGGTGGAAAGACCCATTATGTATTTCCGCAACAACCTGGACGCGCTTCTGAATATCCTGCAATGCGCAAAAGAGTATGACGTCAAACATTTTGTGTTTTCTTCTTCCTGCTCCGTATATGGTAATGCTAAAGAACTTCCGGTAACCGAGCAAACGCCTTTCATGCCGGCGGAATCTCCCTACGCCCGTACCAAGCAAATGGGCGAAAACATTTGCCGGGATTTCACGCGCGCCAATCCGGGCTTTAAGGCGATCCTATTGCGCTATTTTAACCCGGTGGGGGCTCACGCTTCTTCACTGATCGGAGAATACAACAAACGCCCCGAAAATTTAGTGCCCATTATTACTCAGACCGCCATCGGTAAGAGAGAAAGCATGACGGTCTTCGGCAGTGATTACCCAACGAGGGACGGTTCCTGCATCCGCGATTATATCCATGTTTCGGATATCGCGCATGCGCACACTTTAGCCGTTGCCGGATCATTAGCCGGGCAATTCTCCGATAATTGCGAAATCTTTAATTTGGGTACCGGCCAGGGCGTTACCGTTTTCGAGCTTATCAAAGCCTTCGAACAGGAAAGCGGCGTCAAATTGAATTATAAGATCGGCCACCGCCGCCCGGGCGATGTTATCGCTATTTATGCCAACAACGAAAAAGCCCGGCAACTACTCGGATGGACACCGCAATATGGTGTTTCTGAAATGATGGCTACCGCCTGGAAATGGGAACAACATTTAGATAAATGCGAAAAAGCGCATCTTAATTAGGCTTAATATTACCACCATAAATTTATAGAAATCATTTTCGATGAACGAACAGGAAATAATCAGAAGGGAAAAGCTGGAGAAAATCAGGGAACTGGGTATCGATCCGTACCCGGCCCCCCTATACGAAGTGACGCACCTGGCCAAGGAAATTAAGGAACAATATTCCGAAGCAAACAAGGAGGCCTTTCAAAGCGTTTCCGTTGCCGGCCGCCTCATGAGTGTCCGGGATATGGGTAAGGCTAATTTTGCCGTGTTGCAGGACAGCAGCGGTAAGATCCAGCTGTACATCCGTAGGGACGATATTTGCCCGGACGAGGATAAAACACTCTATAATACCTTGTGGAAAAAACTGCTGGATATTGGCGATTTTATTGGCGTTAAAGGCTTCGTCTTTACCACCAAGACCGGTGAAACCTCTATCCACGTCGAATCCTTCATCCTATTAAGCAAATCCTTGCATCCTTTACCAGTAGTAAAGGAAAAGGAAGGCGAGGTCTTTGACGCCGTTACCGACCCGGAATTCCGCTACCGCCAACGCTATGCCGATCTCATCGTCAACCCTTCGGTAAAAGGCACTTTTGTCAAGATCACGAAGATGAAAAACGCCATCCGGCAATTCCTTAATGAAAGAGGCGGCTTGGAAGTCGATACGCCGGTATTACAGAACATTCCCGGCGGCGCTGCAGCAAGGCCTTTTATGACCCATCATAATGCCCTCGACATCCCACTTTATTTAAGGATCGCCAATGAACTGTACCTGAAAAGGCTTATCGTTGGGGGCTTTGACTGGGTATATGAATTTAGCCGGAATTTCCGCAACGAAGGTATGGACAGGACCCACAACCCGGAATTTACGGTTCTGGAATTTTACGTCGCATACAAGGACTATTTCTGGATGATGGAAACCACCGAACAGTTGCTGGAGCAGACCGCATTGGCCACCAACGGCACTACCCTCTCTAAAATCGGTGATAATATCATTGACTTTAAAGCGCCTTACGCCCGTGTCAGCATTTATGATGCCATTAAAGACCATACCGGCATCGACATCATCGGCCTGGACGAAGAAGGTCTTAGGGATACCTGTAAAACATTAGGCATCCCCGTAACCCCCGGCATGGGACGCGGTAAATTAATTGACGAGATCTTTGGCGAAAAATGCGAAGGGCATTATATCCAGCCGACCTTTATCATTGATTACCCGGTGGAAATGAGTCCCCTGACCAAAAAGCACCGCAGCAAAGCCGGCCTGGTAGAACGTTTTGAACTTATGGTCAACGGTAAAGAACTGGCCAATGCCTATACCGAATTAAACGACCCTATCGACCAGCGCGAACGCTTTGAGGAACAACTGAAATTATTAGAACGCGGCGATGATGAGGCCATGTTCATCGATCATGATTTTTTGAGGGCCCTGGAATACGGCATGCCGCCCACTTCCGGTATCGGATTCGGCATTGACCGCCTGGCTATGCTCCTGACGGGTCAAAGCTCTATTCAGGATGTGCTGTTCTTCCCGCAAATGAGGCCGGAAACCAAAGATGTAAAGGCAGAGCATGAAGAAGCATAACCATTTCCTGAACATATCAATAAAATGCTCCCGGAAGACGGCCATCCTGCTATGGCCGCTCTTCTTTTTATTCCGGGGCCCGGTTCAGGCAAAAGAAGCTCCTGATTTGCAGCTGGACGGCTATATGGGCGTGCAGGGCGGAGAATCTTTTCATTACCATTTAGATCTTAAAGATTCTATAGGCAACCTGATGAGCGGCTATTCCTACACCTTCAAAGATGACGAGAAAAAAGCAGTTAAAGCCTATGTGACCGCCATCATAGACCGGGACAAAAAAACGCTGCATATCCGGGAACAAGATATTATTTACAACCATGGCTTTGAAAGCCGCGCCACCATTTGCCTGGTCAATGCTTTACTGACCCGGGATGCCACCGGCGGAAACTTATCCGGGAAGCTGATTACCCAAACCAGCAATAACGGCGCGGTATGTAGTTCCGGCAGCCTGGCCTTTATCCAAAAAAGCCAGATTGACACCCTTTTTGGCCCGCAAAAAGCACCAAAGGCAACGGAAAAGCCCATAACCGGAAAAGAATCTTTTCAAACCCGTACCGACCCTAATCAAAAGCTGCATGCTTATTTTGCGCAAAAAAAACGATCGGAAACCCGCCAGGCTGATCCGGTAAGCCTCAAGCCGGTGGTTCAGCCCCCGACAGGCAACAAAGCCTCCAAGCCTCAAATAAAGACCATTACGGAAGGCCAGGAAGGCGTTTACCTTTGGCATAGCGATAAGATTATTTTCGAGATCTGGGATGGCGGGGAAATTGACGGCGACCAGGTAACGGTGGCTTACAATGGCCGGCCCGTTTTAGAAAGCTACCGCCTTACGGAACAAAAAAAGCAACTGACCTTTGATATCGGTGGCAACGAGCTCAATATCATAACGATCACGGCCAATAATGAAGGCGGTAATCCGCCGAACACAGCTACCATCAAAATTATGGACGGCAGTAAGGCTTATTCCATTTTAGCTTATAATAAAACCGGAAAAGCAGCAACGATCCAAATCCGGAAAAGCAATTAAAAAATGCTATTCAACATGTCGCCCGCTTTTTATTGAAGATCAACCGTTTTTCCCGGATATAAGCTCATTTTTTCGTAACTTTATAGCGGTTAATAATTAGTTCTTTAGCGATGACCACCCGGAAGAAATATGCTTTAGCGCTTAGCGGCGGCGGATTTAAAGGCGCCTATCAATTAGGGGCATTACGCTTTCTGAAAGAAAACTGGCAGAAGATCACCGGGCAGGAGCATTTTCATTTTGACCTAATATGCGGGGTTTCCGCCGGCGCGCTTAACGGCATTCTGCTGGCCTGCAACCGTTTTGACGAACTGAATAATCTTTGGCAACAGGTTTACGAGCATGGCGGACAAGAAATTTACCAGTCTAACTATATCAATAATGAAGGCAAGATACAGTTGGATTTCAGCCAGCTGAAAAAGGATTTATTACCGGGCTTCAAGGTTGATGCGGGCATGGTAGCCAATGGTGCCTGGAACAGTATTCGCCGGGCATTCAATAAAGAAATTCCCGGTATGATGACCACCATTCTGCAAGCCGCCGAAAAAGATTTTGACAAAAATTTTCCACAGTTCAAATCTTTAGCCAGCAATCAACCTTTGGAAAAAAAGCTAAGTCAATATGTCCGGCTGGCGGACATTCCCGCCGATGTCCTGTACAAATGCGGGTTGGTCTCACTGGATGACGGGTTATATTACTCCCTTTCTCATAAGGATTTTGACAATAACAATGATTTTGTGCAGGCCATTCTCGCCTCTGCTTCCATGCCGGTTATCTGGGCTCCGGTACCCGAAATCCATTTACCGGCTCTTCAAAAAGTGGTCAAAAGCAGTGTGGACGGGGGCATTCGAAATATTTCCCCTTTAGGCGACGTTGTACAGGCCATAAACGCCGACCCGGACAATATTCCCTACGAGGTCATTATCATCAATTGCAACAGCGGCTATATCAGTCCCCTGACCGAATCCTGGAATATCGCGGACATCGCCCTGCGGGCCTTAACGGAAATCACGCTGGCCGAGATCTTTAATGATGACATCCGGGAATTCTTGAAGATGAACGACTTTGTGCAACAGGCTGCAAAAGGCAATATTACCCTTAACTGGAAAGGCACCCCCCGAAGATACTTCGACTACAAGCTCATTTCGCCTAACCGGGATGAACTGGGTGATACTTTAGACAGCCGGCCGGAGGTGATTGAAACGCGCCTTCGATTGGGATATGAACAAGCGCAAAAAGCTTATGAAAACATAGGGGTGGACGGCATAAGCCCTTTATCATCAAAAGCAACCTAACGATGGCGCAATCAAAGTTCTGGCACGGCTTTCAAAAAATGCATTTTTATCTCCTTACCTTTTTACTGCTTCAATTTCTGGTAGATCTGCTATCGGGTTACCGGTTGCACCAAATGATTATTTTTTGCCTGACACTGGCCCTTTACGCTTCAGGAACTCTTTTATTTTCCAGGAATTTATCTCCTTTCAGGGCCAAAGCTTTGTATTATGCTTTCTACACGCTGCCGGTTCTCAGCTTATTCCTGATGCAGTTATTTGGCGGCATCCTGGTTGCCGTTGCTTCCGCTTTTACACTTTACCCCGTTTATCCCAAAGAGATAAAATATGAAACACCAAAGATACGGCTGTATAGCCATTACCAGGGCTTCATGTCCCGTTGTTGTAATTATGAAGTGGTACAGCCCAAGGCCCTCATCTTTGAAAAATATTTGGGACGTGTCCAGGTATTTGAGGATCATCCTGCACTGAAAACAGCGCGTTTTATCTTAACAGGAAAAGACACTTTGGCGTATTACCCGGCTGGCGGTGATCCCGTAATGTTTTTAAAAATGGAATAACAAAGCATTCGGGCGGAAAAATCTATAAATATCAACGCTTGTGCGATGAAAAGAGAGCCGGACGCGAACCGCGTCGCGAGCGCATGGTTATTTCAATTCAACTATGTACGATTAAACGGTGAGCATATCCGGTCAAACGGATGTCATCAATTATATTTCAATTCCTTTTGGTACCTTCTCTTTTCATCGGCACTACCATCACAGGACGGGTAAAGTGCCGGATGACATGTTCCGCAACGCTACCCGTAAGCAAATGCTGCAAACCCGTATGTCCATGCGTGCCCATCACGACGATATCGGCATTCCAGTGAAGCGCCGTATTGATAATTTCTTCCTTGGGATAACCTTCGGGCGTGAAACGAAAAACCTCCTTTTCGCCGTCATCCATCCTGATCACCTGCTGGATGGTCTCTTCAGCCCGTTTCAGCAAAACCGTCTGGCTTTCCTCCTGGCTGATATCCAAATCGGCGCTAATGGCTTCCCTGTTACGGTTAATGACGAAAACAAGCCCGACATCGGCGTTTAACTGTTGGGCCAACTGAAACCCTTTCTTGGCAGCGCGTAAGGCACAGGCACTGTTATCAACAGCAATCAATATCTTTTTGATCATCGTCATAAGAAAGAAATTTGATTTTTATGATAAAAAAGCTTATCAAAATAAATCTTTTATCGGGAAGCAAACCGTGGTAATATTTCCTATTAGTAATCTTCCAGATCAAATAAGCCGATCATCCGCAAATGTTGCACAACGGCTTCACCATCATAAGGTACGCATTCAAATTGCACCGGACCTTTTCCGCTTCCAGCAAATCAACATAAGAAGCCATATTAATTAAAGCATAGCAAACCCGGTTATCGCCATGCTTTGGCTTTTTCCTACCGAACCCCGCGTTGATAACATACCGGCAGATAGTTGTCTTTCATTCTCAGATAAATCTTCCTGTGATAAGGCTATGGGTATGCCCTGTTACAAGAATACCGGACTTTACGGCTGCCAGCATTTTCCAGAGATAACTTTTCAAAGTCGAGTAAAAAACATACTATTTTCCCTGCCGTGCGGACAGAAAACCAAACATCCAAAAAATGAAAATTACCATTCACCATCATGCCTGCAATGAAAACGCTCTACCCGCCTAAAGCCTTACATCAAACAATATTTGCAGGCACCATCAGCTTCGGAGCACTGAAGCGATTCAATAGGAAGGAGCCATTTCCTTTAATATTTACCAAAAGTAAAATAATTTATGATGGACCACTGAATATTTTCCAAACCATTTTCTTCATCCAACCGGAAAAATACTTTAACTTTGTAACCGCAAAGGGA
Source organism: Edaphocola sp. (assembly GCA_035708205.1). Taxonomy (GTDB): domain Bacteria; phylum Bacteroidota; class Bacteroidia; order Chitinophagales; family Chitinophagaceae; genus DASSSY01. Next base: position 129,416 of record DASSSY010000003.1, read on the forward strand.
AATGGTGTCTTCCCTACCCAACCGCTGACAAGCTAATGGCGCCTACGGATTTCTGAATATTATATATCAAAATTTGTAGGCCAACATGCACAGGCACAAGAGCAATTACTTTCATACTTCATTTGAACAGCTTTCCGTTGTCAGCTATCTTCTAAAATGGACCGTACTAACCCTACCGGTGGCCATAGTTGTCGGTTCCGCTATCGCATTCTTCCTATGGCTGTTAGAAACCGCTATAGCTTTCCGGTTCGCCCATCCCTGGTTGTTATTTCTGCTGCCGCTGGCGGGTATCGCCATTTATTTCCCTTATAAATTATGGGGCAAGAATTCGGCTAAAGGCAATAATCTCATCATGGAAGAGATCCATCAGCCGGGCGGCGGCGTACCCGCAAGGATGGCGCCATTGGTGCTGTTCACCACCGTGATCACACACTTGTTCGGCGGCTCAGCAGGGAGGGAAGGCACCGCGGTGCAGATCGGCGGCAGCATCGCCCAATTTTTCGCCACAAAATTCAGCCTGAGCAAAAAGGATGTGAAAATCCTTTTAATGACGGGTATCGCGGCCGGTTTCGGCTCTGTATTCGGCACGCCGATCACCGGCGCTATCTTCGCTCTCGAAGTGCTGACTATCGGCCGTATTCGCCACGACGCATTGCTCCCCTGTTTCATGGCCAGCGTTGTCGCGGACATCACCTGTAAGGCCTGGGGCATTCATCACACGGCTTACGCCATACATTTCAATAACAACGACGAAGTGTTTTTCAGTATCTTTCATATAGACGTGCTCCTCTTATTGAAAGTCATCGTAGCAAGCGTTTTCTTCGGATTGGCCAGCTACGCGTTTGCGGAATTAACACATACGATCAGCAATTACAGCAACAAGTTCATTAAAACCAGGAAATGGCTGATCCCGGTTACGGGCGGCAGCATTATTATCGCGCTGACCTACCTCATCGGCTCACAGGATTATCTCAGCCTTGGCGTCAGCAATCCCGACCCGCACGCGGTGTCTTTATTGACCTGTTTCCAGTCCGGCGGCGCTACATCCTTAAGCTGGTTCTGGAAGCTGTTGTTTACCGCCATTACTTTAGGCACCGGATTTAAAGGCGGCGAAGTCACCCCTTTGTTTTTCATTGGCGCGGCTTTAGGCAATGCGGTGGCCCTGTATACCGGCGCGCCTACCGACCTGATGGCCGGCCTGGGATTCATCGCCGTATTTGCCGGGGCGACCAACACACCACTGGCCTGTACCTTTATGGGCATAGAATTGTTCGGCGCCCATAACGTTCTGTATTATGCGGTGGCCTGCTTTACAGCCTATTATTTCAGCGGGCATACGGGTATTTATCAGTCCCAGCGTATCGCAGCGCCCAAAAACGGGGAGCTCAGGCGCTATCACAACGTTACCCTGCATGACCTCAGGGAAGAACGTCTTAAAACAAGAAATAAATGGAAAATCAAATAGTCAGAACACATACGACGGGGCATTTAAATATATATTGAGCCAGCTCATAAAATAAGGATAGGCGACCGCATCCTGTTCCGGAAAATATTCCCAAAATCTATTTATCTTCACATCATCGTGGAAGTGAAAATACCCCGGCATTCGCAGCGCCCTGGCGCATCGTCGCATACCAGCTACGGCAATCAGGAAGATATCGCGGCTTTCAGCCCTGAAGCCGATAATTCCCTGTTAGCCATAGTTGTCGAGCTGATTACCGGGAGGTATTGGAGAGCTTTTCCTTGAAGCACAGGCACCTTCTGGAAGGAAAAATGGTTCTCTATAAAAGAAGTTGGGTTTTGGGATGTGTCGTAAATAAATTTGATATCGGGATGAAATTTTTATTGATCATTGGTCTTGGCGGCGGCGTTGGCAGCATCTTACGCTACCTGATGCAGGTAGGCATCAATAAAATCACCCCGGCGCTGGCTTTTCCTTTAGGCACTTTTATCGTCAACATTACCGGCTGTTTTTTAATCGGCCTTTTCTACGGAACAGCCGCACGGCATTCCTGGTTTTCCGAAGAATGGCGGTTAATGCTGATTACCGGTCTTTGCGGTGGTTATACCACCTTTTCCAGCTTCTCATATGAAAGTATGAGCCTGATGGCCGAAGGACATTTTCTGTATTTTGGCTTATATATCGGCCTGAGTATTCTCTTCGGATTATCCGCTACCTGGCTGGGCTATGTAGTCATGCGGTAAGATCATTTGTTACCGGAATATAATTCATAGGTAGTCTAAACCGGCCTAACACCCTGATCATTCAGAACGCACAATTCTGCTCCGGCTTTACTCAAATCCTCAAAAAAATGAGGGTATGATTTGCTGACGGCTTCCGCGCCGGTAATTTTTACGGGCTCACGGCTATTTATGGCTGCGACCGCCGTTGCCATAGCGATCCTGTGATCGTTATGGCTTAAGACGATGCTACCATGAACCGCACCGCCATGAACCATCATTTTATCCTGCTCCAACCTGATGGATATGCCTAATTTTTCAAATTCGGATTGAAGGGCTGCCGCACGGTCGCTTTCTTTATGGATCAGGCGATGAACACCTTCGATCACGCTTATGCCCGGGCAATAAGCTGCTAAAGCCACCAAAGGGGGGAACAGATCTGGGCAATGCGTCGCGTCAAAATGAAAAGCTTTTAACGGCGCGGCTTCCACCGTAACCGATCCCGGGCGAACGGACAAAGCGCAGCCGCAAGCGTTCAAGGGCTCCAATATTCTCTTATCCGGCTGAGGAGAAAACATATCCAGGCCGGTAACCGTAACTTTTCCATTGATGGCGCCGGCCGCCAGCAAAAAAGCGGCACTGCTCCAATCGCTTTCGATCCGGTAGGACAAATCGTCGCTCGAATGTGTTTGCGCCTTTTTTGAAAAATAAAATTCATCTTCCGCACCGTCCTCCGGGCAGGGCAAACCAAAGCCGCGCAAAACGGAAAGCGTCAGATACACATATGCCCGGCTGACCAGATGGTTAACCTTAAGGGATACTCCATCGGCATTCAATGCCGCATAAGCCATCAGCAATCCTGAAATAAACTGCGAGCTCAGGCTGCCGTCCACTTCAATGGAACACGGTTTCAGGCCACCTTCCGTAGTCAAAGGAATAAAGCCGTCACAGGTCTTTACATTAACTTTCAGGTGAGGCAAAACATCTGAAAAGAAACCTATTGGCCGTTTCAAAAGGCTTCCGCTACCCGACATTGTCACCGGGAAAGGCAGAATGGCGGCTATGGGCGTAAACATCCTTAAGGACAAACCGCTTTCACCACAATTGATCAGGTTTTGTTTTACCGGGCTTTCTGGAAATAAGGAATTAATACGGATGCTGTCCGGGGCCGTTTTTTCTATCTCAGCGCCAAGACTTTTAATAATGGATAAGGCGGCCAGCTCGTCATTCGAATGACCGAAATTATGGATTGTCGTCCTTCCCTTCCGGATCAGCGCGGCAGCCAAAGCCCGCTGGCTGTGGCTCTTGGACGGCGGTGCAGATAATATGCCCTCTATCGTTGACGGCCGGATAATGATGTCCATGTTTCCAGATATTTTGTCAATGCCGGAATGGTCAGGGACCGGATATCCGCCTTTCCTATTTTACTTAAAAGAACATATTGGATAGCCGCGCCGTTACGCTTCTTATCGGCCTCCAACAAAGCCGTTGTCTCGGGAATGTCGATATCGGCCTGAACGGGCAAATGATATTTTTCGAGCAAAGCCACGACAGCCCCTGTGTCCCTGAAGCCCAGCTCACATTCCGATAGCCGGCAGGCAAAGGCCATCCCTATAGCCACGGCAAAACCATGCCTTAATTGAAGTTTTTTTTCAACGGCATGCCCCAGGGTATGTCCGAAATTCAGTTGTTTCCGACTGCCCGATTCAAATTCGTCCTGTCGTACAAAGCCGGTTTTCAGTAATACATTTTCCCGGATAATCCGGGCCAATAGCTCCCGGTCCGCTTTTATTTCTGAAAGGGCATGTTGTTCCAGCCAGCCAAACATTTCCCGGTCAGCGATACAGGCATGCTTAATGATCTCCGCAAACCCGTTAACCCACTCCACATCCGGCAGAAGCGACAATAGCTGGAGATCATAAAATATGAACTCTGGCTGGCGGATCAGCCCCAGCATATTTTTATAATCGCCTGAATTAATGCCGTTTTTACCGCCAATAGCCGCGTCCACCATAGCCAGAACCGTTGTAGGAACAAAAGCGCAGGCTATACCCCGCTTATAGATCCCCGCCACAAAGCCGGCAATGTCCGTCACTACACCACCACCCCAACCTACAAGCAAGGCCTCACGGTTAATGCCCAGCCGGATCAATTCCGCCCCTATCATGACCACGGTTGCCATATTTTTAGAATCCTCGCCCGGCTGAATAACGATCGTTGGCCATCCCTTAAAATAATCAGGAAACGCTTTACGAACATTTGCATCCGTCAGCACAACCACCTGGCGAGGCCCGATCAAGGTCAGCAATTCCTCATACCGGCCATCGAAATAAAAAGCCGTACGGGTTTGACTGAAGAAAATGGACTCCGATAACATCTCTTAATTCTTTTTCGGTTGCTCATTCATGATTTTATCCTGATGAGCGATGCTTTCCATGTGAATGGCATCGTAATACTGCTTGATAAATTCAGGACTAAGGTTCAATTTTTCCGTCATGGCGATCAGGCGGTCTAGAGTTTCGTTCCACCGGGCAGTCTGCAGGATCGTCAGGTTATGTTTTTTCTTAAACATGCCGATTTCCGCGGCAATTTGCATGCGGCGGCTCAATAAATTTAAGATATCATCATCCACATGGTCGATAATACGACGATACCTCGCCAGCTTTTGCTGGATCTCTTCAGAGCTGTCGGTTTCTTTCCGCCAAACAATTTCATTGAGCAAGGCAACCAGATCAGCTGGTGTAATTTGTTGGGCCGCATCACTTAACGCCTCATCCGGATGGGGGTGGCTTTCGATCATAATACCGTCGTAATCCAGGTCGATGGCGCTTTGCACCACTTCTTTCAGCAAATGCCGTTTACCGCAAATATGTGATGGGTCTACCATGAAGGGCCATTCGGGATAACGTCGTTTCATCTCCAGCGCCAGTTTCCAGGTCGGTGCATTCCGGTATTCCGAACGACCGTAAAAGGAAAATCCGCGATGGATCAGCCCTATATCTTTTATACCGGATTTCTCAACACGTTCCAACGCTCCTACCCAAAGGTCGATATCGGGACTGACGGGATTTTTGATCAACACCGGGACGGTCACGCCTTTCAGGGCATCAGCGATTTCCTGAACGCTAAAAGGATTAGCCGTTGAGCGCGCGCCAATCCATAATACTGAGCAATCGTACTTCAAGGCCAGCTCTACCTGCCTCGCCGATGCCACCTCAGTGGCGAAAGGTAATCCGGTAAGCGCCAGGGCCTCCTGCATCCAGGGTAACGCCGCTTCGCCCATGCCTTCAAAATTGCCGGGACGCGTTCTGGGTTTCCAAATGCCGGCACGCATAATATCCACTTTCTGTGTGGCCTGAAGCAGTTGAGCGGACTGCAATACCTGCTCCCGGCTTTCCGCGCTGCAGGGACCGGCGATCAGCAAAGGCTTTTTATGCCGGAGCTGCGTCCAGCCTATCTTCGCCTCCGCGGTTTGATGGTTTGTATCTTCAATTTGACGCAACAAGACTTTCCTTTTCTTTTTAGAAAATACAAAGGTCGGATTTATTGAGCAATTTTGACCGCGCATACATCGTCAATTATTCTTTAGCCGCCTTTGAGGCATTTTTAAAGAATAAGCATTTTTAGTTACCTTTGCACACTTCTAAAATGAATTGATTACAATATGTTTGATAACCTGAGCGAACGTCTCGATTCCGCTTTTAAACAGCTCAAGGGCGAAGGCAGAATTTCCGAGATTAATATTGCTTCAACGCTGAAAGAAATCCGTCGTGCCCTGGTAGATGCGGATGTCAACTATAAGATCGCCAAAGAGTTTACCGATAAGGTAAAGGACAAAGCATTGGGCGAGAAGGTGCTGACAGCGGTTTCTCCGGGCCAGCTGATGGTTAAGATCGTCAAAGATGAGCTGGCGGAACTGATGGGTGGCGAAGCCGCGGAGATCAACCTCAATGAAAAGCCAAGCATTATCTTAATTGCCGGGCTTCAGGGTTCGGGAAAAACCACATTTTCCGGGAAGCTGGCCAATTATTTAAAAGCCAAGAAAAATAAAAAGCCCTTGCTGGTAGCCGCTGATATTTATCGGCCGGCGGCCATCAACCAGATCCATGTGCTGGGAGAACAGATCAATGTCCCTGTTTTCAGCCAACCTGAAAATAAAGATGCCGTTTCCATCGCCCAAAACGCGCTGGAACATGCCCGGCAAAACGGCAATAATGTCATCATTATCGATACGGCCGGCCGGCTGGCCGTTGATGAGGCCATGATGACCGAGGTCAGCAATATCAAAAAGGCTGTTCATCCTCAGGAAATCCTGTTCGTTGTGGATTCGATGACCGGCCAGGATGCGGTCAACACCGCTCAGGCCTTTAATGAACGGCTGGACTTTTCGGGCGTTGTGTTGACAAAGCTGGACGGTGATACCCGCGGTGGTGCCGCGCTGACCATTAAATATACGGTCAATAAGCCCATTAAGTTTGTCAGTATGGGAGAAAAATTAGACACTCTGGATGTCTTTTATCCCGAACGTATGGCGCAGCGTATCCTGGGCATGGGTGATATCGTTACGCTTGTGGAAAGAGCGCAAACCCAGTTTGACGAAGAGCAGGCCAAAAAAATTGAGAAGAAGATCCGTTCCAATAAATTTGATTTTGATGACTTTAAAACACAGCTCAATCAAATCAAAAAAATGGGCAGCATCAAGGATCTTTTGGGCATGATCCCCGGTGTGGGCAAAGCCATTAAAGATATTGATATCAGCGATGACGCCTTCAAAGGGGTGGAAGCCATGATCGACTCCATGACACCGGCTGAACGCGCCAATCCGGACATCATTACACCCGCCAGAAGAAAAAGGATCGCTGCCGGCGCCGGCAAGAATATTGCCGAAATGAACGCCTTCATGAAACAATTTGAGCAAATGCGCACCATGATGAAGCAAATGAACAAATTTAAGGGCCTTGGCGGTATGATGCCCGGCGGCATGAAAATGCCTCCCGGTTTAGGAAAACTGCCCGGAATGAATTAAAACAAAAAAATCAAAGGCTCTTTTCTTTACCGGAAGGGGCTTTTTGGCATTAGGAAATAGGGATTAGGAATCAGGAATTGGAGATTAGGATATTATGCTCTTTATACAGCTTACCCGGCATCACGACATGATGACAGATAGCGCTAATTCTTTACCTTTGCGCTCTTAATTATGGCAAACGACAATAAACTTCAGGCGATTATCGCCCACGCGAAAGAATACGGATTTATTTTCCCGTCCAGTGAAATTTACGACGGGCTCGGGGCCGTGTATGATTACGGTCAGTGGGGCGTTGAGCTCAAAAGGAACATCCGTGATTCCTGGTGGCGATGGATGACCCAAACCAACGATCAGAATATTGTCGGCATAGACGCTGCCATATTCATGCACCCGACGGTATGGAAGGCCAGCGGCCATGTGGATAATTTTTCTGATCCCATGATCGACAATAAGGACAGTAAAAAACGTTACCGGGTGGACCACCTGATTGAAGGTTTTGCCGAAACATTGCCTGGCGATAATGGGAAGATCTTATTGGAAAAGATGGACAAGCTCCTGGCACAGGACGATTTTGCCGGCCTGAAGACGCTTATCGAGGACAACAATATCAAATGCGCCGTCAGCGGCACCTGCAATTGGACGGACGTGCGCCAGTTCAACCTGATGTTTGCTACCGAAATGGGTTCCGTGGCCGATGAAAGCAGTAAGGTTTATCTCCGCCCGGAAACCGCCCAGGGCATCTTTGTCAATTTCCTGAATGTTCAGAAATCCGGCCGGATGAAAATCCCTTTTGGCATCGCCCAAACGGGGAAAGCCTTCCGTAATGAAATCGTTGCCCGCGGCTTTATCTTCCGTATGCGCGAGTTTGAACAAATGGAAATGCAATTTTTTGTCCGCCCCGGCACGCAAAAAGAATGGTATGAATACTGGAAAGCCGAAAGAATGCAATGGCACTTATCGCTAGGCATTCCCAAAAGCCAGTTCCGCTATCATGATCACGTCAAGCTGGCGCATTATGCCGACGCGGCCTGCGATATCGAATATAATTTCCCGATGGGCTTCAAAGAGGTGGAAGGCATCCACTCCCGCACGGACTTCGACCTGAAGAACCACCAGGAATACAGCAAAAAGAAAATGCAGTATTTCGATGCCGAGCTGAATGAAGAAGGCAAGCCCTACGGCAATTACATTCCTTACGTCGTGGAAACCTCAATAGGCCTGGATCGCACGGTGATGATGGTGCTTAGCGAAGCTTTTGAAGAACAGGATCTGAGCACGGCAGACAAAAAGGACAGCCGGACGGTATTGCATCTGGCGCCGGCCATCGCCCCGGTCAAGCTGGCTATTCTCCCCTTAACCAAAAAGGACGGCCTGCCGGAAATCGCACAGGAATTACTGAAAGACTGCAAACAGAAATTCAAGTGTTTTTATGAAGAGAAAGACACTATCGGTAAACGTTATCGCCGTATGGACGCTTTGGGCACACCATTTTGTGTCACGATCGATCACCAGACCAAAGAAGACCAGACAGTTACCATCCGCCACCGCGACAGCATGACACAGGAACGTATTCCGATTTCCAAAGTCGTCGGCTTAGTGCAAAAGGCCATTGGCTAAACCTATCCTTATGGAAGAGTTGGATGATCATGCAAAAAGCAGCCTCAGCCAGGGCTTTGACCTTGCTGAGGCCCAATTGGTCTCGAAAGAAAAGATTTTAGCTGCTTTATCCGAACGTATCAGCCAGCTGCTTGCCGGCCATCCAGACCAGCTTTTTTCCATGCTTTACAGACTGGATATCAGCGAAAGAAAAATCAAGCTGATCCTGCAGCAAAAAGAAAACATCTCCTTTCACCTGGCGCAGCTCATTTATGAACGGCAGTTGGAAAAAGCCGCCAGCAGAAAGCAGTTTGGCCGGCAAAGGCCCGATAATGAGCTATCCTGGTAAACATTTTAAGGGCTGCGGCAGAAGGATTATCCACGTCAGGACATCACCGCTCAGCAACAGCGCATCCGCGTCTCCTTTTTTCAGAGCTTCAACAGCCAGTCTAAAAAGCATTGGTGCTCATAATTACCGTCATGGTTATAAAACATCTGGCCGATGCCAGTCGGCCGTATGGACAATTTTCATAAGGGGCCAGGTTAAGACTAAATCCCGAAAACGGTCCCAGGCTCTTTTCAACTTCAATATTTCACAAAGCCGGCAATTTGTTCGTCGATGGCCTGAATGGTGGCGGTCTTCAGAAATACGCCCTCTTTATTTATTTCCTCCCTGATCCGGGACAAAGGCAGCTTATTATAAAAGATATTCATCTTCAGGTAATGCAGGATACCGGTCATGTGATCAATACCGCGCAGGTTTCCGCCCCTGCCGTCGGCCAGGCCGACCAGCATGGCTTTTTTGTGCCACCAGCATTTTTCAATATCCGACTGGTCGAATAATAATTTCAGGACACCGGGAAAGCTGCCGTTATACTCAGGCATGATCAACACAAATTTATCGGCGGGCATCAATAATGCCTCCTCAATGGCCAGCATAGTCGTATTTCTCCCCAGGCCGTCTAAAGACTCCAGTGATAAAAACCCGACCTCATCACTGTATTCCAGGAACTTTTTAAAATAATATTGCGCTACCAATAGTGTTCGGCTATCCTTGCGGTTCGTACCGGAAATAATGGTTGTCATAATTATTGGCAAAAGTAAGATAGCTACGATAAAGTACAAGTATTGCCCATAAGTATAATTTTATGACCGTAAAATGATTTTAAAAATAGTCCTCGGAAATATAATACTTATTAACTTTGCGCCAATTTTAAAAGCTCATAAGGCTTTTAGGTAAAAAATCCTTTCATGCGACAACACTGGTGGAAAGCACTTTGCGTTTTATTACTGGCCTATACCGTAATAGCAGGGCTGATGATGCCAGTGCCTCCCCTGCCGATCATCCATGAAAGCATCCGGAACCTGTTCTTTCATGTACCCATGTGGTTTACCATGATGATTCTTTTTGTCTTCGGTTTTTGCTATGGCATCAGGTATTTAATTAAAGGCAATCTCAAAGACGATATTTATTCGGTACAGTTCATTATTGTCGGACTGATATTTGGCAGCATGGGTATGGTTACCGGTATGGAATGGGCCAAATATACCTGGGGCCAACCCTGGAGCAACGATCCCAAACAATTAGGCGCCGCCCTGTCCATGCTCATCTATTTTGCTTATTTCGCGCTCCGCGGCGCTATCCCCGATGAAGAAAAAAAAGCAAAGATTGCTGCTGTTTACAGTATATTTGCCTTCGCGCTGATGATCCCTTTTATCTGGATCCTGCCCAGTCTGACAGACTCCCTGCATCCGGGAAGTGGCGGTAATAGTGGCTTTAACACCTATGATCTGGATAACGAGCTCAGGAAAGTGTTTTATCCCGCCGTGATCGGCTGGTTTTTATTGGGTTTGTGGATAACTTCATTATTTATCCGCATGAAATTATTGAAGCAAAGAGAATTATTAAAAGAAATTAAAGCGGCTCAAGCAACGGGGCAACCGTTGGAATAGTCGTGAAATAAGCCTGAACTAAAAATGAATGATCAACAGAAAAAGCCGGCCATACGGCGGCGGACAGCGCTGCTGTTAGCGATCTTACTACTCATGTCGAAATTTAGTTTTGCCGTGGATGTGTCGCCGGTGAAGATGGATGATGCCCTATGGTCCAACGGTAAGATTTACGTCGTGGTTTTAGTGGTCCTCACCATATTTTTGGGTATCATTCTCACGCTGATTCATCTGGAACGAAAGATAAAGAAATTAGAAAAACAAGTACAATGATCAATCGTCATGGCTAAATGATTTTGCCTGGCGATTTTTTACTTTTATCACAAACAACAATTATTCATTCATTCATTATGGCTAATGTAGCAACAGCGCCCGCACAGACTCACCAGGAATACAGCTTTTTCCATGGTGTTGAGCGCAACTTCGACAAAGCAGCCCAATTCACCCGTTTTGAAAAGGGCATTTTGGAGCAAATCAAAGCTTGTAACTCCATTCTTCGTATTAAATTCCCGGTGCGCATCGGCAATGAAGTAGAGGTCATTGAAGCCTATCGCGTACAACACTCTCACCACAAGCTGCCCTGTAAAGGCGGGATTCGCTACAGCATGGACGTGAACCAGGATGAGGTGATGGCCCTGGCTTCCCTTATGACCTATAAATGCGCCATTGTTAATGTCCCCTTTGGCGGCGCGAAAGGCGGCATCAAGATCGATTCCAAGAAATACACACCGTTTGAGCTGGAAAAGATTACCCGCCGTTATACCTCGGAACTGGCAAAAAAGAACTTCATCGGCCCGGGCATTGACGTGCCGGCCCCCGACTATGGCACTGGCGCACGTGAAATGAGCTGGATCGTCGATACTTACGCTTCACTTAACCCAGGCGAGCTGAACGCCCAGGCTTGTGTTACCGGCAAACCCCTCGCCCAGGGCGGCGTACGGGGACGTACCGAAGCTACCGGCTTAGGTGTGTATTACGGTATTCGCGAAACCTGTAACAACGCCGAAGACATGAAGGCGCTGGGCTTAACGACAGGGATCGCCGGCAAAAAGATTATCGTTCAAGGCTTAGGTAATGTCGGCAGTAATGCAGCCCGTTACTTCCAGGAAGGCGGAGCGATCATCGTAGGGCTTTGCGAATACGAAGGCGCCATCTATAATGAAAAAGGCTTGGATGTCGACCTGGTTATGGCACACAGAAGGGAAACAGGTTCTATCCTGAACTATCCCGGCGCAACCAACATTGAAAACAGCAGTTTAGGCCTGGAACAACCCTGCGACATCCTCATTCCAGCGGCGCTGGAAAGTGTTATTCACGGCGGAAATGCGGCCAACATCCAGGCCAAGATCGTCGGAGAAGCCGCCAATGGTCCCTTAACACCGGAAGCGGATGAGATCCTGAACCAGAAAGGCGTTCTCATCGTTCCGGATATGTACCTGAATGCCGGTGGGGTAACGGTTTCTTACTTCGAATGGCTAAAAAACCTGAGCCATGTGCGCTATGGCCGCCTGGAAAAACGTTTCAGCGAAAACATGTATGCCGAAATCCTGCGTGCCATGGAAAATATGACCGGCAAACGCGCTACCGATATTGAACGTAAGGTGATCCTGCACGGCCCTGATGAAGTAGACCTGGTTTATTCAGGCCTGGAAGATACCATGATCGGCGCTTATAATGAAATCCGCGAGATATTCAAAGCGACCAGCGGTGTCAATGATATGCGTACCGCGGCGTTTATCGGATCTATCAACAAAGTTGGTTCCGCCTATGAAGAATTAGGCATTTTCCCATAATTTAATGATCATTCTTTTTTTTCTAAAAGACCGCTAATAGCGGTCTTTTTTTTAACAATTATTTCTCCGTTAACTCAGTTCGGTATTTTCCGAACTAATTATAACTTTGCTGCTCTCAATTATAATTCCTATCCCGAATGCAGGCGGCCAAATTAAAAACGCAGAAAAAGAAGCTCATAGAATCATTGGGTGTTTATTTTGAACAGGAAAAATTAGTAGCGCCGCTTGCCGCCAGGATTTTAGCGACGCTTATCATTAACGGGAGCCAGGGAACAACCTTTGAACAGCTGGTAACGGACCTGGAAGCCAGCAAAAGTACGGTTTGTACCCATTTGAATGCCCTGGAAGCACAGCAAAGGATCGGTTATTTTACCAAATGCGGCGACCGTAAACGTTATTACACCATGGCCCCCGGCTATGTTTCCCGGAAGATCAACACCACGCTCAGGCTCTGGTATAAAGAAAGAGAATTACAAAAGCAGCTTTTATTCTACAAGCAGGATTACAACAAAGGCAATCCGGAAAGCCCGCTGACCACCAGCATTCACGAAAACGCCATTGATTTCTTTAACCAGTCCATTCATTTCTTTGAGGAGCTGGCTATTAAATATCAAACCAAAGAACAACCGCATAATACAGAAATCTTATGACAAAATACATCCCCCTACTTGCGCTCAGCTTATTGTTAGCCTCCTGCGGCAATAAACAAAAGTCCCAAACAACGGGCGCGGCACAGGCGCTGCCTTTTCCGGTCATTGAGGTTCCCGCACAGGACATCGTCGGCCAGACCGCTTACCCGGTAAGCATTGAAGGTATTGTCAACAGCGAGGTCAGAGCAAAAATCTCGGGTTATATCACTGATGTTTTGGTAGATGAAGGCGATTATGTCCGTAAAGGGCAACCTTTGTTCCGGCTCGAAACTCATGCGCTTTCCGAGGACGCCCGGGCGGCCAAAGCCAACGTTGAGGCCGCGCAGGTCGGCGTCGACCAGCTCAAACCTCTAGTGGCGCAGAACATCATCAGCAACATACAACTGGAAACCGCCAAAGCCAAGCTGGCCCAGGCAAAGGCCAGCTACCAAAGTATTCTGGCCAATATCGGCTATGCCAGCATCAACAGTCCTATTGACGGCTATGTCGGCAGTATTCCTTACCGGAAAGGCTCTTTGGTTGATCCCGGCAGCCCTCAGCCGCTGACCACCGTTTCCAATACCAAAGAAGTCTATGTCTACTTCGCCATGAATGAAATAGATTACCTGAATTTCCTTCAAAATATGCCCGGGAAAACCCTCAGCGATAAGCTGGCACATTTCCCGAAAGTAAAGCTGAAGATGGCCAATGGAGAGATATACGCGCAGGACGGACATATTCAAACGGTTACGGCCCAGATCGATCCTTCAACGGGAACGGTAAACTTCAGGGCGGAATTCCCTAATCCCGATCACCTGATCGCCAACGGCAGCAGCGGCACCATCCTGATTCCCAAAATGTATAAGAACGCCGTATTGGTACCTGAAACTTCTACTTACGAGCAACAGGGCAAAACCTACGTTTACCTGCTCGGCCAGGACAGCAGCGTCACGGCCACGGTTATTACCTATAAGGACAATGTGGATAATATTTATGTCGTGACTTCAGGCGTTAAAGCGGGAGATAAGATCATCGGCGCCGGCGCCGATAAATTAAAGGACAGCCAGAAAATAGTCCCCCAGATGACCCCGTTTGACAGTGTGGCCAACAATTTCAAGACTGTATTCCAATAACCGTATAACATTATTACGATCCATGTTTAAGAAGTTCATTGAAAGACCGGTATTATCGACGGTCATCTCCATAATCATTGTCATCCTCGGGATCATCGGCCTCAATATATTACCGGTGACGCAATACCCGGATATTGCGCCGCCGACCGTAAAGGTGTCGGCAGCTTACCCGGGGGCAAACGCCCAAACGGTTTTGGAAAGTGTGATCATCCCCCTGGAAGAACAGATCAACGGGGTGGAAAACATGAAGTATGTGACCTCTACCGCCAGTAATGACGGCAGCGCCAGCATCCAGGTCTTCTTTGACCAGGGCGTTGACCCGGATATTGCGGCGGTGCACGTTCAGAACAGGGTCGCCCGTGCCCTGCCATTGTTGCCCGCCGATGTGACCAAAGCAGGTGTGACTACCCAAAAGCAATCAACGGATGCCCTGCTGTATTTTTCGGTGATGTCCAAAAACCCCGAATATGACGCCACTTTTATCCAGAACTATTTAAACATTAACGTTCTTCCGGAATTGCAAAGGATCAGCGGTGTCGGCGAGGCCAGGGTCATGGGAGCGAAAACTTACGCGATGCGCATCTGGATAGACCCCAAAAAGCTTGCCGCATATGATCTGGTCCCGGAAGATGTCACGAATGCTATTAACGAACAAAGCCGGGAAGCCGCCGCCGGGTCATTAGGGCAAAATAACGGTAACGCTTTCGAATACATTATCCGGTATAGCGGCCGCTACAAAACACCCGAGCAGTACAAAAACATCATCGTCAAGGCATTGGGCAACGGTCAGTTCTTACGCTTAGGCGATATCGCTAAGGTTGAGATGGACGCCCAGGGCTATACCGCCGTATCAACGGCGGACGGCTACCCAGCAACCACCGTAGGTATCTACCAGACACCCGGATCTAACGCTCAGGAAATCATCAAATCCATTCACAGCAAGCTTAATGAGCTTGAAAAAAGCTTTCCAAAAGGCCTCAGCGTCTTTATCGATTTCGACACCAATACTTTCCTGACGGCCTCCATCGCTAAAGTAACGGCCACATTGCTGGAAGCCTTTATCTTAGTGTTCCTTGTGGTCTTCATATTCCTACAGGATTTCCGTTCCACCCTGATTCCGGCCATTGCCGTACCGGTGTCTATTATCGGAACATTCTTCTTCATGTATCTTTTTGGATTTTCCATTAACCTGCTGACCCTTTTTGCCCTCGTGCTCGCGATCGGTATTGTGGTGGATGATGCCATTGTCGTCGTGGAAGCGGTACACGCCAAGCTGGAAGGCGGCGCTAAAAACAGCACCCAGGCCACTCATTCAGCCATGGGTGAAATTACCGGTGCCATTATTTCCATCACTTTGGTCATGGCATCCGTATTTATTCCCATTACCTTTATTTCGGGGCCGACCGGCGTTTTCTATAAGCAGTTCGGGGTGACCTTGATCATTGCCATTGCCATATCAGCATTAAACGCCCTGACACTGAGCCCCGCGCTTTGCGCCTTATTTCTAAAGCCGCCGAAAGAAGAAGGCATCGGTAAAAAAGGTTTTTTGAAAAGATTTTACAGCGCCTTCAACGCAGGGTTTGAAAGCACCACCCGGCGCTATGTCAAAGGTATAAAATTCCTATACCGCTTTAAATGGATTACCGCGGTTATTCTGCTGGCCTGTGTCGGCCTGATCATCTGGTCATCAAACACGACCTCCAAAGGCTTTGTTCCGAAAGAAGACAGGGGCGTTATCATGGCGGATATCGCCCTGCCGCCGGGCGCATCGCTGGACCGTACGACAGCCATCATTAACCAACTTTCACAAAAAGTAAAAAAAGTACCGGGAATTACCGGAATGTCGTTTTCAAGCGGATCCAGCCTTCTGGGGGGCGCAGGCAGCAATTTCGGACTGGGCTTCATCATCCTGGATGACTTCAGCAACCGGAAAGCAGATTCCCTCTCCGTGGACGCCATTATCGCCAAGCTGTTCCAAATCGGGGCCACCTTTCCCGGAGCGAAGATGCTGTTCTTTTCGCCGCCCAGCATCAGGGGTTACGGTACTTCAGACGGTTTTCAAATGGAGCTGCTGGACAAATTCGGCGGTAGCTTCCAGGACCTCGACAATGAATCCAAGAACTTTATTGACCAGCTGCAAAAGCGGCCGGAGATACAATACGTTCAAACGTCTTTCAGTACGGGTTACCCGCAATATGAAATGCATATCGACGTGGCCCGGGCTAAAGAAGCCGGCATAACCGTCAGCAGCATCATTCAGACGATGCAGGGCTATATTGGCGGCATTTATTCCGCGGATTTCTCAAGATTCGGAAAACAATACCGGGTATATGTCCAGGCACTGCCTGATTCGCGGAGCAACCCGGCGGACCTGAATGCCATGTTTGTCCGTAATGCTAATGGTCAAATGGCACCGATTACGGAATTTGTACAACTTAAACGCATCTACGGGCCGCAATCCGTAACCCGTTTCAACCTGTTCAATTCCGTTCACTTAACCGGCGCGCCCAATCCTGGATATTCTACCGGTGACGCCATTAATGCCATCGAACAGGTTGCCGGAAAGCTTCCCTCTAATTACGGCATTTCCTATTCCGGGCTGACATTGGAGGAAATTGCCGCGGGCAACCAGACGCTTATGATCCTGATGCTTTGCATCCTGTTCGTATACTTTATATTGGCCGGACAATATGAAAGTTATCTCCTGCCTTTATCCGTCATGTTTTCTCTGCCTGTCGGGATCATGGGAGCATACCTAGTCACCAAGCTGGCCGGCCTGGAGATCAATATTTACTTCCAGATCGCCCTGATCATGCTCATCGGCCTGTTAGCGAAGAACGCGATTTTGATCGTAGAGCTTTCTATCCAAAGACGCAGGACGGGTAAGCCTATTGTCGTAGCCGCCGTTGAGGCGGCCAAGATCCGCTTCCGGCCTATCCTGATGACCTCTTTTGCCTTTATCCTGGGGCTGATGCCCTTGGTGGTGGCGGCCGGGGTCGGCGCCAACGGCGAACGCTCCATCGGTACCGCAGCGGTAGGCGGCCTGTTAATCGGAACTATCCTCGGCGTTTTTGTCGTGCCCATGTTGTTCATCTTATTCCAATGGCTCCAGGAAAAGATCAGCGGTAAGCCTAAAGCCATTACACAGAAATACGAACTTTTAGATTAAAGACCAAAATGAATAAAAAACATAGCATCTTCATTATTTGTACCGGGCTGCTCCTGCTGCCATTGTCGTCCTGCTTTGTGGCCAAGGATTACCACAGGCCGGCGGTCAGCACCGCGCACCTGTACCGTACAGATCGGCTTGTGGATAGCGCTGCCCTCGTCATGGACAGCAGCTCCATGGCCAACGTATCCTGGAAGAATTTGTTTTCGGACACCCTGCTTAAACATTATATTTCCACTGCGTTAGATAACAACATTGATATCCGTATCGCCCTGCAAAGCATTGATGCGGCAGCTGCTTATGCCAAGCAGGGCAAAGCCTCTTATTGGCCATCTGTTAACGCGGAACTGGATTACAGCGATTCCAGGTATTCAAAGAACAGCCTCTCGGGCCAAAGCACCAACGGCAAAGCCATAAGCCAGTACCAGGTTGGCGCAGGCCTTTCCTGGGAAGCCGATATCTGGGGTAAGATCCGGAGCCAGAAACGGGCCTATGACGACAGTTACCTGCAAACCATTGAGGCACATAAAGCCGTTAAGACCCAGTTAGTGGCTGACATTGCCAGCACCTATTATCAGCTGATGGCCCTGGATGAACAAATCAGGATCGCCCGGATAAGCATTGCGTCAAGGGACAGCAGCCTGGCTACTACCAAGGCCTTAAAACAAGCCGGACAAGTCACCGCTGTCGCCGTCAAGCAAACAGAAGCGCAGCTGTATGCGGCACAGCTCATCCTCCTGGATCTGCAGCAGCAACGGCGCATTCTGGAAAACGCCTTCTGTTTATTGCTTAACGAACCGCCGCACGGCATTCAAAGAAATACGCTCAGCGAACAGAGGATCAGCACGGAGCTCAAGGTTGGCGTGCCCGCCGACCTGTTGGCTAACCGGCCGGACGTCCGCCAGGCAGAGTTGGCGCTCATGCAGGCTTTTGAAATGACCAACGTCGCCAAAAGCAATTTCTATCCTTCGCTGACCATTACTGCCGCCGGGGGCTTTCAAAGTGTTGCATTAAAAGACTGGCTGAATGTCAATTCCATATTTGCAAACATAGCAGGCAGCCTGCTCCAGCCCATTATCAATCACCGGCAGATCCGGACGGCCTACGAAGTGGCCAGGTCCCAGCAGCAACAGGCTTTGCTGCGCTATGAGCAGGCCCTTCTGACAGCGGGCAACGAGGTGTCCGATGCATTGTATAATTATCAGACCCAATCACAATATATCATTTTGGAACAAAAGCAATATGAAGCTTACCAAATTGCCGTTAACTATTCGGAACAATTGTTGAAAAACGGCCTGGCCAATTACCTGGAAGTGCTGACGGCAAGGCAAAATGCCTTATCTACACAATTAAGTTTAGTCAATGCCCGGTATGAACAACTAGCGTCCATTATTGAGTTATACCGGGCGCTTGGCGGTGGCTGGAAATAACTCATATCATCAGGTTTAATTCGATAATTTGTCCTTTTTTATTTCTTCAGGAACCAGGAACCCGGCTTTACAATCGCTGGAGTTCCGATATTATCTGGTGTTGCGGTTCGCCCTGATCTTTGCTCTCAACATGCAAAGCACCACTATTTATTTCTGGGTATATCAAATAACGGAAGACAAATTAAAATTGGGATTCGTGGGTTTGGCTGAGGTCATCCCGGCAGTCCTGTGTTCCTTATTCAGCGGCCATTTTGTGGATTTGCATGAAAAGAAAAAGCTCATCACTATCTGCGTCTGTAGTTATTTAACTATCGGCATTTTGCTTTTCCTGCTCACAACACATGAGGCGTCCGCGTTTCTGGGATTTCATTTGGTACTGGGGCTTATTTACACTTTGGTTTTCCTGGGCGGCATCATTCGTTCTTTTTACGGCCCTTCGGCATTCTCGCTAATGGCCTTGATCGTGCCCCGGAAAGATTATGCAAGCGCCACCGGCTGGAGCAGCATGGCCTTCCAGATCGGCGCCGTTCTAGGCCCTTTGCTCTCCGGGGTCATGATTGCCTGGAAAGGTGTGGAATCCAGCATGACGGCCGTCTTTATCATGGAGATCATCCCCCTGCTGGCCATCTTAAGGATCACGCCGAAGCCCGTCTTTAAACAAAAGAAAGAACCCATGGTCCAAAGGCTTTCCGAAGGGATGCGTTTCGTATTTAAAACACCCGCCCTGCAGGGCGCGCTTTGCCTGGATTTGTTTTCCGTGCTTTTTGGCGGCGCCGTGGCCCTCCTTCCGGTTTATCAGAAAGAGATCCTGCATGTCAGTGATGTCGGCTTCGGCGTATTACGGGCGGCACCGGGCATTGGCGCATTGCTGACCTTAGGTCTCCTGACCTTTATGCCGCTGAGAAATAAACCCGGCTATAAGCTTTTGGGCTGTGTGGCCGGGTTTGGATTATCCATTATCATTTTCGGCCTGTCCACCGACTTTTTATTGTCCTGCGCCGCGCTGGTCATGAGCGGCATGTTCGACGCGGTTAGTGTGGTCATCAGGGGAACGATCCTGCAACTGGTCACGCCGGATGAAATGCGGGGAAGAGTATCTGCCGTCAACACCATGTTCATCAGCTCCTCCAACGAACTGGGCGATTTTGAAAGCGGCCTGATGGCCCATTGGCTGGGTACGGTAAGGGCAGTCGTCGTGGGCGGCTGTATCACGCTGACCGTCGTGGCCGTCACGTTTTGGCGGGCGCCTCAGCTCAGGCGCTTTTCTTTTAGAAAATACGAGGAATAATAGTTTGGATATTTAAACGGAAGCCTCAGGAGCCGCATTGTCCGTTAGCACTTTATCACAGATGCCACAATGGTCAAAAATCCTGTACTTTTACCGCTCACATCAGCTATGAATACCGCAAATCACAACCTGGACCATACGCCCGGCCCCGGGCAGCAATTTTGGGAAGAAAAATGGCAAAGCCATACCACAGGCTGGGACATCGGCCATGCGTCTCCACCGATCGTCCAATACTTCAGGCAATATCCCAACAAAAATGCGGCCGTTCTTATTCCCGGCTGCGGCAACGCTTATGAAGCCGTTTCTTTAGCGGAACGGGGATTTACCAATATTACCTTATTGGACATCGCGCCCAAAGCCGTCGATCTCCTCCGGGAACGTTTTAAAGGCTGCCATGCCGTAACAATCCTTTGTGAAGATTTCTTCCGGCATCAGGGATCATACGATATCATCATTGAACAAGCCTTCTTTTGTGCCATCCCGCCAAGGAAAAGGCCGGATTATGTAGCGCAATGCCACAGCCTGCTCCGCCACAAAGGTAACATAACCGGCTTGCTCTTTGACCGGACCTTCGACCGGCAGGGGCCGCCATTCGGCGGCTCGGAAACGGAATACAGAACCCTGTTCAGTCCCTGCTTCGACATCAAAACGATGGCAGAATGCTATAACAGCATCGCCCCGAGAGCCGGATCGGAATTGTTCATTGACCTGGTAAAAAAATGATCTGAAACAGGCTGCCGGCCATAAGCGCCATTATTGAGCGTCATTCTGCCGCATAAATTCCAATATCGACCGCGCTTCATCATCGGTCAGGTTTTGATCGGGCATCCGAGGAGAGCCCCCGGCAATCAGTTGCTTCAACTCCGGATCGGTATCAATCATTTCATCGGTATTCGTCAGGTAATTCATGATCCATGCCGGACTATGCTTCCGGGTCAGCCCTTTCCAGCCGGGCCCGACGATTTTTGTATTATCCAGCTTATGGCAGGCCGCGCATTTCTGATTATAGATCAACCGTCCTTTTTCAACCATTTCCTTGTTCAAAACGCTGTCTAAGACCATCGTTGTAAATTTCCCGATACCGGTTGCCGGGTTGTAAGGCCCGGAGGGCCTCGTTTTATCTGATGTGGACGAGCCGATGCAAGAGGCAAAAACCATGGCCATAATCATGGCTGCGGATACTGATGTCAAGATTTTCATGATGATATAATTACAAGCGCGGCAAAGTTACTTCAGGAAGTCGAGCACACCCATAAAAAAACATCCCCTACCTTTGTCTTTTGCCGAAAAGTTTCATGAAGCTACTATTTACCGCTAACAGATTTCCCTACCCGCCCTATCGCGGCGACAAGCTGAAGATCTTCCACCTGGCAAGGATCCTGTCTCAGGACCATGAGTTACATTTGATCACTTTTTTGCAGGATAACCGGGACCGTCAATTTTTACCCGAATTAGAAAAATACTTTACAAAAATCCATCTTGTTCCCTTATCCAAAACACAGAGCTATATCAACTGCCTGAAAGCCGTTTTTTCACAAATGCCCTTCCAGGCATATTATTTCAAATCGGCAAGAATGGCGGCCGCTATTTCAGCGCTGCATACGCAGGAACGCTTTGATGCCGTTCATGTGCAACATTTACGCATGGCGCAGTACTGGGCCCGTTTCAATGACATCCCCCGGATCCTGGACCTGCCGGATGCCTATTCGCTTTACTGGAAACGACGTATCAAAGCGCTTTCGGGCATCCAAAGATGGTTTGCCAGGACGGAACAACGGCGGGTATACCGGTATGAGCAGGTCCTGGGAAAATATGATTTAACCCTGGTTTGCTCCAAAGAAGACCGCAATTATCTAATGGCGGAGCATCACTTGAAAAACATTGACATTTTGCCTAACGGTGTGGATACCGACGCTTTCGCCGGCGACCATGATTACCGGCAGAACAATATTATCCTGTTTACGGGAAATATGGACTATGCGCCCAATGTGGATGCCGTCATTTATTTCAGCAAAGAGATCTTTCCCGCAATACGGCAACGGTTTCCCGGTACAAAATTTGTTATCGCCGGGCAAAGACCCGTCAAAAAGGTGCTTGATCTCGCAGGGCCGGCTATTGAGGTGACGGGGTTTGTAAAGGACCTTAGCATGCTGTATCGCAGGGCGGCCATCGTGGTGGCCCCCCTGCGCTTTGGTGCCGGCACGCAAAATAAGGTCCTGGAAGCTATGGCTATGGGCGTACCGGTCGTGAGCGGCCGGATCGGTTTTGAAGGTCTCGGCATCCGGTCGGGAGAAGGCGTGATCCTGGCCACGGCCACAGGGCCGTTTATTGAAAGCTGCTGCAGGCTCCTGTCCGATGCGGCCTTAAGGAAGGCAACGGGCGAAAAGGGGAAAGCCAGGATCAGGGAAAATTTCGCCTGGCCGGTCATTGCCCGGAAACTGGAATCACGCTTTAAAAAAATTATTCCCGGTACTTTCGAAAATAATGAATGACCTTCATTTTTATTGTAACTTTGCCGCTGTTATGCAGCTCGAATTTAATCACAATTTACCGATTGCCATAGGTTCAGACCATGCCGGCTTCGAATATAAGGAAGCCATAAAAAAGCAATTGGAAATACTGGGTAAAAAAGTCGTTGATTTAGGTACCCATTCCGCCGAATCTACGGATTACCCCGATTATGCCCATCCGGTAGCGGAAATGGTGGCGAAAGAAGAAGGTACGGCGGGCATTTTGATCTGCGGCAGCGGAAATGGGGTATGCATGACCGCTAACAAGCACGCGGCCGTCAGGGCGGCGCTTTGCTGGAATGAAGAATTAGCCATGCTGGCCCGGCAACACAACAATGCGAATATTATCTGCCTTCCGGCCAGGTTTGTGAGCCTGGCACAAGCCGAGCAAATGGTGAAGATCTTTTTGAACACCTCTTTTGAAGGCGGTCGTCATGAGCGCCGCGTCAACAAAATTTAAGGTCAAATTTCAATAAATCGGAAATTCCTTGAGCATCATCCGCACATTCCTGGAGAAAAGAGGGCTGAATCCAAACGGAGAAATGAACTTCATGGAGCATATCGAAGTGTTCCGCTGGCATCTTATCCGTTCGCTGATAGCTGTCCTCATTTGTTCCATTATAGCCTTTATCAACATTGACTTCATTTTTGACAAAATCATTTTAGGGCCCGCCAGCCAGCATTTCATTGCGTATAAATGGCTCTGCGGCATGGGCAAATTCCTGCATATATCTGTATTGTGCCTTCCGCCGCTGCAAATAAAATTCCAAAGTACGGAGCTTTCCGGCCAGTTCATGATGTCTTTTTCATCATCATTCATGATCGGCTTTATTGTGGCCTTCCCGTATATTTTCTGGGAGTTCTGGCGCTTTATCAGGCCGGCGCTTAAAAAACATGAATTGAAATATGCCCGCGGTATTGTCTTTTGGTCTTCACTGCTTTTCTTTATCGGGGTACTGTTCGCTTATTTCCTCATCGCGCCGTTTACCATCAATTTCTTTACCAACTACCAGCTCAGCCCGAAGTTTGAAAACATTTTCACGATAGGCAATTATTATTCCACCTTAAGCGATCTGATCCTTGGCTTAGGCTTAGTATTTGAGCTGCCGGTACTGGTTTATTTCCTGTCCCGCATCGGGGTGATCACGCCCAAGTTCCTGAAAAATACCCGCCGGTATGCCTATGTTATCATTATGGTCGTCGCGGCGGTCATTACCCCCCCGGACTGGTTCAGCATTTTCCTGGTAGCCGTCCCGCTGGTCATCCTTTATGAAATGAGCATCATTATTTGCGGAAGAATCGTTAAATCAAAAAAAGCCGAGGAAAAATTAGGCTGGTAAAGGCTTTATTTCCCTACTTTTGAGGCAGGAACTCAAAATATTTTTCAATCTTTGTTTTTGAATCCGTTTCTTTACCTAAAGGATATATGAGAAAGAAAATTGCACTAGTTGCAGGTGGCTATTCCGGCGAGTCCGTCATTTCGCTGGCATCGGCAAAAACCATCCGGCAAAACCTGGATGCTGATCTGTATGAGACTTATTTGATCATCGTAGAAAGGCAATCATGGTGGCACGAGTCTGCCGGCAACGGCCGGGTTGAGATCGATAAAAACGATTTCTCATTAACCCTTGGCGGGGAAAAGATCACCTTTGACCTGGCTTTTATTGCCATTCACGGATCGCCCGGCGAAGACGGAAAATTACAGGGCTATTTTGACCTGATCGGGATGCCCTACTCTACCTGCAGCACCCTGATCTCCGCCGTAACCTTCAATAAAGCTTTGTGTAATAACGCGCTGCGTTCCTGCCATGTGACCAATATCGCGCATTCGGTTCTGCTGCATAAAAAACGTTCTTTTTCTCTGGGGTCGATTTTAGAAACCTTAACCTTTCCCGTTTTTGTCAAACCTAATGAAAGCGGCTCCAGCCTTGGGGTAAGCAAAATAAGCCAGCCGGCCAACATTCTCCCGGCCATCGACAAAGCCTTTGCCGAAAGCGACCAGATATTAATCGAAGAATTTATAGAAGGCACTGAATTAACCATCGGCGTTTATCGTTCAAAAGGGGCCGTCCATACTTTACCGGCAACGGAATTGGTCAGTAAAAACGAATTTTTCGATTACGAAGCCAAATATACCAAAGGCGTTACCGATGAAATCACACCGGCACGTATTTCGCCGGACATTAAAGACCTTCTGGAAAGAACGGCCAAATCAATTTATGAAGCCTTGCATTGCGAGGGCATGGTACGCATCGATTTCATTCTCCAAAAGGACAGTCATAAGCTGTATTTCCTGGAAGTGAATACCGTACCGGGGCAAAGCGAAAACAGCCTGATTCCCCAGCAAATTGCAGCGGCTGGCCTCAGCTTAAAAGAATTTTACGGCAACCTGATCGAAGAACTTTTATCCTGAAAAAGATGGACAAGATGACAAAAAAAACGGCACAAAAGCGACCACTGCATAAGACCTTTGTATTTAATCTGGGGGTGATCATACTGGTTTGCATCGTCCTGTACTGGATGTTTTTTTCGTCATTAAGCTGGTTCACCCGCCATGGAGAATCCGTAAGCATTCCGCAGCTAAAAGGTCTGAGCCTGGCCGATGCCGAACGGCTTACAGACCCCTATGGCTTTAACTTAGAGGTGGACTCAACCTATGTGCCGGGCCAAAGACCACTCACCGTTTTATCGCAACAACCCGATCCCGGCTTTAAAGTCAAGAAAGGCCATACCCTGTTCATTACCGTCAACAAAACCGTACCGCCCACCATTCCCATGCCCTCGCTGGTCAATCTTTCCTACCGGAGCGCCGTCATGCTGCTGGAAACCAGCAAGCTGATCTTAAAAGATACCATTATCAAACCGGATATGGCCCAGGGTGCCGTACTGGAACAGCTATATAACGGGCAGCCCATTAAACCCGGCACGGCCATTCCCCAGGGAAGCGGTATTACACTAGTGGTAGGCAGCGGTATGGGGCAAACCAGGATGAATGTACCCAATATTATCGGGATGAGCTACCCTGAAGCCGTCGCCCTGCTGAGCGGCAGCAACCTGAACTACAATGTTTCTTTTGACGGCACGGTTACGGATACTCAAAGCGCCGTAGTGTACCTCCAGAGCCCGATGGCCGTCAATGACAGTACCCAGAGCCCCAACAGCATTCAGGAAGGCATGATCATTAATTTCCGTGTCCGGCAGCGCAGCGATGATGAAACTCAGGAGCAATAGCGCGAAATCTCAGGGATGACAAGTCATGCCTTTCGGATATTTATTTGACCCAAAGACCTTTTATCGCGCTATCTAGAACCAGGCCCTTCGGTGGGCTCCTCATCAGCCCGGACATCGCGGAGGATGATGCCCCATAATTGCAGAAATGGTATCAGTGATGAAGCGCTGCGTTCTGGCTTTCAATGGGACATACCCGTCATAGACATCCGTTCCAGGATCTTACATCCCCCAAAACGACCGAAGAACAAATATATCAAAGGGCCCCGGCCGCTTTTTCAAAAAATTTCGCTGACCGTTTTCCCTTAAAGAAAAAATAATATTGCGCGGGACGCCATACACCATTCCTGGTACCTGCAGATGGCATGCATAAGAATCTTATCTTTGACGCACCAACATAAAGGTCAAAAACACTGGTTATGAATATTTCGCTAAAACTATTTTCCCTGTTGTTCACGTTCATCCTGGTAATGGGGCCCGGCAGGCATGCTCATGCCCAGGACATTTATTATTCGAAAGAAGAACGGTTCAATTTCCAGAACGGAGATTATTCGGTTATTGGCCAGACCGGTCACTATATCTATACTTATTCAGCCTCCAACAAAGGCTATTTTTTAAACGCTTACAACGATTCCATGGCCTTAGAGGCCAAGATCGCGCTGGACTTTTTCCCGGAAAGGGTCGCCGATGCCCAATTCATCAATTACCCGGACCAGATCATTGTCCTTTTCCAGGCGGAAATGCGCAATTATATTGTTCAGTATGCCGCCTTGCTGGATGACCGGGCCCTGCTCATCCATAAGCCCATAGCCATTGATTCCGTTAAAAGCTCCTGGTTTGGCGGGAGCCAGAAATATTTTTCCGTCACGGTCAGCCCGGACAAAAGCAAGATCATGGTCTATGGCCTGGGCAAAAAGGACCTGAGCGCCACGCTGATCGATAACGGGCTTCATATCCTGCATCACGGACGCCATAATATTTCTTCATCAGGTAATGACAATATTCATCAGGCGCTCCTGGATAATAGCGGAAGGTTCTATTTTTCTATTGCCGCCGAAGCGGGCAACAAAGATTATGCCGCCGATTTTCATTTGTACCAGCTATCGGAAGACGGCCATAATTTAGGGGAAAAAATGTTCCCTGCTGACCAGCAGTATTATTCCGGCCTGTATAGTAAAATCAACAGGGCCAACGGCCAGATCTATTCCGCCGGCTTTTATTCAGGCCATAAAAACGGCAACCTGGAAGGGGTGATCTACTTCACTTACGACCCTGGGAACCGTAATTTCTCAAATATAAAAAGGATTCCCTTTACCAAAGAGGTCCTTAACGACGCCGATACCCGGAACAAAAAGAAAGCTTTTAATGATGAGCAGGTCAGGGACCTGGTTATCAAGAATGACGGAGGCTTTCTCCTGGTTTCGGAAGACGCCTATGTGAGCAGCCGGACAGAGATGACACCGGGATGGGGCTATTATTCCTGGTATTACGCGCCGGTTTACCCGGACAGGACCATTTATGAATACCATTACGGAGATGTGCTCATTATGGACTTTGATACCCGGGGCACTATTCAATGGCACCGGTTTATCCGGAAAGACCAATATTCGCAGGACGATAACGGCATTTTTTCATCCTACGCGTTCCTGAACTCAGGTTCTTCACTGGTTTTCCTGTACAATGATTTCAATAACCGCTCCAGCAGCATCAAGGTAGCGGCCATGGACGCTGCCGGGCAGCTACAGCTGCAAACCTTAAACACCGGGAATATCGGCAATGCGGACTGGCTGCCCCGAAAGGCCGTTCAGGTAGATAAGGCCACCTGGGTCATTCCCGTTCTTAACCGCAATAACCTATTCTTTGCCAAAGTCGTCTTTTAACGCCTATCGATCCATGCTCCGGAAGCCAATCCTGTTATTTTGCCTGGCGCTGCTTTGCGCCGCCCATATAGCCCTGGCACAAAAAAAATATACGGTCAGCGGCTATGTCAGGGAGGCCGGTAGCGGTGAAAGCCTTACCGGTGCGGCCGTATATATTACCGGTGGTCAGGCAGGCGTCACCAGTAACGCTTACGGCTTTTATTCGCTTTCCCTTCCTGCGGGGCAATATCAGCTTACCATAAGCTTTACCGGCTATGAAAGCCAGACCGTAACGCTCAACCTGATAAGCAACCAGGCCAAAGATTTCAGCCTTAGCCGCGACCGGCAGCAATTAAAGGAAATCACCATCAGCGCCCGGGCGGCAGACCAAAATGTGAAAAGTACCCAGATGGGCGCCGTCACCCTGGACGTCGCCAAGATAAAAAAACTGCCGGTCCTGTTCGGCGAGACCGATGTGATGAAAACGCTCCAGCTCCTGCCGGGCGTGCAGGCCGCCGGCGAAGGCAACGCGGGCTTTTATATCCGTGGCGGCGGGCCTGATCAGAACCTTGTGCTCTTGGACAACACGACCATATACAACACCGGGCACATGTTCGGCTTTTTTTCCGTTTTCAACGGCGATGCCATTAAAAATGTAACGCTCATCAAGGGTGTTGCACCGGCCAATTACGGCGGCCGGCTGTCTTCCGTAGTAGACGTAGAGATGAAGGACGGTAATAAGGAACAATTTAAAGGCTCCGGGGGCATCGGGCTGATCTCCTCCAGGCTGACCCTGGAAGGCCCCATGCTTAAGCATAAAAGCTCTTTTATGCTTTCCGGCAGAAGAACGTACATTGATGTGCTGAGCAAACCCTTTATTAAAGGGAAGATGAAAGGTACCGGCTATTATTTCTACGACCTCAATTTAAAAGCCGATCTCATTGCCGGTAAAAAGGACCATATTTTCCTGAGCGGCTACTTCGGGAAAGACGTCTTTACCTTTCACAGCAAAGGTGGGACCTTTAATGTCCATATTCCCTGGGGAAATGCCACGGCAAGCATGCGCTGGAACCACCAGTTCGGCCCAAAGCTATTTTTAAACACGACGGCCATTTTTAACGATTACCGTTTTGCTTTCAACGGCGAACAAAATGACTTCAATATCGGCTTCCGCTCCGCCATCCGCGACTGGACGGGCAAGGTCGGTTTTGATTACTATCCCGGCCCCCGGCATCACATCCAATTCGGCGGCAATTTCACCAATCACAAATTTGTGCCCAACCAGGCTTCCGGCAGCAGCGACAGTATGGCCTTCAGCCCGGATAACGCCCTGATCAAACATGCCGATGAAGCCGGACTGTATGCCCTGGACGAATGGAAGCTTTCGGACCGGCTGGAGATCAACGCGGGGCTGCGCTATTCATGGTTCGGCCAAACCGGGCCATACACCGCTTTCCAGACGGACCAGGACGGCAATAAAATGGACAGCACCGTCTTTCCTCCCGGCAAAATCGTACAGGCTTACCATGGCCTGGAACCCCGCTTCAGCCTGCGGTACGACCTGGGCGACAACAGCTCCTTAAAAGCCGGTCTGGGCAAAACCTTCCAGTATCTTTCCCTGGTATCCAACAACGGCAGCACATTGCCTACGGACATATGGGTGCCCAGCACCGCCCTTGTGCAGCCGCAGGTAGCCTGGCAATACAGCGTTGGCTACTTCCGGAATTTCCTGGACAATGCGCTGGAAACCTCGGTGGAGGTTTATTACAGGAGCCTGGAAAACCAGATCGAATACCGGGCCGGCTATACGCCTACCAGTTTCCGGGACCCGGAGCTGGATTTTGTCTTCGGCAAAGGCCACGCCTATGGCGCGGAATTCTTCGTCCACAAAACAAAAGGCAAATTCACCGGCTGGATCGGCTATACCCTCGCCTGGAGCTGGCGGCAATTCCCGGATTTAAATAATGGCGAACGCTTCCCCGCCAAATATGACCGGCGCCACGACCTGTCCGTTGTTGCCAGCTATCAGATCAATCCAAAGCTGACCGCTTCGGCCGTCTTTGTTTATGCCAGCGGCAACGCCATTACCCTGCCCACAGGATATTATTTTATAGAGAACAACCTGGTTGAAGACTTCAGCAAGATCAACGGCTACCGCATCTTTCCCTACCACCGGCTGGACCTTTCCCTGGTATATGTGCCGCACCCCGAACGTAAAGGCAGCTGGCAGGGCAGCTGGGCGTTCTCAATTTATAATGTTTACAACCGGAAGAACCCTTACCTCCTGTTTGTGGACACCAAAGGCACCCTGGCCACCGGCGCGGACGTGATGGTCAAACAGATATCCATCTTTCCCATCATTCCCAGCATTACCTACAATTTCAAGTTTTAACCCGGAAGAAAAAGCGCTCCACAAATGTTTGTGGAGCGCTGGACTATTCAGTACGGCCTGCTTTGGTTATTTGCTCGGTTTAACGTCGTTAACACTGATGGCTTTCATACCGTTTTTATCGAAAACCGTCCCGGTAACGGCCACGTTATCGGCAGCATAGTCGGACAGCTTTGCGTAAGATTTAGCCTCACTATGATTTTCAACCAAAAGATAAAGCTGCCCGTCAGCCGTCAGCAAGCCGGCAGGCAGGCCTTTCTTGATACAGCTTTCCGCGCATTTTTTATGGCCGTCGCCATGGGCGCCATGGTCCATATAGCAGGACAGGTCAACCACTTCGCCTTTTAACGTTTGAGGCGCGGCGGCCGTTTTTTCCTGTGCCGTCGCGTTAACGGATAAAAAGGCAAGCACGCCGATCAATAAAGGCGTCATTCTTTTTTTAAACGGTGACATTATAAAGAGATTTAGTGTGAAAGAATAAGAAGGCTTAATAAAACAAATTTTTCATTAAGCCATGATTGTCCTGTACAAAAATAAATAATAAACCATATAAAGGCGGTCGGGACAAATATTTTAACAGAACGAAAATTATCCGTTGCTCAGGAATTCCAGCCACAACGCTTCCAGCTCGGAAAGCATCATCGCCGAGGCACCCCAAAGGAAATGCTCTTCATCTATAAGATATCCGGGCGCACGCAGGTCCCGATCAGGACGGGAGGATGATTTAACGGTCCGCAGGGCCTTTCTTGCTATTATCCCCGGTAAGGAAATGATAATGATCTCGGCCACCTCCGCTTCCGAAGGCCTGAGCCCTGGCGGACGAACCGGGCTGTAAGCCACGACCGGCAATACTTCAAACCCGCTGGCCGGAATATATAAGGGACTCAGGCGGCCCAAGATCTCAACGGTTTCAGCCGGAAGGTTGATTTCCTCGTAAGCCTCGCGCAGGGCGGCGGTTTCCACCGAACTATCCGAAGGCTCAATCTTTCCGCCCGGAAAAGCGATCTGGCTGCTATGTATCCTGCCGTCCGCACTTCTTTTAATCAGGATCAACGACCATCCGCCGACCTCGGGAAACAACAATAACAGCACGCTGCTCTTCCGGGTCGTTTCAGGGATCGGAAAACGCTTCGGGCCGTCCAGCGGCAGCATTTTAACCTGGGCCGCTTTACCTGGTAATGGCTGTGCGAACCTGGCGGCAAGCCATTCGGAAAACTTTATCAACAACCGGATTTTTTTACTAAATTAGAGCTATTTCCAAACCTAAAAAATAATCTTTAAAAAATTGCAAATAAATCCATCAAGTTGGTCTAATTTTGCATATTCTTTTCTAACACATGTCCCGGCAAACTTCACGGCATCGTAACTTTTGGACGCCCATTTTGTTTTTCCTGCTTCTTATCATTGGTGTATTTATCGGGTTTCAGCTGAATAAATATATTGGCGCAAAAAGGCCGATCACAACGGTCATTGAGCGTAATGACCGGCTGGAAGAGCTGATCAACCTCATCAACGACCGCTATGTGGATACGGTCAACACCGATTCTTTGTACCAGGATGCCATTACAGGGATATTAGGCCATTTAGACCCCCATACGGTCTATATTCCCGCCTTTGAAGCCGCTGCCATGACCGCCGGCCTGAAAGGGGAATTCAAGGGTATCGGCATTGAAGCGCTGAACATTCAGGACACCTTCAGAATTTCCAGGATCTGGCCAAACAGCCCGGCGGATGAAGCCGGCCTGCAATTGGGCGACGGCCTTATTGCCATAGATTCCAGCCCTGTGGTCAGCCGTTCCCTCAATATCGACGATCTGAAGAAAATGTTTGCGGCCAAAGACCGGTCATCCATGACCCTGGTCATTGCCCGGCCGGGTGATACGGCCATAAAATACCTGACCGTTAAAAAAGGCATTGTTCCTATATACAGCATTTCGGCTCAATACATGATCAATGACCATACGGGCTACATCCGGATCGCCCGGTTCAGCGCCATCACTTACCGGGAATTTAAAAAAGCCCTGGGAAAGCTGCAGCATTCGGGGATGAAACAATTGATCCTCGACCTCAGAGGTAATCCCGGCGGCTATGTTGATGCCGCTACTGCCATCGCTGACGAATTTTTAAACAACCACCGTTTAATTGTCTATACTAAAGGCCGCAGGACCCCTAGGGAAGATTTTTATGCCGACCAGAACGGTATTTTTGAAAAAGGCCGCCTGGCGGTCCTGATCGATGCCGGCACCGCTTCCGCCGCCGAAATTCTTACCGGTGCTATCCAGGACTGGGACAGGGGCATTGTCCTGGGCACACGCTCATTTGGCAAAGGGCTGGTGCAACAGCAATATGAGCTTGGAGACGGCTCACTGCTCCGGCTGACCATTGCCCGCTATTATACCCCCTCCGGCAGATGCATCCAAAGACCTTATAACAACGGGAAGCTGGCTTATGAACAAGCCTACCTGAAACGCCTGTATCATCCCGAGGATATCAAGGCGCCGGACACTTCGGATGTTGTTCATAAGCAATATTACTCCCTGGTCTTCCACCGCATCCTTTATGGCGGCGGTGGCATCATGCCGGATATCAACATGGCCCAAAACCCGGCCTTTTCAGAAGAAGATATGCTGAAGATCACTTCAGAGCGCTGGATAGACGATATCATTTTTAATTATTATCTCCGGCATTTCAAAAAGCTAAATGAGCTGAAATCCGCCAATGCCCTAAGCCGCCAGGCCCAGGTCCCCGATTACGTGCTGGACCAACTGAAATTAAAGGCCGACATGTCCTACCCGGAGGCCGCTTATATATTATGGCAGAACCCGTTGGCCTTAGATTACCTGCGCCGCCAAATGAAAGCGTCGCTGATCAGGCTTATGCTCGGGGGCAACGCCTATTTCCAGTTCATAAACCAGAATGATGAGGTTATGAAGAAAGCGGTTAAAACCCTGGACAGCCCGGAGTACCTAACCATTATAGAAGGGAAGGCGGCTTAACCATTCCACATGGCCCTCAGCAACAGCCGCGCAAAAATTCTGCCGGCCGTTGCTGAGCATCCAGTAAGGGCACTGCAACACCTGGTGATAACGCAGTAGCTGCCGCAGCACATCGTCGGTAATGGATACCTGCGCTTCCTTACATTCAATCAGCATCCAGGGACGCCTGCTACGGTCAAACACGACCATATCATACCGTTTTTTCAACCCGTTGACCTTAATTTCCTTTTCAATGGAAATAAGTCCTTTAGGGTAGCCCTGCTGGTCAATAAGGTAATGTAGGAGATTTTGCCGCACCCATTCTTCCGGCGTCAGGAAAACGTATTTTTTCCGGATAATATCAAAAATATACCGGCCCTGCGTCCTGTCCTGGAACCGGAAATCATAAGCCGGGAACTGAAGACCGATCATTGCTTAGCTGCCGTGGGTTTGTACTTCGTGCCGGCGAAGGAAATATTTCCCCAAAAGATCATATTCCAGATTGACATTTTGGCCGGCAAGCAAATTT
Source organism: Edaphocola sp. (assembly GCA_035708205.1). Classification (GTDB taxonomy): domain Bacteria; phylum Bacteroidota; class Bacteroidia; order Chitinophagales; family Chitinophagaceae; genus DASSSY01. The sequence continues at coordinate 163,101 of DASSSY010000003.1, forward strand.
TTCAGTGAAGTATGCGCCAAAGTGTAAGGGATAATGGTCACTGAAAACCGGTTGATGGCGACATCAAAGGCGGTCAGGCTGACCCCGTTCACGCAAACAGAACCTTTCTCAATGACCAGGGCGGCAAATTTTCCGGGGAATTCAAAACGCAGAACGCAATTGCCCTCGGTTCCTTCCCGGTTGACGCATACCGCCACGCCGTCCACATGTCCCTGGACAAGATGACCGTCCAGGCGATCGCCCAGCTTCATGGCACGCTCCAAATTGATCTCCCGGCCTATCGACCATTCGGAAAGATTGGTTTTTTGGAGCGTTTCGGCAACGGCCGTTACCCAATGCCCCCCTGATGCCGAACTGGTAACCGTCAGGCAAACGCCATCATGCGCAACGGACTGGTCCGGACGCAATTCATGGCTGATCGGGCTTTCTACAAAAAAATGAATATTATTGTTGTCTTTCTCAACCGATCGTAATATGCCGGTAGCTTCAACGATTCCTGTAAACATGGATGATCTATAATTTTGTGGCCATGCCTTTATGAAAGCCGGCATGGGTACCAATGACCCGCAGCTGCAGCAGCATGGTATCCTGTCCTGAAAATGAAAAGTAAAATTTCCCCGTAGCTGTATCCGCGGATGAGCAAAGCCACTGGCCGGCGTTATGACTATCCATAGAGTCCAGCGTGGCTTGCCCGTATTTATCGGCCGTAGCCAGGACGGCCATGCCGTTATCGCACAAGCCGGAAATTCTCAAGTGGCTCAACAGGCTATCCTCGGTAGATACAAAAGATACCGTCCGGACGGAGACCGTATTAAAGGTGCTATCAGCATGAAACACCGAATCGGTCATTGTCCATTGCCCCACGAACGCATCAACAGGATACACACACACCGAACTGTCGGGAATGCCCGGAAAGCCGCGGTTATAATTAACCGCCCGGGGATCGTTACAGTAATGACCGGTCAATCCCGGAGGTAATTGTCTTTTAGGCAAATCCTCCGGCTTCAGGCAGGAAACCGCCGACACTATAACAATAATGGCCACGATTAACAGCCCTGATTTGAACGATCCGGTTTTCATCATTACAAAAATGGCTTATTTTTCCATAACGGCAAAGAATTTCCCAGGCAAGGGGCGGAAGGACATCGTCATTGGCGCCCCGTTAGGCTTTTTGGGATAACACCAGCTTAGCCTCATTACGGATAATATCCAGGCCGATCTCCACCGGTAAGGCTTCCCCATCGCTTTTCATGACATAGTCCAAAACCCGCTGGTGGAGGGCTTTCGCGGAGTCGTCGGGATTCAGTGTGGAAGCGATCTGGTTAATCATGGCCATTTCCTGCTCCTTTACGCCCACCACGGTATTCCACACCTGGGTGGATACATAGACCTGCTGCGACAAATTGTGCTCAAACTCTTCCTTAATGGAATTGACCAGGGCGTATTGCAGATCCCTTACCGTCATGCCCGGGTGATAAAACCTGGGGATAATGGCCCGAGGGTGCATCCGCTCCAACAGGACCGTCAGGCGTTCGTAAGCCTGCAACCTCAGCCTTACGGAATCCTGAAGCCCTTCCTGGAAAATGGACAATTGTTTTTTCCGGGTTTCGGCGATCAGGAATTTATGGACAATAATAGCCGTGGCGATTAAAACGATGAGCGCCGGGATCGTGTACTTCAAAATATCCAGAAGGGTATCCATTGTGATGTTTTTAATGGTGAGCAAATGTACATAAAAAGTCTTCTAAAACAGAAAAGCGGTGATCGGCGTTCCAGCACAATACAAAAACGACCTCACAATGCAAATTCAAAATTTTAATTTTTAAAATATTTAGTAAATTTGGTTTCTGAATTACCAAATAATTTAGTATGCACCATCTAAGAAACCATGACCATGATCCGCCCCGGATTTGTCTTATTGATCAAATATTATGATTAATAAGGGGACATGTGTTATTCATACTATAATTACTTACTCTTAAAATTAAAATAATGAAAGCTTTAAATACAACAATTTACAACCTCAGAACACAAGCAATAAAGGGCCTGCTCTGTTCAATGATATTGGTATTGGCATTTTCCTTTCCGGCAAGTGCCCTGACAATCACAACAAACACATGGTGGACCACCAGCCAAACCATTACAGGAGATTTGGTTATTGATAATAATGCAACATTGGAAATTAGTGGTTCAGCGCTTACCTCAACTATACTCACCGTATCCGGAACGATAGATATTAAACCCGGCAGCGAATTGCATATTGATAATAATATACTTGTAAAGGTTGGTGATAAAATAATAGTTGAAAGTGCGAATACCTTAAACGGGGTTTCCGCTCAACTAATAGTGGATGGCGTTTCCTGCACACTTACCGCATTAAATACCCAATGGAATGGCATTGAGGTATGGGGAAATTTAAGTTATGGAATGCAGGGATCGAAAGCTACAGCCGATTTGAGTTACGCTGTTATTGAAAAAGCCGTTACCGGCGTTGCCAACTATAATCCCAATATTGATGGTAAAAAAGGAGGCACAATTGAAGCCTATGATGTAACCTTTAAGAATAATAAAACGGCGGTTTCCATTAAAGAAAACTCCACCTATTACATGACTTCACAAAATGGACCGGCAGTAGCAGTCCCCACAAACAATGCCAGCAACTTTAAAGAATGCCAGTTCCTGCTCACCACAACCGACAATCCGTTTTATCCGTCTTCGGCAACATCATTTAATTTGAACGATATGGTCGATATTTGGGACGCTAAAGGTATAAGTATCTTAGGATGCACCTTCAACGATGGCACAGGACAAGGCGTCACTAATGGCATTAGGGCATTAAATTCTGACATCAGGGTCGGGCCAAGCTTTATCCCTATCTCCTGGAATTGGGGCTATGGTTATTTGCCCAACCCCACGACCTTTACCCATACCAATGTCGCCATCAGTGCTTCCGGGCCGGGTACTTTTAACCGGATCCTGGTACAACAAGCAAATATCAATGATAACCACAAAGGGGTTCAATTAAATAATGAACAAAATGCGGTTTTGATTAATAATATTATTTCTCAAATAGGCCAATCATATAATTCTAACCCTCATGGTCTTGAAATATTAAATGGTAGTTCCGGAATTACAGTAGAAAGCAATCAAATAAATGGCGTAAATAACGAGGTTACTGGAATATATGTTAATAATGCGGGCGAAGCAAATAATGAGATTTATAGAAACACCATACATAATTATAAAAATGGGATTTTTATGGAAGGAGTTAACGGTGCATCTTATACTTCACCTAACGGCTTACCCACATCTCAAGGACTAAAAATTATTTGCAATGACTTAAATAATAATAATATTGTAAATTCTGTAGGTGTAACAATAGGTGGAACAGCGGCATTTTACCAGGGAATACCTATTGCTAACCCAAATACAAGCTGGTCATGGAAAGCTGCAGGAAACATATTTGAGCCATTATCTCTTCATGATCCTCAATTTGAAAGGCTACCAAATAGCGATCCTTTTATTTATTTTTGTTATCCCAATAACACTCCTGAATTCCCCGGATATAATTTAAACTATAATTTCACATGGAGCGATTATGATAATAACTGTCCGGTCCAACAACGACCTGTTATTGTCCCACAAAGCGTTCCCACGATTTTAGCTAATATCGAACGACAAATCAACCAGTTCAATACCCTTGAATCCCCAAGCCGTTCCGACAGCATTCAGCTTGCCGGGTTAATACAATGGCATCAGAAACTAATTGATTCTGCTCTTTATACCTTTATGTATAACGACAGCCTTGAAGTTCGGTACGACAGCATGGCCTGGGTGCTGGAACAGGTGCATTATGATTATACGAACCAGGTAAGGCTGGCGGGCGTATATTTAACCCAATTACGTTATGCGGATGCCATTAATTTATTGCATAATATCCACACCGAATATACTTTAAATGAAGACCAGATAACAGACTTGAACAATATGGCCGATATGTATGCGGTTATTGATTCTTTAGTGCATAATGGAGACGATTGGAACGCATTAACAGACAACATGCGCCAGGAAGTTTATGATGTTGCCAACCAATCAGGTGTTTACGGTACCGCTGTGGCTATTTATTTACTTCAACGTTATGAAAACTACTGCTATGATCCCCAGGTTGCGACCGCGACAGAGTCTTTCCAAACTCAAAGCCTGAATTTTGACGCTGCTAAGGCGCAAAAAATATATCCCAATCCCACAAAAGGTATCTTATATGTCGATTGGAAAAACAATGCGACAGCAGCATTCTATAACCTCAAAGGGGCCCAAATATTAGATATGGATCTGCATAAAGGACTCAATGAGCTCAACATTCAACATCTGGATGCGGGTATTTATTTTGTGCAGATCAAAGAAAACGGTCAAACGGTTTACCGGCAAAAGATCATCAAAAAATAGGAGATATTCAAATGATGACCACCTGTTATAAACCATCCATAGTGCTGCTCCTGGCGGCACTATGGATCATCGTACCGGCAAAATCCTTTGGACAGGATATAAAGCTTAATCAGACATACCCCAATATTGGTTCAAGCAGTTTAGTCCACAATAACGAGATCAAATTTGTTTATCCTGACAGCAACAGGATCTACATTTTAGGAACAAGCAGGAGTATCGACAGTCTTCCCATTGTTTTTACGGCAGCCATAGATTATTCTGGAAATATAATCTGGGAAAAAAACCTGGACATCCCGCCTGAATGGCAACCGGTGATTAACGGTTTTCATAACCTGGTACGGCTAAACCCTCATACTTTCGTTGCTGGTGGCAATTTTAAACAATTTCCTTTACCCAACGGGCAACAGGTTTCAGAACCCTTCTTATATTATTTCAGTCCTGAAGGAGACAGCCTCAATTTTATCACGCTTGCGGATACCGGTGCTAAGCGTTACTTAACAACATTAAGCGTCAACCACCAAGGGGAATTAATTGCTGCCGGAACAGACAGTGTCTTGCATTATACCGGACCTTTATACACTTTCGACTACAGGGACAGCAGCCGTAATTACTGGTTTCAATGTCTAAATGCCAATGGTGTAACCCAACATTTCAATAAAATATCCTGGCAGGATTTATTTTCCTATTCAGGGGACTCAACAACTCCTGCAAACAAATTAATGACTATATGGCCGGTTAATGGAGATAGCATTAATTACATTGCAAATACATTGATATACGGCACACCAGGAGGCTTAAGTTTAAATATTGAACTAGACTCCAATTTAAATTGGGTTGGCAGGTTTATTATTGGGACAGGTACTACTATTTTAAACGGTTACATGTCAATTGATCCAAGTCGCTTCATGGCAACACAAGCTTTTGATACCTATCTTGGAAAACAGGAAAACAATAAAATTGCTCTCTTTTATGATGGATTAGGAGTTATTAGTAATTTCAACAATAGCGATACATATTATGGCATATACCTATGCAGAGTTGATAGTCCTCAACTTGATTTACCAATAGGCCCTCATGGATCGTATGCGCCAGGAATCTTTATTATTAATAATAACTGGACTTCATTTCTTGGTCATCCTAATAGCTGGGATAACAGCGAACCCTTACCGCATGTAGGCTTTCCACCATATCTTCAAAAGAACTTGCACCACAGCCATCTTGAAATGGCCATCAATGGCGACTTACTGTTAGAACGGGAAGCCATGCTGGCTTCCGATTCTACCAACAATCCTCAATGGGGCTACCAGGTGCCTATGCTGATACGGGCGGACAGTGCGGACGGGCATATCAAATGGAACCTGCCTGTTCAGTATAAACCTACAACGGATACCTCGGTCGATCAGCACTTTAATGACATGATGGTGGCGCCCAACGGCTGTTTAATGCTTGGCGGCTATGTCAACGTCCGGCAGCCCGTTGCCGGTTATGATTCCACTGGCCGCCATTCCTGGCTGGTCATGCTTTGCGACAGCGTTCATGACCATAACACGAATACCGGCATCTCCGTTCCACTGGCCGGCGATAAGGTACAAGTTACGGTTTATCCCAACCCTACGATTGACAACACCATGATTACCTTACAACATTTTGAAGGCCGGCCCCAGGATTTTACCTGGCAGCTAAGTGACCTTGGCGGCAGACTATTAGAAAGCGGCCGCATGTCATCCACAAAAGAAATGATTAAACTGAAACACTATACCACCGGCATTTATATGCTCCGGGTAAGTTATAAAGGCAAGCCTGTAGCTGGCCTGGAAATACTTAAAAATTAAATCGCAATAACTATTTTGCCTACGCCACGGGCAAAATAGTTATTTTAAAGGCCTCCGCTCTGGCCAAAATCTAACAAGCCTTTCGGACAACAACGAATCTCTTTATATCATCTCGTTTTCCTAAACGGACCTCAAAATCCAGGATATAGTCGCCAAACAAGCCCCTACCTGATTCTCCTTTAAAAACTGTAATTTTACCGTTCATTTCTGATATTCAATCAAGCATGGACATAAATTTCAACAAGAACGAAGACAACATGAAGCTGGCGGTCAGCCAAATGAAGCAAAGATTTTCGAAAATTGCCCAGGGAGGCAGCAAGAGAGCGATAGAAAAGGGGAAAGAACAAAATAAAATGACCCCCAGGGAACGTATCAGCTTTTTGATTGATAAAGACACGGAATTCCAGGAAATAGGCGCTTTTGCCGGCTATGATATGTATCCCGAAGAAGGCGGTTGTCCCGCCGCCGGCACCATCGGTGGCCTGGGATATGTCAGCGGACGGCTTTGCGTGATCATGGCCAATGATTATACCGTAAAAGCCGGCGCATGGTTTCCGATTACCGGCAAAAAAAATCTGCGTTTGCAGGAAATAGCCATGGAGAACAGGCTCCCGGTTATTTATGTTGTGGACAGCGCCGGCGTGTACCTGCCCATGCAGGATGAAATTTTTCCCGACAAAGAACATTTCGGGCGTATATTCCGGAATAATGCCAAAATGAGCGCTATGGGCATTACCCAGATTGCCGCTGTTACCGGCCCTTGTGTTGCCGGTGGCGCTTATCTGCCCATCATGAGCGATGAAACCTTAATGGTCAACGGCAATGCGTCCATATTCCTTGCCGGTCCCTATTTAGTGAAAGCGGCCATTGGCGAAGACATTGACGGCGAAACGCTCGGTGGTGCCAAAACGCATACCGGGATCAGCGGCATTGCCGACTATAAATTTGATACGGAAAAAGAATGCCTGGAACAGGTTAAAAGAATTATCGGCAAATTGGGCGACACGGGAAAAGCCGGCTTCGACCGCATTGCGCCGCAGGCGCCCAAAAAAGACCCTGAAGAAATTTACGGCTTTGTTTCGGTAGATAATTCCAAACCCTACGATATGCTGGAAATCATCGAGCGCCTTGTCGATAATTCCGAATTCGACCAGTTTAAAAAAGGCTACGGCGACACCATCATTTGTGGCTATGCCCGGATTGAAGGCTGGGCGGTTGGCATTGTGGCCAATCAACGCACCTTAATTAAGAATGCCAAAAAGGAAATGCAATTAGGCGGCGTTATCTACAACGACTCCGCCGACAAGGCCGCCCGCTTCATCCAGAATTGTAATCAGAAAAAAATACCATTGGTTTTCCTCCAGGATGTTACCGGCTTTATGGTAGGCAGCCGCAGCGAGCATTCCGGCATTACCAAGGACGGGGCAAAGCTCGTCAACGCGGTGGCCAATAGTGTTGTCCCGAAGATCACCATCATCATCGGCAACAGCTATGGCGCCGGCAACTATGCCATGTGCGGAAAAGCTTATGATCCTCGGTTCATCTACTCCTGGCCCAATGGCCGTATTGCCGTGATGGGTGGCGAGCAGGCTGCCAAAACTTTATTGCAGATACAGGTGGCGGCCTTGAAAAAGAAAGGAGAAACCATTGATCCGGAGAAGGAGAAGATGCTTTTGGAAAAAATCACCAACCAATATAAGAACCAGACCACAGCCTATTACGCGGCTGCCAGGCTATGGACTGACGGCATTATTGATCCGGCGGAAACCAGGAAAAAGATCGCGCAGGGGATTGAAGCCGCGAACCATGCCCCCATTACCGAAACCTGGAAAGCAGGCGTATTCCAGGTGTAAGGCTATTTGTGCTGTAAGACTTACACCGACAGGTTCCCGGATGCCTGGCATAGGATATCCGGGTAGCAAGCAAAACAGCTTATCATAATAAATAATTTTGCGCTGCGGCGCGATAAAGCAAAATTTATGAATCGAACCGAAACCATATTATTCAGGAACGCCACCCTGGTCAATGAAGGCAGGCAATGGCAAAGCGATCTCCTGGTCAAAGGCGGCCGCATTGAACGCATTGATCGGGATATTTCAACAAAAGAAAACGCCAGGGAAATTGACGCGACCGGGAATATCCTCATGCCGGGCGTTATTGACGTCCATGTCCATTTCCGGGAGCCGGGCCTGACGCACAAAGCCGAAATAGCGACCGAATCCATGGCGGCGGTTGCCGGCGGCACCACCAGCTATATGGAAATGCCGAATACCAAACCACCGGTGCTTAGCCGGGAGATCCTGGAAGACAAATACCTGCGCGCGTCCCAGGCCTCCGTAGCCAACTATTCTTTCTACATGGGCGTTTCCAACGACAATACGGAAGAGGTATTGCGGGTCAATGACCAGAAAAAACAGGTTTGCGGGCTGAAAATATATATGGGGAGCAGCACCGGTAACATGCTGGTGGATGACGAGCATACCCTGGCCAGGATCTTTGCCAATTCAGAGGTGCTCATAGCTACTCATTGTGAAAGCGAAGCCGTTATCAATGCCAATAAAGAAAAATATGCCCCGGTCAGCCATGTCAGCCAGCATCCGGTCATTCGTGATGTCGAGGCCTGCTATGAATCTACAGTATTAACGATGGCGCTCGCACAAAAATACAACAGCCGGCTGCATATCGCGCATGTGACCACCGCCAGGGAAACCGAATTATTCAACAACAGTCTTCCACTTTCCGAAAAGCGGATCACGGCTGAAGTATGCACCCACCACCTGCACTTCACGGCTGACGATTACCAGCGCCTGGGAACACAGATCCAATGTAACCCCGCCATTAAGGAGGGTAGCAACAAAGAAGGCCTTTGGCAGGCGCTCCTGTCCGGCAAGATCGACCTTATTGCCACAGATCATGCGCCGCATACCTGGGAAGAAAAGCAACAACCTTATCCTGCTTCACCTTCAGGGCTGCCTTTGGTACAACATTCATTATATATGATGCTGCACTACGTCCAGGAAGGCAGGATAACGCTGGAGCGCATGGTGGAAAAAATGTGCCATGCACCGGCGCTTTGCTACCGGATCAATGAGCGCGGCTTTTTACGGGAAGGCTATTTTGCCGATCTGGTATTGCTTAACCCTAAGGGCCGGTATACGGTCTCCAAACAAAATATTTTATACAAATGCGGCTGGTCCCCATTGGAAGGGATGACCTTTCCGGCTTCCGTTGAAAAGACGCTGGTCAACGGGCAGATCGCATATGAAAACGGTTTGGTCATAGACACGGCCCGGGGCCAACGATTAACCTTCAACCGATAGCATAAATAAAAGCAGATATGACAACATCAAACCTTTAGGCACACCGGATGAACAGGCTTCCGGAGCACCGGGATCCAGACGGGGATATTATAGCCTTATGCTTCCCAATGTGCTAAAGATTTTATACTTTCGCAGAAATTTTATAGAGCCGTGCAAAAAAAATTTGATAAGGATACCTATCTCTATTGGTACAGAATAATGCTTTTACAGCGCCGCTTCGAAGAAAAAGCCGGACAGCTTTATGGTATGCAGAAGATCCGCGGGTTCTGCCATCTTTATATAGGACAGGAAGCCGTGTCGGCAGGAATGATGACGGCCATACAGAAACAAGATAACGTGATTACGGCCTACCGCGATCACGGCATGGCCTTAGCCAAAGGGCTGTCCGCCAGGGAATGTATGGCGGAGCTGTTTGCCAAAGCTACTGGCTGTTCCAAAGGTAAAGGCGGCTCCATGCACTTTTTCTCCAAGGAGCATCGCTTCTTCGGCGGGCACGGCATTGTCGGCGCACAGATCGGCTTAGGCGCCGGTATCGCCTTTGCCGACCATTATAATGAAAATGACAGTGTGACCCTTTGCTATTTCGGCGATGGCGCCGCCCGCCAGGGCATTCTCCACGAGACCCTGAATATGGCGGTCCTCTGGAACTTACCGGTTATCTTCATTTGCGAAAACAACCATTACGCCATGGGCACTTCCGTTCAACGGACTTCTAAGGTCGTAGACATTTATAAGATGGCTGAAGCCTATGACATGCCCACCTATTCGGTGGACGGCATGGACCCCATTGCCGTTCATGAAGGTATCGCCAAAGCGGCAAAATTAGCACGCGATAAAAAAGGCCCGTCGTTCATCGAAATGAAAACTTATCGCTATCGCGGGCACTCCCTGAGCGATCCGGCTAAATACCGCAGCAAAGAAGAAGTTGAAGAATATAAGGAAAAAGACCCCATTGAGGAAGTGGCCAAAATACTGATCTCTAAAAAATGGGCCACGGAAAAAGATTTAGAAAAGATCCAGGACGAGATTCACAACGAAATTGAGGATGCCGTGCAGTTTGCCGAAGAAAGCCCTTACCCGGACGACAGCGAAGTGTATAAGGATGTATATGCAGAAGACGATTACCCGTTCATAAAGGACTAAGAAAATTCTAATTCTTTTAATTATTTTAATATCTTTGCGCACATAATTTTGAAATTGACCTTTGTCTGATGGCACAAAACGAACGTAGATCAACCGTAAACATACCTAAGCAAGCTACCCCGAGAAAAACCGTATCCAGCGGCGACATGTTTTTGCATAAATTACAAATGGGGTTTGAAAAAAATCAAAAGGCCATCATCGGCACCATTGCCGTTGTCGCGATTGCCGTAGGCGGGTATTTCGGCTATAAATATTTCATCCAGGCGCCCAAGGAAGAAAAGGCCGCCACTGCCTTGTCATACGCTCAGCAATGGTTTGAGGTAGATTCTTTCAATTATGTCTTAAACGGGAATGGCCTTAACGGCGGCGCTTTAGACGTCATCAAGAAATATGAAGGCACTAAATCGGGCAACCTGGCCCACTATTACGCCGGTGTCAGCTACCTGAATACTCATGATTACAAAAACGCCATTCAGCAGTTATCCGAATTTGACGGTGAAGGAACCCCTGTCCAATATCTGGCTTACGGCGCATTGGGAGACGCTTACATGGAATCCAAAAACATAGAAAAAGGTATCGAGTTCTATAAAAAGGCGGCCGCCGATACCAAGAATAAATTCATCGCTCCCTTATACCTGTTCCGCGCCGGCTTAGCCTGCGAGTTGAACGGCAAAAAGGATGAAGCTCAAAAACTTTATAAGGAAATTAAAGATAATTACCCGTATAGCCAGCAGGGACAGGAAATCGATAAGTACCTGGCGCGGCTTGGCGATGTTTCCATAAACTAACCTGACGAGGGCAAATCAATACAATAAAATTCGCAAAAAATACCGGTGGGCTATCACCGGTATTTTTTATGCTGCCTTTTAATAGCCGGAACCGTCGCTATTTTATACTACTTAGACAATTATGGGCATCACGACCGTCTTGCCTCCTGTGGTGGACGTCCTTACCAACCGCCAAATATTTCAGCTGGTGAGGACACCAACAGAAGGGACCGGTTTTCGATAGAGATCAATATCTCCGGCCGCCCGTTACCGGGCCATAGCCCTGTCCGGTATTGATCGCGCCAAAACATCAGAGGAACCTTTTTTCAGCATTACAAATACGCTTTCTACATACGAAAGGCTGTAAAAACAGGCTCTTGCCCAATGCCCTGTAGTCATTTATCCAAATTTGTTTTATTCCTGATTTTGTAACTTTCATTCCTGATTTTGCATGTCCTCCGCGGGCGCCGCTAATACCTTTGCCCTCATCAGTCTTCTTCAAAAACCTACGGAAATGAAAAAAATTCTGCTCTCCGCCTGCCTTTCAGGCTTTATGATAACCGCATTCGGCCAGGCAGCCGTTACCGATACCGTCAGTACCGGTGCCCAATACAGTAATCAGGTCTGGTATAGCCTTTCTTCCGGCCAGAAGACCGGTATTTCAGCCGGCGCCTGGGATATTGCTTTTCCTACCAATAACCGTTCCGTAGCCGTAAGGATCAATGACGGCAGCGGTACCCATTTATGGAAATATCCCGGTGGTGACCAGACTTCATGGGCAACCCTGGATACAGCCGGTATGAACAGCTGGAAAGAATGTTACAATTCTGAATCAGGCTGGGACTTCGGCGCTTTTAACGACAATCCGTCTTCCGCACAATTTAATTACGGCTGGGGCACTTATGATATATCCGATCATCACATCAGGGCCAACTCGGCATTTGTTATCCAGCTTACGGACGGCAGCTTCAGGAAGATCATGATCGAAGACCTGGATGCCGTTGCCGGTATTTACTATTTCAAATATGCGCATCTGGACGGCAGCAATGAAGTCATCGATACGCTGAACTTAGCGGATTTCAGCGGTAAGAACTTTGCCTATTATTCCCTGCAAACCAACCAGGAGCTTGACCCAGAGCCTGCTAAAACCGACTGGGACCTGTTATTCAGCCAATACACCTCTATGATCCCCGCAGGACCGGACACAATACCCTACGTGGTTACAGGTGTGGTTAGCAACATCAACGAAGGAATTGCTAAAGTAGAAGGCGTGAATGTCAATTCCTATGATAGTTATCAGGGCCAGGCATTAGACAGTGCCAAAAACGTTATCGGGTATGACTGGAAATCTTACGATATGAACAGCGGCGCTTACCAGGTAGCGGATTCTACCTTGTTCTTTATTCAGGACAAGAGCGGAAACATCTGGAAAATCGTGTTTACCGGATTTGGCGGCTCTGCGAACGGGAACTTTATTTTCAGTAAAGAAAAACTGGCTACAGCTTCTATTCATGCGCAATCCGCCATAACTGCTTCCATGGCTGTTTATCCCAATCCTGCCATTAACGGCTACTTTACGGTGGCTTACCAGTTAAACGGGAAAACGCTTCCGGTAACCTTACAGGTTGCTGATCTGTCCGGACGGGTCGTTTACCGCCGCCATGCGAATGCCCGCCCAGGTATGGACCAGCAAACCATTCAAACCCGAAACTGGGCCCCAGGCGCTTATTTCCTTACCCTTCAGGTAGCAGGTGAAAGGACCACCCAGAAGATTATCATTCGCTAATATTCAAAAACTAATTAAAATGGAAAATACGATGTTAGAAATGGAAACGCTCAAAAGGCAGGCAACATTTCCCGGAACAGAAAGCCGCAGGGAATCGGAAAAGAACCTGATCAAATCTATGGCCGGATGCTACCAGGTTACCTTTAAATTCGGGGAGACCTTTGCCCCGGATCCCGATTATAAATACCATGACCGAAAGCTTGAAACAGCTACGGAATATATTTTTATCCTCGAAGAAACGGACAAAAAGATTTCTCTACAGCATATTCTATTTACCGGGGAAGATACGGTCATCAAGCACTGGCGCCAGGACTGGATCTATGAAAATGAGGAGTTTTTTTCCTATGTCAAGAACAATGAATGGAAGAAAACCTTCCTAAGACCGGAACAGGCAAAAGGAACCTGGACACAAAAGGTTTACCAGGTGGATGATTGTCCCCGTTACGAAGGCTACGGCACCTGGGTGCATGTGGATGGCCGCCATTTCTGGGAAAGCGCTGCGGATGCGCCGCTTCCGCGACGGGAAATTACCAAACGCCGGGATTATAATGTACTGAGAAGAAACAGCCATATCGAAATATTTCCTGATGGCAGCTGGCAATTGGAACAGGACAATCTTAAGATCATCCGTAACGATGAAGGAAAAGATACGCTGCTTTGCATGGAAAAGGGCCTGGAAACCTTTATCCCAGGCAATTATGATGCAGCCGCCGCCACCCAATGGTGGAAAAATAATAAGGAATTTTGGGCCGATGTCCGTCAGTGCTGGGCTGATTTCATGGCGGCCAACGACCGGCTTAAGGTTCGTGTAAAAGTTGGCGATGACCTGTTGTTCATGGCTTTATTCAATCTGGGAGAGGAATTTGCCGCTCCCTCATCCTATGACCGCCAAAAAGCGATAACGGCTATCCGCAAAACTTTTGGGGTCCACGTAGAGGACTTTAAAGCCTGATCCATTTTTTTATCATAAAAGCTTGCAGGCAGTAATGTCTGCAGGTTTTGATTGCTTGTGTTCTCCATGCGTAGATATTTTCCTTCTAAAACAAACTGCTTTGGCTTCTTGCTGGCCGTTGGTTTCCAATTAACGGCAACAGGACAGGAGCTGCATATTTACTCGGCAGAGGCTGCCGGGCCGGCGGAGGGCGTGCGGGTATTTTATCATACGGCCACCTCACCGGAAGAAAATTACCTGACCAGCAACGGTAAAGGCCTGGTCTCTTTTTCCGGGCGGCAGGTTTCCTACCCGCTCTATATCCGTATCACCGGCCCGCAATATCAGGAGCTGCGCGACACCCTGGAAGCACCGAATGATAAGACCTATCATTTGCAGGTGGCGCAAAACCAGCTGAACGAGATCGTGGTCACCGGCCAGTATGTGCCCGGAAGCTCCGATAAGTCCGTCCATGTCGTGAAAGTCATTAACCGTGCGGAAATAGAAAAGATGGCAGCTCAAAACCTCAGGGATGTCCTGAGCTGCTCCATGAATATCCGCCTGAGCCAGGACAATATCCTGGGCAGCAGCCTGAGCTTCCAGGGTATTGCAGGCCGGGATGTAAAGATACTGATTGACGGTGTACCCGTTATCGGCCGGCAGAACGGCAATATCGACCTATCACAGATCAACATGAATAACGTGGACCGCATCGAGGTTGTGGAGGGGCCGCTTTCCGTAAATTATGGCACTGACGCCCTTGCCGGAACCATCAATATCATTACGGATAAAAAGCAAAAGAGTGTCTATATTGCCCACGGGGACCTGTATTATGAAAGCAACGGTAACTACAATGCTTCCGTCAAAACGGGCTATCAGAAAAACAAGAATACCGTTCAGCTAACGCTTGGAAGAAACTATTTTGACGGCTGGAAACAGGGAGAAAAGCCATTCACTTACCACAGCAAGCTTCACAGCGACAGTGGCCGGGCGCAATCCTGGAAGCCTAAGGAGCAATACTTCGGGAGCTTTTTATATGCCCGCAAGGTAAAAGATCTGACGGTACGCTTCAGCTCCCGCCTGTTTAACGAGAATATCGTGAACTTAGGCTATCCCCGCCCTCCTTACGGCGAAACGGCGCTGGATGACAATTACCGTACCTTCAGGAACACAAATGTCCTGAGCTTAGACGGCAAGCTAAACGAACATTATCGTGCTGATCTTATCCTGAGCTATAATTATTATAAACGGGTTAAAAATACTTTTATTAAAGACCTGACAACCTTAAATCAGGAACTGACCTCTGCCAATGGCGACCAGGACACAAGTGTTTTTCGCACGTGGATATTCCGGGGCGACATCGCTTCAACCAAAGATGGGAAATTCAATTATGAAGGGGGCTTTGACCTGGAATATGAAAGCGATCACGGCCGGCAGATCGAAGGCCTTGAGCAGAATATCGGTGATTACGCGCTTTTCGGCACCGTGGAATACAACCCTGCCGGCGGCCTTACCATTAAGCCGGGATTACGTGCAGCCTACAATACGCGTTTTAAGGCGCCCCTTATTCCATCTTTGAACTTGCGTTACGCTATCCCGCTTTCCGCCGGAAGCGCAAGCCGGCAGGTCATCCTGCGGAGCTCTTACGCCAAAGGCTTCCGGGCGCCATCGTTAAAGGAGCTTTATTTTGATTTTGTGGATGTCAATCATGACATTCACGGAAACCAAAACCTGAAAGCGGAATACTCCGACAACTTTATCTTTAACGTAGTTTACGGGAATTACGGAAGCAAAAGCGGCCTTAAGTTAGAGTGGAATAACTTCTATAATAAGATCAGCAACCTGATCGTCCTGGCACAATTATCACCAACCTCTGCGGAATATACTTATGGCAACCTGGGGCATTTTCAAACCTACGGCAGCACCCTGACCGCAAAAGCAACCATAGGCGCGTTGTGCGTTTCCGCCGGAGGAGGCCTAACGACACAATACAACCAGCTTTATGATGAGGCGCCGGGCACAAAGCAATACACTTTCTCTCCCGAAATGACGGGGAGTGTCCTGTATGACTGGGAACAAACGGGATTGTCCTTCTCTCTTTTCTATAAATATACGGGAAAAGAGCCGGGCTATTATATGGACGCGAACGGAAACGTCCTGCAAAGCACGGTTCAAAGCTACCAGATGGCGGACGTGTCCGTGTCCAGATCATTTTGGGATAACCGGCTGAAAATTACTGCCGGAAGCAAAAACCTGTTTGATGTGACCAACATTACCGGCAACATCAGCTCTGACCCGCATTCTTCAGGAGCGACCTCTGCACCCTTAAGCACAGGCAGGACATATTTCCTGGCGGCTTCCATAAACCTAAATTATAAATGATGAAAAACCTTTTATTGCTGTTAATATTGCCTGGCTTTTTCCTGGCCGCCTGCTCACCGGAAGAGCTCCCCGCTCCTAAGCACGAACAGGGCGCCGCACTGGTCAATGATGCGGCTATGGGAGAAAATTACGAATACCAGGTTTTTTATGGTTTAAGGCAGAATGCGGTCATTGCCAAAAACCTGAAAACGGATTGGGATATCGCCTTTGAAAACGGCGATGAAGGCTTTCATGTTATTCTGAACAGTTCAAAATTTATGGCCGCGTTCAACACGCATAAGGCCCAAATGCAGGCCATAACAGATACTTCAGGCTTCGGAAAAGGCCTGAAGTATGATAAATCTGACGGCGATCCGGATTCTACGGCTATCGGTGACTGGCGCCCCGAAAAGCCGGTATATCTTATTGAACGGGGTACGGATGGCAATGCCCATCCCATCGGTTTCGTCAAATTACAAATTAATGCCGTTGATGCAAACGGTTATGACATATCTTTCCAAAGCCTTTCGGGAGGCCCGGAGATCCATGCCCGCATCGCCAAAAAAGAGGGCTATACTTACACCTACTTTTCTTTTGATGACAACGGGAAAACAGTTTCCGTAGCGCCCCCGGATAATGAATGGGACCTGTGCTTTACACAATATACCGTGAAGATCCCCATTCCGTATTTAGTAACGGGCGTATTGCTCAATCCCCGGCAAACCGCCGCGGTCATGGATTCCATGATCTCTTTCGATAAGATAGACCTGGCCTATGCCCAACGGAAAACATTTTCCGGTTCGGAAGACGTGATCGGCTACGATTGGAAAACTTATGATTTTGATGCCGGGTCCTACACCGTTGATGCCAATATGAATTACATTATTCAAACGCAGGACGGCGCTTTTTACAAATTGCATTTTATTGATTTCTACAATAGCCAGGGCGTCAAGGGATACCCGAAATGGGAATTTAGTCAACTTTAAAAAACAACAAAAACAAACAACCAATGAAAAAAATCAGCAGCATAATGGCCATCGCCCTTTTTGTGCCCACTTTATTCTCCTGTAATAACGCCACAGATAAAAAGAACGGTAACGATACTTCCCCCAAAGAAAGGATCGTGTCGTTGAATGGCGCGGTTACCGAGATCATCAGCGACCTGGGACATGAAAAAGAATTAGTCGGCCGGGACATAACCAGCACTTATCCTGAATGGGTCAAAGATTCCGTCAAAGATTTAGGGCATGTCCGTTCCATTTCCATTGAATCCGTTTTAGCGCTGAACCCCACACTTATCCTGGCTTCCGATAAGGATTTACCGCCTGCGATCGACGAAAAGCTGAAAAGCTCTGGCATTAAATTCAAAGTGTTCCACCAGGATTTTTCAGTGGACGGTACCAAACAGCTGATCGGGGAAGTGGCACAGTTCATCGGCGATGATAGCGCCCAAAACCTCCAAACAAAAATCGATTCGGAATTGAGCAAAGTCCGGACCTTTTCAACAAAACCGAAGGTATTGTTCATTTATGCCAGAGGTGCGGGCACCATGATGGTGGCCGGTGCCAACACACCCATGGAGAGCATGATTAGCCTGGCCGGCGGCGAAAATGCCGCAGTAGGCATTACCGATTTCAAACCCTTAACACCGGAAGCCCTGGTCAACAGCAACCCGGACGTCATCCTGCTTTTTGACAGCGGCCTGCAAAGCCTGGGCGGCATTGACGGGCTGCTGAAGGTTCCGGGAGTGGCACAAACCGCCGCCGGGAAAAACAAAGCGGTGATTACCATGGACGGCGGTCTGCTGGCCGACTTCGGCCCGCGCCTTGGCGAAGCTGCGGTTACCTTAAACAGCTTGCTGGCAAAATATGCGCAATAAACTGACCATTTACCTATTATCAGGGGGATTAGCGCTATTACTCTTAGCGCTAATTTCTTTGTATTCAGGGGTCTACCGGTTTTCAGACGCCTCTGTCTGGAAAATACTGATGCAAGGCCTCAGCAATCCTGCCGCCATTGCTCCGGGTGATCATTATGTCCTGTTCAGCCTTCGGCTGCCCCGTATGGTCATGGCGATGCTGATCGGCAGTGCGCTGGCGGTTTCCGGCACCTGCCTCCAGGGCATGTTCAAAAACCCTCTGGCCACACCGTCTCTGGTCGGGATCACTTCCGGGGCTTCCCTGTTCGCAGCGCTCGCCATTGTTCTCGGGGCGGGGCTCAAAGCTTTCCTGCCCGAAATGCTGCAATATTCATTGATCAGCATCATGGCCTTTTTAGGTGCCATCCTGACCATGACGTTAGTATATCGCATTTCCAATACCAACGGCAAAACCAATATTGTCATCATGCTCCTGGCGGGTGTCGCCATTTCAGCTTTAGCCGGCGCGGTTACCGGATTTTTAACCTACCTGACCAGGGAAGAGCAATTGCGGGATCTGGCCTTCTGGACATTAGGCAGCCTTGGCGGCGCCAGCTGGGTGAAGAATGGTATTCTGACCGTTGTGGTGACGGTTTCTTTTGTGCTGCTCATCAATAAAGGCAAAGCCCTGAATGCCATGATGCTGGGTGAAAAGGACGCGGCGCACCTAGGTATCCCGGTTGAAAAGCTGAAAAAGCAAATTGTTATCCTGGCCGCCCTGATGGTCGGCACCTGCGTGGCCTTTGCCGGCGCCATCGGCTTCATCGGATTGATTGTCCCTTATATTTTAAGGCTGATCTTTAAATCGGATTATCGTATAATTTTGCCTTTATCGGCAATTTTGGGCAGTATCTTGCTGCTTTGCGCCGATACGGTCAGCCGAACCATTGTTCCGCCGGCAGAGATACCGATCGGTATCCTGACGGCATTCATGGGCGCCCCGGTGTTCATTGCCATCCTGGTTCGGTTTAAAAAGTCTATGTAATTTGTTTATGATAAAGGCTCAGAATATTTCTTTTGCTCACCGGAAGTTCCGCATTTTAGACCAGGTGGACCTGTCGGTAGGAAATCATGAGCTGCTCGTCATCGTTGGCCCCAACGGCGCGGGAAAATCCACCCTGTTAAGCCTTTTAGCCAATGAGACGGAGAGCAATGAAGAAACTATTTTTTTTAAAGATAAGCGGTTCAGCGAATGGTCATCAAAAGCGCTGGCGGTTCATAAGGCAAAGTTTTCCCAGCAAAACAACGCCGACATCCCGCTACCGGCCAAAGATATTGTGCTGATGGGGCGTTATCCTTATTTTAATTCCAGCCCGGGAAGGGAAGACCTACAGGTCGTGGCCGATATGATGAAGGCAACGGAAGTGGCGCATCTGGCGGAACGCAATTATAACGCGCTTTCGGGCGGTGAGAAACAGCGGGTCCACCTGGCCCGTGTTCTGGCGCAGCTACAAAACGATATTGAACATAAGCTCGCCTTTTTTGATGAGCCTTTGAACAACCTGGACATTAAACATCAGTTCAATATCCTGAATACGATCAGGCAATTTACCCGAAAAGGAAATTCCGCTATCATAGTCCTGCATGACCTCAACCTGGCAGCCCAGTTCGCGGATAACGTCCTGCTGCTGAAAAACGGAAAAGTGGTGGCCCATGGCCGGCCGCAAGTCGTGTTTACCGAAGCCGTTATCCGGGAAACCTATAATTTCCCCTGCACCATTTGTCCCAACCCCATTACTAAAAACCCGATGATAATTTTTGGCATTCAAAGGAATTCAAATACTTAAAGTCATTTTCAAAAAAATAAAGACATGAAGAAAGTCATTCTTTTCACCCTTGCGGCGCTGCTGCTTTCCGTTCCGTTTTCCCACGCACAGGAACTGAGGGCCTACCGGGTCTATAATGGAAAAGGTAAAGCCGTTTCGTTTGCTAAAATGATCAAAAAGCTCAGCAGGTATGACATTATCCTGTTCGGGGAGCTTCATAACAATTCCATTAATCACTGGCTGGAGCTTAAAACCGCTGAGGCTTTATACCGGCAAACAGGCGGCAACCTTATGCTGGGAGCGGAAATGTTTGAAAGGGATAACCAGGACGCCATCAACCGTTACCTGGACGGTCGTACGGACAGCCATCAATTGGCGGAAGAAGCCAGGCTGTGGCCAAATTTCAAAACGGATTATCAACCCTTGCTGGATTTCACCCGGCAACATCATTTGCAATTTGTGGCGACCAATATTCCCCGGCGGTATGCGGCTATCGTGGCCAAATACGGCATGGATAGCCTGAACAAATTGCCCGATACCGAAAAAAAGTACATGGCCAGATTACCCGTTAAAGTAGATTTAGCCACGCCGGGATATAAGGAAATGGAAGCCCTGATGAAGGAGCATGCCGGCGACAAGGTGATGAATTTCATCAGCGCCCAGGCCGTAAAAGATGCGACCATGGCTGAGTCTATTGATAACAGCCGGAAAAAAGGCGTGGTATTCCTGCACATCAACGGTAATTATCACAGCAAAGAACACGGCGGCATTTACTGGTACCTGGTGAAGGAAAAAAAATGGCTGCAGAGCCTGAAGGTGGCGGTCATCTCTGTTGACCTGTCGGACAGCGACCGGCTGACCCTACCTGGTGGCGCTCACCTGACCGAATTTAATATTGTTCTGCCTGAAAACATGACAGCCACCTATTAATTCTGAAAATCAGGGTCTCCTTGATAAGCATTAAGGGAGGACCAATCATTCTTTCAATTTGAAATACCATAATAGTATAACAATACCGATATGGTCACCCTAAGGATAATATTACCGGTTATTTTAAGGCTGAGATGATCATGGACAATGGCAAAGCCTTCAAGAGCGCCTGTGGCCAGGTGAAAAATAATAAAGGAGGTCACGATAATTTTTAAGGCCTGCCGGTCTTTGATCCTGGCGCTGAAAAACGACAGGTAAGCGATACCTGTTTCCGCCGCTCCCAGGAAATAGCTCAGAAGATAGGCCTCCGGCGGGAGCCGGATACCTACAGTTCCGGGGATCGCTTTTGGAGCAAGGATCAACACCATGCCGGCCGCCGGGGTCACCAGCGCGTGGACGATCAATAAAACTTTGATATTTGATTTTATCGCGGTCATTCAGTTTAATGCCAGGCCTCGCCGCAGCGGGAAACGCCAAAGGGACCATTCCGGAATGAGGGCGCATCAATATCAGGGGCTATTCCTTCTCCGCTCTGATCTGCGCCACCTTAACCTTGCTGATACGCAATTTCTCAATCGCCAGAACGGTAAATTCAAAATCGGCAAAGCTGATGCATTCGTTGATGGTCGGGAATTTCCCGGCAATTTCCAGGACAAGCCCTGCCAGGGAGTCGCTTTCTCCCCGTGTATTGTCAAAATAATCAAAGGACACGCCCATGATGCGGCAGATGTCGTTAATGAGCATTTTCCCTTCAAAAATAAACGTATGGTCGTCTATCTTGCGATAATTCAATTCTTCTTCGTCAAATTCATCTTTAATATCGCCGATAATTTCTTCCATGATATCTTCCAGGGTAATAATGCCGGAAGTGCCGCCGAACTCATCGACCACAACGGCAAAATGGTTTTTCTTTTGCTGGAATTCCCGCAGCAGATCTTCGATCAGCTTATGCTGATGCACAAAATATACCGGCCGGATCAGGGTATGCCAATCGAAATCTTCCAGCTCAATAAACGGCAAAAAATCCTTGGTATGGATCATGCCGGTAATTTCATCAATATTGTTCCGGTAGACCGGCATGCGCGAGTAACCCGATGCCACCATCTTATCCCGGACCTTATCATAGGTCCAGCTTTCCCTGACGCTGTGAATATCCAGGCGGGGATGCATGATTTGCTTGACGGTAATCTTACCAAACTTTAAAATCCCCCTGAAGATATCCACTTCTTCCCGGGTAGCCGTGTGTCCAAGGCTCAGCTCAACAGCCTGCTCAAATTCCCGGCTGTCCGATTCCACCATTTGCCGCCTGGCCATCTTGGCCACTTTATATTCCCTGGAATCCACCAGCAAATTGATAAACGGCCTCATCATGCCCTGCAACGCCACAACTACCGGCGCTGAAAAAAGCACCAGACGCACATTGTTCTCCCGGGCATAAACTTTCGGCAATATCTCGCCGAACAGCAGCAGGCAAAGCATAATGCTTACCAGGATAATCAGGAAGGACAATAAGGGATTGCTGCGCTCCGGTACAAAAAAATGAACGAAAAAATTAGCCACAATAATAATGGCAATGGATAAAATGTATTTTGCCGCCCGAAGGGTGGCCACCAGCAGGTCAGGTTGCTCAAGCAGCCGGATCGCCTGGCGGGAGCCGGCATGCTCCTTGGTTTTTAAATAATTAATATCCTTAGCCTTTAAGGTGAAAAACGCCACCTCTGCGCCGGCGGCAATGGCCATAATAAACAGCAGGGTCAAAATCAGCACCAGGAAAGCGGTGGCATTGGTAGCCAGCATATTTAACGGTGTGTCTGCAAGTAAGGTAAGCTGTATCGTTTCGGCCATATATCGTTCGCGTCTGCAATCAATTTATTTTGACAAACAAATGTAACGGTTTTTCAACAAATTCAATTGAGGTCCATTTTCATAAATTTTACCGGACGCCCGTGATCAAATATCTTCTATGCTTTGCCTTTTTGCCGCTTTCATTCTTTTGTAGAAGCTGGGGGTCAGGCCGGTCTGCTTCTTAAACTGGCCAGACAAGTGCGCCACGCTACTATATCCCATCTGCCAGGCGATCTCAGAAAGGGTCAGCTCATCATATAAAAGCAGTTCTTTGACCTTTTCAATCTTTTGGGTGATCAGGTATTTTTCAATCGTGATCCCTTCCACTTCTGAAAACAGCCGGCTGAGGTAGGTATAATCCAGGTGAAGCTCCGCGCTCAGCCAATCGGATACATTTACCGTCAACGGGTCGCCGGTGTGATGTACCAAGGTAATAATGCAATTTTTTATTTTCTCAATGATCCTTACCCGCCGGTCGTCAATTCGCTTAAATCCAATGGCTTCCAATGCCTTATCCAGGGCAATAAATTCGTCATCTGAAAGCCCGCCCGGCAGCTCCACTTCCCCAAGCCGGACAGCGGTTACCGGAACGCTCAATCGTTTAAAAATCTCTTCCACCGCCATGACGCAACGCAGGCAAACCATATTTTTGATATACAGCTTCATAAGGGTCCCAAAAGCTAAAATTACGAACAAATTCCAGAATGGCAGCGGTTAGCTTTTTGCCGCCGGCCGTTAGCTGTGCTATAACGCATCATTTTATCAGGCCGTCACTTCATTACGCTGAAAGGGGGATTTTCAATAATTCATCCTTTACGCTTAAATTCGCCGGTATCTCACCGGTAAAACGGGAAATTTAATTTAGTCAGGACAATGAAAAAATACGCCTTTACATTATTGTGTTGTTTATTACTGCAAGGCAGCCAGGGATTGCTTTTCGGGCAGGTATTTAAGCTCATGACCAACACGGCGCTCCTGGCGGAGAGGCTAAAGGATAACGCCCATGCCGTCAAGAGCATTTCGAGTGACTTTACCCAGGAAAAGAATATGAAAATGCTCCAGGATAAAGTAAGATCGGAAGGCAAGTTTTATTTTCTACAACCCGACAAGATCCGGATCGAATATACCAGGCCCTTTCAATATTTGCTGATCATGGCCGGTGGCAACGTGATCATTAAAGACGGCAAGAAGACGACCCGGATGAACATCCGGAATAATAAAGCCATGCAATCGGTCAACCAGGTGCTCATGGACTGCATGCGGGGAACGGTCTTTTCCAACCCTGGTTTCATTTCAAGATCATGGGCTTCGGCAACACAATACCGCATTAGCCTGGCGCCAAGATCAGCCGATTTAAAAAAATATCTTACAGGTATCGATATTTATATCAATAAAACGGATCTCAATGTCACGAAGCTCGTCATGAATGAGCCCAACGGGGACCACACCGATATGAGTTTTAGCCATACAAAAAATAATATCCCCTTACCCGATGCGTTATTTAAGGTACATTAGCTTTTTGGCCCTCCTGGCCTCATGCGGCACGCCCAAACCATTTGCCAGAGCCGGAACGGTGATCCCGGCAGCCCCGGAGAAAGTTTTAAGGCCTGCATTCGACAAGGCCCTGTACCGGTGCGAGGTCAACGGGAGATTTCTTTTTAAGGCCTTTCATCTGAGCGGCCTGCTTTTCCTTAGAAATTTCGGAGACACCACCGTCCGTGTCGTATTTCAAAATGAAATGGGCTTAACCTATTTTGATTTCGGCTGGAACCGGCTGGACTCTTTCCGCGTATTCCACATTATAGACAAAATGAATAAGCCGGCCCTCATCCGCACCTTACAGAAAGATTTCGAGATCATTTTGTGTAAAAACGTTCAAAGTAACACGGTAAGCCTGGTGAGCAGAAAAGGAACAGTCATGAGCCGGCATCCGTTTTATGATGGGTACTTATATTATTACCGGTCTCAGGATAACCCGTCGCAATGCTTCCAAATAGACTATGGCACGGAGAAAAAAACATTAGTCCGGTTCGGGCTTCGGCCCGCTCTGCAAATGCCGCACCCTGAGCTGCCCGATACCATTTTAATAAAGCATTACAAGGCCGGGTTCGTTATTCAACTCCATAAATTGCGACAAAATAATGACGACTGACTTCTACTATATTCAAAGACAGGAAATAAAAGACGATGAGTGTTATGCTTTGTTTTACCTGGATCCCGGGCACGCCATTTTTAAAGGGCATTTCCCGGGAAAACCGGTGCTGCCAGGCGTCTGTATGATCCATGTCATCAAAGAGCTTTTCATAAATGCCAAAGGATCAGACGCGCTCTTAAAAACCGTTCAACAGGTTAAATTTCTTGAGATCATCGTTCCGGACGAACAAACGCCGCTAACGCTCCATATGAACTGGACGATGGCCGGGCAAAATGAATGGATGGTTCAGGCCGAACTGAAAAAAGAAGGAAAAGCCTTCTGTAAATTCAAGGGTATCTTTTCGCCCGTCGCATAAAAAGAGCCCCGATCCAAAAAAGGCATAAGGGGCTCTTTTTAAAGCGCGACGATCAATTCGCTTACTGAATATTGACCATCTT
The DNA here is from genome assembly GCA_035708205.1 of Edaphocola sp. Taxonomy (GTDB): domain Bacteria; phylum Bacteroidota; class Bacteroidia; order Chitinophagales; family Chitinophagaceae; genus DASSSY01. The sequence continues at coordinate 188,738 of DASSSY010000003.1, forward strand.
AAACAGCTCCTGGTGGCCTGTTTCATCGGTAATTTTCAGGAAGTAGATGCCCTGTGGCCAGCTAACGGCCTCAATACTGTTTTTACCGGACAAACCGTCTTGCCGATATACCGTTTTGCCAAGAATATCGCTGACGGTTAAATGCAATTGCTCCGGATGCCGGATGCCCGTACCTAAGTCAATATGTATACTACCTCCAAACGGATTCGGGAAGACATGGATATTATCTTTCATCGTTGCCCCGGCAATCCCGGTGTTACCAATATACACGGAGTCTGACTGATTGCTGCAATTTCCCGAAGTGACCACGACATAATACCAGCCATCCTGAGCGGCAGTGTATTGCTGTGCGGTAGCTCCTGCAACAGGCGCGTTGTTGAAGTACCACTGATTACCGGATGAAGCGGAGGAGCTCAGGACGTTGCCATTCCTGCTAATGACCGGCTTGGGAACAGCTACATTGATCTGCACGGAGAGACAATTGCTGGACAGGACACAGCCGCCCAGTCCATGAACATAATAAATGGTGGTATCGTCGGGATGGACAAAGATGGAGTCACCGCTACCGACAAGAGTACCGTTACAGGAACCGGAGAACCATTTCCAGTTCGCGGCATCATTCAGAGCCCCCGAAACGGAAAGCATTACCGCATCGCCACCATGGCAAATGTTGGTATCAGAAGCGGAAACGGATTGTATTTCCGGCGTTTCACAGGTTGTGTATTTCAAGACCGTATTCCCGGAATTATGCGCCTGGTCAAAAAACGCGACATACACATTGCCGTTGGCATCCAGGGCAATGGATGTGAAAGCAGATGTGGAGTCGGAAATGGCAGGCGTGCCGACATGCACCCAGGAAGAGCTTTGCGCATCATATTTCATAACGGATGCTTTATTGTTCAGGCCACCATGCTGGTAAGCCACATAGGGCGCATCCTTAGGCAAGACCATGGAGCTGAACAGCGCAGACTCATAAGTTCCCGTGGAGAACTGCGGTGTGCCCACAACAGACCAGCCGGTATCGGTAAGCTTCACCACCGTTAGCCGCGGCGGGCCCATCAAACCGCTCGAATAAGACACATAAGGCGTGTTGTTGAGGTCAAAGCCTAAAAATATGTCCTGAGGAGGTACCACGCCTAAGCCATCAGGAAAGAGAAAAGCGCTGTCCACGCTTACCCATCCCGTCCCGTCAAATTTTTTAACTCTTACTTTTGCCGGAGAAAAAGACTTATCCTGGTAGGCGACATATAAGGTATCGTGACGGTCTAATTTCATAACGCCATAAGCGGCTCCGCTGTCACTGACGGTAGCGGCAGGGCCTACCGTTGTCCAGGTGCCGTTGCCGTCATATTTCTTGACGACCATCGCACCACCGGGGTAACCGTTATCAATGGCCCCGATATACACAGTCCCGTTGTCGTCCATTTGGATGCTGGAATGATCCATGTCGCCGGTGGTCAGGTTGATGCCGATAGAATCCCAGGCGCTGCCGTCATATCTCATAACAGCGGCTTTCTGGCTTATGGGAAGGGGGAAAGAGAAATATAAAGTATCGCCCGTTCCGAAAGTGAACGAGCTGTTCCAGGCCTGATCCGGCGTAAAATCCGGCTGACCGACGGATACCCAGTTAGTGCCGTCAAATTTCATGATATTGCCGTGCCGGTTCTGCCCGCCGGCGCCTTCTTCATTAAAGGATAAATATAAAGTGCCGTCATCGGCAATCAGGAGATGTTGCCAGTTGCACACGCCCCCGGCCGTTGCCGAAAAACCTTCCGTACCCACCGGTTCCCATTGCTGGGCAAAAGCGGTTTGCGTACCGGGAAGGCAGCAAAGCAGTGACAGGCCGACCGTAAACAGTTTAATTTTTTTCATGATTACATTCTTTTTTTACAAAAATATCGGAATGTATCATTCGGGATTAGCGATAAACTACCTGGTTTCCGAAAATTGAGTAATTCTACTTAGCCTCAAAAAAGGTATTTTCCTTCCTAAATGATTAACTTCATTCCCCGAATAAAAGCGTTTCGTGCCCGGTAAATGATGAGCAAAACCGCCGTGGCCTGACGACGATCAATAAATATTTTGGGGTCCGCCATTTCCTGAAACAGGGTGATCATGAACCATTTCTTTTCCCATATTACCAGTCGTCTTTTCCCCGCATTCCTTACAGGACTGCTGTTTGCCGGAGGATACAGGACCGGGGCGCAGATGGAAAATCGCATAGCTATCCGCCCGGATACCGCTGCCGTCAACCAGCAATTGACAAACGCCAAACACATTTATTTATCAGGAAATAAAGACAGCGCCATTTATCTTTTCACACGGGCTTTAGCACAAAGTCGCTATTCGCTTTATGACTACGGAATTGTCAGAAGCCTGATGGGCTTGGGCAACATCCAGGTCAATTCGGGCAATTATGCCGGGGCGCTGGCTTATTACCGGAGCGCCCTGACGTTTTGCAATACGGACGGCACCAAGAAAGAAATCGCATCGCTGTATAACAATATGGGCGTGGCATACGGCTATCAGGGGCGGTCGGAGAAAAGCATGGCGCATTATGAAAAGGCGCTTCAATATGCCGAAAAATACGGGACCAGCACCCCTATGGAAACGCTGTACGGCAATATCGCGATACCCTTAGAACGGCTTGGCGAGTCAAAGAAGTCGCTGTATTATCTCGCAAAAGGAGAGCCTTTGGCCAAAAAGAATCATAGCTATATGACCTTAGCCAATATTTACCTTAACCAGGGCACCTCCTATTTTTCATTGAAAAGCTGGGAAAAAAGCCGCCGTTATTTTCAGGCCGCATTGCTTACCGCAACAAAACACCATTTCCCGGATATCCGCTTTTCGGCTTCTCTCAATCTTGGACTTGTGGCGTTGAATACCGGCCACCCCGAGGCCGCGCTCACCGAGTTTAAAAACACCGATACCATAAAGGGGAATATCAGCGCCTATAATCAAAATAAGAAATCCATTTTCCTGGCCAGGGCTTACCTGGAGCTCAATAAGCTCCAGCTTGCGGAAAACTGCCTGCTCAAAGCGCTGCCCATTTCCAAAAGGCTGAATACACTGAAAGAGACCGTAGAAATACACGGTATGCTGAGCGACCTGTACGCGGCCACGGGCAGCTACAAAAACGCTTATGAGCAGCTTAGCCTTGAAAAAGCTTTAAACGACAGCATGAATGAAAAGAAAGCATTGGACGCGGTCGCCCGGATGGAGATCAAATACCGCAGCGTCCTGAAGGACCAGGAGATCGCCCGGAAACAACTCACCATCGACCAGCAGCAAAGCGGCATTATCAACCGGAATATCTGGATCGTCAGCATTACGGCCTGCCTGTTACTTTTATTCGGATTTTTCTTCCTGCAGCGCAGGAGCTATCGCCGGAAACAAAAACTAAAAAACGAACAGCTCATCAATGTTGAACGGCAACAGGAAATAAAAGTCATGAAAGCCATTATGAGCGGCGAAGAACAGGAACGTATCCGCTTGGCCAGGGAGATACATGATGGCATTATGGTACAGTTTTCAGTATTGAAAATGAACCTCAGCGCCCTGGTGGGCCGGGAAAAAATATTTGTTGCAAAGGAAACGCTACGCCCGTTGCTGGAACAGCTGGACGAGGCCACCAACAACCTGCGCAGGACGGCACATAACCTTATGCCCGATATGCTGCTGGAAGAGGGCTTGCCCGAGGCCCTTTATTATTTTTGCAATAACCTTAAAAAAAGCACCCCGCTTGAAATTGTCTTTCATGTCCTTGGAAATATCCCCCGTTTTGATGTCCAGTTCGAGCTGTCGGTTTACAGGATCATACAGGAGCTGGTGCAAAATGTCATCAAGCACGCGGAAGCAACCCAGCTGATCGTCCAGCTCAGCTACGAAAATAATTTGTTAAGCCTGACGGTTGAAGATAACGGAAAAGGCATGCAACAAAATGATCCGGATGCCGTAAACGGGCTGGGGATGAAAAGTATTCACGCAAGGGTGACCGGTCTCAACGGCCGCATTGAAACAGACAGCCAACCCGGCACAGGCACCAGCGCCCGCCTGGAATTTGATATGAAATCCTGATTTTTATTTAATTTACAATGCCCGTTTGAAACATCAATCCAATGAAGCCGAGAATAAATATTTCCATTGTCGATGACCATCCTATGGTTGTTTCCGGCCTGAAGAACATGCTGGAACCCTTCCGGCATATACGGGTCATCAGTACCTTTGCCAACGGGGATGATTTGTTGAAAGGGTTGAGAACAAAACAGCCGGATGTGTTGCTGCTGGATATTTTAATGCCCGGAATACAGGGCGCTGAGGTGGCTGAAATGATCACCCGGCTTTACCCTGCCATTAAGATTTTAGCCATTACGAGCCTGAACGCGCCTGTCCATATAAAGTCCATGATACGCCACGGTTGCAAAGGCTACCTGCTTAAAAATACCGATCAGGACATATTGGTTAAGGCTATTGAAACCGTTTACGGGGATAAAGAATTTATCGAACCCGCGCTTAAAGAACAGATGTTGCAGAATATGCTCAATTTTAAAGCAAAGGACGCCCCTGCCCATAGCGGGAAAGTGCCCGCGCTGACCCGCCGCGAAAAAGAAGTCCTGCAGCTCATTGTACAGGAATACAGTAACCAGGAAATTTCAGAGAAACTCTTCCTCAGCATTCGTACCATCGAAAACCACCGGTTTAACCTGCAGCAAAAATTAGCGGTTAAAAACACCGTCGGGTTGGTTAAGATCGCCATTCAGATGGGGTTAGTATAATCCCGGACAACAATGATGCGAATGATACTTCGGTTTACGCCCGCCACAACCATATAAAATAGCCCCGCGTTCAAATGAATGCGGGGCCTCTATCCCGAATTATTTTAAGGACAGGATAAGATTAACTGGTTTTATCAGCGACCTCTTTGCGGACTTTTTCCGCGAAATCCGCGACGGGCGAGGCTCCCAGATCGCCTTGCCCGTGGCGGCGGACGGATACTGTTTGCTGCTCCTGTTCCTTTTCACCCACTACCAGCATGTAAGCCACCTTTTGTAATTCCGTATCCCGGATCTTACGACCGATCTTCTCGTTCCGGTCGTCAATTTCCGCCCGGATGTCCTGCGCTTTCAGCTGCCGCTGCACCGCTTCCGCGTATTCCTGGAATTTATCCGAGATCGGCAGTATTTTGGCCTGCACGGGCGCCAGCCATAACGGCAAATTACCCCCACAGTGCTCCAGCAATACGGCCACGAAACGTTCCATTGAACCGAAGGGCGCCCTGTGGATCATCACCGGGCGTTTGCGCGTGTTATCGCTGTCTATGTATTCCAGCTCAAAACGCTCAGGAAGATTATAATCTACCTGGATAGTCCCTAGTTGCCAGCTTCTGCCTAACGCGTCCTTCACCATAAAGTCCAGCTTAGGACCATAGAAAGCGGCCTCTCCCTCTACCTCGATAGTCTTTAAGCCCTTCTCAGCGGCAGCTTCGCGAATGGCCTCTTCGGCAATGTCCCAGTTTTCCTCAGTGCCGATGTATTTTTGCCTGTTGCTTTTATCCCTTAAAGACACCTGTGCGGTATAGTCCTTAAAGGCAAAAGCATTAAAGACATAAAGCACCAGGTCAATGACCTTCTTAAATTCATCCTTCACCTGGTCCGGGCGGCAAAACAGGTGAGCGTCATCCTGCGTGAAGCCGCGCACACGGGTCAGGCCATGCAATTCACCAGCCTGCTCATAGCGGTAAACGGTGCCGAATTCGGCCAGGCGCACCGGCAGGTCCCGGTAGGATTTGGGAGAGGCCTTATAAATCTCGCAATGATGGGGACAGTTCATGGGCTTCAATAAAAACTCTTCACCCTCATGCGGTGTTTTGATCGGCTGAAAGCTGTCGGCGCCATATTTCTCGTAATGACCGGAAGTCTTATACAGGTTCACATTACCGATATTCGGCGTAATGACCGGTAGATAACCGCTTTCAATTTGCGCCTTTTGTAAAAAATCCTGTAGCCGTCCCCGGAGCATGGCCCCTTTCGGCAGCCATAACGGTAATCCGGCACCCACTTTTTCGGAAAAGGCGAACAGCTGTAATTCCTTACCTAATTTACGATGGTCACGCTTTTTTGCCTCTTCCAGCAGGGCCAGGTAATCTTCCAGTTCCTTTGCCGCCGGAAAAGTAATGCCGTAAATACGGGTCAGCATCTTGTTCTTTTCATCTCCCCGCCAGTAGGCACCGGCAATATTGGTCAGCTTGATGGCTTTAATCAAACCGGTGTGCGGGATATGGGGGCCACGGCAAAGGTCCGTAAAGTTACCCTGGTTATAAAAGGTAATATGGCCGTCTTCCAGGCCCTCGATCAATTCAATCTTGTAGGGGTCATTCTTTTCCTTAAAGTATGCGAAAGCATCCTGTTTGGATACTTCTTGCCGGGAAAAACGCTCCTTGCCTTTGGCCAGCTCCTTCATTTTCTTTTCAATAACCGGCAATTCGGCATCCGTCAATTTACGGTCACCGAGGTCAATATCATAATAAAAACCATTTTCAATGGGCGGACCAATGGCAAACTTGACGTCGGGATATAATTCCTGCAAAGCTTCCGCCATCAGGTGAGCGGAAGAATGCCAGAAGGTGGACTTCCCGCCTTTATCGTCCCAGGTCAGCAGCTTTAAATGAGCATCCTGTTGTATCGGGCGAAAAGCATCCATAACCTGCCCGTTCACTTCGGCCGCCAATACTTTCCTGGCTAAGCCCTCGCTGATGGACAAGGCGATATCTAACGCGGAAACGCCGGCTTCATATTCCCGGACCGAACCATCCGGGAGCGTAATGTTGATCATGTATATATTCTTTAGCAGCTAATAAAGAGGGGCAAAGTTAATTTTTTAGCCTTAAAATTCCTTCTCATAAAAAGCGTTCAAACACCCTTAAAAATCTTTTGAAAAACCTTATGGCCTGTCGTTGAATAACCTTCCTATCCCGGTCAACGGGAAAACGCGGGAATTGATCCAAAGCCATCCTCGTTTGAAGTCCCACAAATAAGCAGCCGGGGATATCCTTAAGCTTCTTCTTTGCCTTCCCTGTCCGGGCGATTGCGGATGAACCAGATGGTACCGACCGTAAGGATAAACAAAATCGGGATGACAGCCAGGTATATAATGCCTTTATTCAGGCCGATCCCGGCTTCCTTGCCCATACTTTTCGCATTCAGGGAGCAAAGCGCACAACCCTGCGCCCAGATATCAACGGTCATGAGGCATAACGGCAGGCACATTAACAGCCACTTTTTCATGATAAGGAGTATTTTATTTCTTTAAGCAATCCGCATTTCCAGGCAGGCACTTTCCTGCGCTGACAAAGATACGAAAATTATCAGAGCACGGATTGAACGACATTTTGGATCAGCCCGGGCATGCCCAGGGTATAAAAATGCAATACCGGCACGCCGGCCCGGATCAGCCCTGCGCACTGCTGTTCCAGCCATTCGGCACCCACGGCTTCACATTCGGCATCCGTCTTGCAGGCATTGATCGCCAGAGCCAGGTCACTGGGAATATCAACGTGGAAAATTCCCGGGATGGAATGTATCTGGGATTTCCTGGTTATGGGCTTTAATCCCGGGATAAGGGGTACGTTAATACCGTTTTCCACGCAACGGCTCCGGAAATCCAGGAACTTCTGGTTGTCAAAGAACATTTGTGTTATGACATATTCGGCGCCGGCATCCACTTTAGCCTTTAAGAAGGTCAGGTCCATATCGGCATTGGCGGCCTCAAAATGCTTTTCCGGGTAGCCGGCCACACCCACGCAAAAATCCGTTTTGCCTTCATCTTTCGATTCTTCCTCAAGATATTTGCCTTTATTCAGGTCTATGATCTGATTGACTAAAGACAAGGAATGCTGATGCCCGTGACGGTGCGGTACAAAGGCACGCTGATTGGCCGCGGCATCGCCCCGTAATGCCAGAACATTATGAATGCCGAGATAATGCAGGTCGATCAGGGCGTTTTCCGTCTCCTCCTTGGAAAACCCGCCACAGATCAGATGCGGAATGGCGTCCACCTGGTAATGGTTCTGGATGGCGGCGCAAATGCCTACCGTTCCGGGGCGTTTACGGATCTCGACCTGGCGGTAAGTACCGTCCGCCTGCGCTTTGAAAATCTGTTCAGCGCGATGATAGGTCACGTTGATAAATGCCGGTCGACAGCTCATCAGGCCGTCCAGGTGCTGATAAAGCTGCTGGATGCTTTTACCCTTAAGCGGCGGTAAAATTTCAAAAGAAACCAGAGGCCTTCCTGCGGCCAGCCGAATGTGTTCTGTAACTTTCATAAATGAAATAAATGCAATGACTAAAATTGTGAAAGCGGCAAATATAAATAAAAAGAAAGGCCATTCAGCCTGTAATTATTTTACGGGTCAATACGGATTTGGGATGATCGATAACCAATCTTCTGACGGCGCGGGAATTGGCCGTTAACCGGGAACTGGCGGTTCATTGTCGCACAATGGAAGCGGGCGCATGAATATCCTCTCCTTCTTGCGGCTGCCTGATTCAAAGAATATTCAACGAAAACGGGTACGCCCTATGCAGCAAAATCTTCTAACTTTTTCTCAAAATTGTATAACGGCGCGACTTCCGGGTCATCGTATCTTTGTAAAAGAAAAATTCATTGAAAATGACACATACTTATCATATATCGGGAATGTCCTGCCAGGGCTGCCGCAGCCATGTGGAAGAAGCCCTGAGAAACGTTAAAGGGGTCCGTAACGCAGACGTTGACCTGGAAAAAGCCCGGGCGGTCATTGAAATGGATGATCATTTGCCCCTGGAAAAGCTACAGGCCGCCTTAGCCGGCTCTCAGTACGGCATCCATTCTTCAGAGGCCCCTCATCACCGGGAGAGTTCACAGAAAAAAACCGGGATAACCAACGGCCCCGGCATCTACTATTGCCCGATGCATTGCGAAGGCGACAAAACTTATGATCGCCCCGGAAGCTGCCCGATTTGCGGCATGGACCTGGTGCCCTTACCGCAAAGCCATGTTCCGGATACAGGGGATACCACTTACCAAAAGCTCCTACACAAATTCAAAATCGCCGCAGGCTTCACTTTGCCGGTATTCCTGATCGCCATGTCGGAAATGGTCCCCGGTAATCCGTTATTCCGGCTCATGCATTTAAAATACTGGAACATCGTTGAGCTGGCCCTATCGGTCCCGGTCGTATTTTATGCCACCCGGATGTTCTTCCAGCGCGCCTGGACATCCATTATTACCTGGCATCTGAACATGTTCACCCTCATTGGCATCGGCGCCGGCTCGGCCTGGCTGTTCAGCCTGTTTGCCGTATGCTTTCCGGGCATTTTCCCTGCCGAGTTCAAAACTCACCAGGGCACGGTGCATGTTTATTTTGAAGCCGCCACGGTCATCCTGACCTTGGTATTGCTGGGGCAGCTTCTGGAGGCAAAGGCCCATGGCAAAACCAATGCCGCCATTAAAGCGCTTTTAAAGCTGTCGCCGAATACGGCCACCAAAATAACCGGCCACGGCGACATCACCGTTGACATCCGGCAGGTGCAGCATGACGATCGCCTGCGGGTAAAGCCGGGCGAAAGAATTCCGGTGGACGGCCGGATTATTGAAGGCGAAAGTACCATAGATGAATCCATGATCACCGGTGAGCCGCTCCCCGTCGAGAAAGCCAAAGACGATAAGGTTACCGCCGGCACTATCAACGGCCATAAATCCTTTGTCATGATGGCCGAAAAGGTAGGGACAGAAACCCTGTTGTCACAGATCATTGACATGGTCAACCGTGCCGGCAGCTCCCGTGCGCCCATTCAAAAGCTGGCCGATAAAATATCCGGTTATTTTGTGCCGATCGTTGTCCTGATCGCGGTCATTACCTTTATTATCTGGCAGATCTTCGGCCCGGCGCCTTCTTCGGTATATGCTTTTGTCAACGCCGTTGCCGTGCTGATCATCGCCTGTCCCTGCGCCTTGGGCCTGGCCACGCCCATGTCGGTCATGGTAGGTGTGGGCAAAGGCGCGCAATCCGGTATCCTGATCAAAAACGCCGAAGCCCTGGAAAAAATGGCGCAAACGGATATAGTGGTCATCGACAAGACGGGAACGGCCACCGAAGGACGGCCTTCCGTTGAAAAAGCAGTGGCGCTTCGCCCGGGCGAAAGCACCGATGATTTGATACAGAAAATCATTTCCCTCAATCAGCATAGCGAACATCCTTTAGCGCAGGCCACCCTGCAATTCGGCCGGCAAAGAAATATCCGGCCACTGGAAGTCGGGGATTTTGAAGCGCTGAGCGGAAAGGGCGTTACCGGAAAAATTAACGGGATCGGGATGGCGCTTGGTAATCGCCGCCTTATGGAACAAATGAAGGTCATGATTCCCGTATCAGCCGCGAAAGCCATTCATGAGGAGCAGGAAAAAGGCAAAACGGTCTCTTATCTTTCCGAAGACGAAAAACTGGCGGGCTATGTGACGCTGACCGATAAAATTAAACCGGGGGCCGGGGCAGCCGTCCGGCAACTGCAAAGCAATGGCCTGGCGGTCTGGATGTTTACCGGCGATAATGAGCAAAGCGCCCGGTTGGTAGCCCAAACCCTGGGATTAGACGGCTTCAGGGCGGCCATGTTGCCGGAAGACAAGTGGAAGGCCGTAAAGGCCTTGCAGGAACAAGGCAAAAAAGTGGCTATGGCGGGCGACGGCATTAATGACGCGCCGGCGCTGTCCCAGTCTGAAGTAGGTATCGCCATGGGGACGGGAACGGATGTCGCCATTGAAAGCGCTGAGATCACTTTGCTGAACGGCGACCTTTCCGGGATTGTCAAAGCGCGAAAGCTAAGCGCCGCCGCTATGAAAAACATTCGCCAGAACCTGTGGTTCGCCTTAGGCTATAATGTTATCGGCATACCGATCGCCGCCGGATTGCTGTTTCCGGTCTCCGGCTGGTTATTATCGCCCATGATCGCCGCTTTGGCCATGTGCTTCAGCTCGGTTTCCGTCATCAGCAACGCGCTGAGGCTAAGAAAGATCGACCTGTGAGTTGACGGAACGCGCAACCACGGGAAGGAAGAGGTAAATTTCAACTATACCATAGATACCCGGGATATAACACGCATAAAAGCCGGCAGAGGATGAATTCCTCTGCCGGCTTAACATGGGAAATCCCGCCCTACCCTGCCGGAACCACCGTTTCCAAAGGTAGCTGGGTGCCCAGGAGGTCTTCCAGGGTTTCGCGCCTCCTGATCAAACGATAATTTTTACCATCTGCCAAAACCTCCGCCGGGCGATACCGGGAATTATAATTGGAAGACATCATAAAGCCGTAAGCGCCGGCATTATGAAAGCAAAGAATATCGCCTTCCCGGACTTCGGGCAGCTGCCGGTCCCAGGCAAAGGTATCGGTTTCGCAAAGGCTGCCGACAACAGAATAGACCTTGGGATGGCCCCCGGGATTGGAAATATTGGAAATATGATGATAAGCGTTGTACAGCGTAGGCCTGATGAGATGATTGAACCCCGTGTCCAGCCCCGCGAACACGCTGGCCGTCGTTTGCTTCACCTGGTTGACCCTTGCCAGGAAATAACCCGACTCACTGACCAGAAATTTTCCCGGTTCAAAATGGATGGCAATCGCGCGCCCGTATTCGGCGCAAAACGCCTCGTACCTTTTCGACATTTTCTGTCCCAGCTCGGCAATATCTGTCGTATGGTCTTCCGGCTTGTAGGCGACTTTAAAGCCACTGCCAAAATCCACAAATTGCAGATCCGGAAAATTCAGGGCCTGCTCAAACAATAAATCCGCGCCGCGCAGGAAAACATCCACATCCAGGATATCGCTTCCCGTGTGCATGTGCAGCCCCTCGACCCGGATACCGAATAATTGCACCAGGCGCTCAATATGCCGTACCTGGTGAATGGAAATCCCGAACTTGCTGTCAATATGCCCGGTTGATATCTGGTAGTTGCCGCCCGCCATGATATGCGGGTTAATGCGCAGGGTTACCGGGAAGGCCTGGCCATATTTGTGACCGAAATGCTCCAAAAGCGGTAAGCTGTCGATATTGACCTTTACGCCTAAGGCAATAGCGTCTTCCAGCTCGGCAAAAGCCACACAATTCGGGGTAAACAAAATATCTTCCGGTAAAAAACCGGCCATCAGGGCCAGCTGCACCTCCTGGATGGAAACCGCGTCCAGCCCCAGGCCTTCGCTTTTGATCAGCTGCAGGATGTGAATATTGGTCAGCGCTTTCGCCGCGTAATGAAATTTTACGGGGAACATGGAAAAGGCTTTGGAAAGTTTTTTGATCTGGCTGCGAATAGTTCTGGCGTCATAAACGTAAAGCGGCGTGCCGAATTCGTTGGCCAGCTGGCTGAGCCTGTCCGAAGGAATGCTGAGGTTCATTGTTCTTGTTCGTCTTTTTTGTTTGAAAATAGGCATAAAAAAAGCTTACCGGGTCTGGTAAGCTTAGGAAGTTTATGGTTAATATTAAAATTACATGCACTTGCCGGGCTTACCTTTAGGGGTAAGCTTTATCTTTATGTTCTTGGACAATCCGGATACCGGCAGGCAGGTCATTACTGATTTTTTGTTTTGAACCGGCCGCAAAGATAAAAAAGTATTTTAAATACAACAGAAAAATATTTTCCTTTTCAAAAGCAGCTTCGGGCAAACGCTTCAGCAACCGGGACAGGAACGGGCGGTATTTCCGTGCCGGCGAGACAAACAACGCCTTTCAAATATCAGGGATATTAACCATGAAAATTTTCCCGGAATAGCAGGTATAAAAAAACCGCCCGGAACAGGCGGCCTTTCTATCTGGAAGTGGTGTGGGCCGGGATCGAACCGGCGACACAAGGATTTTCAGTCCTTTGCTCTACCGACTGAGCTACCGCACCCTCCGTAAGGGATTGCAAAGGTAAACGAATCTTTTTAACCGCCAAAAAAAACTTTACTTTTTTGCCCATCTAAAATTTCCGCAGGAATTAGCGCCATATCGCTGAAAATTCGGTATGATTCTGTTATCTTTGCAGGCTGTAATATTACTTATTCTCTATTAAAATAACGGTTTCATTTATGGATTTCATTGTTTCTTCGGGAGCTTTATTAAAGAATCTCCAGCTCGTAGGCGGGATTATCAGCACAAATGTTGTTGTTCCGATCCTGGAAAATTTTCTTTTCGAATTAAAGGGAAATACGCTAACGATTACCGGTAGTGACATGGAAACCATGATTAAAGCCAGCATGGAGGTGCAATCGGAAAATTCGGAAGAAAGCGGCAGCCAGCTCATTTGCGTGCCTTCAAAGATCTTTATGGACTACCTGAAAAATCTTCCTGAACAGCCCTTACATATCAAAACACACCCGGAAGACTTCTCCATAGAGATATCCAGCAATTCCGGCAAGTATAAGATCGGCGGCGAAAACGGCAGGGAATATCCCAAAGAGGCCGAAGCTGAGGACCTGAACACTTTTTCTATTCCTTCCAGTATCTTAACGGAAGCCATCAGCAAGACCATTTTCGCCACCAGCACGGACAATCTGCGCCCGGCGATGACAGGCGTTTTCTTTGAATTAAATGAAGAAGGCATCACTTTTGTCGCTACCGACGGGCATCGCCTGGTCAAAATCACCAGAACAGATATCGACTGCCCGAATGAAGGCGGCATTATCGCGCCACGCAAACCTTTACAGCATTTAAAAAATATCCTGCCGGACGATGACAGCCTGCTGAAGTTGTCCTACAATAAGACCCACCTGTTTGTCGAGAACAACCAGATCAAGCTGAATTGCCGGCTGATTGACGGCAAATTCCCGCCCTACCGCGCGGTTATTCCTGCCGAAAATCCCTACGCCTTATTGGTCAACCGGCCGGATTTGATCAGTTGTCTCCGCCGGGTAAGCATTTTTGCCAGCAAAAGCACACAACAAATTGTCTTCGATATCGTGGGCAGCACCATCAACATCAGCGGACAGGACCTGGATTTCTCCTTTGAAGGTAAAGAAACCCTGGCCTGCCAGTTTAACGGCCCTGATATGAGGATCGGCTTCAACGGCAAGCTGCTCATCGAAATGCTGAACAACATTTCGGGCGATGACCTGAAGCTGGAACTAAGCACCCCTTCAAGAGCCGGCATCTACAAGCCCGCCGAACAACCCGAAAACACGGATCTGTTGATGCTGTTGATGCCTCTGATGGTAGGTCTGGACAACAACGACTAAAAAGAACCAATCAATATTTTAATTCATATAAATGTTACAAAACGAATCCATTCCATCCGAACGGAAAAAAATCATCATCTTAGGTAGCGGCCCCAACAGGATCGGCCAGGGTATTGAATTTGATTATTGCTGCACGCATGGATTATTGGCTATTAAAGAATGCGGTTATGAAGCCATCATGATCAACTGCAACCCCGAAACGGTCTCTACTGATTTCGACATTGCCGACAAGCTTTATTTTGAACCGGTATACTGGGAACATATTTTAGAGATCATCGAAATGGAAAAGCCCGTTGGTGTGGTCGTCCAGCTGGGCGGCCAGACAGCGTTAAAGCTCGCCAAACGGCTGCATGAACACGGTATCCGGATCATCGGCACATCCTTCGATGATATGGACCTGGCTGAAGATCGCGGTCGTTTCAGTGACCTGCTAAAAGAATTAAATATCCCTTACCCCAATTACGGCGTCGCCTATACTACCGATGAGGCCATTGAAGTCGCCAACCAGGTGGGCTATCCTGTCCTGGTACGCCCTTCCTATGTCCTGGGCGGCCAGCGGATGCGTATCGTCATTAATGACGATGAACTGGAAAGCAGCGTTCTGGGCCTGCTAAAAGACCTGCCCAACAATAAGATCCTGATCGACCATTTCCTGGATCGTTGCCAGGAAGCGGAAATCGATGCCATTTGTGACGGGGAAAATGTGCATATCATGGGCATCATGGAGCATATTGAGCCGGCGGGCATTCACAGCGGCGACAGCCATTCCGTATTGCCGGTATTCAACCTTGGCGCCATGGAAGTGGAAGAAATGAAGGAAATAGCCAGGAAGATCGCGCTCCGGCTGAATATTAAAGGACTTATCAACATTCAATATGCCATCAAGGACGGCAAGGTGTTCGTGATCGAGGCCAACCCGCGTGCCAGCCGCACCACACCGTTCATTGCCAAGGCTTATGATATCCCTTACCTGAATATCGCCACCAAGATCATGCTGGGCGAAAATAAGCTGACCGATTTCGATATGGTCAATAAGCTGGAAGGTTTTGCCGTGAAAGAGCCCGTTTTCAGCTTTAATAAATTCCCTAATGTCAATAAAGAATTAGGCCCTGAAATGAAAAGTACCGGTGAGGCTATCCATTTTATCAAATCCCTGCGCGATCCCTGGTTCCGCCAGCTGTATAAGGAACGCAGCATGCACCTGAGCAAATAAATACTTTCCCGTTCACACCACCTATTATAAAGTTATAAAGCGTCGCTTACCAGGGCGGGCGCTTTTTTTGCTCATCACAGGAATACATTGTCCACCCGGCGCATGCCCCGTAAGGCGTTGCCCAGGAAAACAGCCTCAGCGTTTTCTATATCCCCGGGCGTCAAAGGGCTTTCTTCAGGCCGGGAACCCTGGAAATAAATTGTTCCTGACAATAATCCCTGGCGAAATACGCCTTGTACGCAACCATCAGACAGCGGGGGAGTGCGCAACCGGTTATCCTGAAGGATAAAGACGTTGGCGATAGCGCTTTCCACCACATGGCCGGCGGCATTGAGCAAAAGCATATCCTGGAAGCCCCTTTCCCGGGCCTGCCGCGCCGCGGCCTCGTAAACGGCCCGCTGGTTATTTTTCATGAACGAATGCTCGTCTGCCGTCACGGCGAGGCCCACGGCAAGGCCTATATTTAAAAGGCCGGCGTTACGTTCAAATGGAAACCCCGAAGATTCCACCAGGTAATGGATCTGGTCTGAGGACTTAAAAACCCGCAGGCGTATCCTGGCCCTGCCGGTCAGCCGGTTCGCCGCCAGCGCCGCCAGGATCTCCTTGTAAACCTGCTCCGGCCACTCTTCGTGCAACGGCCATCCAAGCGCTTCCATACTGGTTCTCAAGCGATGGTCGTGCCCGTTCCAATGCGGCAAACGGCCGCCTTCTGAAAGAATGGTTTCTATCAGGCCAAAATGGGTCTTGAAATCCTGCAGGAAATCCGCATAAGCGGCTGCGCCTTCCGGCATCAGGACACCATCGATATTGACAAAAGCTGCATGCACGGGTTATTTTCTTTGGTTAAAAAACGGTCCGCCCCGGTGCTCCTTAACACTTATCTTCATGGTCTCAAAAACAGTTCATCAATATTCCACCGTCAGGTTTAAGTCCTGCTTAAGCATTTTCAATACGGGATTCCTTTCCATCAACTCTTCAAAGATATCCTGCTTACTTTTCACTTTCCCGGTTGGGACGGTCTTCTCAGCATTCGGGTCCAACCGCACGACCACACGCAGGGTGCCCAGTCCCGTTTGTTTTCTAACGTACGTGCGAAAAGGCTTTGCAGCATTCTTGGCATAGGCCAGGTTAATCTCCGAGCTGCTGAACAAATGCAGCTCGTCTTCAGCGGCAAAGTGCACCGTAGCCATTGTCATTTGCTCGGCCAGGATCAGGTTGGTCTGGCGCAGCCCGGCTTTAAAATCATTGAACAATTGCTCCGCCAGCTCCTGGGATAAGGCTTTCTTTTGCTTCTGGCCCGGCGTTTCATTCCTGGCCTGCAGATCGGACAAAATGTCCAGGCTTATCTTGGGCCTCGCAGGGCGGGAACGGCCGGGCGCAGATGCGGCAGGACGTGGAGCGGTCGCTTCACGCCCTGTATCTTCATGAACCTCTCGGTTTCCGGCATAGCCCGCCGTAGGGTACGGCTGGGGTCCGGGGGCGTTCACGGAACCGGTGTCCTCAGGACCCTGAAGAATCTCCGCGGGCTTTGTTCCCGCTACGCTTCCCGCTTTGGGAAGAACATCGGCTTGTACAGCGGGCCGTACCGGTTCAGGCGTTAATTTTTTTTTTATTTCCGCCTGGGGCGCGGCAGAGACTAAGGCGCCGGGCGCCACGAGGTCATTTAAATAACACAGCCGGATCAGGCATAATTCCACGTGCAACCGCTTATTCAAAGCGTTTTTATAACTCAGCTCCGCTTCGTTCAGGATGCTCAGCGCCGATAAAATGAAAGCGTCGGGAATAAGCTGGGCATGCTCGTAAAACTGGCGCTTATGCGCCTCCGGTAATTCCAGGAGCCTGGCCATACGCTTGTCGCGGCAAAGCAACAGGTTCCTGAAATGCTCGGCAAAGCCATTCAGGATCAGGTCGCCCTCAAAGCCTTTTTGTAACAGCTCATCCAGGAATAATAAGGTACCCGGGATATCTTTTGTCAGCAGCCATTCAGACAGCTTAAAATAAGAAGTGGCATCCAGGATATTCAGGTGCTCGACCACGGCGGCATAGGTCAGGCGGCCTTCCGAAAAGCCGGCCAGCCGGTCCATCATGGACAGGGCGTCCCGCATGCAGCCCTCGCTTTTCTGGGCAATGACATGCAATGCCGTTTCTTCAGCCGACAAGTTTTCCTTCCCGGCAATGTCCTGCAAATGATGCACTATGGCCTCAGGCCTGATCCTTTTGAAATCAAAGATCTGGCAACGGGATAAGATCGTCGGCAGGATCTTATGCTTCTCCGTGGTGGCCAGAATAAAAATGGCATAGGCCGGCGGTTCTTCCAGGGTCTTCAGGAAAGCATTAAAGGCCGCGGAGCTCAGCATGTGCACCTCATCTATGATATAAATCTTGTACTTACCATGCTGGGGCGCATAGCGCACCTGTTCCGTCAGCCGGCGAATATCCTCAACCGAATTATTGCTGGCGGCATCCAGCTCAAAAATATTGAGCGCGCTGTTGTTCTTAAAGGCCTGGCAGGTCGTGCACTCGCCGCAGGCTTCCAGGTCAGCGGTCGGGTTTTCGCAGTTCAGGGTGCGGGCCAGGATACGGGCGCAGGTTGTCTTCCCTACCCCGCGCGGCCCGCAAAAAAGGTAGGCATGGGCCAGGTGATTGTTGCGAATGGCGTTTTTTAAGGTAGTGGTAATATGCTCCTGGCCTACTACCGTATCGAAAGTCTGCGGCCGGTATTTCCGGGCCGACACCATATATTGTTCCGTTCCTGAAGACATAGGTGCAAGTTCTGCAAATTACACCAAATCTACAATAAAATTTTCTTTGAAAAATGACTCAGGCCTTAACGGCATGATCCTTCAGAACCGCGGCCGCCTGCCGCAAACGCTCCTGTTCATTACCCTGGAGACAAGCCCAGGGCAATCCCGAATTGATGACGATCTCTTTGTAAACCTTAAAAAAATATTGGCGCATTTCCGGCTCTGGATGCTCACGCTGGGGATCGGCCACCCAGGGTAAATCGATATCGGTCAGCAAATAATCATCATATTGCCGCCGGCCAATGGCCCGCAAGATCCGTTCATCACAGCGGCCATATTTGTGCTCTGACCAGACTTTCAGGACATACAAATCGGTATCGCAGAACAAAAGGCCGTTCCGGGCCTCTTCCGCCTTCTGCTCTTCTAAAGCCAGCTGGCCCCTGGCGATTTCCCACAGGTCCTCATAAACATAAGGACGGCCCAGGGCGTCAATATATTCCCGTGCAAACTCCGGCACGAAAACCGTATCGAAATGCTGTGCCAAAGCCTTTGCAACCGTACTTTTCCCGGTAGATTCCGGGCCGATGATCACTATTTTCTTAACGGGCTGCGCCAAATCGCTATCGTTTTAACTTCATCATATAAAAAATCCATGAGGCTTTGTGTCCTTAACGCCGTCATGTTCCGAAAGCTTCTACCGCCGATGTCCAATTCAACCCTTGTGCGATTAAAAGCATGTGTATATTTGGCTGCCCGTAGCCAACATTTTATTTCAATTCAACTCTTGTCCGATTAAAAGTCGTGGCACCGGGTGGTCAGTGCATATTGATACCGGCTTCAATTCAACCCGCAGGCATTTTTCCGGGGGTGTCCTGTTTTGTCGGCATGGTCCTCCTATGGCCGCTAACCGGGCCGTAACGCCGATAAGCGCCTCAGCCCAATTGTACCTGCCGTCCCCGCTTTTGTTGACCGCCGTTAGCGTGCAGCCTTTCAATTAATTCTCCTGCCAGCTTCTTTGCCTGTTCACGCAGCTCATTTACCGCTGTACTTTCCCATAATTCACCTTTCAGGTTAGCGCCAATCGTAAACAAATTGGTATGCGGCTGGCCAGCGGCATTGATCACCTGGAACGATACCGTGTCCGTTATGATTCCAAGCCTGAACTTATCCTGCTTGAGGATCCCCTTTAAAAAGCAATGCTTTAAAAAGCTCTGGTCCAGCCTCATCAGGTCCGTTTCCGGGCCGGTACAATTAATGACCCGCGATACCTTTATCGTTTTCATTTCATTGTCGCTACGGTCAAAATACTCAACGTTGATCAGGCCTTCCGATTCTTCCATATCGATGATCTTCCCGGAATTGATATGAAGCCTGCCGTCAATTCTTAACTGTTGGATCCTATCATGGGAATGCAACGGGATCCGGTGCCTGGCAACGCCCCATAAATGCCGGAGCCTTGCCATGAACAAAGCCTTTTCACTGTCCGGCAGGGACTGCCATATCTTTTGCGTACGCGGCCTTAAGGAATCAATAACCGGCTCGGCAGAAACCCCGTACGCCCTAACCGCTTTAATATGCCTGTTGACCAGCTTTACCAATTCAAAAAGGGTCAAGCCGTCGGTTAATTCCTCAATTAATTTTGAATACTTCAATCCGTTGTGGCGGTGGGGTAAAATATTAAAACCGTTCGGCGAAATTGAATAAATCTCTCCCTTAAAATCCTGCTCAGATAAGCCCAGTACGGTATCGACCATGGTCAGGCCGTTCCCGATGATTAAAACAGGGAAATGGTCCCGGGTGTTTTTTACCGATTCAGCCGTCCAGGGATTCCGGAAATAATTGGGGCTGTGATAAAAGTCCATATTCCTGATACCGGGATTTCTCGGGATATGGTTTCCCGTGGCGATCACACAATGCTCAACATTTAATTCCCGGCCATTATCCAGCCATAATGAAACAGCATCGTCGGAAAGGTCAAGGTCAGAGACAAAGCTGTCCACAACGGCGAGATTTATATGCTTTGCTTCGGCAAGCGCTTTTGTTTCCTCCCATATGGAACATAAATAGGTTCCATAAAGCTGCCGGGGCAGGAAGGCGTTGGCAATAAGCATCCTGTCCTTTTCCTTAAAGTCGTCTCTTTGCATGACCCAGTCCAGGAAATGATCAGGCTGATCCGGGTAGGCGCTCATCTTGCCGGCAATGACATTCAACAGGTGCCTGCCGGAATAAGGACTAAAAGCGATGCCCTTATTCAGGGTTTCCTTCTCGTTGATCAATATGATCTCGCAAGGTTCGGTAGCCTGGTCAACAAGCTGGACGGCGGTCATCGTTCCCGTAAAGCCGCCGCCAATAATGCCGATTCTTCCCATCCTAATATTTTTTTCGTTTGGTTAATGACCTGTTCCGTATCTTCCCGGCTAACGGGATATTTCCTGCGCAATTTCAACAAAAAGGTACATTTATCCAATTGTTTGGCGGAATTATTAACCATTTTAACGATGAGCCCGGCAGGTATGCTTTTACCTGGGCATCAAGATTTCTCCATGAAAGCGCCGGGAAGCCCCTAGCCGGAAAATGGTTACCTTGCTTCGGAAAAATACGACTTATGAAGATATTCTGCACCCGTAAAATAGCCGATAGGGGATTAGATAAGCTCAGGGCCATGGGTCATGAGGTCAGCTATTGGGATAAAAAGGAGGTCATGGACACCGAAACGCTCATCGCGGCCTGCCGGGACGTGCAGGCGCTGGTCGTTGCCGACCGCAACCGCCTCCGGGAAGATTTTCTCCGGGCCTGTTCTCATTTGAAGATCATTGCCCTGCATTCGGCCGGCTATAATCATGTGGACATTGCCACGGCAAAGGAGCTGGGCATATTGGTCAGCAACACCGGCAGTATCGGCTGTAAAGAAACCGCAGATACGGCATTCATGCTCATGCTGGCCGTGTCCAAGAAAGCGTTTTACAACCACCGGAAGATCCTGGAAGGTGAATGGGGACATTTTGAGCCGGCGGAGAATTTAGGTATTTCCCTGCGGGGCAAAACGTTGGGCGTTTTCGGCATGGGCAATATAGGCATGGAAATGGCCAGGCTGTGCCAGGCGGCTTACGGCATGAGCGTTATTTACCATAACCGCCACCTTAATCACCGGGCGGAAGAAAGCATGGACGTGTCCTGGGTAAGCTTCGAGCAGCTGCTGGCCCGGAGCGATGTTATTTCCGTTCATGCGGGCCTGAACCCGGAATCCGAAAACAAATTTAATGAGCAGGCTTTCGCGCAAATGAGGGCCCAAGCCATTTTCATCAACACCGCGCGGGGCGGCATTCATGACGAGGCCGCGCTTACGGAAGCTTTGAAAAGCGGGCGGATATGGGGCGCGGGCCTGGATGTTGCCCACCCGGAGCCCATGCATCCGGGCAATCCCTTGTTAAGCCTGCCGAATGTTGCCGTCACCCCGCACATCGGTAACGCGATAGATACGGCCCGGGTAGCCATGTCCGTTTGCGTGGCGGAAAATATCATTGCCGCGGCCGGCGGTTCGCCCGTTCCAAATCCGGTTTCCTGACGACCGGTTTCCTGCCAATAACCATTAAAAAATATGGAGCTTATACCTGGTACTTCTTCCGCCGTTGTCCCACAAACCAACCATAGCGCTTCCCCTAGTAAATCCGAAGATCACGGGTAGCGGCAGCCGTTGTGCTCCGGCATCCCTGTCGGTGAGGACACCAACAGGAGGGGGCCTATTTTAGATAGGATGATAAAAGCCATTGCGCCCAATATAAATAATATCTAAACAGTCGAAAATGAATGGCGCCGCATGTTTTCCGGTAGCCCGGGCGCACCTTCTGCTCAACACTTCTATCGCCCGAGAACGGAAAGGTCCCGACTATCCCGGAATGGTCGATTGCCAGCTGAAACCCGGTGCACAGCAGGGATTGAGGCGGTATGCCAAATAATGGTACAATTGGTCAGAACAAGTGAAAATGGGCATCGCGCCGCCAGGCAACGAGGCGCATCGCCGTTTCGTAAATAAAAAAGGCTTCAAAATTGAAGCCTTTTTTATTTCGTGACCCCGTCAGGATTCAAACCTGAAACCTTTTGATCCGTAGTCGGCTTTTGGACTTAATTCCGTTTTAATCCATCTAAACCTATTTTTACTTAACTGATTAATTATCAATAGTTTAATAAATATCCGATAGCTTTGTACTTACCTGTTTTATATGAAGTTTAGCCCCTGATTGCTGGCAAATTGTTGGCAAATTTCGAGAAGGAGAGGATTGTAAATCATAAAAAACAAAGCTATGTCAGCAACAATCGCAATCACATTAGACACCCGGAGAATGAAAAAAGACAACACTTATCCGGTAAAATTATTGGTAACTTTCGAGCGCACTCCCCAAAGATACCAAACAATTTATGACCTCACTCAAAAGGAATTTGATGCCATTTCTTCGCCCAGGGTATCCGATAAATTACAAAAAGTCAGGGACGATTTGAAATTAATAAAACGTGAGGCAGAAGAAGTTGTTAACACCCTTACACCGTTTTCGTTTAAAGGGTTTGAAAAGGCCTACATATACAATAATGCCCATTTCAAACAAAGAAAACATATCAGGAAGGCTATTACCGCATCAGAAGAAATGGATTCCTTCGATTTTTCTCCATTTTTTAAAAGATTTCCCATCGTTAAGGAAACAGATTTGGAGCCAAATACAATTGGGTTCACTTTTCAGAATTACATCAGGCAACTATTAAAAGCGGGTAGAATTGGTACAGCCGCAAACTATTATAGCGGCTACATTTCTTTAAAAAAGTATGGCGGAAACTTGCGGTTTACAGAAATAACAGTCGATTTTCTCCGGTCATACGAGCAATGGATGAAAGGCAAAAATTCCTCTAAAACCACGATTGGGATTTATTTGCGAGCATTGAGGGCTATGTTTAATGAAGCTGATGCAAATGGTATCATCAATAACGAGCACTGTTATCCTTTCGGCAGAAGGAAATATCTTATCCCCAGTTCAAGAAATATAAAGAAAGCGCTTGAATTGAGCCATATAGAGAAAATATACTATTACCAGCCCACCTGTGAGAGCGAAGCACAAGCAAGAGATTACTGGCTATTTCTCTATTTTGGCAATGGCATGAATACGAAAGATATGGCGCTGCTCAAATACAAAAATATCGAGGGAGAATACCTGGTATTTGAGCGTGCTAAAACCGAATGGTCAACAAGGACAGATCCCAAAATCATATCTGTTTTTATGTCAGACGATATATTAAAAATTATAGATCGTTGGGGCAATAAAGACAAAAGCCCTGAAAACTATATTTTCCCCATATTGTCAGCAGGGATTAGCCCGTTAAGGGAATATGAACTTATTCAGCTCTTCACGGCGTTTATTAACGATTGGATGAAAAAGATAGGGGAACACTTTAATATTCCTAAAAAGGTAACAACCTATGTTGCCCGCCATACCTTTTCAACGGTCATGAAACGTTCCGGCACCAGCACCGAATTTATACAAGAAGCATTAGGACATGCCGATTTAAAAACTACCGAAAATTACCTCGATAGCTTTGAGAATGAAGTTAAGAAAGCGTTTGCGGGTAAGTTGGTAGCATTCAAGAAAAAACCAAAACGGAGGAGCCGGAATTGATAGGCTTGGGTATGTACCAATATTACAACCGGCAGCAATAACCGGAAAATGTTGTAACTTTACTTTATGAATCAGGACATTAGAATAGCGCTGCCTATATATGCATTTTGGGACGTAGATCGGGAAAAAATCGACCTCGAAAAGGATAAGAGTTTTATTATCTCCCGCATGTTTGAGCGAGCCAAACTTGATGATATATTTGCTATTATTGCCTTATATGGTCGGGAGGCTACCAGTTCCATTTTAGAAAGGAATAAATACCTCAACCGGCAGGGGTTATATCTTGCTCATGCTGTATTAGGCACGCCGTTACAAAATTTCAAAGCTTATGCTTTTCTTAAACACCATTGATCCGGAATTATATCAAGTTCTTTCTGATTTTTGTTCCATTCCTGAATTAGCCGATTTTTCATTAGTGGGCGGCACCTCACTTTCTCTGCAATTAGGACATCGCAAATCGGATGATCTGGACTTCTTTACCGACCATTCTTTTGACGTAAGGCAAGTAAAAGAAGCTATTCTCCGGTATAACAGCAACGTATTATTCCTGAGCGAAACGCCACAAGGTATTAGCTTTAGCCTACCCATGCCGGGCAAAACAGACGATGCCCGAAAACTGGATATTTATAACTGGGCAGTAAAATTTATACGTCCGGTAAGAAAAGAAGGTACTATAAGGCTGGCAAGTCTGGAAGATATTGCTGCTTTCAAGCTGGATGCGATTTGTCATAGAAAGGAGAAGAAAGATTATATAGACATCGCTGTATTGTTGGAAAAATTCTCTTTTGAAGAAATGCTCCGTTTCTACCGGGAAAAATTTCCTATGAACGAATCCCGTATCGTTCTCAGCGCTCTGTTTGATACGGAAGGATTGGAAAATTCAGTTGACCCAGTCATGCTAAAAAGCCTAAACCTGGAAAACGCCCTGCAACAAATTCATAAGGCGGCCAAAGACTATTCGACACAACAAATTGAAGCGAAAAGTGCCTATGAAAAGAAACGGCTACAAGACCTGGAGAAAATGATAAAGCAACGAAGTGAAAACAAGCCTTCTCCCAAAAAGGGGCGGCGTATTTAAGCAGGGCTTGGTTCTGCAATACAAGAAAGAGGATCATTATGGGACTGAAAAAACTATTATTTTCCAGCATATTTTTCCGGTCCGCTATCAGAGATTTTGGCGGCCGAACTGCCTATACAAAATCTAATAAGTCCTTTATTCCTTACTTTCAATATAAGATAGGCCCTTACCAAAGGGATTACCTTTTGTATTTTCCCAAACAGCCGTTTACCCGGTTGTATGTGAATGAAATATTTAATAAGCTTTGCGAATATGACGGCTACGACATCATCAAATACCTTGAATTTCATTACGCCGCCTATGAAAACAAGCCCGATTTTTTGCGGTTTCTCCGTTATGAAATCTCTGGCCGTATGAGCCGGGTAAAAAACAGTTGGGCGCTGAAATTGCAATCCGCACTTGCCTGGGTTGAAGAAAGGCAGCAGGAATATAAAAGAGAACAAGAGGCAAGACTACAGGAAGAAATCCAATCCGGCATCCGGGAAATTGTAACCGGTCCGCCCACTATTTCTACCTCTGAAATGGACAACCAAATCAAGGCTTTTTCCAAAAAATTGAGCGGCCGTTTGGAGGAAATCATGGATACTACAGAGCAGAACATAAAAGAATTGACAGGCTCTTTCCAAACTGGAAATATCAAGTTGAATAGCAGAAATGATGAAAATAAAATCATACAGTTGTTCATTTTTATTCAGGAATTGAAAACAGCCGGTTCCCAGCAACTATTTAAAAGCATTTCATCTACGGATATAGCCTACATTCTTCAACTGCATTTTGAAGCCTTTAAGGATAAGAGGTCTAATACCATCCAGAAGAAAATTAGCGAGCTAACCGAACAACTTCACACAACCAACAGCCAAAAAGTAAAAAATCTCGAAGCTGCTCTGCAAGAATTTTTCTCTTAACGGCTTCCCGGCCTGCATCAAATCCCCTCTATATTTCTCCTTTCAGTGCCTTTAATGCAGATTCTTTCCCTTTTACCACATTTAACCACCTGCAAGCCAATTCTCTAAAATCCATACCGCATCCATCATTGTTTTTATAGCCTGCTTAACCCACATTTGCTTCCATAAAACGATTTTTTATGGATACGATGTTTATTCCGACAGAGAATGATTTTCGTCGGTGGATGAAAGAGGCCGTAAAGGAATTGCTGGACACCAATGCCGTAAAATCACCGCCGGATTCCAACCAAGAAGAAGAAATGCTCCTTTCACGGAAAGAGGTGGCCTGGATGTTTCATATTTCCCTCGTTACCCTCCATTCATGGATGAAACAGGGGCTGCCCCACCATAAACAAGGCGGACGCGTCTATTTTATTCGTTCCGAAGTGTTGGCCTATCTCAAACAGAAACAAGGCAACAAGGCTTCCTTTTCCGGTAAAAATCCCCTAAATCAACAGTAATATGGCAATCCAAAAACTCACCTGTAAAGCTGCGAAGCAGATAGATTTGGTTGATTTTTTATCCCATTTGGGACATAGACCTGTACGAATCCGAAACTATGACTACTGGTATTTGTCTCCGCTTAGAGAAGAAAAAACAGCTTCTTTTAAAGTAAACAGGAAGGCCAATGTATGGTTTGACCACGGCACCGGCAAAGGAGGCAACCTGATTGACTTCGGTATTCAGTATTTCCAATGCGCGGTATCTGAATTGCTGAACCGGTTATCAGGGATGCAGCCCGGCAATATTTTTCCTTTTCACCAGCCATCACACACCAGGACAAATAAAACTCCCCTTTCTGCGGGTGAAAAAGAAAAGAACGGGGACAGCAAAATCGTGGTGCTGGAGCATCGCCCGTTGGCTGATTTGTCGTTGCTGGATTACCTGAAAAGTCGGAGTATCCCCGTAGAAATCGCCGGGCGTTTTTGCCGGGAAGTAGATTTTTTGCTGTACGGGAAACAACATACTGCCATCGGTTTTCAGAATCCTTCCGGCGGGTTTGAATTAAGAAACAGCTATTTTAAAGGCAGCAGTTCGCCGAAAGATGTTACTCTTATTGATAACCGGACTGAACAGCTTGCCGTCTTTGAAGGCTTCTTTAATTTCCTTTCATTCCAGACTGTCAACCGGAATTTAAAGGGACAGATCAGCAGTTCTCTGGTCTTAAACTCGCTGGCTTTTTTTGAAAATAGCCGTCCGCTGATGGAAAAATATCAGCAGGTTTTCCTGTTGCTTGACAGGGGTAAAAGCGGGAAGACAGCTACTCAAAAAGCATTGGATTGGGACACCGGCAAATACTTTGACCGGAGCGATTTTTACCGGCATTACGAGGATTTGAATGATTGGCTGGTAAGCCGTTCCCGAAGCCGAAGTCCCGCTTTAAAGGCAGGGAGGCATTTTTGAGCTTGGGGAGCCAGCTATGTTTTGGTTATACCAAAACGGCCAGTTGCCTGCATCCCGCGGGTGCGGGATTTGGCATCAGGATTTTTCATCCCGTACCTGCGGGATTCAAAATGTAGGATTGAGCATGACAGCCGAACAACAGACAGCATCTAAAACATCCACCCGGAAACGGGGTGGACGGCCGCCGAAAGCAGTCAGGAAAGACCAGCTTTTGGCGTTCAAATGCAGCCTGCTGGAACGAAAAATGATTGAAACCAAAGCCAAAAATGCCCAACTGTCTGTATCGGAATATGTCAGGGAGATGGCGCTCAATGGCAAAATAAGTTTGGGAAACAGAACCCTCCCGAAAGAGATTTTACGCTTTAAGGCTACCCTCAATCATCTTGCCGCCAACCTGAACCAAGTCGCTAAAAAACGAAATCGCTATGACGTTTTGAGCTTTATAGAGCGGGCAGAATTGAAAGTACAGTCCGAGGAAATAAAAGCATTAGCAAAGCAGATAAAGCAAGTTTTAAACACTAAACCCGAATGATTGGTAAAGTATCCATAGGAAAATCCCTGTTCCATTGCCTTAGTTACTGCCTCGAAGACAAGCGGAAACTATCGGCAGAGGAGAAAGAGAAACTGTCCGAGGGTGACGGCGTCCAGCACCTGAACCGGGCGGAAGTGCTGACCTACAATCTCTGTTACGGCGATAAAAAAGAGCTGGCCGACCAGTTCCGGGAAGTGCGAAAGTTAAGCCGCCGGACTGAAAAACCGGCTTTGCACCTTACCCTGCGGCTGGCTCCGGGGGAAAGCCTGAGCCGGGCCGAACTTACCGAAATAGGCCGGAAATGTGCAGAAGAATTTGGCGTTTCCGACCACCAATATGTTTGTATTCTCCATAAGGATACTAAGGAACAACACATTCATTTGGTCGCTAACCGGGTCGGATTTGACGGCAAAGCGGCTAAGGACGGTAACAATTACCGGCGCATGGCCGCCCTTTGCAGGCGGCTGGAAAAGGAGTATAATTTAAAACAGGTGTTAAGCCCAAAGGCCTTTCTTTCTCCCGAAGAAAGGCGGCTGCCCAGGCGCGACCAAAGAAAGGAAAAGCTAAGGAACGACATCCGGGACACTTTGGAAAAGGTAAAAGACTATCCGGCCTTTGAAAGAGCGATGAAAAGCCTCGGCTACCAGGTGCTGAAAGGCAGGGGCATTGCCTTTATTGATGATAAAAAAGTGAGGACTAAGGGCAGCGAAGTGGGCTTTTCACTGATGAAAATTGAGAAGATTCTCCGTCTCAAAGCTGAAATATCAGCTAAAGAAAAGATTTATGAAGCACGGGAAAAATGGAAAGATACCCCAAGGCCTGATTCAATAAATCGGATAATATCTCACGACGACCGGCAGGGAATGCCCTTTGCACTTGTGGCATTAGAAGCGCTTAAAGATACCCTGGACTTTCTTTTAAGCCCGCCGCAAGGAGAGGAATACAACGCTCCCCCGCTGACCCCACGCAAAAAAAAGAAACGGAAAAAGCCGCAACAGCATTTATAAATATCCCCATACACCCGTCAATAATTTAAACGATGAGCGCAGAAAAAAATAACATCTTTGAAAGTGAAGGCATGAAAATGTTACTGGAAGAACTTACCGGCGAACTGCAAACCAATAATAAAACGCTTGACGATCTGGTAAAAAACATCAATCAATTGAGCGGTAAAGTAACACAAGTAGAAGAAAAACTGGCTAAACCGCAGCCGGTACAGGTAACCGTAAATACAGACCGGGTCCAAAAAGTGGTAAACGACGGGATTGCAACCATGAAAGTTTTAGCAGCAGCCAAACCGCGCGCCCTGGTGCGAAAAGTTCAGATATTGCTCTTTCCCGAACGGGATGCCAAAGTGTTTTATAAAGTTGTTTTCGGGCGCTGGTTTCTCATGCTGATGATCATGTTCAGTCTTTCTTGTCTGTATAGGTTTGGTATCCATTGGAATGACAATCGTAAGGAAGTCAAACAATACCAGTTGAAGAATAATAAAATTAAAAAGGCATGGAATTATCTCTATCTTAAAGAAGGAAAAGCAATAAAGCGATTAATGGACAGCGCCTATATTAAAAGCGGGCAGATTAACTAACATGGATTTCAACATTCAGAATTTGAACTTAATTTAAACGGTTTTAATTTTTTGTATTCTTACTGCATTTAGAATTGCCAGCAAAGCCACCCCTACATCTGCAAATACGGCCTCCCAAAGTGTAGCAATACCACCAGCGCCTAATATCAGCACAATTATTTTAACTCCCATTGCAAGGATAATATTCTGCCATACAATATTGCGGGTGATCTTTCCTATTTTTATAGCAGAAACTATTTTATGAGGCTGGTCATTTTGAATAACAATATCGGCGGTTTCTATAGCGGCATCGCTTCCTAACCCGCCCATTGCAATTCCTGCATCTGCCAAGGCAATCACAGGTGCATCATTCACTCCATCGCCTGCAAAGGCAATTGTATATTGTTTGTCTTTAAGTGCCTGGACTTGTTCTGCTTTCCCTTCGGGTAATAAGTCTCCCCATGCCTCATCTATATCCAAGTTTTTAGCTACTTTTTCCGTCACGATTCGCTTATCGCCCGAAAGCATGATCGTCTTTATGCGAAGCGCATGCAGCGCCGCAATAGTTTGACCGGCATCCTCTTTAATCTCGTCTGCAATAGTAATGTAACCGACATATTGACCATCCACTGCTACTGCAACAACGGTATCAGGGATACTATCTATTGCGGCGTCATAATCGACGTCGAATCTCTTTAACAGTTTAGCATTACCAACCATTACATCAAAGCCATCCACCTTTCCCTTTAGCCCATGTCCAGCTAATTCTTGCACATCTTCAACTTTTATACGTTTTGCAGTTTCTCCTGCATATTCTGCAATGGCTAAAGCCACGGGATGAGTGGAGTTGCTTTCTAAGGCTGCTGCAAGCTTGACCAAAAGCTCCTTATCAAAATCTTTGACAACTACCTTTTGTACTTTAAAGACCCCTTTAGTGAGCGTACCAGTTTTATCCATTACGATGACATTGACTCTGGTCATCAGATCGAGAAAATTAGACCCTTTGAAAAGAATCCCGTTCTTTGAAGCTAATCCAATGCCACCGAAATAGCCTAATGGAATAGAGATAACCAAAGCGCAGGGACAAGAAATCACTAAAAAGACCAATGCCCGGTATAACCAATCCTGAAAGACATAATCATTCACAAAAAGCCAGGGCACAAGGCAAACGCCTATCGCCAAGAATACCACGGCAGGAGTATATATTTTCGCAAATTTTGAAATAAATAATTGCGTTTTTGATTTTCGGGCTGTTGCTTCCTGCACCATCTGCAGGATCTTTGATAATTTACTATCCTTGAAAAGTGAAGTAACTTTTATGACTGCTACTGTATTCAGATTAATCATACCGGCAAATACTTTTTCTCCCCGGTATTTGTGATCCGGTTTACTTTCGCCTGTCAGCGCTGCGGTATTGAAAGAGGCACTTTCAGATAACAATTCTCCATCCAGAGCAACCTTTTCTCCCGGCTTTACCTTGATGGTATCGGCTATCCGTACTTCAGACGGGTGAATACTCTGTAGATATCCATTCCGCATTATCGATACTGTATTAGGACGTATGTCCAATAAGGCTTTTATATTGTTTTTTGCTTTCCCAACGGCAGCATCCTGAAATAATTCGCCAATAGTATAGAATAGCATAACAGCCACTCCTTCGGGATACTGCCCAATAGCAAATGCGCCTATCGTGGCAGTACTCATCAAGAAAAATTCAGTGAAAATATCTCCCTTGCTGATTGATACCACTCCTTTTTTCATCACCGGCAGGCCAACAGGAAGGTAAGCCACTATATACCATGCTATTCTTATAGCTCCTCTGAAAAAGTCTGGATGCGCATAATGATCAGCTATCAACCCCGCGGTTAAAAGTATTATACTAACAAAAGGAGGCAGGTATTCCTTTTTTAAAAGGAATATTGCACTTCGCTTTTCCGGGTAATAATTGTGAGGTAGATCTTCCCTTACAGCTTCGGCATTAGTAAATGCTTCATTATCAGAGGTGCAACATGCGCATGTATTCGCTTCTTTACGGAAGCCAGATTTTCTTTCCTGTATCATCTCAATATTTTTCAGCGATTAATACAGGAACAAAATTAGGGATAGAGGTATGCAATCCGATTGCATTTTTCAGCTTTTACAACGCGGGCAAACACCCGAGGCTATGAAACTTATTTCGTCCACCCGAAACCCGGCGGGGAAAAGGGGCAGCCGAACGGCATCGGGGAGGCAAAAGGTTTCATGGCAGGCTTTGCATTTGAAGTGTGCATGCATGTCGTTGTGGTGGCTTTCATCGCAATCTTCAAAGCATACAGCATACTTGGCTTCATCGCTGCCATCGATGATTTTATGTACCACCCCGTTTTCTTCAAAAGTCTTGAGGGTGCGGTAAATAGTAACCCGATCAGCATGGTCAAAAGCGTCTTCTAAAGCGCTCAAACCGCTGGCTGCGGGTTGCTCTTGCAGGTATTCCAGTATGAGTAGCCTCATGGCAGTTGGACGAATGCCCTTTTGAGCAAGTATATTTTCCGCATTCTTCATCATATCATCCTTTGTCCTATACAAAATTAAGCCAAAAAGCAAGTTTTGCCAAAAACAGCACAACTTTACATATTATAGGAAATAAGGCTCAGCCAAGTATTGAGAACCTCAAAACAGCACATTTTAATTACCAATCCCATCTGTTCCATATTAGTGTACCTTGCTGATATCTATTTAGAAAGGAAGCTCCTTCTTTTCATTATCTTTGCCTTCGAGCTGAATAGTAGCATGGGAAATTTCAAAATCCCTATAAACCATTTCTGAAATCCTATTTAACATCGATCGGTAATTTGCAACATCGTCAATGATTACATGGGTTGTAAGTATATTTATGCCTGATGTAAGCGTCCAGACGTGCAAATCGTGAATATTTATAACACCAGGTAGTCGAGTAATAGCACTTTCCAAATCAGCGACATTCACATCAGCAGGAACTCCCTGAAGCAATATTCCTACCGCATTTTTCAATAAGTTCCAGGTACGCGGTAAGATAAACAATCCAATAGCTGCTGATAAAATCGGGTCTGCGTAATACCAACCGGTAGTTAGCATAATAACGCCCGCTGCTATTACACCAAGCGATGTAAGCATATCAGACAGTACCTCAAAATAAGCGCCTTTCATATTCAAACTCTCCTTTGAGCCGCTGTGAAGAATGAACATTCCGGCAAGATTTACAACCAAGCCAATGACAGCGATGATCATCATCTCTTTTCCGGCTACTTTTGGCGGATCTTTAAATCTTTCCCAAGCTTCATATAAAATGTAAAATGAAATAAAAAACAGAACTATTGCGTTCGCCGTTGCAGCCAGTATTTCAGCTCTGTAATATCCATAAGTACGTTGTTTGGTCGGAGAACGTTGTGCCATATGAATAGCAATCAACGCGAATGCCAACCCTCCGATATCGGTAAGCATGTGCCCTGCATCTGCCAGCAAGGCAAGGCTATGCGTAAAGATGCCACCAAACACTTCCGCAAGGAGGTAGATGCTGGTTAGACCTAATACCAGTTTTAATTTTCCTTTATTTTGAAATGCTGCTGAAGAGGATTGCATAAGATATTCTGGTTTTTGAATAATAGTATAGAATAAGATTTAACTACATCAGGCTGGAGTTCTACTGCCTCTACAGAAAGTACTGCACTGGTTGAAAATGCAGGATAAAGCTGTAAGTGGCAGTAGGTGGCTTACCAGTAAGCCTGTAACTCCACCTGATATATGGTAGCCACCGAAGTTGTGACAAGAACATGGCTGTTTCTCTGTTTTTAATCTTCCTCCCCCGTATTTTTCAAGGCAGATAACAAGCTGAAAGCTCCTTTTGTAACAACGGATGAATCGGGAAGTTGCCTGTTTTCAGATAACTTTACCTGAAGATAGCCATTATTTTCAGCAATCACCTGTACCGGGATCATCTGAAAGCTATGTGGCTGATTTTTGTCTTTGACAAAGATATATCGTTTGCCTTCGGAGCGAACAACGGCCTCTTCCGGTAATACATCGGAGAGTGTTCCTGCCTGGTCGATAAAGGCCTGAACATAAGCACCCGGAAGTAAATGCAGATTTTTATTTTCTGGAATGGTATGTACCGTTACAGAACGATCAGGCCCTATTGCTCTGCCAATGAGAATAACCCTGGCCTTCTGTTCAGGCCGATTACTCCCCGAGATAGTAAAACGGACTTCCTGACCTTTCGTAACAGCATTGATATCCTTTTCGTAAACGGTAAGATCAATGTGAACATCCTGCGTATTGTCTATTTGCAATAATTCTTCCTGGGCATTGATGTATTTTCCGAGGTTTGCCGATATCCTGGTAACATACCCGTTATCGGGAGCCACAATATTGACCTTTGACCGGATATTGTTTGCCGTGAGGTCATCCGCCCGAATCCCCAACATATTCAGTTTTTGTGCCAAAGCGTTCACCGTAGCATTCAATGATTCAAATTCACTTTGGGCTTTTTGGAACGACTTACCGGCCGCTACATCTGCCTGATAAAGCTCCTTCTGCCGGGCATATTCCTGCCGGGCATATTGAAGGGCACTTTTGTTTTTCAGATAGTTCTCCTGCAAGTCCACAAATTCAGGGTTTTCCAATATAGCCAGCAAGCTGCCTTTTTTGACGTAATCGCCATCCAGAACGTTTATTTTGCGAACAAAACCACCATAGGGAAACGTTACGGAAATTTCACTTTGGGGCGGCACATCCACCATACCATTTACCTGCAACGAGCCATTTAGCCTTCGTTGTGTCATATTACCCAATTGAATACCGGCGTTTGCATATTGTGCCGGTGTAAGAGAAACGGAAGCCATGCTGTTATTTTCTTCTGTTTCTGCCGCTTGTTCTGTCGGCTGTTCCGGCTTTTGTTTGGAAGAAGTACAGCCCCCTGTAACCAGTAATCCGGTAAGCGCTGTTATCAGTATCGCATTATAACGATTTTTATTTTTCATTTTGATGTATTTTTTAAGTTTAGTATTTATTCTTCGGCCGTTAGATATTCCAACTGGATTACTGCGAGGTTATATTGACGGATGATATCGAGGTAGTCATTTTGGATGCCCAATGCCTGCCGCAGATTCTGAATATATTCAACATAACCTATTTCTCCGCTCTTATAGCCCGCCTGGGCATTGGATAAGATCAACTGAGCCTGAGGCAGGGCATTTTTCTGGTAATAGTCAAGGCTTTGACTGTATTTCTTGAAATCCTCCAGGGCTTTGGTGAAGACGCTCTGTAGATTTTTATGATAGAGCGCTTGTTGTGTTCTCGCTTGTTCTATGGCAATGTCTGCTGCCTTAACACGCTGTATCTGGGGACGAGGCCAAAGCGGAATGGCCAGACCAGCGCTGAAAACACTATAACGCCGGTCATTGATACCCATAAAAGTCTGGCTGCTGATTCCCAGCGTGATATCCGGCATCAATAAAGACCGTTCTACCTTTTTTTCAGCCTCTTGTACCCTGACTTGTTGTTGCAGATATTTCAACAGCGGATTCTGGTTAAGCTGCGTACTATCCGGTTGTTGCCAGGAGGCTTCTTTAGGCAATAAGCTATCTGAAACAATGCTGACTTGCAGACCGGTATTCAGCACGCTTTGCAAGTCTGCCCTGGCGGCCCGGATATCGGCTTCGTTCTGCCGGGTACGGGTTTGCAATTGCATAACCTGTGAGCTTGCATTGGCTTGCTCAAGACGATTTGTTTCGCCCGTTTTATAGCGTAATTCAGCAGCATGCAGAAAATCGGTGTAAATACTGTCCTGCTGTAATAACAGACGATGAAGCGCTTTTAAATAAGCCAGTTGATACCAACTGTTCTTTACATCTCTGGTCAGCTCATTTTGGGTAAGCGTTCTACCCAAACGGCTACGCTCCACCCGTTCGCTCCCCAACTGCGTGCGCCGGGCGTACACGGTAGGAAAAGCAATGCTTTGTGAAAGACCCAGCTCGTTATCGTTCACTGTGGGCTCGTTTATTTTTCCCCAGCTTCCGGTAAGTACTGTTTTACCCGGATCAAAAGCTGTCTTTTTCAGTGTCCGGTTATATTCAATATCCAGGTCCGCATTTTTTACCGTAAGGTTTTGCCGTTGCGCTACATTTAAAGCCTGTTCAAGACTAAGGTGCAAAACGGTATCCTGCTTCACCTCTGTCTGTGCAGATGACCTCATTGGTGTAAGCAGAGTACAACCTGCTGCTATTCCAATAAATAAAGCGACCGGCGTTTTTTCGAATTTTCCTTTAAACCTGATCTTTTCAAATAAGACGTACAAAACAGGAAGTACTACCAGCGTCAGCAACGTAGAAGTGATCAGACCGCCAATAACGACCGTAGCCAACGGCCGCTGTACTTCGGCGCCTGCCGTGGTGGAAATAGCCATAGGCAAAAAGCCGAGGGATGCCACCGTTGCCGTCATCAGTACAGGGCGCAATCGTACTCTTGTTCCCTCTAATACTCGTTTATACACATCGTCTATTCCGTCCTTTTTTAATTGATTAAATTCGCTGATTAGTACAATACCATTCAATACGGCTACACCGAACAAGGCAATAAAGCCAACACCTGCCGAAATGCTAAAAGGCATACCCCTTAACCATAGGGAAATAACACCCCCTATAGCGGCCAGCGGTATGGCAGTGAAAATAAGCAACCCCTGCTTGAAGGAACTGAAGGCAAAAAATAACAAAATAAAGATCAGCAGCAAGGCTGCCGGTAAAGCCACGGAAAGCCGTTGTTTGGCATGTACAAGATTCTCAAACTGTCCTCCATAAGTAACAGTATATCCGGGTGGCAGTTTCAGTTTGGCATCTATTTTTCCACGTATTTCATCAACAATACTCTGCACATCCCGGTTACGGACATTAAAACCGACCATGATCCGCCGCCTGGTTTCATCCCGCTGGATTTGATTTGGGCCGTCCTTAATGCTGATGTCAGCTACCTGACTAAGCGGCACCTGTCCGCCGTGCGGCAACGGCACATAGATGTCATCAAAGTTGGCCAGGGATTTTCGGTAAGCAGTATCCAGTCTTACCACCAGGTCGAACCGGCGCTCGCCCTCAAATACCAGCCCCGCCGATTTACCTGCAAAGGCGGTTTGCACCGTATTGTTCAGATCTTCAATGTTCAATCCATATTTGGCTATTTGCGGACGGTCGAAATGCACTACGATCTGTGGCAG
The DNA here is from genome assembly GCA_035708205.1 of Edaphocola sp. Taxonomy (GTDB): domain Bacteria; phylum Bacteroidota; class Bacteroidia; order Chitinophagales; family Chitinophagaceae; genus DASSSY01. The sequence goes on from DASSSY010000003.1 coordinate 225,338, forward strand.
CCCGGTGATTTGCTCAACATAGACATCGGTGGCCCCGTTTACAGTCCGTACAATACCGCCTGTTTCTTCGGCAAGATGAGCTAAGCTATCCAGGTCATCGCCATATATTTTAAGCACCACATCCTGCTTGGAACCGGTCATCAGTTCGTTGAAGCGCATTTGTATGGGTTGCTGAAAGCTGAAGCTGACGCCGGGCAATACAGCCAGGGCTTTGCTCATAGTATCGGCCAGTTCCTCGCGGTTATCCGCTGTTACCCATTCATCTTTATTTTTCAAAAGCACCATAAGGTCTACCGCTTCTATGGGCATGGGATCGGTTGGAATTTCAGAAGATCCTATTTTACCCACTACTTCTTTTACTTCCGGGAATTTTTTCAGCAATATGCGCGCGGCCTTGTCTGAAGCCTGAACGGTTTCAGTCAGTGAACTTCCTGGTAGTAAACGCATTTCCACCGCAAAATCTCCTTCGTCCAATTGTGGGATGAATTCTCCACCCATACGGGAAAAGATAAAGGCCGCTATCCCGAATGCTCCTACTGCAATAAACAGTACAATCCATTTCCTTCTGAGCGCCCAACGAATGACCGGCTCATAAACCTTTAGCAGCCTTTCCATCATCCGGTCTGAGAGGTTTCGTTTATGGGAAGTCTTCCGGGGCAATACAATGGAAGCCATCATAGGTACATAAGTCAATGAAAGGATCAATGCACCCAGAATAGCAAAAGCGACGGTTTCGGCCATAGGACGAAACATCTTTCCTTCAATACCGGTCAACGCAAGAATAGGAAGATAAACAATCAGAATGATGATTTGGCCGAATGCTGCCGAGCTCATCATTTTACCCGCCGATTCATAGACCTGCTCATTCATCTGAGCGGCATTCAGCCTGGCGATACCGGCATGGTGATGCTTGCTTTGCAATATCCTATGCATTACCGCCTCCACGATGATCACGGCCCCGTCAACAATGAGCCCGAAATCCAGAGCGCCAAGGCTCATCAGGTTACCTGAAACGCCGAAAACATCCATCATACCGAGGGCAAAAAGCATGGCCAAGGGAATGACTGATGCCACTAATAGCCCGCTGCGCAGGTTTCCTAAAAAGAGCACCAGCACGAAGATGACGATCAACGCACCCTCCAACAGGTTTTTGCCAACCGTGTGAATGGCCCGGCTTACTAATTCGCTGCGATCCAGGAATGGCTCTACGACTACCCCTTGAGGGAGTGTCTTTTGTATCTCTGATACTTTCTGCTTTACGTCTTTGATGACCTGGTTAGAATTTTCTCCTTTGAGCATCAGTACAATGCCACCGACCACCTCGCCGTTTCCATTGCGCGTCATGGCACCATAGCGCACGGCATGCCCCAACCGCACATTCGCCACATCTCTTATCACTACAGGAATACCGGAAGGATTTACCTTAACCACAATCTGGCCGATGTTTTTCAAGCTGTCCACCCGACCTTCTGTACGGATAAAATAGGCATTCGGTCCCTTTTCAATATAAGCGCCACCGGTATTTTGGTTGTTTTGTTCCAAAGCAGTAAAAATATCCGCTATGGTTATATTAGCAGCTCTCAGTTTTTGAGGGTCAATGGCAATCTCATACTGTTTTAAATAACCGCCAAAGCTGCTCACATCGGCGACGCCAGGTGTACCCAGCAATTGTCGACGCACAATCCAATCCTCAATGGTGCGCAATTGCATGGGAGTATATTTTTCTTCATAACCTTTCTCGGGTCGTACTACATATTGGTAAATTTCACCCAGCCCGGTGGTAACGGGGGCCATCTTAGGTGTGCCCGCACCTTCAGGAATCTGTTCTTTGGCCTCGCCAAGCCGTTCCTGCACCTGCTGACGTGCCCAATAAATATCTTTATTGTCTTCAAAAACAATAGTCACAACAGATAATCCAAACCGGGAAATGGAACGTATTTCTTTTACATCCGGTATGGTAGCCATACTGATCTCTACCGGGTAAGTGACGAGTTGCTCAACTTCCTGTGCAGCCAGAGACGGACTTGATGTAATCACCTGCACCTGGTTATTAGTGATATCCGGTACTGCATCTATTGGTAACCTGGTTAGGGAATAAACACCCCAAATAATCAAACCAAGGGTAAATAAACCAATGATCAGCTTGTTTTCGATTGAAAACCTGATAATTTTGTTTAACATATCTACTTAAAATAAGACATCCAATGGATGACCATTCCGATAATAGCGAGGATTAGTACGGTAATACCAACTATAAGAGCAATAATCCTAACAACCCGCATCCACAGCGGCTTTTTAGGGCGCTTATAGCTATAACCCTGATAATGCTTCTTACCGGATGATCCTGACTTTTTAGCCATATCATCAGATAAAAAAGTGAATAATTGATGAAAATGAATCTACACACCAAAAGGCATGTATTGAGGAAGAAACTTAGGAAATCAACTGTGGAGGTTGCCAGATAGGCATATAGATATCTGTATATTCCCCCATTTTGTACCCGGTACTGAAGACCGAAAAATGATAAGGAGAAAAAGATAAAATAGCAAAAGATTTTACTGTGGTATGAACCGAACAGCAAGAGCAACTACAAAACGGGCTACAACTATCCATTCCACTCTTTAATGAATGCCCATGATCAGCACTGCTAATTATCTCTGTTCGGTTTGTACCAGAAAAGGCAAAAGCATCTGAACATGGCATTAAATGTAGTGCCATTATCATTGCTATCATTATACAAGAGATAATTCGCCTCATAGAAACGCAAAAATAGCAAATTTTAGTAGAACTTTTTCATTATTCAGTGAAAAGCAGTTACAAGACAGTTTTGCTATTAAATAAGCGCTCAGTTTCAATATAGAAAAACAGTATGAACAAAATTAAAATAAACTAAGGTTATTCATTGACTGAGGACAATATTTAATAGGGAAAGCCATTCTTCCCAAAAGGTTGTATCTTTAGCTCACTTAATTAAGCTCTTTACTTCTTGGAAATATCTTGCTTCAATTGCTGGCAAATTGCTGGCAAATTTCAAAAAACAGGTAAGACACACAAAAATGCGACCTCTGCAAATAGGTTCAGATAGCTGTTTTGAAAAGTAAAATGGGCTATCCCACAAGACAGGATAGCCCACAATAACTACTTGATAATCAGTGACTCCGATAGGATTCAAACCTATAACCTCCTGATCCGTAGTCAGGTGCTCTATTCAATTGAGCTACGGAGCCATTTAATAAAAACGCAACTTTAAGAACTTAAGACCTTTTGATCCGTAGTCAAATGCTCTATTCAATTGAGCTACGGGGCCATTCCCTTTTGTTGGGGATGCAAAGGTAAAGACATTTTCTTTAAATGCCGAATTTTTTCGGAAAAATAAAAACGGCTTTGAGCAGGCAACTCCGGGAAGCCCCTGCCACAAGGCATCAACGTCCTTCCAGCCTGCTGCTGTCCGCAAATTTCACATCAGGCAGATCGGGCACATAAGGATGCTTGATCCATTGCCTGAAGTTGTACCTGATCCACATTTTCACTTCCAGGTCGGAAGCTGTCCGGGCATAGTCATAGGCAATAGGAAAGGCATTCATGAACGCCGCTAAGCTGTCGCCCTGCAGCCCGGTCAGCTTGTGGACCTCTTCAGGGGCATACCGGGTATCGATGAACTTTTGCTGCTCCCATTGCGCGTAGTTCTTTTGGAACCGCCACCGCTGCTTCCCCTTCCGGGAAACATTGTCCGCCAGTAAAGAAACGGGGCTGAATACGGAGGTCGTTTTCTTCTGGTCCAGGGCGCCGCTGTATATCTGCCGGCGTTCAATGGAGTCCAGCTGGTAGGCTGTCCAGCCCGGGCGGATGCTTATCTCGTGAAGCGTGATCTCCTTACGCTTCATGGGAACGGTACGGGAGATTTCCCCGTTGCCGGGCATCATGATCCGTGCCGGGAAATAGCCTTGTGAAAAAAACAATATGGAATCGCCTTTCTGCGCCTTGATACTGAAATGCCCGCGGTTATCGGAATACGCGATCCTGTCAGTGTTTTTATTGCGGATGATAACATTGGCTATTCCGCCCTGATCGGTCATATCTATTACCATTCCACTCAAATCCTGGGCCAATACCAAATGTGGCAGAAGGGTCAGCGCAAAGACAATGATGAGCAAGCGTATGGTCCCGGAATATAACATGGAATAGCTGTTGTTTCAATTTTTAAGCAAATTAAACAATATAACCTTTAAGAAAAGAAAAAGTTCCGGCAATGACTTACCGGAACTGTCTTTAAAGAATAAAATCCAATCATTTTTTCTTCGCGGCCACTTTCTTCGGCGCTGCCGACTTCTTGACCGCAACTTTTTTAGCCGTTGCTTTTTTAGCGACGGTTTTCTTTGCGGCGGCCTTTTTTACCGTAGCTTTCTTAGCGGCTACTTTTTTAGGGGCGGCCGCTTTTTTGACTGCTGCCTTCTTGGGGGCCGCGGCTTTTTTGGCTTTGGTCGCTACCGTTTTTTTCGCTGCTGCCTTTTTAGGGGTCGCGGCTTTCTTGGGAGCGGCCTTCTTCGATGCCGTAGCATCTTTTACAACAGAGGCTTTTGCCGGGGCGGCCTTCTTTGTAGCGGCCTTTTTGGCGGTAGCCTTCGGCGCAGCCGGCTTCTTAGCCGCTGAGCTTTTTTTTGTGGTTGCCATACTTATCGATTTTTGGGTTAGAAAATAAAAGCTCTTTTTATGGCAAAAACAGAGGGAGGTTAAGCCTCTGATATATCAACTTCGCTAACGGAAATAGTTGTTCTGTTCTTAGCTTTACGGTATTCCACGATACCGTCCTTCAATGCGAACAAGGTAAAATCCTTACCAATGCCTACATTTTCACCGGGATGATAAACCGTGCCCCGCTGGCGAACAATAATATTGCCCGCAATGGCCGGCTGACCACCGAAAATTTTCACGCCTAATCTTTTACTCTGCGAATCCCGGCCGTTCTTTACGCTACCTTCACCTTTTTTGTGTGCCATGACAAATGACTAATCTTTTTTATTGATACAAAGTTAAAAATAATAATTGGAAATATCCAATTAAAAAATTTAGGCAATCGCCTGAATTTTAATTCTGGTCAAATACTGACGATGACCATTCATCTTCTGGTAACCCTTACGGCGCTTTTTCTTGAAGATGATAACCTTATCACCTTTCAGATGGTCCAGGATCTCAGCCTTTACTTTGACGGCGCTGACCGCGCTGCCAACAGCAATATTACCGTTGTCAATGGTCATCAATACCTGGTCAAACTCTACACTATCTCCTGCATTACCGGCCAAGCGGTTAACATATATTTCATCATTTTCGCCAACTCTGAATTGCTGGCCGGCGATAGTAACTACTGCAAACATGCTCCAAAAATTTTGCGCAAAATTAAATCTCTTTTCCCAAACGACAAAATTAAATAATCACTATTCTGATCTTGGCCCGTATTTTTTGAAAACCGCCAGGGTATTTTCGCCCTTCATCAACAGCAAACGGCCGTCATGATCCATTGCGGCATGGTCACAATTCAGCAAAACAAACGTGACCCTGGTCTCTGTCCTGCTGCCCACGGCGCAATACATCTTCGTGGACAGCAACCGGGAAAAACGCAGCTCGTCCCTGCTTTGGGCGTAGCGCCCCCCGTAGCCGTTACAACCGCCGAAACCATATACCTCGTTGCTGGTATCGCTGAAATTAAGCGTTACCGGCTTTACCAGTTCCTTTTCCGGCTTAAAGCCAATGATGGAATCGAGCTGCCAGCTGGTGCCGGACAATGACGCCACCGGCGGCGTTTTATCCGTTGAGGCCTTCCGCGCTCCCGGTTTAAACATTGAGCAGGACATTAATAATAACAATGGGGCTAATAACAAGTAACGCATTTTCTTAAAATTTTATTTTATGCAAATGTACAGCCTTTCCTGGTCTTCTTCCCAAAAGAAATCGAAAACATATCCTTACTTTTGCAGAAAATAAATAGCACAAATCATGCCACTTATCGCGCCATCGCTCCTGTCCGCGAACTTCTTAGAACTATCTGCCGAGATCAAAATGATCAATGAAAGCGCGGCCGACTGGTTCCACCTGGATGTCATGGACGGCCGCTTCGTGCCCAACATCAGCTTCGGGCTCCCGGTGATCGCCGCTATCAATAAAGAGGCGAAAAAGCCGCTGGACGTGCATTTGATGATCGTTGAGCCGGAAAAATATATTACCGCGTTCGCAAAAGCAGGCGCCACGCACCTGACCGTTCATATCGAAGCCTGCCCCCATCTGCACCGCATCCTCCAGGTGATCCATGCCGAGGGCATGCAGGCGGGCGTGGCGCTTAATCCGCATACACCGGTATCTTCTCTTGAAGATATCATTAAGGACATTGACATTGTTTGTATGATGAGCGTCAACCCGGGCTTTGGCGGGCAGAAATTCATTCCGCACACCTTAACCAAGATCGCGCAGCTCAGGAAATTAATTACCGCTACGGACAGCAGGGCATTGATCGAAATCGACGGGGGCGTCACGGAAAATAACGCCGCCGGAATTATCGCTGCCGGCGCCGACGCGCTCGTTGCCGGCAATACGGTTTTCAGCGCCGCCGATCCCGCGGGAATGATCAAGGCCCTGAAAGCCACCTGATAAAAATCCAGCGATTGTTGCCTCAAAATAAAAGGGCCGCGTATGGCATCATACGCGGCCCTTACGTTTCCTTAAAATCCATAATACTCGTTACCAGCGCTCGCTTTTCCAGCCAAAAGAAAAAGGCATCAGCGCTATACCCACCGAAAACATCGAGGAAGTGCTCATCTGGATATGGCTGTCCACCGGCATGCTTTCCATCCCGGCATCGTCCGAATATACATCCATCACCTTTGCCGCTCCCGGCATATAGCTCAGGCGGATTTTCCATTCAATGGCCGCAAAAATGCCGATCTCGGCATGCACAAACGGCCGTATGCCGAATTTCATTCCCCGGAGATCCCCGAAGTTAGTGCCATACAGCACCGGGCTTAAACCGGCGCCCAGCGTGAAAGAGGTCCGGTAAGACTTATCAAAAAGCGCTTCTCCCCCGGTTTTATAATCCAGGGTCAGCGGCACGGCCAAATCTCCAATCCCCAGCGTATAATCATATTCTGAGAGGTTACTGTTACTGGTCTTTACCGGCCCCATTTCATAATGGAATATATAGCCCGTGGGATTAACATTAAACACAACGCTGCTATTCGGGGTTACGTCAAACAAATGAAAATAAACGTCAGCGCCAAACTGGAACCCGTGCACATCAAAGCCCCGGGAAATGGTATTGCTGCCGACAATATTTCCCGAACCATCGATTGTCGCGTAGCTATGGCTAAAATCAACAGAGCTGAAAGCCATGCCCAAACTAATGCCATAGCTCAAATAGGATTTGACGCTTTTCCCTTCCGCACGCCGTTTCTCAAACCTGGAATAGGATTGAAGAAAAGAGTTTACCTGTGCCACCGCCGGTATTGCAGACCATAAAAAAGCCGTCAGCGCGAGCCCGGCGAATCTCTTAACGGATAAAGTTATATGCATTGGAATAAAAAATTTTGCGCAAAGTATATTTTTTATACAAAAATTCAAATGTTTTGCCAAAAATATTTAAATATTATGTCCGGAAGCGTAAGCCCGGCAATCGGCTATTGGCATGGCCTCCCGCAGGGTAAAAATAAAAATGGCGGGAACAGGGGCGGCCCGGAAGGTCAGCCCCTGTTCCCGCTCAATAAAAAACCCTCGTTAAAACCGGTAGCCAATGCTTAAAGTGCCCTGGCCGGTAGCATTGATCGGATGATTATAAACCGTCTTATTACCGTCAATGGTCTGGGCTTCATGGTCGATATACCGCACGCCGAGGCCCGCGGAAACCCCGATATTAAACGCCGGGGTGATCTGGAAATTAACATAATTATTAACCAAAATGCCCAGGCGGAACACCCGGTTTTTAAAGTGCTCCGTATAATAGGTTTGCGTTAAGGGATTATATTGCGGCCGGTTGCGGTCGCTGCCGCCATAGCCAAACATTAAGTTCGGGCCGATGGCATAGGTTACCGTCCTTTGCCCGAACGGATAAAATTTCAAGCCGGGCGTGAAGTAGAAATAACTGGAATAGCTGGCGTTATTGTAGTTGTAATTATAGTAATAGTCGTCATAGTAATCGGCCAGCAGAACCGAGAACGGCAGCACCAGGCCGATTTTTTTATCGGCGCTAATAATACGTTCATAGCTGATCCCCGGTCCCACACCGATATCCATGGCCTTGACCGGGCTAAACCGGATAATGTTATCGCCGTAAACTTTTTTCGGATGCTGCTCATCCTTCTGATCTTTTGCGGATTTAGCCTGTACCGCCATGCCGCCCGACAATAATGCCAGTCCGAGCGTAAAGAGTTGTTTCGTCATAGTATTTAAAATTATTGATTAAACTGAAATATGGCCGGGCCGGAACAGTCGTCATTGAACATCGAACCACACCGGCCTGGTTTCGTTCCACGCGCCGTTGTAATTAATGGTCAGCTCCTCGCCGGCATCTATGGCTCTAACGGTCCTGATCATGATAATATTGTTGTCAAAGTCCATAAAATGTTCGCAATTGGCCGTATAGCTATGATTATATAAGGAAATATAGCCCCAGGCCACGCAGCATTGCCGGCTTTCCCAGCCCCATTCAAAGATGTAATCATGCAAAGCGGTCTGGTCCAGCAGCGTACGGGCTTCCGGCGGCATGACCAGCACCGGGGAGATCTCAACCACCTCACCCTCACCCATCGCCGTTCGCGTAAACACGCCCAGCCCCTTGCCGGGAATCTCAAGAACGATCAAACGGGGATGAACAAACAGCCGGTCTTCCTGACCCATGGTCCTGGTATTTTTGCCGCAAAGCTAGGGAAATATTCCACCATGGCACAGCCGGACATCTCTAAAATGCATACCCGCCAACGAAATCCGCAAAAAATAAAAATTCCCGGAAAAATTCCGGTTTTTCAGCTAACTTTGCCGCTGCACAGGCGGATTTGTTTATTGTTCGGCCTTCAAAGGAACTAATAAACGTTTGAAAACATACCCTTTTATATTTTCCACACGTTTTATTGGTTCAATATTTTTTAACCGGAACAAGCGCCGATGACGGGCTTTTCCTTAAAATTTATTGGATAACATGTCTATACAGGAAAGACTGCGAGAAGAGATCCTGGTCATTGACGGCGCCATGGGCACCATGATCCAGCAGCATAAGCTGGACGAGGCCGGCTACCGCGGCGAGCGGTTCAAAAGCTGGCACCGCGACCTAAAAGGCAACAACGACCTGCTGAGCCTTACGCGGCCCGGGATCATCCGGGACATCCACCTGGCCTACCTGGAGGCCGGCGCGGACATCATTGAGACCAACACCTTTAACGGCACGGCCGTCTCCCAGGCCGACTATGGCACCGAAAGCCTGGCTTATGAGCTCAATTACGAATCGGCCAGGATAGCCAGGTCCGCCGTAGAAGCCTTCATGCAGGGACCGGCACGGGAAAGCCGGCCCGCCAGGTACGTGGCCGGCGCCATCGGGCCGACCAACAAAACCCTGTCCCTTTCGCCAGATGTCAACAATCCCGGCTTCCGGGCGCTGACCTTTGACGAGCTGATGCTGGCCTATAAGGAGCAGGTCAGCGGCCTGGTGGACGGCGGCGTGGACCTCCTGCTGATCGAAACCATATTCGACACGCTCAATGCCAAGGCCGCCATCTATGCCGTCCAGGAATATTTTGAAGAGCAACAGCGCCCGCCCCTGCCCCTGATGATCTCCGGCACCATTACTGATGCCAGCGGCAGAACGCTGAGCGGCCAGACCCTGGAGGCCTTTTATATTTCCATCCAGCATGCCCGGCCTTTAAGCGTAGGCTTTAACTGCGCTTTAGGCGCGCAGGAGATGCGGCCGCATATCGAAGAGATCAGCAACCTGGCCCGGGCGGATTTCATTTCTGCCTATCCCAACGCCGGCCTGCCCAACGCCATGGGCGCCTATGACGAAACCCCGGAAATGACCGCCGGCTTCATCAAGGACTGGGCGGAGCACCAATGGGTCAACATTGTCGGCGGCTGCTGCGGCACGACGCCCGCCCATATCCGCAAGATCAGGGAAGCCGTTACCGGCATAACGCCCCGCCAGAGACAGGAAGATCATTTATTGCAACAGAAAACCAGTGAGGAATGTCCACAAGATTAAACTTATCGGGCCTGGAGCCCCTGCATATCAGCCCCGAGGCCAATTTCATCAATATCGGCGAGCGCACCAACGTCACCGGTTCCCGAAAATTCGCCCGGCTGATCCGTGAAGGCAATTTCGAAGAAGCGCTGTCCATTGCCCGCCAGCAGGTAGAAAACGGCGCGCAGGTCCTGGACATCAATATGGATGACGCCCTGCTCGATGGCGAAAAAGCCATGACCGTCTTTTTAAATCTTCTCCAGGCGGAACCGGATATCGCCCGCATCCCCGTCATGATCGATTCCAGCAAGCCGGATATTCTCCTGGCCGGCCTGAAATGCGTCCAGGGGAAATGCATCGTCAATTCCATCTCCCTGAAAGAGGGCGAAGCGAAATTCATCCGGGAAGCCAAAGCCTGCCTCAGGTTCGGCGCAGCGGTCGTGGTCATGGCCTTTGACGAGCAGGGCCAGGCCGATACCCTGGAGCGCCGTATCGCCATCAGCGAAAGGGCTTACGGGATACTTACCGGGAAAGTAGGGTTCCCTCCTTCCGATATTATTTTCGATTTAAACATCTTCCCGATCGCCACCGGCATCGAGGAGCACAATAACTATGCCGTTGATTTTATCGAAGCGACCAGGGCGGTTAAGGCAAAGCTGCCCGGCGTGAAGGTCAGCGGCGGCGTGAGCAACCTGTCCTTTTCTTTCCGGGGCAACGATACCGTGCGCGACGCGATGCACGCCATCTTCCTGTATCATGCCGTCCGGGCGGGCATGGACATGGGCATTGTCAATGCCGGCCGCCTGCCGGTCTACGACGATATTCCCGCCGGCCTGCGGACTTTATGCGAGGGCGTTATCCTGAACCGGGATAAGGAGGCCACGGAAAAATTATTGGTCTTCGCCGAATCGGTAAAATCACAAGGCAAGAAAACAGAAAAAGACCTGGGCTGGCGGCGGCAACCCGTGGAGCAAAGGCTCAGCCACGCCCTGGTGAACGGGCTGGTGGAATTCATCGAAGCCGACACCGAAGAGGCGCGGCAGGCTTATGATAAGCCCCTGGACGTTATTGAAGGCCCTTTAATGGCGGGCATGAACGTTGTAGGCGACCTGTTTGGCAGCGGCAAAATGTTTTTGCCCCAGGTGGTCAAAAGCGCCCGGGTAATGAAAAAATCAGTGGCCTACCTGCTCCCCTTTATCGAGGAAGAGAAGCAAAAGCATCCGCGGGAGGCAAAGGAAAATACGCCTAAGATCCTGCTGGCCACCGTCAAAGGCGACGTGCATGATATCGGCAAAAATATTGTCGGGGTGGTCTTGTCCTGCAATGGCTACGAGGTTATCGACCTTGGCGTCATGGTACCGGCGGAAAAGATCCTGGATGAAGCCATTCGTCAAAAGGCCGACCTCATCGGGGTCAGCGGGCTCATCACCCCCTCCCTGGATGAAATGGTGCACGTGGCAGCGGAGATGAAAAGACGAGATCTCCGCCTGCCCCTGATGATCGGCGGCGCCACCACTTCCCGCATCCATACCGCCGTGAAGATCGAACCGGAATACGATAACGGCGTGGTGCATATCCAGGACGCCTCCAGGAGCGTTACCGCCGCCAGCCAGCTGCTCAATGCCAGCACCCGGCAAACATTCCTTGGCCGGACGCGAACGGAGTATGCCCGGCTGCGCGCGGATTTCGAAAAAAAACAGGGCGTCAAGGAATATATCCCTTATGAGCAGGCCTGCCGGCAGCCGGAGATCACCGACTGGTCCGGCTTTACTGCCGTCCGGCCACAGTTTACCGGCACGAAGGTCTTTAAAAAGGTCAGCCTTTCGGAGATCCGGAAGTTTATGGACTGGACGCCCTTTTTTATCGCCTGGGAGCTGCACGGCAAATTCCCGGCCCTCCTGGACGACGGGGTCGTTGGCAGGGAAGCTACCGGATTATACCGGGATGCGCAGGAAATGCTGGACACCATCATTGCCGAGGAATGGCTGGAAGCCAACGGCGTGATCGGCTTCTGGCCGGCGGCCCGCACCGCACCGGACACGATAACCCTGTACCGCGACGACGGGCGGAAGCTGGAACAGCTGGAATCCCTGCGCCAGCAGATCAAAAAAGCCCCCGGCCAACCCTCCTTCTCCCTGTCCGACTTCATCGCCCCGCCGCTCCCGGGCAAGCACCAGCCCCGGGATTACATGGGGGCCTTCACGGTATCCGTTTCGGGCATTGAACCGCACATCAAGAGATACCTGGAAGATTATGACGATTACCATAAGATCATGCTCCAGGCCTTGTCCGACAGGCTTGTCGAATCCTTCGCCGAATGGCTGCACCACCAGGTCCGGAAAGAATACTGGGGCTACGCGCCGGACGAAGATCTAAGCCTGGAGGAGGTGATCAAAGAGCAATACCGGGGCATTCGCCCGGCGCCCGGCTACCCGGCCTGTCCCGACCATACCGAAAAGCGCAAGCTGTTCAGCCTGCTGAAGGCCACGGAGCATACCGGCACACAGCTCACGGAACACCTGGCCATGTACCCCGCATCTTCGGTTTGCGGCTGGTATTTCAGCCATCCCCGGAGCCACTATTTCGGTGTCGGGAAGATCAGGGAAGACCAGCTCCGGGATTATGCCCGGCGAAAAGGCATGGCCGAAGAGGAATTGCGCAAATGGCTGAAGCCCAACCTGGCCTGAGGCTCACCGGAAAAGAAAAGTTGCATTTGACGGAAAAATAATTACCTTTGCAGCCCTTAACGACACGGAGACGTGTCCGAGTGGTTGAAGGAGCACGCCTGGAAAGTGTGTATACGGGAAACTGTATCGCGAGTTCGAATCTCGCCGTCTCCGCGAAGAAGGTCTTCCTGTGAAGACCTTCTTTTCGTATAGGCCCCCTGCTCTTCCGCTTTCATACCGTTATGCCATTCCTGGCCGGGAACTTTCATTTAGCGCTTATAGTTGCCAGGGAAAGAAAGAGGACAGCGGGAATACCATCCGCTTTCTTACCTGTTTTATCCATTTTACCATTGGCGTCTAATCTGTTTTGCCGCATCAACATTTCTGATACACTTCCCCTAAACTACCATTAAATTCATTAAATTATTCTAGAAGTATGCTATTTAATTTGCCTGGAGGTATGCTATCGCCTAAATTATTTACGGTCATAATGATCAAATATATCTTTCGGTCTTTCTTAGTAAAGACTATTTCAAATGGAATGGATTCCTGCTCGTTTTTAGCTCCCCCATATAGATCGAATGTATTTTCATCATTTAACTTAATTGCTATTTTGTTGCCAAAATAATAATAAGAAATTATACTATCACTGGATAGCATTGTTTTAAATGAATTACCTACATAAGAAAGGCTAATGCTCTTTGCTTTTGGTGGTTTACCTATTTTATAACTGAATTCTGTATAATTCTCATTAATAGTAAGATAGCCTCCCGAATGAAGAGCAAGATCATTATTCATATGTGTATTGATATTCGCAAGAGAAAAATCATTTTGAACTGGAATTTTATAAATAAGTAAGCAATATTTTTGATCTTTTCCATAATCAAATAAGGAAAACTGATTGCGCACACTACTATTATAATTCCAGGCATTCGATAATTCGGACATTTCTTCTCCATGAAAAAGATGTCTGTATTCTTCTATTGCAGCTTGAGAAGCTGGTTTCTGTTGATTTATTGCTGAAGAAATTTGAACAATCAGCTTGACAACAATAAATAACCCTATTATCCCTAAAATCAGATAGATTATATTAGAACGTTTAATTTGCATAATTAATATGAAAAGATTGGTGTGACATTTCTTAGAGTACCTACTCTTGACATTATTGGAATTGTTACTTCTGGTGCAGCAATCATGCCCATTCCCAAAATTGAATATCCTCCGGCTCTAAAATTTATTTCTAAGCCATTTGAAAGGTTGGTATTTTGGAAAGGCTTATTGAAATCAATAGTAAGTCCTGCAGATGGTGAAAATGAGAACGGCACAGAAATACTGACACCAAACAAAGAAAATGTACTTAAAAGATTTCCTTTCAGATCAAAAGTTGTCCATAAGGGACCCGCTAAATGAAATGAAGTTGATTCCAATTTTCCGTTAAAATAAGTTGTTTTAAAATTTCCTTCTTTATTAAAAGAAAAACTTGTATATAATTTAAGTGACAATTTGTCGCCAAGACTAGAATTAATCAATTGAATATCTTGCCCTGCTTTAACATCCACGCTAGTGTAATATGAACTCTGAACTGTTGTTGTGCCTATAAAAGTCGCGGAAGGATCCGCGTCCGCCTCGTGGTTAAAAGAACCATTTACCGCCACAACTTCCCCATCGGGAAGGACCTTAGTGGGTATGGTTCCACCGCCGCCGCCTTGTCCTGTTCCGGTACTTCCCCCGACATTACTATAGTTTCCTGCCGTCTGTGATGAAGTCCCGCTGTTATTGCCCACTGTGGCGCTATAATCATAGCCCGCCGACTGCCCAAAAGCCTCCTCCATACCTTCCGCCGCACCACCGAAAGTAGTAATCCATTGGCCAATCGATAAAAAATTGGCAGGGTTGATACCCGGGGTATAAGTTCCATTGGTCGGCGAGCCAATTCCTCCTCCTGCCGGAGAAAAAAACGGAACAATATTGGGATTTCTAAATCCCACCGGGCCTCCCGGTGGGATCGTTCCGCCGGGGTCCGTTCCGCTCACCGGGTTATCGCCCATCGCCTGGTAAGGGCTCAGCATATCCTGCCCGCCTTGTGCCGCCAGCGGGTCCACGCTTAAAAACCTGCCGATCTGGGGATTCCTTCAATTCTTTCAGGACAGGCCAAGCTGCCTTGCCCCGAAGCTCATCCAGTTCAGCCCGGCGTCGGTTATCGACAGTTGCGTTTTGTTTTCAAAGAGCGTCTTTTAAGTTTAAAAACTTATTTTATCAATTGTTCGGGTTGCCTCGAGGAACAATTTTCTCACGAGTTACAAACTCGACAACAAGGGAGACGAACACCAAAGGATAACTAATTTTTAAAGTCGGAAAGAAAATTATTGATTTGTTCTTTATTCATAATCCATTTTGTACTACTAGCATTAACAACAAGCCCATCCCAACCTGCTGACTTTACAACGAGTACAAATGCCTCATGCGCCGTCATTATCCAACCCACAATATGCTTTTCGCGATGCGGCATCCACAAATGCGCTTCTTCCCAATCTGTAAAAAGTGGTAAATAGGTGTTGCATTCTTCATTCAAGCATTTCAATAGCTTAACATTTCCTCCGTCAATAGAGGTTATACGTCCTTCGTCATTTTTTCCAAATTCGGTCTCCGATATATCTATCAAAACCAGAAAGACAGCTGTCTTTAACAATCCCAAAACCGACATCATGGTTTTAGCATTTGTATCTGCAAAGAACCTTTGAAAGGCTCTTTTCAATTCATTGTTTTCTACTGGACGGTTAATATCGGTTTGTTCCTTTCTTTTAAAAAATTTCATGTTAAATTCATTTTCAATCGGCTGCTAAAAACAAAAAGTATTAATGCTATTCCTCTGCGGGAATTGATGATTTCAATTGAATGCCAATATAATATCATAAACATGTAGGATATTACAACCCACTTTAAATTGGTCCTAAATTATGTTTTTTACGAATTAAATTATATTTCTCACGAAACTCCTGTAACCTAATTAAGCGACTCAATATATGTTGGCAAGCTTCATCTTCTGTGTCAAAACTCATTTTGTCTTGGGCTCGTCCTCGCTCGTCATAATCAAATGTCCACCACCTTGAATCTGAAAAAAGGAGAATGGTACTCATGGGTTTTAAAACACCATCCAATGAATAATCGCTTGGCCTTATTCCTAGTTCATCTAATTTGATTTTTAATTCACGCTTATTCATGATCATTTATTTTACCAAATTATTATAATATCAGGGAATTCGATAGGTTCAATCGGTTCAATATATCCGCCTTCAAGCAATTCCCCTGCCGGAATGGATGATTTAAATTGGATACCGCCAGTCGGCAAGCCATTAGGATCCGCAATTTGTGACTGCTCCACGTTGAAAGGTTTTACAACTTTCCATTCCTCATAAATATCTGTGTTAGTATTTTCCAATAAATTCCTTTGGCTCATTGTTGTACCTCTCGGTGAAAAATATTCTGAATTATCTCGAGTTCCTCCATATCTTGTTAATATAAAATCTTTCGCTATCTCTCCTGTAATCGGTGGCGTGGCAGCCCCTCCATTAGTGGATAAGCATAAAGCGGCCCCGGTTGAATGATGTCTAATCCTGGAAGCATCCATCCACCTGCAAGCCCTTGCCAGCTACTTCCCATATAAGAATCCACAACCGCTGTTGTGCCTAAATGAGTCGCATTGGGGTTTGCGTCCGCAGTATGGTCAAAATAAGCATTTTTATCCACAATTTCCCCATCAGGAAGTACCATAGTTTGTATGCCGCTACCACCTTGTCCTCCAGCATTGTTTTGCCCGTCATTGCCGGTCATATTTGTAGGTGTTTGAGAGTTTGTTTGTTGGTCATCACCGCCCAACGTTTTGTTCAATGCAGCAAGGGCATCCTGTTTAGCAATAAAGTCCTGAAGCTGATAGGCCATCATCATATTGTTCAATGCTGTAATTAAGACCCAAAGTCGTTGTTTACAGGAATAATGGGGGCATTGGCAGTTAAAACGATAGCTCCCCCTGGCGGTCCGACCAATTGAAGTAATTTAGCATCTTTTAATTCACCTGGTCCTCCGGGCCTCATCCCTCCCGGATCAGTCAGGCTTCCCGGATTATTTCTCATCGCCTGGTAAGGGCTCAGCATATCCTGCCCGCCTTGTGCCGCCAGCGGGTCCACGCTGAGGAACCTGCCGATCTGGGGGTTCCTTCAATTCTTTCAGGACAGGCCAAGCTGACTTGCGCCGAAGCTCATCCAGTTCAGCCCGGCGTCGGTAATTGATGGTTAGATTTTTCAAAGAGCGTCTTTTAAGTTTAAAAACTTCCATAGTTTAGGAAGCCTTGCAGAACAGCGGACAACAACTTTTTCCAAATCAACATATCTGTAGCACTTAGGGTCGGAAACTTTCATTTAGCGCTTGATATTAACCAGAAAAAGAAAGAGGACAAGGGTAATTCTATCCTCTTTTTTCCAATTTATCCTTGATCATTAACCTGTTTTGGCTTCATCAACATAATTGATACACTGCCAGTTTCATAAGACTATTTCTATTGATCTTTAATTTGTTTATCATGCAAATATTTGATCGAATAATAGGCAATACAATAACCGGAAAAAATCCCACTAATAAATATTATGACATATAACCATATTACCGAAACATTGGGCGTTAATAAAAAGAACAGGCAGATTAGTAAAAACACGACTCCAAAAAGATACTTTACAATGGTAAAGGAATTAAATGCAAACCAATATAATAATGACCTTTTGTCTTTCATAACTATCGTTTTCTTTTTTTAATTTTTATTATTAATTCAAGAGCAACAGAAAGAATTAAAATAACTACAATACTGTATTTTAATATCATATCTCCAAAATGTCGGAAACTATCTGAAAAGAAGATAATTAATATGGTTAATACAGCTAGAACTACCAACAAAGCTGTATTTAATTTTCTAAGTGAATTCATTTATTTGCTAATTTATGGAATAAATTAATAATAAGATCAATGCTTGTCCGGATGACTGGGATCATACCAAAACTTTTTATATGTTACACCCATTGCTCCAAATCTTACAAACCATTTTATAAAATCATTTCCATTTCCTCCTGGGAAATAATTTTTATTATTAAAGTAGACAGGACGGATACGATTAGTCTTATCAGGTATTTCTGTTTTCCAATTTTTGGGATCACCATAAGGATCTATATTTCTCATCTCCATTGAAGGTGCTGCAGTATTAATGGGAAGAAATACTAACGCAACGGTCGCAAACCCGGATGCTATCGCAGCCCCTGTTACGTCTACCGTTACTTCTATTCCAGTAGTTAATTCACTCACAAAACTTCCTGTGGCACCACCCACTGCTATAGCACTTGCGTCTGTCCCATCACTGGTTGAGCTTTTACTATCTCCTTTTCCAACCTCACTCGGCGGATCCCCGCCCGCATTATGATTACTATAGTTTCCTGCCGTCTGTGATGAAGTCCCGCTGTTATTGCCCACTGTGGCGCTATAATCATAGCCCGCCGACTGCCCAAAAGCCTCCTCCATACCTTCCGCCG
>DASSSY010000004.1:2500-599858 GCA_035708205.1 Edaphocola sp.
ACGGAAACCGGAAAAAATGAACCTTTCTTCGATAAACTAAACGATTTTTTAGTCCGTTGGGATGCGCAACACCCACAACTACAAACCCTCTATTTTGGCGGTCCGGCAGTGGCCACGGGCAATGCCGTGCAAATGAAAAAGGATACCATCCTGACGCTTAGTATTACCTTAGCCCTGCTCCTTTTGCTGACGCTTTATGTTTTTCGAAAAAAACGTGCGCCCTTTCTGCTCATGCTGCCCGTCCTTTTTGGCGGCCTGTTTGGCTTAGCGCTCACCATGTTGCTTCAAGGTAGCATTTCGATAATTGCTTTAGGCGCCGGCGCCATTATTCTGGGCATCGCCATCGACTTTTCGGTACATTTTATGAGTCATGCTCGGCAGCATCCCAATATGGAAGATAATGTGCGCACGCTGGTTTTTCCCCTGACCTTAGGGGCCTTTACCACTATTGCTGCATTTTTTGCCCTGCGTTTTGCCGAGGCACCGCTATTGCGCGATTTGGGCACTTTTGCTTCGCTTAGTTTGCTGGGCGCTTCTTTATTTACGCTGATTTTCCTGCCGCATTTATTAAAAGGTACGGCGAAAAAAGAGTTTCACGAACATAAGAAAAACATCATCGACCGACTGGCAGCACTTCGTCCTGAGAAAAGCAAAATCCTTTTGATACTCGTTTTGGTGGCCACGCCTGTTTTATGGCATTATGCGCCACAAGTCCGTTTTGATACCGACCTGATGCACCTGAACTATATGAGCCCCCGGTTAGCACAAGCACAAAGCGCATTGGAAACAGACAACTCCTTTGCGTTAAGCTCCTTGTTTGTAATTGCTCAGGCCAATAACGAAAATCAGGCCAGTGAAAAATTATCGACCATCACCCCCATCATTGACCAACTTCAAAAAGAAGGCTATATCCGGCAATGCCTTAACCCCGCCACTTTTCTGCCTTCGGTTGCCGAGCAACAACGTAAGATTGCGCTTTGGAAAACGTTCTGGACCAAAGACAAAAAGGACAAATTTATCGGCCTATTACAATCCGAAGGACAAAAAGCGGGTTTTAGCACTGATGCTTTTAGTGCCTTTAATGAAACACTGAACCGCGATTATCAACCTTATGATTCTACCGCTACGAATTTCCTGAAAGGCTTGCTCCCCAATGCCTACGGACATTCAAAAGGTCGGCATTTTGCCATTGCTTCGGTAAAAATGGAACCCGGTCACCGGGCAGAAGTACTCAAAGCTTTTGCCGGGCAAAATAAAGTGCTGGCCACCGACCGACAAATGGTTTCGGAAAAACTGCTGGTCTCTTTAACCAACGATTTCAACCACATCTTCTACATTTCCGGTGCATTGGTCTTCTTAGCCTTATTGCTGGCTTATGGCCGGTTGGAATTAGCCCTGATTTCTTTCCTACCAATGGCGCTGACTTGGGTATGGATTCTGGGATTCATGAGTTTGTTTGGATTAGAATTTAATTTCGTAAACGTCATCATTTCCACGCTCATATTCGGTCTGGGCGATGATTACAGCATTTTTATGATGGACGGCTTATTAGAAAAATACCGCAGCGGCAATAACCAGATACAATCTTCACGGTCGGCGGTTTACCTTTCTGTTCTGACCACCATTATCGGTCTGGGCACGCTCATCTTTGCGCAACATCCGGCCTTGAAATCCATTGCGTTCATTTCAATTCTCGGCTTGCTTTGCGTGGTGTTTGTGTCGCAGATTATTCAACCCTTTTTGTTCAACTTCTTGATTCAAAAGCGGGCGGACAAAGGTTTTATGCCTTTCACACTTTGGAGCTTTGCGAAATCCGTTTTTTCTTTTGCCTATTTTTTCAGCGGCTGTTTTCTGCTCACAATAATTGGTCTATTCCTCACCGGCCTCCGCCCATTTGGCAAAAAGCGCAGCCGATATTATTTTCATTTTATCTTAAGTAAATTCACGAAGAGCCTGATTTATATCATGACCAATGTCCGCAAGCATGTGGTCTTCAGCAATAAAAAAACATTCCAACAGCCGGCAGTTTATATTGCCAACCATGCTTCGTTTTTGGACATTTTAGTGACGACCATGCTTCACCCAAAACTCATCCTGATGACGAACAAATGGGTATGGCGCTCGCCGGTATTTGGCTTTATTGTACGCATGGCAGATTATTATTCGGTAACAGACAAATTGGACGATAATCTTTCCGCTATTCGCCAACTGAATGCGGACGGTTATGGCATTGTGGTTTTTCCCGAAGGCACCCGTTCCAAAGACGGGCAGCTGTTACGTTTTCACAAAGGCGCTTTTTATCTGGCAGAAAAATTAGCGCTGCCGGTGGTGCCGGTTTTGCTCCACGGCATTCACTACACCATGCAAAAAGGCGACTGGTTGCTCAAAGACGGACAAATAAATGTTTTTGTTGGCGAGGCCAATGACCTGAAAGCGGTTAACGAAGCGGATTCTTATCAACAAGCCACTAAAGAAGCCAAAAAATATTTTGTAAACCAGCTTCAGGCCACTACCGATAAAATAGAACAAGCGCCTTATTTCAAAGAACAGCTCATCAAAAGTTATCTATACAAAGGGCCGGTTTTGGAATGGTATTGCCGTGTGAAAGCAAAAATGGAAGGCTATTATCAGTTCTTTGACGAGGTTTTGCCGGAAGAAGGCCGGATTTATGACCTTGGTTGTGGTAATGGTTTTCTAAGTTGGATGCTGTACTGGACAGCTACCAACCGCCAAATCATCGGCGTGGATTATGATGAGGAAAAAATAATTACCGCCGCGCACAGCTATAGGATAAACGCCTATGGCGAGGCCGGCAAGCACCCAAGATTCCTGCATGCCGACCTTAGTCAATTCAACCCTGAACCTTGCCGGGCAATCGTCCTTTGTGATGTGCTGCATTATCTATTGCCGGAAGAACAGGAACAGTTGTTGGAACGATGCATCGCTGCACTGGAACCCAATGGTACCCTGATTGTACGCGACGGCTTTGTGGAAATGGCGCAAAGGCATGAAAAGACCAAACTCACAGAACTGTTGTCCACAAAGCTTTTACGTTTCAATAGAACCAAAAATGAACTGCACTTCCTCAGCCGTCAATGGCTGACGGAATGGGCCAAAAGCCATCAGCTTCAAATGGAGGTTAAGGAAAATGACAGCACTACCAGTAATTTGATTTTTATTCTGCGCAAAAACGGCTAATATAAAATTGACATTTATCTGGTATGGATCACACAAAGTTTTCACAAAGGCACGCAAAGCGTTCTTAATGATTCTTCATTCCTTAATTGTTGAGCAAAAGAAAACCATTAATTTTCTCACAAAGGCACAATATCCACAAAGATATTTTGTGCCCTATTGAACCATTAAGAAATTAAGGTTATTAAGCTTTTTTGCTACGCAAAAACATACCTATATAATTGTCTAAATGATATAAGGCCTAAGCCCCGCCTTTCCGCTCGGCGGCCCATTCAGTACGGTGTTTGCGCAGGGGATGGTCTTTGGATTTGTTGAAAATTTTCATGCCGTTTTCCCGGCCTGCTCTTTTCGCCCGTTGTTCTTCCGGGGGCAGATGATGCTCTGCCATACAGTCCTCACAGCAACAACCATCATATTTAGCAGCACATTCCGCACATTGAATAAACAGTAAATGACAACCATCATTCAAACAATTGACATGTTGATCGCAAGGTTTACCACATTGGTGGCATTCAGCAATCACATCGTCGGTAATCCGCTCACCCAACCGTTCGTCAAAGACGAAGTTTTTACCGATAAATTTCATCGGCAGGTTTTGCTTTTTGGCTTCCCGGGCATATTCAATAATGCCGCCCTCAACATGAAAAACATTTTTGAAACCATTGTGCAACAGGTAAGCACTGGCTTTTTCGCAGCGAATACCACCGGTACAATACATCACAATGTTTTTGTCTTTTTTGTCGGCCAGCATTTCTACTGTCATCGGCAGCTGGTCGCGAAAAGTATCCGAAGGAACTTCAAGAGCGTTTTGGAAATGGCCCACTTCATACTCGTAATGGTTGCGCATATCCACAAAAACGGTATCGGGGTCCTCCACCATTTTATTAATTTCCGGCGCTTTCAGATAAGTGCCCACTTTTGAAGGGTCAAAATCCGGATCGTCAATGCCGTCGGCTACAATCTTCGGACGCACTTTCATCCGCAGCACCCAAAAGGATTTGCCGTCATCGTCAACGGCGATATTCAACCGCAGGTTGTCCAATTCCGGCGCCGCCCGATAAACCGCGTCCCGAAAAGCGTCAAACTTATCTTCCGGCACACTGACCTGGCCGTTAATGCCTTCGCGGGCAATGTAAATCCGGCCAAAAACATCTAAAGAAAAAAACTTCCTGTACAGCTCATCGCGGAAAGCTTCCGGTTCGGCAATATGGAAATACTTGTAGAAGGAAACTGTTTTGCGGGGCGTTGTTTCGGCCAACATACGCGCTTTCAGCTCCTCGTTGGAAATTCGGTTGTGTAACACTGGCATGGTGCTCGTCCTTTTTCTTTGAGGTTAATAAGATGGAGGCAAAATTAGTTATTTTCCAAATAATGGAAAAAATCTATTGAAACGAAGAGTCGGTATGTATCGTGGCACACGCGAGGCCGCGTACGCCAGCGATGGTATCCAGCTTCATAAAAAATATGAAGAAATAGATACCACTGAATTTGCCTTTGAAATTCCTGAACCAAGTAAATTGCCAACTATTGACCAATTCAAAGAATATGCGCAACTTAGGGAGGAAAATAACATTTATCTCAATTGAAACTTTATGGGCTTGTATTCATATGATTCACATTCCCAAATCCATTGAATACACTGTCTGTTTAGAGATAGAGTATTTATTGGATCACGAATTAATGCTATCTCAAAAAAATCATTCGTTTGCCTTACAACTGCTATAAAAAAAGATTTTTGATTAGCTTGAGCTACGGCAATCTCATTATTTGTCATTTTGAATTTTTGTCCTGGTAATGTGATCGACTTTACTTCTATTTGGATCTTATTTCCAGTTGGATCTATGCCTTCAAGATCATAACCAATATTTTGTTTACTGACATCCTCCAAGATAAAACCATTCTGATTAAGAATAATAAGTGTTTGTTCTTCAGCACTTCTCCATCTTTTTGATGACAAGGTTGCGGAGGCCGAATTATTTTTTTTATCTGTTTTTTTAAACCATTCAAGTACTGGGAATTCTTCTTTCTTATCCTTTTCAGATAAATCTGTTTGCTCGCTTTTTTGTGATGTAGAATTTAAACGGATATTAAGTGAAAAAATTTTCAGAACCTGCAATATATCGGATTCCGTTAACCCATTTTCATATAGCAAAGACATAAAATTATCATCAAGCACTGAAAGATTATTTAAGTCATTAATTGATTTTCGAATGCCGTCAGACATGATAATTTTATAGGTGGGAATTTCGGAAATATTAATGGCATTGTGTGTAAGCAAAGATTTAAACAAAAAATTTGCAATTTGTGTGCAACCTAATATAGAAATTTCCCGATTATTGATTGAATCTTTTATATCTTCAAATTTCGCTGTTTGAGCACCTAAATATTTTAATAAACCTAGAAACCCTTCATTATTTAGTAGCCTTCTATCCATAGAATGAGTTGAATTGGAAACCAATTTTAGAAAATCATTACTATTTAGCCAATGAGGAGGCAATTTTATACTACTAAAAAAACTCCTTTCATTTGATTTTATCTCTTCAAACAAATATTTTTCAAAGCTTTTCTTTGAAAACTTAAACATTCTTGGATCTGAATAAGGTGTTAATGCTTCAATCAGTCGGATTTTAATTTCGTCCGAAGCCAAGATCGCTTCTTTGTAAAGTTTTGTAAGGTGACTTGCACATTGTTTTATGGTAGTTATTGTTTCTTCATCAAAAATTAAATGCCTCCTTGATGGATCTGTGCTAAAGTTGCCGTTAATCAATACTCCTAACCCTGTTGCATCTTCAGTAGGCAAAAAGGCATGAATTAGAGCTTCTTCCCTATCTATACTTTTGACCTCGTTATCATTTTCATAAAAGGCTATTCCCGTATGGTTATAATTTGTGACTATCCAACTTGAATATTCGTTATTTTTTTTAAGCTTTATTTTTGTTAGAGAATCAGTTATTTTTTGTTTAGTTATTTCAGTAACTTGAGAATCGGGCAATACGAATTCTGTTAGTTCAACGTTTTTAAGGAATAGAAGAGCATTATGCTTAAAGGATTCAAATTCGCTTTCAATTTGTTCTGCAATAACATCTGTAAAGACAAAAATTGTATTATAACCTTCTGTCTCAATTTTACTTTTAAAATTGTAAAACCTATTTTTGTCTTCTGTAGTCAGCCTATGCGGAATTCGGATTAAAGGCACTTGTTTCGCTTGAGGAATTTGCTGCTTAGTTCTTTCCTTAGAAAACACTAATTCGATTCCTTCGCTAAACAAATAAATTTCTTTTGCGAATCCAACAACGGACTTGAATCCTATCCCTCGATATCCAATAGTTTGCCCTCTTAATTTATTTGATGAAGCACTGCGGCATAAACTTTCCAAATCTTGTTGATTAAAAGCTCTTCCGTCATTGGCAACAAAAAGCAAATCTCCTTCCTTTAAGATTTTAAATTTATGAGCTCCTGCATCATCAGCATTCTGCAATAATTCAATAAAAGAACGGTTATTGTAACTTTCAGCGATGTATTTTTCTAAACCGGCGAGGTCAGATAGTAAGTTGGGGGAAGAAACCGCTTCACACAATAAACTATCTCGCATCTTGTTAAAGTTATTAAACATTATATTGGAAATATTAAATTAATTTAGCCAATTAGGATACAAACGAATTGACCCTATTGAATTAGGCGAAATGTAATCACTGCTTACATAAAGATCAAACACTTGGAATATAAAAAATGTACTTGGTTTAAAGTATGTATCGGCTCGATGGGCAATATTTCCTTCTTTATCATAAATAATTAGGTTTAATTTTATGGTTCGTTCTAATTGAGAATTCTCTCGCAAGTGTAATTCACCATATAGTGTAAATGAATATGAATTATTTAAGTCAGAATGAACTTTTATCGAAACCTTCTCAATTGACACTCCGAGCCTTTCCTCGAATGGTTCTAACCTTTCAACCTTTTTTAATAATAGCTTTTCAATTTGTTTAGCAGGCAATTGTATATCAATATCTTCTTTTTCAAAGCCGGTCATTTCCCACTTTCCATCATTGTGTGTAAATACCACATTAATTTTAATGCCTTCTTTTGGTAATTCTATAGATAAATAAAATGAGTCATTATTAGAAACTTTTTTCAATTTAGAATGATCGAATGCTATAGCTCCCTTTTTGTACGAATTCGGCAAAATCACATCTTCGTTTTTCATATACCCACTTAACCATTCATCAGCTTCCACTTGCTCTCGTCGTTGGGTAACATAGCTTCCCTTTTGACAAACAATTGCACGTCGATTGAGGCTATAATTATCAATAACAATATACATAACGAAAGTTTGAACACCCATCCAAATGTTTTCTAACTTTACTTCTTTTATTTTTACACTAAGTTGCAATGATTCAATCAAATCTTTATTATACATATTTTTGTTTGTTGCTTGTCTTTGAAAGTAATTTAACAACCCCTAAATATTGTGATTTAGGAGATCAGCCGGCGTGTTCTGCTCATAAATGAAGACCCCACCAAATCTAATAGGCGGGCATCCCATTTTATTAATTAAAATTTTGTTTTCGATGTTTCCTTTTAGTAAGCTAAGTATCTCAAGAATATCACACCAAACTTCGTTTATACTGATGGTGCACGGTTCAATTTGTAGCTTCCTTTTCTTACTTTTTTTACTTTCTTCACTTTCTTCACTTTTCTTAATATATGACCTATAAGCCAACTTTTCCATATCAAAGATATCAATTCTTTCCTTTCCTATTCTTACTTCTGGCCAATATCCCTTACGTTGAAAGCCAAACTCCCAACTAATTATATTCCCTTTATATAACAAGCATATAAGGTTGTCATCTTCCACTTTACCAAGTTCTTCTATCCTTTCATCAAAATGCTCACTTGTGTTTCTAAGTAAACAACAATTTTCTCGTAAAATAACATTAGGCATACCGCTAGTATTCATGTGCTTTAACACTCCTGTCTTTAAGCAGCGTTTTATAATTTTCGTCAACTTAGCATAATAATTCAAAAAGATTTCTACTTCGTTAAAGCAGGATGAAAACAATACTAAATCGTTTTGATTAAATGCAGAAGTGTTAGATATTTTTGTTATGATTTGGTTGCCTATCTCCTCTATTGATTTATAGCATTCTGTAGCCTTACGAATTAATGAAAGGATATATTCACAGTTAGGAGTAAATTCACCCTCTCCGGGAAATGGCAAATGGTTAAAGGGATAGCCTGATGTTTCGCACACTTTTTACATAAATTTGTATCAACAACACATCAAAAGTACAAAATTCGTATGGATCAGAAATTTTAAGTTGAAATTTATTTGTATCTTTTTGCACCACAACCCAATATCTACCCTAACAATGTTATTTTAACCAAACCGCTTTAAGTAACATTATAACTTTCCGGACAAACAAATCTATCCAATAAACGACTGCGAAGCTGATAAAATAAAGGCCTTCTTTATTATGGAATTTGTATTGACGACTCATGGCATAATAGTGTTGGTTGATAATGTCACTATGGTTTTTCGTCGTGGCACACGCGAGGCCGCGTGCGGCAGCGATGGAAAAAACGTTCATATGCTTTTCAACAAATCTACAAACTTCTGAGCATAAGCTCCGGCTTCTTTAGACTTATACTGCTGGATATAACGGGGATGTTCCAAAACTTCCAGACGGTCAAAAAAACCATATTCATCATTCAGCGCGGCCACGAAACCGGCATTTTTTTTACCCAGAACAAATGCCATATCCCTCTTCAGTCCCAATTGCAATTGTTCCTGCAAATGAGTAACCATAAAGGGCTTAAGTAGGGTCTGCAATCTTTTGTCATCATAATAATTACAGTTTACCCAGCGGTTTTCGGCCTTCCGCCTGATGAGTGCCAGGGGAAAAACGGAATGGATATAAATGTCCCGGTAGAAAGCCGCAACCCCACCATAAGCCTCTATCATCTTATAAACAAAAACAGCCGATGGTTCATGACTGTCCTTACCCGAAAAATCAATGCCGCAATGGCTTTTCAAGTGTTTGGTATCGGTAAAGGCAATACCGGTAATGCCGGCGCCAAAACGTCCCGGATTGATGCCAATCATGAATTTCCGCGGGTGGCTGTCGTTATAAAATTTCCGGTAAAACTGTTGCATGACCTGCCGGGTTTCCGGATTTTCTCGAAAGGGATTCAGAATGGCAAATTCCTCCGGCAATGCCACATCGCAGGACAAATTTTGATGGTATTGGATAATTTTTTCGGCAAGGGAATCTTTACTCATGCTGTTTATTTCCTCGATTAAATATAACAGAATAGGGGCGTAACATTTCGGGCACTTTTGCGTACATCGCTAACCAGTCGCTGCCCCGGCTCAATATAAAATTATGCCAGATGCTGATAAATGTCCCCTCCACCGCCTGAACCTTCAGGAACAGTTTTTGCCATTCGCGAAACGTTTCTTCCGGACTTTTTTTCCAATAAAATTTTGACGTGGCATCCATAAAAGCAAAGGGATGGACGGTTAGTGAGGTGGTTTGCTCCTGATTCAAATCGTACCAGTAAAAAGACTGCGAGGTGCCGGCACGAAAGCCATTGTGAGTGGCATAACCCATGGAGTAATCATCGGTAATGCCTTGCTCAATCAGTCGCCGGTAGGTTTCGGGCAGCGAAAATTTAATGAAGTGCTGCCGGCTTTTGGTCACGGGTCTTTGAACGGTATCAGCTAACAGGGCAATTTCCTGATGCAGGCGCTCCGGACTTTCATGGCTGCCATAAGAAGGATGAATGCCAATATCGTAGTTTTTAGACAAATTTGTCATCAATTGCCGCATGGCCGCATGTTCCGGTTGAATATTCCGGTCATATTTCCCCGGCTGCCCCAGCAATATAAAAAATACAGGATGAATATCAAATTTTTGATGCAACAAGCCTAATTCCGGGAAGCTGAAATACGGATCCTCCATTTTACCGGACACCACCCGCCACCGCTGGCGTATGCCTTTCCAATGTCTTTGCAAAGCATCGCGGAAATGACCGCCCCAATAACGCAAAGCACCGCGGTGACGATATTGCCAGGCCATATCAATGTCATAAGTAATTTCAGCCTGAAATTCCTTTTTGGGCAGGCCCAGTCCTTTCTTTTGCAGCAATTCCCTGAAATGATGGAGCCATTGGTCCACCACCGGCTCCTGTAAAAAACGATATTGCCCTGCGGCGGACTGCTCCGCACAATAACGGCCATGCCGGTCTTTCCTGTGGGGCAGGTATTCTTCATAACGGCTCAGCAAATAAAATACCGCCGCCAATAAATCGAAGGGCAATTCAGCCCCCGGCTGGTTGTAAAACAAAACGGTATGCCGCTTCCAGCGCTGCACGGCCAGTACCTGGGGCTTTACACCGGATTCAGATAGCAATCCCTGGGGTATGATCTGTAATGCATCGTCCGATAACTTCTCTCCGGAGTAATTAATCTTAAAGCCCTCAGCGGCCAGCCATTCTATACCATCGTAAAAAACCTTATAAGGTAATTGTAATTGTTCCTGAAATAGCCAATGCAATACGTACAGCAACCGGGGAGCAGCTGTATTTTCAGGGGCATAAATCGCAATCTTACTGGTCATTGTACAGGAATTGATAAGCCGTCAACCGGTAAAGTTACGGAAACAGCCGATGGCTTTTACAATCATGAAACGTCGTAAATTTAAAATGAACTACCTTTGCGCCTCAAAAGTAAAAAACCAGATGACAAACAGAACTTTTACCATGATTAAGCCGGATGCCGTAGCCGCTAATCATATTGGTGCCATTTTTGACAAGATCACCGGAGCAGGATTCAAAATTATTGCTATGAAATATACCCGCATGAGCAAAGAAACTGCAGGGGAATTTTATGAAGTCCACAAAGGACGCCCTTTTTATGACGAGCTGACTTCTTTTATGAGCAGCGGCCCGATTGTTGCTGCTATCTTAGAAAAAGAAAATGCGGTGTCTGAGTTTCGTACTTTAATCGGTGCGACCAATCCCGCTGAAGCCGCAGAAGGCACTATCCGCAAACTTTATGCGAAATCAATCGGTGAAAACGCGGTTCACGGCTCTGACAGTGATGAGAACGCCGCTATTGAAGGCAACTTCTTCTTTAGCCAATTGGAACGCTTCTAAACGAAAAGGACATCCACATATAAAGCACGGCCTTTAAACCGTGCTTTCTTGTCAGAACGAATCTTCTGACACTTTATTGCGGCTATTCCCTTTGCATACAGGAGTCACTAAATAACAGGAAACCCAAAAGCATCAAATTCAGCCTGGAAGCCATTGAATCGGGAATTGTGGTTATCCCGATCACTAGGAGGGCCTGGCTATTCTCCAGTACTTTTTTTTCTTAAGGCAAACATCCCCGATCGGGCGTCAAACAAATAATATCGATAAACGGGTTTTCCATTATTTTCATCAAATCAAAATCAACATGACCTCCTGATCGGGATCGCCCGCCCGTAAAAGGACGCCCATGTAATACAAAGGCTGGTAA
Organism: Edaphocola sp.; assembly: GCA_035708205.1. Lineage (GTDB taxonomy): Bacteria > Bacteroidota > Bacteroidia > Chitinophagales > Chitinophagaceae > DASSSY01. Next base: position 14,220 of record DASSSY010000004.1, read on the forward strand.
ACCGGGATGATCTGGCAAAAGCCACCGGAGCTGGTTGTTTTAATGCCAATCCAATGGCCACAACTTCTGAGCTGTCCTGTCCGGCGTGGCGTCAAAGAAATGAAACTTCCCCGCATTTGAGGTAAGCGGCAACTATCGTGTCGGCAATACAGCTTCTTTTTTTACCCGGCCTTTCACTGCCTTTTGGGCATCGAAGATGACCATTTCATAACCGGGCGCAGGACACCTGCAATCTTACCACTCTCTTCCCGGGCCGGCAAAAATCTTAATATTGCTGTCTGCGGTATAGATGATATGGAATGCGCCATTCTGCCAGCGACCGTTCACTAATTGTCCTTCCGTATAGTCACAATAAAAAGTCCCCGGCAATAATTATCCCAATAGGCTGTCTGGGCTAGGGTATCATGGAGAAAGGTGTAAGTGCCGGCGCCATCCAGAAAAGCACTGGTTATGGTCTTGCTTTCGGTATCAATTGAGACTTGTGCCAAATCCGGTAGCTCCTGATTAAATTCAAATTGCCCGTTTTAGGGATTGAATAAATAATAATTGTTGCCGTCATTTGGCCAAAGCATAAGCCAGATTGTACCACTCACCTTCATTTTCCGGAACAAAGATCACGTCAAAATACTGGCCGAGATGACATAAATACCTGCTGTAAAAATCAATGGGCAAGTTATTGTACCTTTCGGCAACAGGCGAAAAATATCGTAATGCGGGACTTGGCGGTAATAAATTGAATAGCCAAAATATAAAAGACCAAAACCTGGCAATACTTCAAATGTTGTTTTATCGAAAATCCAGTCATGATTTTTTATTTATTAAGAAGTTTTTCTTTTTAAAAAAAACTTTTTCATTCGTACCTTGTATAAGGTTTAATATTGCAAATTTTTAGACCAATAGACCATTTCGCAAAGCTAAGTTTCATAATGACAACAGTGCATCAAACATGGAAGAGACTGGTAGCCGGTAAATTTTACTGGAAAGAGCTTTTATCTGTTCTCTTTCTTTTGGTAGCGTTTTTCTTTTTCCGGAAAGAACAAAAAGAGCTGCGCCAGGTGGGTGACATTCTGGGTTCGTTAAACGTGGCCTGGCTCATTTACGGATTGCTGCTGGCCCTAGTATATATTGTTCTTCAAGGGCTCATGTATGTTTCAAGTTTTGCCGCAGTCGGTGGAAAGATTCCGTTTATTCATGCTGTTGAGCTCTATCTTAAACGCAACCTGATCGGTGTTTTCCTGCCTGCGGGAGGGGTCACTTCGCAAGCTTTTTTTAAGTCAATCCCGGAAAAGCAGGGTATCAGCCATACCAAAACCAACTTTGCATCATTCATCTTCGTTATTGCCGGTATCATATCGCTCCTCATCGTGGGCATTCCGGTAATATTTTACCTGGTCTTCCAAAAAGGCATTGTCGGGCAGGAAGACTGGTATTTTCTAGCATTAGCCGGCATCCTGTCTTTAATTTGCTGGGTCGCAGTTTCCTTTTATAAAAGGAGATGGTGGTATCAAAAGCTCCAGAAGTTTATGCCACAGCTTGAAGTCATCTCAAATGATGTCCGGCAGGAAAAAATAGCCTTGAAACCAATAATGGTTACCTTGTTCTTTTCAATCGCCACAGAGCTGATCGGTATCCTGCAGGTTTATATTGCCATGCGTGCTTTATCACCTGAGATCTCTTTACCGGCAGCTTTTTTAGGTTACACCATAGCTACCGTTTTTTTGATGATCTCTCCTTTTCTCAAAGGGGCCGGGGCGGTTGAGCTGTCCCTTGTCTACATTCTTACTTTATACCATTACAACACCGCTATTGCCACTTCCGTTACCTTTCTCTATCGCTTTTTTAATTTCTGGTTTGTATTAATCGCGGGCCTATTCAGCTTCCTGCTGAATAGGCAAAACCTGTTTTTGCGCATTTTTCCCTCCCTGCTGATCTTCACACTCGGAATAGTGAATTTGCTGTCCGGCCTTTCACCCGCCATCCACTGGCGGATGCACTTAATTGAAAAATACATTCCCATAGATATGGTGCATGATTCAAATGATTTTGTTGTGGCGGCCGGTTTAGCGCTCATTGTCATATCTGCTTTCCTGCTCAGGGGTTTACGATCAGCCTGGATCATGGCGCTTGTCATTTCGGTTTTATCGGTAGGGGCGCACATCACTAAAGCCATAGATTACGAAGAAGCCATTTTTGCAGCAATTATCTGCATCATTTTGATCGTTACCCGAAAGCAATACCGTATCAAAAGCCAGAAAAATTTAGTGCAGACCGGCATAAAGATCGCTGTCGGTGTCTGGCTTACAGGAATTGTTTTCGGGATTGTCGGGTTTTATTTCATGACGAAAAAGAATTTCGGGATCAACCTTACCTTATTAGAATCTGCCAAAGCCACCCTACAGAATTTTATTTTATTATCCACGGACTTAACGCCACAAACAAAGCTGGCCAAAGGCTTCATCCGCGTTCTTAACGTGATGGGCATCGGTTCCTTAGCCTTCCTTGCCTACACCGTTTTGAAACCTTTCGTGTATCGGAATGAAGAAGAAGCCGCTATTATTGACCGGGCAAAGAAATGGGTGATCGCTTTTGGTAACTCTGCCGTTGACTATTTTAAAACATACCCGGATAAGTTTATCTACACCACAACAAATATTGAAGGTTTTATTTCCTATAAGGTTGCCAACGACTTCGCCATCGTTCTGGGCACTCCGGTATGCGCCGATCAGATCCGGGCGGCTCAGCTCATTCGCTCTTTTGAATCGGAAATGAACAATAACGGGCTAAAACAGGCCTATTACCGTGTAGATAAAGAATACCTGCCATTCTTCCAGTCCCTGGGCAAGCGGTATTTACCCATCGGCCAGGAGGCCATTGTAGATATCGCCACCTTTTCCATGGAAGGTAAAAGCCGTCAAAACCTCCGGACCGCGAGGAACCAGCTTTCAAAAAAAGGTTATCAGTGCAAAATTTGCGCTCCCCCTGTTCCCGGCAACATTATACAACAATTAAAAGCGGTTTCGGATAACTGGCTGATCAAAACCAACCGTAAAGAAATGGTTTTTTCCCAGGGAATGTTTATGGAAGAAGAAATAAAAAAACATACTGTTATATACCTGGAATCTCCGGATAAGAGTATTATTGCCTTTTTGGATATTATCCCTAGCTTTAAGCCCGGCGAGGCCCGCTATGATCTTATCAGGAAATCAGACAAGGCGGAGAACGGCAGCATAGAATATCTAACGGTCGCTTTGATAGATTATTGCAAGAGCAAAGGTTATCAATGGCTGAATATGGGCATGGCGCCAATGTCGGGCATTGACATGCCAAAAAATTTCAGGGAAAGGAGCATTAAATTTGCTTATGAAAAAATAAAACGATTCCAGCACTACAAAGGCCTGCGTTTCGCAAAAGAAAAATTTGACCCAAGCTGGGATAATAAATATCTGATTTATGATCATCACTTTGATTTACTGGTCTTACCGGGAGCACTTAATAAAGTTATGTCAGAATTTTAGGTAACAAATTCCGAATTATGAGGGATGTATCGTTAGCTCTTGCTTTTTTACTCTTGCTCTGTCTCATTCCGGGTCAAGGCAGAGGGGGCACGGACAACTTGCCGATTGTTGTTTTACCCGCCAGAAGCGGCAACCCACAGTCCCCCATGGCCCTGCTTATCACGGGAGATGGCGGCTGGAAAGGGTTCGATCCAGCCTTAGCCAACCAATTTGTCAACAAGGGCGTGCCTGTGATTGCCCTGAATGCCCTCCATTATTTTTGGACACCAAAAACCCCGGAAGAAAGCGCGGACGCAATAACCGGGCTGCTGACCACCTACCTCCGTTCCTGGCATAAGAAATCGTTTATCCTTATTGGCTATTCCTTTGGCGCAGATGTCCTGCCCTTTATCGTTAACCGCCTGCCTCATAACTTATTAATTAATTGTAGCGGAGCGGTATTCATCTCGCCCGGCAGCACTACGGATTTTGAAATTCACATCTCACAAATGCTGGGCAAAAAAGAAAACCGGCGCTATGATGTTGTTCGGGAAATTCAAAACCTGAAAACCGGTAAGGCCTTATTCTTTTTCGGAAAGGAGGACCGTTATTTTCCCGTAAAATCGCTTCATTTCCCTTCAAATCGAATCATCTACCTGCAAAAAGAAATATCAATAAATCTTGCCCAAACGATCCTGGAAAAACTATGATCAGAATTACCGCGCTTCCTCTCTCTTCAAGGCCTTAAATATTTTAATGACAACCGGAATAGACACCACGATCACAATACCGGCCACGATATAGTTTAGAAACGGCTTAAGCATAGGCCGGCTGCCGATGGCATATCCGGCCATTAAAAAGCTAAAAATCCATAGCACGGAACCAAGGGTTACAGACAAGAGAAAACGGGAAATATTCAGCCGGATCATCCCGGCAACAATGGGAGCGAAAGTGCGCACGATAGGCAAAAATAACCCGAAAGCAAGGGCCCGCCGACCGTATCTTTCATAAAAACGCTCCGCCGCGGCAATATGTTCCTTTTTAAAAAACCTGGAATCTGGACGTTCATGGAGCATCCGCCCGGCTTTCCGGCCAAAATAATAGCCGGTCAGGTTACCCATTACCGCCGCCATAAGCAACCAGCTGCCGGCGGCCACCAGCCCGTAATCAAGATGCCCGGCGGCGATCATAGCGCCCGCGGCAAACATGAAAGCCCCGCTGGGAATAAAAAAGCAAAAAAATAAACCGGTTTGACCATAAATAGCTAAGAAAACGATCAACAAACCGCCATATTCAATAAGGGCTTGCGCGTCAAACATACTCATATGGCATAAACAGGGTAAATAATAACCTATAAAAAATCAGTTTCAATACAATTGCAAAGGTAAGCCTCCCGTAGACAAAAGGCAACATCAACAATAGAAATCGTTGAAAACAACGGGGAAAACCACTTGCTTCTACATCCGTACTCTCATCCGCTTTGAAAACTCACGGTTGAGATAAGGCTTCAGCTTTTCCCAAGGGATCATGACAGAAATAATACCCATTACATAAGGAGCCACTTCATATTGATTATAGGTAAAGTACAGCCCTGAACCGTCGAAAGAAAAATTACCATTGGGCATAAGCTTATTTTCAAAAAGATACTCCGTTAGCGAATCCGTAGCTTTAAGCTGATAATCTTCGCGGAACTGCTGCTCCAGCATTTTTTCCAGAACATTGCTATCCGCTGAAACAATATCGCTCAAAACCATTACCTTTTTATTTTCGACGTCAAGGCATTCAAACAGGTCCCACGCCCCCCCGTGCGCACCGCCGGAATACTGATAGCCGCTGGTCAGTAAAATGACATAGCCGTCTTGATTATAATCAACCGAAACATCATTATTCATCTCCCAGCGCCAAATCCCGCTGCTATCGTCCCGGGCGTTATCCCGGTTTACCTGATATTCCGCGCTATTACTGTCTATCCGAAGGGTAAAGTTCTCCAATAATGACAGGTCCGGGTTATATTGCTGGCCCTTTTTAATCATCCGGTTAACCCAGTCCGCAGTTTCCGAATCGCCCAGGGCCAGCGGCGCGGAATATTCAAGGTCATAAGAGCGGTCATCAGTTGTATTTTCCGAAAAAAGAAAAACGGTCGTATCAATACTTTGATAAGTAAACGCCTGCACCCCTTGAGGGGTTTCCTCCTTTAATAAAACCGGGTAGTTTTTTTTCCGGTCAGCGCTGTACCATGTGCCGGCTATCCGGCCTTGGTCATACCGGCACTTCCAAACCGGCTTACCCACTGGCCGGCCATCATCATCCAGCCCTTCAGAAAAAAACAACCGCCCCGCCGAACTGCTGTCAGGCACCAAGACCAATGGGATTCTCTGCCGGTATTCCAGATATTCGTAATACAGCTGGCTATTTTGCGGAAGATTGCCCCATTGCATGATGACCGGCTGCCCGGCTATGGTGCCGGTAAAGGTTTTATAGAACGTCACCCGGGGGCCGCGGGCATCCTGCGCCTGAACGGTCCGGACGTTACACAAAAGCGCTAAAAGGACGACAACGGTTAATTTTTGAAGGTTCATAGCTTTCTCTTTTGAAGGTTATGTTATGGCTATACCAATCATTAGGGTTGGACTTTCCATGTAAGCCACTCCTATGGTTGTCCGGGACGAATTTAGCCCTTTTCTTCAACAGTATTTTACAAGCAATTCATTGCCGGCTGTGTCATTTCCTTCTTATATATAAAAATGAGTCCCGAAGGCCTCAATGGCAACACACGTTTTTTACAACCTATTTTTCTTTCCATTGGAATTTAACGCCGAGACTGAACCATCTTGGCGGCATCGGTACGGCACCGGCTTCGTGGTATTGCGCATTAAGAATATTGGAGATGTCCGCATAAATCAGGAAAGACCTTAGCCGGTAATCCACCCGGGCGTCCAGCACATCATAAGCATCGTTCAACATCCGTTTGATATAGCGGTTTGTGATGTGAAAGGAAAAATTGTCATACCGATACGATATGCCGGCAATAAGCTGATGTTTCAAGGTTTCCAGCACATATTTTGACTGGTCATCGCCATTGGCGGACAAAGGCTTTGGATTAAGATAATTATAGCTGACCTGATAACCAAACTGCCGGTTCCGGCCCAAAGAAAATTGCTGCTCCATCCGGGCATACATGCCGTAAATTTTATTCTCTCCAAAATTTACGGGTGAATAAGGTACGCTGTCATTCGACCTTATCCAATCAATAAAATCAGTAATGTCCCGGTAAAAAGCGCCGGTCTGAACGGACAGTCCATGCCCGTGATACCGGACATTGGCATCATAGGCCCACGCCCCCTCAGGCTGTACCTCCGGATTCCCGACATTACCCGGTGGCTGATTTAAATACAAATCGGTAAAGGAAGGAATGCGCTGTCCCGAACCCGCACTGGCAGAGATCTTCCAGTCTTCATTGACAAGATAGGCCAGGTCAAGACCCGGATAGGCCTGCCAGCCAAAATCGGTGTTGTAGTTGGCATACAAGCCGATATTGGCAATCAGCTTGCCAAAGAGATTTTTCCGGTATTCCGCGTAAGCGCCATGATTGTTCCTTTGATGTTTGCCAATGTTGGAGCTGTTGATCTTTCCTAAGCGGGATTCCCAGCCAAAACCAAGCGTCCCGTTGCCAAGGGGCAGGCTTCCGTTCAATTCCAGCATCAGGGCGTTCGTGTAATGCACAGAACGCCCAATGGCAGGTTGTTGTTTAATATAACGGTAATCATCCCGGTCATAACGATCGCTGATACGGGGCGAGAGGGTAACGCTGCCTATTTTATGTTTAGAAGAAAGGCTGAAAATGCCGGTTTCCACAATTTCTTCAGAATTTTTGTCGCCGGGCGCAGCATAAAAGCCATTAGCGCCAAAATCATTGTGAACATACCCGGCTAAAGCCTGAACAGAGTTATTCATATTAAAATTATAGTTACCATTGTAAAAAAACTGGCTGGCTGCTTGTGCCGAATTATAACGCTGCCCGTTATACTGGTCCCTTCCAAAGGCAAACAACTGGCTTTGCTTATCATTGCCGTAATTGGCCGTCAGCTGCAGGCTCCCCCCGCCGTAAAGACCACTGCCGTCGCCTTCCGCTTTTTGCGCAAAAGAAGAACCAGATTGCAAGTTGGCAGTTACAAAAGATTTTGAGCTTTTTTTGGTCACAATATTAATAGCACCGGTCAGGGCGTTAATACCATAAACCCTTGCGGCGGCGCCATGCAGGATCTCGATATGATCAATCGCATCTAAAGGTACCGGTATATTCATCATATTATGTGCCGTCTGGGCATTGATCAGCTTAATGCCGTTCAACAAAACCAATGTTTGTTCCGAAGTACCACCATCCATACTGATATCGGCCTGGCCGCCAAAAGGACTGCGTTGCTGGATATCCACGCCGCCCACATAAGCCAGCAGTTCATTGACAGAATGCACCGGGAGTTGTTCAATTTCCTTAGCCGTAATGACCTGGATATTCCTGCTGGATTCATTAAAGGGAATATCTAACCGGTTACCCCGAATGACCACTTCGTTCAAATTTTTGCTGGTGCTATCCGCGGCTTGTTGTGCAAATGCAGCTCCTGATATCAGGGCTAAAGCCAAAGTAATAATCGTTCTTTTCATAAAATATTGCTTAATGACGAATCTTTTGTGTCTCTGCAAGGTATCTCTCCCGACGCTCATTTACTATATTTTCAATTCAGGGCGCAAAGGTTCGCATTTAAACTTTATCTTTGATAGTCCAGTTAAAAGAAAATGAGTAGTCCGGTTGAAATCTCCTTTGGCCAAATCATTAAAATTGACCGCCGTAAGTCGGACGCGGTCTATCTGCAGATCGTTTATCAATTTATCAATGCCGTTCAGCGCAGGATCCTGGAAGCCGGGCAGCGGATACCCGGAAGCCGGATTTTGAGCCGAGAACTGGGTGTACACCGCAAAACGATAGTGGCGGCATTGGAAGAGCTGCAGGCGCAGGGTTGGATTGCCGCCAAACCCAATGTGGGCACTTTTGTCCGCGACCCCGGCAGGAATGCCGAAAGGGCAGGCATGGGAGTACCTTTTCCGGAAAGCGCCGGTTTTGGCTTCCGGAAAAGCTTTATCCTGGATGCCCCGGACCAGCATAATGAATGTCCCTACCGCTTTACTACCGGAGAGCCGGACTACCGGATCATCAAAACTGATGAGCTGGCCCGATTCTACTCGGTAGCCTTAAAACGTAAAAGCCTTATCAAAAAGCTATCCGGATTTACCGTGCAGGGCAATCCGTTTTTCAAAAAGCAATTGAGCTATTACATCAACCAGACAAAAGGTTTTCACATCGCCCCGGAAAACCTGCTGATCGCCCAGAGTAAAGAGGTCATTTTATACATCCTGACACAATTATTAATCCGACCGCAGGATGTTGTTCTTGTCGGGGAGCTAAGCTATCATTTTTCCAATATGGTGTTCCGGCAGGCCGGGGCAACGCTGAAAACCATCCCGATGGACACACAGGGTATAAAGGTTGATTTCATCCGCAACCATTTCCAGAAAGGCGACATCAGGGTCCTGTACGTTCATCCGCAACATCAATATCCGACAACGGTCAATTTGCCCGAAGATCGCCGGCAGGCCTTAGCCGAACTGGCCCGTGAATATGGTTTTGTGATTATTGAAGATGACACGGATGGCGAATTGTCCTACGAAAAAGTGACGGCGCCCCCGCTGGTCAAAATGGCGACTACGGGAAACGTCATTTACCTGGGCGCATTCGGTCAATTTCTAACCCCCGGTTTCCAGGTTAATTTCATGATCGCGCCTAAGGATTTAATTGAAGAAGCTTATAAATACCTAAATATATTCGGTCATAGCGACATTGTCAAAGAACAGGCGCTTGCAGAGATGATCCATGAAGGCGATATTCACCGCTACCACCGAAAAGCCCTGAAAATATACCATTCCCGGAGGGACCATTTCGCCCAATTATTAAAGACCCATTTGCCGGACCGGGTTGATGTCCATGTTCCGGCTGGCGGACTGGCTTTCTGGCAGCCTTTCAATCAGCCGTTTTCGCTCAGCAGGCTGGCCGGAATCTGCCAGGCCCAAGGGCTTTTCCTTCCCCGGACCTGCCTGTACCAGAATCAAAAAATCACGGCTTTGCGTTTAGGCTTTGGCCATTTGAACGAAGAAGAGATGCCTGAAGTGGTCAAAATCTTATCCACCGCATTGAATCTAAATTCCATTTAAAAGATTAAATTCGTTGGTTCAGGGCTGTCTCCGTCCAATTTATTGAATGTCATGTATTGCCTGATAATGATAGGGCTTCCCCTAATTCTTTTACTGGCTTTAGTCTTCATTCTTTTAAAAAAGAAAAAGTCAATAATATTCCTGATAATAGGTCTGGTGGCCTGGGGCGCCTCCGGCTATTTTATTTACCGATTGATGCTTGTTACCGCCTTAACCGGTGAAAAAACCTACGCTTTTAATCAAAAGAAATGGCAGGAAGACAAAACCAACAGATGGCGGATGGCAAGCGGTTTGGTTGACAACAAATTGCTTGAACACAAAGATAGCAATCAGGTACTGTTATTACTTGGACAACCGGATATAAGGATTGACTCGCAACAGCAATGGATTTATCAAACGGGAGCAGGAGGTGGGGAATTAGCTTTCCTATTTCATTATCTGGATATAACCTACAAAGACGGAAAAGTCATTAAGGCAACCACAAGGGAAGTTAAAGACTAAGTTTTAAGGCGCCCAACCTCCCGTCCATAAAAAACGACTGCAATCCGGGCAAGCCGCGCAACTAAAGAAAAATAATTGCAGGCCAACCAGAAACCTCGCGATTTTCGCTTTATTCTGCTCGCCGTTTATCGCCTAATTTTAATTTTGTAGTGGGTTTGTATTTTCCTCTAACAAGCGTTAATTTTGTGGGTTGAATTGAACTTTACGATGATGTCCACCATATTTCTAGATGCGGCAAATGGCGCACACGCTTCTTCTTTTGCCCCCATCCTGCTTCAGGTAATTATTGCTGTGGGGTTTGTCGCCCTTATTGCCGTTATTTCACATTTGCTGGGCCCTAAAAGACGAACACAGGACAAGCTGATCAACTTTGAAAGCGGCATCCCGGCAGTCGGAAACGCCCGGCAGCCCATGGCCGTAAAATACTTTATTGTGGCCATCTTATTTGTGTTGTTCGATGTGGAAGTCATATTCTTTTATCCTTATGCCGTTAATTTCCGCGAGTTGGGTACTAAAGGTTTTTGGGAAGTGTTGATGTTTGTCGGCTTTTTTCTTTGTGGTTTTTTCTATATCATTAAAAAAGGCGCGCTTAACTGGAAAGAAGACTAAATCGGGCGGCAATAAAAATTAGATCATGAGACCTGTAAAATATAACGAAAATAAGAAGGTGGCGATGGCCGATATTCCCGAAGGGTATTCGGGCGAAGGCTTTATGGCCACAAAATTTGGAGAAGTGATCCGTATGGCCCGGGCCAATTCACTTTGGCCATTGCCATTTGCCACCTCTTGCTGCGGCATTGAATTTATGGCGACCATGGGCCCGAATTACGATTTAGGCCGTTTCGGTGCCGAGCGCATGGGCTTCACGCCGCGTCAGTGCGATATGTTGCTGGTGGCCGGCACCATTGCGAAAAAAATGGGGCCGATTCTCCGGCAGGTATATTTGCAAATGGCGGAGCCCCGATGGGTCATTGCCATCGGGGCCTGTGCCAGTAGCGGCGGCATTTTCGATTCTTATCCTGTTTTACAGGGCATTGACCAGGTCATCCCGGTAGATGTTTATGTTCCCGGTTGCCCGCCAAGACCGGAAGGTATTTTAGAAGGCATTTTAAAGCTGCAGGAAATCGTTAAGCACGAAAGCCTGCGCCGGCGGCACAGCGATAAATATAAAGGTTTACTGAACGAATACGGTATCCAGTAGACCAACTATCCGACAATTTGACAATGCGATAATGACCAACGAACAAATAAAAGAAGCCTTATCGGCAAAATTCCCAACCCTTTCTGAATGGGAAACGCCACATGATCTGCTGACTTTTCGAGCTGATGCTCAGGGAGGATTGAAAGTGCTGCAGTATTTATATGACGACGACCATTTGGCTTTTCGCTTTCTGACAGATATCACGGCTGTTCATTTCCCCGGCAGAACCGGTGAAGAGCTTTGCGTGGTTTATCATCTGCACAGTTTAGAAACCAATGCCCGGCTGCGGATGAAATTGTATGTGCCGGAAGGACGACCGGATGTTTATTCGGCCACATCCCTGTTCTCCGGTGCTAACTGGATGGAACGGGAAACTTACGATTTCTTCGGGATTAATTTTATCGGGCATCCGAACCTGACAAGGATTTTAAATGTGGATGAGATGGATTATTTCCCTATGCGGAAACAGTATCCTATGGAAGATCCGACAAGAACGGATAAAGATGATGACATGTTTGGCCGTGGCGGGAGCTATTAACCCCGTCCGTACGCTTGATTTTTAAACGGGAATAACAGCTATCGGTTAACGCCTTTTCCCAATTATTTTTGACAACAATGGCAGAACAACATATCAAACTTGCCGATGAGGCCATCGAAAAGGAAACAACCACGATCAATATCGGCCCAACACACCCGGCAACTCATGGCGTGTTCCAAAACATCATGGAAATTGACGGGGAGCGGGTCATCAACACCGAACCCACCATTGGTTATATCCACAGGGCCTTTGAAAAAATTGCCGAACGACGGCCGTTTTACCAGATCACGCCCCTGACCGACCGGCTGAATTATTGCTCTGCGCCGATCAACAATCTAGGCTGGCATATGACGGTGGAAAAGCTCTACGGCCTGACAATGCCCAAGCGGGTGGATTATCTCAGGATCATTATCATGGAGCTGGCACGGATTTCTGACCACCTGATTTGTAATTCCGTAATCGGGGTGGACACCGGCGCCCTGACCCCTTTTACTTATGTATTTCAATGGCGGGAAAAAATTTATGATATTTATGAAAGTATCTGTGGTTCACGTCTGACCACCAATATCGGTCGTATCGGCGGGTTTGAGCGTAACTTTACACCGGCCACCTGGAATTTCCTTGAGGATTTCATGGAGACCTTTCCCAAGGCATTGGAAGAAATGGAGATCCTGCTGACCCGCAACCGCATATTCATGGACAGGACCATTGGCGCGGGACCCATCAGCGCCGAAAGGGCCCTGAACTATAGCATTACCGGGCCAAACCTCCGGGCTGCCGGCGTAGATTATGATGTACGTGTCGCCAAGCCATACAGCAGTTACGAAGAATTTGATTTTGAAATTCCTGTGGGCAGCACCGGTGACGCTTACGACCGTTATCTGGTACGCAATGCGGAGATGAAAGAAAGCTATAAGATTATTCAGCAGGCATTGGTAAAGCTGAAAGATTTAGACCCATCAGTTTACCATGCCGATGTGCCGGAATATTATTTGCCGGAAAAGCAGGATGTTTATACGAAAATGGAAGCGCTGATCTATCATTTCAAGATTATCATGGGCGAAACTGAGATTCCGAAAGGCGAAGTGTATCATTCCGTGGAAGGCGGTAATGGCGAATTAGGGTTTTACCTGATCAGCGATGGCGGCAGAACGCCCTACAGGCTGCATTTTCGCCGCCCTTGCTTTATTTATTATCAGGCCTATCCCGAAATGGTCGCCGGCGGATTGCTGAGTGATGCCATTATCGCCCTGAGCAGCATAAACGTCATTGCCGGAGAATTGGACGCGTAATTGTATAGTATTCATAATTATCGCAATAGCAAGTACATTAATTTGATGAAATTTATTTTGAAATGATACAGTTTTCAGAAGAAAAATTAAAAAAGGTTCAGGAGATCAGGGCGCGCTATCCCGAAGGAAAGCAAAAAAGCGCCCTGCTGCCGGTCTTGCATTTGGCACAGGAAGAATCTGGCGGCTGGCTGAGTACCGAAACAATGGACTATGTTGCAGAATTGCTAAACCTGTTACCGATCGAGGTTTATGAGGTAGCTACTTTTTACTCTATGTACAACAAAAAGCCGGTGGGAAAGTATGTGCTGGAAGTATGCCAGACCGGACCTTGTATGATCCGGGGTAGCCACGAAATTATTCAGTATATCGAGGAAAGACTGGGTATTAAACCGGGCGAAACAACGGCAGACGGGTTATTTACCCTGAAGCCGGCCGAATGCCTGGGCGCTTGCGGCTATGCGCCGATGATGCAGTTAGGAAAACATTACCGGGAGCATTTGACAAAGGAAAAAGTAGATGAGCTGCTCGAAAGATGTAAAGCGGGAACAGAGCCGGTGGATTAGGAAAATTAATTTGTATTAAGATTATACAACAATGAAATTATTACTGGAGCATATTGACAAGGAAGGGATTCGGTATTATGATACCTACCGCAAGCACGGCGGCTACCGCAGCGTGGAAAAAGCGCTGAAAATGACGCCGGATGAAATTGTAGAGGAAGTGAAAAAAAGCGGCTTGCGCGGCCGTGGCGGCGCGGGGTTCCCCACCGGCCTGAAATGGAGCTTTCTGGCCAAACCTGAAGGCGTTCCCCGTCATTTGGTTTGCAACGCGGATGAGTCGGAACCGGGCACTTTCAAAGACCGCTATTTGATGGAATTCATTCCCCATCTGTTGATCGAAGGGCTGATTGTCTCCAGCTTCGCCTTAGGCTCGAACACCACGTATATTTATATCCGCGGCGAATATGCCTGGATTCCTGAAATCCTGGAACAGGCCATCCAGGAAGCTAAAAACAATGGCTTTCTGGGCAAAAATATTCTTGGCACAGGTTTTGACCTCGAAATTTATGTACAACGAGGTGCGGGCGCCTATATTTGCGGAGAGGAAACGGCTCTCCTGGAATCGCTGGAAGGCAAAAGAGGTAACCCTCGTCTCAAACCTCCCTTCCCTGCAGTAGAGGGGCTTTGGCGCCGCCCGACGGTGGTCAATAACGTGGAAACACTGGCTACTATCGCCCCTATTATCAACATGGGTGGTGAAGAATACGGTAAGATCGGTGTCGGCCGCAGCACGGGAACAAAACTGATTTCCGCCTGCGGCAATATCAACAAACCCGGCGTTTATGAAATTCCCTTTGATTTACCGGTAGAGGAATTTATTTACAGCGACGAATGGTGTGGCGGTATTCCCAACGGGAAACGTCTGAAAGCCTGCATTCCGGGAGGGTCCTCCGTCCCAGTTTTACCGGCTAATTTATTGCTGAAAACCGCAAAGGGAGAAACCCGCTATATGAATTATGAAAGTCTCTCTGACGGCGGATTTCAAACCGGCTCCATGTTGGGTTCCGGCGGATTTGTGGTGTATGACGAAGACCAATGCATGGTGCGCAACTCGATGACAATTGCCCATTTTTATATGCATGAGAGCTGTGGACAGTGCAGTCCCTGCAGAGAAGGAACCGGCTGGATGTGGCGTATCCTGAAAAATATTGAATACGGCAACGGTAAGATGAAGGATATTGATTTGTTGTGGGATGTACAACGACGGATAGAGGGAAATACAATATGCCCGCTTGGCGATGCAGCGGCCTGGCCGGTAGCGGCCGTCATCCGCCATTTCCGTGATGAGTTTGAATGGCATATCCTGAATCCTGAAGAAGCGCAAAAACGCAATTTCGGATTGGCGCATTATGCCGACCCGCTGGAAGTGAAAGCATAATATACTATTTCACGTTGTGATCCTTAATGTCCTTGCGTGAACCACAAAACAAATACTACGAATCATGGCAGACGATATTCAAACGTTTAAAGTAACAATTGACGGGAAAACGATTGATGTTCCTAAAGGGACAACCATTCTGGAAGCCGCCCGGAAGATCGGTGGAGAAGTAGCCCCACCCACCATGTGCTATTACAGCAAGCTGGAAGGCAGCGGCGGAAAATGCCGAACCTGCCTGGTGGAAGTGTCCAAAGGCTCGGAAAAAGACCCCCGTCCCATGCCGAAACTTATGGCCAGCTGCCGTACGGAAGTCATGGACGGCATGGAGGTTAAAAATCGGACATCCGGGCGTGTTATCGACAACCGCAACGGCATTGTGGAATACCTGCTCATCAATCACCCGTTGGATTGCCCGGTTTGCGACCAGGCAGGCGAATGCGACCTGCAGGACTTATCCTACAACCACGGACTGGAGGGAACACGCACCGAATTTGTCCGCCGCACGTTTGAGCGGGAAGATATCGGGCCTTACATCCAGCTGCACATGAACCGCTGTATCCTTTGCTACCGTTGTGTGATGCTGGCCGACCAGCTGACCGACAAACGGGAGCATGGCGTTCTGGACAGGGGTGAAAGAGCACGTATCAGCACCGGCATCAAAAAGGCCTTGGACCATGAGTTTATCGGCAATGTCATTGACGTTTGTCCTGTGGGCGCCCTGACCGATAAGACCTTCCGCTTTAAAAACAGGGTATGGTTTACCAAGCCTGTGGATGCGCACCGCGATTGCCCGACCTGTGCGGGAAAGGTCCGTTTATGGATGAGGGGCGATGAGGTCTTCCGCGTTACCGGCCGTAAGAATGAATGGGGCGAGGTAGACGATTTTATCTGTAATGAATGCCGCTTCCATAAAAAAGAAACCAAAGACTGGGCCATTGAAGGCCCCAGCAATATTAACCGTCATAGCGTGATTGCCCAGGGACATTACGCCGGCAATGTAGGCACAACGCCGTCCCCGGTTCTGATAGACGAGGTCATTGGTAAGCAACCTCTGTTAAAGATGCATATTCATGACGTCAGCGAAGTGAACAAACCCGAATATCATCTGGACAGGATCGAAGGGCCGGCACATTCAGACGATTTTAAGAGATAAATCATAAAGCTACAACGTGAAAAATTCTCTGAAAACAGCACTTGTCCAGTGCTGTTTTCTTGTTTAAATGAAAATCCCTCGGTGCCCCGCCTTTTTCCATTTAGAAACATAAAGTTATCTTTGTCGCCTTTGGTTACGGCTTGATGTCATCACAAGGGCCCTTTCAACAAACAAACGACATGCAAATGAAAACAAGAAACTTCAAAATTGGCGTAATAGGCGCCGGTGCCATGGGTAGTGGTATTGCCCAGGTGGCTGTTGCTCCCGGGCATGAGGTTATTATTTTTGATACCAATAAATCCGCCTTGGATAAAAGTGCCGCAAGCCTGAAAGCAATCCTGGAAAAATTAGAAAACAAAGGCAGGTTAACAGAAAAGGCCATCGACATTTTCAACCGGTTCTCATTTGTAGACAAACTTGAACTATTCTCTTCCTGCCAACTGGTCATTGAAGCGATCGTTGAAAATTTAGACATTAAGAAATCCGTCTTTAAAAACCTGGAAGCAATTGTCCCTGAGGATTGCATCCTCGCCTCCAACACTTCATCGCTGTCTATTACAGCCATCGCTTCGGCCTGCAAAAGACCGGAACGCGTTTTAGGTATTCACTTTTTCAATCCGGCACCGCTAATGCCGTTGGTGGAGATCGTCCCGGCGCTTCAAACAGATATCCGGCTTCCCGGACAGGTGAAAACCATGCTTCTGGACTGGAAAAAATCGCCGGTTATCGCTAAAGATACGCCGGGATTTATTGTCAATCGTATTGCTCGACCGTTTTACAGCGAGGCCTTAAGGATTTATGAAGAAGGTATCGCGGATATGGCTACCATCGACTGGGCCATGACGGAGATTGGCGGTTTCCGGATGGGACCCTTCACGCTGATGGACTATATTGGCCACGACGTGAATTATGTCGTGACCGAAACGGTTTTCAAATCCTTTTTTTTCGATCCGCGCTATAAGCCCTCATTAAGCCAGCAACGGCTACTGGACGCGGGGTGGCTTGGCCGGAAATCGGGCCGGGGATTTTACGATTATGCGAAAAGTGTTCCCATGCCTGAAGCTACAAAAAATGAGGCGACAGGCCGGGAAATTGTCAAAAGGATCATTCTTATGCTGGTTAATGAAGCCGTTGACGCACTTTATTTAAACATCGCTTCAGCCACAGATATTGAAACGGCCATGACCAAGGGCGTCAATTATCCCAAAGGCTTATTGCAATGGTGCGAAGAGCTGGGTATTGAAGAAGTGCTTAATGGGCTTGACGGGCTATACAACACCTATCATGAAGACAGGTACCGCGCCAGTGCACTTTTCCGTAAATGGCAAGCGGAAGGAAAGAAAAAGATCTTATAACGATAGCCGTAGCCGGAAAGACACGAAAAAGGCAGGTAATTTCAAAGGGATTGAATAATACCTGCCTTTTAAAAGAAATTATCACAGCCCGTACTCCCGGCCAACTTATTTACTATACCTTACAATTGCTAATACCAATGCGGCCAGGGAAGCCATGCTCGTGCTTAAGCTGATCCAGCCCTGGGTGCTCATGGGTTCTTTGGGCGCTTTTTCGGGGACAAATATCTCTGCGCCGGGCTCGACATGCGGGTAACTCCTAAAGAACAAAAAGCCCCGTGTTCCTTTTTGAGAGCCATTGGCATAGATAACAAATGATTTTCTTTTCAGCGCGTTTTCCGTAAACCCGCCGCTTCTGTTGATATAATACTTCAACCTTCCGCTATTATACACTACAGCGTTCGGCGAAAGCACAGATCCGCTTACCTTAACCGTTTGCTTCAAGCCCGGAATGTTAATCGCATCTCCGTCCTGCAAAATCAGATCCGTCTTGCTTCCGGGCTCCTCCAATATTTTTGCCAGCTTAATACCGACGTAGCTATTATAAACAGAGCTAACACCATTTACACCCAGGGTCAGCGAATCCACCCGGCTGCTGGTATCATCTGTCAGCGTATGCTGATTGCGTAGCATTAATTTTTGATTGAGCCTGCCCCGCTCAATTTCTTCTTTGGTACTTTCCCGTTGCAGAGAGGCTCCTTCCGGGTAGGCAAATCTGGTTAGTCCCCCGGCTCTTTTGATCAAATCAGAAATCCGTTCCGTTTTGCTTAGGATAGCATACGTTCCCGGGTACATCACTTCTCCCTTTAATTCCACTGAACCTTGCTGCCTGTAGCCAGGCAGGCTAAATACCGACACAACATCGTAAGGCAATAAGCTGAAATTACCGGAACCAAGGCTAAAATCAGAATCCACGTCAATCCTGATAACCTTGACCTGCTGCTCCTGAAAACTGTCCGGATTCGTATTTTGTACCCGCCTGGCAATAACGATACGATTGGTGTTAGCTCCATGTGCAAACCCTCCGGCTTTCAGAATCAAATCTTTTACGGTCATATGTTCCGCATAAGGAAACATACCGGGTTGGCGTACCATTCCCCGAATGGAAACATTATAATTATCCCGCAAATCAAAAATTGAAGGAATGGTTACAATATCTTCCCTTTGCAATACAATGCCCTCGCCAGACCCATCCGCCTGGCTTTTGACGTCAAAAGGAACGATCTGAGCTGTATTATCGGGGTTTAGCCTTGTAATATAGCCACGCTCCTGATAAGCATCTTCTTTAAGGCCACCGGCATTTTTAATCAGATCAGTCAGGGTCATGCCCGCCTTTAATTCAAAGTCCCCCGGCCTGAAAACCGCGCCGTCAATTGCAATACGATTTTCAAATCTGTCTAAGGCCTTGTCAACAGTATAAGCATCGCCATTTACAGGCGTGAAAAAGTCAAACTGATTTTGTGCAATATCCTCTATTCTTTTTTGGGTTCCGGTATAGCGCACCGTTTTAATTTCTTTCGTATAGGCCTGAGCGGTAAATCCTCCTGCAAAGTAGAGAAGATCTTTTAATGATTCACCGGGCATCATTTCATAATAAGCAGGGCGTTTGACCTCTCCTTCAATACTTACCCTTGAATTATAAACAGGAACCTGGATGACATCTCCGTCCTGCAATTGGATGTCTCCGCTTTTATCCCCTTTCAATAAAAAGTCGTAAACATCCACCCGGGCATATAAACGACCGTTACGGATCAGTTTAATGGCGCGGATAGAGCCGTCCGGTCCCGGGCCACCGCATTGATACAAAGCATTAAAAACCGTGGATAATGAAGACAACATATAATTTCCAGGATGTTTTACATAGCCGTTAATGGATACCTGTATACTGCGGATATTGCTCAGGCTCACATCCATACTTGTTCCATGGCCAATGGCATAATTGTTGGCCACCAGGGCCTGCTTGATCATTTCGATAGCATGTGCCATGGCTTTTCCGCCGACATAAACTTTCCCCATTCCCGGCAGAACAATAAAGCCCTCAGGACTGACACTTAAATTCCAGCTCACCACCGAATTTCCATATATATTTATATTCAAAGCATCGCCGGGACCAAGTATATAATTAGAGGGGGTAGGCCTGTTTGCATCAGGGGCCATGCTGATATTAGGGTTATCAAAAAAATCAGTACCAAAAACAGGAAGGCCATTAATAAAGTCCCCTTTACCGCCGCCGCCCGTTGCAACTTTGTTTTCCGCAACCGTATTATTCGCCGTTACCGCCGTGCCCGTATCTCTTGGGCCAGGTGTCAATGTTATATTTGTCTTGGTAAGGTTTTGTGCCCGCAGCATGATCTTGGATACCTCTTCCGGGGGCATTCCCTTCCCGTTTAAATAATCTCGCAGATTTGATGCATCTCCGCCTGAATTTTTATACCTGTCGATTAATGACTGCAGCTGGGCGTCGGATAAATCCTCCGATTTAAATTTTGACCAATCCTGTTGATTATACGTCTGGCCATATGATATCTGCGGCTGAAGTAGTGCCCAGCAAGCAAAAGTAAAAAGGCATACAAATAAAAAATTAAAGTTGAAGCGTCTCATTAACCCCGATGAATACAATTATTAATAAAATAAGTTTTACTTTTTGATGGGCAAAGGTAAGCATGAAATCCATAATGCAAAAGAACAATGTATTTGATAGGAATCTTTTTCTTCCGGTTTATTCCTGTCGTTCATTCCTTACCTTTGTGCTAATTTAATATTGTCCTCAAAAACTTAGTACCCTATGAAGAAATATGTTTTGCCGGTTTTCATCATTGCCCTGGCTAGCTTTTTTATCTTACCCTCCTGCAGTCCGGATCCTGCGCCCGTCCCAGCTCCTGTTACGCAACCGGACAGCTCCTGGTGGAATGTAGACACACAAAAATTTGTAACTTATTATAATTTTGTTTCCGGCGCTCAGAATCATACTATTTTAAGCGGCGCTTCATCGGACAAAAATAAATTCAGCATCACGTTTAATCTGCCATACATCCCGGCACAAGGCAGCTATCAATTGGATTGCAGTAATACCGGCGCTTCGGCGGCATGCATGGAAATAACCTACAATGGCTTAAGATACAGGGCCGGCTTATCCTCTGCGGCCTATCTTCATGCCGATTCGGCCAATCAAAGAGCCATACTTAATTTAAACGCGACCTGGTTTTATAATACCATAAACCCCGATGACAGTATAGCGGTTCTTGGGTCTTTCCATCAACCGGGATAGCCGGAAAAATCGTAATTTTGCGGTTCTGTTCATGAACCTTCCGGAATTATTAGTCCATTATGAAAAAGATAGCCGGCTAAAGGAATTAGCCGCCGGTCTTTCGTTGCCCAGTCCATTATTGTCCGTACATTTAAAAAATGTTTGCGGCTCGGCTATAAGCTTTTATGCTAATGCTATCTTGCAGGCATCACCCTGTAACCATGTCTTTGTTCTGGACGACAAAGAATCCGCGGCTTATTTTCATAATGACTTGTCTGAGCTGTCCCGTTCAACCGAAATTTGCCTTTTCCCTGATTCCTTTAAAAAGCCAGGCGATTACCGAACGCTGAACAGCAGCCATATCATGCTGCGCACAGAGGCTCTGACCAAATTCAATCAAAAGGCCCAGCGCAAGGTACTGGTAACTTATCCGGAAGCTTTAATGGAAAAGGTGGTTAATAATCAGACTTTAGCGGATAAAAGGATTTTTATCAAAACCGGCGAGCATCTTGATGTACCGGTACTGTTAAGCCGTTTTGAAGATCTGGGTTTCCGAAAAGAAGATTTTGTTTACGAGCCGGGCCAAATTGCCATCCGGGGCGGCATCCTGGATATTTACTCTTTCGGGAACGAACACCCGTTTCGCATAGAACTCTTCGGCAACGAAGTAGATAGTATTCGTATTTTCAACCCTGAAACACAATTATCGGAACGCAAACTATTACACGTTTCCATCCTGCCCGACCTGGAAGTGCAAACCGCAGCCAAGGATAAGATATCCTTGCTCAGTTACTTACCGGAGCAAACCGTTTTCTGGTTTAAGGACACCATCTATTGTCTGGGCAAAATGGAAACACTGGCAGCAGATCTTCCCGATAAGCTGGCTTCTAAAAATGGGCAAACAATAACATCCGGTTCAGGGGACATAAAGCTGGATGAAGTATCCATAGCGGATTTTGAAAATATTGTTTCCTGGAAAAAAAACTTAGAACGCTTTCATTGTTGCAGCTGGAGCCACCAGGAGCAAATTGGCCTGTTTAAGTCTTTTAACGTCCATCATGCCATTACGCTCAACTTCGATACCGAAATTCAACCGGTATTTAACCGGAATTTCAACCTGCTGACAAAAAATCTGGAAACCCAACAAGAAAAGGGCTTTCAAACTTATCTTTTTGCCGAAAACCCCAAACAGCTTGAGCGACTGAGAAGCATTTTTGAGGACATCGGTACACAAATCCAGTTTAGTCCTATCCCCATGGCCATCAGCCAGGGCTTTGTGGATAATGAGCACAAAATATTAGCTTATACAGACCATCAGATTTTCCAGCGCTATCATAAATACAAAGTCAAACAGGCTTATACCAAAAGCCAGGCCATCACCTTAAAGGTATTGCGGGAATTGCAACCGGGCGATTATGTGACGCATATCGATCATGGCATCGGACGGTACAGCGGCTTACAGAAAATAGAGGTCAATGGCGCCATGCAGGAGGCCATCCGGATCATTTACCGGGATAATGATGTGCTTTATGTCAACATCAATTCCTTGCATAAGATCAGCAAATATACCGGCAAGGAGGGCACCGTGCCTAAGGTGTACAAGTTAGGAAGCGATGCCTGGCAAAAGCTAAAGAATAAAACAAAAAAGAAAGTCAAGGATATTGCGGCGGACCTGATCAAACTTTATGCTAAACGGAAAGCCTCTAAAGGCTTCTCCCATATTCCCGATACCTACCTGCAAACCGAGCTGGAATCCTCATTTATTTATGAGGACACGCCTGATCAGGCAAAAGCCACCGCGGATGTCAAACGCGACATGGAATCACCGTCGCCGATGGACCGGCTGGTTTGTGGCGACGTCGGTTTCGGTAAAACGGAAATTGCCATCCGCGCAGCGTTTAAAACGGTAAACGATAACAAACAGGCAGCAATCCTGGTGCCAACAACCATTTTGGCTTATCAGCATTATCAGACCTTTTCCGAACGCCTGGCCAACTTCCCGGTAACGGTAGACTATCTCAACCGCTTTAAATCGGCAAAAGAAAAAAAGGAAACCTTACAAAAGCTGGCGGACGGCAAAATCGATATCATTATCGGAACACATGCCCTTTTGGGTAAGGATGTTAAATTCAAAGACCTGGGCGTTTTAATTGTTGACGAAGAGCAGAAATTCGGTGTGGGCGCCAAAGAAAAATTGCGCGAAAGGAAAGCCAATGTGGATACGCTTACCTTAACCGCAACCCCTATTCCCAGGACCCTGCAATTCTCATTGATGAACGCCAGGGATCTCAGCATTATCAATACACCACCGCCCAATCGCCAGCCGGTGCATACGGAGCTTATCGGCTTCAATGAACAATTTATCCGTGATGCCATTTATTTTGAAACCGAAAGAGGCGGACAGGTTTATTTTATCCACAACCGCATCCAAAGCCTGCCGTCGATTGCCGAAAAGCTGAAAGAGCTTTGTCCCGATTTGGAAATCGCCCTGGCTCATGGCCAAATGGACGGCAGGCATCTGGAAAAGACTCTGATGGATTTTATCCATCACAAATATGATGTGCTTTGCTGCACCAATATTGTGGAAAGCGGGGTGGACATTTCCAATGCCAATACCATTTTTATCAACAATGCACATCAATTCGGCTTAAGCGATTTGCACCAGTTGCGCGGACGTGTGGGTCGAAGCAATAAAAAAGCTTTTTGCTACCTGTTGGCGCCTTCATTGGCTACCCTGCCGGGAGATAGCCGTAAAAGGCTCCAGGCTTTGGAACAATTCAATGAATTAGGCAGCGGCTTCCAACTGTCTATGCGTGACCTGGACATCCGGGGTGCCGGTGATTTGCTGGGAGGGGAACAGAGCGGATTTATCACGGACATCGGTTTTGAAACCTATCAGAAAATCCTGGCCGAAGCCATGCGGGAGTTGAAGTCAACCGATTTTAAAGATGTTTTTGCCGAAGAGCTTAAGCGGCAGGACAATTTTGTGCATGATTTTACGATGGATACCGATTTGGAAATCCTCATTCCGGATGATTATGTACAGAATATCAGTGAACGGCTTAGCCTGTACACCCGGTTGGATAATGTCAGGAACGCGGAAGAACTTCAAAAAATGCAAACGGAGATCACCGACCGTTTCGGTACAATGCCAAAGCCGGTAACAGATTTATTTACAGCCGTCCATTGCCGGCAGCTGGCTGAAAAGATGGGATTTGAAAAACTAATACTCAAAGATAAGCTGATGCGGCTGTATTTCCTTAGCGAACCGGAATCGCCTTATTTCGAAACCGAGAAGTTCCATCACATTCTCCATTTTATTCAAACGCAGACCAACCAGGCCAGCTTAAAACAAAGAGGAAAAAACTTTTTCCTTACCGTTAAGAATGTCAAAGATATCAATGCCGTTTTCCGGTTTTTAAAAGACATGACGCCTGAAAAAACCGAAAAACGGCAAAGCTAGTCGTTCCTTTAGCGACAGCACTGAATAAGGCTGGATTACCCCAGCGTAGACCGGATCATCCAAGCCGATTTTTCATGCTTCCGCAATAAGCCTGTTAAGAAATCCGCCCCGCCCGCATCTTTGTATTCTTCATCAAAAACGTCAATTAAAGAGCGCAGATCGCAGATAAGCCGGCTGTGATCGGCCAGCAACTCAGTCAGCATATCAGGCGTAATGGCGGCCGTCTGCTCATGCTCCTTCAAGGTAGCATCAGCCAGGAATTGCTTCATACTGCCCTGGGCAAAGAAATCCATTTGACGAATACGTTCCGCTATTTCATCTATTGTATTTGCTAAAATACCATATTCAGCCTCCAGGAATAAATGCATATCATGGAATTGCTTCCCAACAATATTCCAATGAAACTTCCGGGTTTTCAGATATAAAACACTTTCATTGGCCAAAAGTTTGTTGAGCTGCACGGCAATTTTTTTACGGGTTGCTTCGCTGATGCCGATATCATCTTTCCTGGTCATTTGTTTTTTTGCTTTTGCCATAGTTAAAAGATTTTTTTAAGTTAGAAAGTAAAACGCACTGGCTTTTCATTACAGACGAAGTTATTTATTACCAGACACAACACCATTTCTTTAGCAATATGGTAACATAAATAAAAACAATGATCATTCATTCTTTTTCTGATCTTCCCGCATACGCATTTCTTTGGCATCGCGAAGAAAATCTGAAGCAAAAATAAAGTCGTTCAGCAGGGGGTCTTTATTGTAGATAATCTCTTTATTGGTACCCTCCCATTGCTTTTTACCCTGGTGCATATAAACAATATGGTCCCCACTCTCCATCACGGTATTCATATCGTGTGTGTTGATAACGGTGGTAATATTGTATTCTATAGTCAGCTCTTTAATCAATTTGTCGATAACCAGCGACGTTTGCGGGTCAAGTCCCGAATTGGGCTCATCACAAAATAAGTATTTGGGATTCATCACCAAAGCCCGGGCCAGGGCCACCCTTTTCTTCATCCCGCCACTGATTTCCGCGGGATACTTTTTATTGGCGCCGGAAAGGTTTACACGGTCTAAGATTTCATCCACGCGCTTTACTTTTTCCCGGTAAGTTTTATTGGTAAACATGTCCAAGGGAAATTTCACGTTTTCCAAAACAGTTTTACTGTCAAACAGCGCTGAGCCTTGGAAGAGCATACCGATCTGCTGACGCAATCCTTTTTTTTCGACATCATTCATCTGCAACAGGTCCTGGCCCTGGTAAAGAACGGCGCCTTCGTCAGGCTGTATCAGTCCAACCATGCACTTCAACGTAACCGTTTTGCCACTGCCGCTACTGCCGATAATCAGGTTGGTCTTTCCTGCCTCCATTGTGAATGAGATGCCCTTGAGAACTTCCTTGTCGCCGAAGCTTTTTTTAATATTCTTTACCTCAATCATAAAATGAATCCCAATAAAAATGCGTACCTGAATGGTTATACAGATACGCAAATGTAAATAAAAATAACGCTCAGACTTATTTCAGGCTTTGGGCATCCTGAAGAAACTTCTCCAATCCGATATCGGTTAACGGATGTTTCAGCAAGCCTAAAATGGAACCCAAAGGACAAGTGCAAATATCGGCACCGGCTTCAGCACATTTGATAATATGCAGCGGATTACGGATGGAGGCAGCCAAAACTTCGGTATCAAACAGATAATTATTGAAAATCTGAACAATTTGCTGGATCAAAGGAACGCCGTCCCAACCGGCATCGTCCACACGGCCAATGAAGGGGGAAACCATTGCCGCGCCGGCTTTTGCTGCCAGCAAGGCCTGACCCGCGGAAAAAACCAGGGTGCAATTTGTAGCGATACCGTTGTCTGTAAACCATTTGATGGCTTTGACGCCATCTTTGATCATCGGGATTTTAACCACGATATTGTCATGAATTTTAGCTAATTCACTACCTTCTTTAATCATGCCTTCAAAATCAGTGGCAATAACTTCAGCGCTTACCGGGCCGTCCACTATGTTACAAATGGCTTCGTAATGCTTAAAAATATCCTTTTTCCCTTTGATGCCTTCTTTGGCCATTAAAGAAGGATTGGTCGTCACACCGTCTAAAATGCCCAAATCATAAGCTTCCTGAATTTGGGCCAAGTTGGCGGTATCGATGAAAAATTTCATGTCGAACGGGTTTTATCTGACGGTTAAAAGAGGAGAAATTATTGAGCGGCTTATTGCCCAAAATAAAAAAGTGGCAAGTTACTTATATCGCGCCGCTCAACCACCTATCCTTGCTGCATTCCTGCCCTGGGGAGGTTCAGCGGGAGCTGGCCGTATAAGACTTGCCGGCGCAAAGGTACCTATTATTTCGGGAAATGAAAAATTTAATCAGGAATATATGGTTTTAAAATGTCCTGCAATTGTCTGATCTCTTCAGCTTTTTCCTGCTCATGGTGCAGGAAATAAGTGGCGCTGAGCTCATCCAGCATTTTGAAAATAATTTCTTTGGCCGTTAGCGGCTTAATCTGTCCTGAGGGAGGCCGCTCATTGATCTTGCTGAGATAAACATTGACATCATTCTGGGTATACACCATACCGTTTACCGGGTCGATATAAAACTGAATACTCTGAACAGGATTGTCTCGCGGTGAAAGAAAATGATATAAGTTGTCGAAAAAGCCCAGGATAAACTGCCGGGGCAGGTTAACGCCGAAAATGGGAATATCCAGGGTTTCACAAATAACCAGATATAAAATGCCGATTGAGAAAGAATTGCCGTGCTTACTTTCCAGAAGATGGTTAAGACAATAAAGATCCGGATCTTTATTGACATTGTCTTCCCCCTGAATCTTATAATAACTATATAAAATACTATTGATCACATTGACCTGTTCTAAAGGTGACAGGTAATGATTAAGCTCCAGCCAGATATTTTTTTGCGCCGCTTCAATTTCCGACAATACGATGTCTTTGTCCAGCTCCGGATACCGGTAATTGGCGATCAGCAGAGCCCCATCCAGCAATGAAGCGTTTTTCTTTTTAGCCCATACCGCAAAATTCTTTTGCAGCTCCTGGAACAAAGCCCGGTGAATCAGGCTTTCAATGCGCAACTGGACCGTTTCATCCAAAGTGTTCTCCCACAATTGTTCCAGGCGGGGAATAATAGCTTTGCCATAATCCAGCAGCCGCCCGGCAACGGTTTCAAAAACTTCCGTATCCGGATCATCCATTAAATGAAGCAGAGCCGTAATTTCCTTATTATTTTGATGATGCGCCATTAATTCCTTACTTTGTTCACTTTCGCCACGGTTTATTTTTAATAAAGATAAGAGATTTAATACAAAATTAAATCATCATCCGATCAGAATGCTCAATGAATCCGGGGTATCCGTTGAAAACGTCATATAAGGTTCGTAAAATTAATCGCTACCTTTAATCCGGTAAATTTATACCGCCCATGATATGAGTATGAAAAAATCAACTTTATTTTTGACCGTTTTCACATTATTCGGCAGCATCAGCTGCCAGCTGCAAAAACAAAAGGCCCAAGGCCTGCCCAAAACACCAGGTCCGTCAAACGCGTCCATACAGACCCCTTTGCCTTCGGGTTCGCAGATTACCGGCCCCGCCGTGATTGTTTATAAAACACGAAATAATTATAATGATCTGGTGCCCGTTGAATTGTCTGCCGATAAAACCAGAATCCTTTCCTACCCTGATCCGAAAGATGTTCGGTCGCGGCCGGGACCAACGGTCCTGGACAATGGCTATCTGTTAGACCATCGCGGCATCGGGAAAAACGTAGCTTTCCTGAAAATCACTTATGAGGCTTATGCGAAATTGACTGAAACACCGCCTTTAGACTCTCTGCAAGCCTGGATCCTGGATAAAAACCCTTTGTTGGAAATCTATGATTGCGGTCGCCGCTACCATGATACGAATTTAAAAGCGGAACTGAACACCTTAATTCAATCAGGACAGCTCCGGCAAACATGTCATTCAATGAACTAAGCGGGTTCTGGTAAGCAAACAAAAAACCGGGAAGCACGTTTTGTACAGCCCGGTTTCGCTTAGGAAATAAGTCGAATTTAGAAATCTTTTTTAGCCACTTTATCTTTAATGGCCTGGAGCGCTTTGGCTTCTCCCAGGATAGCGCTCATTTTATTTCCTTTTCCGTCATGGCCTTTTGCGATATATCCGCCACGGGCAGTTTTGGAAATAACAGCATCATGCATGGGAACATTCTTTTCTTTGGTTTTAAGGCAGTAGGCCGTTAGCATTTTGGAAGTGTCCATAATTTTGAAATTCTATTTTGATTTAAAAATACCTGCAAATATAGGTTCTACTTGCATTTCAAAGCTAAAAGTACAGGGAAAGTCGGATATAGCCACAAATTTTTTCAAAAATAATCGGGTTTAATGAAAATTTAGGGTTTAAAGCTTGTACTTACCTTCGTTCAGGCCATGGACAAGGTCCCGAACGCCATGCTTTCAAAGTATTGCCCATATGCCCCCAGCTCCTGGAACATGCTTTGGCCGCAGCAGCATTTTCAACAATCGGCTCAAAACTACCTTCAGCGGTTAATTGTTTAAAGGGCGTACCGGCAGAAATCCCGCCATATCCTACCATAGCCACCGGCTTACGATACCATTCCATGGAGAGATAATCACCGCGCTCTTCAAGGTTCCGGCATACCAAGATGTAAAATAAAAACACAGGCGCCGATGGCCTTTATGACAGGATAAAAAATAGTGATTTTCGACCGGCACACATCAGAATCCTGTATCTTTGTTTCATGTCAGAAAAATTTACTACTAACAAGGCTCCCGGCGCTGTGGGTTTGTATCCTCACGCCCGCCGTGCCGGCAATTTATTATTTCTTTCAGGTATCGGCCCCAGAACGGTCAGTAACGATATACCCGGTCTGAAACAAAACGCCAGCGGTCATTTCCTGGAATTTGATTTTGAAGCCCAGTGCCGGAGCGTCTTTGACAATGTGCGGATTGTGCTGGAAGAATGCGGCAGCAGTTGGGATAAGCTGATAGATGTCACCGTATTTTTAACCGACATGCAACGGGATTTTCCAACATATAACCGTGTTTATGCCGAATACTTTAAAGATAATCAGCCTTGCCGGACAACGGTAGGCATCCATTCACTGCCTACCTCCATCGCCATTGAATTGAAATGTATTGCAGAAATAAGAAGCCCTGATCACAGCCTATAAATTATCTTCTTTTTCTTCATCATGGCTGCGGCGTTGTTCCGCGGCTTCTCTTCTGAAAGCCTGAAAAACGATCAGTGCGGCTAAGATAGCCGCCAGGAAGCCGCTGACAGATGCCGTTGTAAAGCTATTGGTAATATACCATGATGCGCCCGCCACTACCAAATCGGCAATAATCCAAGCGACGGCAAGGCGCGTACGCCACCTCAGGACATTCAGGCTTTGCTGCTGCGCCATTTTACCAATGTAATAAATGAGAAAGACTAAGATGATTAAATCCATTTTATTGCTGATAAGGTTGCCCTATTGCCATCAACAGATGGCCGATGAAAGAGTTTAGCTTTGTGGCCGGCAAAGATACGCCCTCAGGCAAAAGCTTCAAATAAAATCCCTGGAGCTATTGCCTGAAGGCGTTTAATGAAGATCAGGCTACTTTGTCTCTTTTACTTCATCGTAAATGGCACGGGCATGCTTGGTTGGAAGATAAATCTGGAAACCCAGACCGAAACCAATGCCGACGCTGGACCCTGTCCCGGCTATGCCCTGAAGCTTTAACAGGCCCTCTAAACCGACATTGGGCGTAATGAAATAGGAATACCCCGGCCCGACGCCAAAGCTCAGGCCAACGGCAGCGCTGTTATCGCCACCGATACCTAAGTTGGCTTCCCCGAAAAAGCGGCCATGCTTCAATAAAGGCGATACCTCCGCCGGACTGAAATAATAACGCCCGAAAGCCCCTACTTCATAACGGAACGAATTACCGGCATCTTTTGTGGTCACATAGTGCAAACCCACCTGGCCGCCAATGGCTATATTGTCTTTAATGAAATAGCCCAATTTTGGAACAATATCCATACTGAACTGGCTCTTATCGCCAAAAGAAGCGTTCAGATCCATCAGGTTGGCACCTACCATCAGGTTGCCTTTCTGTAATTGCGCCTGCGAGGTTTTTTGAATACCGAAAGTAAACAAACCGGCAAATAATAAGAAGATCGCTTTTTTCATAAACAGGAAGTTTAAAATTTATCAATGATAATGTTAGTCAGCATTTCATGCAAAAGTACTTTTCATTCCTCATGCCCGGAAGCCGCATTTGTTAAAATGCACCAATATTCAGGCACGCGCAGTTAAAAAAATACCCTGAAAAGGTCCCTATTAATTATCCAGGAGCCCGTACGGGAAAAATCATAGGACGACCTTCAGTTTTAGCATATGACCTGTCCAATATAGTCAACAAATGCCATGCCAAATAAAAGTTGAAAATTAAATGAGCACGCCAGCGGTAATACTTTCTGTTAGCGGTAACTTCCGATTAAACACTTACTTTTGCGATAAAGCATATTCAGAATGGACAACAAGAGCCTGCAACTCTATAATTCATATACCAGGACCAAGGAAACTTTCCAACCCTTAACGCCGGGCCATGTCGGCTTATATGTTTGTGGCCCCACGGTTAGCGGAGAATCTCACCTGGGACATGCCCGTCCTTACATCACTTTTGATGTGGTTAACCGCTATTTGCGGCATTTGGGTTATAAGGTTCGCTATGTGCGCAATATTACCGACGCAGGCCATTTTGAAGAAGAAGGGCGCGAGGCTCAGGATAAAGTCAGTGAAAAAGCCGTTTTGGAAAAATTAGAACCGATGGAGCTGGTGCAGAAATATACCAACCTGTTCCATTGGGGCATGACGCAGTTTAACTGTCTGCCACCCAGTATAGAGCCTACGGCTACCGGGCATATCATTGAGCAAATTGCCATGATCCGGGAAATCATCAAAAAGGGCTATGCTTATGAAGTGAACGGCTCCGTTTACTTTGATGTCGGCAAGTACGCGGCAAATTTTCCTTATGGGAAATTGTCCGGCCGCGTTCCGGAAGACCTGCTGTCCACCACCCGGGCTTTGGAAGGTCAGGATGAAAAACGCAATACGGCCGATTTCGCCCTTTGGAAAAAAGCGCCTGAAAAACACCTTATGCGCTGGCAAAGCCCCTGGGGTGAAGGCTTCCCGGGTTGGCATATCGAATGCTCGGCCATGAGCAGCAAATACCTGGGTCAAACATTTGATATTCACGGTGGCGGCATGGACCTACAGTTCCCACACCATGAAAGTGAAATCGCTCAAAGCACCATTGCCCACGGCCATGGCCCGGCAAAATACTGGATGCACAACAATATGATTACCATCAATGGTAAAAAAATGGGCAAAAGCTATAATAATGTCATCAAGCTGACCGAATTGTTTAGCGGTAGCCATCCCATTTTAGAACAGGCTTATCACCCGATGGTTATCCGGTTTTATATATTGCAAACACATTATCGAAGCACTCTTGACTTTTCCAATGAAGCGCTTCAGGCTTCAGAACGGGCTTTAAAAAGAATCTGGGAAGCTTACGAGACTCTGAAAACCTTGCCGGAACCGGATACTGACAGCGGCACCGATGCTGAGTTAAACGAAAAGGTTGTATTAAATTGCCAGGCGTGCGCAGCCGATATGGATGACGATTTTAATACGGCGAAAGTATTGGCCAACCTGTTTGAATTAGCGCCGGTGATCAATGGCCTGCGCGAGGGGCAAATTAACATCAATGCCCTATCTGTTGAGAATTTCCGTTTGCTGAAAGAAACATTTGGACTTTACCTGGAAGATATTTTAGGCCTGCAATCGCCAACGGAAACCCATAATAGTGATTTGCTGGATCGCGTCATGCAGGTTATTATCGATTTGCGTAAAGACGCGCGAAGCAAAAAAGATTATGCCCTCTCTGATGCCATCCGCGACAAACTGGCCGCTGCAGGCATTCAGCTGAAAGACGGCAAAGACGGCAGTGTACGCTTCCAGATCGGCAGTTAAAGAAAGAAAATACATTTACAGCCAGGTTATACTAAATTTCATTAATTTCGCCACCATAAAAACATAGCATTTATTATGAGTACCCCTGCAGAATTAAAATATACCAAGGATCACGAATGGATCAAGGTTGACGGCAATAAAGCCATCATCGGCGTTACGGACTTCGCTCAGCGCGAATTGGGCGACATCGTTTTTGTTGAAGTGGAAACTGTTGGCCAGACTTTGGATGCAGGCGATGTCTTCGGTTCCGTAGAAGCCGTAAAAACCGTATCTGATCTATACCTGCCGGTTAGCGGCACCGTTGACGAGCTCAATGAAGACTTAGCTTCCGCACCGGAAGCCATCAACCAGGATCCTTATGGCAATGGCTGGATCATTAAAATGACACTTTCAAATCCTGAAGAGCTGAATGAACTTTTGGATGCTAAAGCTTATGATGAACTGACCGCCTAAAGCGGGCAATTGCTCCGATCATTACTCATTTTAAAATATACAATTATGCAAACCGGCATTCTGGATTTTCACAGCGCCATGCGCTACCTCATTATCTTGGTCGCCCTTTGGACACTAATTCAATTAGCCTCCGGATTGAATGGTAAAAAGAAATTTACTTCCGTCGACAAACGTCCCGGAATGATTTTCATGATCCTGATGGACATCCAGTTGCTGGCCGGTTTGTTTCTTTATTTCTTTGGCAGCTGGGGGCTAAAAAGCATCCGGAGCTATGGAATGGGCGAAACCATGCGGAACAGCATGACCCGCTTTTTTGCCATCGAGCATGAAACCGGTATGCTCATCGCGCTTATTTTAGTGCATATCGCCTATGCGCTGACCAAGAAAACAAAGCTCAGTGACAAGACCCGGTTTTCCAAGCCGTTCTGGCTGTTCCTGATTGCCTTCTTATTCATTCTTTCCTTTATTCCCTGGCCTTTCCGTGAGTCTTTAGGACGCGGTACCTGGTTTTAGCACATAGCCAATGCGCTATCTCTATACCATTTATGCCGTTACCCTGTTCCTGGCCGGATTTGTGATAACAATGCCGGTCATATTCCTGTTTCATTTTTTTAAAAACGGGCAGGAATACAACTGGTATATCTTAAAATTCTGGAGCCGCTGCTGGTTTTTCCTGCTGGGAATCCAGGTTTCTGTCAGCTTCCCGGAAGAATTTAAAGCTTTCCCGCCTTATATTATCGTCGCCAATCATTCTTCTTTTTTGGACACGCCGTTCCTTTTCCGGTGCTGCCCTTTCCCGGTTTTGCCTTTGGCGACCGCCGGTTTTGCCAAAATTCCCCTCTTTGGATTTTTATATAAGGAGATGACTGTTCTTGTACAGCGTCAATCGCTTTCCAGCCGCCGGCAAAGCTTCAGGCGTTTGAAAAAAGCATTAAACCGTGGTAAAAGTATTTTCATTTTCCCAGAAGGAGGCTTTAAGCAATCTGAAAATACCCTGCAGCCTTTTTACGATGGCGCTTTTCGCCTGTCTAAAGAAACAGGCGTACCGGTTTTGCCGGTAGCTTTTCCCGATACGGCACAACGCTGGCGACCGACGAGTTTCTGGCATTGGCATCCGGGAAAATGCCGGGCCATTTTTTCAGGGCCTATCTATCCTCAAGGGAAATCCACCAAAGAAATAAAAAATATCGCGGCACAAAAAATAGCGGAAGCCTTGACCGCCGTGGATCGTTGAAAACTCAACCGCATTATTTTTCATTTACCTTTGCGGCATCTAAAAATGCCTTCAGTGAAATTGCTTGTTATTCGTTTTTCTTCCATCGGCGATTTGATTCTTACCACGCCGGTTGTTCGTTGTCTCAAAGCCGCTTATCCCAATGCAGAAATTCATTTTCTCATTAAAAAGCAATTCCAACAAGTCATGGCGGCTAATCCCTATATTGACCGGCACCATATTTTTGATGGCGACCTTAAGGCTACCATCCGGGCATTAAAACAGGAAAACTTTAACCTGGTTATCGACCTGCAGAAAAACCGGCGGAGCCGGAAAATCCGGAAGGCTTTGGGTAAAGCCTGGTATTCATTCCCCAAGCTGAACATCCGGAAATGGATGTTCGTCAGGCTGAAAATCAATCTCATGCCGGACAAAAGCATTGTGGACCGGTATTTTGAGGCGGTAAAGGCCCTGAAAGTTTATAATGACGGCAAAGGCCTGGACTGTTTTATGCCCGGCAATCAAAAGACAAAAGTCGAAGATATCCCCATGGGACACGGCGCAGGCTATGTGGCCTGCGTTATTGGCGGTTCTTTTTTCACTAAAAAATTTCCTGTGGAAAAATGGCAGGTCTTTTGCCGGCAATGCCCCTATCCGGTGGTTCTTTTAGGGGGGCCGGATGACCGGCCGGCGGGAGAAGCCATCACGCAGGCCAGCCCGAGGAATGTTTATAATGCCTGCGGTAAATTCAGTTTGGCAGAGTCGGCCGATCTGGTACGCCGCTCCCGTGTAGTCGTTAGTAATGATACCGGCCTGATGCACATCGCCGCAGCTTTTCAAAAACCTATCATTTCGCTTTGGGGCAATACCAGCCCGGCTATGGGGATGTTCCCCTACTATGGCCAAAATAACTTAAAAAGCCATCCGTCACCATTATCGGTCATTATCGACAATAAAAAGCTTTCCTGCCACCCTTGTTCCAAATTAGGATATGCGCAATGTCCTAAAGGGCACTTTAAATGCATGACGGACCTGGACGTTACGGCCATGGTTTCCGCCGTTCAAAAATTCTGGAAAAAGACCTAACCGTTCCCGGCACGTTGACGATTTGAAGAGAAAAGGTTTCTTCTTCAGGAAATATGCCTTTACCTTTGCAGCGCAAGAAGCGAACAACATGAGCGCCCGATCTTATAATCCGTTTGAGCCTTTAAATTTCCGTGAAGACACCTGCTTTTTAAGCGGTGAGCTGCTATCAGAAAGCCTGACCGTGCCTGTTTTTCCGGAATGGCTCACCCTGCGTTATCAGCTGTCAGATACGTCAATAGCCATGCTGGCGGGCAACCGGATGAAATATTCCGAAATGGTATTACCGGCATCTCAAAAAGTGGCAGAGGCTATAGCGAATCTGGATGAAACCACCGAAAAAGCGTTTACGAAAGGTTATGAGGCGGTTAAGGCGCTTCCGGAGCAAATCCTGTTTCAATGGATGGCGAGAATGATGTATGGCGTGGTTTACCAGGATTTCAGCTATGCTATCAGTAAGTTTCAGGAGAAAGGCCGGGAATTCCATATTTCTCCTTTGATGCAGCGGAAAATGAAAAACCTGCATTTAATGTTGCAATCATTGATTCGTCCCATTGTTTTCGATGATCTTTGTCCCTGGTCAATCGCTCTTTTCCCGGTTAATTATTCAAAGGACATTTTCAACTACAAAGATGAGACCCATAAGCTAAATTTTTGCCTCGGCATGAATGGCTTCGGGCTGATCGCCTGCCTGCAGGATAATGGCGCAGTACGCCGTTTTTACCAGGAGGATCTGAATAAAATTGGCGGACAAACACTGCATCCGGCACAGTTGGAAGAGCTTTACGGCCGCTTTATGTATGCCAACTATCTCTTGCGGGAATCGCCCGACTATGAGCTGTTGGAAAAAGAGAACGTCTGGAGGCTTCGCCTGCCGGCAGGCGCGTCAAAAGACGACGAATTTGCGCCCTGGGATGAGAAGGTTTTCGCGCAGGTACTGGCCAACATGTGGCAACCCTGGGGCATTGAGATGAGGCATATTTATGTGCCGCCCAACTCGCCGATCAGCTTAGTCATTGATGAGTTTGCAAACGTGTTTATCCCTGCGGAAAAGGTTAATTTACCGAATTGATTCTGTTGGAATAACCGGCAAGGAAAAAGATTTTGTCCTAGCTGCGCCAGGCGCTATCGGGCTTTTGTATATCGATGTATCCCGCGAGATGTTCTGTGGGAGCATCTTTTCAAAGGCAAAATCATTCCAGCATCTCCCGCCCGTATAGGTCAGCTCAAACCCAATTCTTTCAATGCCATGCTTCAGGCATCCAAAAAGCTCTGTGCCGCTAAAGCAATTTTATCAGATTCCAACGGAATGACAAAACCAGTCTGACAATATCAGAAGACTCAAGATGGCGACACCACAAAATATTGTCAGAAACCGAAAAATTTAGTTTCTTGCCGGGAAGTCGTTACTGATTTACCCACAAAGACGCCTTTCTTGTAAAAGAATGCGGTGTCTTTATCAAAAAAGCAACTGTCGAATGGCTGGTTGTTGCCCGCGATCGTATTCAGGGAAAAGCTGGTTTTTACGGATTCCTGTTTAAGTTGTTCCTGCAACGCATCAACCTTTTGATTGGTTGCGTAGTTCATGAATAAAGACACAAAGAAGAGTAACAGGACCACAACTAACATTAAGCTATTTTTATTCATTATTCCCTCTTATTTTAATGGATTTTGAAGAAAACTTCTTTACCAGCGAAGCATCAGGCAAAGATATCGCTTTTACCATTAAGACGCCGAGGAGCATTCAATATGCCCGCAGTCATGCAGAATTCTTCGTCGTATCAAGCAAGAAAAAGCCCGTACACTTTTGGTGTACGGGTGATCTTTCTAACCCAAAGCTTCAAAATATGATTATTGTTAAACACGGAAGTGTGCAAATGCCTTGTTGGCATCAGCCATCCTGTGCGTATCTTCTTTTTTCTTGAAAGCGCTGCCTTCGCCTTTGCTGGCGGCAATGATTTCATTGGCCAACTTATCAGCCATTGTTTTACCGTTGCGTTCACGGCTGTAACGGATCAGCCATTTCATGCTCAGAGAAATTTTACGATCCGGGCGCACTTCCGTAGGGATCTGGAAAGTAGCCCCGCCGATTCTGCGGCTGCGAACCTCTACGCTCGGCGTTACATTCTGAACGGCTTTCTTCCAGGTTTCATAACCGTCTTCACCGGTCATCTCAGACACCTTGTCAATAGCAGTATAGAAAATGTGGAACGCTACCGTTTTTTTGCCTTCCCACATCATGGTGTTGACGAAACGGGTAACTTGTTTATCATTAAACCGGGGATCCGGAGCTAATGGAAATTTTTTTGCTTGCGCTTTTCTCATAACGCGAAAATTCTATTTTTTTAATAAAGTATGATTATTTCTTTGCTTTTTCTTTCTTAGTGCCATATTTGGAACGGCTTTGTTTACGGTCCTTTACACCGGCAGTATCCAAAGCGCCGCGAACAATATGATAACGAACACCGGGCAAATCTTTTACCCTTCCGCCACGGATCAGCACGATAGAGTGCTCCTGGAGGTTATGACCTTCCCCGGGGATATAGGCAATAACTTCAATTTTATTGGTCAGGCGCACTTTCGCTACTTTACGAAGCGCGGAATTGGGTTTCTTAGGCGTTGTTGTATATACCCTGGTACATACGCCACGACGCTGCGGACAATCATCCAGAGCCGGAGATTTTGACTTCGCCTTAATGGCGGTTCTTCCTTTACGTACTAATTGTTGTATAGTAGGCATTCGTTCTTACTTTGATTTTTTGGGACTGCAAAAGTAGCCTTTTTTTTTTATCCAACAACTTTTTTCAATAAATTATTTTATTCTTGCAGTGCATGTAATCTCATTATTATAAGAAAGGTCCATTGGATTGGCGGTTTACGAGGCTTAATAATTAAGCCTGAACCGGCCCCAAATTAAAGGCAGCGCTGATAAAATAAAGTGACTTTACCTGTTTTGAAACAGTACGCTTGCATCAGATAAAGATGTTTCATTATATTGGACCAATAATCCAGGAAAGGGAACAAGACATATACGCATGTTGGGATCAGAGTATACAGCTTAATATACAACCGGGACATTTTCTTTGGTAAATATATCTGTATCAGCGGGGCATTAATGCCGGGAATCAGCACATTAACCATCCCATATCTCTCTTATCACCAAAAGAGGCGGCACACAACGTCCCGCCTCTTTCTGTATTTCAATCAATAATTGATTATAATTTCCGTTTAACTTCTATTTCTTCATAACCTTCAAGGATATCGCCCACCTGGATGTCATTATAGTTCTTAAGCGCTAAACCGCATTCATAGCCGGCACTAACATCTTTAACATCGTCCTTAAAGCGTTTCAGGGAGGCCAATTCGCCCGTATGAATCACAATGCCATCGCGTATAAGGTTAATCTTGGTATTGCGTGAAATTTTACCGTCAGTGACATAACAACCGGCAATAACGCCTACGCCGCTGATCTTAAAGGTTTCGCGCACTTCAATATTACCCACAACTTTCTTCTCCAACTTCGGCTCGAGCATGCCTTCCATAGCGCTTTTGATCTCGGCAATAGCGTCGTAAATGATGGAGTATTGACGAATCTCTATATTTTCTTCTTCGGCAAGGCGGGCGGCATGGCTGGACGGGCGCACCTGGAAGCCTAGGATAATGGCATCAGAAGCGCTGGCCAGCATCACATCGCTTTCCTTGATCTGGCCAACACCTTTCAGAACCACATTGACCACCACCTCTTCGGTCGATAGTTTTTGCAGGGAATCGCTCAGGGCTTCGGCAGAACCGTCAAAGTCGGCTTTGATAATGACATTGAGCTCTTTAAAGTTGCCCAAAGCCAGACGACGGCCAATTTCATCAAGCGTAATATGCTTACGGCTTCTCAGGCCTTGCTCACGAAGAATCTGGGAACGGTGGTTTGCCAGGGACTTGGCTTCCGATTCATCCGTATAAACCTTGAATTTCTCACCGGCCTGAGGCGCGCCGTTCAAGCCCAATACCTGGACCGGCGTAGAAGGACCTGCCGCCGTTACGCGCTGGCCACGTTCGTTGGTCATGGCCCGGACTTTACCAAAATACTGACCGGAAACAATCATTTCGCCCGGGTGCAGCGTACCGGCATGTACCAAAATGGTAGATACATAACCACGGCCTTTATCTAATGAAGCTTCGATGACAGAACCCACTGCATTTTTATCAGGATTGGCTTTCAGCTCCAGCATTTCGGCTTCCAGGAGTACCTTTTCAAGCAACTCGTCGATATTAAGGCCTTTTTTAGCGGAGATCTCCTGGCACTGGTAGTTACCGCCCCAATCTTCTACCAGGATATTCATAGCGGAAAGCTGTTCCCGGATCTTGTCCGGATTAGCGCCTTCCTTATCAATTTTATTGATGGCAAACACCATCGGCAGGCTGGCAGCCTGGGCATGCGAAATAGCCTCTCGTGTCTGCGGCATGATGGCATCATCAGCGGCAATCACAATAATGGCCACATCGGCGGCCTTAGCCCCGCGGGCACGCATGGCGGTAAAAGCTTCGTGACCGGGCGTATCCAGGAAGGTAATATTTTTCCCCGAAGCCGTAGTAACCCGGTAAGCACCAATATGCTGGGTAATCCCCCCTGCTTCACCGGCCACAACGCTGGCGTTACGGATATAGTCCAGCAATGACGTCTTACCATGATCGACATGCCCCATGATCGTGACAACCGGGGCACGCGGCACCAAGTCTTCTTCGTTATCCTCTTCCTGTTCTTCCTCCTCTTCGGATTTATCTTCCAGGTTGATGAACTCAACTTCGGTATCAAATTCGCTGGCTACCAGTTCAATAACTTCAGCGTCCAATCTTTGGTTAATTGATACCATGATGCCCAGGCTCATACATTTGCTGATGACGTCGGCAAAGCTGACATCCAAAAGGTTGGCCAGCTCGCTAACGGAAATGAATTCAGTTACCTGGATCACATTGCCCTCATTGGCCATTTCTTCGGCAGCCCGTTTCTCAGCCCTTTCCTCTCGTTTATTTCTCCGGTATTTTGCTTTTAGGTTTTTATTCCTTGAACCGCCACCGGCTAATTTAGCCTGTGTTTCCTTGATCTTCTCCTGGATTTCTTTAGCGTCTATTTCCTGAGGCCCGCCGTTATTTCCTTTTTTATTACGATTGTTATTGTCCGCATGTTGCGTACCTCTTCCGCCAGGCTTATTGCTGTTGGCATTCCTGTTTCGCCCGTGCGCACCTCTCTGCGAAAGATCGACGCCGGGTTTCGCGTTTTCATGCTTTTTATCAACGGGGATGCGTTTTCTTTTCCGTTTTTCCTTAGCATCATGACGGGAATGAGAACCGCTTACCGGTAGCTCAATCTTACCGATTACCCTTGGCCCTTCAAGCTTGGGGGCATTTGTTTCAATATGAATGGGTTGTTGCGGCTCTTCAGGTTTGGTTTCCGTTTTTGCCGGCGGTATAGCGGCCGGTTCTTCTTTTTTCGGCTGAGGCTTCGCTTCTTTTGTAGTTTCTTTTGCCGGCGGGGTATTTTCTTTTTGGGCCGGTGTTTC
This sequence comes from Edaphocola sp., assembly GCA_035708205.1. Lineage (GTDB taxonomy): Bacteria > Bacteroidota > Bacteroidia > Chitinophagales > Chitinophagaceae > DASSSY01. Next base: position 55,032 of record DASSSY010000004.1, read on the forward strand.
CTTTTTACCGACGCTTTTTTTAGGGCGTGTGCTCAGGTTCAGGCTATCTAAATTGATCTTGTCCAGCACTTTTGGCCCTTCAAGCTTAGGCGCCTGCATTTCGATATGCGGAACAGGGTCCTCGGCCTGGTCGGTATCTGTTGGTGCCGTATGTTCCGGCTTTTCAGCATCTGACGACGAAGATTCGTCCTCCGGTGTTTTCCCTTTCGGCTCATCCGCGGTATCCGATTCTTTTTCCAAGGCATTTTTTTCTTCCGGAGCCATTGGCTCTTCCGCTTTGGAGGCTGCTTCTTCAACAGGTTTTTCAGGCGCCTCTTCCGCTTCCCGCGTGCCCCGGGCTTGCGGCTCTGATACAGGCCGCTCTTCCGGTCCGCGGGTTCCCGCCAAAGGACCTTCTACGGTAGCACCAGCCTGATTTTTTTCCTTTAGTTCTTCTTCGACAGATGACGGACTTTCTGTTGCCGGGGCATCGGAAACAGGCACAGGTGTTATTGATTTTGACTTTTCAGCGGCAGCTTTTTTGTCTTTGGCGGACAAATCCAGGTCTTCCTTGGACTTGTCAATATTGTCCATCAGCGAACCTTTGGGCAACGCTATGGAATCGCTTTTTCTTTTTGCCGCTTTATCTTTTGCAAACTCATCCTGCAAGGCATCGTACATCTCCTCGCTAAGTTTGGAGTTGGGCTTGAAGCTGGAGACATCAAAGCCCTTATTATCCAAAAACTCAAGGAGGGTTTCCTTGCCAATATTAAATTCTTTGGCAGCAGCCAATAATCGGGGTGTATTTGTTCCTATGGACATTCTTATTTGCTTTCAACCTTGTTGCTATTTTTATAAATTTAAAATAGTTTCCTTTTAAACACAACTCCCGATGCCAGGTTGAATGCTACCAAGAGTGCTTTATTGCCTAAACCTGCAAAAGTAGGTAATTTCCCTTCTCTTTATGCAGAATTTTTTAATTCTTACTTTGCAAATGCTGCAAAGGTTATCCGGCCGTCTCATCATCTTCAAATTCTTCTTCTAAGATCCTGCGTACATCTCTAACGGTTTCTTCCTCAAGATCCGTACGGCGGCTTAATTCTTCAACGGACAATTCCAGAACGCTTAATGCAGTATCGCAACCGATTTTCTTGAACTCTTCAATAATCCAGGGTTCTATTTCATCGGTAAATTCATCCAAGCTAATATCATATTCGGCATATTCCTTGACATCACGGTACACGTCAATACTGTATCCGGTCAGTTGTTGTGCCAGCTTAATATTCGCGCCCTTCCGCCCGATAGCCAGGGATACCTGGTCCGTATCCATATAAATATCGGCATGCTTGGTATCATGATTAACATCCAAACGGTTGATCCGCGCAGGAGTCAATGCCCGCTGTATAAACAGGTGGGTGTTATTGGTATAATTGATAATGTCGATATTCTCATTGTTCAGTTCGCGAACAATGCCATGAATACGGCTGCCTTTCATTCCCACACAGGCACCCACAGGATCAATGCGGTCATCATAGCTTTCAACGGCCACTTTGGCGCGCTCGCCCGGTTCCCTGACGATTTTCTTTATCGTGATCAGGCCGTCAAGGATTTCAGGGACTTCCAGTTCCAGCAGTTTTTCCAGGAAAGAGGGATGAGTACGGCTCAGAATAATCACTGGCGTATTGTTCCGCATCTCCACTTTCTTGACAACAGCGCGGATGGTTTCTCCTTTTTTAAAGAAATCACCCGGGATTTGCTCCGATTTAGGCAAAAGGATCTCATTGCTGTCTTCATCCAGGCACATCAGCTCTTTACGCCAAATCTGGTAAACCTCGCCGGTAATGATCTCTCCTACGCGATCGGCATACTTTTGCAGCAGGTTATTTTTCTTCAGATCGCTGATACGGGCAGCAAGTGTTTGTTTAGCAGCCAGGATAGCACGGCGTCCAAATTCCAGAACGTTCACCTCTTCATATAACTCTTCGCCAACTGCGTAATCCGGCTCTATTTTAATAGCCTCCGAATATTCCACCTCGGTCAGGTCGTTCTCAGACATGCCGTCCTCAACAATCATCCGGCGGCGGAAGATCTCCAGGTCTCCTGTCTGATCGTTGACAATGACGTCAAAGTTTTCATCATCACCGTACTTTTTACGGATAAGGGTTTTGAACACGTCTTCCAATACCTTCATTAAGGTGGGGCGGTCAATGTTTTCGGCTTCTTTAAAATCCTGAAAGGACTCAATCAAATTGATACTTGCCATCGCTAACTCAGATTAATATACGCTTTGTTTATTAGAAACAATAAAAACTAAAATGTCAATTCAACAATTGTTGTCTTGATCCGGTCAAAGAGAATGACAATCTCCCTGGCGTCCGCACCCTTTTGCTTTTTCTCATGTGCAGGCGATACCGTGATGCCGCTATCATTCACAGCGTTCAGCACGCCATGACATTCAGTGCCATCCAGAAGAACGACAGATACCGTCCGGCCGATATTTTTGGGATACTGCCGCCGTAGCTTCAACGGCTTGTCAATGCCCGGGCTACTCACTTCCAGAGAGAAATCGCCATCAGGGAACAAGGCCGTTTCTTCAAGCTTTTTATATAACGCCCTGTTGATCTTTGACATGACATCAATACTGATACCGTTGTCTCCATCCAAAAATACCTTGATATTGTTGGTAGGTTTGATAAACAAATCCACTACAAACAAGGAGGAATCTGTAAGGATTTCCTCAGTAAACGCTTTTATTTTTTCAATAACCTGCTCCATGACCATTTCAAACGGCGCTTTGTAAGATACACTTAAATTAAATAGAGGGGCTGGATTAGCCCCTCTTACTTTCAAATTCGAAGCAAAGGTACAAATAAATTTTATTTTAAACAAAACGAATGGGGAACATTATTGTTTTGTGCAAGCCGTTCCATTATCATCAGTTCCTGGCAGGATGCAAGATCCGTTGCTTCTTCCTAAGGCTGGGGGTAGCCCTTTCGAAGCAGCGGGCCGCGGCAAGATGATGGCTGAAAAACGGGCATCCGCCGCCACCATCCGGTTAAGACATGAAAAGGCACATTTCATGTTTCCGGTCGGCCATTTTCTTATCCGTTTAAATTTTAGCCGGTCCGCCAGGCTTCACTATTTAATAATACCGCCCTAATAAACAATTAATCTGCCGTTCAGACCTTTGCAACAAAATCAAATATTAAATAATAATGAAGCAACGGTTAAATCTTTTCATCTTCATGCTCTGCACGTTATTCTCCAATACATTATTTGCCGATGGACGGATTTATGGAACCGTTCGTGACAGCGCGGACAATGCGGTTCTGACGGGCGTTTCCATTGCCATCCAGAAAGAAGGCGCAAGCAAAATAATGAACGGAACAACAACTGATACCAATGGCAATTTCAATCTTAACATTCCACCCGGGCAATATCTTTTAAAGGTAAGATATTCAGGGTTTCCGCTCAAAATTATTGACGGAATAACCGTAAAAGATGGCCAGGAACTCCGGCTTCCCATCATTTTGAAAGAACGCAATAATCGGGAATTGAGTGAAATAACTATTCTAGGAAGCATGAGTAAAGACTGGATCAGTTCGCTGTATACCATACAAAAAAACGCCATGGCCATATCTGACGGAATTTCCGCAGATCTTATCAGGCGGTCTCCCGACCGCAATACCGGAGAAGTATTAAGACGGGTCAGCGGCGCTACGGTTCAGGATAACCGCTTCATTATTGTCCGCGGGCTTAATGACCGTTATAATGTCGCCTTGGTCGATGGCGCTTCCATGCCCAGCACAGAAGCTAACCGCAAAGCCTTTTCCTTTGATATCATACCCGCCGGAATGATTGACAATATCATTATTTACAAATCTGCGACACCGGATCTTCCGGGTGATTTTTCCGGCGGATTGATTAACGTTTCAACGAAGAGCATCCCGGATCAGGATTTCAATAGTATTTCTGTCGGGAGCGGCTTCCACACTTCTTCAACCGGCCAAAGCTTTCAATCAGGCTTTCGGGGGAAAACCGATTTTTTAAGTTTTCCAGGCAACAACAGGCAATTACCGCCAACCTTTCCCGGCCCTCAGGAAATCGGAAAATTAAACCCTTATAAACCACGAGCTTCTACGCCCTATTTAATGGCCCTAAATAATGATTACAGCATTCATGAACATAGCGCCTTGCCTGCCGTCAGCCTGCAAGGCTCGCTGGGTAGGCTTTTTTACCTGAATGGAAATAAACGTTTAGGGATTACTGCAGCGCTGGGCTACAATCATGATGAAAAGATAAAAAATAACCTGCAGCGGCAGTATGATAACTTTGATTATCATGATAATGTCTATACCTATTCCAGCAACCTGGGCGCACTTTTGAACCTGGCTTACGTTTCAGGGAAACATAAGATCAGCCTGAAAACATTCTACAACCGGCTGCTTGATGACCGGTTGCTGTACCGGGAGGGAAAAAACTATTCCAGTTCCAGTATGGTAAAGTATTATGCTTTTGACCTTATGCAGAAATCGATTTTGAAAACTACCCTTAGCGGTGAACACCAAATCGGCGAAAGGCAACAAAAGTTAGACTGGCTGATTTCCTACAATATGATTATGGATAATCAACCTGACCAGCGCAAAGTTTCTTATAGCCGCAACCTTAATGACAATATGGCCTATATCGCGGACATCACCACGTTGGGGAAGGCCAACAACCGGCTTTTCAGCGACCTGAATGAGTCCACCTGGAATGGAAAAGTAAATTATTATATCCCCATACCTCTCCTGTTTAAATCAGCCATTAAAGTAGGCGTGTTCGGACAATATCGTTATCGTGATTTCCGGAACCGCTACCTGGGCGCAACGCTAAGCCCTAATTATACAGATGGCGGAAAGTTACGAACATTACCCATAGAGCAGTTATTTACCAACGGCACCCTAATCAAAAACGCTTACATCCTGGAAGATCAGACGGGAGCGGCAGATGCCTATACCGCAACGGTAACCACAACAGGCGGCTACGTAATGATGGATAACAGAATTACTGAAAAATTCAGGGCTGCCTGGGGCGCCCGCCTTGAAAGGGAACAGTTAACAGTGGCCACAGGCACACAAACAGTGGCAGATAAAAAATGGCTGGACATCCTTCCATCATTGAACCTGACCTATGCAACCGGTGAAAATGCTAATCTGAGAGCCGGCTATTTCCGGAGCATTGCCCGCCCGGAGCTAAGGGAACTAACCAATCTTTCTTATTATGACTATGAACTCTCTGCTACCATGACAGGCAACCCGGCGCTGAAGCAAACAAGCATTAACAACATAGATCTAAGATACGAATGGTTTCCCGGCATGGGGGAAATCGTCTCCATATCCCTGTTTTACAAACATTTTAAAAATGCCATAGAAAATCGTGTATACGGTGCCAACAGTTCTTATGATATCACGCCATTCAACAGTAAATCGGCTACAGATGCAGGCCTTGAAATCGAGCTCCGTAAAAGCTTAGGCTTTCTGTCCCACAGCAGCATTGTGAAAAACCTGAGCTTATATTTCAACACGGCCTATATTTACTCAAAGGCAGATGCCCAAGGCCTTTATATAAGAGGGAAAAAAATGAGCAACCGGCCACTGTCCGGCCAGGCTCCTTACGTCATCAACGGCGGACTGGCCTACCTTTCCGGCAATGGGAGCCTAAAAATGAACCTGCTATATAACCGTATCGGGCAGCGGCTTACACTCATTGGCCAGGATAAAATGGGAATCATTTACGAACTGCCCCAAAACCTGCTCGACTTTCAGATCAGCTATGCGCTAAGTAAAAAAAGTACGCTTAGCCTCAATGTTAAAGACATATTGAATGACCCGGTTACGCTTTATTTTGACCAGAACAATGACCAAAAATTCAATGGCACTTCCTTTGAGAACGGCGTCATCAAAGAGCAGGGCGACTGGATTTGGCAAAGCTACCGGCCGGGCAGGAGCTTTTCACTGAATTATGCTTACTCATTTTAAGGAAACATCAGGACCTTATCCGGCCTGAAACAGGAACAAGCCGTTCAAGCTTAATACAAGTGTAATATACCCCTAACCTTTTGATTATATTTCAAATCTAGCTTTGCAGAAAATTTATTAAAGGAAAAATGAAACAATTTAAAAAAGCAAAAACAATCGGAATCATGAAAAAGCAAATCGCATTATCTTTTTGCGCCGCGATGCTCCTGTTCGCCTCCTGTGAAAAGAACAAAAACAATACGCCCGCGCCCACACCAGACAACAGCAAGAATATCGTGGTCGTTGAAGGGGACATTACCAAAAACACGACATGGTCGGCAGATAAAAAATATCTGCTGAAAGGTTTTGTGTATGTCACGAAAGGAGCCACACTGACCATTGAGCCCGGAACCATAATCATGGGAGACAAACCATCAAAAGGCACGTTGACCATTACACGCGGCTCTAAGATTGATGCCGAAGGCACTGAGGATAAGCCTATCATTTTCACTTCAGCCGTTGAAGCCGGAGCCAGAAGAGAAGGCGACTGGGGCGGTATTATCCTTTTGGGAAAAGCACCGGTTAACCCCGATGGCGGTGAGGCCAAAATCGAAGGCGGGCTTACTCCTACCAATGCTTCCGATGAGAAAAGTTATATCTGGTATGGTGGAAACAACGCAAATGACAATTCCGGCACTTTAAAATATGTCCGTATTGAATTTGCCGGTATTCCCTTTTCTCCTGATAATGAGATCAACGGGCTTACTTTTGGCGGCGTAGGTTCAGGGACCACCATCAGCTATGTCCAGGTTTACCGCTCCGGTGACGACGCTTTTGAATGGTTTGGCGGGACAGTGCACTGCGACCATTTAGTTGCAGCTTACACCTGGGACGATGACTTTGATACGGATTTCGGCTTTTCCGGACAAATACAATTCGGTGTGGCACTTCGGGCAAAAAACATAGCAGACGTCAGCGGATCTAATGGCTTTGAATCAGACAATGACGGCGATGGTTCAACACATATGCCACAGACCAAAGCCATATTTTCCAATATGACGATCGTAGGCCCCATCAATGGTACAAGCGCAAGCGGCATCAATGCTAATTTTCAACATGCCGCGCAGATCCGCCGCAATTCTTCCATTTCCATCAGGAACTCTGTCCTTATGGGTTTCCCGGTAGGCTTATACATTGACGAAACCAAAGGAGCGTCTACTTCTGCAAATGCCTTAAACGGCACCTTAAGGTTTGCCAATAACATTATCGCCGGTTGCCCTACACCTTTAAAAACATCAAATACTTCTTTTGACATCGAGAGCTGGGCCAACCTCAATAACAATACCCTGCTAACCAGTACAGACAATGTGAAATTGAAGGACCCGTTTAAATTCTCTTCATCTATTGCTGCTGCCGGAAACACGGGGCGACCTGACTTCCTGTTACAAAGCGGCTCTCCTGCCGGGTCCGGGGCAAATTTTAAAGGATTGAACGGGTTCCAGGCCATAGACTATATCGGTGCATTCGATGCTACAAACGATTGGACTGCCAACTGGACCACCTGGGATGCTGAAAACACAGAATATTGACCCTTATAAAGCAATAAAAAGAGGCTGATCCGAAAAAGATCGGCCTCTTTTTATTTTCCATTGTCCCGTAAACCAAGGCAAAACGGCATAGGAAAAGATTAGAGTTGAAACAAATCCCTGTTGGCACACACTTAACGGTAAAAATATTTTTTAGTCGCCAAGTTTTCCGGTCATTTGTCGGCTTTACAACTTTTTCATGTTTTCTCTTTTTCCCGGCAAAGACGCCACAGTATGAAACGATATATTTTTAATGGCACACGTCGTAACAAAACCATATTTATCAATTAATGTATGCTTCATATTGGCGGCTTAGCTTTGCCTGGTTCATTAAATAAAGAGTACCGGAATTGGAAAGGAATTATGAAGCATAAGATGAAAACAAAGATCATTCGGGATATAAGCTGGCTATCATTCAATGAGCGGGTATTACAGGAAGCCGGAGATCCTAACAATCACCTTTATGACCGGCTTCGTTTTTTAGGTATTTTTTCCAATAACCTGGATGAATTCTTCAGGGTAAGGGTTGCCGCCTTAAACCGCATGGTAAGATTAAAAAAACAAGCCAAAATGCACCTTGAAGAAAACCCTGAACAAATCCTGGAAATGATACAGGTACGGGTCATTAAACAGCAACACTCATTTGACCGTATCTATACTCAACTGGTAAATGACCTCAGGGACCAGCATATCTTTATCAAGAACGAAAAACAGTTGAATGAGGAACAGAAACATTTTATTCGTCATTATTTTGAAAATAAGGTCCGTACACAGATCATTCCTTTAATGATCGAAAGTATTCCACAAATGCCTTTGTTACACGATCGTTCCATATATCTGGCCTGTGTATTAGGAAGAAAAGATAACATCCTAACCCAACGGTTTGCTTTGATTGAAATCCCTACCAAAACCCTGCCACGCTTTATTCCGCTGCCATCACACAAGGGAACAAGGGATATGATCCTGATCGAAGACATTATCCGTGGCAATCTGAAACATATTTTTGCAGCCTTTGAATTTGATCGTTTTTTGGGATATATCGTAAAGGTGACACGGGATGCAGAGCTTGACCTGGATAATGATATCGATGCCGGGCTGATCGCTTCTTTGGAAAAAGGGCTCAAAAACAGGAAAAGGGGCAATGCCACCCGGTTTGTTTATGACCGCCATATTGACCCGGGATTATTGGAATACCTGACGAAACGACTACACTTAAGCAAGAAAGACAATCTCATTGCCGGGGGGCGTATTCATAATTTCAAAGATTTCATGAGCTTCCCGGCCTTTGACGATCTGAAATCACACCCAAAAGCATTCGATCATCCGGATCTCATACAGCCCTGCCTGATCATGAACGTGCTCAAACAAAAGGACATTCTGTTACATTTTCCATACCACTCCTTTGATGCCATTATTGATTTGCTGAGAGAAGCGGCAATAGATCCTTTTACCCAAAGTATCAAGATCACATGTTACCGCTTATCCCGGGAATCTAAAATCATCAATGCATTGGTAAACGCCGTCAGGAACGGGAAAAAGGTAACCGTAGTGCTTGAGGTGCGCGCCCGCTTTGATGAAGAGGCCAACCTTGTATGGAAACGACTATTAGAGGAAGAAGGCGCGAAAGTCGTGATCGGACAGCCGGATCGTAAGATCCATGCCAAATTATGCGTCATTAAAAAAAATGTTTTCAATAAAAGTATGGCATACGGTTTTTTCAGTACCGGCAATTTCAACGAGGACACGGCAAAATATTATGGTGACCATTGCCTGCTGACCACTAACCGTAAAATCCTTGCAGACATCAACAGGCTGTTTGAGGCCATTGAATATCCTGACAAGGCCGCTAATATATTGAGCCGTATAAAAACCCTGCCGGTAGCCCCTTACGACATGCGGAAATATTTTATCGCTCGTATCGATCAGGAAATACATGCTGCACAAAATAATAAGCCCGCGGAAATTATCATTAAATTAAACAGTTTAGTTGACCAATTTCTGATTGATAAGCTATACGACGCTGCCTATGCGGGCGTCCGGGTCTCATTAATTGTTCGGGGCATTTGTTGCGCCCTTTCTCAGCACCGGTCATTTAAAAAGCCCATCAAGGCCGTCAGCATCGTTGATGAGTATCTCGAGCACGCACGTGTTTTTGTTTTTCACGACCAGGGGGATCCCAAAGTATATATTTCTTCCGCCGACTGGATGGTACGCAATTTAGACCACCGGATAGAAACGGCATGTCCTGTTTTTGATAAAAAATTAAAGCAGGAGCTAATTGATATTTTAAAAATCCAGCTGATGGAAAATGTAAAAGGCAGGGTATTAGATAATCACCAGCGGAACAAATACGTTCAGCGTCACGAAAATACGCCTATTGTTCGGGCACAACATGCTACTTACGACTATTTACTGGAAAGAAAAAGCAATCCCCGGCATTTAATCCCTGAACATACATAATTCTCCATATCGTTTTCATTAACAAAAAACATATAAATTTTGATCTTAGCAGCAATAGATATCGGTTCAAATGCCACCCGCCTTTTAATCATGCAGGTAGAGCAATATCAAGGCGGACAAATTGATTATACCAAATTAAACTTTCTGCGCATTCCCCTGAGGCTCGGGACAGAGGTTTTTACATCTGGATACATTAGTGAAGTCAAAACCCGGGCGCTCACGAACACGATGAAAATATACGCGTCATTGATGAAGCTATATAAGGTAACAGGCTATAGGGCCTGCGCCACGTCAGCCATGCGTGACGCTAAAAACGGGGCTGAAATTGCAAGCGCCCTGAAAAAAGACTCCGGAATAGATATTCAAATTATTTCGGGCAGCGAAGAGGCGGATATTATTTATCAGACACACATTGCGGACAACATGAATCCTGCCCGGTCTTATCTTTATATAGATGTGGGTGGTGGAAGCACGGAACTTATTTTATTCTCAAAAGGTAAAATCACATTTAAGGAATCATTTAATATTGGCACACTGCGCCTGCTGAATCACGGCGTTTCAGACAAGCAATGGAAAAGCCTGAAATCTTTTATCAAAATGCAGACGAAAGGGTTGGGCGATTTAAAAGCCATTGGCTCCGGAGGGAACATTAATAAAATCCAGTCTCTTTCCAAGCTTAAGGAAGAAAAGCTAATGTCATCTGAGCTGCTTAACACCTATTATGAGGAACTAAGGAATCTTTCTACACCGGAACGGATGCATTTCTACCATCTTCGTCGCGACCGGGCAGACGTTATCGTTCCGGCTCTGAGAATATACACTTCGGTCCTGCGCTGGGCAGACATTTCGGAAATATATATTCCTAAAATCGGATTGGCGGATGGCCTTATCAGGATGTTATTTTCAGAACAGAAATAATCAGTATTTTTTCCTGCACTTCTAGACGCGTTCCCGCCCGGAATATGACGATTATCCGACAAAACCTCAGTCCGGAATTTATGCCCTTACGCGGAGCATTCCTTCACTAAAAGAATAGTTGCCCGGAAAAGCGGCGAAGACGTCATTATTAGCTTTTCAACAGGGCCGGCCTTAAGGCCCGATGGATGGCCTTTATCCGGATATTAGGAGAAAATGCCGGATCAGGAAAGAGTGCGGGCCGGGTCATTCAACATTTTAATGATCTTTATAAAAAAGAATATACGCCGCAAAATGTAAAGTCCTTAACTTCGTAAAAACAAATCCGTAAATATGACACGGGAAACAAATGACCGGGCACAGGCCGAAGGATTTTTGGACAAGGCCAAAAAAGTATTAAATGAAATTTCGGAGAGGGCGGAAGAGGCAGTGAAAAAGTTTAAAGACGAAGCCGGCAGCTCTATTGAGGATTTTCGAACGAAAAATGCGCCTGAAATAGAAGCAATGAAAAAGAAAGCAACGGAAATGTGGATACAGCTACAAAAAGAGGCGACCGAATCTTTTAAGGCCGCTAAAGAAAAATGGGAACCGCAAATAGACACCTTTAGCCAGAAAGCTAAAGAGGTCCTGACCCAGGCCAATGTCAAAGCCGAAGAATTGGCCCGGAAAACAAGAGATGAATTGGGTAAATGGAAGGACCGTAACCTTTAACAACGAGAACCAATTTCTGAAAACCCTGATTATTCCAAATGATTGGATGGTCATTTTGGCCAATCCTTTACCTTAATAACATCCGCCTGCCGTGGAAAAACTTTTCCCGTAAGCACCCGATGGACCTCTTCATCCGGATCAGCGCAGCAATCCGCAATGACCGTGAGCCCGTAATCCTTATCCGCCGCTTCGCGGAGAGTGGATAATACCACGCCGCTGGTAGAAACCCCGGTAAGTATGAGATCGCGGATATCCAGACCTCTCAATACCACCTCCAGATCGCTGCCCGTAAAAGCACTTATGCGCCGTTTGGTAATAACAATATCATTTTCTTTCGGTGCAACGCCCGGATGGATGGTCATCCATTCTTCCATATCGGCATTAGCCATGTGTTGCATGGTAGCAGAAAAGCTTTTATTGGCGCTACTAATTTCCGGCATCCCCTGGCGGAAACCGACAATGACATAAATGACCGGAATACTTCCTTCTCGCGCCCTGTTAATGGCGTTGGACGTATTGACCAATAAACTTGCGGCATCCGTAATCCTGTTAACGATCGCATTTTGAAAATCCATGACCAATAAGGCTTTCTTTGACTGTTCCATTTACTGTTTTTATTATGAATATTGTATTTATATTTCTTTCAGCAGCGTTTCATCTGTATATCTGCCAGCCTGAAGCGCTACCGGCTTCCTGTTTTTCTTTTTCAATATGCGGGCAAAAGCGATGGTGGTGATGATCCCTATTATGCCTTCACTTAATAATGTTCCGGGCGCTCCTATCCATTGTGACACGGCGCCGACCAAAAGGCTGCCTAAAGGCACCATTCCGAAAAGGGCCGTAATTAAAATGCTGATAGCCCGTCCTCTCATTTCAGGTGCGGCTTCCGACTGTACAATAATATTGCAGGTGGTAAACTGCGCCACACCGCCAAAGCCTGTGATGACGGCAAAGAACATAGCCAGCGGGAAATTGGAAGTATAAGAGAAGCCAACCAGCCCGATGCTGAGCACAGCCGTACTGAGCACTAATATTTTCCTCATCGGCGCGCTGTTCTTTAAGGAAGCCAGAAGCACCGTTCCGGCAACGGTGCCCAAACCGATAAAACCGGAAATATACCCGTAAGTAGCCGCATCGCCTTTAAATATTACTTTGGCAAAAACAGGGATCAGCGTATCATAGGGCAGGATAAGCAGACCGGTAATGCTCAGCATGACGATCACGAATCCGAGCGAAGCTTCGCGTCTGAGATAAACAAAACCTTCCGCCAGCTCCTTCAATATATTCTTCTTTTCTTTTTTAAACACCTTCGTTTTGTCTGTTTTCATCAATGCAATGGACAACATTACACCGCCAAAGCTTGCGGCATTGGCGAGAAAGCAGGTGGCAGCTCCAAATTGTGACAAAATAATACCGGCAGCCGCCGGGCCTAAAAGCTTGGCTAAGCTTGCCATGGCAGCGCTCAAGGAAAGCGCGTTCGGCAAATCAGCACTATCTTCTACCAACTCGTTGATCAACGATTGCCGGGCGGGAACATCATAAGCATTGATAATGCCGAGGATAATGCTCAGGACCAATATTTCCCATACCACATAATGTTTTGTAATGACCAGCACCGCCAGCAGGATCGCCTGGACCATAGCGGCGATCTGGGTAATATTGATGATTTTAAAACGGCTGTGCCTGTCGGCCGCCACACCACCAAATGCCGACAAAAGAAAAGAGGGAAATTGCTCGGCAAAAATGGTCAGCCCCAGCATAAACGCAGAATGGGTAATGCTGTACACCAACCAGACAACGGCCGTCCGCTGCATCCATGTGCCAAATTGTGATATTGATTTCCCGAAAAAATACAGGGTGTAATCTTCACTGCGAAAGGCCCTGAAGGTACTGACGTTTTTAATGTTCATCTGGTGGTGGCTTTGTCATTTTACAACTTTTTGTATCCGGATGTCCTTGCGAGGGGGCTAATTATCCGCCAATTTTTGTAAAACCGGCAAAGCCTTCTCCAATAACAACCGTTCCCGACCAGAAAGCATCTGCTCAATTTGAGCTTTCAGCCATTCATCCTTATCGTATCGGGCTTTTTCCACCGTTTTCATGCCCAGTGAGGTTAATGAAATATATACTTTTCGCTTGTCCTTATGGGATGGACGACGCTTAATAATGCCCGCATTTTCCATTTTCTTCAATATCTGAGACATAGACTGTATCTTCACTTTCGCCATTGCGGCAAGCTCCGTGGTCAGGCAGGATTCGTGAAGGCTCAGGAAACCGATGGTCGCTAGTTCAGTCATGGAATAACTGTTGATGGAATCCGCCCGCCTGCGCAAGTCTTTGTGCATGGCGGAAATGATCAACCTTAATGAAGAGGCAAGTTCTCTTGACGTCATATTTTTGTCAGTTAAACTTATAAGTTTAACTGACAAAAATAAAATAAAAACATAATTTTCACGTCCAATAAACTGTTAAGTTATTGGCTCGAAGCAACGGGACGGCCAACAATCCGCTCCGGGTTTTGACGATTAAAAAAGGCCACATACCCTGCATTGAAAATAAATTGGCAGCCGGGATCCTACACCGGAGGGCAGCCTATTAAAAATAAATCGTGCCTTAGCATTTCCTTTGTGCAATATTATTATAAGGCTGTTGACGTATAAAGACCGGGGTCCTTTTTCTCCAAAGGGCCTTATGATTTTTGAATGGCATTTTTGACTGTTAATTAAAATGTTTGTTAATCATAAAATTTGAAATAAGCCTGCTAAACATTTCTAAATTTTACAGGCATTTATGATTTGCCGGTTTAATATTGCCCTCTTTCTGAAAGGCATATATCTAATGAAAAGGTTAGTTTTATTATTGGCACTGTGTTGGACCGGTAGCCATTTTAATATATCCTGGGCCCAGGATACGGCACAAGCGCCGCCTCCTGCAAGCGCCATACCGGACAATATGATGGCAACGCCTGTTCCCGGGGTCAACGCCAATACACTGAAAAAAGATCCGGTATTGGTCCAACAGGATTCCTCATCAAAGGTCATGGCTCCGGATTCAAATCCGGTTCCGAAAACTGCGGCGGCTAAGGAAATCAGGAACAATGCAGCCTTAGACAGCTTAACGGTAGACACTACGGCTAAAGTGGTGGCCGAAACGGTTTCCGGGGCCGCGCAGGAATATTTGCGTGGCGTGGTCATGGCCCCTCAAGGCAAAGAGCCGATTCCCGGCGTGGCGGTTCATTGGATCGGCCATAAAAAAGCGACACAAACAGATGCGGATGGCAAATTCACATTACCGTTTTATGCGGGAGACTCCATCTTGGTGTCCTCCGCCGGTTTTTCCCCTCAGGTAATTCGGGTAAAAGCAGGAACGAATGATTTAAAAATTACGCTGGCGATGACTTCTGAAAATGTGGTGAAAGAAGTGGTGATCACCGCTATGGGAATTATGCGGGACAAGGCAAGGCTGAGTTATGATGTGCAGACGATTGGCGGCGCAGACATCAACGAAGTTCATGACGGATCTGGAAATATCATGTCTGATCTGCGCGGAAAAGTGGCCGGTCTTCAGATTGACAATACTTCCGGGGGGGCCGGTAGCGCAGTCAAGATATTACTACGGGGCAACCGTTCCATCTCCAGGAGCAACAGTCCTTTAGTTGTTGTTGATGGTATTCCGTATAGTGCCTCTGCTTACGGTACACAAAGTAGCGACGAAAACGGCGGCTATACCGGCGCGGACGGCGCGATGAATATTAACGCTGCCGACGTGCTGAGCATCAGTATCCTGAAAGGAGGCGCAGCAGCCGCTTTGTACGGTGGCGGCGGCTCCAACGGAGCGTTGATCATTACGACGAAAAGCGGCCTTGCCGGTAAGCTCCGGATCAATTATAACGGCGGGTTCAGCTATCAGTTCCCCTATCTCTTGATGGGCTTCCAAAATACCTATGGTCGCGGCAACAGCGGGCTGCACTCTGAAAATTCAGGATTCAGCTGGGGAGCGCCGGGGACAACCTATGCATATAACGTCCGAGATTTTTTCCAGCCCGCCCTTACCCTGAATAATTCCGTCAGCTTTTCAGGAGGCTCTGAAAATCTTCAGGGATATGCCTCTTATACAAATGCCACCGTGCAAGGCATTCTACCCGGCAACCTGCTCCAGAGGCATACTTTAAACACCAGGGTTACGGGTAACATTGCCAACAAGCTTTCGGCGGATGTAAAAGTAACCTATATGGATCAAATGATTAAAAACATTCCCCGGGTGGGAGAAGTGGGCACACCTATCAATGCTTATATCATGCCCCGGGATGTCAGCCGGGAGGACCTGAATCACTATGAAGATTTAGACGATTACGGCCAGCCGGTGCCTGCGCCATGGCCGACAACGAATACTTCCATCTACATGAATCCCGAATGGTTCATCCATAATACTTCGGTAAACGCACACAGGGAGCGGGCCACCATTATGGGATCGTTAAAGTATGATTTTACCAATTGGCTGAACATTCAGGCCAGGTATGGCATGGATATGATTAGTGACCGAACGACTCAAAAATTTTATGATAAAACAGCCGTATTATCGCCCAATCCGGGCGGCCAATACACGGAGACGAACGGACAGAATGTTAACCATTATGCTGACCTGATTATTTCGGGAAAGAACAAATTCCTTAAAAATTTCAGTGTAGATTATAACCTAGGCGCTTCTTTCACTGCCACAACTGCTTATAGCGAAAGCATATCCGCCAATGGCCTGACCATCGCTAATAAATTTTACATGAAATACGCCAGCGCGCCTTCCGTTTCAAACAGCTATAATGTGGGCGGCATTTCCTATGAGTCCGTCTTTGCTACCGCACAAGTTGGTTTCCGAGATTATTTGTTTCTGGACGGTACTTTTAGAAATGACTGGCAGGCTTATCTTCCCTCACCGTATAGCTTTGCCTATCCTTCTTTCGGGCTGAACCTTATCATCTCTGATGCCTTAAAGCTACCGGATTGGGTTAATTTCGGAAAAGTGAGAGCCGCTTACGCAGTCGTTGGTATCGGTGGTAATCCATACATCACCAATCCTTATTTTTCCTTTGCGCCGGGTGGCGGTCATGGCTTTATTTCACGGGATGCGACCATGGCCATTCCTGATTTAAAGCCTGAACTGTCCCCGGGCTTTGAAGTCGGAACAGACTGGTCGTTTTTTAAGGACAGGCTGATGGCTTCCGTGTCATTATACCGGACGAATACCCTGAACCAGTTGTTTAACGCACAAATGGCCCCCACTACAGGCTATTCTTCCCGCTGGATAAATGCCGGAAATGTTCAAAATGAAGGTATTGAAATCATGCTGTCCGGAACGCCTTACAAGAAAAATAACTTTAGCTGGACATCCACGCTTAATTTTTCAAGAAATATCAACAAAATTATAGAGCTGTCTGACGAATTGAACGAATTCAACCTGAATTCCAGCGACCGTGTGGGGCGCCTGAAACTGACCAAAGGCGGTTCTTTTGGCGACATTTACGGGGGAGTATGGGCAAAAGATGCACAGGGTAGGCATTTAATTGATGCCAACGGGTTGCCCGTTGTCGAAAGTGACGAAAAAATCGGTAATGCCAGCCCGGATTGGCTGATGGGCTGGCAGAATGAATTTCACTATAAAGACTTTAGCCTGTCTTTTCTCATTTCAGGAAGTATGGGCGGTATCTTTATTTCGGGAACGGACGGCTATATGGCCTATTATGGTGTAGCGGATTATACAACAGCCTTCAGGAACGGGGGACTAGTGCTGCCAGGCGTGTATGAAGACGGCTCACCAAATACGACCCGAATTGATGCGGAGAAATTCTGGACGACTGTTTCCAACGGGCGGGCGCTGTATAGCCAGTTCTTCGCTTATGATGCCACTAATTTCAGGCTGAGGGAAATCGCCCTGGGGTATACGTTCCATTTCAGATCCGGGTATATCCGGTCGGCAAAGTTATCATTGGTGGGCAGCAATTTGTTTTTCCTATACAGGGGAAAAGCCTTATTGAATATCCCGGGAATGCCGGACAGGAAAGCGCCGGTTGACCCGAACATGACGATGGGGGCCGGGAATGCCCAGGGCGTCGAATCGGGAACATTACCTATTTCCAGAAGCCTTGGGTTGAATCTTAATGTAAATTTTTAATTTTTATGAGGTCGTTTAAGATGAAGAAGTTTTTTTTAAATATCGGTTGTTTAGCTCTTGTGGCCATGCTTTACAGCTCCTGCACTAAAAAATTTGATGACATCAATACAGACAATTCAAGGATTTCGGACATTACCGCGCAGGATATTCCTTACTTGTTTTCAAAAGCGCAGTCGGTAGGCTCGCCATACAGCTATCAGACCTATCAGAACCTGTATGCAGATCTGTATGCGCAATATTACGCCACTACCTCTACAGGGTTTCAAACAGACCGTTACAACATCCGCTTGGACTGGCTGGACAACAACTGGCGTAATCAATACACGGGCATGATGCCCCAGCTATTAACTATCTTTGAAAACACGGATCCTAATTCGGTTGAATACGCACTGGCCAGTATCTGGTGGGTTTATGCCTTTCATCATATGACCGACTATTGGGGACCTATTCCTTACCTGCAATTAGGAAAAACCGGTACGGAGGCGCCGCCATACGATCCCATGGATAAAATATATGACGACTTCTTTACACGACTCGAGCATGCCGTCGGAATATTAAAAAATACGGACAGGGCAAGCGTGTTTGAAGGCTATGATCTACTGTTTAATGGTAATATCCAGCACTGGATTAAGTTTGCCAATACTTTAAGGCTAAGGCTGGCACTCCGCATTTCAAACGTTGAGCCGGCAAAAGCAAAAGAAGAGGCAGAGGCAGCTGTAGCTTCAGGGGTGATGCAGGACAATTCTGATAATGCGCAAATGCAGAAAACGCTTGCAGGAAACGATTACAACCCTTTAGCGCATATAGCGGTCTGGAACGAATTCAGCATGAGCGCGACAATGTTATCTTATTTAAAAGGCTATAATGATCCGAGGATCGGCATTTATTTTCAGCCCGCCATTAATAACAAAGAATTTGCCGGGCTGAGGAACGGGCAATCTACTACAGATCTGAATAAACCCGGAAATCAACCTAAAGCCAATTCACAAATCGGGCCGGGTTGGGAAACTTGGGATGGTTCAGGATGGAACCCTAACCTGACCCGCCCCATGGAAATCATGTGTTGTGCCGAAGCTTATTTCTTAAGAGCGGAAGGTGCTTTAAACGGATGGGACATGGAGGGCACTGCCCGGGATTTGTATGAAAAGGGAATCCGCATGAGCATGGAGCAATGGGGCGTTATGGATATGACGGCAATTGACAGCTATATACAATCAGATGCTGTTCCTGCAGCCGTGGAGGGTGCTATTCCTTCAGCGGCCGTAAGCAACGTTCCCATTAAGTGGTCGACAGATGAGTTAACGGAGCGGGCACAGATCGGTACACAAAAATGGCTGGCCTTATTTCCCGACGGTTTTGAAGCATGGGCGGAAGAAAGAAGAAGCGGCTATCCGGAACTATATCCGGTCGTTCAATCCGATAATCCCGATTTACCTCAGGGAACCACCATCAAACGACTGCCATATCCTACAGTTGAATACCAGACGGACGCGGATCAGCTGGATAAAGGAAAGGCATTACTGAACGGGCCGGATAACGCGGCTACACGTCTTTGGTGGGATATGAATTGAATAGAGGAATTTTATGGGTCTATATTAAAAAAAGGCCTGCAACGCCTTTCTTTTTTTATTTCCAATGGCATAGAAACGTTATCAAATCTCTTTAATTGCCGCAACCAGTTCTTGTAAGGCTTTTTTAGCATCCCCGAAAAGCATGGAAGTCTTCGGCCGGAAGAATAAGGAATTTTCTATGCCTGCGTAGCCCGGTTTCATACTTCGCTTATTAACAATCACATGTTCCGCTTTTTCTACCTCCAATACCGGCATGCCATAAATCGGGCTGCCTGGATCTTCCAGCGCCGCCGGGTTGACCACATCATTGGCACCGAGGATCAACACCACACTGGTATTAGGAAAAGCCTTATTAGCGGATTCCATTTCCAATAGCTTATCATAAGAAACATCCGCCTCGGCCAGCAAGACATTCATATGCCCCGGCATACGGCCCGCCACGGGATGAATGCCATACTGAACGGGCACGCCTTTTTCTTCCAGGGCTTTTTCCAGCTCATGACAGGCATGTTGCGCCTGTGCCACTGCCAAACCATAGCCCGGAACAATGATAACATTCCGGGCATAGCCCAGGACAATCGCCGCATCGTTAACCGAAATTTCCCGAACGCTACCACCGTTTTCGCCGGCAGCACCCGGCATGTCTTTGTTACCCCCAAAGGCGCCAAGCAATACATTTTTCAGTGAACGGTTCATGGCCTTACACATCAAAATGGTTAAAATGCCTCCTGCAGAGCCTACTAAAATGCCACCGGTGATCATCACGGCATTGTCATACAGCAAACCGCCGCAGCCCGCTGCCACACCGGTACAGGCGTTTAGAAGGGAAATAACCACCGGCATATCGGCCCCGCCAATGGGCAAAACAAAAAAGATACCGTATAATATCGCTAATAAAACGATCAGCCCGAAAATCAGCAAGGCCGTCCCGGAAACCGGCAGGGTAGCCATATATCCGTTATTTAAAGCCGCTTGCTGTGGACAAATGATCAGGAACAGGACCACCAGCACCAATAATCCTGTCAGAACGGCAAAGTTCAACATCTTTTGGCCCGGGAAAACTTTGTCCTTGAATTTCCCGTTTAATTTTCCCCAGGCCACCATGCTCCCGGTAAAGGAAACAGTGCCGATCACCACTTCAATCAACAGGATCAACAACAAGCCGGTGACCAGCTTCTCCTGGAAGCCCGGGGCAATGATAACGGTATGGGCGCCGCTGGCCAAAACACCGGCTGCCAAGGGCAATTTACTCAAATGGTCAAACTCTATGATCCCGATCAAGGCGGCACAAAGGCCACCCATGCCATTGAACATGCTGACCATCTCGGGCATGGCCGTCATCTTGACTTTCCGGGCGCTGACCACACCAATCGTTCCGCCGATAAATATCCCACCGAAGATCCAGCCGAAATTGTGAAGCCCTTTCCCGTCTTCACGATAAAGAAAAACAGTACCGAGAATAGCCACCAGCATTCCGGCCGCGGCCACCAGGTTGCCTTTTCGCGCGGTTGAAGGTTGCGCCAGCATTTCCAGGCCGACAATAAACGTTACAGAGCCAATCAGATAGGACAATAATAATAAAGCATGCATCATATCATCATGATATTTTTTGAATTTAAATTTTTGATCCCAGGGCTACTCTTTTGCAAGACATTACTTCTTTTTCTTTTTAAACATTTCTAGCATCCTGTCCGTAACCACAAAGCCACCGACCACGTTCAGCGTACCCACAATGACCGCCAGGAATCCTAAGATGATGGCGGGATAATTATTGACCTCTACCGTTCCCAAAATGATGATAGCGCCGATAATGACCACGCCATGAATGGCATTTGCCCCACTCATCAAAGGCGTATGCAGAACAGCCGGCACACGCCCGATAATTTCAATACCCAAAAAAACTGACAGGATAACAATTGTAATGACGGCATAATGCGTCACAAAAAACTGGCTGAACATTTCCATAGGTAAATATTTTTACCTGCTAAATATAAACCAATAATTTGCGAAATCAAAGATTTACGCCAAATAATATGAAATGAGTCTGCAATATTATCCGCACATCTCTCCCCTGGAATTCATTCGGACTTAGCGGCTCTTTTCAACTTTCCGGTAAGATCAATTGTCCGGTAAGATCAATTGTCCGAAAAGTTCAGTCGGTAAAATACAGACACCCGGAAGCCTAGCCACAATTGTGTCAAACGGGCGCCTGCCGGGCTATAGGACCGGCTCAGCACATAAGGCGGCTTCATCGTCCGGAAACGGTTATCCGCATCAATAACCGGCGGCTCAAGACTGTTCAGATCAAAAGGCTGATCCCGGCTGAAATATTGCGTGGACAACCTGTTGATGACAAGGCTGCCGGAAATACTCAGGTCTTTATTGATCTTCCGGATTGCAGATAACGAAAAACGGGTCAATCTTGATTGGACAAACAACGGGGTGTTTGTTTCCGTAATGACGGGCAGCGGCGTAGGATTTGAGGAATCCGGCGGCGGGAAAACAGTATCAAATGTAGTATAGACGTAAGACTTTGAAAAACTTTTGCCAGTACTGATACCCACTCCCAACGCCCAATGCTCATTGATCTGCGCTTCCGCGCCAAGGCCATACCGGAATTGGGAATAGTCGCCCACATTGTAGGATAAGTCCGCATAGAGGAACCGGAATCCAAAATGAAGCGCCGGACTGAGATAATAGGTTTCATCTGCGGAAAGTCCCACACCCAACAAAAAATTTTTCCTGAAAAAAACGCCGATCGCTCCCTGGTTCCAGGGGTTGGCCTGTTGCTGATGCCCGCCACCCGGGGGGTTCAAGCTGGCATAAGGATTCACGACGTTATCATCTTTGCCGGGATAGCGCATTACCATTTCAATGCTCCCCATGCTGCCTCCGCCAACGCCACCACCGAAATAATAACCGGATGCCGTAGTACTGTCGCCGATAACGATGATAGTTTGTGGAGCGCTGTCCGCTGAGGAAGAAACTCCGGTTCCCGGCACGGCCCGTTGTCCGGATGTTATAACAAGTTGTTTTACAGGTCCGGCCCTCCGGGGAACAATTGTTTTTGCTTTTTGTTTTTTATGTGATTTCCGGTGCTTGTGCGGGGTATTTTCCGGAACCTGGTAAACAATAAATCCCGGATGGATCGCTTTGTAACCAATTCCCGATTTTCTTTTAATAACCGCCAATAATTTAATGGCGGTCATGCGCTGATCTTTTACCCGGAAACGCCTGTCACCGGTTATTTTTGAGGCATTATAAGAAAAGGTAATCCCCGTTTGCTGCTGAATGATATGGGTCAGTTCATCAAAGGTATACCATTTTTTGCTCAACTGAATTTCCTTATACAGCATAGGATCGTCCTGTGCATGTACCGGGAAGGCAACCATGCTACACAGGGCCAGCAGGCTCAGCATCAAAAATTTAAGGACAACCTTCCCCTTCCAGATAAATGTCTTTTCCTTCAATTTTATAATCTAGGTTAAATGTTACGGCAATTATTCCTACCAGTTGCCGGATATTTTTATTGTTCATACCCCCGCTGAAACGGCAATGGGCGATGCCCGGGTTTTGAAAATGAAAACGGACCCCGAAATAATGACCCAGTTGCGCCGCCACTTCAGACAAGGGCTGGCCGTCAAATTGAAAGCTGCCGGTTTTTGGCGTATCGGCAACCAACACAAATTTATTTTCCGTCAAAAGATACAACCCGGTTTGCCCTGCGGCGACAGGCAGTGTATCCGCCTTATTATAAAACAAAACGCTGCCTTTTTTAAGGTCCACCGAAACCTTATCCGGCGCGGTTTCTTCCACGGAAAATTCCGTTCCCGTTACCCGGATATTCAAATCATGGGATAAGCGAACAATAAAGGGTTGTTGCGGATTATGCCTTACGCTGAACCCGGCATTTCCCTTAAGGGTAACTACTCTTTCAGCGCCCTCAAATGTTTTGGGATATCGTAATTCCGCTCCCGGCTCCAGGGTTACCTGAGTTTGATCCGTCAATGATAGATTCATGGCCTGTGAAGCTTTGATAACAATCATTCTCTGATATGGATTGAACCACAGATAGTAACCGGCAAGCCCAAGGATAATTGCTATAGATGCGGCGATGGCCGGGATGCGCCAAGCAATTTTTTTTGTATTACCGGTTTGTCCTGTGGCATAAAAGCGTTCCCATTCTTTTTGAATATCTGGCTGCTCATAAATATCATCGCCAGCTGCCAGCCAGGATTGGTATAAGGATTGGAAATATGCCTGTCGTTCAGGCGAAGACCGCGCAAAGTCTTCTGCCTGTTCGGCTTCTTCAGGACGGGCTCTTCCCGAAAAGTATTTGATGATCAGTTCAAAATCTACCATGGCCTATACTTCCATTCTATGATGAGACAAACAATGATAATAAAAACCCTTAGTGTGGCCCTGACGAGCTTTAAAGCCTTGCTCATATGGGCTTCTACCGTTTTGACCGAAATGTCCAGCTCGGCGGCAATTTCCACATATTTCTTCTGCTCCGCACGGCTCTTGACAAAAACCGTCCGGCATTGCGGGGGCAGCTGAGCTAATACGCGGTCTATTCTTTCTTTAATGTCCGCAGCCGTTGCCGCGGCGTCTGGCGCCTGTTCGTTACCCTGGACATAAGCATATGCTTCATGCCTGTCCACCAGCGATTTTTCTTTCTTAAGCTGGTTGAGGCATTCGTGATACACACTTTTAAACAGGTAAGACCTCGCCGATTGAGCGAACGCTATAAGCTCTTGTTTCTCCAGCAATTTCAAAAACACGGCCTGCACCATGTCCTTAGCGGCATCCGCGTCCTTTAAGATGGAAAAGGCATAACGATGCAGCGCTTCAAAATGCGTGCGAAATAATACTTCTATATTTGTATGCCGGCCACTCATTAATTTACAACAAAGATTGTTCTTTTTTTAGGAAATGCAAACCAACCACCGGAGGAAATTTATATTTTGAAATATTTCGAAAAATATTTTCCGGTCAGTAAGGGTTTTTGACTTTTTGATTTGTCATAATAGATTTGAATAATTGATTTGTCTTCTTTACTTTTGAAAACAGGATTTGTTTTCCATAAATTTTAACGATTTCTGCGTTCCATGAAATTCAAACTGGTGGCTTTATTAAAAGACTTCGTATTATTCAGCCGACTACCCTTGTTATTGGCGTTCCTTTATCGCCCGTTAAAATTTTTGGTCAACACCATCGGCATTTCCAAATGGATAAAAAAATATCATTCCGGCTTTTCCTTTAATGACTTTTACCGGGGCGCAAGAAAATATTCAGACCGGGAAAAACTCTATCAGCATGTTATTGACACCAAACGGTTGGCGGAAGAGCAGATACATTACCTGGAATTCGGGGTTTGCGGGGGCATTTCTTTCCGCTGGTGGCTGGAACACAATACGCATCCCGCTTCAAGATTTTTTGGTTTTGATACTTTTGAAGGATTACCGGAAAACTGGTTTTTATTGAGAAAAGGCGATCTTAATGCCGAAGAGCCGGAATTAAAAGATAGCCGTGGTCAATTTATCAAGGGGCTGTTCCAGCACACGTTCTGGAATTTCTTGCAAACAAATTATACCTTACCAGAGGCTGGCGCCACACTGAGAAAGGTCATTCACATGGACGCAGATCTGTTTTCTTCCACTCTTTTTGTGCTGACGTCCATAGCCCCTTACCTGAACAAGGGCGATATTATTTTCTTCGATGAATTCAATGTACCCAATCATGAATATGCCGCTTGGGAAGACTTTGTCTCTTCTTATTACGTGGACTTTGAAGTTTTAGGAGCGGTCAACAATTACTTCCAGGTGGCCGTTCAATACAATGGTATGGGAATATTCAGGAAATAAGTATCAAAACAGCCTGTAGCCTTATATTTTAAATAATTTTTCAACGTTATCCTGTTGAAAAGCCCTTATGCGAAAAAATTATTTCCTTGCATAAGGGCTTTTCAGGTATCAGCTTGTCTCTTTAATCAAACTATTCTTTAAGAGAGACAATATGATAAAATCAATGCTACGTTTAGTTTTAAACAATATTCCCAGACCATGGCTTATAAGAGCAAGTTATATAGTTAGTCCGTTTCTGAGCTGGTATTACCGGGGGCATCAATTTGAAGACCCTATTGACCAACGAACCTACAGGACCCTCCTACCTTACGGATATGGAGATCACCAGCGAAAAAATGCCCTGGCACCGGGCAGTATGTCCCTTGAACGTCATCGGTTGCTTTGGTTATATTTAAAGAAACATACGGAATTGTTCGACCCGCGTATCCCGCAAGCCATGTTGCATGTTGCCCCGGAACAATGCTTCTTAAAGCGATTTAAGAAGCTTAAGCATTTGAATTACATTACAGGTGATTTGGAATCGCCCATTGCGGATTTCAAAATGGATCTGCATGAAATACCTTTCAAAGATAACAGCTTCGATATCGTATTATGCAACCATGTATTGGAGCATGTTCAGGATGACAAGAGGTGTATGAAAGAAATTTTCAGGGTATTACGGCCCGGTGGCTGGGCAATTTTACAAACGCCTATCAGCCTGAAGAGAAAATATACAGATGAAGACCCGTCGATAACCGACCCGAAGATCCGAAAAGAACGTTTCGGGCAATATGACCATGTCCGGGCTTATGGTGCAGACTACCCGGTTAGATTAGAAGAGGCAGGCTTCAGGGTGTGGTTGACAAATTTCCAGGATGAACTAGGCCTGTGCCTGATTAATCGATACTGTCTCCAGGAAAACGATCCACTATACGTATGCAAAAAGAAATGATCATATTAAATGATAATACTATGAAATGAATTTAAGTTGACGTCGCTACCAGAACGAGACCTGGAAAGGTGATATCGGCTCCGGGATAAGTGTATTTTTAACACCAGGCTGTTGAACATCCTGGCACTGCTCCTTAGTGTCCAAAAAAAAATTTCTGGACACGCTAAGGGTATTTGAGGAGTTGCTTTGTCTCAAAGTAAGGCGTCTTAGGCCTGACCTTTAATTCATTGTTAACCTCAAAATTTAAAATCATGTTCAGGAAATTACTTTATTCCGCATTGTTGGCCCTGGCAGTCCAGGGTTCCGGATATGCCCAATCTACGGCCAGTATAGGCAGCTTATCGCTTAGCGATTCCTGTGCCTTTGTCAACCTGCCCATATCAGCAATCAACGGGAATGTATATGTCAGCAACTATTCACCCGGGATGACCTTAAATCTTTATTGGGGAGACGGCGATTCCACCATAAATGTTTCGGGCAATTCGTTCGGCTATTTCTGGACAAATCATGTCTATGCAATTCCGGGCAATTATACTGTTGCCGCCGTATTAATGAATAGCATGACGCCCATTGATACCGTGACGCAAACCTTACACTCGTTCTGCAGTACGATAGTAGGGAGAGGTTATAAACGGGCGGACAACAACTGCGTGTATGATCCGATGACAGAACCGGTGGTAACTACGCCGTTTGATCTGGTATTAAAGGAAAACGGCACACCTGTCGATACCTTCCAGACCAATGGTTATATTTATTTCCGCCCCGAAGCGGCCAACCTGTCTTCTGAATTTTCTTTAAGTGTTCTGACACCGCCTACAGGTATGATAACCGCTTGTCCCGGTAGCCCCATCACTTTCCGTTTTGATACGCTCTATTATACAAATGGCAATCCGTTTCAATTCGCGTTTGATTGCGACCCTAACTACACCTGGACTGATCTATTTGTCAGCGGCAGCGGCTTCTTCCGTCCAGTTTCCAATTCATACATATATATAGCAGCCGGTAATGACGCCTGTGATGCAACGCCCGGGACCATAACCCTTAAGATATCGCCCAAATATTCTTATGCCAGCGCTTACCCGACACCGACTTCCGTTTCCGGAAACACTGTTACATGGGATTACAGTGCCCTGAATAATACCAGCTATGTTCATCCGGTAGTAATGCTCAATCCTGTGGGTACGCTGAACCTCGGTGATACGGTCATGAATAAGGTAACCATTACGCCCTTGTCCGGCGATCTGGATACCAATAACAATACCATGATTATCATCGACTCCATCCGGGCCTCCTGGGACCCCAATAACAAACAAGTGAATCCTGAAGGGCCTGTCCTAGCCGGATCTGTGCTTACGTACACCATTAATTTTGAAAATACCGGTAATGATACGGCATTTAATATCCACATCCTGGACACCTTGTCTCATAATCTCAATCTTAAGACCCTCCGCGTTATAGCCAGCTCTGATCCGGTCAACTACCAGCTCTTTACGACAAGCGGTGAACAAGTGCTCCGCTTCGACTTTGCCGGCATTCGCCTGCCAGATGCCGCTCAGGCACCGGGCAACCAGGGATTCGTCACTTACCAGATTGAGGCGAAAAGCGACCTCACACCGGGAATGGTCATCAATAACAGCGCGGCCATTTATTTTGACATCAATCCGCCGATATATACCAATGTAACAACCAGTGAAATCCCGGCACCCAACGGCATTATTCCAACGGAAAACCCGCATGCCATTAGCGTATATCCGAACCCCAGTCAGGATAAACTATATGTGGTTCATCTCAACCGGTTTGATAAGGTCGAAATTAGCAATGCCGTTGGCCAGACCGTACTGCGCCAGGTCATTACCCCGGGAACCAAATTCATTTCCACAAGAACCTTAGTGCCGGGTCTTTATTTCCTGAAGGCCACGAACAGCAAGGGCGCTTACATCCAGAAGTTCATTAGAAAATAGTCATTGTCGTGAAAGTCAAATTGTAATTAAAGAGAAAAGGAAGGCGAGAAACCTTCCTTTTCTCATATCTCAGAATATCCTCTCCATAATATAGCGCATAAGCATTTCAGGCAACTGTTCATCTACGCTCGGGCATGGTGCCGAAATAATACTTACAGATCACCGTAAGGATCGGAATGCACAGGATCACACAGGCGATAACATCGCCGAAGCCGTCCCGGGCCAATGCGGAAATAAGGCCGTACAAAAGAATAACGGCCATCAGAAAAGGAATACCCCAAAGCTTAAGCGTCGATTTTTTCATTGCTCGTTTTATTTTTCTCAATGGCTTCCAACCGCTTCCATTGTTGCCTTTCTGACTTCCTGCGGGCAAACCAGAGGTAGAGACCGGTAATTAAAACCACGATGGTTAAGAAATCAAATACCGCCCAGATAATCTTTAAAGCCATACCACCATAATCACCGAAATGCAAGGGTTCAGAAAGGAATAATGCGTCAACATACCAGGGCATGCTCCGGGAGTCGGTAAAGGCGCCTGTTTTGGCATCCACAAGAACAGGCTTCAGCAGCTTTGCCGTCAGGGCGGTATTACCGTGCATGAAAATGGCATAATGATGTTTGCTGGAAAAAAGGGTACCCGGATAAGTAACGATAGACACTTTCATATCGGGAGCGGCTTTTTTTGCTACCGCAACTGCCGCATCCAGGGAACTGTATTTTCCGGTTAAGGGTGGCTGGTTTTGATAGGGCGCCGTCATTTCCTTTAGCTGCCCCTGCTGCCAAAGTCCCAAAACCACATCGGAAAGCGTATTGATAATCCCGGTAAAACCAACAACCACCATCCAGGCCAGTACCACAATACCGACAAGGTTATGCGTATCCAGCCATTTCAGCCGCCTGGATTTTTGCTTCCGGACAACGCCAAAGTCAAAATTCCGCATGATCGGCCCATACAGAACAACGCCTGAAACGATAGACACCAGGAATAATATGCCCATCAAACCCAGGAACAGCTTTCCCGGAATACCGGCAAATATATCCGTATGCAGTTGAAGGATATTGTACATCAAGCCATCTGTCCGTACTCGGCCCAAAAGGCTTCCTGTATATTCATTCAGGATCACATAATGACTATGGCTGACCGGTGCGTCCGGCTTGTCGGCCACATCAATGGTAATGGTATTCGGGCGTTCATCATCCCAGTAAACATAACGGGCGTAATTTCCCGGATGCAACGCTTCGGCTATTCGCACCAAGGAATCCGCAGTGAGCTTATGCCCGCCGGGAGGAATAATTGCGGCCTCTTTCTGGTCCAGCAGGTTGTCTATTTCTTCGTGAAATATCAACGGAAGACCTGTTGTACACAACATCAGTAAGAATAAGGTACAGACCAGGCTGGTCCATTTATGCCATCGAAACCATCGTTTTGCCGCAGTTATCTTCATATCAAACCGGTTACTGGTTACTTAATTTTACGAAGCCGGAAATCGTTCCACCTTCTGTTAAATGGAATACCGGGCTGGCAGAATTATTACCTTCATTCAACCGGTAATACCCGTTCTCGCCGGTACTGCTGTTGCCCATCCACAAATAAACTTTGCCATCAACAGAAAGGATGCACTGGTCGTTGCCATAAGCATATTGCGTGTGCGGCATTCCTGTTATTTTTGTAGCGGCCTTTGTATTCAGATCTATTGCATAATAATCATACATCGGATCATTCAGATTGGTAAAGCCATCCTGAACAGGTCCTGTAGGTAGCTGGACATAAATTTTGCCGCTTTTTACCAACGCCGTTCCGAAAGTAGCGTGCGGCTGATAATCATTAGCTTTAAGTATCCAGCTTTGGTCAAAATCCGTTTCGCCTTTTTTGATGCGTATAATAGCGCTGTTATTTACGGATAACGGGGGTAACAGGCTCATGCCGGTCGCGTAAAAATATAAGGCACCGTCATCGCCAAGTGTCCACATCTGGTTGCCGGAAGAACCCCAGCCAAGGCTTCCCAGGCCGGGATACTGAATAGTTTTTTCCAATTGATCGGTAGCGATATCAATAACCGCAAGCTCGGCATAATTGACAATCGTGTCATCACCATAACCACTGTTGGCACCCATATCGCTGGAATGGACCACGCCTACAAAAAGCTTTCCGTCCCGGGAAGCAATGATATGCTGGCCAACGGAATTATAAGGCGCATTAGGTAATGCCAGGGAAGACAAATCTATCTGGCCGGTGCGCTGCATGGTCGTGGGGTTAAAGATCTGTAACAGCATTGTGCCGCGTGTCGGATCCCAATAATAACCTTTATCATCGCTCACGACCTGGAACATCTCACCGTTCGGCAGGAATCCGCCATCATTTATTTTACCATCGCTGCCCACAACATACTTCTGAATACCTGCCTGGCCGGCATTGCTGCTGCGTGTAAACAACCAGTTGCCATATTGGGTCATGCCGAACGCAGCAGCCACCTGGAGAGAATTACTGGTAATATTCGAAACCGCGCCGCTGGGAAACTTGGAAAATGCGGTCAGATATCCGGTTTGTGCCATATTGCTTTCGTAAGTCAGGATGGCATAAGGGAACTGTGTGGCACCGTTATCGGTCGTGGTCGTTTTTTCTTTTTCACAAGAGGAGAGGAATAAACCACAAACGGCAAGCCCAAGGCTGAATTTTGCTAATTTGTTCATTTTTATCGGATGGCTTGTTTATTTTTTAAAAAGTGAATAACTGATTTTTACAGAATAGTTCCTGCCTGGATTCTGTATCCTGAAATTGTCATAGACCTTGGCATTGAACAGGTTCTTTACCTGAAAACCGAAGGCTAAGGGCCGCGACGTCGGATAATAAGTAAAACCAATAGTGTGCAGGTCCTGGTCGGGAATAATGTTCTGAGCATCAATACCGGCATTGCCCCATAAGCCCAAAAATCCCGCCGGCTCCATGTTTTTAGGGATATAATCCAGGTAAAACTGGCGGACAAAGGAATAATACCAATAAACATCCAGCTTGTCATGCCTGAAGAAAAATCCCTGAAAATGAGCATTCAACCCTAAGTTTGCAAAGAAATAAGGCGTGTTGCGCAAACGGGCCCCTTCGCGGGAGGGATTCCCTGTATGGACAAGCCGTAAATCCTGGTAGGTAAAATTACCCCCGGCTTTAAGCCATGGCGTTAAATAATAATTGGCATCCATGTCCAAACCCGCGCCCTGTACATTGTCTACGTTTTGACTTTGAGAATTCAGGAAATATAAGGGCATCAGCAAGATCATATTCTTCGTACGGCGGTAAAAAACATTGGTTTCAAAATGATATTTCTGGTACTTGCCGGTCTGATAACCCAGATTGAAATTCAAACTTCTTTCCGGCTTCAGGTAAAAATTGGCCAGCTTGAAATTGCCATCCCCGAAAATCTCATCCTGCTCCGGCATTCTTAAAGCGGTTTCCGCAGAAAACTGGATCAGCGATTTAGGACTAAATTGCCATTTAATGCCTTCGGCGATACCCCATTGATGGTTTTGATTGCTGACCCGCTCCGGAGCTCCGGTAACCGTCATGTCTCTGGCTTCGGTGCGGTACCGGTAAAATTTAAAGATCAGGTTATTTTGTACTTTCTTATTTAAGAAGCCGGATGTCAATCCCAATGCCATGGCCAGCTTCCTGTAAGATGCCGGTTTGCTGAGAAAATCTTCTCCGTCGGGAAATCTTTTACCATATTCGTCTGTTCCCTTGCGCATAAAATTATCTGCCACAATATTGAAATCAACTGTTTGGGCAGGCATGATATTATAGCGGATATTCCCCCGGGAAGTTAAATAGTGGTAGCCGATGTCGGACAAAGTACCATCATTGGAAATTTCGCCCTTTTCATTGGCATTGGGAGTAAAATTGCCTAACCAGTCAAAATGGCCATGCGCCGTGTCCACAATAGTGGCATTTAAAGTATTCACTTCGGCAAAACCGGTGACCTCCAGCCGACCGGCCAAAAAACGCTTCCGGTATTCAATCGCCGGTATCACTGAACTTTGATGACCATGTGTCATGCCGAACGGCTTAAACATCGTGGTGCCAAACTGGAATTGTTTGTTTAAGCCAAAACCCGAAACCATCAGCCGTAGCTCATCCGCCCACTTGACGTCCCGGATACCGGCATAGGCTTCGACATAATAATTAGAAAACCTGTTGTGGTAAAGCTTTGTCGTAATATCTCTCAGCACGCCGGTCTGTTCGTCCGGAAACTGCACATCTACCGTGTAATCGCCGTCAGAATAATTGTAAAACCCATTGACCCCGATAAAATATTTTTTGTCCGGGCTGTAATAAGCGGCATTCAAAGAAACGCGGTGTGTATTAAAAGAGCCCAATTCATAGGAAATATCGACAAAATTGCTTTTCTCTTTACGGGTCACCAGGTTGATAGCGCCGCCCAAAGCATCCGCGCCCAAATAGGCGGGCAAAACGCCCTTATAAACTTCCACATGGTCCAACATGTTAACCGGGATCAGGGACATTGAGAAGCCGGCGCCCAAATAGTTTAAAGGCAAGCCATCCTTGAAATACCGTATAGAACGATCCTGAAAACCATTAAGCGATACATCGCTGTTCGACCCCAGGGCCCCGGCCTGCCGGATGCGGATTCCCGAAGAGCGGTTCATCAGCTCAATCAGGGTAGAAGGTTGTTCTTTAGCTTCCAAGGTATTAATGACCTCCGCCTTAATGGCGTTCTTTTTTAAAGCGGCGCCATGCGTTTCGCCTGTGATCCGCACCATTTTAAGCTCGGAAGGATTATTCTTTAAAATAAAAGATCGATGCACCTTTGCGGATGAAGATGCGATCACGGTTTCAAGCGGAATGTAACCGGTACAGGAAACGGACAAACGATAACTTTTCCCCGGAGGAACAGGAATGGAAATATGGCCTGCCGAATCCGTCAACCCGCCGGTATTTAACTCATGCACCTGCACTAAGGCAAAGCCAACCGGCTCATGATTACTGTTCCTGACATCCAGTTCCAATACTGATTGAGCATATAGACTAAAAGCAGGGAAGAGTAATAAAATAAGACCGATATAAAGGCGTCTCATGATTTAAATAAAAGCTAAATTAGCGGCAAAGGTAAACCAGACCTGAAGGGAGGCCTTTTTAAATCGGGAAAAAGTCTTTCAATTTCGGGAAATAATCATTTCCTTAATTATTCACATACCCATATAATTCATTGATTTACCTATATCACAGACCATCCTCATTGAGGATCAGGCTTGCCGCATAAAACTGTAACCATATTGGAAGAGGAAAGCCTGATCAATAATGCCTCGGCATTGATAGCTTATCATTTCGCCGTAGCCGCGGTGACCGGCATCACTTTTGTACCAGTAAGCATATTTCGGAACGGAAATGGCGAATGTGACACGAACACCTGGGTAAACGAGGCATACAGGTAAATTGAACAGGCTGATTCCCCGCATCAGAAAACCAGGCTAAAGATCGGCTTAATTGAAGATATACCCTCTTTAAACTTTCCACCCTTATCAGGATAATTCCCTAATTTCGCTTTATTATTGCGCGCACTATAAGTTATAGCATCCATGATTTTATCCGATCTTACCATTCTTCAGGAAATTGAAGCAGGGAATATTGTTATTGAGCCTTTCGACCGCAAATATTTGGGCAGCAATTCATATGATGTTCATCTGGGGCCGCATTTGGCCACCTATACCGATCAGATGCTGGATGCTAAAAAGCACAATGAGATCAGGCATTTTGACATTCCCGGAGAAGGCTATGTGTTGCAGCCGGGCATTCTTTATTTAGGGGTAACGGAAGAATACACGGAAACCCACAAGCATGTACCATTCCTGGAAGGCAAATCCTCCACCGGCCGTTTAGGCATCAATATCCACGCCACCGCCGGCAAGGGTGATGTTGGCTTTTGCAATACCTGGACTTTGGAAATCTCCTGCGTGCATCCTGTCCGGGTGTATGCCGGTATGCCTGTTGGCCAGCTGATTTATTTTCCGGTCCTAGGCGAAGTGGAAAACAAATACAACACCAAGAAAAACGCGAAATATACCGAAAGAACTATTCGCCCGGTAGAAAGCATGATGTGGAAAAATTCGTTTTAAACTCCATTTTTAT
Source organism: Edaphocola sp. (assembly GCA_035708205.1). Lineage (GTDB taxonomy): Bacteria > Bacteroidota > Bacteroidia > Chitinophagales > Chitinophagaceae > DASSSY01. The sequence continues at coordinate 89,313 of DASSSY010000004.1, forward strand.
TGATTTGCGCCGATACCGTACCTTTGCCGTATAGCCAAATACTATAAAATATTAGGTAACTACATACATATTTACACAAAAAAACGAGAATTAAATAAATTCTCGTTTTTTATTATGATATATACGATGTTATTACTAATGAGGCAACCACCATTTATTTGCTGATGTATAAAAGCCCATATAGACCCATTCGGGAAATGGCGGCTTAAGTGGATTTATCATTATGACGAAATCTTGTGTATGCCATGTGTTATACTCTTCATTATAATATTTAGGTGGTGTAACGCCACACAATGCACTCCCGGTAATTGTACTTGACATATCAAAAGGATGGACACCAATATATATCCATACATAACTTTTTGAATTATCCTCAAACCAATTAGGATAATTATTAGGTGTCGTATAGGGACATTGCGCCCAAATATAATATTTCGACCCATGATATTGAATTATGGATGTATCTCCTTTCTTTATTGTGTAAATAACATCCATATTATCATATGGATCTGTGGCATTGGGATTGCTTCCGGAACCAACTAAAGTGTCATTTTGCCAATTAGGAATCCAATGTGCAGAAGCGACTGAATTTCCATTCCCATTTCCATTTCCACCATTGTTATTACCTGAATTATTATTTGGCTGTGGTGTATTGTTTTGATTACATGATGCGAACAATAAAAACGCAATTAAGATACCGATTGTTTTTTTCATTTGTGGTTATTTTAGAAAACAAAAAAAAGCGTAGCCGAAACTCCTTTGCTCTCCAGGCTTACCACAGCCGCTCAATACAAAAGGTACAGCTACGCCAATCGGCGTATCACATCCTAAAACTGTATTGAGCCTGCTACACTTTAATGTGGTAATTTGGAGAGCAGATTTTGGGGTAATACTTTATCTTTTATTCATTCATAGGCATATCGTATTTTTAATGATAGTGGCAAAAGTAATTATTTTGTTTTATTTTCTTTAGGATTATAATTTAAAGCAGTCTTTATTTTTTTGTTGAAATCAGATAAGGGGGTATGTCCTTCTATTTTCGGGGCATCTATATAAGTTGTGTTTGATATCTTTTTGATTGATTTGAGCATATCTATATCATCTAATATTTTTTTCTGATCTCTAACAGTTTCTTTTAATATTTTGAATCTATCTTTTTTTCCCAACCCATTTTTTATAAGGACAGAGTTTAGGTTTTCAATATTTGACAATATAGCCAATTCGTTTATACTTGCCATATCCCTAATATTTTCACCATTTAATGCTCTTTGTGGATTTGATAACCGCCAATCTCTTGCTGTGCATCCAAATAATACAATGTTTAGTAGGTCGGCTTCGTCCGCATACGCAAGCCATTCCTTAGCTTGTGCATACCCTGCTTTGGGGATTATATGCGATTTTACCGCGTTCGTGTGAATATGATAGTTAGCCTTACTCAATATTCGCTTAACATTCCATTCTATGCCATACACATTACTTTCAACATCTTTAAGCCTTTGGTATTCCTTTATTAAGTAAAGCTTAAAAATGGGACTTATCCAGGCCCCAAATTCAAATGCAATATCTTTATGTGCATACGTCCCCCCATTCTTTCCGCTTTTAGATACTATTCCTATTGCATTAGTGGCCTCTATCCACTTTTTCGGAGTCATATTAAAAGAGTTTAATCCTGCCTCTTTTCTAAAGGTGTCGAATTCGACACCTTTAAAATTGGGGTTATAAAGGTGTTCCCATATTCCAAGAAATTCAATAGTGTTCCTATTTCTCATCCAATTTCTTATATGGTCATTACCTTGCTCATCTCTTACCATGTCGGTAAGGCATATATAATCATTTTCGTTAATTTCCGTAAGAGATATTATTTTATCTTGTACGGTCATGCTATTGAATTTGCTCATTTTTGAATTAGCGTTTTATAAGTTAATTTCTTATTTGAATTTGCAAGTAATAAATTGAATCGGACACATTCTGTTTCAGTCCTACTATTGAATCTGAAAACGAACTCATCGACATATTTTTGCAGATGTTTTTTTGAAGTAAAATGATAAATGCCAATGATACCCCTTTTAAGTAATGACCAAAAATTTTCTATAGAATTTGTGTGAATGTTGCCATTTACATACTCCCCTTGATTATGTTTCACAAATGTATGGTCATAAATTTTTTGAAGAGAGTTATACCCTATCCATTCATCGGTATAAACTTTGGCATTTTCTTTAACAGAATTTATTATCTCTGGGGTTAATGTTTCTCCTTTAGTATTCTCTACTATTTTTGCAATTACTTTACCCTTTCGTTCTATCATTCCAAGAACAGGTGTTTTATCTTTTACACTACGACCTTGTGAACTTTCTATTTTTTTATTTGCATGCCTGTTTTTATTCTTTCCACCAACGAACGTTTCATCTATCTCTATTTCATTATCAAGTTTTGATTCATCTTTTAGTCCAAAACAATTTCGGATGCGCTGTAACATGAACCATGCAGTTTTCTGTGTTACATTTAAATCTCTACTTAATTGTAATGATGAAATGCCTTTTTTGTGTGCCGTAATCAAATATATGGCTAAAAACCAAGTTTGTAGCTTTACTTTCGTATTATCAAATAAAGTGCCAGTACGCACATTGAAATATTTTTTCGTATTTTTACACCGATATTTATTCCCAGCACATTTGTAAACTTTAGAAGTAGGATCAAACGGAGAAACAACTATCCCATTCCATCGTAATTGTTCTAAATGTTCTATGCAAATTTGTTCATTTGGAAAAGTATTTATCAGTTCTATTATTGAATTAAAGTCTAAATTTATCATACTATCCTTAATTTATAACGCAAATGTAAAACATTTTTACACACAAAATGTTTTTTAGTGTAGAAAAGTATATAATTACCAAATATTATTATGCAGTATTTAGATTTCGAAAAGCCTTTAGAGGATTTAATCGCCCAATTGGATAAAATCGTCGCCATAGCCGAGAAGAATCATGTGGACATGTCCGCCTCCGTACGCGAGCTGGAAGCCTCTATTAAAAATACACGCGAACATATTTACAAAAACCTGACCCCCTGGCAAAGAGTGCAGCTCAGCCGTCATCCCGAGCGTCCTTACACCAACGATTATATTGAAGCTATTTGTGATAGTTTTACGGAATTATTCGGAGACCGGAACGTCAATGACGACAAAGCCATCGTTGGCGGGCTGGCGGAAGTGAACGGCCAGCCGATGATGATCATCGGTCATCAAAAGGGCAACAACACCAAAATGCGTCAACTCCGCAATTTTGGTATGGCCAACCCTGAAGGCTATCGCAAAGCGCTCCGCCTGATGAAGCTGGCAGAAAAATTCAACCGTCCGGTCATCACGTTTATTGATACGCCCGGCGCTTATCCCGGCCTGGAGGCCGAAGAAAGAGGCCAGGGAGAAGCCATCGCCCGCAACTTATTTGAAATGGTCAACCTTACCGTACCGGTTATTTGCATCATCATTGGCGAAGGCGCCAGCGGCGGGGCATTAGGCATCGGCATCGGTGATAAGGTCGTGATGCTGGAAAATACCTGGTATTCCGTTATCTCGCCCGAAAGCTGCTCCTCCATTCTCTGGCGTAGCTGGGATTACAAGGTCCAGGCGGCGGAACAATTAAAGCTGACCTCCCAGGACATGTCCGACCTTGGACTGGTAGATGACGTGCTCCAGGAGCCCCTTGGCGGTGCGCACACCGACCCGGCGGCCATGGCCGCGACCATTAAGGAGTATATCTTGAAGACGGTCAAGGAATTAAGTAAGCTCAAGCCCGAAAAGCGCGTGGAACAACGCATTGAAAAGTTTTCAAAGATGGGCTTCTACGAAGAAGTTACGGAATAATTTAATCAAGATAATATAAAGCACCAGCAATATATGTTTCAGGGAACAGGTGTAGCGCTCATTACACCATTTAAAGAAGATCTGTCAGTCGATTATCTGGCTTTAGGGCAATTGGTAGAATCCGTAATTGCCGGCGGTGTGGAATTTTTAGTAGCCTTAGGCACAACGGCCGAAACACCAACCCTTTCTGAAGAAGAAAAGCTGGAAGTGCTCAACTTCATTCTCCGTCAGAACAACCGCCGGCTACCCGTTGTGGCCGGTATTGGCGGGAACAATACCGGAAAAGTAACCGGGACCATAAAAAAATACCCCCAGGAAGAGCTGGCAGGTATTTTAAGCGTTGTGCCCTATTACAATAAGCCCAACCAGGAAGCTATTTATCAGCATTTTAAGGCGATCGCCGAAAGCACTGCCACCGAGATCATCCTGTATAATGTTCCGGGAAGAACGGCGACCAATATGGAAGCCGCAACCACGCTGCGACTGGCAAATGACTTTGCCAATATTACCGCCGTAAAAGAAGCCAGCGGCAACATGAAACAATGCATGGAACTGGTAAAGGGCGCTCCTGAAGGCTTTTCCGTGCTGAGCGGTGATGATGACCTGATACTGCCGCAAATGGCCCTGGGGTTCCGGGGCGTGATCTCGGTGGCCGGAAACTGTTTTCCTTCTACCTTTTCGGAAATGGTCCGCCTGGCGGCCAATGGTCACTTTGACGAAGCCCGGTCTCTTCATTACCAAATGCTGGAGGGCATCCATTTATTATTTACCGAAGGCAATCCTACAGGAATCAAAGCCATATTGGCCCAAAAAGAAATTTGCCAAAATCATTTACGGCTGCCTTTAATTCCCGGTTCTTCCGCGCTCCTCGAAAAATTAGCGGCCTTTGCGAAAATTCAATAGCAACTACGGGCACTCTTTTAGAATGCCCGTAGTTGTTAAACAACCTGTTTACTTTTCCCGCTAACCCGAGAATATGGTAATGATTAAAAAACATAGGAAAGCCCTACTGAAAAAATACTGAAGCTATCATTATGTTTATTATACCTGGCCAGGGGGGAATAACCATCCATACTATCCGTAAAGCCAAAATAATAGCGGTAATTAATATTTAAGTCCAGGAACTGGCTATAGGGCCTATCAGATCGATTATTTATTTCCGCGACAGGAATATTTATACCCGCTTCGGCCGGTATGAATAGGTCATTTCCGTCATAATTACCTTTATATCCGCCCGCCTTACCCGGTCTGTATTGGGCCGTGGTATAGCTTTGTACAAGGGCAATGCCTGTCCCCAGATAAAAGTTGGGCGCCGAATTTACCTGTGGACGCCAAATTGCCATAGGATTAAAACGGATAATGAAATTTTCTGACCAATAGTTATTCAGAAAATAACGGTCTTCTTCATTTTTTTCTCCGGCATTCATCCACCCTTTGGTTAGGGAAGCCTGCACGCTCAAGCCATAAGAGAAATTATAACCGCCCATGACGTCAAAGGCCGGTTCAGGCCTTAAATGATCAACATCTGAAAAGGGCAGGGTAAGGCCACCGCTTATATCTATATGAAAGCTGCCCTTCTGCAGACCGGCGGGTTTTATTCCCGGAACCCCATTCTGGAATGGATTTCCGTAAGAAAAGTTGACAGGCAACCAGCATAAAGACATGAAGACAAGGAAAAATCTACTCATGTAAGGAGCATTAGGTTAACTAAGAATAGGGTAATGATTGGTTTATACTGCAAAAATACTGTAAAATTTGTATAGTGATAACACAATTTATCACTATACAAAACTTTCATGAATATATCATTTCGACGTAACTGTGAAAGGATCTGCCGCATCATATTCCAGCCTTTACAAAGGCCATTATCGATAGCAGCCGGAACGTCCAATTATTGGCCGGTCAATTCCGGAGGTCATTGGGGTTGAATTCTACCCTCGTTTGCCGGCCACGTCGTTTGGTTTCCGCACCGTGTAATGCCATTAAAAAGCCTTCAACTTTATCGTTGAAGGCTTTTTAATAATTATTTTATTGGCTTACCCTTTCGTCGTGTCCGCTTTTTGAGCGGTTTTCTTCAGGGAGGTAAAATAATCTTTTAACGACTGGGCAAATTTGTTGGTCGGATCTTTTTCCAGGATCTTATTTGTCCATTTCAAACACTCGGTCTGGTTCTTCTGATTGTAATAATAATAAGCCAGATACTGGTAGGCATACATTAGCTGCTGATCTTCCTTGGCATAGCCCTCCGCTTCAAAAGCCAGCCAATCCTTATAAGGCTGTACGGCTAAGCCGGTTTCCGCTTTACTGTCTTTAGCAGCCTCTACACGCGCCAGCCAGTACAGGGCGGAACCCTCTTTAGGATACTTGGTTTTCATAGCCGTGAACGCTTTTTCCGCTACGTCATAGTCCTTACCGTAATAGCTCCAAAAGCCCCAGTAATAATAATCCAAAGCGGGGGCATTGTTGTCTGCCGCGACAACCTTACCGTACCATTCGCCGGCCTTACCGTAAAGCTTAGCGTCTTTGTAGCCGTCCGCAATGTCATGATAGATTTTGCTTTTGTTCTGCGTAGTATCCATTGCTACGGCATGCAAATAAGCTCTTTCAGCACTGTCGGCATAAACCTGTTGCCTCAGAGAATCCTGAGCGGCCAAAGCGGAGTAAATTTTACCCATATACAAATAATCCTGAGGAATTAATTGCGCAGTGTCCTGCTCTTTCTTAAAGAAAATCTGCATATTCTGATAGGCTTTCGGATAATCTTTGGTTTCATAAGCGCTGTACCCGATAATACGGTACATGTATGGCCGCTCGTGGCCGTTAGCGATCAGCTCTTCCATCTTGGCCTGAGCTTCAGGGTATTTCTTGGCCAGGAAAAGGATATTGGCATATTGGATCTGGTCGTTGATGCTTTTATCAGATTTCTTCAGGTACAGCTCATCATTTTTCAAGGCGTTCTCAAAATTTCCGGCACGCTGGTAGGCATTTGCGAGATCGCGATAGGGGATTGGATTCGCGGTATCAGCCTCTTTGGCTTTATTATAGCTTTCCAAAGCCAACTTATAGTTCTGCGCGGCATACCACAGATAACCAATCCGGGAATAAGCCAATGAATTGTGCGTGCCTACCTTTACGGCCGCCTCATAATTATCCATGGACTCCCCGCCACCGGACTGCATTTTTAAATAAGCGTCGCCCAGGCCGATCAGGATCATGGCATTATTATCTTCTTTTTCCATAGCTTTTTGATACCAGGTCAAAGCGTTTTGAATATCGCCGCCTTTTGTATAAGTAATGGCATCGGCAGCTACCTTATATCTTTCCCAGTCTTTCTTCCGGGCATGATCCACTATATCATTCAACAACTTTTTTGCTTCTTCAGGCTGGTTCTGGATAAAATAAACCCTGGCCATACCCGCCTCATTGTAAAAGTTGCTCAAATCCTTACCGAATGTGGTCTTTGCTCCCGTATAATCTTCCTGGCCGATCTGCGCCAATCCCAGATAATAATTAGCTTCGGGGTTGGACGCCGCTAAAGGCTGCAATTCTTTTTGGGCACTCTGATAACGTTCATAGTTATAATACTGAATCCCTTTTTCCAAATTCTGCGCAAACGCCTCCCCGGTAATTAACGAAAATGCGGTTGCTGCTAACAGGATTTTTTTCATTTTGTCTGCAATTTTTGTAATGTAAAGGTGCTTTATCGTTCCTTATTATTTAATGGTTTTAAATTATTTATGGCTTTATGTTCACTTCCCGTACATTTAAAGGCACACACAATGGCGCCATCCAGGCGTGTTTAAAGATCAGCTGACCACGCTGACCGCTTAAAAAATTAGCAAACCCCGTAGCTAAGCCCTGCCAGGAGTCATGACTGATAAAATATACAGGTCGCAGCATCGGGTACAGCCGTAAAGCAATATATGCCTGGTAAGGCTGATAAAAATCATTGGTTGAATCATTTTTCAGCGCCACCACCTTGACGCCCGGCCTAAATGTTCCGGCACCGGTATCCACATTGCTGTATATATTCAACGCTCCCAAAACACCAATGGCGTTCGGGTGGGCCGCCACATAATTCAACACCGAATCATTGCCATTTAACGCGTATACGTTAGACGGCAATTTTTGTCCGGGGATTAATGAATCTACCAAATAACGTACCGTTCCGGATCTTTCATTATCAAAAACTATGTTATATTTCCGGATAAAAGTATTCGTCAGGATGCTTTTGACCTGGCCCAGGGTCATCAGGCTGTCCGGGGAGGCCGGGTTGACAACCAGAGCTATTGCCCCCATGGCAACAGGCATGGACCGGACACGGGCACCGTTTTGCGTTAACAATTTCCGTTCCTCTTTGGTCAGGTCGCGGGACACGATGATCATCCGCGCGCTGTCATTAAAAAAATCCCGGAAACAGTCGGTTTCACTTTTATAGCTTTCTTTAATATCCGCTTTAGGAAAAGAAGAATCAAAAACAGCCAGCTGCTGAGCCATTACCGGACGCAGGCTCTCATCAATCGCGATCCTGATATGTCCTGAAGAGGTAGTTTCCTTAGGCTGCCCGGAACCTGGACCATTGCCGCAGGCATAAAAAAAGCTTATGCCGGCCAGCATGGATAAGAGGAAAAAAGTCTTTTTCATGGTAATCTTCCTTAGCTGCAATAATACGAGGATTTTATTGAAAGTATTGAAGAATAATATGTTATGTAACGATAAATTAACACGAACAAAGTGGTTCCGGCAGCTGCATCCGCTTTTATTTTATATAGACACGGTTCCGGCTATTTTCCATAGTTTTACAATAATTCATGATACCTGAAACAGCCGCTATGATGATCATTAACCATGCCGGCGGCCTGCATAAAAGCATAGCAGATGGTGCTCCCCACGAAGCGGAAGCCTCTTTCTTTCAGATCCTTGCTCATCTTGTCCGACTGGGGGCTGGTGGCTACCGGCGGTTCATTCTGCTTACGGTGGTTCTGAATGGTTTTTCCTTCTGTAAACTGCCAGATATACCGGTCAAAGCTGCCAAATTCCTTTTGAACGTCTAAAAACAGGCGGGCGTTGCTTACGGTTGCCTGGATTTTGAGGCGGTTGCGGATAATGCCGGTATCCTGCATGAGCATTTCAATTTTCTTGTCCGGGAACCGGGCAACCTTTTGCGGATCAAAACGGGCAAAGGCTTTCCGGAAGCCTTCCCTCCGGTGCAGGATCGTTTTCCAGCTCAGGCCGGCCTGAAAAGCGTCCAGCACCATATATTCAAACAACTTCTGATCATCATGCAGCGGCACACCCCATTCCCGGTCATGATAATCAATCATCATAGGGTCCGCTCCGGGCCAGCCACAGCGGGCTATTTCAGCTGTCGCCATCGTCAAATTTTATTTTAAATCGGGATATACTTTCAACGCCGCTTCCAGGCAATCCATTGCCAGATTAATATCCGCCACATTCAATACATAAGCCATGCGCACTTCATCAACCCCCAGTCCCTTGCTCGCGTAGAACCCGGAAGCGGGTGCCATCATAACCGTGGCGCCTTCATGAGCAAAGGAAGATAAAAGCCAATGGCAGAAATCCTCGCTGCTCTTTACCGGCAGTTTAGCCATAACATAAAACGCCCCCTTCGGTTCAGGGCATATCACGCCCGGCATCGCCTGTAAGCGCTTGACCAGAGTGTCCCGGCGCAGCTGGTATTCCGCCAGGACACCGTCAAAATAATCTTCGGGCAAGGCGCAGGCGGCTTCGCCAAGGATCTGCTCAAAGGTGGGAGGCGATAAACGGGCCTGGGCAAAATTCAGCACCGCAGCGCGAACGGTTTCCTTATGCGTGACCAGAGCGCCGATGCGGGCGCCACAAGCGCTATAGCGTTTAGAAATGGTATCCAGCAAAATAGCATGTTGCTCAAGGCCTTCCAACTGCATGACGGAGATGTGCTTCCGGCCATCATAGCAAAATTCCCGGTAAGCCTCGTCGCTAAACAAAAAAAGGTCATGCTTCAGACAGATATCCCTTAGGACCTCCAACTCATCATAACTGTACAAATAACCCGTAGGATTATTCGGATTGCAGATCATGATCGCCTTTGTTTTAGGCGTGATCGCCTTTTCAAAAGCTTCGATCTTAGGCAAAGCGAAGTTTTCTTCAATTGAAGAATGAATGGGCACCACCGTAATGCCGGCCTCTACGGCAAAACCATTATAGTTGGCATAAAATGGCTCGGGAATAATGATCTCATCGCCCGGATTCATACAGCTCATCATCGCCAAAAAAATCGCTTCCGAACCGCCGGTGGTCACGGTAATCTCTTCTGGCTGAACAGTAATGCCTTTTCTTTTATAATAACCGGCCAATGCGGTCCGGTAGCTTTGAAACCCGGCACTGGGACTATAGGCCAGCACCTGCAGATGTGTATGCTTAACCGCCTCAATAATTTGCGGAGGTGTTTCAATATCCGGCTGTCCGATATTAAGATGCAGGACATTAATTCCTTTTTCGGCGGCACCATTGGCAAAAGGGGTCAGCTTGCGTATGGGCGAAGGCGGCATCAATTGGCCGCGTTGTGATATTTCTGGCATAGTGCCTGCAAAATTAGCGAATTAACGAATAGGTTGTTCGGCCCTGGTTGCACGGCAACGGAACCCGTAATCTCTGTTCCCCCCTTCGCTCCGTACTCTAGATTTCAGAACCGGAACAAACCCTCGCCACAGCGGATACCCGTATCCAGGCCTTACTGCCATTGGGCAGCGTTACCTCGTAAAACCCGGCATGCTCATGCCGGATTTTGACAACCGCTCCTTCGGGCAGCTGCCCGTTAGCAGAGACATCATCCCGGTGATTATAGAAGGAGGTATTATCCATCATAACCACGGCTTTATTGCTATAGGTCCGGGCCTGATAACCGGCATAAAAGAGAATAGCGGAAAGACTAAAGCCGGCAATCAGTAAGGATAACCAACGCCCGGCAAATTTCGTGCGGCTGGAGCGGGCCAGGTTTGTATAAACAAACCATAAACCGCCTAAAAAACAGGCCAGCATCAGCCATGCCCAGACCGAGGGGCTGAAAAGGCGGATAAACTCATGCCACCAGGCGATAAAAAACACCGGCGCTACCGGGGTCATGGGCAATTGAACACGTGCCTGGGCCAGGGAAAGATTATCCTTTATCCGGCTGTTCGCCGGGTCTAAAAAAAGCGCTTTTTCATAATATAATACCGCAGCGGCCGTTTCGTCCAAACGGTAACAGGTATTGCCCATGTTATAAAACAGGGCGGCATTCTTCAATCCACTTTTTTCAAGTTGCTGAAAACTTTTCAAAGCGAGCTCATACTGTTTTTGAGCATACTGGCGATTACCCTGTATCCACAGGCTGCCCGCCGATTGCGCAAAAGCGGCCCTGGCGCTTAACCCGGTAAAGAGCATCACAACAAACAAGCAATAATTCTTCCGGAATTGTTTAAAAGACATGTTTTTCGGTTTTCTTTTTTCCTAAAAATTCTTCCAGCGCGGCTATAAGCTGAGCGGCGTTCTCCAAGGTATGTGCCCGTTGCTTCGTTCCACCGGAAGGGCTGTATAAGGCCATTTCACATTCCGATATCACGTTTTGCGTTTGCCCGATAATGGCACCATCCACGCCTTCTGATTTCAGCTTTCCGGCAATATTTTCTTTGGATAACCCGGATAGGGAAATATTCAGCTTATCGCTCAGATAAAGCCAAACGGCTTTGGAAACCTCCTCATAAAACGCATTATGGGCCTCTTTTTGCGGCAACAGCTTCCGGGCAAGTGTCAACCGTCTCCAGGCTACCTTATTGGCCTTTTTGTTCTTCCAAAGCACCGCGTTGGCGGCCATGTCGCTTCTCCGTTTATGCAGCAAATAAGCCACAATAAAAACAATAACGGCCAACAGGTAAAGGCTCCAATACCACGGTCCGACCAGAAAGAGCAAGGCAGCGTCATTCGACTCAAGCGGCCCCGTCATATTGGGATGAATATCGGAAAGGCTTACGGCGGCAACATTTTGGCCGTCACTCTCTCCTTTTCCATGCTTCACGAGGACGGGTATCGGACGGGTATGCAATATTTTGTAGCTCTTTGTAGCAGGGTCAAAATAAGAAAATTCAATGGCCGGGATGGTATAGCTGCCGGCCTCCTGGGGGCTTAAATTATAGGTAAAGGTTTTCATCCCCGTAATGTCGGGGCTTCGACCGGTTATCGTATCGGCAACCAAAGGATCCAAAGCGCTTAATGCACCCGGGAACCGGATGACCGGATTGCCTATTAATTTGAAGTTGCCGCTACCTTTAATCCTAAAGACAAAATTAGCCGAATTGCCGGTATATAAGACCGTACTGTCAATATCGGCCGCGACCGTAAAATGGCCGACAGCCCCGGTAAAGCTTTCAGGCCGGCCCGCGACCGGCAGGTCCTCCACATTGATGACCACCGGCTTGCTGGATATTTCGGTCCGGACATCCTTGTATTGATACCTGGAAAAAAAACCGTTATTGAAAAAAGGATCATTCATGAACAATGAGCCAAAGCCGGGATCATCGGCCGGGGAACTTTCGTTCTTCGACTGCTCGATCACCCGCACTATACCGGCCGCTTTGGCGGGATCTAGCACCAATTTTCCCTCGTGCTGGGGAAAAAGTGCCGATTTTTTCAATAAAAAGACCTGGTACTCCTTTCCGTTTATCTTTTCGATACTGGGTTTAGGCGGCATGGGAATATTAAAATCCTCGCTCCAAAAGCCATTCAGGGATGGCAGCTGGGTAAGGTTCATATTCATTGGTAAACGCGCGTACAATTTATAGCTGGCCGTTATCTGTTGCCCGACATAAGGACGGGTATTATCTACCGTTACTTTGATGAAGACGTTATTCTTCAGATTCTTTTCATCCAGGCCGGTGAGGTTTTGCTGTTGGGACATCGCCGGCGCGCCGCCCCCCATTTGTTGTTGTATCTGTTGCATTTGCCGCTGCATCATGCGCTGAATCTGTTGAGAGCGCCGTTGCATGGCCTGGAAGACCGGATCGCTGGCAAAAGGGTCGTCATCAGGGCTCGACCTTTGGGGTCGACGCGAAGCGACGCTTCCGGCTACCACTTCAATGGTAACCGCGTTGGAAGAATAGGTTTGCCCGTCAACGTTTACCGTAGCGCCGTCAATCGTTAACGTTCCTTTTTTTTCCGGCTGAAGCACATAAGATAACCGGACGGAAGATTGCTCCTGCATCCGGCCATTGACATTAGAATAACTGCTCTGGCTGGACTGGATCGGCCCGGCCAAAACGTGGAAACCTTTAAATGAAGGAGGGTTAAACGCCGAGACATTGTGCGCGTTCTCTAATATAAAACTGACCTGGAACTGGTCGTTCAAGCCAACCTTACCGGCTGATGGTTGCGTGGAAAATACTAATTCCTGTGCCGAAAGCATAGAACAGCAGGCACATAAAAGTGCCGTTGTCCAAAAGAGAAATTTTTTAGATAACATTGTCGAAATCCTATTCGATAGCGTTGCCCTTTATGATACAAAGATAGACATATTTTCAAATTTCGCCCGTTAAACGAGGGTTAAGCGCCGGGCGATCATGCCTTTTCCGCCGTAGGCAAAGCGCCCTGCCAGCCTTTCAGCTTCAGGTAAACTAAAGCCGTGGTATAAATATCCCGGAGGCAATAATCGGCAATTTTTTCCAAATTCTTCTCCTTCCAGTAAACCTCGGCAACCTGGCTGCCATCCAGATCTGTTTTTGAGGAAGGTACATTTAAAACCGTTGCCAGCAAATCCAGTGAGGTATAATGCTTATAATCGCCGAAACGCCACAAATGTAAAGTGTCCTCCATAGGCACCTGCCAGGGCTTCAGGCCTCCAAACTGCATGCTGTCGGGTAAGGGTAGCCCATTGATCAAAAACCGCCGGCAAAGGAACGGGATATCAAACTCACGGATATTATGGCCGCAAAAAATAATCTCTCCGTTGATCCGGACAAAAGCCCGGATGGTCTGCGAAAATTCCGCCAGTAAGGCTTTTTCATCATGGTTAAAAAGCGATTTCAGCCGGATCTTCAGGTCATTGCCCCGGTCATCTTTAGTCAACAAGCCTAGCCCGATACAAACTACTTTTCCAAACTCCGCATAAATGCCGGCGCGACTTTCAAAGCCCATACCCGGATGCTCCATTTCCTCTTCAGAAAGGCTTAGATGTTCCGCTTTGGCCCGCCAGTGTTTTTGGAAAGCTTCATCAAGCCGCTGCCAGTTTCCTTCGCAAGGCACCGTTTCAATATCAAGCACTAATGTTTTGTGAAATATTGAGGCATAAGAAGAGGAAAGCGATTTCATAGGCCTATATTTGTTACGAAATTAGTTATTTAATTTGGAATAATGAATTGAATATGGAAAGCCGTATTAACCCTCCCACAGAAAATTTCGACAAACCAAAACGTAAAAATACCTGGATCTATGTAGGCATTATTGCCTTATTGCTGGCTACCAATATCTATTTATTCCTGCAAAAGAAAAATGAACGGCAGGAAAAGCTGGTCGTCACGGAGCAATTACAACAAAGCACTTCCGAAAAAGAAGTTTTACAAAACGAATATAATGCCGCCCTGGCCAGGCTGGATGACCTGACCAGCCAGAATGCCAATCTAAAAAAGAAGCTTAACGGTAAGGATTCGGACATCCAGCATATCAAAGACCGGATCAAAGCCATTCTGGCCAACGCTGATGCCACCAAAACCGAGCTCAAGGAAGCCAGGAGCCTCATCAAAGGGTTGAATCAAAAGATAGATGATTATGAGGTGCAGATCGCTGCATTGAAAAAACAAAATGCCACGCTAAGCGGCGAAAGGGATTCGGTCGTCGTTAAAAATGACAGCCTGCAAAAACGCATTGACGTAGCGAAAAGGCTTCATGCGTCCAACATCCAGCTGATCCCCATCAACCTGCGCCGCGGCGGTAGAAAGGAAACAACGACAGAAAGGGCCCGGAAAGTTGACCTCTTGCGTGTTTCTTTTGACATTGATGAAAATATGCTGGCAGAAGACGGGGCTAAAGAACTTGATATCCGCATCGTTAATCCTGACGGTATTTTACTGAGCAATGCCGCACTGGGATCAGGCAGCTTTATTGATACCAAAGGCAAAACGCAATATTATTCCGTTTCAAAAGTTGTCAATCTCAGCTCCGGCGTTCCGCTGAAAGGTATTGACGTCGATTGGCGGCAAGCGGCCTCTTATGACAAAGGCGCTTACATCGTGGAAATATATTCAGAAGGACAGCTGATTGGCCAGGGGACCGCCAGTCTGAGATAAGTTAGAAAAATCAGAACAAGAAGAAAATCAAGTCAATGTGCGAGACCTTCCTGCTGTATACTGATCTCGCTCACAGCACAATGGACACAAGAGAACGTCCACTCAATACCAAAAATACGCAATCCTACTTCAGAATCGCCCAGCGAACCTCATAGGCCTCCAATAATTTTATCAACGCCTTTTCCCTTCTTTTAGTTTTGGCATGTAAGGATGAAAACAGCCAGCGGCCGCGAATCCGCTTCAGGCGGTCGGCAGGGGTTTTAACAAAAATCCGTTTCAGCCAGGTCCAGGCCACAAGCTGTCGGAAAGTTGCCGACAAAGGCACGAAATAGACAATGACCTGCGCCCCGGCAATTTCCAGTAATGCTTTCAAATCTTCCGGTTCGGCAAAGGAAGACAGGCATAAAATACCTTGCTTGCGGGCAGGGAAATAATCCGTTAATGGCCGGCCCTTTTGCCAGGTAGCATTGCTGATATGATGCCGGATCCGATCTGCGGGACTAAGGGCTTCGTCTGCTTGAAAAGGCTGGTCGGGCACATACTTTATTGAAATATTCTTTTTTAATAAGGTATCTATAGCCGTCCAGGTACAGTTTTTGTAAAAGTTCAGCATTTCCGCCCCGAAGGCGTTATGACTTTGAATCTCCGGTATGCCGCCGGCATAAAAGCTGGCATAAAAATTTATATCAGAAGCGAAGAAATCCCGTTCTTCCGGCATACGGACCATCAAATCCCGGCTTTTGGCGTATACCTGCCAGACAATGCGCCGGATATCATCACCTCCTTCAAAATCTTTGTAAAGCACATAATCGCCCGGCATTCTTTGCGATTCTTCCACCCGGATGTTGTCCCGGCGAACCTCCCGCGGCTGCGCCTCTAAGATCCCGGTGGTCCCGGCTTTGGGCGGCTGATAAAAATGCCCCTTTTTCGGCAGGAAACAAGAAAAAGAAAACAAATGCAGGAAATCTTCAAAATAAATAAAGCCGCCTTCCAGGTCATATTCTTTAATATCCGGTAAGACCAAAGCCTGCTTACCATAAATGGCGTCCCGGAAAAACCACCTCTTTTCCTTTTGATTGCCCAACAGCGGCAGCTTATCCGTCAATCGACCGTCGTCATAAAGCAAACGGCAGCTGACCGTACCCAGCCAGGGCCGCCACACCGACTTTAAAATGGCCTTAAAGCCCATCCAGCCACGCTTTTCCTGATGAGAAAATTCAAAATTCATCGTCTCGTCCTGCCGTCGCTTGTGCCACAAAAAGTGAAGATAGCAAACCAAAACCGACAGCAGGCTAAATGCCACCAGCACCATCAGGAACCAAAATGCCGTTTTACCCATCAGGATTAAAAGGGGTCCGAACGAAGACGGGGCATCCTTTTTAAACGAAACCCCATCCAGCTGCCGGTAACACCAATAGGCCGCCACCGCCAACAGCAATGCATTAAGCGACAGCGGAAAATACTGCCCCATAAAACGAATTTTTTGATGAAACCGCTTCCAGTTCATGTTCATGGATATTCCTGAAATTATTGGCTACGCGAATGTAATTGATTTATCGGAAGCAAAAAGCAGGGAGCCTAAAGAAATGACCGATTTCCACCAGACGAAACCGAACTGCTGCCACTTTGTGAGGGAAACATAAAAACTAATTTCACCGCGACATGACTTGGCATTGAGTGCGCCTACTTTTGTATTGCCCCTATAAAACCATCATCATGAATTTATGCTATCCCTAAAAAACAAAAGCCCATGAAAACAAAATTTTTCACCAAGGAGGAATTAGATAAAGACCGGGAATACAAGTTTTCGGAAGAAGACATTCAATTCCCCCGGAAGCTGAATAAAAAATTATGCAAGGAAGAGCAACGGTTCCTTGCCTTGCACGATGAATTGAAACCGCAACTAACGGCCTTATGCAGCCATCAGGCTATTGACGACTTCAATTACCATATGAAGCCAGCAATCTTTATCAACAACCGTAAGCGCAATGCCCTGCATGATGTTTTTAATGGTGACCCGATTTGGGAGGACAAGACCTGGTCGTTATTTACGGATAAAGCGCACCGGGGAATTCTGGAAGACAACTGGAATGAGACCCAAGACAAAACGCATCCGTTGGCTGATATCTCCTTTTGCTATACAATGCACTGCGTTGTGTTTCATTCTGCCTTGCTTTGGGAAGATATTTTGTGCATTGACACTATCAGGCTGGAACTGAAAATTGATTATCAGTTTTTGTATAATGACAAGGAAAAACGACGCTTTCATAAGCTCAATAAGCAAAGGATTGCAGCGGGCAATTTGATCTGAAGGATAATTTAATTCAAAACATTATCACATTGTCGCTTATCGCGTTTTCATTGTACCCGTAATCGTGGGGCAGGTCATTTGTATTGTGTCCGCTGCTTCCGGTAACGCCACTGGTCTTAGCGTCGCGCTAAGACCAGTGGAACAAGTTCGGTAAATAAGCGATTTGGGTCGTAGAGAGACCCTATGATCAGTACGAGTTACCATTTTTGCTTCGGCATTATCGGGCTAAACGATAAAGAACCGCACAATATTATTTTGTCTTTTGCCCCTTTGCAAGGCAAATACATTAAATCCTTATCGCTTCACGACACCCAGAAAATACTTATAGATACAGTGAAGAATTACAAATCAGCCTGAAAATCTTCATTACCCATGACTTTATCATGGAGTTACTCTCTTTCGGCCAAGACCTGCGAGTGTTGCAACCAAAATTCTTTGCCAACACCCTGAAAAATGATCATAAAAGCCTTTGAAATCTACGGGCAACCCGAGATTTAGAAACGCGACCCAGGCAGGCCCGGAACTAATTACAGATATATAAAATTCGGTAATTTGTGAGGATAGCTACTGTCACCAAAGAAACATTATTCATATGGCCGGTCGCTTTTGGTTTTGAAAACAACGCATGAAAAACGAAATATTACAGTGATATAATTAAATTGTTACAATTAAGCAAAAAATATTAATACGGTATGATTTTTGGAACTTTCGACAGGAGACAGCGTTTTAAACGTAAATTGATCATAAGTTAAATTGTAAAGTTATGAAGAGGATTATCACGACCACCGTCGGTTTAAGCTTGTTAATGGGCACGGTTTTCGTTACGAGCTCCTGCAATAAAAAACAAGACTGGAATTGCAAATGTACGGTCAACGGGAATGAAAGCACCTCGGTCATTCATGATGAGACCAGAAAAGATGCAAAAGCCGAATGTAATAAATCGGGAAGCGTATTGGGTGTTGATTATGATTGCCACATTGAGCTCTTGTAACAAAAGGGAACAATAACAGGCATACATCAAGAAACGAAACGACGGTTATGGTCGTTTCGTTTTCTTTTGGCCCGAGCAGTAAAAACCATATTGCATTTACCACGAACAAAGAATATGAGCATAAGGCATACCGGTTGTGTTTATTCTGAAATAATGCGCAACTTTATATTTTTGAAATGCCATTTATATATGAAAAAAATAAAAACCATAGAGTTGGCTTACTTAACCACGAAAGATTATGAAGACTTGAAAACGGCTATGCAACGGTCATACCCGGGCATGAGAGAAGAATACTGGAAAGAAAAAGAGTTAAAAAAATTAATAAAGGTTTTTCCGGAGGGCCAGGTGGTCATAAAAGTCAACAACAAGATTGCCGGCTGCGCGTTATCCCTGATCGTACCGGAGAATTTGGCAAGGACAAACCATAATTACCAGGAGATCACGGGAAATGAAACTTTTAGCACGCACGATCCTGATGGAAGCATTCTGTACGGTATTGAAATATTTATTAAGCCGGAATTTCGGGATCTGCGGCTTGGAAGACGATTATATGATTATCGTAAAGAGCTCTGCGAAAAGCTGAATTTGAAAAGCATTATGCTTGGCGGGCGTATGCCGAACTATCATAAATACGCCGAAGAGCTCACACCGAAACAATACATTGAGAAGGTTCGCCACAAGGAAATCTTTGATCCGGTGCTAAGCTTTCAATTAGCCAATGATTTTCATCCTTCCAGGGTTTTACATCGGTATTTAAGCGCTGATAAGGATTCCAATCAATTTGCCATATTAATGGAGTGGGACAATATTTATTATGAAGAAGAACCTGCGCAAGAGCCTATGGCTGCTAAGAAGGTAGTTCGCCTGGGGCTCGTACAATGGCAAATGAGGCCCTATAAAAACATGGACGATCTGATGCGCCAAGTTGAATATTTTGTGGACGCCGTGTCTGGTTACCGCTGTGATTTTGCATTGTTCCCCGAATTTTTCAATGCACCTTTAATGGCGCAGGATAACCACCTTTCAGAAGCCGAAGCCATAAGGAACCTGGCACAATTTACGCCGGTCATACGGGATCGGTTTATGGATCTGGCCATTTCCTACAATATCAATATCATTACGGGGAGCATGCCGGTTATCCGGGACGAGAGTCTTTATAATATCGGGTTCTTGTGTAAACGGGACGGGCATTCTGAAGTGTATGAAAAACTACACATTACTCCCGATGAAGCGAAAATTTGGGGTTTGCGCGGAGGGAACAAGATCCAGACTTATGATACCGATTGTGGCAAAGTAGGTATTTTGATCTGTTATGATGCTGAATTCCCTGAATTAGCCCGGCTGCTGGCGGAAGATGGCATGGACATATTATTCATTCCCTTTTTGACCGATACCCAAAACGGCTTTTCAAGAGTGAAAAACTGTGCGCAGGCAAGGGCCATTGAAAATGAATGCTATGTCGCTATGGCCGGTAGTGTCGGGAACTTGCCGAATGTTCATAATATGGACATCCAATATGCCCAGTCCATGGTCTTGACGCCTTGTGATTTTGCTTTTCCTGCAGATGGGGTTAAGGCGCAGGCAACGCCAAATACCGAAATGATCTTGGTCGTAGATGTAGATATTGATCTGCTTCGGGAATTGAATAAGTTAGGAACTGTTCGAAATCTGAACGATCGCCGAAATGATCTATTTGAGTTGAGGAAAAAGAAAATAAAGTAAGCAGGTAAAACGTTAATGTGTCGAACACTATATTGTACCGGATGGCTTATTATTGGGCTCTGCCATTTAAATAGGCCATGCGTTCAATACACTAACCACCAACGAATTTTATGGATAACCTGATATTTAGAAATGCCCGCAACGCTGATCTGCCACGAATCGTGGAGATATACAATTCGACAATTCCGTCGGGAATGGTCACTGCCGATACAGAGCCGGTTTCGATCGGCAGCCGGCAAAAATGGTTTGAAGAACACCACCCGGGCCACCGACCGCTTTGGGTGGTCGAGAACAACGGTCATCACATCATCGGCTGGGTAAGCTTTCAATCTTTTTACGGACGTCCCGCTTATGCCGCCACCGTTGAGATCGGCATTTATTTAGACGAAAGCCAAAGGGGAAAGGGCATCGGCAAACATATCCTGCAATATTGCATAGACAAGGCGCCGGAGTTAGGCGTTAAAACCTTGCTGGGCTTTATTTTCGCCCATAACGGGCCCAGTTTGAAGCTATTCCGGCATTTCGGATTTGAAGATTGGGCAACATTGCCCTGTATCGCTTTGATCGACGGCCAAGAACGGGGATTAAAAATCTTGGGAAAACGCATTGCCCCGTAAGGGAATTGTCAAAGATTGGGAAATCCATGTAGTTTTATTGTGTGCGACATGACTTTGCCCGCTGTTCGATATGTTCCGAAGGGTCATGTCGAACGCACAGATAAAGCGGGATTTAAATCCGGCCTGTCAAAACTTCAGAATACGGATAGCGGCTACCATTCCGAAGATCGATGACAAAAAAGATTGCGGTCAATCTTCTAAAAAATATTCATTTCACCTTTTTCCAGATCTCGGGAATGCGTTTTACCCAGGCCAGCTCTTTCATCTTTACCCGGGCATCCTGAGCAGGCGTTCCAAAATAGGTCTTGCCGGCTTCCAGGCTATCACCGACACCACTTTGCGCCAGTACAACCGCACCTTTGCCCAGGTACAGGTCTTTATTAACGCCTACCTGTCCCCAAAGGGTAACTTCATCAGCGATAATGGTTTTGCCCGCAATGGCCACACCTGCTGCAAATAAACAGTTTTCACCGATAACCACGCCATGACCGATATGGACATGATTATCCAGCTTTGTGCCCCGGCCAATAACCGTAATGCCACTCACTCCTTTATCGATAGTACAATTGGCGCCAATCTCCACGTCGCTCTCAATAAGCACATGGCCACAGCTTTCCAACTTATCGTATTGCACGGCCCGCTCTTTCCGGCGTTTGAAATAAAAGGCATCCGAGCCGATAACCGCACCTGCCTGGATAATAACATTATCGCCAATTTCGGTATGGTCGTAAATAACCACTCCCGGATGAATCAGGCAGTTATTCCCGATCCGGACATGATTGCCGACAAAGACCCCGGGCTGCAATTGTGTTCTGTCACCAATTTCGGCGCTATCGCTAATCATTTTATCCGCAGGTTCAAAGGGACGGAAATGTTTCACCAAGCGAACATAAGCGCTAAACGGATCGGTACAGACCAATAAGGTTTTCCCCTCCGGGCATTCTACCTCCTGGTCGATTAAAATATAAGACGCTCCGGAAGTCAGCATCTTTTGGTAGTATTTCTGAAAATCGACAAAGGAAATATCTCCCGGCCTGACCTTATGAATTTCATTAATTCCGGACACCCGTCCATTCTTGTTACCTATAATCCTGGCGCCCACAAAATCGGCGATCCATTGTACCGAAACATTTTCCTGTAAGTTCATTGCTGCAATTTTTACGGTCTGGCCCCGTTTACCTGAAAACAGGGCTACCTTTTATTGTCCGCAAAGATAAACCCGCCGGCATTATCAATGAGCAAAAATTAAACCCGGTCCGAATAAGCGGATAGAAAAACCTAGTTTTCCACATTTTTTATCGTCACGGTGCATATTTTTTTTGAAAAAAAATATGCTACATAAAAATTAGTTATTAATATTGTGGACAAAGCAACCTTTCTAACCCATCCTTTAAAAGCTCTTTGTTTATCTTGACAGAGAGCTTTTTGCTTTCCTGCCCTGTAAGCCTTATGGAGTAATGATTCCAGTGATCCTTTATTTATCGATCACAAGAAATACCTAACTTAGTTAGGCTAAGATGTGTTGAGGCCACGATCGTATTTTTATGTCATTTCTTTTCCCGGAGGAAAAATCTCCACAAAAACCCCTGTTACTGGCAGAGGTTTTCTTGTGGAAGGTTCCTGATTTTATTTTAAAGCGGCCAAGGCTTTTTGTACCCGGTAAGTAACCGCTTCTTTCCCGATAAAGGCGGCAATATCAAATACGCCCGGTCCGAACTTCCCGCCCACCAGCATGACCCTTAAAGGCAACATTACCGCCCCGCCTTTCAGCCCTTTCGCCGCCATCAGCCCATGCACCGAATGTTCCCATGAAGCAGGATCCGATTCATTGACCGCATCCAACTGCCCTAACCATTCTTCAAAAAACCGGTATACCTGATTATCCCACTTCTTTTTTATCGCGTCCAGATCAATTTCCCCGGGATGTTTAAATAAAAAAGCACTTTGCGTAACCAGGTCCGGCAATAAATGACAACGCTCTTTGATCATGCCGATGCCTTTAGTTAAATCTTCTTCACCGGAATAAATCCCATCTTTTTCAAACCAGGGTTTGGCCAATTGTGCCAATGTCCGGTCACTGGTTTTTAAGAGATGTTGCTGGTTATACCATTTGGCTTTTTCAAAGTCAAAACGGGCACCGCCTTTATGCACCTTTTCCAAGGAAAATGCACTGACCAGCTCGTCTAAGGAAAATATCTCCTGTTCAGTCCCTGCGCTCCAGCCAAGCATAGCCAGCATATTAATGAACGCTTCGGGAAGAAATCCGCGTTCTTTAAAACCATTGGTTATTTCACCGGTCCGAGGATCTTTCCAGTCCATGGCAAATACCGGGAATCCCGCCTGTTCGCCATCGCGTTTACTCAGCTTTCCTTTACCGCTAGGCTTCAGAATCAGCGGCAGGTGCACCCATTGCGGCATATTTTTTTTCCAGCCTAAATATTTCCAAAGAAGCACATGAAAAGGCAAGCTGGGCAACCATTCTTCACCCCGGAAAACATGGCTGATCTTCATGAGATAATCGTCCACAACGGCGGCCAGATGGTAAGTAGGCATACCATCGTTCTTCAATAATACCTTATCATCCACAGTCGAGGTATTGTGTTCAATATCGCCGCGAATGATGTCCGTGAAATGCAGTACTTCATTTTCAGGTACTTTCAGTCGAATAACATAAGGCGTGTTTTCAGCGATGAGTCCCTGTGTTTCCTGGGCAGAAAGCGTTAAAGAATTACGCATTTGCTCCCGCAAGCGCTGGTCGTATTTCGGAGAGGGGTTTTCCTTTGTGGTAAAGCGTTCACGCATGGCGGCCAGTTCCTCCGGTGTATCAAACGCATAATAGGCATAACCTTTATCGATCAGCTCTAAGGCATATTTCAAATAAATTTCCTTGCGGTCACTCTGGCGGTAAGGACCGTACCCGCCCCCGTGCAAAGCGCTTTCGTCCGGTTCAATGCCGCACCATTTCAAACAATCAAATATATATTGCTCCGCACCTTCAACATAGCGTGAGCGATCTGTATCCTCAATGCGTAAAATAAATTTCCCACCATTGTGCCGGGCAAACAAATAATTGAACAACGCTGTGCGCACGCCGCCCAAATGCAGGCCGCCCGTCGGACTTGGGGCAAATCTTACCCGAATGTTTTCCTGATTCATGGCGCAAATTTATAAAGAAAAGCGGATGATTTCCGCTTTGATATGCCCTGTATTGTCATTAGCGCAGCAAGGTAACATTTCCCTGTTTCCGCATATGCGAGCCGTCAACGAAGGTAATTTCTAAAACATAAGCATAGGCATCCATTTCCTGGGGTCTACCCAAATAAGTGCCATCCCAACCCTGGCTTTGGTTCTTGCTCTCAAAAACCATCTGGCCCCAGCGGTTGAAAATCTTCAGATCCATGGTTTTTATGCCATATCCGCGCACATATAGGGCGTCGTTTTTACCGTCACCATTAGGACTGAAACCCGTTGGCAAATCGGCCAACGGCTCCACTTCCGCCGAGATCTTCTTGCACACAATATCATAGCACCCCTGCGCATTATAGGCTGTTAAACAGACATTAAAGATCCCCGTTTTGGGAAATTGATGAACGGGGTCTTTTTCGGTGGAATTTGTGCCGTCGCCGAAATTCCAGAAATAATGTGTGGCTTCCTGCGACTGGTTGCTAAATGTTGTCGGCACATTGGTCTCCGGCTGGAAAGGTGTGGCAGAGAACGCCGCTGTCGGCGAAGATGAAATGGTAATCGTCCGGCTCATGCTGTCCGTTTGGTTACAGGCCGTCGGATTATGCGCCACTAAAACAACATGATATGTTCCCGGCGTATCGTAAATATGCTCGGGATGAGCATCGGTGCCTGATTGCCCGTCGCCAAAATACCAGTCGTAGCCGGTGGCATTTTGAGAGGTGTTCCGGAAAGTAACCGGCAGGCCTTGGCAAAGTGTATCGGGCAAATCGAAGCCTGCGGTCAGGTGATCCTGCGTAAAGATCAGGGTTCTGACAATCGTATCCGGGTTGTTGCAGGCATCCGGCTCCATCATGATCAGCCGGATATTGTACGCCCCCGGAACAGGATAAGGATGCACCGGCGGGTTTTGACCGGCATAGGTGCTGCCGTCACCGAAATCCCAGTTAAAAACAGCTCCCGAAAGCAAATGTCCCGGGATGGTCGTTGAAGTGTTCTGGATAACGATATGGGGATTGGTACAGGTATCTTCCAGCGTAAAATCAAAGTTGGCATGAATCGTATCCGTGCTGACATGAATGGTAACATAATCCGTATCATTAGTCCTGCAACTGTTGGGGTTGGCAGCCGCCAGCATGACCTGATAGCTGCCGGGATTGGAAAACGTATGAGAAGGTTGGACATTGGTTGATGCGCCGCCATCGCCAAAATCCCAGAAATAACTGATGGCATTGGTCGAATTATTGGTAAAATTGACGGTTAAGGGCGCACAGCCGGAATCGGGGCTGGCCGCGGCGCTTGCTTCCACACTGCTTAAATTGAATTCAATTTTTACGGCACCCAGGTTACAATTATTGCTGCCCTTCTGGGTGGCGTAAGCGCCCGGGGTTGCCGGAAAGGCCGATCCGCTGCCGCAACTGGCACAAATGGCCTGGTACACCACCCCGTCGGGGTCAAAGCGGCTGGTACCACCATCCACATGTTCCGGTTTACCGCTGGAGCCAAAGAAAGAGCCGAACAATAAGCTTCCTAAGTTTTTGCTGAAAACGGCAAAATAAAAATCACTGCCGTCGGTTGTGCTTTGAAAAGCATTTGCCGTAATGGGCATACCGGTTGTGCTGCTGCCCGGGGTAATGCCGGGACTGGCCCAGCCTGATACATAAATATTGCCGCAGGTGTCCACCATAAAGGCTACAGGAGAAATATTCGGCTTTGTGGCGATACCGCTTCCAAAAACGGTAGAGACTTCCCTGGTGGTCAACAGGCTGTCCATTTTAATGATAAACTGCCGGGAACCGGCATTATTGTAAACATTGGGGGATACCGGAAAGCTGCCTAATGTTTGGCCTAATGCGTAAACACTATTCTCCAAATCGGTTTTCAGCCCGTAAATCTGGTCGTAATCGGAAGTCCCTATATAAGTCGTTTTCAATAAGCTGTAATTACCACCGTTTTGAAACCGGCAAATAAAGCCGTCGGCCGTACCGCCCTGGAAGCTGTTTTGCCAGGCCCCGGTTGTAGTACTGCCACCTAAGCTGCTGCTGTTAGTTCCTCCACCGACATAAACATGGGTTTCCGCGGTATCCAGGCTTAATACATAAGCCGCATCGGTGCCGCTCCCCCCGATATAGGTACTGTAAGTCAGCGCGGTCAGACCGGAGTCCATTTTCAGGAAAACGCCGTCCTGCGTACCGTCCAGGCTATTGCTAAAAGCGGTGGAAGTGACCGGAAAATTACTTGATTGTGAGCTCGCCGCCAGGTAAATGTTACCGGAATGGTCAACAATGACCTCACTCCTGGAACCATCGCCATAATTATATTTCAGAGTGCTCTGGTTACCATAAAAAGAAGGGGAAATATTGACCCCGTCATCGCTTGTGCCCCCCAGATATGTCGAGGCCAGCAAAGCGGTGCCGGTGCTGTTAAATTTAGTGATAAAAATATCATAGCCACCGTTATAGCTGGTGTCATAAGCATTGGTGGTTACCGGGAAATTATTGGAAAGGGTTTTGCCGGCAACGACCAGATCGCCATTAGCATCCACCACTAAACTATGCGGCATTTCGTCTTCACTGCCTCCCAGGTAAGTAGAATATAGCAAGGACGTACCGGTACTGTTAAATTTAGAAATGGAAATATCGCAAGGCATTTCGGAGCTGGCGGTTCCGCCGCCAAAAGTGGTTTGAAAGGCCCCTAACGTTGTCGGGTAGCCGGTCCCATTAACAATTCCCGCCGCATAAAGATTGCCCTGGTTGTCATAGGTAGCCGAAAAGCCCCAATTGTCGGACGTGGAACCGGTCAGTGTGGCAAAAACGATGGTCGGGTCGATGGTCAGGTTTTGAGTTTGATCATAACCCCGGGGAAAATCATAGGTAATGACATTGCCGTCAAGACGATAGCGGCAGGGAATTTCCTTTAATACGCCATTTTCATACTGATAAGCATAGGGGGCCAGTTCCGTAATCTCCCCGATAGAGGTTTTAAGCATAAGCATTCCTTTCCGGACACGGATTTCCTGTAAGCCGGAAAATGCCAACTGGATTTTTTCCGGATCGCCGCCCGGCCGGACAATGAAATCATATTTGGCCAGGCCCTCATCTGAACTGATATGTAAATCTATGCCAGGATATAAGTTGAGGTAATCCACATTACCGTAAACGCCCACCTGGCTTTGCCAATGGCCGGGATTGTTGCCTAAAAAATAATTCAGGTAATAATTTTGCTTTTTAGCCGGCCGCATCTCCGGATTTGGATTAGCATTCAGCCAGGACATTTTATAGGCATAATATTTCAGCACCACCGGTTGTTCCGGCGCGGTTGACCGTTCTTTATAAGCTTCCTGTTTTGCCGGGTTAGCGCTATCGCCTACCACATAAGTAATTCCCGATTTTTCCAGGTAAAAATCAGCAAAAGAGGATTGTCCCTTGTAGAGAAATGGCTCCTGCCACTGACCTTTATTCGGGATAAAATATACGGGTAAGTCCTGCCCAATAGCCTGAAAGCCGGGCAGGTTGGCCAAAAGGCAACACAAGAACACGTAGAAAAATTTCATTTTATCTTTTCAGTTCAAAACAATCCCTAAATGTACATAATATTATAGACAGGTGGAAATCGGGAATGAGTTGGAAGACAACGGGTCAAATATACCTGTTTTTCTTAGCCTTTTTTAAGGCGTCAGCGCGGGAGTGAACCGAAAGCTTGGCGTAAATGTTTTTAAGATGAGATTTTACCGTTTCCAGGTCGATAAACATTTCTTTGGCTATGCTGCTACGGGTTTTACCTTCCGAAATCTGTTCCAGGATTTCCGTTTCTCTTTTGGTCAGGGGCGAATCGGTATTTTTTTGAAAGGAATTGACCACCATCCTGGCAATCGGGGCGCTCATAGGGCCACCGCCGGAAATAACATCCTGTAAGGCATCCAGTATTTTTTCGGGGGCCGTATCTTTGGTTAAATAGCCGGAAGCGCCATTGCTCAACGCTTCAAAAACCACCTGGGGATCATCATAGACCGTCAGCATCAGGATATAAACCTGTTCTACCAACGCTTTTATTTTTCCAATGGCATCAATGCCGTTGATGCCCGGCAGCTCAATATCCAGCAAAATGATATTGGGATCGTCCGACCTGATGCTTTTGAGCGCCGCTTCGGCGGAAGGATAAGCATTCACTACCCTGAATTTGTCCGACTGGTCAATCAGATAGCTGAACGCCGTTCGGATGGTATGGTCGTCCTCAATTAACACCACCCGGATAAAATCATTGGTATGGGCCATCCTGAATTTCTCGTTTAAAAAGAATCAAAAATAAAAAATTCCCCAATAACCATTAAAAATTATTTTTGTCCAAGTATTTAAAACGAATTGCTTATAATTATTATATTTTTAATATTGTTATTTTTCGGTTATCTACATCAAATTGTTTGTTTATTTATTTATTTATTTGTTTGTTTGTGTCATCAATTTTTTAACCTTTTAAAAAATATTTCTTATGAAGAAAGTATTTTATTCAGGGGCGGTTGCATTAATAGCAACAATAGCCATCTCGGGCTGTCAAAAAGATGATACAACAGCCGTTCAGCCAACTCAGGGCAATCGGTACTAATGATAAAAATTGGTTTTGTGAACCATGGGCTTTTAATTGTTGGGTTTTAGACCCTATTGTCATTCATGGCGAACAAAGACAGGCCTTGTCGCAGGTAGCCGATGACGGCCCTTCAGCGGTGGGTGAATTATTCAATTCCGATGACTATCAATACATTGTAATGCTCTACCGGATGACGTTACCACGAAGCTACAATCGGAGAATTATACAATCAAAATAGTAGCCGATACCGTTGGCAGATTTGATTTTATAGCAAACCAAAACACAGTGACTAAAGATAACTATGACTTTATGGTTCAATTAGGTCATTAATCCTCATATCTGCTCCTCAAAAGGCGGCTCCAATTTATAATTTATTGAAGCCGCCTTTTCTGAATTTGAAAATAATAACTAATGAAAAATGCCTTATATCCCATTATACTTATCCTACTTTTACCGGTAATATTAATATCTTCTTGCAACACCCACAGAAAGCGGCTATCCTATCACAAAATTACAGACTCAATAGTCGATTCATTTTTTGTATCCGGTTTAGAAGACTTGCCAGAAGATTTCGCCAATTTTTCCCAAATTAATGACTCCACCTGCATGTCTTTAGAATCCCGAATGAGAGCGGTCTGCATTTTTCAAGACACCAACGGGAACCGGCATTTTATTTTGACACGAAAAAAAGATGATATAAAAGGTATAAATTCCATAATATCTTTTATGAAGGTATATAACACAGACAACGGTTGGCAGTTAATCCTTGGCGATTACGCCGGTCATAATTTAAATGTTTATGACCGGGGACTAAATCAGATGAAAGGGAACAATATTGACTATACATTTCCGCATCTATTGGACAAATATTCTTTGGTTGCCGAAACACCGTTTCATCCGGCATATATTACCGGCGACACCTTAGTAACGGGCATTACCATTAACAATGCCAAACAGTTTGATAACTATTACGCGGATGATATGTTTATGAAATTCCTGATTAAAGGAGATTCCATTTCTTTTATCAACACCTTTGGCCGATATGCCGCCGGTGTGCGTGATTTCTATCCGCCTATTCCTTTTTATACATGGGGGAACAACCACGCATGGATTGTGTATCCGGGTCTGGACACTATTTTTTCCTACAATATAACAACGGGAAAAGGGCAGAAAATACCCATCCATAACCCCGACTTTATTGCTCCCGAAAAATTTAAAGACCCGGCACATGATGACCCGAATTATTTCAGCAAACTAACAAGATATACTGAAAAAAACTTCAAGTATTTTGGGATTGTCTTTGATCCGCATTCGGGGAATCTGGTATTATGGTACCAAAAGCCGCATAAGATAAAAGAGCAAAACGGCTTGTTAGACACAAAGGGCAATGGAGAATGGTATATCATTGTCCTCAACCAAAAAGGGGAAATATTACGAAACTACAAAATCAATAAAGGGAATTACTTTTCTTTTATATTCCTCACACCAAAAGGTCTCGCCATTCCCAGATACCAAAATAATTTAACTTATGAAAAAGCCCTTCCTTTCGATATTTTTAATCTTTAGCCTTTTAGCTACAGCTTGCCATAGCAACAATAAGAACAGCGAGATTTCTGATGTTTTTAAGACTTATCTTAAAACAACTTTCAAAACCCGAATCCCTCAAAACAGGCACTATTATTTTTTAGTGCCCAGCACCCAATGCGGGGGCTGTAATTTTTATGACGGGAAGGATCTTGATTCAGCATTAAACGAGAATCTTACCATTATCTCTACATTCCCGACCACTAATTTTTCAAACTTTAAACATCTTTGGGAAGATACCAGCAAACAACTGCTGAACCTTGCTTTCGTCAATTATACCAATAAATTATTAGTAACTAAAGGCGGGGAAGTACAATCGGTTTCCATGGTTTATAACTTTTATCACCAGTTAGATAGCCTTTACAGACAGAACAGGTAGTCATAAAACACCCCGTATTTCAAACATACAGAAATACGGGGTGTCCTTTTTCTTATTTGTTCTCTCAAATCTTGCGGCTACCGTCAAAAGCTTCCAGCTCATTGGCCACGGCCGTTAAGAAGCCCGCGCCCAGAGAGCCGTCCACGACACGATGGTCATAGCTCAGGGACAGGTACATCATGTGACGGATAGCGATCACATCACCATCTGCGGTCTCCATAACCATCGGGCGTTTTTTAATGCTGCCTACGGCTAAGATGGCCACCTGCGGCTGGTTAATGATCGGCGTCCCCATCAGGCTGCCGAAAGTACCGACATTGGTCAGGGTGAAAGTTCCGCCCTGCGTGTCATCAGCTTTCAGCTTATTGTTACGGGCATTGTTGGCCAGCCTGTTCACTTCTTTAGACAAGCCCAGAAGGTTCATGGTATCGGCGTTCTTAATGACCGGAACAATCAGGTTACCGGATGGCAAAGCCGTAGCCATACCGATATTGATATCTTTTTTGACAATAATGGTCGTGCCTTCTACGCTGACATTGATCATCGGGAACTGGCGGATGCAGTTTGCAATAGCTTCGATAAATATCGGCGTAAACGTAATTTTGTCGCCATATTTCTCCTGGAATGCCTTTTTGTTTTTCTCCCGCCATTTTACAAGATTGGTCACATCGGCTTCCGTAAAGCTGGTCACATGCGGCGAAGTCGCTTTACTGCGTACCATGTGCTCGGCAATCAGCTTGCGCATCCTGTCCATCTCGATAATCTCCACATTACCGCTATGATTAGCAGCAGGTTGCGGCTGATGAACTACTGCCTGAGAAGCTGCCGGTGCAGCGGGTTGCGCTTGCTGTACCGGTGCACCCTGACCACGGCTGGCCACATATTGCAGCATATCTTTCTTGGTTACGCGGCTTTCTTTGCCGGTTCCGGGGATATTTTCCAACTCCGACATGCTCACGCCTTCTTTAGCGGCAATATTGAGCACCAAAGGAGAATAAAAACGATTGTTACCACCGGAAACAGTTGTGGCCGACGGCTGGCTTACCGGTTGCGCCGGGGCTTGTTGCGGCGCGGAAACTCCCGGAGCTGCGACCTGGGTTTGCGGGGCTTCAGCAGAAGCGCCTTCCGTTTGTATCCTGGCAATGACGGTCCCGACGGGAACAACGTCGTCGACTTTGAATAATATTTCAGAAATCACACCTGCGGCGGTCGAAGGCACTTCACTGTCCACCTTGTCCGTGGCGATTTCCAAAACCGTTTCATCCATCTTTACGGAATCTCCCGGTTTCTTATGCCAGTTTAAAATAGTGGCTTCCATAATGCTCTCACCCATTTTGGGCATAACTAAATCTACAATTGCCATAGGTCTGTTTTATGGTATAATTAAGGTGCAAAAGTAAATAAATGTCGGCAAGGCGGCAAATGTAATCTTTATTTACATGCCATATGTTTGCGATGCTGCAATGAGCCCGAAATGATGATTAATCACACAAACGGCAAATAACCGAACACGATTAGCCGTTGTCTTTCGGCAACTGAAGCTCTTCTGCCTGGCCTTCGCCAATCCGGATAACTCGGCCGGGATATTTTTTGAGGATATTATAATCGTGGGTGGCCATAATGACGGCGGTATTCAGCTCTCTGCCAATGCGTATCAGCAATTGCATGATCACATCCGTTGTTTCCGGGTCTAAGTTACCCGTAGGTTCGTCGGCAAGAATGAGCTTGGGATTGTTCAATAAGGCACGCGCGACATCCACACGCTGCTGCTCACCCCCGCTCATCTCAAAAGTCATTTTGTAACCTTTTGCCCGAAGCCCCACGTGCTCCAATACCTTTTCAATCTTATCTTTCATCTCGCCTTTGTGCTTCCAGCCGGTGGCTTTCAGAACAAACAATAAATTGTCATGAACATTTCTATCTGTCAACAACTGGAAGTCCTGGAAAATAATGCCCAGGTTTCGGCGCAGATGCGGCACGGTCTTCCAGCTCAGGCGGCAAAGATCAAAGCCGGCCACCTCGCCCTGACCTTCTTTGAGGGGCAAACTGCCGTAAAGCGTTTTCAGCAAGCTGGATTTACCGCTGCCTGTTTTACCAATGAGATAAACAAACTCACCGGCGTTGACCTCAATGCTGACATTTTTTAAGACTAAAGTTTTTCCCTGATATATCTGAGCCTCTTTTAAAGACACTATTTTATTTCCCTGCATGGCATTTTCGTTTGTACCTGTGCTCCATAATGTTTGCGGGAGCAATGTCAAAAGTAGTTATTTATTCATTTTTTCGGATGAAATTGTTGACTGCCCTTCCGTATTGCTTTGTAAGGTCTGACCGTTAGCTTCCATCAAGCCGTTTATTTTTGAGCTGAATGTTGCGTTCAGCAGGCGCCCTTCCGGTATGTAAACTTTCAAAGTGCCCTTTTGGGCGCCGTTCATTTCAATACTCATCTTTGTCTGGTTCAGCACTAAGGTTTTCTTCGGAGATTTCAATTCGGCCAGTGCGCCAATAATTGCCGTATCGCCATGCCGGGCGGTAAGGGTATAAGTGGTTTTCAGTTCCGCATTGATCTCCTGGACCGGCATAGACACCGTGGATGTCCAACTGTCGCCGATTTTAACCGGATGCCCGGGATAAAAAGCTAAAGACTGTTGCAGCAATTGCGTTAAAACGGTATCCCGGTTATTTCCTGAAGCTGGCCGGACGGGATACACCTGCCTGATGCGCCCGTTACTGTCTAATTGAATTTTAAAGGTCTGGTTGGCTAAAGCCAGCATTTCAGATACCGCCGGCAAGCTGGGGTTCGGTGTGCTACCGGACCTGGAATCAAAAGAAAGCTTCATGGCCGGCGAATTTACGGAAAGCACAATATGGCGGACCGTTGCCTCAATAAGCGGCGCCCGGTTACTGTCGCCAAGGCTTTCGTAGTTGACCTCAATGGTGGATTGCTGATGCATGGTTGACCCCATGGCGCTGACGTCCTGAGCCGAATTTATGGTATAAAGATAACTATTCCCCTTCGGAAGATTCAATCCAAAACTGATGGCTTCGTCCTGCACTTTGCTTGATGTGCATGAATAGAACATACCGGAAAACAACGCGCACAACAGGATGCATGTAACATATTTTGTACGATTCATACAGGAGGGATTTGGTTAAAAAATCATGTTATCTTAACAAAAATAATCATTATCCCCCATTTTTCTCCTGATTTTAATAACGCCATGTCCATTGCTTTAGCTCAATAAGTAAGCGATATCTTCGCGCGATAATTTCTTAACGAAAGCGTTTTCATCAGCAATCAGCTCTTTGGCCAGGTTCAGTTTCCGGTGCTGTAGCAAAAGAATCTTTTCCTCGATGGTATCTTTACAGATCAGGCGGTAGGCAAATATCTTCTTCGTCTGTCCGATGCGGTGCGTCCGGTCAATGGCCTGTTGTTCAACCGTTGGGTTCCACCAGGGGTCGACAATATAAACGTAATCCGCTGCGGTCAGGTTAAGCCCCACGCCACCGGCTTTCAGCGATATGAGAAACACCCGGCAATTGTCGTCTTTCTGGAATTTCTGAATGGCTTTTTCTCTCTCTTTGGTCGAAGTGCCACCATCGAAATACACATAAGGAATATTGAGCTTTTCCAGCTCTTGCCGGATCAGGGCCAGCATGCCCAAAAACTGGGAGAACACCAAAGCCTTATGGTTCCCGGTATTTTCCGTCAGCTCCCGGATGAGCTCGTTGATCTTAACGGAATGGTTTTCAAACTGCTCTTCTTCGTTAATAATGGCCGGCGAGTCACAGATCTGCCGCAGCTTCATCAAGCCGGTCAAAACGCTTAAGCGGGAATGACCGATACCTTTTTCATCAATTTCTTCCAGGATTTTTGTACGGAAGCTATTGCGGTAGGCATTGTAGATCCGTTTTTGCTGCTGGCCCATTTCACAATACAGGATCGTTTCCGTTTTCTCCGGCAAATCCGGTGCCACCTGTTCTTTGGTACGCCGCAGTAAAAACGGGTTGATCAGCCTTTTCAGATTATTCCGGGCTTCGGCTTCCTGCATTTTATCAATCGGCACGGCAAATTCGTTACGGAAAAACTCCATAGTGCCCAACATGCCCGGGTTGAGAAAATTCATTTGCGCGAACAAGTCGAACGTATTGTTTTGTACCGGCGTACCGCTGAGTGCCAGGCGGTTTTTACTGTTCAGCAACAAAGACGCCCGCGCCACCTGGGACACCGGATTCTTAATGGCCTGCGATTCATCCAGAACAACGTAGTCGAACGTGCAGGACGATAACATTTTAATATCGCTGCGCAAAGTGCCGTAAGTGGTAATGACCAGACTGCCTGCTTCCTGCAATTCCTTAATGGACGTGCTCCTGGAGGGCCCATGGTGAATCGTGTACCGGATACCTGCCGTGAATTTGTTGATTTCACTTTCCCAGTTATACACTAATGTCGTCGGGCAGACAATCAGGAAAAAAGCCTGAGGGTTGTGATTGAGGTAATGCTGCAGGAACGTCAGGGTTTGCAGGGTCTTACCCAAACCCATATCATCCGCCAGAATACCACCCCAGCCCGTTTCATTCAGGAAGTTCATCCATTGCATTCCCGCTTTCTGGTAGGGGCGCAGCTCGGCCGCAACATTATCAGGGACCGGGATATTCTGCATCGCTTCAAAATCAAAAGATTGTATCCGGGCTTTATGCTCGGCCAGTTGGCTGCGAATGGCCTCTTCTTCAATATCTTCCTCGGCATTTTCCAAAGCGGCTAAATGCAATTTCTTCAGACGTAAGGTATTGCTGCCGTTCAGCGCGCCCATTTTAATCATGAGCGAATATTTGTTCATCCACTCTTCAGTCAAAAGCCCCATGCTGCCATCACGGAGCATGACAAAATTTTGCTTTTTCGATAATGCTTTCTTGACATCCCCAATGGACACGCGTTCATCGCCGAACGTCAGCTCTATTTCCGTATCGAACCAGTCAATTCCGGTAGCAATCTGAAGTTTTGTTTTAGGCTTATTAGGATTTATTTTCAGCTGACGAAGATTGTCGTAACCAATGATCTTGACATTCTCTTCCTTCATCTTATCCATGAACTCGAAGTACCAGTTCCCTTTCAGCGCTTCTTTTGAGGGCAGTAAAAACGCTGCCGACTTGCGGCTTTCCTGCATCAGCGGATGCAGGTAGCGCAAACGGTTCAGGAAGGTCTGTTCCGCAGCCATGTCGCGGCTCTGCACATTCAGAATGCCGCTTTCCGCCCAGGCAACCGGCTGATTGTCCAGCCACTCCCGTTCCAAATGGCCATAGACGAAAACCGGTTTGAGGATCATAAGCTTATCCGTTTCTTTCAGGTGCAAGCGCAATTCGGGCTCATGAGGGGGAAGCTCCCGTTTCAGGCTTTTGTCAAAATCGACGGGGACATGTTTACTAAAAGGCAGGGCCTTTTCTTCCAGAAACGCCGGCCAGCCGCTGGCATCAATTATCTTTTTATCAGCGCCGTCAAACTGTTCCAGAATATTGATGACCTCTAAAGACCGGGCGGCAAAAACCTTACCGTCAAACAGGATCAGGGCGGCGTTCAGCGGCACCACCTCCTGATCGGGCAGGGTCTCCCCGCCGAGACAATAGTCCCGGCTCATGATCACATTGCCTGTTCCATTGTCCACTTTGAATTTTAAAGAGACGCTGAAAACCTCTGACGGAAACTGAACGGGCTGGAGATTCTTTTTGGAAAAAGGTTGGCCTTCAGGCAACCAATAGGTAAAGGGAAAATCAGAAAACCGTTGTAGAAGGCTTTGATAACGGGGCAGATAAAAATCCCAGACCTGATGCCTGAGCTCGTCCTCCAGGCGTGGTGTTTTCAATTTCTTCTCTATATCATCCAAAAATTCGCCAAAGGGCATATTGCGTTTAATATGCCTGATCAATTCATCGGAAGAGCAAAGTTTCCGAATCGCAGTGATCAGCACCCGGTCCTGATTATCCAAACCGGAAGAGGCGATATACCGTTCCGGCGCCGCCCGTTTGATCTTATGGATAAGCGCCGTTTCATCGTCGTCCGGTTCACCCGAAATGAGTTGAAAAGTTGTAAAAGGGAAAAGGCTGCCCTTTTGCTCCACCGCCACCCCGTAACGTAAGTTACTCTCCACTTCCGAATTTTCCTGGGCCATAGTCTGAGGTTGCAGGGAGATTTTCTTGATGGAGGCATCCAAAACACGTAAAAATAATTTCCCCTCATGGAATGCGAACTCAAATTTACCGCTCAGATCGTCCTTCAAGGAATAACCGTAAAGACCGAGCAATTTATTCTTTTGCGCTTCCCAATCGCGAATGGTACTAAAATAATGGCTGCCTTTTTCCTCATAAAGCTGCAAGAAAACGGCTACTTTATGGACACATAAGGGGTGTTTATGTTCGTCACAGGAACAGGACGTGTCAAAATAACGTTCCTCGTTTTGACGGATAACCACCGGAAAAGTTTTCCCTGCCCGGTCGGTAACCATTGCCCTTACGGTATCATTCAGGGCTTCGTTGATGCGGACCGCACCCTGCATGGACGCTAGGACGGAAGCTTTGTGATAAATGTCGGCGCCCGAAAACAGCTTCAGGTAATGCTGGGTAATTTGCCGCATGCGCACGGTGGTGTCCTTTTGATCAAAGGACAATTCGATATTGTCGAAAAACCCGCTTTCCGCCAGGTCGTTCAGCTGGAACAGGGCCGCAGCCTCATGCTTGCAAACGCTGCCCATATTGTAAGGACACTGGCAGCGCATGGATATCTTCTTGCCATGACCGTAATTGTCGATCTTAACCCGGTATTGGTTATAATAAACATCGTTCCGGACACGGAAAATTACCGACTCTGTGATAGGATCGTTTTCTACTAGCTGCACGCCACCGGTGTGAAAGATCTTTTTTCCCCTGCGGATAACCTCGTCCGTGGCGTTATGATAAATGTGTTTTAATATTTCTGATAATGCCATCGCTCAACTGGAGCCTTTGAAAAAGGCGAAGCGGCAAAGTTAAGAAAAAAGAAGGAGGAAGACAGCGAAAAAGCGATAAAAGAAAACAAAAGACAATCGATTTTTCCGCCATCATAGCGTAATTGTCTTAAATAGCTAAATTGTCATCATGTGTCCCCGAATGATGCGGGACATCCTGAAGCCTTGATCATGCCGATCTGATTCCCTTTTACCGATCATCCGGTTGTTGCCGACGGCTGATCAACCGGTCCAAAAAAGACAGGAACAGGGCCTCCTGTTCTTTGTTTAAGTATTCTATGGGAATGGGGGTGCTCAGGCAGTGAAAATCACCTTCTTTAGATTCGATCTGGATAAGGTTGGGCCGCTTTGAACCTAAAAAAGAATGGGTTTTATAACCGCAAATGTCGCTGCATAAAAATTCAAGATGACGAACTACCGAACCGGAACGCGAATACCGGTAATAGTTGGACGACTGCACGGAACCCGAAACAGATTCTAAATACTCGATATGCAGCACGCCATTATCCACATAGCATTCAAAATATTCTTTGGTTTTATAAAGAATAACACTGCAAACCCCGGCCGCTAAGAACAAACAACCGACAAGCCATTGCCAGGCCTGAAAACGCAACGCTAAGACCAGGCCAACCGCCAATGCCGTTAAACCGGTAATGCCGGCTTTTCGTGCTTTTTTCTTAGCGATGGACCGTTTTCCGGGATTTGCCTGCCTTGTGGAAACAACTATCGTGCGCATCAAATATATGTTTTGCCCGGTGATACCGGGCGCTCAAATCCGGCTCAGAAACGGACATAACTGCTTATGCAAGTTGCTTCTTTGCTTCTCATTTCCCGGAAATAAATCACCGGGAAATAAAAAGATCTAATACTCATCTTCGTTAAAAAAGAAATCTTCCTGGGTAGGGTAGTCCGGCCAAACGTCCTCAACGCCTTCATACATCTCACCTTCATCTTCCAGCTCCTGCAGGTTTTCAACAACCTCTAAAGGCGCGCCCGAACGAATGGCATAGTCAATCAATTCATCTTTCGTAGCCGGCCAGGGCGCTTCTTCCAAATGTGACGCTAATTCTAGGGTCCAAAACATATTTTAATGTATTTTAATGTGTTTACAAATTTTGGCAAATGTAAGCTTTCCGAACAAAAAACAAACACTTGAACGAAAAAGATATCCTTGATACAATTTCAGTCCTGGGTTTGTCCTGGGCTATTGACTGATTTGCTGCAGCAATGTTTAACCGGCCTTCAAGAAATCTCCCCTATCTTTGAACCATTTTCAGGAATGGACGAGCGATGAACACAAAACAGGCAAATACGATTATCTTAAAAGCTGAAAAGCTGTACAAGAATTATGGGCAGTTAACCGTGCTGAACAATGTTTCCATAAGCATTCGTCCAGGCGAGTTTGTGGCGGTGACCGGTCATTCCGGCGCAGGCAAAAGTACCCTCCTTCACATTTTGGGAGGTCTCGATAAGCCGGATCAAGGTTCCGTCCGATTTCTGGATGAAGACATCTTAATGCTATCCGCCAAAAAGCAATTACGCTTTCGAAATGACCATATCGGCTTTGTTTTCCAGTTCCATCACTTATTACCCGAATTTACCGCTGTTGAGAACGTCAGCATGCCTTTATGGATAAAAGGCGTCCATAAAAACGAAGCGGAAAGACAAGCGCTGGCTGTTCTGGAACGGGTTGGCCTGCCGCACCGGGCCAGCCATAAGCCGGGCGCACTTTCCGGCGGCGAGCAACAACGGGTGGCCATTGCCCGCGCGCTGATTAACCGGCCGGATATTATTTTTGCCGACGAACCCACCGGTAATTTAGATTCAGAAAACGCAAGGGTTATCCATCAATTATTTTTAGAGCTGCAGAAGGAATTCCGGCTGACCTTTGTAGTCGTTACCCATAACGAGGAACTGGCTTCACTGGCAGAACGGGAATTGAAGATGAAAGACGGGATGTTTGTTCCGGAGAACTGATAGTTCAAGGTAGAACATATACAAAAAGGCAAGGGTAAATATCATACAACTTTCAAGGATTTCTAGTCCGAAGAATCCCTCAGCCATTTTCAAAAAAGTCATAATAATAAAAGTCCGGCTACCGTCAATGTTATGCATCAACTGCAACCGACTTATAAGGTTATCAGGCAATTCAACCAACCTGAGAACCTTGGCAGCTATAAAAATAGCGAGACCAAGCTAAAGATGGATCGGACCTTCTTCTTCCTGTATCCCGGTCCCGGTATGTCAATCGTATAGTATTGTTTTTTTACCGATACAATATCGATGCTTCCGGGTGAAGATAACCGATTTTCCCCTTAAACGAATAGGTTAAATATTTAATATTCTTTAACCAAAAAGATCGTTTGAGCCAACGGTAAAATAGACGATGAAATCATATCTATAGTTATCGTTGTTCATGTCGTAAATATCTATCAGACAAGCGTCCATTCCCTGCGAGAATTTCTTTACGACTTTGCCATCAGTTTTATAATCGCAGGGGCCGTTTGCGGCACAGTCGCTTCTGAAAAACAAGCCATTGGATATTCATTAATCAAATTACAGCCAAGCCGGTAAGCTAATTGTGGTATTTCTTTTGTGACGTAAATAAGCATCCGTTTTCCGTTTGCTTTTTCTAGGTGAAGCCATACGCTGTCCAATCGTATTGCCAGCAAAGAAAGGAATTGTCTTTAAGCTTTTGCCTATCGCAATAGGCATTATATACGCAGTGCTGTCGTTTGCGCAACCACATGTTTTGTCTTGTGCCGCAGCATTGATATAGAAAACTAACAAAAGGAACACGCCGAAATAATATCTCATAGGGCGTGAATAACCGTTAAGCATCTTCTCTTTATTTAATCTTTCAACACCGCCCGGGAAACCATTGTCCAGGCCTCCGCCTTTTGGGCAAACAATTTCCTGGTGGCCGTCCAGGTATCTTTAAAAAACGGTGAACGACGATAGGCTTCCAGGGCGACTTCATCTTCCCAAATGCTATAAGTAAAACAAACCAGCCCATTGCTCTTTTCCTGCAACATTTCTAAATGAAGACAACCTTGATTGGCTTTAATATGCTCCCTTCTTTCTTCAAAAAGCTTTAGGAAACCCGCTATGGTATCCTCCCGGAATGTCATTTTGACTAATCGGGTAATCATGAAAAAACGATTTTTATTTTATTGTAAACCAATTGCTCCTGCCGCGTTAAGGACAATCCGAACAACTGTGCTGCGGAGCCATGATTCACGGCAATTTCCATAAAGCCGCCGGCATTAAACAGGCAAAGCTTTTCGCCCTCGGGAACATCGGAATAATGCTGGCTGATCTGTTCAAGGGCATTATGCCGGGAAAAATTAATGCTGAACGAACGTCCTTTCCGCTCGGCTTCAAACATGGATTGCTGAAGGTTGAGGACAACATTACCAAAACGATCGACATGAATGATCTGGCAGGCAATACTATTGTCTTCAATATAGGGCTCAAAGGGCAGAGAACTTTCCCTGGCCTTTGTTGGGCTTAGCCCCTGGCGGGAGTAGTCCTCCTCCTGCCAGCTTTTAAGAAACCTGGCGATACCATTCAGCCATTCCGTAAAATTCCGTCCCTGGATCGCTAAAGCATAAACAGCTTCGGCTTTCCGGCCAAAAGCCAACGGAAGCAAGCCATTATCGGCGCTAATGACAACCTGGCCCTCAACCACTGCCAGCAAATAGTTTTCCACGTTTTGTACAAACCAATCGATAAGCGACAGATGAACGGTTTTTTCCGGAAAATAAGGCAGGCTGCTCTTCAGGAAATAACAGCCCTGCAATAAATGATGGGGTGAAATATCGTGGCTCAAATCCACAATCCTCGCCCCCGGCATCTCTTTTAACAAAATGCCCTTAGCAATGCCCGGCAAAAAATCGCCGTTGCCGAAATCTGAAAGTAGGGTGATGATCATTTTTCCCGCTTATTCCTTGCTTTCGCTTTCATAAAGTTCGTTCTTGGGCACCGTGCTGACCGGCATGCCATCTTCCAAAAGCCGCGCGATAGCGCTATACGGGGCGATAACCACCTGGTCCTTTGCTTTTACACCGCTTAAAACCTGAATGTATTCATTATTCTGAATGCCAGTTTTGACTTTTTTCAATTTGACTTTCCCGTTGGCCTTGTCATAAACAAAAACCGCAGTCTGCAGATCATCATTTGCACGGGCATTATTCGTAGAATCGCTTTTGTTTCCAGGGCTTCTTGTAGTTACGGCATTAATGGGCACAGCCAGAACATGATGGGCGCTTTGTGTATGAATGGCCACACTGGCACTCATGCCGGGCTTAAACAGGAATTTTCCTTTCCCTAATTTCCGGCGAAGCGACTGGTAGGATGATGGTAAAATTAAAATATGTACCGTATAATTAGTTACCTGGTCTGCATTGGCATCCGTGCCGAGATTGCTGCTGGCGCTGGAATTTAAAGCGACGCTGGAAACCGCGATCTTGGAGACAATGCCCCTGAAGGTTTCATTACGATAGGCGTCCACCGTAATTTCACTGGTATCACCAATATCGACCTTGGTAATATCCGTTTCGCTGACATCCACCCGGACTTCCATATGGCCAAGATCCGCGATGGTCATGACCTGGGTACCATCCATTTGTTGCGTACCGACAACCCGTTCTCCGTTTTTGACCAAAAGTTGGGAAATGATACCCGAAGTCGGTGAGTTAATAACGGTTCTGTTCAGGTTCTCCTGCGATTGCGACAGCCCGGCCTGAGCACCAATAACGCCATACCGGTTTCCTGATACGGTGGCTTTGGACGCTTGATAATTTGCCCTGGCCGCCAGGTAATTACTTTTCAGCTGCTCGAATTCACTGGCACTGATCACTTTGTTCTTGTACAGCGTTTTATTTCTTTCATAATCAGCTTCGGCACGCTGATACTGGGCCTTCGCCTGTGCAGCCATCTGCCGGGCGTTAGCTAGGGAAGAACGGGCCTGATCCATCTGCGCTTCAGACTGGCTGACCTGCGTTTTATAAATTACCGGGTCTATTTTCATCAGCAGCTGGCCTTTCACTACCGAATCACCCTCGATAACAGGCAATTCGACAATTTCTCCACTCACATCGGCTTTTATGCGCACTTCGGTTTCCGGATATACTTTTCCGCTGGCATCTACTGTTTCCGTAATGTCATGATAAGCCACCGCTTCTACCGCGACCTTAACATTACCGGATCCGCCGATACAACCTGCGGCTTTAAGAATGATCAACAAAAAAATCAAACCGACCAATACCCCAATCCACAAACCCAAGCGCTTTTTCCTTATTGCCATAAAATGAGTTTCTAATTGTTCGTGTATAAAGAATTTTAAATTAAAATCAATGAATTTCCGTACCGGGCTTGACGGCCTCCGAAGGGCTGATAAATACGAGCTTTCCCTGCTCGTTTTCCGCCATCAGGATCATGCCTTCACTCATGATGCCCATCATTTTCCGGGGTTTCAGATTGGCCACTACCGTAACCATTCTGTTTAAAACTTCTTCCGGGGAAAAATGCAAAGCGATGCCTGAAAGGATCGTTCTCTTTTCGCTGCCCAGATCA
Organism: Edaphocola sp.; assembly: GCA_035708205.1. Taxonomy (GTDB): domain Bacteria; phylum Bacteroidota; class Bacteroidia; order Chitinophagales; family Chitinophagaceae; genus DASSSY01. The sequence goes on from DASSSY010000004.1 coordinate 132,436, forward strand.
ACTTCCAGTTTTAATAATTTATCTGATTTTTCCATTTTTTCCGCAGCAGTAATCAGACCGGAGCGCAATTTTACTTTTGCAAAGTCCTCAAAGGTAATAGGTTGTTCTATTATCTCTTGCACAGGATTGTTCTCCAATGGTTTTGCCTGAGCGCTTTTCGCCACCAGCTTTTTCCTTTGAGCGTCTATTTCCCTATCTTCAATCTTTCTGAACAACAATTCCGGCGGACGCAGCGGGTAGCGTTCTTTGATCAGATCCATCCGGCCGCCGTTTTCCCATTCCAGCATCCGGGGCACAACTTTCAGCATATGACAGATCTTCGCTGCGGTGAAGGGCAGGAACGGGTTGATGTAAATAGCCAGGTTTGCGCAAAGTTGTATGGAGATATGGAGGCAGTTATCTATTTCTTTTTGATGCTCTCCCTGTAATTCAGGTGTTTTGGCTAACAACCAGGGCGCTATTTCCTGCAAATATTTATTGCCTTTCCGCGCCAGCTCAACCACCTCAAAAATGCCTTCACGGAATTTATAACCTTCAATATCCGCGGCGATCTTCTTCCTGGCCTCGATGATTTCACGGATGAGAGCAAGGTCCGCATCCGTCTTGGCTTCTGGATGATATAAAGGCATCCGTCCGCCGCAAAGCTTATGCATCAATACCATGGCCCGGTTGACAAAATTACCTAAAACGCCGACCAGCTCATTATTGTTCCGGTTTTGAAATTCTTTCCAGGTGAAATCATTGTCTTTAGTCTCAGGCGCATTGGCGCATAAAACATAACGCAAACTGTCCTGCATCCCGGGAAAATCCTTTAGATATTCATCCACCCAGACGGCCCAGTTCCTTGACGTCGATACCTTATCTCCTTCGATATTCAGGAATTCGTTGGCCGGTACGTTTTCCGGCAGGATATAACCGCCATGAGCCTTGAGCATGGCCGGGAAAATGATACAATGGAAAACGATATTGTCCTTTCCTATGAAATGGATGAGCCTGGTATCCTTTTTTTTCCAGAATTCATCCCAGGTCAGGGGCATCAGCTCTTTCGTCGCGCTGATATAGCCAATAGGTGCGTCAAACCAAACATAGAGCACCTTTCCTTCGGCATTGGGCAAGGGCACGGGCACGCCCCAATCGCTGTCGCGGGTCATGGCGCGCGCCTGCAAACCGCCGTCCAGCCAGCTTTTACATTGGCCGTAAACGTTGGGCTTCCATTCATCTTTTTTGCCTTCAACGATCCATTTCTCCAAAAAATCCTGGTATTTATTCAAGGGAAAATACCAGTGTTTAGTTTTTTTCATGGTCAAAGGCGCATTGCTCAAAGCGCTTTTGGGATTGATGAGCTGCTCGGGCGACAAAGTGCTGCCGCATTTTTCGCATTGGTCACCATAGGCATTTTCATTGCCGCAGACCGGGCAGGTGCCGGTTATATAACGGTCGGCCAGGAACATCTTTTTCTCAGCATCAAAAAACTGCTCGCTTTCCCGTTCTTCAAACACACCATCGTCATATAGTTTTTTGAAAAAATCCTGGGCCGTCTGCCGGTGAATATCCGAACTGGTACGGGAAAAGATATCAAAAGAAATACCTATTCCCGCAAAACTGTTCCTGATAACCTCATGATAACGGTCAACGACTTCCTGCGGTGTGATGTTTTCCTTCATGGCGCGAATGGTAATGGGCACGCCATGCTCATCACTTCCGCAAATAAATCTGACTTCCTTTTTATTGGCACGCTGAAAGCGTACAAAAATATCGGCAGGCAAATAACAACCGGCCAAATGGCCGATATGTACCGGGCCGTTTGCATAGGGCAAAGCGGCGGTTACTAAAATTTTCCTATTATCCTCGCTCATAATTAAAACAATAACGCAAAAATCGTAAATATTTTCGGGTAAGGAAAGAAAAATTAACCTTACTGCGCAAATAAGAAACGAATGGTTACACCCGCCCGTGTTGTGGTTATCGGATAAGCGTTGGACATTGCCGGAATACTTTGACGCCGGTCATAATATAACTGCAACTGCAGGTTATCATTTATCGTATAATCAATGGTCGGGGATATGGTGATCACTTTCTGACCATTGGTTGGCAGGACCGTATTGTCCATCAGGTAGCTATTGGTTTGAATGTCGTTCCTGAATCCGACATCCAACCTGAAATTAATATCGTTTTTCAGCCTGTTGACCCCAAAGACACTAAATGGCAATACCATACCGTGAACCCGGTCCCCGGCGCCCAGAATAAATTCGGTAGATTTATTCTCACTGACCTGGTAATCCACTAAGCTAAGGCTTAGCGTCCTTGTTTTATTGAAATGAAGGCTGAGGCTGAGCCCGCTCGTGAAAGCAATGTCAATCCCGATAAGCGGGTTAAGGCTTTCGGAAATGGTCACATTCGGCACCTGGAAGAACGGCACATAATTGTTCGAATTAGAATCAATAAACGACGGGAAGCCCATACCCAGGATATCCTGATAATATAAGGAACTGATAAAGCTGTTCATGGATAACGTTCCGGAATAGTTGTTGGTCAGGCTGAAGTTTGTAATGACATCCCTGAATGCCGGCAACTTGGACAAGCCGTTATAGGTAATGCTCCAGTTAGGCATCGGCCGGAAGCCTTTAAAAGGATTGCTGCGGATATCGTTGCTGGCATCGGTCATCAAAGGCATATCGCCGGCGTTTCTTCCGCTATAGGCGGCAATAAATGCAGGGATCAGCACCTGTTGCGCGTATTGGGTATAGCCTTTGGCATAATCGGGATCGGAAGGGTCGGGCAAACCCGCGGTATAAGGATTCGCATCGCCCAATCGTTGGGAAATGACCTCACGATTCCGGAGGAATTGCTTATACAATGCGGAAGCTTCATTAGCATGCGCAGGCGAGAAAATGGTTTTCAGGCCGACAAAGGAAACATTAAACGTGCCTAAACTGTAAGGACTGAAATGACGGAAAGCATTGGCACTGTCATCATACTTGAAGGTTTCCGTATAATCCTTTGAAAACTGTTTGTTCCATTTCAGGTCGATCCTGAAATCCGGGAAAGGCTCCAAAGTTGCCGTAATATTATAATTTTGGGCAAAGGTTTGGTGTATCTGGCCATTAAAGATACTGTCGCGGGTAATCCTGTTGAGCGCCGCCTGCTGGTTGATCCATGCTTCATCAGGTTGGAGGCCAAAAGCAAATCCATACCAGCCGTTTGACGAACGATCATTGACCCCGAAGAACCTGGTACTGTCCATAAAGCCGGGCAGTACGGTACCTGAATTATCCGAATAATTCACATTTACCCGCTTAAGCATGGTCGCCAACCGGCCGGAAACCCTGAGCCCGTCTGAAACATCCGGCAAAATTCTGCTTCTTTGTTGGCGCCAGGCCCTGATCTCCTTTCTAAAAGCTTTCCGGTTCTTTTTCTTCAAAGCATGAAAAGCGATATTCAGCGCCTTAGGGCTTAAAGAATCAGCATTGGGTATATCCGAACGCTTAACTTTTTTCTTTTTGGGTCGGGGAGGCAGTGCCTGCTTATGTTCTTCCTGTTTTGGAACAATACCATCCTGTTGCGGCTTATTTTTTGTCAGATTGCCCTTGATGTCCATCCCCTTGAACGTGGTTGATTTGCGGCTGTCATTTCCATTATCGTTATCGGGTTTCGGTGTATTGATCGCCCGCAGCCAACGCCATTTGTTATATAATTGGGTAAAATTGAAATTGGCATTGACCTGCCGGGTTTGTGTATTGGCGATGACGTTACCCAAGTCCCGGGCCAGCAATGAGGCCCCGGTCCAATTATAGGTGGAAGAATAGGTCAGGTTAACATTTGTCCAGTCCAGGAAGGGGAACTTTGTGGTGGGCAAATTATAGGTCAGGTTCAAAGACTGCGTGAAATAAGTATTTCGTCCAAAACGCGATAAATTGTTCCAAAGGCTGTCCTGCTTGGCTTTTGAGTCAATCCTGCCGTAAGGCTCGTCAATACGTGACTGGTTCTCACCGGTATAGTTGAACGATAAGGACCGGGTCAGCTCCCAGCGCAGGCTATAGGTCCGTTGCCAGGTAAAATTCTTAAAGTAGGTAGGCGGAAGATCATAATTGCCGTCATCCAGGTTGCGGACCTGTGTTTCATCAAATATCCGGTACAGCTCATTCCGGAAGGTGATGCTGCTGGGCAGGTAATTAAAGTTGAAATCTTTTACAAACCGCAACCACTTGGATTTCATTTTTGAACGACGGAAAGGCATGACGCTTTTGCCTTTGATGGAATAAGTATAGCCTAAGTTCAGTCTTTGCTCCGTCAGCTCGTCATGATCTATAAGCGGCGTATGTTTATAAGTCCGGTTGAACGAATAGCTTAAATCAAAGTTGCGCAAGCTCCAGGGCATGGCAATCTTATTTTTTTCGGCATTGCCCTGGTAACGCATATTGGTTACATTAAAGCTGGTAATGGAGGTAAAATCCTGCGCCGCCTTTAATAAAGAATCCTGCTGATAAGGGCTTAAGGATTTGATTTGTTCACTAAGGATTTCGTCATTGTCATAAGGGTTGTACTTAGGATTGCTGACCACTTCCGAATAAGCCGCATAAACCGGCAGCTGCATACCCCATTTCGAAGGCATCAGGCGTCCCAGGTTCAGGTTTGTAGAGGCATCATAGGTATAAAAATTATCCTGCGACCGTTCGTCGATCTTCTGGTCGATATTGCCATAGCCGACGGTGTGCATCGTTCCGCCCAGATGCACATTACCCAAATCCGCTAACTGGATGTCTGCCTGGCCGGAGGCGGCATAAGCCGGGGTTTCCTTTGGCCCGGCCATACGCAAATCATCAAACCAGACTTCCATACACTTGGACATACCGTCGTCACTTGGATTGTTCAATGTTTTTTTCGGGTTGAGCACCCCAAGCATGATATTGCGCACATTTCCGATACTTGGGTTTCCAATGATGATGATCGTATTACCCTTGTCGTCCGTGGTTTGATACGGCAAATAAGACGGGAACCCCTGGCTGTTCCGCCTGTTTTTAGCGGCAACCAGCTGGTCAAAATAAACATCCATCTGGTTGGCTTCTGGCCAGATCTGATTAGCGTCTGAAGTATTGGGCGGTGTGATCTTCAGCGGCACCTGATATTCATAATAGTTATTGGTAAAGTCACTACCGATCCTTATAAACGCAGACACATCGCCATCCTGAAGCGGTGGCTGATCCGTTACCGACTCCGCGTGAATAAACATCTTCAGATGCGTGTATTGACGCATGTCCAAGGTTTGTTGCTTGAATACCGCGCGGGCATCGCCATCTTTTAATCCACAAATTTGCAAAGACATGGACTGCTCATCCTGTTGCAAGGTTTGGCCGGTAAGCCCCCCGGGAGCGGTCTGGCGGTTAATGCCCGGCGGAATACGATAGGGCACCGGGCTACGGTCGTAGTTCTCTTCCAGGCCAACAGAGGTCAGGGAAAAATTAGTTTGCTTTTGCTGGTCTTCGGGAATATTCTCGCCCGGGGAGATCAATGAAAATAAATAACGCCGCCATTGATTACGATCAAACTGCAACTGTGCAAACCTGAGGGTAACGCTGTCCTGGAAGCCGGTCAGGAACATACGGATAAACCTGATGGAACGAAAATCGCCAATGCCGCCGACGGCTTTATCGTAATCATTAATCGGCACCTTAAAATGGTACCAGGTCTCGGTTTGATACCGGCCGCTGGGCAATTTCACGTTTGTTTTCTTGACATCGGTAATAAAATTCCTGCCGACCTGCATTTGTTGAGGACGCAAATCAATACGGTATTGATAATAAGCCTCGGTTTCGTTCAGGGTGTTATCATTATTGATGTCCTCAGATTCGGGCAATGCAGATCCCGAAGTGGTATATTTCGTATTCAGATCGGACACTGGAGAGTTGCCCTGAGGGTTATTAAAATATTTATAGCGCCGCAAAGCACTAATCTTTTGCTCATCATAATCATCTCCACGGTAAAAATGATAATTATCCGAAGCCGGGTCTTCCTGCAAACGGTTAAACGACGCCGGGGACAGGCGGCTTTGCATGGCTGTCAGGAAATCTTTATAAAAATCCCGTTCTTCATTGTCGTCCAATTCATCATAACCGACATCCTGCACTTTCCGGGCATCCGGGTCATTGCTGAATGACCGGGTAATCTGTTGCTGGAAATTGGGAACGTACCCCCAGGATGTCTTATCCAGCTTGGCCAGATCCTTTGGATAGGGAATACCGTTTTCAAAAGATAACCGGCCATCTTTTAAAACATCCTCCGAAACGTTTCCCAAATTTAAATACAGGAATCCACCGGCCTGGGGACTTTTATCATAAATATAAGGGTCCAAAACCCAGAAAGACACATACTCGACATTTGAGGATTCAAAATCACTGCTGTTATTGTCAATCGCGCGTTGAATACCACCCCAGCGGGTGTCCGGGTTCTCTAGTTTACCATCTGTGCTGACACCGTTTTCAACGAAATTGTAAGGGCCTCTTTCATAAGGATAATAACCCAGATCAAAAGTGCTTAACGTGCTTTGGACGGATGGCAAATCTTTTTGTGAGAATATTTCCTGCTGCTGAACCAGACGCCAATAATCCTGCTGCGCCGTATCCGATTTGATATTGGACGGTGTGCCGGCATATCCGCCAACCAGATTCGGATCGAGCATATACCAGGCCAGCCTTGCCCGATTATAGCCATTGGACAGGTCCGGGTTTTTAGCCTCCGGAAATAAGGTCTGGCCGTTCTGATCCGTAGCGTCCGTGGGCGTACTGGCCAGGGACCAGCTGGTTACCGGAAAACGCAGGTCGATAGAGTTGCTTGAGCCTTCAAAATCATCAATGGCAACGGAACCATCAGGATCCGTCGCGTTAATTAATTTTTGGTGTCCGGGAAAAATACCAGCGATCTCCCCGCTCAACGATAAAAGAGAAGGCGCGGTGGTACTGTAAAACGGCAATTTATCCAGGGCCCGCGTCAGGGCCGGGAATTCGTTTTGATAATTGGCATCTATGCCGATGACCGTATTTTTTATAGGCTCATCCCCCGCCTGAACAATCTCAAAAAAAGGTCGCTCCGTCAAACGCATAATCGTTCCGCCCAATGTTAAATGCTCATTGGCATAATAGTCAAAACGAAGGCCCCAAAAACTTTGACTGACCATACCGAATGTCGCATTATCTTCAAAGGAGATATTAATGGGAATACCGGAATTCAAAACGCCCTGGTTCAAAATAGTGACCGCTCCCCGGCTGTAATCCACCGAATAATCCACTCCTTCCGCCAAACGCTGACCACCGGCAGTTACCGAGACGGAGCCTTGTGGAATATTGAACCCGCCCAGGCTGATCTCTGATCCGGACGTGCCTTTATAGCTGCCTTTAATGACAAACCTGTTATTCTGCTGAAACTGGTCGGCTATGGACTTTGTGGAGTCATAAAGCATTTGAAACAAATAGCGCTTTTCCAATTTCGGGTCATTGCCCAATGCCGGCTTCAAAGCGCTGCCAAAAGGTTCCAATACAGGGAAAATGATTTTCCCCTGCTGCGCGTTGACCGTAATGCCATCCACAAAGTCGAATACCCCGTCCGGTGACGGATCATTCTGACTGTTCAGCCGATCCAGATGCAATAGGGAAATAATGGGGACTCCGGCTTGCGGTCCCTCCGGCAAATACCTTTTTTCTCCTCCAGACGGTGATTCAAAAACGACATTCAGCCTGAAATCCTGGGAAGATAAATTACCGTAGCTATTGGAAATCGTATAAACATTCTTCATCATTAATTTCCAGATAGGTAACGTTGGCCGGGGAGACGTGCCTTTCAATAGCTTTAGAAATATTACTTTCTGGTTAGCGGAATCCGGAGGAAGGTCTTCTGCGAATTCACCCACCTGATAAGTTTTTCCGTTGTAGGTATAACGATACGCAACCGCCAGGATATCATCAGCATTGACCTGGGTGTTCAGCGATATATATCCCAGTTGCGACTGAAATGAAAATTCGGAAGGCTGTAACTGGCGCATCGTACTTCTTTGGAAATCCATCCCATCCTGCAATCCCAGTCCCAATGCCGCCTGCGTAGCCGTACTCTGCCGCCTGGCATCCGGTGTTTGCGACAACATTTGGTATAACCTGTTGGCACGGTTGTCCGGTAAATCGCGCGAGCCGGCATCGGTCAATGTGGCACGGTAAGGCGTTTTTTCACCCAGGTCCATAAAAGATAAAACATCCCGGACCCCTTGTGTGGCCCCGGTTCTGTTGGTTACCCACACTTCCACCTTTTGAATAGTGACCTGGGAATTGATGACCGGAAGATTTTCCAGTGCCTTTTCGTAATGGCTTCTGAAATACTGCCCTAAAAAGAAATTCCGGTTCTCGTCGTAATTATCGATCTTGATCTCAAAATCCTGTGTTTGCGCCCCTCCCTGAACAGTAATGGATTTTCTTTGTGATTTTTGTTGGGAAATAACGCCGGTAACCATCAGTTTACCAAACTGCAATTGCGTTTTCAGGCCAAATAAGGAAAGCGGTCCCGTCAGCAGGCTGCTCTTTAAGGGAAAGCTGACATTCCCGGCTTCGACTTTCCGGATAATATCGTCGTCTCCACCGGCATACTCTATTTTCTGCATGTTCTGCTGACCAAAAGTCGGCTTGGTATTTTGGCTGATATTTAATTTTAGCTTTGTACCGATTTGAGCTACCAGATTGACATTCATATTCATGTCAAAATCAAAGATCCCGTATTTTTGGGCGCTTTGAATCATGTTGGGATTTTTCATGTTCTGCCAGCTGCCGCCAAAAGTCAGGTCGAGATTTCCCTGTGGCTTAACGCTGATGGTATTACCGCCAAACAGGCGGTCAAAAATACTCTTTTTGGATAAGGTAGGAAGCTTGGCTTCCTGATTGAACATGCTTAAGGCGGCTAACCGCTGGCGGAAATATTCATTCTCGGCCTGCCGCGCCCGGTATTCATAATAATCGCCCGCGTCCATGGACACCGGCGGCCGGATAGTTTGGTCGCCCGCTTTCTGGATTATATCATAACTGCTGTCTTCGGGATTATAATGTACCTCCTGATGGTAATTTGCCGGGGGATTAAAATCCATAGAAGAAGGGCTTTCGCTGTTTTCCGGGTAGCCGGTTTTCCCGTCGTGCAGCGGGAACCGCAGACTGTCTTCACCATGGCTATCCGTAGAATCCGCTCCCGGAAACGGAATTGGCGGGAAAAAAGGCCTGGCATCACTTTTGGCAGTTTTCAATTGTGCCAGGGCCACAATGGTCAATAAGGCCAACAGCGCTTTAATACCCCAATATGTCTTTCTTTGCTTACTCAAAATTATTTCTAATAATTGCCCCTCAATTTTGGGTAAATGATAATATCAATATTTTTACAGGCATTTTAATGCCGTCTTTATCCAATCTTCGACCGAATAAAGATCTTCTTCAGGCAAATTGGATTTAGCTTTTTTTAACGCCGATTCCGCAACGCCTTTAGCAATGCCCAAACCCAACAATGCATTTAACGCATCGGCGCCCTTTGTATTGTGTCCGGCAATGGCTTTTTCTCCCCCTGACAAATCCGGTAATTTTCCTTTTAATTCCAATATTATTCTCTGCGCGGTCTTCGCGCCGATGCCTTTTACTTTCTCCAGCGCTTTACTATCGCCCGACTCTATAATAGTGTGTAACTGGGCGGCGGTCAAAGAGGATAATAATATTCTGGCGGTTGCCGCCCCCACTCCTGAAACGGCCAAAAGTTTCCGGAACGATTCCCGTTCCGCTTCTGTGGCAAAACCATACAAAACCCAGGCATCTTCGCGAATTTGCAGGTGCGTAAACAGCCGGCATTGCTTCCTGTCCCTTATGGCTTCATAAGTATTCAGCGTCAATTGTATTTCATAGCCAATCCCCCCTATATCCAGGTAGGCCGTTGAAGGATTCAGCATATTGATTTTTCCATCCAGATAAGCAAACATTGGCACACGATTAACTTCTGAAAATTAAAAAAACGCTGCAGAAACTAACAGCGTTCTTAAATGAGCTAAAATTAAAGTAAAAAAAAGAAACAGAAAATAATTTTAAACTTTATTGTCTATTTCCACCAGGGAAGCGCGCGCTTATCGATTTTCCAATAAAACATGACGGAGATGGTAGAGAACATATCTTTATTGTTGGGGTCGCCCCGGTATTCGCCGGCCTGGTGCTGGTAGCCTGGAATCACCTCATTGGCACGATCCGCCATTTTCCGGGCTTTGAGATTTTTGCCGTTCTGGTTGAGATAAGCAATATCAAATAATTCCGGGTCAATATATTTGCCGCTCACGTCATCCAGATAATCGGTAAAGGTGTAGCGCAATTGATATTCCAAGCCCAAACCTAAGCTCCGGCCTATATTGAAGCGGAAACCGATGCCACCCACCGCGGCATAGGACCATAAATTGTAATTTTCCGGAAGGTCATAACCCGGCGCCTTAAAATTTTCACCTTCGGTATGCAAAGGTTGTAGATCCACCCACTTTTTCTGCCCGGTCTGCAGGTTCAGATAAGTGCCTTGCGGACTGAAATGAAATACGGAAACACCGGCCAGCAAATAAGGCTGGAACCGCTTTTTGGCTAATTTCCCGAATTCCCAATTACTGATCTGAAGCGGGCTGAATTCAAAAAGCAGATTTCCTTCCCAGATATTGGTAGCGACATCTAGGTTCCTGACATAACGTTGAAAGGCATCATCCTCAATGGTTTTGGCTTTTTTGGCTTTTTCCTCGTTCCATTGATCCGTAGCATAGAGAGAGCCGTAATTTACGCCCAAACGGAACGAAATACCCGGAACATATGTATAGCGGACAAAGAGTCCCCCCATGAATCGCATATTGTCAAATACATCATTGGTATAATTATCGTTCAGGTAATGGTCAATAAATGATTTAGTGCCGACATCCCCCCAAAGATCTGCCGAGCCAAAGTTAAAACCTATGGAAAAGCCACGCTGATCAATATAGGGAATATCAGGATTTCCCCAATCGTATTTATATTGTGCCTGAGCGGTCGATTGCGCGAGTAAACAACCGGCAGTCAACATTCCGCTTAAAAAAATACTTTGTAATGATTTCCGCATGATGGTCTTATAATTTGAACGATGAAAGTAAAAAAAAAGTAGATAGCTTGTATCTTTTTCACTCGTTTTTTCCTTTCAAAATGAGTAATCCCTGATTTAAAGTGGAGCAAGATAAAAAAGATAAATTAAATTCTTTAATTTTTCGGGAAAAAATTTATCCTTAATGCGTTGTCGTGCTGTCTGAATCATTGATAAGCTGCATCAGCTCGTCTAATTTCGGTGCCAGGATGATTTCCGTCCTCCTGTTTTTCGCCCGGCCTTCGGCAGTGGCATTGTCGGCAACCGGGTCATACTGGCTTCGCCCGCTGGCTGTCAGCCGGTCGGGGTGAACGTGGTAATCGTTCACCAATATCCTTACAATCGCCGTGGCACGGGCAACACTTAACGCCCAGTTGTCCGGGTATTTTATTTTTATGGGAACGGTGTCCGTATGCCCTTCTATGTTGATATTGATATCTGGATTCTGGTTGAGGGCAACGGCCAATTTTGCTAAAGCGTCTTTCCCCTCCTTATTGACAACGGCACTTCCTGACGGGAACAAAAGCTTCTCCGACATGCGGACATAGACCTTTCCGTTCTTTTTAAAGACAGAAAGGTCTTCCGAATTAAAATTGCCCAGGGCCTCCGCCATTTTTTTCCGCAGGTTCTCCGTTTTGACCCTCTGCTGGTTTATAAGGGCTTGCAGCTCTGTGAGCCTTTTCTGCTGGCTGGCCAGTTGTTCCTGTTGTCCGGCCAGCTGCTTTTGCTTTTCTGTCAGGGTGCTGTCCTGTTCACTAAGTCGTCCGGCAGCAGCCTGGTTGGCATCTTCCATTAACTGCAACCGGCTCCTGACATCCGACAGGTCTTCATTCAAATCCCTGTTTTGCTTTTGAAGCGCCGCAAGGCTGGACTGGGATTCCCGGTATTTTTTATTGGACACGCAAGAGGACATCAAAAGACATCCGCAAAGCATAACAAGCAGGTATTTCATAAAATCATTTTAAGAGGATAACCATAAAATTTCATTCTCTTAAGCAAAGTAAACTAATTTTTGTTTTCGCCGGCTTAAATTTTTGTTCTCAGGTTTTTGCAGATCTTTTTATGCCAAATAGCTAATATTGCAGCATGAAGTCTTTCAACGACATTATTCAGGAAATAGACAAAGGGCAATTGTCACCTGTTTATCTTCTCGACGGAGAAGAGCCATACTATATTGACAGGCTTCTGGAAAAGTTGGAAAGCCTTGTTCCGGAAGAAGAAAAGGATTTTAACCTGATTACTTTTTATGGCAAAGATTGCAACTGGCAGGAAGTGGTTAATGCCGCCAGGCAATTTCCCATGTTTGGCGAACGGATCCTGGTCGTCTTGCGAGAAGCTGCACAGCTGAAAGATATCAACGAACTATCCGCCTATGTTTCCGCACCGCAGTCCAGCACCGTCCTGGTAATAGAACACCGGTTCAAAAAGATGGACGGCCGGAGCAAGCTGCCGAAACTGCTGGACAAGCAAGGTGTGTATTTTACCTCTTCAAAGCTGAAGGAAGAACAGGTCCCGGAATGGATTATACAATATTGCCAGGCCAATGACAGCAAGATAGATATTCCCGAAGCACAGCTTATCGCCGCCAACCTGGGCGACGATCTGCAAAAGATAGCCAACGAGCTTGGCAAGATCTGGCTGAACAAAGAGGATGGCCGCGATATTACTGCCGAAAAAATAGAAAAATATATCGGCATTAACCGCGAATACAACATCCTGGAATTACCCAATGTTTTGTTCGACAATAATACGGACCGGCTGGCCAACATGCTGAATTACTTTTCGGCCAATCCCAAAGTGGCGGCTATGCCGGCGCTTATCGGCATTTTCTGTAGCTTTTTACAGAAGGTTTACCTGGCACAATTCGTCCCACAGAATTTTACCAAAGACCGGCAACTGGGCATCTGGAATCATCATCGGAAAGTGGCCACACGTTATGCGCCATTGCAGATACATAAAAGCATCGCCGTACTGGAAGAATTTTCACATAAATCGGTAGGTATTGATTCCGCCAATAAGGACGACCTGCTCCGGGAAATGATCGGTAAGCTGCAAACCCTTCTACGGGCTTAGCCGGGGCATTAATACTTACTTATGGGTAACCGCCCGGACCACCATAATGATCAGCGCTATTAAAAAGACAAAGAGGGAAATTCTGTTCATGCCGTGCATAAACCTGATATTCGTGTTGATCGGCTCATTTTTATCTCGTTTGCGGATATAAAAATAAGTCAGGATTTGATGCCACATTTTCGATCCTGTTTTAAGGTAACGCATAAAATTACAATATTTTTTGGGCAATTACCGTAAATCCAATATTTTTGCCCCGCTATGGGGGTTTAGCTCAGCTGGCTAGAGCGTTTGCATGGCATGCAAAAGGTCATCGGTTCGACTCCGTTAACCTCCACAAGGCCGGGAAATCAATATTTCCCGGCTTTTTTATATCTGCCGGTTAATAATGTCGTTGATAGCAGAACCGGCAACCACGGAGAAAAATACCATTACATGGCGGGAAATTTTATCTATAAGATAGATTATTATTTTTATACCTCGGGTTGCTCAAATTGAAAAGTTGCCGCGACCCGGACCCGGGCTTTAACAATGGCTGTTATCTAAACGACGGTACCAGAAAAATACTGACATTGCCCGGTAATTTTCTAAAATGCATCAGTTTCTGATGAGCAACAAGCGTTCAACAATACCTGAAAGCCCGCAACAAATTACTGGGGAAAGCCAGGCTAAGAAATTAAAGGAGATAGCGTTTTCCTGCTTGAAGCTGGGAACAATTGGCTTTGGCGGTATTGCGGGTATGGTAGCCACCATAGAAAATGAAATGGTCGCCCGGCGAAAGTGGATCGACCATCAGCACTTTATGGATGTACTGAGCACCTCTTATATTATTCCGGGACCTAATGCCGTTGAGATTGTCATGCACTGCGGCAAAGAGCGCGGCGGCCGCTTAGGGCTGATTGTTGCAGGCATTTGCTATATCCTGCCTGCCATGCTTATTTGCCTGCTGTTTGGCTATTTCTACCGGAAATACAGCGCCCTTCCAAACGTCCGGGATTTTATTTTCGGCCTCCGTCCGGCAACAACGGCCTTGGTTATTGGCACGGTATTCCGGCTCTGGAATAAGACCATGAAAAAGAACATGGTTCTTATTGTGTTATGTGTGCTGGTTTTCGTGGGTTCTCTTTATGGCCTGAATGAAGTATTGCTCATCCTTGGCGCCGGTATAATTTATTATCTTGCCTGCACGGTAAAAAAAGATCGGCTAAACATATTGACGGGCGTATTGGTGACACCTCTACTCTTACAGGCCGGCAGCCGGTATTCAAACAGTAAGCTCTTCTTCATTTTTCTTAAAATCGGCGCCTTCCTGTATGGCAGCGGCTATGTGCTGTTCGCATATATGGAAGAATCTTTGGTCAGAAGAAATCACTGGTTGACGCGCCACCAATTGATGGATGCCATTGCCGTAGGCCAGATTACGCCCGGGCCGATTCTTTCAAGCGCCACATTTGCCGGATACCTGATCAATGGCGTAACAGGTGGCGTGATGGCCACAGTCGCCATTTTCCTGCCTTCGTTTTTCATTTCACTATTCTTACACCGTCTGCTGTCTTTCGCAAGAAAAAGTCAAAAGCTAAGGCTTTTTTTAGATGGACTAAGCGCGGCGTCCATTTCTATTATCGCGGTTGTCGGGCTGCATTTATTGACCGCGTCTGTCCAAAAATGGCAGGGTTCTGTCATCCTGGTCGCCTGCCTGGCGCTAACGCTTCTTACTAAACGGTTGAGCACGGTCATCATTATCCTAGCCGGTAGCGTTGGCGGATTTATTTTGCTGAAACTGTAAAAGACAACCGCTATTATATTTGAAATACAGGATAATATTCATAACTAGTAGGCTAGCCATATCTTTGCATTTTGCTTATGAAAAACAAAACGGCATGATAAATAAAACGGGCAACCATTGATCCACAAACTTGCCGTTCTTTTCATCTTATCAATACTGATTTCTAAAAATGGCATCCGGCCATCCTGTTCCATAAAAAACCATTCCAGGTGGTTAAATTATTCCTCCAAAATAAAGCGTTCCATGATATACAGCAGCCGTCGCCAATATAGGCATAAACAGGAAGGGAAGACATTAAACTAAACCCGCTGCTGTCCATACGGGATAAATATTTGGAGGTATCATCATTATCAAAAAATCATAGCGGTAGGTAACACCATTGGACAGTATCCACCAAGATATGAACAGGATCGTCATTTAGATTTAAGGCAGGCTTTGCCCTATAGAGTTGCCGTGTGAAAACAGCTCCTCTAAAAGTAAACGCCAGGGTAAACTGTTGATCTCTAAAGCTTTTCCGCTTTTTTCTTGTTTTTTCCCCAGTCAATATAGCCGCCAAAAGTCCCTTTGGTTCTTTGCCAGATATTTTGTCTCTTCGCCAGGCTTTTAAAATAGGCTTTACGGGCCGGTTCCGGGTTTATGGTTATTTCCAGGCCATCATATTGCTCCAGGCTGTCCAATACAATAGGCAAATGCTGGATGGGAGATCCAAAACGGCGCCGGGTGAATCTTTTTAGTGTCGAGGATTGAAATGGATCTGTCCCTAAGGCAATACTTTTAAATCCTTCTTTCCGCGCCAGCTCATAAGCATAATAGACATTTTCCACACTATGTTCGGCCTTGGTATCATAAAAAATGTGGCTTTCGGGAATACCTAATTTTTGGGCATACAAACCCATGATCTTGGCCTCATAAAACGGACTGTATACGGCAGATCCGGAGTAAATAATGTTCTTTACAATACCTTTTTCATACA
Organism: Edaphocola sp.; assembly: GCA_035708205.1. Lineage (GTDB taxonomy): Bacteria > Bacteroidota > Bacteroidia > Chitinophagales > Chitinophagaceae > DASSSY01. The sequence continues at coordinate 148,407 of DASSSY010000004.1, forward strand.
GGAAATAACTCCATAAAACCCTTATTCTCATCATATTACCCCATCCTAAAAACTCATTGTATGGTACACCGGGCACAATTAATGCGTCAAATGTCTGATATCTTTCCACCACTTCACGATACAATCTTTTCGGCCGCTTTTTCATAGAAACGCAACCCGTATTAATGAGCAGGGCCGAAAGAAATGTCAGCATAAGCAATCGTTTGGTCAGCATAGCTGTGAATATTGGCAAGCTATAAAGCCAGGGCCTTTTTCTTTCTCCGGTGAGCCAGGAATAGTAAAAATCCGCCTATCAGGAAAAACACAGCCAGGGCAATAATGGACTGCCGCATGCTCCCGGTGATGTTTTCCAGGAAACCAAAGGTGAACATCCCCAAAACAATAGAACACTTTTCCATGACATCATAAAAGCTCAAAAAGGAAGCCGTATCCCTGGTCTCCGGCATCAAACGGGTATAAGTAGAACGGCTCAGGGCCTGGATGCCGCCCATAACCAGGCCTACCGCCACGGCCAGCAGGTAATATTGGTTAAGCGTATGGATAAAATACGCGCAGAAACAAATGCCGATCCAAACGGCAACCGACAGCATCAAAACCACGATATTGCCCCAAACATCGGCCAGCTTAGCCATCAGGAAAGCCCCGCCAATAGCCACCAGCTGAATGAGCAAAATAATGGGAATGAGATCGGAGGCCCCTACATGAACCCAATGGCCTTCTTTAAAAACCATGATTTCTTTACTGCCAAATTCGGCGGCCGCCAACATGACCGTTTGTACCCCCATACTGTAAAAGAAGAATGCGGGTAAAAATAATTTCAATACGGGCAGGCCCTTTATCTGCCCGGCAACTTTCCGCAGCTCCCGGAAACCGCCACGCAACCAGTCGTTTCGGGAACCACCGGCCGCAGATGCTGTTGATGAAGGCAAATATTTAAAGGTTATCTGTGCAAAGCCCAACCACCAGATTCCCACTAATAAAAAAGATAATCTCGGAGCAAAGGTTTTGTCTTTAAAATCATAGAGAATAAAGACCAAGCAAATGACCTGCAATAAAACACTTCCTATATAGCCAAAAGCAAACCCCCGCGCGCTCAGCTTATCCTGCTCATGTTCATGAGCGATCTCCGGTAAAAAAGCATTGTAAAAAACTAAGCTGCCGCAATATCCTACTGCAGCGATAACCGCCAGCCCGATACCATAAGCCACATGGCCGGGATAAAAAAAGTACAGGCCGCAGCAAGCCAAGGCTCCCATTGTGGTAAACAATTGCATAAACCGCTTCTTATTACCTTTATAATCGGCAATAGAAGATAATACCGGTGACAGGAAAGCAATGATCAGATAGGCCACGGCAATGGCATAGTTGAGCAATGCGCTGTTGATGACCTTCCAACCGAAAAAATCAACCACGTCATTCCCTTTCCCCGTACCCACCGTGGTTACCGCCAGGTAATAAACCGGGAATACAGTAGTGGTAATGACCAGATTATAGGCGGAGTTGGCCCAGTCGTACAGGCACCAGGCACGTTTGACTTTCTTGGCGGGGAAACCGGAAAGCGGTGGGAACATGTATAGCGATTTAGGAAATTAATTTATAAAAACATGGGTTTCCACGTCTTTCTTGGTAATCTTTTTATCACATAAGATAACCAGACGTTCAATAGCATTACGCAATTCCCGGATATTACCTGTCCAGTTGTGCGCTTCCATCTTTTTAAGCGCACTGCCGTCAATTTCTTTAATGGGCATATTATAATCTTTGCAAATCTCCTTAAGAAAATGGTTGGATAATTCCGCGATATCGGCCACTCTTTCGTTGAGTGAGGGTACCTGGATACAAATCACGCTTAAACGATGATATAAATCTTCCCGAAAATTCCCGGCTTCGATCTCTTTTTGCAAATCCTTGTTGGTAGCGGCAATCACCCGGACATTGACCTTAATTTCCTTATCGCCGCCAACGCGTGTAATTCTTCCCTCCTGCAAGGCCCGGAGCACCTTAGCCTGTGCTGACAGGCTCATATCACCAATTTCATCTAAAAACAGCGTCCCGCCGTCCGCCTGCTCAAATTTACCGATTCTTTGTTTGACTGCCGAAGTAAAAGAGCCTTTTTCATGGCCGAACAGCTCACTTTCGATGAGCTCGGAAGGAATAGCTGCACAGTTGACTTCAACAATTTCCTGCTGACTCCTATTGCTTAACTTGTGGATCCGCTTGGCAATCAGCTCCTTGCCGGAGCCGTTTGGTCCTGTAACCAAAACCCGGGCATCAGTCGGCGCCACTTTATCCACCATCTCTAAGATGGCTTTCATAACCGGTGACGCGCCGATAATTTCTTCTTTGGCAGAGATTTTATTCTTCAGCTTATTTGCTTCGGAAACCAAAGACTTTCTTTCCAAAGCATTTCGAAGCGTAATTAATAAGCGGTTCAAATCCGGCGGCTTGGACACAAAATCAAAGGCGCCTTTCTTAACGGCATCCACTGCCGTTTCGATGGTACCATGCCCCGATATCAGGATAAAAGGTACTTCAGGGCAAATTTCCCTTGCCTTTTCAAAGACTTCCATGCCATCCATCCGGGGCATTTTGATATCACAGATAATGCAGTCAAAATGCCTGTCTCTCAACTTTTTCAGGCCGTCTTCGCCATCTGTGGCCAGTTCGGCCTGGTAACCTTCAAAGCTCAATATTTCGGATAAGGTGACCCGAATACTTCTTTCGTCATCAATGATTAAAATTGTCTTTGCCATCTTAATAATACGGGTTATAACCATTGCGGTTAGCTTCATGACTACGGCAGTCATAAAATTAGTGGCAAGTTAAAGAAAAATCAACATTCAGGCCAATTTTTAATCTTGATCAGGCTTGATATTGATTGAAAAGAAAATTTATATTTTTGTCCGTCATGGCTTTGTTAGCCTGATTTTTAATCGTAAATATCAGGGAAGAAGAAGTTCAAAGTTCCGGTGATACATATTCCGCCTAGCATGCATTCTTTTCACAAATGCTCAACCCAATCTTCCTTATTTTTGCAACCATGAATTCAAACAACGACAAAAAGAACCTGATTTATTGCTATGATACCTATTGTGGCTGGTGTTACGGGTTCCGCCCGGTCATGGAAAAAATAGCTACCGTATTCTCTGGGCAGCTCAATTTTGAGGTTCTTAGCGGTGGTATGGTTTTACCCGGGCAACCACAACCGATAAGCGTTACGGCGCCATTTATCCAGAAAGCCTATAAAACCGTTGAACAGCAAACCGGCGTCAGGTTTGGCAATGACTTTCTCTGGCATATCTTTCATGCCGGTGAAAGCGACTGGTTTCCCGATTCATTAAAACCGGCCATCGCTTTGTGCATCCTCAAAGAAAAAACCCCGGAAAAAGCGCTGGCATTTGCGTCCGACCTTCAATATGCCTTAAATTTTGAAGGTCGCGACCTTACGGATGACGAAGCTTACCGTCATTTGCTGCCAAAGTATAATCTTGACGAAACCGCATTTTACACCAAACTTCATGAGCCCGCTTATGAAGATAAGGCCCGGTATGATTTCTCCTTAGTTAAACAATTAAAGGTTTCCGGTTTTCCTACTGTGTTTATTCAGGCTACGGACCAGAAATTCTATCTTGCCGCCCGTGGATATACCGATTACCAAACTTTAAAGACAAGGATCGATAACATCCTTGAACAGCTGTAACCCTTATTGGAACACTTTTAATAACAAAATAATGTTCCACGTGGAACATTATCCTTCACCACACGTATTGCAACAACCTATCGGCAATTCTTTAAAGCCGCATAGGTTTCGTAACTTTGCAACGCAAAAAAATCAGTTATGTTTCAGGAATATGATGTCATAGTCGTGGGTGCAGGCCATGCGGGATGTGAAGCGGCAGCGGCGGCGGCCAATATGGGCAGCAAGGTTTTACTAATCACCATGAATATGCAGACTATTGCCCAAATGAGCTGTAACCCGGCGATGGGTGGTATCGGCAAAGGACAAATTGTCCGGGAAATTGATGCCATGGGTGGCTACAGCGGCATTGTCAGTGACAAAAGCATGATCCAGTTCAGGATGCTTAACCGTTCCAAAGGGCCGGCCATGTGGAGCCCCAGAACTCAAAATGATAGAATGTTATTCGCTCTGACCTGGCGTGAATTACTGGAGCAAACATTCAATATTGATTTTTGGCAGGATATGGTCAAAGGCCTGGTGGTTTCACGTGGAACAATTAAGGGCGTTGTCACCGGAATGGGTCTGGAAATTAGAGCTAAAGCAGTGGTCTTAACCAACGGAACTTTTTTAAATGGCGTCATTCACGTCGGTGAAAAACAATTTGGCGGTGGCCGGATGGGTGAAAACAAAGCCACCGGGATTACCGAACAATTGGTTGAATTAGGTTTCACATCCAGCCGATTAAAAACCGGGACCCCCCCCCGGATAGACGGCCGCAGCCTGAACTATTCCAGGATGCAAATCCAGAAAGGCGACGAAGAAATAACCGGCTTTTCTTATAAAAATATTGAGAGAATAAAATCCGAACAGCAACGCCATTGCTGGATAACCTATACTTCAACCGAAGTCCACGATATCCTAAAAACCGGCTTTGACCGTTCGCCAATGTTTCAGGGCAGGATCCATGGCACCGGGCCAAGATACTGCCCCAGTATTGAGGATAAAATTAATCGCTTTGCAGATAAAGACCGGCACCAGATTTTCGTGGAACCGGAAGGATGGAACACGGTAGAAATTTATGTCAACGGCTTCAGTACTTCCCTTCCCGAAGACGTCCAATATAAAGCCTTACAAAGGGTACCGGGTTTTGAAAACTGTAAATTTTTCCGTCCCGGCTATGCCATAGAGTATGATTATTTTCCGCCAACCCAATTACAATATACACTCGAAACCAAGCTCATTAAAAGCTTATTTTTCGCCGGACAGATCAATGGTACCACCGGCTATGAGGAGGCGGCATGCCAGGGCTTGATTGCCGGCATTAACGCTCATCAGAACGCACAGGAAAAAGAACCTTTTGTGCTCAAACGCAATGAAGCTTATATCGGCGTATTGATTGACGATTTGATCAATAAAGGTACCGAAGAGCCTTACCGCATGTTCACCAGCCGGGCCGAATTCAGAACTTCCATGCGTCAGGATAATGCCGATTTACGCCTGACCGAAAAAAGCTATGCCCTAGGTTTGGCAAAAGACGACCGTCTGGAACAGGTACTTGAAAAAGAAAATATTGTTCATGATTTAAAAAAATTCCTTTCCGAAGCTTCCGTGGTACCGGAAGAAATAAACGGATATTTGGAAAAAAACGGAAAAACCACCCTAAAAGAGCGTCAAAAACTTCAAAAACTGCTTCTAAGGCCTGAGATTTCCCTAAATGATTTAGCGCTTAGTATTCCTACGGTACAGGAAAAACTCAAAACTTTAAATTCAGGAGAAATAGAACAAGCAGAAATACAAATAAAATATCAGGTTTACTTAGAAAAAGAAAAAGAATTGGTTCAGAAAATGAATCAAATGGATGAGTTGAAGATCCCGGAAAACTTTCAGTATGATAAACTTACTGCTTTAAGTACGGAAGCCCGGCAAAAATTATCCCAAATTCGTCCGCTTACACTTGGACAGGCCGGGAGAATTTCCGGCGTCAATCCCAGCGATATTCAAATCCTGATGGTTTACATGGGCCGCTAAGTATTTTTGAAAGCTTAAAAAACCTATACCTGGCCTTATACCATAGCAGTTGCCAAAAATGCATGGGCTGCGGATTGACACTCTTACCGCAAACATTATATTTCAAAATCGCACAAACGGCCGGATAATTACGGATAGTAATTACCTATCTAAAATAAGAATTTATTATTATGAAAATGGATATGAAATAGATGATCGCAATGCTATAGACCCCGGCAATCTTACTATTCATGACGAGCACACTTTGACATCTCTTCGCGATTCCGGTCTTTTCACTTCTTATTTCATACCCGAAATAAGCGCAGAAAAGCACCAATATTGCTATTTTGAATTTCCGGGCGGCAGTATCGATACCTTATGGCTAAATGCCGAAAAAGTTACCGATGAAGAAGATAGCCGAGAGTCCTGTGGTTGCAACACACCCATCAGAGCTATCAAATTTAATCAACGGATACCGGAAAAGCTGAAAGATAATAAAAAATATATAAAATTATTATATTTTTAATAAATAATTTATTTAACTTCAAACGACATTTTTACAGTTATAGAAGCCGTTTTCTCTTTGCTATCCGTATTAAATGCCCCGCCCCAGGAATAAGACTCATTACTGTATTGGCCGATAATCTGGAAAACACCCATATCCGCGCTTTTCAAGGTACCTAGGGATTGCCCGGAATTTTTGGCGATTGTTTCAGCTCTCTGACGGCCATCCGCTGCCGCCTTCGACAACAGGTCAATTTTCAAATCCGCCAGCTTGGTATAATAATAAGCCGGCGCATTGGAATTAAACGCTACGCCCGACTGAATCAAGCCGGTAATTTCTCTGGACACTTTTTCCACATTGTCAATATCCTTAGACCGTACTTTAATACTTTGAGTTAACGTATAACCCGTAAATACCGAACCTGTTATCCGGCCTTCATTATCATATTTATTGTCAAAGTCCTTAGAAATATTAACGGCGTCAAAAATAACTTCATTCATATTGATGCCTTTCGATTGTAAGAACTGCCGAACCTTTTGCTCATCAACCTTCAGATCTGAAAAAGCTTTCTCCAGGCTTTCAGCTTTCCGGGAATAGCTGCCGGTCCAGACAATCAGGTTACTGCTGAAATTAATTTCAGCACCACCATTCACCTCAATAGCCTGCTGCTGGCGGTATTTATATTTATAAGCTCCTCCCAGGACAAGGGCCGCCGCAATAATCGTGATACCGATAATAACTGATGGCAAAATGTTTTTCATGACCACGGATTTAAATAAAGAATAGCCAAATATAATAAACAAGTCTGAATACAAGAAAAAAACGATAACAATTCTACACAAGAACAAGGATTACCGGGTGGAAAACCGTTTAAAACCAGGCGGAAAACCTCTCGGGAATTGCGGAAACCTAAAACGGCCGGAGCTCCGGTTACAATTGTTCAGGTAAAATTAACCCGCTAACCCACGAAAATCCGCAACAAGTTACCAACAAACTTTTCCGCAAAGTGCGAATCCACTAATCCACCCAGCGCCCGCCGAAAACAACATTATTCAATAGAAAACCTTGCTGAGAGCAATGTGGATAACCGTAGACAATCATTGGAATAACCACAATTCCGGGATTATGAAAAACTTATTATCCCCTAATCCACATCCCTAATAATAGTAAGTTCTTTTTTCAAAATTAAATTATTAAAGATTAAGCATGTGGATTTCTCAGCCAATTTCGTTTAGAGATGATTTTTACCGTAAAAGATTTTATTTTTGGAAAATGATAAAGGGATCAATTGTTCTTAATGTCCGGGAGTTGTCCGTTATATTTCCGGGACCACCTGAATTTCCTGCGGTCTGTTCCTTATCTTTTCAAATAAAAAGCGGAGAAACCCTTGCCCTGGTAGGCCAATCGGGTTCTGGAAAATCGGTCAGTTCCTTGGCCATTATGGGTTTATTGCCCGTGACCGCTAAAATTTCGGGGCATATTGATCTCGGTGGCCATAAAAACATTAATCATCTAGACAACAGGGCCCTGTGCCGCTTACGGGGAAAAGAAATGGCTATGGTTTTCCAAGAGCCGATGAGTGCATTAAATCCGGTAAAATCAATTGGTTATCAATTAGTTGAAAGTATAAGAGTTCATCAGGATATTTCTTATTCCGAAGCACGCAAGCAGGCTATCGATTGGATGGATAAGGTGAAGTTGCCCGACCCGGTAAGGTTATTCAAACGTTTTCCGCATCAGTTGTCCGGTGGTCAGAAACAAAGGGTGATGATTGCTATGGCCATGTGTAATCATCCTAAATTACTGATTGCCGACGAGCCGACAACGGCATTGGATGTCACCGTTCAAAAAGAAGTGATAGACCTGATGCTGCAATTGCAAAAGGAGTTCGGTATCGCCTTATTATTCATCACACATGATTTGAATTTAGCGAGAACCATTGCTGATGATTTCCTGATTATGGAGAATGGGAAGGTTATCCATAATATGATGTCCTTTGCCATGCCTTCCAGAACCGAGAAAGAAATTTCTCTTGACAAACCGGCTTTACTGGAAGTCAGGAACCTGAGCGTGGTTTATGAAGGGGAAAAGAAATTATTTCAAAAGCAAAGGCCGGAGTTCAGGGCCGTTAGTGATGTCAGCTTTAAAATTTTTCCTGGTGAAACTTTGGGGCTGGTCGGTGAATCGGGCTGTGGAAAAAGCACGCTGAGCAAGGCGTTGCTGGGATTACAGCCGGTTTCTGGTGGCCGCATATTTTTTCAGAATAAGGATCTTACCCGTTTGAGTAACCGGGAATGGCGAAAACTCAGGCGGGACATTCAAATCATTTTTCAGGATCCTTTCGCTTCGTTGAACCCAAGGATAAAGGTTGGTGATGCACTAAAGGAACCCATGTGGGTACATCACATTTTCGCCCAAAAAGATTTGGAAAAGCAAATGGAAGATCTTCTGGAATTAGTGCAGATGCCACGGTCTGCTAAGGATAAGTATCCTCATGAATTTTCGGGTGGCCAGCGCCAGAGAATTTGTATTGCCCGTGCTTTGGCTTTACAACCCAGGTTAGTCATTTGTGATGAGAGCGTTTCCGCCCTGGATGTCAAGATTCAGGCGCAGATCTTGAAGCTTTTAAGGGAATTACAGGAGCAAAAGCAGTTGACCTACCTGTTTATTACTCATGATTTGCATGTGGTACGCGCTGTTAGTGATCGTATCTTGGTTATGCGGAAAGGAAGTATTGTTGAGCAGGGTGATACTGAAAGCATTATGGTCCGGCCTCGAAACGAATATACTAAAAGGCTTTTGGCCGCTATTCCTAAGCCGGCGTAATTTTATTGTTGAGTAATAATTTGCATTCATTATCTAAAAAGGTATTTTTGTCCGGTATAAAATAATATAGCTAGAACTATGGCTAATATCCAGAAATCAAAGGGAAAAAAGAGAAGCTTTTTGCCTCATGTGCTTATTATCGGCATATTTTTAATTATCAGTTGTGCGTTTTGCTATCCCGCGTTTCAGGGAAAGGTCATGCACCAGGGTGATTTTTTTAACTGGCGGTATATGGCGCAGCAAACGATGCAGTATCATGAAGCGACCGGGCAAAATGCCTTTTGGATGAACAGCGCATTCAGTGGTTTTCCGTCGGTAATGGTCAACACTTACACGCATTCCAATTGGTTTGCGGGTTTGGGCAGTATACTCATTTTTCAGGACTTTGGCCATCCCAACAATCCGGCACCCTATTTGTTCTGGGCTATGGTTTGCTTTTATATTTTAATGTTGGCGCTCAGAGCTAATAAATGGCTGGGCTTGATTGGCGCGATCGCCTTTGCTTTCTCATCTTATAACCCTATTATTATTGCTGCGGGGCATACCACTAAAATGTTGGACATTGCTTATCTGCCAGCGGTTTTGGCGGGTGTTTTGTGGGTTTACCGTGGAAAATACTGGCTGGGCGGTATTATTGCCGCGTTGTTTTTGGCACTGTTTTTTAACGCAGGACATTACCAGATCATCTATTATGGAGCGATTTTGATCGGCATTATCGTGGTTGCTCAATTGGTATTGCTATCTAAAAACGGCCAGTTCAAAACCTGGCTGAAAAGCTCACTTATACTTTTGGTTATCGCCGGACTGGCAGGTGCTACGAAAGCGATAAACATTATTCCCAGTCAGAAATATAATCCCTATACTATTCGTGGCGGGAACAGTGAGCTGACCGGGGAGATGCACAGTAAAAGCGGCGGATTGGATAAGGATTACGCGTTCCAGTGGAGCAATGGCGTCGGTGAAACCTTATGCCTCTTAGTGCCGAACTTATATGGCGGCGCTTCCGGCGAAGATATCGGTGCGGATTCTCATTACGGAAAAACATTGAGCTCATTGGGTGTGGCACCTCAGCAGGTTGACCAGATGACAGCGCAGGCACCTTTATATTGGGGACCGCAGCCGTTTTTATCCGGCCCGGTATATTTCGGCGCTATCATTTGCCTATTGACTATTTTAGCTTTATTCGTTATCAAAAGCCCGATGAGATGGTGGTTAGCCGGTGCGGCGATATTTTTTATTGTTCTATCCACAGGTAACAACTTATCGATGGTAAATTATTTCCTGTTTGATCATTTCCCCCTGTTGAATAAATTCAGAACGCCCAGTATGGCGCTTTCCGCGGCTTCCGTCATTTTTCCCTTGCTGGGCATTTGGGCGCTGAAGGATGTTTTTAAAGAAAAGATATCAAAGGAGGAGCTGTTGAAAAAATTGAAATGGTCATTTTATATCGTCGGTGGTTTATGTGTTCTGATTTTGTTGTGCACTTACATGACGATGGATTTTAAGGCCGCATCCGATGCGCAGATTTTACAAATGGCGGGAAATAATACCGGTGTCGGGCAGCAGCTGGTTAATGCCATTCACGCGGACAGGGCTTCGGCCGCACGTTCTGACGCTTTCCGCAGTTTGGTTTTTATATTGTTAAGTGCCGGTGTTTTATGGGCTTTCGCTAAAGGAAAGCTCAGGAAGGAAATGGCGATCGCTGGCATGGGCCTGTTGATTTGTATGGATGAAATTCCAGTGGCGCACCGCTACCTGAACGATAATAATTTTATCGAGGAATACCAGTACGACCAGCAATTCCAGCCCAGCGCTGCTGATCTGGAGATAATGAAGGATAAAGATCCCGCTTATCGGGTCATGAACCTGACCACCAGTACTTTTAACGATGCCAGGACCAGCTATTTCCATAATTCGATCGGTGGTTATCACCCGGCCAAACTGGAAATATACCAGGAACTGATTGAAAATCAGATCGGAAAATTAAACAGTTCTGTACTCGATATGCTCAACACCAGGTACCTGATCGTACCCGGTGCGCAGGGTCAGCCAATGGTCAGGCGAAATCCAAATGCCTGCGGTGCCGCCTGGTTTGTGTCGGATATTAAATGGGCGGCTGATGCCCGCCAGGCGATGGATGCTTTAAACGCGCCTTCTTTGCAGGATCCGAAGAATTCGGTTAAAAACAGTTTTCAGCCTTTAAGAACGGCTGTTTTGCGCGATTCACTGAAACATTACTTTACCGGTTTCGTGTTTGGGAAAGATTCTGCCGCTTCCATTGTGGTGAAAAAATATAGCCCGGATACGTTGGTATATGAAACTAACAATTCCGAGAATGGCTTGGCCGTATTTTCGGAAATTTATTATCCAGAAGGATGGACCGCTACTATTGACGGTAAGAAAGCGCATATATTGCGAACGGATTTTGCGCTGAGGGCCTTAATGATACCCGCCGGAAAGCATAAGGTGGAATTCACCTTTACCCTGCCGGGATTTGCGGAAGGCGAAACCATAAGCTATATGGGAAGTATCCTGCTGACATTGTTCATCCTTACGGGAATTGTCGTGCTGGTTTTAAAATTTAGGAAAGAGGAAGGAACGGAACAGTCGGAAAAATAAGATTAATGTCTTTAAAAATTGTTTACTTAGGTGCCAAAGCTATTGGTACAAAATGCTTTCGTTTTCTTCTGGAAAACGCGATGGATTTGAATTATAATGTTTGTGCCGTCAGAAGCCGGGAAACCGAAGCAGGAAAAGATATTTTAAGGCTGGCGGAAAAACAGCAAATTCCGGTGTTGAAATCTTTGGAAGATATCCCGGAATGTGACATTATTTTTTCGGTTCAGCATCATGAACTATTAAAAGAAAGGCATTTGCAGAAAGCCGGGGAAATAGCCCTGAACCTGCATTTGGCACCCTTGCCGGAATACCGGGGCTGTAACCAGTTTACTTTTGCCATACTGGAAAACGCCGTGGAATTTGGTGTAACCATTCACGAAATGGACACCCGCATTGACCATGGCGCTATTCTTGCGGAAAGCCGCTTTCCCGTTCCAGAAAATTGTTGGGTCAAAACTTTGTATGATTTATCTGAAGACAAAGCGTTGAAATTGTTCCAGGATACCTTGCCGGACATTATTACCGGAAATTATGTTTTGAAGCCACAGCACGAATTAGAATCTCTTCGGCCGTCACAGCTGCATTTTCGCGAGGAGATTGAGGATATCAAAGAGATACCGCTCCACCTGCCAGCGGAAGAAATCGGTCGCCGGCTGCGGGCTACCATGATGCCCGGATTTGAACCACCCTATTGCCGGGTTGGCGGTCAGAAAGTGTATTTCACGAAGTAAGAAAAAGGCCTGGCGTCTGTCCGGCTTTATTTCTTGATAAATCGGAAGCTACCTTGATTCATTCTCCCAAAATAATTGCCTGCCGGTAGTTTGCTGACGTCAATTTTATTTTTTCCGGCTTCTATTTTCTGTTGGAATACCCTTTTGCCACTGACGGAAAATATATTCAGAACATCGGGCTTTGAAACATTGATATTGATAAAATTTTCTGTCGGATTGGGGGCAGCTTTTAAGATCTTTTCTGAAGTACTGATATCGTTTATACCTAAAGACAATGGACTGGCAAGATAAGTTACATCCCGGTTGGTTTCGGTAGTGCCCAGGGCGCTGATGCTCGTATAGTCAATGGTTAGCAGGTTGGCGAAGCCCAGAAAATAAGTTTGCGAGATGTTGATCAGCGTTAAGCCAAAACCGGTTATTATCATATTCATGGTGTCGGTAGTCTGTAAAACATGCTCATAGGTGTTTCCTCCGGGTAGTTTGAGCGTGCCGTAGCCGGTAGCTTTGACTTTGCCGGATATTTGCCCACTATCAACGCCTGTATTACTGTGGTCATAAGACATTACGCTATCGGTGAATGAAGATCCGTAGCTGAACGGGAAGGTGAAAATCTTTATCGGTGGGATGGCTATTTGCGTATCGCCGGGGCTTAAAGAACCGATACTCGACATTCCACCCAAAGACATTTTTGTATAATTGTAAGCGTGTTGTCCGCCTATATTTTCAACTGAGGCCAGATTAGCTTCAGGAAATAGTTGTGCGCCTGGCGTGCTTGCCGGGTTAACATAGACGATGCTATCCCCCATTCCGGTATCCACCAAATGGCTATAATCCCAGATTTGATTTTCCCCGATGCTACCGAAAGCAACTCCTGATGTCATCGCTGCCTGATATAGGAACGGCGTATTTAGAGGTGGATTGACGTTTGATGAGGTGAGTACCGGACTTTGGGCTAAAGCCGGAAAAATTGTAAAAGCACTAAATAATAGAGAAAGTGTATAAAATTTCTTACTCATTATGCCAATTTTTTATTGTCAATGGAATTCTCAAAGCTACAATGATTGCCAGGCATAGGCAAGCTGCGGCGGGTTATCCAATCGTTAATCGGCGGGAAAATTTAAAAACAGTCTTGTTCAGGGATGTGCTTTTTTCTTCTTGCCTGAAATCTTAGTACCTTCGCTAAGCCTTCAATTCGTTGGGCATTTCATCAATTTGCATTATGGCTGAAACAATGGCTAAGGAAAAAAACGCCAACCATCCTGTTCCCGATTCTGAAGATGTCATTCTCATCCAGGGCGCACGGATGCATAACCTGAAAGACATCACGGTGGCGATTCCCAGGAATAAGCTCGTGGTGGTGACCGGTGTTTCCGGTTCGGGAAAATCCTCGCTGACAATGGACACGCTTTTTGCCGAAGGCCAGAGGCGCTACGCTGAAAGTCTGAGCGCCTATGCCCGACAATTCCTGATGCGTATGGATAAGCCGGATGTTGATTTTATTAAAGGCATTTGCCCGGCCATTGCCATTGAACAAAAAGTAACCACCCGGACACCCCGCTCCACCGTAGGTTCAATGACGGAGATACAGGATTATCTGCGGCTATTATTTGCCCGGATAGGGAAAACTTATTCACCTGTTTCCGGCAAATTGGTCAAAAAAGATGAGGTGAGTGACGTAGTGGATTTTATTGGAAAATTGCCGGAAGGATCCCGCCTGCAAATTATCGTGCCTTTTGAAACCTACAGCGACCGCAGCTTCAAAGAAGAACTCAATATTTTACTGCAAAAAGGCTTTTCCCGGTTGCTGAAAATTGACAGGAAAACGGCCAGCCCGGAAAGAATTGAAGATTTGCTGGAACAAAATGAGGCACAGGGTAAAAAGACGACATTTTACTTATTGATTGACCGCATTGTGACCCGTTCTGATTTTGACGAGGACGACTGGCATAGGATCGCGGATAGCATTCAGACGGCTTTTTATGAAAGTAACGGCGAATGCCAGCTGTATTTGGAAATCCCCGGAGAGCAGGCAAAGATCACGGTATTCAATAACCGCTTTGAAGCCGACGGAATAGTTTTTGATGAGCCGACACCCAATTTATTTTCTTTTAATAATCCTGTGGGCGCCTGCCCGGTATGTGAAGGCTTCGGGCAGGTATTGGGCATTGATGAGGACTTGGTTATTCCCGACAAACGGCTGAGCATTTACGAAGACGCGGTGGCTTGCTGGAAAGGCGAAAAGATGCGGGAATGGAAAAACGAATTTATCCGTGTAGAGGGGGCTAATGGCTTTCCGGTGCACAAGCCGGTAAAGGATTTGAATGATGCCCAGCAAAAAACATTACAAAAATGGATTGATGATTTTTTCCGTATGGTGGAAGAAAATCTTTATAAGGTGCAATATCGGGTCATGCAGGCGCGCTACCGCGGTAGAGCTCGCTGTCCCAATTGCCATGGCACGAGGCTGAAGCCAGAAGCGCTGTATGTCAAAGTGGGCGGTTCGGATATCGCACAATTGTCCGACCTGCCGGTTTCTGAGCTGAAAAGCTGGTTTTTGAAACTAAAGCTGACAAATCATGAAGCCACAATTGCCAAACGGATCTTACGGGAAATAGAACAGCGCCTGGATACGTTGCTGAACGTAGGGCTAAGCTACCTTACTCTGAACCGTCTGGCCAATTCCCTTTCCGGTGGCGAAAGTCAGCGCATTCAGCTGACCAAATTTTTGGGTAGCAATCTGACGGATTCCCTCTACATCCTGGATGAGCCCAGCATCGGTCTCCATCCTAAGGATACCGCCCGCCTGATTGCCGTTTTGAAACGCCTGCGGGATTTGAACAATACGGTGGTAGTGGTGGAACATGATGAGATGATGATGGCGGAAGCCGATCATATTATCGATATGGGGCCGCTGGCCGCGCATCTGGGCGGTGAAGTCATTGCCGCCGGTAGTTACCGGGAAATACTGCATACGCCGGAAAGCCTTACCGGGAAATATTTATCGGGACGGTTAAAAGTGGAAGATTTTGCGCAGGAAGAGCACCGCGCCGGTAAAAAGATTAAGCCGGGGTTCCTGACTATCGAAGGTTGCCGGCAGCATAATTTAAAAGATATTACCGTTTCTTTTCCGCTGAATAAATTTTGTGTGGTCAGCGGGGTGAGCGGTTCAGGCAAGACAACATTGGTCCGTCAAACCCTGTACCCCGCACTGCAAAAAGTTTTGGGTTTGGGCATGGATAAGCCGGGCGCTTTTGATAAGCTGTCGGGCGACTGGCAAGATATTCAACAGGTTGAATTGGTGGATCAAAACCCTATCGGGCGCTCGTCGCGCAGCAATCCGGTGACTTATATAAAAGCTTATGACGAAATCCGAAGCCTGTTTGCTAAACAGAAAAAAGCGAAGATCAATGGTTTGGAGCCCAAGCATTTTTCCTTTAATGTGGATGGCGGGCGATGTGATACCTGCAAGGGCGAAGGCGAGGTGGTTGTGGAAATGCAGTTTCTGGCCGATATTCATTTAAAATGCGAAAGTTGTAAGGGCAAGCGGTTTAAAGACGAAGTCTTAGAAGTGAAATATCACGGCAGGAATATTTATGAAGTCCTGGAAATGGGGGTTGATGAGGCCATCGGATTTTTCGAGGAAGAACCGTCCGTGGTTAAAAAACTAACGCCTTTAAGTGAAGTGGGATTAGGTTATATCAAATTAGGACAATCGGGCACTACACTTAGTGGTGGCGAAGCGCAGAGGGTAAAGCTGGCTTCTTTCTTAGCGCATGGTAAAAGCCAGGAAAAGATATTGTTCATTTTCGATGAGCCCACGACAGGACTGCATTTTCACGATATCAACAAATTGCTCCATGCTTTTAATAAATTATTGGCGGCCGGGCATTCCCTGATTATCATTGAGCATAATATGGATATTATCCGCAATGCCGAATGGATTATTGATATGGGGCCTGAAGGGGGTAAAGGTGGAGGCCATGTTTTGTATGCGGGAGCCCCTGACGGACTTAAGGATGTTACGGAAAGCCAGACGGCAAAATTTTTATAGTTTTTGAAAAATAGCTCAAAAAATGTCACCGGTCAATCGAAATCACCTATTTGCTTATAGGCAAAAAAAGCAAACCAATAGAAAAGCCTTTCCGAAATTTGCATCATAAATTATTTGTCACACAATAAAAACATACACAATTATGAACAAATGTGTTTCAGTGGGCGCCCAATTCCCCACATTTAAGAAGACCGCAACGGTATCCCGTGAGAAAGGAAAAGAATTTCAGGAAATAAGCAATGATGTTCACCAGGGCAAATGGATGGTCATGTTCTGGTGGCCTAAAGATTTCACTTTTGTATGCCCTACCGAAATCGCCGAGTTTAACCGCCACGCGGATGAATTTTCCGACAGGGATACGGTCCTTGTGGGAGCCTCTACGGATTCTGAATTTGTTCACCTGGCTTGGCGTAATGACCATAAGGATTTAAAAGACCTGAAATTCCCGATGCTGGCTGATACTTCTAAAAGCCTGGCTGAAGAACTGGGTATCCTGGAGGAAAATGAAAAAGTGGCTTATCGTGCAACTTATATCGTTGATCCGGAAGGTATTATCCGCTGGGTAAATGTCAATGATCTTTCTGTTGGCCGGAATGTTGAGGAAGTCATTCGCGTATTAGACGCCTTACAAACTGACGAGCTTTGCCCCTGCAACTGGCAAAAAGGTGAAGAAACGCTTACTGCTCAACTTCAGAACGCTTAAAAACCTGTTCTATTCAGGTGTTCCCTAAATCCTTCCACCGGAGCTTTACGCAAATTTATTTTGCTTAAGGCTCCTGTTTTTTAACCGATAAAGTAATTCAAAATATGAACGAAACCATTCAAAGCCTGTTTGAATTTTTGCAAATAACCGATTATCAAAGTAAAAATCTGGAAAAGCTGGCAGAAACCGACAGTAAATATCTCAGGGATTTAAAGCTGAATGTCAGCACGGTGCTTAAAAGTAAAAACCTGGAGGCTAAAGAAGCCCGCCTGTTGGCACTTGCCGCCGCCGTAACCGATCGCCATGCCGCCCTGGTTGACGCGTTTGAAAGAATGGCGCTTGCCGAGGGCGCTACCGGAGAAGAGATTGCGGAAGTACATGCCTGCGCCTCGCTGATGAGCACCAATAATGTGTTTTACCGTTTTCGGCATTACCTTAAGGGCAATGAATATTATAACAAGACGCCGGCCGGGTTACGGATGAGCATCATGATGAATCCGGTTACCGGAAAAGCTTTTTTTGAACTGATGAGCCTGGCCATTTCGGCACTCAATAATTGTGAAATGTGTATCCGGTCGCACGAACATTCCGTCCGGCAACATGAGGTCCCCGAAGCCACGGTTTTTGACGCCATTCGCTTAGTGGCAGTTATCCGCAGTTTGATTGTGGCTTTGGGTTAGTTCTACGCCGCTTCTTAGCATTATTTTTGAGCCTCTTGCCTTGATTTTGTACGGGACAGGCAAAAATTAAATAATTTAACTTTAAATAGCGCAGAACAAATGGCAAATTTCAACAAAAAACTACCTTTTTTTATAATAAAGGTAGTTTTTTGTTGCAGCAACAAGTGTTTATAGTAATGGTATTTTATTAAAAATAAAATATAAAAATACTAAAAATAACTGTAAGAATGATACTTGCTATTACTAAAATACGATAGAATTTTGATACTTTTCTTTTTTGTATTCCATAATCATAAATAATGAAAGATAAGAGAAGTATAATGTTGATTCCCAAAAGAATCCACTTCAATGTAGAGCTAATATAATCTGAAAAACTATAGTAATAAATAGCAAAAGCAAGAACCATTAGTGGTAAATACTTAAGGGAGTTTTTTGGGGAAGAACTTTTTGTATTCATACATTGTTATTTTTTATAAAATGTCATTATTACCGCCTGTCCTAAATATTCTTCCGTATGGTTGGCGCCTTCACAAAGATTATAGGCACTTTCACAATCATCAAGCATGTAGTATGTCGCTGTCATTACAGATGCAAAACATAAAACAGCTACAGGTGGGAAAATATCCGTTCCATTACATGCAACTAGCCCTCCGGCTTCAAACGCATAAGCACCGGAAGTGCAAGTAGCAAATGATTCAGCACAAGTAAATGTTGTTTGATTAGTTGATGGGTCTCCTGCTTTTGGTGTAATTTGAATTGCAAGTTTATTTAAATGCGAAAGCATAGCATTTTTAAACATAAATTCTACTTCAGTAGGGTCTATTTCTGATAAATGATATTTATCATTTAACTGGTTTTTTAAACTCTGCAAGTCCATTATATAGCTAGAAAAATTGGTCTTCTGAATCAAACCCTAAACTGGAAGCTAATTCTTCCATTTCTGATTCCGTGATGGTGTCATCCGCAATGACGGAGTTAATTAATGCGGTGTCAATAGAGGAATGTTTAACTTCTGTTGATTTTAAAATAAATGCTTCTGTTAATGTATCTTCCATAAATCCCGAAGTATCAATCAAAGCGCTTTGTACCGTTTTGTTCTCTGATGATTGATCTCCATTTTTAGTGAGGTCATTTTTCTTTGAACAGCTGAATAGAATAGCCGATGCTGTAAAAGCAAATAATAAAATGTCTTTAATGAATTTTTCATCTGAATAAATGGTTTAAGTTATGAAATGAATTACGACAACTAAAGTACAAGGAAATAAAGTAAAGTATATAATTACACAAAACAATAACTAAAATATTACATTTACATATTTTAGTTAATAATTATTATATTTTACATGTAATTTTTATTGAAAATGATGGTTGTATACAATTCCCTTCCTAAGATTGGTACCCTTATCAATCTGAATCCTATTGCCATAAACGGTAACCTGCAAATGCTATTTTCTTAGCATTATTTTTGAGCCTCTTGCCTGTAAAATAATTACTTTTGTTTTTGGCGGAGGCTTTTTTATGTCATTTCCCTTGTGGTTGGAGTCCTCACCAACCATAATAAACGGATAAGGCGTTGGCGTTGTTAGCCTTCTGCTTTTTTTGATTATAACGAATAAACCAAGTCCACAGGCTTATGCGCTATTACCTGATTGCAGGAGAAGCCAGCGGTGATTTGCACGGCAGTAACCTGATAAAAGCTTTAAAAACAACAGATCCCAAGGCCGAAATGCGCTGCTGGGGTGGCGATAAGATGGCCGAAGCCGGTTCGATATTGGTCAAACATTATCGCGAACTGGCCTTTATGGGCTTTGTTGAAGTGATTAGTCATCTGCCGGAAATCCTGAAAAACCTCAAAAGCTGTAAACAGGATATTTTAAACTTTAAGCCAGATGTTCTGGTGCTGATCGATTATCCCGGATTTAATCTGCGTATCGCTTCCTGGGCTAAGAAACAGGGCATAAAAGTTTGCTACTATATCTCGCCGCAGATCTGGGCCTGGAAAGAAAACCGGGTCAAAAAGATTAAGACTTCGGTTGACAAGATGCTGGTCATTTTGCCTTTTGAAAAAGCTTTTTATCAAAAACATCATTTCGACGCCATTTATGTCGGGCATCCTCTGGCTGAGATCGTGAACAAAGAACTGCAGCAACCGCCAGAACCCCTGTCCGACAAACCGGTCATTGCGCTATTACCGGGCAGCCGTCAACAGGAAATTCGCGAAAAGCTGCCGGTCATGCTGTCTGTTGTCCGTCATTTTCCCGACTATCAGTTTATCGTGGCCAAAGCGCCTTCGATGGATACGGCGTTTTATGAACCGTTCATGAACGATTATCCCAATGTCGGGGTTTTGGAAGGCCGTACGTATGATTTGCTCAAACAGGCTACCGCCGCTTTGGTGACCAGCGGCACGGCGACATTGGAAACCGCTTTGTTTGGTGTGCCGGAAGTGGTTTGCTACAAAGGCGCGGCATTGTCTTATTATCTTGCGCGGAAATTGATTAAAGTTAAATACATTTCATTGGTAAACCTCATTCTCGACAAACCGGCGGTAAAAGAGCTTATCCAGAATGAATTTAATACCCAAAACCTTATTGCGGAATTGAACGCTTTGCTTTTTGATGCCGAGAAAAAAGAAGCTTTGCAAAGCGACTATACCCGCCTTTGGGAGCTCCTGGCCGAACGGGATAGCTCCAAAAAAGCCGCGGATGAGATTGTGGCACTGGCGAGAGAATAGTTTTGGATCTATTGCTATAGATGTTAGGGGTGCTTAATTATATTCGGGCGATTTTGGCAAAGTTTGATAAATAAAATAATATGATAATTGGAATAGCAGGACCTTATTCAGCAGGCACAGCGGAACAAAAACGAATAAATATAGATAATTTGAATCGTGCCGCTGCCAAGCTTCTTGAACTCGGCCACATTCCGCTCATTGGAATAAACACGGCTATTCCTGTTCTGGAAAAGGCTAATGTTTCAGACAAGTACAAATGCATAATGGATATTTCGCTTGCTGTAATGGGTGCCTGTGACGCCCTTTTACTTTTAGCCGAAAGCCCCGGAGCAATCAGAGAACGGGATTTTATTCTGTCTAAAGGTAGGCCGGTATTCACATCTATAGATGAAATATTAAATGCGGTTAAATAGTTTGATAACCGGAAAACAATCGCTGACAATGGGTTATCATCATCCGGGCTTAACAACAGTAGAGGATTTATAAGATAAAATAGCTTTAAAAACAAAGACATAGAAAGGATATTCAACGTAAAGAATAATCCGGCCAAATCAAAAGTCTAATAAATCAGGATACAACCATTTACCGTATCCAGAAATCGGCGAATAACCGTTACCTTTGTTCCTGATAAAATTTTTTAAAACCCTTCGTAGAAAAACGGCAATAGGAATTTAAGTCCTCTATATATCCTTTTCCTCATCCCATTATTGGGATCCGGGCATTTGTGTAAGCGTTGAATTTTGTGGTGTCAGGTAAAGGAGTCTTGATTTGAATTTTCCGTTGCAGTTTTTATATGTTGCTATAAATTTATTTAGAAATGGGATGTGCCGGATGTGGCAGCAGCGCTAATGGCAAACCGGCGGGCTGCAATAGTAATGGCAATTGCTCTTCGGGCGGTTGCAACAGGCTTAATGTTTTTAACTGGTTGTCGGATATTCCCATTAGTGATCTGGGGAAGCCTTTCCCCATAATGGAAGTGTCCTTTAGTCATGGCAGCCGTAAAGAGTTTTTTAGGAATAACAGTCACCATATTTTTTCCAAAGGCGAATATGTCGTTGTTGAAGGCAGCGGGGGCTTTGACATTGGCGAAGTCAGCTTAACCGGGGAGCTGGTTAAATGGCAGATGAAGAAGAAAAACATCAAGGAAGAAAATCCCAATATAAAAAAGGTGCTCCGTCCTGCCGGCGTCCAGGATATTGAGTTATTTGAACAGGCCAAATCCGTTGAGAAAGAAATTCTTGTTCGGTCCAGGGCTATTGCCAGAAGCCAGAACCTGGAAATGAAGATCACGGAGGTAGAGGTGCAGGCGGACGGTAAGAAAATTGCTTTTTATTATACGGCGGATGGCCGTGTGGATTTTAGAGAGCTTATTAAGATCTACGCCTCCGAATTTAAGGCCAAAATTGAGATGCGGCAAATCGGTGCCCGGCAGGAAAGCGCGAAGATCGGTGGTATCGGTTCCTGTGGTCGTGAATTATGTTGCAGCACCTGGCTGACCGATTTTAAAACCGTAAATACCACCGCGGCCCGTTATCAGAACCTATCCATCAATCAGGCTAAACTTTCGGGGCAATGCGGGCGCTTAAAATGCTGTCTTAATTTTGAGCTGGACACTTATATGGACGCGCTTAAAAACTTTCCGCAAAATGCTGATAAATTGGAAATGGCCACTGGCCTGGCCTATCTTCAGAAAAAAGATATTTTCAGGAACCTGATGTGGTATAGTTTCTCGGGCAGCAATAAGCAATATCCGCTGACCATAGAACGGGTAAACGAAATTCTTGTCTTGAACGGGAAGGGTGTTAAGCCGGAAGACCTGGAGGCCACGGAGGTCAGGAGCCGGCGATATCAAGATACCGACTCAAAAGTGGATATGGGTTTTGTCAATGATGTCGGCCAGATCAGCCTTAACTCCCTGAGCCATAATGGCCGGCGGAAAAAGGGAAACAGGAGCAAGGCGCAGAATGCTCCTTCAAAACAGGAACCGAAAGAGGCTAATCGTCGCGGCGCTTCCGCCCAGCCCGACAAAGGCAAAAATGTTCCGTCGCGCCCGGACAGCCGGCGGGAGAAAGCAAATGCGCAAGGAAAGGGTTCGCAACAACACTCCGGGCAGGATAAACGTCAAAATAACCGGGGCAACAATAACGCCAGAAACAGGCCGAACCGCCCGGAAGAAGGAGGAACACAAGCCGGAACCTAATGCCGGGTTTTGTCTTCCACCGGTTTTAGCCTTATTTTCGCGCAAAAAATTTACTTCAACATGACCACATTAAAATCTTTTGTTGGTTTTGCCGTCCTCTTTGTAATGATTGTCGTAGCCATGCCGGCTTGCCGGGATGTCAGGGTTAAGGAACACCAGGAATGGAAAGCCTATTTTCAGGAGAACGATATTCAGGATGCTTGTTTCGAGATGTATGACAATAACAAGGAGATCGCTTTGTATTTTAATAAAAAGCGTTGTTCCGAACGGATGACTCCCGGTGCTGTTTTTGACATTTTTAATGCTTTGGTTGCCTTAAGCAGCAATGTCGCCCTTGACGAACAGTTTAAATTAAGAACCTGGAGCAATATGAAAGGGGCCATGGACTCCCTGACCCTGAAGCAGGCCTTTCAAGAGGAGAACGGTTCCTATTTCGAACAGTTAGCCATATTGACCGACAGCCAGAAAATGCAGTTTAGTTTAGACACCGTACAATTTGGTAATATGCTGATGGGCGGGGCTCCCGGTCAATTTTATAAGGACGGCCGGTTAAAGGTCACGGCCGATGAGATGGTCGGCTTTATGAAACGTTTGTACCATGGAGAATTGCCGGCATTCGACCAACGCTCTATTCGTCTGGTTCAGGGCATGCTTTTGCAGGAAACGAAACCTGATGAGAAGCTGTATTACCGCTATGCCAGCCTGCCGCAAAGCGACAGCACGCTTCATTGGCTTGTTGGCTATATGGAACATACCGAAGGCCTGAAAAACCCTAAAACAGGGAAAACGGAGTACATTCCGCATCCCTATTTCTTTGCCATGAATTTTACGACACCCGCTTCCGCCAAAGACTGGAAGTCGGTAAGCCTGCAAATTTTAAAAGATATCCTTAAGGTTAGCCATGCCAATGATTAGCGGAATTTATTCCGCTAATCATTGGCATGCTTTCTTTAACAGGACCAGGCGCTTTCGTGGGGAGCCCCGGTTAACGCTATCACTGCCCAACGTTCCTGATTAAAACAACAGGCGGAAGAAAGCATGACGATCCGATTAAATGCCGCGGCCTGGGATAATATGGTGAAAAACAAAGTAAGCGGCAAGGATAAACCGCAGGTTCTGAAGTGATTTGCAAGGAGCATGGCTTTGACCAATGGATTATCCGAATGGTGATCGTCACAGGCACTTACGCCCATCTACCGTATCTGAACGGCGATAAAGACAAAGCCATTCAAACAGAAGAGGAAGCATTATCCAAGCCGATAATAGCAGGACGGATTTCCATGTGCCTTAGATAAAATGGAGGAAAATATTTTCAGGCTTTATTTTCGTCATTGTTGGGATGAGTGTCATTTCCAAACAATGATGGCTAATCCTGCCGGGACCTTTGTAGGGCTTTTTTTTATGTGTTCAATAAGCGCAATACTTACTCCGCCACTTTTAAATTCAGCCGGCTGCTGAGCCAGCTTTGGGACAGGGGTTGCAGCCAGTTGTCCAGCAAATCTTTTTTGTTGTCCACTAGGTTGTTGAACAATAGAGTATCTCCGGAAATATACCCTTTGTCCAGGGCATACTGCACCTGGTTCATCGGCAGGGCTTCGGGCTTGTCGCTGATGAGGAAGGTAATGGACAAACGATCGAAGAGCTTGGCCTCATACTGCCGTTCAATGCTTTTGAGCACCCGCACGGAGCTGTCGATGCTGCAGCCGCTCACTTCATGGGCACTTTCGTCCGCCATCAGTATGATAAAACGGTTGAACAACAGGCCGGCCCAGCCTTTCACTTCTTTGCCGTGCACCATCCATTGCAGGTAAAACTGTTTCAGCTGCTCGTTAATTTCCAGGGCCTGCTGCACCGAAAACGGCCTGCTGCTCTGATAAACCCATACCCGGCTGTTGCCGGGAAAATTGGCAGGAATTAAATCTTTTATTTCAGTGCTCAGAGACATTGTTGAAAAAGCGATAACGGATTAAAATTCATGAATCCCGTTCACGGTGGTATATTTCATCGTGTATTTCACACCGGGGTTCATGTACTGATAAGCGCTGTGGCTCATCAGGGCGGCTTCGTGGAATCCGCAAAGGATGAGTTTCAGCTTGTTGGGATAAGTGTTGATATCGCCGATAGCGTAAATGCCGGGAATGTTGGTGGAATAGTCATCCGTATTCACTTCGACGGCTATCTTATCCACATTCAGCCCCCAGTCGGCAATAGGCCCTAATTTCGGGCTCAGGCCGAAAAGCGGGATCAGGTAATCCGTATCAATGGTAACCGCGTTCTGTGTTTTGCTGTTTTCTATCGAAACACTTTGTAGATGGCCGTTTCCGTAAACTTCTTTCAGATTGCTGTTGAGCAATAATTCTATCTTTCCTTGCTCCGCCAGTGCCATGACTTTGTTGACGGAATCAGGCGCACCGCGGAATTTTTCGCTCCGGTGCACCAAGGTCACTTTCTCCGCGATCTCGGCTAAATGAATGGTCCAGTCTAACGCGCTGTCCCCGCCGCCGGCCAGCACCATCCGTTTGTTGCGGTAATGTTCCGGGTCAATGATCATATAGTTGATGCCCTTCCCGTTTTCAAAACGTTCCAGCCCTTCTACGGCCGGTTTGCGTGGCTCGAAACAGCCAAGGCCCCCGGCAATAACGACTACTTTTGACCGGATTTCCGTACCTATATTGGTCTTGACCACAAAATCGGCTTCGCCCCGTTTTTCCAGCGTTTCCACGCGTTCGCCGAAAGTAAATTCCGGGTGAAAAGGTCTGATCTGCTCCATCAGGTTGTCTACCAATTCATGAGCCAGCACCGAAGGATAGCCCGGAATATCATATATCGGTTTTTTGGGGTAGATCTCTGTGAGCTGACCGCCTGCCTGGCCTAAAAAATCAATTAAATGACAGCGCATCTTCAACAAACCGGCTTCAAAAACGGCGAATAAACCCACCGGGCCGGCACCAATTATCACTATATCTGTCTGTATCATCGGGTAAGTATCATTAAATTCGGCCGCAAAATTACGAAATCATCGGGTGAAAACAGCCTATTCCGGTCATTTTAGACCCTATACTGATATAGCCACTTTCTATTTATGACAGAGCCATGACAAAAATTGTGATAAGAGTGCTTGCTTTATATAGTGACAAGGCTCAAAAATTATTCTTTTATTATCAAAAAACTATTGGCTATAGCCATTTATTTTTTGCAATTTTGCAACGATTATTCATATTTTTACCAATTATAATAAAATACATAAGGAATCCGGTATACAATGGGATTATTCAACTTTTTAACGCAGGAAATTGCGATTGATCTGGGCACGGCAAATACGCTAATAATTCATAATGATCAGGTGGTGGTTGACGAGCCTTCAATTGTGGCCAAGAATCGTGCGTCAAATAAAATTGTGGCCGTAGGAAAGAAGGCCATGATGATGCATGAGAAAACACATGATAATCTCAGGACTATCCGGCCGTTGAAAGACGGGGTTATTGCCGATTTCGACGCTGCCGAAGGGATGCTTCGGGAAATGATAAAAATGGTTTATACCAAGAAACCGTTGTTTCCGCCCAGCTGGAAAATGGTTATTTGTATTCCGTCAAGCATTACTGAGGTCGAAAAACGCGCGGTACGCGACAGTGCCGAACAGGCGGGCGCTAAAGAAGTATATATGATCCATGAGCCGATGGCGGCCGCCCTGGGGATCGGTATTGACGTGGAAGAGCCTACGGGAAATATGATCATTGATATAGGTGGTGGTACCACCGGTATTTCGGTTATTTCCCTGGCCGGTATTGTTTGCGATCAAAGTATCCGTATCGCGGGCGATGAATTTACAACAGATATTATGGAAGCTATGCGCCGTTATCATAGCCTGAATATCGGTGAGCGTACGGCGGAGCAAATTAAGATACATGTCGGCTCCGCGCTGAAAGACCTGGAAAATCCGCCGGACGATATCCCGGTCAACGGCCGCGACTTGGTTACCGGTATTCCGAAACAGATCATGGTGTCCTACCAGGAAGTGGCCGAGGCTTTGGATAAATCCATCTTTAAAATTGAAGAAGCCATTCTGAAAGCGTTGGAAAGCACGCCGCCGGAGCTGGCTGCGGATATTTACCGCCGGGGCTTATATCTGACGGGCGGCGGCGCGTTATTGCGGGGACTGGATCAGCGCATTGCCCATAAGATCAAATTGCCGGTGCAGGTAGCGGAAGATCCCTTGCGTGCCGTTGTGCGCGGCACGGGCATGTCCTTGAAAAATATCAGCCGCTTTACTTTTTTAATGAAATAGTCTTTAGGATCATTGCCAGGGTGCTAATATTTGAATCTTTGTGCGCAAGTTTTTATTGTTAATCCGACGTTTTTGGACACTTATACTTTTTATTAGCTTAGAAGTGATAAGTATTTATTTTATTGCCAAGAGCCGGAGCACACAAGGCATCGACGTTATTAACTCAGCGAATGGAACAGTCGCTTATTTTTACCGGAAGGAACAAAATATTATTTCTTATTTTAACCTGAAAAAGGTCAATACGGATCTTTTAAAGGAAAATACGGCCTTGCGCAATCAGTTGTTTTACAGGCAATCGGTGGATACGTTTAAGACCGTTGATGCAAAAATTCCGATTTTTGATTATGATAAAATCGACCGGGACCAGGACAGCAATGCGTTAGCGCCGGTAACGATGACCATAACGGAAAACCCGCCTTTGAAAGTGGTGCGCTATGCCCAATACCGGTTTATTCCGGCAAGGGTCATTAATAATTCAATCAGTAACGACCGGATTAATTTTATTACGATTAACCAGGGCAGTGAAGCGGGCATTAAACCGGGTATGTCGGTCGTCAGCAGTGTGGGTATTGTAGGACGTGTGGAACATGTTTCCAAACACTTCGCGACCATCGCTTCCGTGCTAAGCAACAGGAAGGTCAGTGCACGGTTAAAGCTGCATGAGGCATTCGGGCAGATCACATGGATACCGGGGCATCCCGATTTTGTACAAATGGACAATATGCCGATCACGTTGCCGATAAAGCTCCGGGACAGCGTGTTTACCACCGGTTTTGCTTCATTTCCGGCCAATATCCTGGTAGGCCGGGTCAGCCATATCGATACGGTTAAGAGTGATAACAGCTTGTCGCTGCGGATCCGTTTAGCTACCAATTTCAGGACTTTGGCATTTGTCTATGTTGTGGTGGACGGCATGAATGCCGAAAAAGAAAATTTGGAAAAGAAAGACCGGTCAGCCAGATAAAAGGAGTTTATGAGTATTTATTTGCGCAATATCATTCGTTTTGTTTTATTGATCCTGATCCAGGTATTGCTCCTCAACAGGATTCCGCTCAATTGGTGGGCGCCCCCTTATATTGCTTTTGTTTATCCGCTGTTTATATTATTATTGCCGATCTCCACGCCGACCACCTTCCTAATGGTGTTCGCGTTTTTTACAGGGCTGACGATGGATGCCTTTATGAATACCGGGGGCATTCATGCCATGGCTTGCGTGACGATAGCTTTTTCCAGGAGAAAAGTGCTGGCCTTTTTTCTTCCCCAGCGCCTGTCGGAATATCAAAACGCCACACCTGGGCCTAAGATCATGAGCTGGGGCTCGTTTTTGGCCTATGCCGCTATTCTTATGCTCATACACAATCTGGTCTATACTTTGGTTGAGATCTGGGCGCTGCAAAGTTTCTGGTATTATCTGGCGAAAACCGGTATTACTTTCCTGACCTCCATGGCTTTTGTGGTTATTTACCTGTTACTGTTTACCAAATCGGTGAACATCAAAGCGTTTGATTGATTGTCCTCAACGAGATCCTTATGATGTATTACTAATGGTACCCGTGGATTCAAACAGGAATTTTGGGCAAACCGGGCGACCATCCGTTAGCTTGGCGCTTCTTGAGTAATTATGACAACCGTTTTATAAAGAACAATCATTGATTTGTGTTTTCCCGGTTCTGCTCATGTTGTGAGTTAGTCAAATAAAGATATATTGCCAACATAGGTGGCCATATACACTTATGTTGGCTATCTTTTCTTTTAAAGGTTATAATGGAAATTGAAAAGTTGATCTGCTTAATCAATTTATATGCTAAAGAATAAGGTGGTTTATTGCATTATACCGTTTAGATATTTATTTGACACAATGACTTTCTATCACCCTATTTAAATCGGTCCCTTTCTGTCGGAGGACAACGGTCCCCTTGATACCCTATGATTGTAGAAATGGAAATGGTATTAATCTGTGCTTGCCGTTAACAATTGTCCGTTGCAGGCCCTAAAAGGACATGGTCATTTATGTGCTCAAAAACGAAGGGTTGATTTGCAATTCATTATCAGTCACCTGTCGGGGCTTTGCCCTCATGGTCTTCCTGAAGCAACCGCCAGAGCTCGTCTTTCAGCGCCGTAATGTTATGACCGGTTACGGAAGAAAAGAAAACATGGGGAATATCGTGGGGTAGCTCTTCGGCGATGGCCCGGCTAAGCTCTTCATCAAGCATATCGCATTTACTGATACCGATAAGCCTTTTTTTGTGTAATAATTCGGGGTTATACGCCTGAAGCTCATGAAGCAGGACCTCATATTCAGCGCTATGATTATCGCTGTCGGCAGGAATGACAAAAAAAAGCAAAGCATTTCTCTCGATATGCCGTAAAAAACGGTGGCCAAGGCCCCGACCTTCCGCTGCGCCTTCGATAATGCCCGGTAGGTCAGCCATACAGAAAGATTTATTATCGCGCCAGGACACCATGCCCAATTGCGGGATTAAGGTTGTGAAGGGATAATTGGCAATTTTCGGTCGGGCCGCTGAAACAGAGGATAGCAAGGTGGATTTTCCTGCATTGGGAAACCCGACTAACCCTACGTCTGCCAGCATTTTCAGCTCCAGGTATTTGTATCCTTCAATACCCATTTCTCCCGGTTGAGAATATTCGGGCGCCTGGTTCGTGGCCGACTTAAAATTAGTATTGCCCAAACCGCCCCGGCCGCCTGGCAGCCAGATGACTTCCTGGTCATCTTCAAGGATTTCGGCTTCGATAGCGCCGGTTTCTTCGTCCTTGGCCACAGTGCCTAAAGGCACTTCAATAATGATATCTTTGCCGTTGCGGCCGGTTTTGTTGTTATCTCCACCGTTTTGGCCGTTTTCGGCCAAAACATTTTTATAATAACGCAAGTGCAGGAGGGTCCACAGCTGGCTGTTGCCTTTGAGGATGATATGCGCCCCGCGGCCGCCGTCACCGCCGTCAGGTCCGCCATTGGCATTGAATTTGGAGCGCATGAAATGAGTAATTCCAGCCCCACCCTTTCCGGAACGGCAAAATATTCTGATATAATCTACAAACCCGGATTTGTCCATGTTGGCATTAATGTGTTATGACCTGAAAAGATTAATTATTGGTCGCTTACACCAAAGCCGTAATGGCTTTTTTGAGCGATTCGAAAATAGATTCAATGCTTCCGACGCCTTTGATCCGGACTAATTTGCCTTGCCGGTCGTAATATTTAGCAACGGCTTCGGTCTTATTTTTATATTCGGCAATGCGTTTAATGATAATTTCTTCATTATCATCGCTTCTGCCGGATTGTTCACCTCGTTGAACAAGGCGCTTTTTCAATTCTCCTTCCGGAACTTCAAGCGACAACAGAATATTGATTTTTGAATCCCTTAAATCCAGAAGCTTATCTAAAGCTTCCGCCTGGGCTACGGTTCTCGGAAAGCCGTCAAAGATGATGCCTTTGGCATCCTGGTTGTGGTTTAATTTAGAATCTATCATGCCGATAACGACCTCGTCGGGAACCAGTTGACCATGATCCATGAATTTTTTGGCTTCGACCCCCAGCGATGTTTGGCGGCTTATTTCATCACGAAGCAAATCGCCGGTAGATAAATGAAGAAATCCGAACTGTTTAATCAACAGGTCAGATTGTGTTCCTTTTCCACTGCCGGGGGGACCGAATAGAATTAAATTAAACATACACTATTCCTCTTTTTGCGGCAAAAGTACAAAATGAAATCCAGTAAGTTTAGGACGTGGCCGGTTTTTTGGAGACGCTCGGGGCGGCAAATGGTTGTTGATTAAGGAAGACGTGTATATCCGGGGCTTAGATGTTTTCGGAGTTAAATACCGGCAGATCGATACGCATTTTCATATTGAAAACCAAACGTAATAGAATATCTTTGCCGTATGATCTTTCTGGAAATCTTGCAACATGGCGGCCATACCCTGTTGGATACTTTATTACAGTGGGACCGGGCTGCCTTCTTAAAAGTAAACACCCGGTGGGTTAGCGCCGCAGGTGATTTTATTTTCCCGATTTTGCGCTATCCCAAAACCTGGATTCCCTTATATGCCTTTTTGCTGGTCTATGCCTTGGTAAAGTTTAAGGCTAAAGCCCTTCCCTGGATCTTGTTTGCCATTATTTGCATCACGCTGACCGATCAGGTTAGCAGTCATTTCTTAAAAAGCTATTTCGACCGCCTGCGGCCTTGCCAAGATCCGACTTTGAAAGATGTCGCCCGCTTATTGGTTAGCCATTGTCCGGGTAATGCCAGCTTTACTTCTTCTCATGCGGTTAATCATTTCGGTATCGGTACTTTTTTCTATTTCAGTTTCCGGCAATACTTTAAGAAATGGGCCTGGCTCTTTTTTATTTGGGCGGCGGCCATTTGCTATGCCCAGGTTTATGTGGGCGTGCATTATCCCGGAGATGTAATTTGCGGGGCCGTTCTGGGCTTCCTGCTGGGCGGGCTCGTCTCTTTCTTCTTCGTCAGGTATTTTAATTTTCAAAGGGGCTTTACCAGGCTAAAGACTTAAAATTAGGGTTTTCAAAAATTAAGCAATGCAAAATTCAAGTAATTTTGCCACCCGTGGTGGTGATTGTGCTGTTATCAAAATTAATTTAAGCGTACAAAATGTCTTTAATAAAATCTATTTCCGGGATTCGTGGAACCATTGGGGGAAAAACAGGAGACAACCTGAGCCCGGTTGATATCGTCAAATTCACTTCGGCTTACGGCAGCCTGATCAAAGCGCAAAACAAAGGGAACCTGATTGTCGTGGGCCGGGATGGCCGGATTTCAGGTAACATGGTAAAATCTCTGGTAACAGCTACTTTACAGGGCTTAGGCCTGGATGTCCTGGATCTGGATTTCAGCACGACGCCCACGGTTGAAATGGCTGTGGTGCAGAACAAGGCCGCAGGTGGCATCATCCTGACGGCGAGCCATAACCCGAAAGAATGGAATGCCCTGAAGCTGTTGGATCATAACGGAGAGTTTGTGAATGCCGCGGTTGGTCAGTCTATCCTGGAAATGGCAGAGAAGGAGGACTTCCTGTTTGCCGAAGTGGGCAAGCTGGGACACATTACTTTATTTTCTGAGGCGGGCCAGCAGCATATTGACGCTATTTTAGCTCATCCTTTAGTGGATGTTCAGGCCATTAAGGACAAGAACCTTAAAGTGGTACTGGATCCTGTAAATTCTACCGGCGCTATCTTTGTACCGCAGCTATTGTCGGCATTAGGCGTTGAGCAGGTTACGGTGATTAACGGCGAGGTTACCGGACAATTTGCGCATAATCCCGAACCCTTACCGGAAAACCTGCAGGAGCTTTGCAGCACTGTAGTTAAGATCAATGCCGACCTGGGTATTGCCGTTGATCCGGACGTGGACAGGCTTTGCTTTGTTTCTGAGGACGGTAGCCTGTTTGGTGAAGAATATACCTTGGTGGCAGTGGCTGATTATGTTTTGGCACATCATAAAGGTAATACGGTTTCCAATTTGTCTTCTACAAGAGCGTTAAGGGATATCACCGAAAAGCATGGCGGAGCATATTTTCCCAGTGCAGTGGGAGAAGTGAATGTGGTGCACAAAATGAAAGAAAAGCAGGCTGTTATCGGTGGCGAAGGCAATGGCGGGGTTATCTTCCCCGATTTGCATTATGGTCGTGACGCGTTGATCGGCATTGCTTTATTCCTGACTCATTTGGTGAGATCCGATAAAAGCATGGCGGCGCTTCGCCGGGGCTATCCGGACTATTATATTTCCAAAAATAAAATTGCCCTGGACGATAGCATAGATTTGTCCATGGTTTTTGAAAAGATGAAAACGAAATATAAGCAGCATCCCATCAATACGGAAGATGGCCTGAAAATCGAATTTGACAAGGACTGGGTGCATCTCCGGTCGTCAAATACCGAGCCGATTATCCGTATTTACGCGGAAAGCAATTCGGCCGCGACAGCAGATAATATCGCTAACCGTATTATGGAAGATATCCGTGAAATCATTCGGTAAGTATTAAAGCTGCCGCTGTTGTCCAGTGAATTTTTAATTTAAACATATATCCAGATGAAAGTAGCAGTTGTTGGCGCTACCGGACTTGTGGGGCAAACGATGCTCCGTATCTTAGAGGAAAGAGATTTTCCTGTGACCGTTTTGATCCCGGTGGCTTCTGAAAAGTCAAAGGGAAAAAAGGTAATTTTTAAGGGAAAGGAATTTGACGTGGTAACTCCTCGGGAAGCTATTGACCGGAAGCCGCAATTGGCCTTATTTTCTGCAGGCGGAGAAACCGCCCTGGCCTGGGCAGAAAAATTTGCCGCGGTTGGCTGCTACGTAGTAGATAATTCTTCGGCGTGGCGTATGGATCCGGGTAAAAAACTCGTAGTTCCGGAAGTGAATGGTGATTGCTTGCAGCCGGAAGACAAAGTGATTGCCAATCCTAATTGTTCTACCATTCAGTTGGTAGCCGTGTTGAAACCTCTGGAAGAGGCCTATCGGTTAAAAAGAGTGGTGGTCAGCACTTATCAAAGCGTTACCGGCAGCGGTTTAAAAGGGATCAGTCAGCTGAAACGCGAACGTGGTGATGAGGTCTCCGATGACGTAGCGCCGGCCTATCCCCACCAGATTGATATGAACGTCCTGCCGCACATTGATGTTTTCCAGGACAACGGTTATACGAAGGAAGAGATGAAAATGATTTTGGAAACCCGTAAAATCCTGTCTTTACCGGATTTGAAAGTTACCGCTACTACTGTTCGTGTACCGGTT
The DNA here is from genome assembly GCA_035708205.1 of Edaphocola sp. Lineage (GTDB taxonomy): Bacteria > Bacteroidota > Bacteroidia > Chitinophagales > Chitinophagaceae > DASSSY01. The sequence continues at coordinate 182,191 of DASSSY010000004.1, forward strand.
ATGGGCGGACATAGTGAAAGTGTCAACATTGAAATGGGATCAGATTTTGAACTGGAAGACATTCGGGTGCTTCTGGCAAAGGCCAAAGGCTTGATGGTCCAGGACAACCCATCTGAGAATCTGTATCCGATGCCGCTTAATAGCCAGGGCAAAGATGAGGTGTTTGTGGGCCGGTTGCGCAAGGACTTATTTCAGGACAACACACTCAATTGCTGGATCGTGGCGGATAACTTACGCAAAGGCGCAGCCACCAATGCCGTACAAATCGCCGAATATCTTCTGGAAAAAGGCTGGTTGGGAAAATAACCGGATCGTAACGATTACGTTTTCGTGATAAAAGACTGTCGATATTTGTCAATAGTCTTTTATTTATCTTTAATATGACATGAGACGTCAGAAATGCGAGGGAAGGCGCTTAAAAGTAAAATAAGCCTGCCAGCAATTTTTAATTATACTTGCAGATTAATACTCATATGTGTCTTCTCACGTGCTAATTTAATCTCAGCTCCGGATCACTATCCTAGTCCTGTTAGCCGGAATATCCAGTATATAGCAATGGCAACAATACCGCTAACGGGAATGGTGAGTATCCAGGCCCAAAGCAGGTTGACGGTAACGCCCCATCGAACGGCCGATAATCTTTTGGTGGCGCCTACCCCGATGATCGAGCCGGTTATGGTATGGGTGGTGCTGACAGGTATTCTTAAAAATTCCGTGATAAACAGCGTTAAGGCGCCGGCAGTTTCCGCGGCCACCCCTTCAAATGGCGTTACTTTCGTAATGCGCGTACCCATGGTTTTAATGATCTTCCAACCGCCGCTCATGGTGCCCAGGGCAATGGCTGTATAGCAGGCAATGGGCACCCACCATTCCATATTTTTCAATTGGAAACGGGCGGGATCGTGCGCCACCAGGGCCACCATAATAATACCCATTACCTTTTGTGCGTCGTTACCGCCATGACCGATGCTAAAAGCTGCAGAGGACACTAATTGCATCCGCTTGAACCAGCGCTCAGACTGGGCATAATTAAGAAAGCTCAGGAACAGGCTGAAAATGCTCATGGCCAGAACCACGAAGCACAGCAATATCCACTTAAAATTCTCGCTGTCAAAAAGGACTCTTAAGGTATACGATTCGTAATGTGATTTCAGTGTAACGGGATTTGTATTTAAAACTTTGGAAAGAAAGAAAACCGTGGCGATAATGACCATCACGGCCACGATCTTGGGCGCAGCCGTTTTCCGGAAGGCGTTGAGAAAAAATAAGGAGATCAAAAAAGCAACGGCCATACCGATTAAAGGCGCGATAACGATGAAGCCGGCGATCAGCAAAATTGGTTCGGAGCTGATGGCTTCAAATCCGGCATGGGCGATGGCAGCGCCGGCAAAACCGCCAATGAGGGTATGGGAAGAGCTTGATGGGATGCCGAGCCTCCAGGTCATCAGGTTCCATAAAATGGCGGCAATGATCCCCGCGAGGATTACCGGTAAAGTGATATAATGAACGCCGGCGGCGTTAGTGCCTTCTTTTACGGTTTTGGCAATGGTATTGGCTACGCCATGATCCTTAAATATGAAAAACGCGGCAAAGTTGAACAGCGCCGCCCAAAGCACGGCCTGAAAAGGAGTGAGCACCTTGGTGGATACAATGGTGGCAATGGCATTGGCGGCATCATGAAAACCATTGATATAATCAAACAAAAGAGCTAAAACGATAATAGTAATCAGTAAGGTCATAGTTCAAAAAGCAATTCAGGAACAATATTCATTAATCCCGTCGCCAATCAGGAGTATTTGATGATAATGGATTCGATCACATTGGCGGCGTCCTCACATTTATCGGTAATGATCTCCATGTCCTCGTAAATTTCTTTCAGCTTGATCAGCTCAATGGCATCTACCGATTCGGTAAAAAGACGTATCAGGCCTTTATCCAGCAGTTCATCTGCCTGGTTCTCGAAACTGTTAATGGCCACACAGGCCTCCGTGATCGCCCTAAGGTTTTTCATATTGCGCAATTCGTGTACGGCACGCCCCAAAGCCCCGATCGAATGCTGAATGACCACAACCATATTTTTCATAAAATCGTCATACTCAGCTACTTTATAATTGATCATTTTTTTGGAAGAGGCATACATGTAATCAGCGACATCGTCCAAAGCCATGGCTAAGGCATGAATATCTTCACGATCGAAAGGCGTAATAAAGTTCTGGCCCAATTCAATGAATACCTGGTGGGTCAGGTCGTCATTTTTGTGTTCTCCCTCTTCCAACGTACGCAGGTGAACCTTTCTTTGAAGTGGGTTGTTTTCATCCATGGCCAGTTTGAAATTGTCGGCCATATGTATCAGGTTGGCGGCAATTTGTTCAAACAAGGTATAAAACACCTTGTCTTTAGGCAGAAAGGCTTTGAGTATCGTATTAAACCCCATAATCATTCATTTAAACAAAGCGGCAAAATTAGGACTCAATCCCGCTGGTTAAGAAGCTTTTTCAAAATTTAATAATTTGGTAATATTAAATGATGAATAATTTGTTATAATTCGATATGCATTTTTTCCTGTACTTTGCTTATCGTTTATAGCGGAGTAGCTTTTGCATCTGGCTGATAGCTTCCTTCATTCGTAACGCTTCTGTAGTTGCAGCATAGCGGCCCTTCCTGCTCAGCAGGTAAAATTTTTTTGCCCGGGCCTCTTCCACAATTTCTTTTTGAATAATATAGCCATCTGCGTGCAGTTTGTGAAGCGCTTTGTATAAAGCAGCATCCGTAATGCTTATCCGCCCTTTGCTGCTTTGTCGTACCATATTCATGATCTCATATCCGTAAAGCTTTCCGTTGTTCTGCAACAGCCGAAGAATAATAACCGTTAAACTTCCTTTGATGAGCAAGTTATTTTGTTCCATAACGATTTTTAATCGGAGAAAGGCCCGTAGCATATCGGGTACGAAGGTTTCATCTCACCAATTATGTTTTTATACTTATCAAAAAGAAAAGGACTTTGCAACCTGGCAAAGTCCTTTTTTCCGTTCATAAAATTAGAATTTAATGCACAACAATACTTAGAATTTTGGACAGGCAAAATTGTATTTCTTATGCGTAACCTTTTGAATGATGCCATTATAAACTAAGGACAGTTCAAAGGCTCCCTGCCCTTTATCCATGGCCTGAGCGCTGGAAAGCGTTACATCATAGCTGAACCCGATTTTCATCCTGGACCATTCAACACCAACATAAGGGGCAATGGCATCGGCATAGCGATACCAGGCACCTAAATAAAATACGGTATTTTTAGTAAACTCATCATGACCGGGGTTCATGACAAAACCAACAGCGCCACCGATAAGGTATTCCCATGCCGGTCCCTGTTGCTCATACATGGTGCTGATGTAAGCCACGACATTTTCGTTCAGTTGGAAAGACCCCCCTAAATATCCGGTATAGCGGGAATTAATCTTAATGCCATCGCTATTGTCGCCGGCTAAGAATTTTTCCTCCGGGCGGGTAAGATGGTAGAAAGAGAATCCGGCATACACGGTGGAGCGGTCGTTCAGGCGACCGGAGTAAAGGACGCCGACATTAAAATCAGGATAGGTCAAATCCGAATTGGGAAATTGTTCCTGGGTCCTTAAATAACTGGTTGGATTGCTGGGATCAAACTGGTCACCAAATACCAATTTGTCAAAATTAATGCTTTTCTGTACCAGATAGCCTTGAATACCCAGAGATAAAGTGTGTTGCTTATTCATCCCTAACGCTTTGTGATAAGCGAGGGACAACCCTAAAGTGGTATTTTGCAAGCCGCCCGAACCGGCTTTGTCATACAGGCCTAAAACGCCAATGCCCAAAGCATCGCCTTCGGGCAATTTATTGCGCATTACGGGCATATCGAAAGAAACGGTGCCGCTTTGGTAAGGATTGTCAGATACCGTGTACCATTGGCTCCTGAAGTTGGCAGATGCGCGCCAGTCCGTTTCAATCAAACCGGTTTGTGCCGGGTTTAAGGTTAAAGGGGAGGAAAAATATTGCGAAAAGTGAACATCCTGAGCCATGCCAGTCATGGAAATACCCCCGGTTAGCAAAATACCAAGTAATAATTTTTTCATCTTTAAATGGAGTTTGATAATGTCAAAACCTACTTTTTTGCAAATCTGATTTAAACATTGCTGTTTCGAGCAAAGTCTTAAGACAAATGCCCTGAAAAGCTTATGTTTTGTAAAAGATTTTACCTAATAGCAGCACAATGTAAAGCAAATATAGGAACTATACAATAAGACGGCATTTTTTTTTTTATGGTTGGCTTTTTTATCGGCTTTTCACGGAATTTTCATCCATATTATTTTTAATTTTAGTTTTAAACAAAATATGCCGAACTTTATTGTCAGTATATCAAAAACATCAGTGTGAAACCGTTTATGCTCATATTAATCCTTTGGCTTGGCCTAGGGGTTTGGCAGCCACAGCAGGGTAATGCGCAAACGACCCCGGATAGCGCCCACCATAAAATTATGACGGGCGGTATTGTTGTGGGCCGGGACACCTTTCCTTTTTCCTATCTGCCCATGGTCTTTATAGAGGATAGGCTCAGCCCTCAGCAAAGGGCCTATTGGGATAATCTGCGCTATAATGTGGCTAAAGTTTACCCCTACGCTGTTACCGCGGCTTATGTGTTGAAAAAGGTTGATGAGGAACTGGATATCCGTACCAAAAAGAAAACCAGGAAGGCTTATATTAAAGCTACTCAGAAAGCATTGAATGACCGGTTCAAAGATGAATTGAAAAACCTGACCATTACTCAAGGGAAAATTCTGGTCAAACTGATCAACCGGGAAACGGGAAGAGATTGTTACGACGTTATTAAAGAACTGCGGGGAGGCCTCAATGCCCGCATATTTCAGACTATGGCCTTTTTGTTTGACAATAATCTTAAGGAACAATATGATCCCTATGGCAAAGATCGCGATATTGAAACAATAGTTCAGGAAATAGAGGCCAAGAACTATTATCGCTATCAAAGCAATATTATGGAACAGCGTGCTGGTATGACCAAATAACCTTCACCGGCCCGGCAGCATATAAGGGCTCATTTTCGTACCTTTGCCCTCTCAAGATCAATTATTTTCTTGCTTCTATGAAGTTACATATTTTAGCCATTGGTGTCCATCCTGACGACGTGGAGTTGGGTTGTGGCGGATTGCTTTTAAAGCATGCCCTGAAAGGACAAAAGACGGGTATTTTAGATTTAACGCAGGGAGAAATGGGGACACGCGGTACGATCGATACGCGTTACGCGGAAGCAGAGGCCGCAGCCCGGGTATTAAAGGCCGCCGTCCGGGAAAACCTTAAAATGCGGGATGGCTTTTTTGTTAACGATGAGGCGCATCAGGTAAAAATTATTGAAGCTTTGCGTCGCTACCGCCCCGATATTGTTTTGGCCAACGCGCTAAGCGACCGGCACCCCGACCATGGCCGTGCGGGAAAACTGATTGCCGATGCCTGTTTTTTAAGCGGTCTCCGAAAGGTGGAAACTTCGGATCGTGGTCGTCCGCAGGAAGCCTGGCGTCCTAAAATGGTGTTCCATTACATTCAGGATGTTTTTCGGGAACCGGACATTATTGTGGATATTTCAGACATTTATGAACAAAAAATGGACGCTATCCGTTGTTATGGCACGCAGTTCCTATCTCAGGGCAGTGATGATCCCATGACCTATATCTCCCGGTCCGGCTTTCTGGAGCATGTCCGGGCCAGGGATTTTGATATGGGGCATCGTATTGGTGTCAAATATGGCGAAGGCTTTACCTGTCAACGTAATATCGGGATAACGGATTTAGACCGGATGATTTATCCTGAGTTTCCATAACATAAGAAATTTTGTAGAAATAAATTTTGTAATTAAAAAATAAAGCTGCACCTTTGCAGTCCTTAAAAAATATTGTCATGGCTCGTGTATGTCAGGTAACAGGCAAAAAGCCTTTAACCGGAAATAAAGTTTGCTTTTCAAATAAAAAGAATAAACGTCGCTTTTTACCCAACCTACAGGTAAAGCGTTTTTATCTGCCTGAAGAAGATCGCTGGATTACGATGAAGGTGTCTTCAGACGCTATTCGTACCATTAATAAAAAAGGTCTTCTGGCGGTTGTTAATGAGCTACGGGCACAAGGACAAGCAATCTAATTTTTAATTTTATAATTCTCATTCAAAATGGCTAAGAAAGGAAACCGCGTTCAGGTGATTTTGGAATGTACCGAGCATAAAGCTAGCGGAATGCCGGGCACCAGCCGTTATATCACCTCTAAGAATAAGAAGAATACACCGGAACGTATTGAATTAAAAAAATACAATCCTATTCTTAAAAAAGTAACTGTTCACAAAGAGATCAAGTAAGCCTGCTTACTTTTGATCTCCTAAAATCTTTTTATCATGGCTAAAGTAGCAAAAACCGCTATCAAGAAAGGGGCGAAAGACGAAAATTCAAAGAATTTTACCAAGGTTATTAAAACCGTTCGCAACCCTAAAACCGGCGCTTATTCTTTTAAGGAAGGCATCGTACATAAAGATAAGATTAAAGACTTTTTAGCTGAGAATAAGTAATTCTCTGTAAGTTTTATTCAAGATCGGATACCTGCAAAAGGCATCCGATCTTGTTATTTTTATATTGCCGCATGGTACCGGTAAGTGACGATTTCATGACCGGGTTAAGCTGCGGCTTGAATTTACAGGCCACTTGGGCAGTAATACCGTTTAGATATTTATTTGACATGATAACTTTTTATCACTCTATCTAAAATCGGTCCCTTTGTTACTTGATGCCATATAATTGTCGAAATAGTATAAATTATAAATAGTTGGTTGAAGAGGAATTTCGATAAAGAGTGAAATTGCTGGTCCTCGTAGGTGGCCGGCCTAATCAGGGTATACTTCACTTTTCCTGCTTTTGCTTGGCTGATCAAGCTTTTCTAAAGCGGCTTTAGCGGCAAATTGGCTGGCTTCTTTCTTGGAATAGCCGGATGCCCTTGCGATCTCTTCTTCGTCCGCCAAAATGCCTACCGTAAACACTTTTCTGCCAGCCTCTGCGGATTCGGAAAAGGTTACAAATTCCAACTCCCGGTTATTTTTCTGCGCCCAGGAATAAAGCTTGTTTTTAAAGTTATAATCAGTATGCTCCAGTTCGTCTATATTGATATAAGGGTCAAGGATTCGGGTCAGCAGGAATTTTTGGGTTTTTTCGAAACCGGCATCAAGATAAACTGCTCCCACAAAAGCTTCTAAGGCATTACCGAAGATCTGGCTTCGGCGCAGCAGCCTGTCAGACTGGTTAAATTTAAGTAGCTTTTGCAGACCCATCTTTCTGGCGATGTCATTTAAAGAGTTCCGGCTGACGATTTTAGAACGCATTTCCGTCAGATAGCCTTCATCCCGAAGAGGATATTTTTTGAATAAATACTCGCCGACAACGGCCCCAATAAAGGCATCGCCCAAATATTCCAAACGTTCATTATTGGCTGCGGTCTGGTCGTTAATCGACCGGTGCGTGAGCGCGGTAATATAATAGGTAAGATAGCGGGGGCGGAACCCCATTAAATTTTTTAACGCTTTCCGCAAAGCTTTTTCTTCCTTTGAGGAAAAAGAAGGCAGATGATAATCAGAGGCTCTCACGCATATAAGAGAATTAGTCTTCCAACTTTTTAAAGACTACGGAAGCGTTATGACCGCCAAAGCCAAAAGTATTGCTGATGGCCGTACGAACGGTCCGTTTCTGAGCTTTATGGAAGGTTAAGTTTAATTTAGGATCAAATGCCGGATCGTCGGTAAAATGGTTGATGGTTGGCGGAACAATATCATTCTTTACGGAAAGAATGGAAGCTACGGCCTCAACAGCACCTGCGGCACCTAACAGATGCCCGGTCATGGACTTGGTAGAGCTGATGTTCAGATCATAAGCGGCCTCGCCGAATACCTTTTGAATAGCTGTAATTTCAGCAACGTCACCAATAGGTGTTGACGTTCCATGGACGTTGATGTAATCGATGTCTTCGGGCTTTAAAGCGGCATCTGATAACGCGGCGTTCATGACGTTAATGACCCCGAGACCCTCAGGATGCGGTGCCGTAAGATGATAAGCGTCCGCGCTCATACCCCCGCCGACAATTTCGCAAATGATATTGGCCCCTCGCTTTTTGGCATGTTCATATTCTTCAAGAATAACGCATGCTCCACCCTCACCCAGAACAAAGCCGTCACGGTCCAGATCAAAAGGACGGCTGGCTGTTTTAGGGTCGTCATTACGTTCTGACAAGGCTTTCATGGCGTTAAAGCCACCAATGCCCGATTGCGTAACCACAGCTTCGGATCCGCCCGTAACAAATGCGTCCGCTTTGCCGAGGCGTATATAGGTCATAGCGTCAATCAGTCCATGCGTTGAAGAGGCACAGGCGCTTACTGTGGCAAAGTTAGGGCCGCGGAAGCCATATCTCATGGAAATATGGCCGGCAGCAATATCTAAGATAAGCTTGGGAATAAAGAAAGGATTGAAACGAGGCGTACCGTCGCCTTTATTGAAATTGGTCATTTCCTCAATAAAGGTGATCATCCCGCCAATACCGGATGACCAGATCACGCCAACACGGTCTCTGTCAATGCCCTCTTCCGTTAGCTTTGCCTGGTTGATGGCTTCTTCAGCCGCTACCATAGCGATCTGCGAGTAACGGTCCATTCTTTTGGCATCTTTTCTGTCCATGTAATCCTGGACGTCAAAATCCTTAAGCTCGCAAGCAAACCGGGTTTTGAACTTAGATGCGTCAAATTGTTTAATGAAGTCGGCGCCTGATACGCCATTGAGTAATGCGTTCCAATATTCAGATACATTATTGCCTATGGGTGTCAGGGCGCCGAGCCCCGTTACAACAACACGTTTTAACGGTAGGTTCATTTAAACAATTTAATTTTCGTATTCTGGTATTTGTGTAACAATCCTGTTCCAGGAAAATTACTTTACATGTTCCTCCAGATAGGAAACAGCTTGTCCAACACTGCCGATGTTCTCAGCCTGGTCATCGGGGATGGAAATGTTGAATTCTTTTTCAAATTCCATCATTAATTCTACGGTGTCTAGGGAGTCTGCTCCCAGATCGTTAGTAAAGCTCGCTTCAGGAGTTACTTCAGATTCGTCAACGCCTAATTTGTCAACGATGATTTTTTTTACGCGATTCGCAATTTCTGACATTTTGTTGCAATTTAGTTAACTGCTGCAAAAATATACTTTTTCCCAAAACAATGAAATGTTTTTTGAAAGTATTGCAGTAATTAGTGGTTAAAAAATTAGAATAAAGTTTTTAATACAATCTAAAAATTAAAAGGAAGCCTTATTGCCATGTTTCTCAATAAGCTTTTTAAAGACCGACCATATCTTTGGGCACTACCCATTCGTCAAACTGCTCGGCGGTTAAATAGCCCGATTCGATAGCCGCTTCTTTAAGCGTTTGGCCGTTCCGGTGAGCATTCTGGGCAATTTCAGCAGCCTTGTAATAGCCGATTTTAGGGTTCAGGGCGGTGACCAGCATCAAAGAGCTCTGAACATGTTTTTCAATATTCTTTTCAATGGGTTCAATGCCAAGGGCGCAATGTTCGTTAAAAGAACGGCAGCCGTCACCGATCAATCGGGCGCTGTGTAAGAAATTATAGATCATCATGGGCTTGAACACGTTCAGTTCGAATTGCCCGGTAGCGCCCCCTATGTTGATGGCGACATCATTGCCCAGAACCTGTGCAGCGATCATGGTCAGCGCTTCACATTGTGTAGGATTAACTTTTCCCGGCATGATGGAAGAGCCCGGCTCGTTTGACGGAATACTGATCTCGCCAATGCCGGCACGCGGGCCTGAACTGAGCATCCGGATGTCATTGGCGATTTTCATCAGGCTGACCGCAACGGTTTTCAAGGCCCCGTGGGCTTCTACGATTGCATCGTGTGCCGCAAGGGATTCAAACTTATTCGGTGCGGTAATAAAGGGCAGACCCGTAAGTTGCGCGATCTTTGCCGCAACGGCTTCGGCATAGCCTTTGGGCGTGTTGATGCCTGTACCAACGGCCGTACCGCCCAGCGCCAGTTCGCTTAAATGCGCCAGGGTGTTTTTAATGGCTTTGATGCCGTGGGTCAGCTGAGCGGCATAGCCGCTGATTTCCTGACCTAAGGTTAAAGGAGTAGCGTCCATGAAATGGGTGCGGCCGATCTTGACCACATGCATATACTTTTCCGCCTTTGCCTTCAGGGTATCTCTCAACATCTCAATACCCGGCAGGGTATTCTCCATCAGGATCTTATAGGCGGCAATGTGCATAGCCGTCGGGAAAGTATCGTTTGATGACTGCGATTTGTTGACATCATCGTTCGGGTGTAAAAATTTAGGTTTGTCTGACAATTGACCGCCATGCAGTACATGGCCCCGAAAAGCGATCACTTCGTTGACATTCATATTGGATTGCGTGCCGGAGCCTGTTTGCCAAACCACCAAAGGAAATTCGTTATCTAATTTGTGATCCAGGATTTCATCACACACCCGGGCAATAAGGGTTGCTTTTTCTTCCGGTAAAACGCCCAGGTCCTGATTGGTCAGAGCCGCCGCCTTTTTTAGGTAAGCAAAGGCATGGATGATCTCTTTGGGCATTTTATTAATATCCCCGGCAATCTTGAAATTTTCAACGGAACGTTGGGTTTGTGCGCCATAGTAAGCCGTTGCCGGTACCTGGACTTCACCAAGGGTATCTTTCTCTATACGATAAGACATAAGAAAAGAAAATTTGGAATAAAGGATTAGAATTCGGTGCAAATGTAAGCCAAAATATCAAACCCTGTTAAGCGATTGAAATAGGATGATGGTATGAACAGAATTAAAATAAAGCATGAGTTCAACCAGGGTTCTCTCCTTTAAAAGGCGGATATTCAGACGGGACTGCTTAACTTGCAGCGTAAAAGGCATTTGGCATGAATATCGCAATCATCAACGGCCCGAACCTTAATTTGCTGGGAACAAGAGAACCGGAAATTTACGGGAAGGTTAGCTTTGAGGACTTTCTGGAAGAATTGAAACAACGGTTTCCGGACATCGTACTTTCTTATTTTCAAAGCAATGAAGAAGGCCGATTAATCTCAAAAATCCAGGAATTCCGTATATCGGGTTGTGAGGGAATTGTGATCAATGCCGCGGCATATAGCCATACCAGCATTGCTTTGGCGGACGTCCTTAAAGCTGTCGGGATTCCGGCTGTTGAGGTTCATATTTCCAATATCTTCGGTCGCGAAAGGTTCAGGCATCATTCTTATCTCTCTCCGGTTTGTAAAGGTGTTATTGCCGGCCTGGGATTAGAGGGCTATGCGCTGGCTGTGCAATATTTGTCGGATGGAAATAAGCGGCCGCTTCCTTAACCTGCCGTGGCGCCGAGAATGGTGCTAAAAATGATGATCAGGAGGACAATTGAAGAAATGAGGGCATATAATTTGTCCTTTTCCCAAAGGAAGCCTATGATTGCCGAAATCACACGCATTACCGGTGTCAGGATGAGAAGCAATACCCCTAATGCCATGATGGAAAGGCTGTCGCCATGGCGAAGGCCCGAAAAAAAAGAGTCAAAATTAAAACCTTCCTGAACGAAGGTTGCATAGTGGACGGGTTGAGAGCCTTGTTGAAAAATAAAAAGAAATAATCCAATCAGCACAACCGACAGGGCGGTTAATACACCATAGCGAAGCAAATTTCCTAAAAAGAGCTGAAGGTCTTTGTCATTAAAGGATTTGGACATAGCACAAAAGTAATAAAAGGGAGCAATAGAGGCTCCCTTTCGTTTTCTTTTTATTTTAATGGTTTTTATTTCTGTTCCGCCAGCTCTTTTATTTTTTCAAATAATTCAGCCTCTCCGCCTTCGGCAAAGCCGCTGTGCATATAGGCTATCTTTCCGTCTTTGCCGACAATAACAGTAAAAGGCACATTTTGAAAATTCAAAGCACGTTTCAGATCGGAGTTGGGATCCTGATAAGCGGGAAAGTCCCAGCCCTGGGACCGTGCGTAACTGCGCACCATGGCGGTGGCGCGACTGTCATCAACAGAAACGGTCATGTAATTGAAATCGGCGGCATTATGCCAGTCAGACAAATGTTCGCGAATGGCTTTAATTTCTTTTTTACAGGGTACGCACCAGGTCGCCCAAAAGCTAATCATGGTTACTTTCCCGGGCGTAATGGTTTCATTGAAGGGAACACTGGCACCCTTTAGATCCTTGACATTTGTCGTGGGCAGCGAAGTAGATTGGGCAAACGCCTGGACGCCCATAAAAGCAATAAGGGTGAATGCAATAAGCTTTTTCATGAGTTAAATTCTATTTTAATTAATAAACAACGGCCGTCTTGCTTGAAAAGCGAAGAGGGCAAATATAGTTTTTTTTGTCAAAGACGGCTTTCTTAATTTTCCCAAAAAAAGCCGGAAATAACCGGCAATTTGTCAACAGCCTGTAATTTTATGCTAAAAAAAATTACCTTGCGGGCATTTAAAATTTTGGAAACTTTTTAAGATTAGAATTTATTTTTTACTAAAAGTTTAATTCATGAAGAAACGATACTTATTCTGCCTGGCCGGATTATTGGGTGGCGGGCTTTTCTTCGCACAGGAGAGCCATGCGCAGGATGCAGGACACCTTTCGGGCGATTTGATGCTGAACGCGAATTTCTTTCAGCGGGACACTTCTATTGGTGCGGCCAATAATCAGCTCTACGATAATTACCTGAGCGGCGGCGAGGCATGGATGGGGCTGCGTTATACCAATTATGGCTTTACCGGTTATTTAAGGTTGGACGTCTTCAATAATTCCAATCTTAAAAATCCTACCCAGGCTTATTCCGGCTTTGGCATTGGCGCTTGGAGTATCAGTAAAGAATTTAAAGGCCTGACCATTACCGGTGGTTACATTTACGACCAGATTGGCAGCGGTATGATTTTCCGTTCTTACGAGGACAGGGGCCTGTTGATCGATAACGCTCTTGAAGGAGTTCGACTGGAATACAAAGTGGGCGACCATATTTCTTTAAAAGGGTTTACTGGCCAGCAAAAAAACATGTTTGACCGTTACAGCCCCGTCATTAAAGGATTTAATGCCGAAGGAGACTGGCAGTTGAGCGATAATGTGCACATTACCCCGGGACTTGGTACGGTCAACCGGACTTTGGATAAGGCAAGCATGGATAACATCATCAGTAATGTCAACGCCATGCCGGACGACCGGAAATTTATTCCCAAATATAACATGTATGCTTTTACGGCCTATAATACATTAACAGCGGGTAATTTTACCTGGTATATTGAAGGCGCGTATAAAACAAAAGACCAGATTGCCGACTACGAGGGTAACCTGATCTTCAAACCCGGCAATGTGGTTTATTCTACCTTGAGCTATGCCCAAAAAGGCATTGCCGTTACCTTGACGGGTAAAAGGACGGAAAATTTTGTGATGCGCACTTCGCCCAACCAGACGCAATTGGACGGCGTTATTAACTGGCAACCTTTGGTGGCGCAGATCCGGCCGCAACGTTTGATTGCCCGCTATTCCCCGGCTTCCCAGGATTTGAGCGAAATGTCCTTTAACGGAACGCTGATGCTCAGTCCTTCCGATGATTATGATTTCAACCTGAGCTATACGCATATCAATACCTTGGAAGATCTGAAACTTTATCGTGAAATCTGGGGTGAGGCCAATATTCGTAGTGTGGATAACACCATTATAGATTTGGGGATTCAGGTGCTGCAATATAACCAGGCTTACTATCAGTTCCATCCCGGTTATCCAATGTTGAAAGCTGTTACACCGTTTGCAGAAGTAACATATAGCTTCAGTCCTAAAAAATCGCTGGAAATCCAGGCGCAGTACATGGATACCAAGCAGGATTACGGCAGCTGGCTCTATTTAGGCGCTGAATTTGACATTGCCCCCAAATGGGCCTTTGCCGTTTCGGACATGTATAATATCAAACCGGCTAATCCGGCAAATGATGACAAGCACTATTACAATGTCTTTGTTTCCTATACCAAAGGTGCCCACCGCTTTTCGCTGGCTTATGTGAAACAGGTGGACGGCATTAACTGTACCGGTGGCGTATGCCGCTATGAGCCTGCCTTTAGCGGTTTGAAACTGAATATTACCTCAAGTTTTTAACCGTCGGAGCACCCTATTTTAAAAAAGCAACGTTTTCGGACGTTGCTTTTTTGGGCCGGAAAGTTTTTCCATATATTAATGATTTATACCATTCCGACAGCCGCTTAGTACCGCTGAAATACAGGTTCTTCCACCTGTGGTTGCGTGTCATACCAATCATAGAAGCATATCATTTATTAGTAAAATGATATCATACGAATGATCTGCATTAATCTTTTCACCGCTCAATTAGTCTAAATTTGCCAGGCTTTATTATCGCAATTAAATCATTAGTCCATTATGAAAAAGCTATTGTTCTTGTCGCTCATTTTGCTGTTCTGTGCTTCGGTTGGATTTGCACAATCCCGGCGCAGCACCATTCGCTTCAGCCTGAGTGACGGCAGCCGGATTGCAGTGGCCATGAACGGCCGTTATTTTGACAAGACGGGACGCGGCCTTACCGTTGGTGACGTCCCCGGCAGAAAACTGGATGTGAAAATTTACCGCTACCGGCCCTATGCCCGTAGAAGTGGCGGCAAGGCGACTTTGGTATTTAGCGGTAAAATCAAGATTGAGAAGGGAGGCACTTATGATGCGGTTGTCGATGCCCAAACCGGTCAGTTGTACCTGACCGAGGTTAACAACCTGGATAATATTGTTGGGAAACTGCCTCCGCCGGAAGCCAACCAGCCGGTTGATGAGACACCAGGGATTACCGAGAGTGCTATGCCCCACGTGCCGGCGGCCGGGTCTTCGCCGGCGCTGCAACAGTTGAAAACGAAAATGTACGGGCAAATCTCAGATGCGAAAAAATTAAAAACAGCATTGCATTTTTTGCAAAAACAAAATAGCCTGAATGCGGAAGACCTTCGCCTGATCTGTTCCTGGTTGCTTTTCGACGACAACAGGCTGAGCTTCGTTCGACAGGCTTATGATAAAGTATCCGACAAGGAAAATTTAGGCAGTGTCCGTTCTGTATTTACGGAAACTGCCAATCAGCAGGCTTTTGACCGGATGCTGAAAGAGAAACAACCGTAAAGCTATCGGATGGAAGGAATAAGGCTGTAGACTAAGTTCATCAGAGATTCCTGATGAAACAAACCCGAAAAATGGTGCACGCCCGGATTAATATGAATCAGTGCACCCAGAAACATAATCCCTATCCCCAATGCCAGAAAGGCAATGCAACCTGTGAGCAGCCAGGCGTTAGATTGGATATGTTTTTTTCCGAATGGCATTTTTTGCTTAACAAATTGCTGTAAAGGTATGGTTTTATTTTAATATTCAGAAATTTTCGATTTCCGTTAAGGAGATTGCCTGTTGCGGCACAAGGAAGGGGTCTTTAAATATCGGAACGACCGGGTGCTTATTTATACTGCAGCAATACGCCATGTCTTGCTCTAAATGGAACTGGGACAAGCGGTGATAATGAGATCCTGATTTCATAAAATCCAATAAAGACGCGGCTTCCTGGGATTGACGGTACAGCGATAAAGCTATAAAAGAGCTATCGCAAGACCGTTGAAAATACTCGTCAATCCTTTGGATAACAGCGCCGGCAAATAAAGTGTCTTCCAGGTTTTCTTTATCACGCCAGCCGGCACAGGCCAGTAAGATGTCTTTCCCACTATTGACGAGATATTGGCAAAGCACATCTAAATTCAGGAATGAGCCAATGACGATTTCATCGGCTTCTTTGACTAAATGGAGCAGGCGGGTGCCGTTAGTTGTCGTCAACGCAAGAACCTTTCCTGAAATTACTTCCGGCAGGTATTCCGAGGGCGAGTTACCGCCTTGCAGGCCTTCAATGACTTTGCCGTCCCGCTCGCCTGCGGTCATGAACCGGGGCTGTTCTTTTTCGAGACGTAAACATTCTTCAACCGTGGCTACCGGAATCACGGCTTTGGCGCCATTGTCCAGTGCCGCGCAAATGGTTGATGTGGCCCTGAAAATATCGATGACTACAACAATGGTATTACTTAAATCATACAGTGGAATCAGCGCCGGTGACAGGCAGGTAAAAAGTTGCGGTTTTGCTCCCATGGCGCAAAAATAAACAGAATCTGTAAGGATTGCGGATTAAATTTCGCTCAGTCGCTTAGTTTTTGGCGTTCTTTCTCGTGCTTCCGGTTCTGCATTCATTATTTTTTTCCATTTGTAATACCCCAAAACAGCGACGGTGAACAAAAAGACGGTTAAAAGCGTGGTCAGCAATAAATGTTTATACAGTAAAAGAGGAATGGCGGCCGCGTTAGAAATGTTGAGTACGATCCAGTTTTCAATCTTACGCCTGGCTAACAGCCACATGCCTGCCCAGGCTACGGACGAAACGAAAGCGTCGGCCATAGGGGTATTGGAATCCGTCCACCGGCTCAGGACAATGTACATGAGCGCAAATGCCGCTGCAAAGATGCCTGTGGCGGTGAGCCTTTCGGAGCGGTTTGCCTTTGAAATGGGAATGGTATCGTTGTTTTGACGACGCTGTGTCCAGACCACCCAGCCATAGATGCTCATGGCCAGGTAATACAGGTTCAGCGAGGCGTCTGCATACAGCCGGACGGTTGGCTGTACAAAGATCCAAATGTAAATGATGGTGCTGATGATACCGGCGGGATACAGCCAAACTTTGTTCCGATAAGCCAGGAGCACTTCGCAAACAGCAAATAAGACGGCAACCAGTTCCAAAACCGTGGCATGTTGCCATTCCGATTGCATATACGTTGCGATAGTATCCCAGTTCATGGGGCGAAAATAATCAAAAAGGTAAATTTTTGGTTGATAAGAAAAATATTTTACCTTTGCACTCCTTTATGATGACATAAAGGTTAGGGCGAGGTAGCTCAGATGGTTAGAGCGCAGGATTCATAACCCTGAGGTCTCGGGTTCAACTCCCGATCTCGCTACGGATAGAGACAGGAAAATGATGGTGCCATCGTTTTCCTGTTTTTTTGTGTTGGGAAAATTTGAATGGTGGAGTTACATTGCGCTTCAATAATAGCAAATTATGCTGTTCAGCGACAAAATTTAAAACTTGATAAATTTCCGGACAGGATTTTAGGCTCTACCTAAAATCTGTCCGGAAATGAACTGTTAATCAATCAAATTGGTTTCGCTATTAGGGAGTCAGGTTGTCTTTCTTTGATCAAATCTCAGGCTTTTTCCTTTGGTTTAATGAGTTGAATACCGTACTTTTTTGACATTTTTAAAGTTGTACTTTAGAAATGTCAGAAGGAACAAGATTTATAGGACGGCAATTACGCCGGGAATTAATCAGACTGTCGGATTTGTATGCCGTTATTGGCTTACCGGCCCCAGGCAGTTCGGTGAGGCTTTTTATGCAAAAATCAGTTTGCGAAGTAGCAGTACATCAATGCTTATGTAATCAAATCGGCTAAGGCGTTTACCAAAGGCTTCGTTAAAAACCTGGATTATTTACGCTAAGTAGCCGGAAAGGATGTTGTATCCACTCAGGTCATTTATGATGGCGAAAATGACATTTACAGCCACGAAAACGGCCTGATGAACTTCAGGATAATAGTTTGATAGCCGGGTGGAATAAACGCCTGTGACCATCAATAACTGTCATATTCCTTTCGGGAGATATTCCAGCGCAGGCCGCCGTAAAGGCCAAGCATATTGGTATTGGTTTTTTCTCCGCTGATTTGCCATTGCCATTTTGTAAGGCCTCCTTCTAAAAATAGGTTTGGCCGGATTTCATAGGCAAGGTTCAGGTTTAAGTACAAGGCCTTTCGGTTGATTCCCGGAATCCAGCCCTCAACCATATTACTGGTACGAGTGTCTTCATTCTTCAGGATATCCACGCCATTACTTTCCTGGGCGGTATTTTCGGTGCCCCGGACAGAAAAAGAAGCCTTGGCCTGGACATACAGTTTATTGATCGGGTTATAGTCAATGTGACCGATTATTTCGGCGAAGCCGGCGCCGTAAGGCTCTGCCAGTGGCTGGTTGAAATGAGTATAATCGGCATTGTCGCCAGATGTCATATAGGTAAAAGGGCGGACATAGTTAACCTCTCCCTGCAGATCCAGGTTGGATACGGTAAAAGCGTCAAAATATTTGCCGCCAAGCTGAACCGCGAATTGATTACCCCACCAGTCATTATCGCTTAATTTTGAAAGGTCGAGGCGGTCTAAATAGGCCTGGCCATAAAATTGGAAATGGCGCAGGGCGATGGCTTTAAACCACAAGCCCAATGATGTTTTCTGTTCCGCGCCTAAGGACCGTGCCAGGGTTTGATAACCAATTACGGGCACTAAATCCGTTGCCTTTAGGTTATCAACACCGGCAAATACGGAAGATTCGAACAGTCCGATATTGAGCCATGGCCTTGCCTGATAGCCTAATTGGTGTATGGCGGCATATTTTTGTTCTAAGCGATGGCTGCCGTACATATTGGCATAGTCGGCCGTAAGCTGTAAAAACAGGCTCTGATAGCCCCACCGGTGCCAATGTGTCCGAAGACGGAGGAAGGTCGCGGGCGGAGCATAATCCGAGTTGATTAAACTTCTCATGCCCACTCCCGAAAAGTTCTGGTCATAGCCGAAAGTAATATTGAGACGATCATGGAATAGAGAAGCGTCCAAGTAGCCTTTGGCCATAAAAAAATCGTAGTTGCCGGTCTCTGAACGTCCGTAGAAGGTCATACCGGGATAAGTATGAAATTGCCGTTCAAAAGACTGGACATAAGAAAACGGCCGTTCCTGATCGTCGGCCATCATGGTGTAAAAACCGATCTTGTTCAAAATTCTTCCCCGGAATTCTATGCCCCGGGTATTGATATACCCGATTTTATCGACATCTTTTTCTTTAATGGCTTCCGTATAAACAACAGGATTGACCACCAGAAAGAAATTATCGGTATGCACATGGATCATGTCCGGCTGCACCTGGTAAAAATAGCGCAGGATGGGACGTTTTGAAGGCACGGCCGCATCCAAGCCGTCGGCGGTTTCGGACCATTCGCTGCTGATGGATTTCGCCCGCTGGACCTGATATTGATCTTGTCGTGTAAGCGTTAAATCACCGTGAAGGATATTGACCCGTTGTTCCTCTATATAATCGATCGCGTCTTTCCGGGAAATGGGTCGGAATTCAAAGAAATAGGGAGAGATAATGCCCGATTTTACTTCAATGCGTTCCAAAAGGTGTTCTTCAGGGCTATGCAGGGGTAGATAAGTAGTTTGTGCTTCAGACCAGAAAGGGTTGAGCAAGAAGACAAGAAACAGTAAATATAGATGGGGTTTCAAATTTGCTTTTCTTTCAAAAGTAAACAGAAATAATCAAAGGTTATGTAAGCTATTCACTAATTCTTTGTTGGCAAACGGCTTAAAGCCATCCCATCACTAAGCCCGGGTAAACACCAATGGCAATGATGATCATAGCGGAAATGCCAAACAGTAATCGATCCGCATTGGAAACCGGTACCGTGAGCTCGGCTTCACCGGCTTTAAAATACATGGCCCAGATCACGCGGAAATAATAATACACACTAACCACCGCCATCAGCAAAGCAAAAACCACCAGCCAGGTTAAATAGCCGCCCTGGCTCATTACCGACATCAGCATGTAATATTTGGCAAAGAAGCCACCGGTTAGCGGAATGCCCGCTAACGAGAGCAGAAATATTGCTGCGGTAAAGGCCAGAAACGGTTCTCTCCTGGCTAAACCATTGAAGCCATCATAAGTATAGTCCCTTAATTTGGCGACAATAGTGAACATGCCGATCGTCGCTACACTGTAGGCCACAGCATAAAGCACCATGCCCTGCATGCCACGGGCATTGACGGCCAGGATAGCAAAGAGCATAAAGCCCGCTTGTGCGATAGAAGAATAAGCCAGCATTCTTTTGACGCTTTGCTGGAAAACAGCGGTAATATTGCCGATAAGCAATGTCAAAGCGGTAATAATGGCCACCACTAATTCCCAGTTAGGACTGATGCTGGAGAATGAATCTTTAAATAAACGCATGAAACCGACAAATACGGCCGACTTCACAATAGTGGCCATAATGGTGGTAAATGTGGTGGGTGCGCCATCATAAACATCCGGTGTCCAGAAGTGCATGGGGGCTGCAGAAACCTTAAAGCTTAAGGACACCACCAGGAACAAGATGCCGACTATAGCCATGAGGTTGAACCCGCCGTCGGCGCCAAAATCAAACTGGCTGATATCAAAAGAGCCCATGGCACCGAATAACAAGGCCATGCCCATGAGCATGATGCCGGTAGAAAAAGAGCCGGTCAGTAAATATTTTAAAGAGGCTTCACTGCTTTTCAGGTTCCTTTTATCACTGCCCGCCAGGATGTACTGGGGGATAGAAATGATTTCGATGCCGAGGAACAGGATCAACAGGTTGTTATAGGCATTCAGCAAGTTTCCGCCCACTAATATAAAAAATAACAAGGCGTAATATTCCGCTACATGGTTACCTACAACTTCAATATGCTTGGCATTTAACAGGACATACAATAAGGCCAATCCCGAAAGAATAACGTTGAACCATACCGAAAACGGGTCGAATCGTAGCATGTCGTTAAACAAGAATGTGGCTAC
Source organism: Edaphocola sp. (assembly GCA_035708205.1). Lineage (GTDB taxonomy): Bacteria > Bacteroidota > Bacteroidia > Chitinophagales > Chitinophagaceae > DASSSY01. Next base: position 202,942 of record DASSSY010000004.1, read on the forward strand.
TCCACCAGATTGTAAACTTTCCGTAAGCGCCCAGATATTTACCCCGAGCAGGAGAAATAATAATAAAATCGCCAACCCGGAAGCCTGCTTTTTTTCTTTAAGAAAAACGGCAGAGAGCATCATTATTATGCCAAAAACTGCAGCTGCTATAAGTGGTTTCATGTATTTTATGTAATCTTATTTTTAATAAAAGCTTCTTGATCTAATGGATTTATCCAACAATGCCGAAAATAATATCCGGGTAAACGCCGATGATCAGTATTAAAGCAATAATAATCGTCAACCCGATCACTTCGTTTGCTTTAACATCAACAACGGTAGTGTTATTGGCTAATTCACCGTAAGCCACCCGCTGTACCATTTTTAAGGTGTAAACCGCACCAAAGACAATACCCGTTCCGGCCAGGACCATGTACAGGATATGGTGAGGGTTGGCGCTTTGGAAAATACCGTGAAACAGCATGAACTCCCCGACAAAAGCATTGGTTAAAGGTAAGGCGATATTGGCAAAAGCAATAATAACCAGCGCGATGACCATAACAGGCGCGACAGTTGCTATCCCGCCCAGTTCTTTCATATTGCGGGTATGGTAGCGATGCTCAATCATGGCCACTAAGATCCACATGCCCGTAATATTAATACCATGGTTGAACATCTGGATCATAACGCCGTCATTAGCAATATCCGTCTGGGCGAACAGCGCCAGGCACATCAGCCCGACGTGCGCGATTGAAGAATAGGCCACCAATCGTTTCAGATCGTTTTGTACCATGGCCAGGATAGAAGCATATATAATGCCGATAATGCAGAGAATCATGACCGCATTGCTCCAGAAATCTACACCTTGCGGTAAAACCGGTATCAGCCATTTGAAAGTGGCAAACAAACCCATTTTGACCATTACTGCACTCAGCACAATAGTTACGGGCATGGCAGCCTGCTCATAGGTGTCCGGTTGCCAGGTATGAAAAGGGAAAATCGGCATTTTTACAGCAAAGGCGATAAACACAAACCAGAATAAAACCTGTTGTTTGCCCGCCCCTAGGGCCTGTCCGGCCTGGACAATAGAATAATAATCAAAGCTTAAATTATCCGTGTGTAAATACAGGTAAATAATCGCGGCCAGCATCATCATGCTGCCCAAAAAGGTATAGATAAAGAATTTGAACGTCACCGGGATACGTTTTTCGCCGCCCCAGGTGGAGGCGAGGAAATATACCGGGACCAGGGCCAGCTCCCAGAAAAAGTAAAACAGCAATAGGTCATTCGCTAAGAAAACCCCGGTAATGCCTGCTTGTGACAACAACATCAAACCTACAAAACGATGGAAATCGGCTAAGGGCTTGTTCCATTGGGCAATGAAAATAATCAGGTAAATAATAGCCGTCAGTAACGCCAACACGGCCGCCATCCCATCCGCATTGAGCGAAAAGTTAGCGCCAAGCGAAGGAATCCAGGGCGCGTCAAAACGGATCATGCCTTGTTTTTGCGCATAAAAGGCCATAACGGCAAGGGCGGATGAGGCAAGGGTCGATAATAGCGCCCAGACCTTTACAGAACTATTTTTCCAGGCGAAACTGACAATGCCTGCGATAAGCGGAATGAGGATTAATAGTACGAGTAACATTAGATTGATTAAATAGTATTTTGTGTGATGATTTTAGATATGTCTAAAATATTTGTACTTTTTTATCTTTCTGCCGGAAAAAAACATTCATATTTAATGAACCAATAATAAACCCACGGCCATCAGCAGCACAATTCCAATGACCATCCCGAAAAAGTAAAACCCAACCTGCCCATTTTGTAATAAGCGCATTCTGCCGCTGCTCCAGATGACCATTCTGCCCACACCATTTACAAGGCCATCCACGACCTTCCGGTCAAAAATACGGTCGAAAAAGCGTCCCAAGGCAAGTATAGGTTTTTCAAATACGGTTTGATAAATCTCGTCGATATACCATTTATCTTCCAGCGCTTTGGCCAGACCGGTATTTTCTTTGAACTGCGCTTTTTTGCAAATCAGATAAACCCAGGCAATCATGATGACCACTAAAAGACCGGTCAGACCCATAAGCAGCCATTCCGTACTTTCGGACAAATGGGCGATGTGGAAATCGCTCAGCACCGGCGATAAATATTCGTGTAAAGAATTATGCGCGGCGAGTAACTTTGGCAATCCGATATAGCCCGCGGCAATGGAAAGCACCGCCAGGACAAGTAGTGGAAAGGTCATAGTGGCTGGGCTTTCATGGAGATGTTTTTTCTGTTCTTCCGTACCCCGGAATTTTCCCGTAAAAATGTAAAAATAGATACGGAACATATAAAATGCCGTCATCAGGGCGCCTAATAAACCAAGGTAATAATAGATCGGGTTTTTGGCATAAGCTGCAGCCAAAATCTCATCTTTTGAAAAGAAGCCGGAAAAACCCGGAATACCCGCAATCGCCAGGCAAGCGATCAGGAATGTGATTTGCGTGATGCGCATATATTTACCCAAGCCGCCCATTTTTCTTAAATCCTGCTCGCCGCCCATGGCATGAATGACCGACCCGGCGCCCAGGAACAACAGCGCTTTGAAAAACGCATGGGTCAGCACATGGAAAATCCCGCCGAAATAGCTGCCTACGCCTAAGGCCAGAAACATATAGCCCAGCTGGCTGACGGTAGAATAGGCCAGCACTTTTTTAATATCGTATTGTTTCAGGGCAATGGAAGCCGCAAAAACTGCGGTCGCCACCCCGGTAATGGCAATCAGGGTCTGCGCCGCCGGCGCCATATTGTATAATATATGGCTGCGGGCAATTAAATACACCCCGGCGGTGACCATCGTTGCCGCGTGAATCAAAGCGGAAACAGGTGTCGGTCCGGCCATAGCGTCTGGCAGCCAGGTATAAAGAGGGATCTGCGCGCTTTTTCCCATAGCACCGATAAACAGGCAAATGCCAATAGCATTTAAAACCCCGGTAGAGGCGGTTGTGCCGGCAGCCAGCTGGGTAAAGACCTCGCTGTAAGTGGCGGAGCCAAAATAATAAAGTGTCAGGAAAACACCGGTCAGGAAGCCCAGATCGCCAATACGGTTCATGATAAAGGCCTTTTTGCCGGCAGAAGAGAAGTCTTTGTTTTTATACCAGAAGCCGATCAAAAGATAAGACGCCAGACCGACGCCTTCCCAGCCAATGTACATGACCACTAGGTTGTTGGCCAGCACCAATACCAGCATGGCAAAAACAAAGAGGTTGAGGTAGGCGAAATATTTTACGAATCCGGCATCGCCTTTCATGTAGCCGATGGAATACAGGTGGATAAGAAAGCCGACACCGGTAATGATCAGCATGAACAAACTGGACAGTTGGTCAACCTGGAAGGCAAAGGGAATGGACAGGCTTCCCGAATGGATAAAATCAAATAAAAATACCGTTCCGGCGGTTCCGGGCTGATTTTTTATCCCGAAAAAGATCAGTAAAGCGATAACAAAGGAACCTAAGACGGTAATGTTTCCAATAAAGGCTGCCACATTTTTAGGCATGGATTTCCAAAACAAACCATTGATTAAAAATCCGACCAATGGCAATAATGGCACTAAATAAATTAAATCCTTCATGTTTGTCTTTTAGTATTGTGTCCGTTTTTAATCGAAATATGGTTAATGTCTATTCTGGATTTTCATTTGTCGTTTTATAGCCCATGCGCTTCCGTTCTTCCCATGTATTTGTTTATTATTCTCGGTAATTAATTTATGTAAAGCAGCATAGACTTCCAAAAAATTGCATACCGTATTTATTTTTCATGCTTATAATTATATCCGATAGCTCTTCAAAGGTTAGCGCCATTGCCCGCACTGAGATAAAAGCACGGACAATGGCAATATTTACGGTAATGGCCTTATCGCTTTTCAACGCATTTGCCAACATTGTAACCCCACGTTCGGTAAAGGCATATGGCAGTTTTCTCGTCCCGCCCCAACTTGAAGCCGCAAAATGCGACTTCAAGTTAAGCCATTCTTTTCTTGTCAATTGAAACATAAAATCTTCGGGAAAACGGGTACTGTTTCTTTTAACCTGCTCGTTGAGCCTTTTTGTCTCCACCTCATACATCATCGCCAAATCAAAATCCAGCATGATCTTTTGATCCCTGATGCTAAAAATTTTGTTATGAATGAGTGTTGTTTCCAAGATGGCCAACTTTTTTAAACTAAAAATCTTAATGCTTTAACCGGTTGAGGATATTAATATCCACAGAATGTACTTTCCGGTACATGGATACAATGATGGCTAATCCCACAGCCACCTCGGCGGCAGCTACCACCATAATAAAGAAGACAAAGACCTGTGCATCCGCGAGGCCGTACAATTTGCTGAAAGCGACCATCAGCAAATTCACGGCGTTCAGCATCAGCTCAATGCTCATAAAAACGATAATGGCGTTACGGCGCATCAAAACGCCCATCACGCCAATGGCGAAAAGGGCGAGACTTAAAAAAATATAATTGTTTATCGGCATCGCGGATATTATTTAGATTCTGTCAGGTTTGAATGGCTGTTAAGGTTTTTTTCTTTTTTACCGATAACCATGGCACCGATCATAGCGCTTAAGAACAGTACGCTGCTGAGCTCAAAGGGTAAAACATAATGATCGAACAAGGCAATGCCCAATTGATGGATCAGGCCAATGTCTCCCGAAGCATCTATCAGGTTCTGTCCGCTTTGGTCAACGGTTTTCAGCGCGGCTATGACCACGAGGAACAAAGCGCCGCCGCTAACGACGGCCGCCATTTGAATAATGCGGCTTTTTTGCGGTTCGGCATCGGTATTAAGGTTCATGAGCATGATCACAAACAGGAATAACACCATAATGGCGCCGGCATAAACAATGATATTGACAATGGCCAGGAACTGCGCGTTCATCAATACATAATGCCCGGAAATGGCAAAAAAGGTGGCAATTAGAAATAGCACACTTTTTACCGGATTGCGGCTAAGAATAACCCCTAAGGCACATCCGATGGCCATTGCCGATAATAACCAGAATAAAATAACGTGTAGTTGCATTATCAATAATATAATTAGGATTTATTCAGCTTTCTTGGCCGCTTCTCTTTCTTTTAATTGCTCATCGGTAATGAGCATATCGTTTTTGGTGTAAATAAAATAATCGCGGGTATAATTGGCCGGCATGGTTGTTTGGGAGAGATAAATGGCATCCTTGGGGCAGGCTTCTTCACAAAGGCCACAAAAAATACAGCGCAGCATATTGATCTCATACTTTGCCGCGTATTTTTCTTCACGGTATAAATGTTCTTCACCGGGTTTCCGTTCCGCCGCTTCCATTGTTATCGCTTCGGCAGGACAGGCTACCGCGCAAAGACCGCAGGCCGTACATTTTTCCCGGCCTTCTTCATCGCGGTTGAGCACATGAAGTCCCCGAAAGACCGGGCTGTACGCTTTTTTCTGTTCCGGATACTGAATGGTGGCTTTCTTCTTGAAAATATGCCCGAGGGTTATTTTCATGCCCTTCAACAATGCCGGAATATATACTTTTTCGCTTAAGGTCATGGGACTCCTGTCCACTGCAGACGCTCTGTTTGTTAATTGCATAATGTCCTCAACACTTTTCTAAATGATATAAATTACGCTCAATCCTTGCTTTCCACCTAATTATTATTCTTCCGCTTCAGCTTTCCTACGGCCAAGGCCACACCCGCAACGCACCAAACCACCAGACTGATTATCCAGAATATACGCTCCGGTTTTGAGGTTTTATTAATGTTGAAAGCGGTTACCTGGATAATACTGATAATGATCAAGGCCATAATAATGACCGGCCATAACCATGATTTTTTATCTTGCTCCTTGCTCATTGTCATCAATTAAAAAAGAACAAAATGACCCCGCCAACGATGATCAGGTTGGCCAGCGCTAAAGGAATTAAGCCTTTCCAGCCCAAATTCAGCAACTGGTCGAAGCGGAACCTCGGCAAAGTCCAGCGTACAAACATGAAAAATAAGATAAAACCAATAATTTTAATCATCAGCACCACCACACAAATCAAGGCAAACAATCCGGAAGGCACTGATGTAGCCACCTGGTCCATCCAGGGAAAATTATAACCACCGAAGAAGACAGTGGCCAATACGGCTGAACTGATGAACATATTGATGTATTCGGCAAAGAGATACATGCCTAATTTCATAGAAGAATATTCCTGATGATAGCCCATATTCAATTCACTGTCACATTCCGGGAGATCAAAAGGTGCCCGGTTCAGCTCCGCAAAGGCGCAAACCAGGAAGATGAAGAAACTCAACGGTTGTTTGAAAACAATCCAGGAAAAATAGCCATCTTTCCAAAAACCGTGTTGTTGGGTCACAATGTCGCGCAGGCTTAAGCTGCCGGTAAGCATTAAAACGGCAATCAGGCTCAGGCCCATGGCTAATTCGTAGGAAATGGACTGGGATGCCGCACGGATACTGGACAGGAGTGAAAATTTATTATTAGAGCTCCAGCCTCCCAGCATGACGCCGTAAACGCCTAAACTAACCACACCAAAAATGTAAAGAATGCCGATATTGACATCCGAAACCTGAAGGGAGATAGTATGTATTTCGCCACCGGAATGAATAAAGAAGTCCGGTCCCCAGGGTATGACCGCGCTGGTCATCAATGCCGTAATCATAAACATGACCGGTCCGAAAATGAACAGGAAACGGGTTGATTTATCGGGAACGATTTCTTCTTTAAAGAATAATTTTCCACCATCGGCCAGCGGTTGTAATAGTCCCCATTTTCCCGCCCTGTTTGGTCCCCAGCGGTCCTGCATAAAGGCGGCGACCTTGCGTTCGCCCCAGGTTGAATAGGCGGCAATGCCGAATGATCCTAAAATGATAATCAGTATTAAAACGACTTTCTCAATAATAAAAATCCAGTCCATGCCTATGCTAATATAGTATATAAAGGCAAAGGTAATAAAAATGTCATGGCTTTGTCAATAGCCTTTAAAAGAAACACGGTATTCCAGGTTAAGAAGAACATCCTGAAGATCGGTAGCCTGAAAAGCAACGTAAGCACATCGTATGTGGGCATATGCTCTTACAATTTAGCTGCCTGCATAAAAGGCAGGAGGTCAAAACGTTCAATAATGGGAAAATGAACAACGTTATTCCTGCTCTTGGAACATTGCTGTTTATTTGTTGCCGGCTGTTGTTTCCATGTAATTAGGGTTTTCGCATCTTTTACCTTTGCCCGTTCAGGGCGGATAGAACCATTCGTCCGGCCATATTATCTGGGGACACTTTTAAGGCCATTATGGCAAATTCTTTGGCGGAATCGGGCTGGTTGACGGATAAATAATAACGTGCCAAAAGCCCATTGACCATTTCGTTCTTCGGGTCTATTTGATGATATTTCAGCATATCGTTAATACCTTCAGCCACATGGTTGTTCTGCAGCAGTTCAAAACCCTGGAAATCCAGATGAGAGGGCCTCTTGGAAATGATGGTCAGGGGCAGCCCCTCAATGGTGCTTTCATGAATGAGCGAGTCAATGGCCCAGCTACCGTTCTGCAATTGATCGGCCGGCACCAACGCCCGGTGGAAAATGGCAAAATCCCAGTCGGATAGGCTTCTCTCGTAGAAACGGACATATTTTATCCTAATCCCGGGATAGTCTTTTAAATATTCGCCGACGATGCCTGCATTGTTGGTGGCCACTACAACCGTGTCTTTCGGATTGAATTTCGGAATTTCATTACGGATAAACCAATCGCAGGATTCTTTCAGGCTGTTGTAATAATAATCCATTTCATAGTTGTAATAGGCATCCCTGACCCCGCCGGCAAAGATATTGTAATAACAAATCGTGTTGGGGAAGGTCCGAACCGTAAAAATTGCCGGTTCCAGAAAGCCCAGGCCGAGCAAGGTCCAAACCACATATTTCAGGCTGCCGTTGCCCGCCCAATGGATAAGCCTGTCCAGTCCGTAGGCCGAGACGATGGCGGCGCCGGGGAAAATGAACAGGACGTGACGCCAGGCATGATACACATTGGCATGTTTGTACATAATGTAAGCTACTGGAAACGCCGTCACAAAAACCATAAAGGCCAGGAGGGAAAATGAGCGTTTGCGCAGATTGCCCAGCATAAATAGCACGCCTAAAATCAGGCCCGCTATCAGTATATATGCATTCGTAATAAAAAAATTATGGATAAGGTAGGAGCCCGGGAGGTAGTAGGAGCTGATCCGTTCGCCTTCATACAGTTGCATCAGGCCCACTTTGAAATGGGATAGCTGGCTTAAGGCGTTTAACGGGTTACTAATGGGGTTTTGCAGGGCATAGGGCCAAAAAAGAGAAGCAAAAAGATAGCCGATAACGGAGATGATAACAACCGGTACAACCATTTTTTTCAATACCGGACGCTTGTCTTTAAACAAAAGATATTGCCAGGCCAACCAGGCAAACATGTACGGGATCAGCAAAATGCCCGCAACACGAATGTCAATGGTCAACCCCAAAGCGATGATGGGTGCGATATAATCTGTCCAGCGGATGTCGGGAAATCTATCGAAAAATCGAATGAATAGATAAATGCCGGCAATGTAAGCCGTTGCCAGCGGAACATCTTTCGGGTTGTTCATGGCATGGCCCAGGAAAAAGGGTGCCAGAAACATCAGCCAGGTGCATAAGGCAGCCATACGATAGCCCAGGATGCGGATGCATAATCTTGTGGCAAAGTAAATAGCTAAAAACCCCGTCCAGGCGTTTAAAATGTGGCGGGTGGTAAATTCCCCTAAAGGACTGATTTTATTGATGATGGCGGCAACTAAGTCGAAAAAGCCGCCGTAATATTCCAGGACACCATCCCGGTCGAAGGTCTTTGGAGGGTTAAGCGCTGTTTTATCATGGCCGAAAGTTGTGAAATAATGTAAAATGGCTTTGCCATAATTGTTCATGTCCATTTCATCACCCGAAATACCATACCAAAAGCTCATGACGGTCATGAGGAGAAAAACCGCGATCAGGGAATAGAACAATATTTTTTTCCATTGGTCAGCTCCCGTGCCGTTAACATCAGGCAGGGAGAACACAGCGCTTTTGCCGCTCATATACTTGGCTTTTTTATAAGGCGTAAAAATAAATAAAATTAAGTGGATTCAAAATCTCCGGATGAGGAGCAGAAGAGAAGACTCCTCAGTTCCTCCTTTTGATCATGGCAAAGACCCAGAGCACCAATACGGCACCGCCTACAGCAATGGCAAAACTACCTAAGCTCCAGTCATCTACATGACCGGTACCTAAGAATTTACTGCCGATAAATCCGCCGACCAGTGCACCGACAATACCCAAAATCATAGTGCTGATGCAACCTTTCGGTTCGGTTTTGCCCGGCATCAGGAGTTTGGCGATACTGCCGGCAATCAGGCCGAAAAATATCCAGGAAAGTATATTCATTTTGTCTCGTTTTGAGGTCGTACTGATTAACGCTATTTTATTATTCCGTGGGTATGTTAAAATGTCACCTGTGATTTTTCTGTTTTCTTGGGTGCTTTACTGACGAAAGGATTGCCGGATATGAAGAAGCGATAAGGTAAAAGAGCGTCTTCGGCGGCATAATCCACACCAATCCTCGGGCCGGTCGAAATCTTTTCAGGCCGGAAGGTTATTTTCCGGTCTTCAATCCAAAGTTCATCGCCCCAAAGTGCTGTGCCGTCCTGTCGGTAGTGAATGCCGAGAGCCTGGCAAAGGCTGCCGGGACCACGTGTCAGGCTGTTGTCAAAGGTCTTCTTTTTTCTGCGGCGCATCATGAGCTCTATGCCGTCCACCGGTTCAAGGGCCCGTATGAGAATGGCTTTCGGAATATCAATTTTATTGGTCACTACATTAAGCATGTGATGGATGCCATAACACAGATAAATATAAGCATGGCCGGCTTCTCCATACATGGTTTCCGTACGTTTGGTCCTTTTGCCGCCGTAAACATGGGCTGCCTTGTCCTTTTCTCCGTTATAAGCTTCCGCTTCAACAATCATTCCCGAGGTCAATCCTTCTGCACTTTTGGAAACCAATACTTTTCCCAGAAGTTCCCGGGTAATTTGAAACACATCTGCCCGTTCATAAAAGGCTAAGGGTAATTTTGGGTAGGCATTCATGGTATCCATCTCATTTTTGTTTACGGTAAACCGGGCTCTTAAGCCGGCAATGGTTAAAATTACAGGATTTGAAGAAATAAAAAAAGCAGATGGGTCACCCATCTGCTTTTTTTACAATAAAATAGACAACTTATTTCTGAACGGTAAATTTACCAACGGCGTTCATATATCCGGTAGAGATTTCCAACAGGTAATTGCCGGCGGATAAAGAAGAAATATCCATATTGAATTCTTTAGTGCCGAATTGCTGTTGTCCTAATTCCTGGGACATAATCACACGGCCGGTCATATCAATTACACGGGCAGTAGCTTGTGTAGTAGCTTTGATAAAGCCATATCTGAAATGCAGTTCGTTTTGAGCAGGGTTCGGGAAGATGGCGATGTGCTGTGCACCTTCTTCAATCATTTCGTTGATACCGGTACCGGGCTGGCAATGCCATTTAACAGGAACATAATAGAAGTTATTCTGCATGGAATCATCTAAGTTGTCGGGACTGTTGGGATCAGAGCCAACACCGATAACATAAACGTAAAAGCCATAGGTTTGGCCATCAACCAGTTGATTCTTAGGAACTAACAAGCTAGAGAATTGATTTGCCCCGGCATTGAAAGAATCAATGTTTAATAACGTGTTGATAGAATCCACCGGAAAATAGCTTAATGCGGTAGCTACGCTTCCTGCAGGAGCATCCTGGCTAACCGTTGCCGGGAAAACCTGCGCACCTGTTGAGCTAACATTACAGATCGGCATAATCATCATGATCGTTGAGTTGGCATCAATTTGATCGGGACCGTTATTGCCTACGCCGAATGCGCCCACCGGTTGGTCAACGCCATTGATGGTAGTATCGCTTGGATACAAAGTTGTACCGGCATTTAAACATTCATACTGTGTCATGTCAACAAGAGCAGTTAAGTCTGCATGTTGTGCAAAAGCGCCTGTTGCTAAGGCAACTACTGCCCCTAGGGTTAAGTAAATGCGTTTCATCATTTTTAATTTGTGTGGTTAAAAATTTATTTTTCGAGCGTCAAAAATAAGGGTTTTTTTCTTCTGCCGGTAAAATTGAACGTTAAAAATGTTTGGGCCTTTCAAAATCCCCTTACCGGGGGGATTAGAGTATAATATTTTCAATCTTTTTATTTCTTTGTGGGTAATCGGTATTATAATGCAGTCCCCGGCTTTCTTTTCGGAATTGCGCGCTTTTGACAATCAAATAACCGATGGTAATAAGATTCCTCAGCTCGCAAAGCTGGGGCGAAAGGATGACACGGTTGTAGAGATCTTCGGTTTCTTCGTGCAACAGATCCAGGCGGCGCATGGCGCGCGCTAAGCGGATGTTGTTGCGTACAATGCCTACATAATCGCTCATTAGTGATTGTAATTCTTTCTGGCTTTGTGTGATCAGGATCATCTCTTTGGGATGGGCGGTACCGGTGGCGTCCCATTCCGGAACGCTTTCTTCAAACTGTAGGTGGGGAATGCTTTCGGATGCTTTTTCAAAGCAGCGATGGGCAAAAACCAGGGCTTCTAACAAGGAATTGCTGGCTAAACGGTTGGCGCCGTGCAGGCCGGTACTGGCACACTCACCGCAGGCAAAGAGATGTCGGATGGATGACTGGCCGTGAACATCCGTTTTAATACCACCGCAGCAATAATGAGCCGCGGGCGATACCGGAATCATTTGCTCGAAAACATCAATGCCAACAGATTGGCATTTCTCATAAATATTGGGGAAATGCTGTAGAAATCTTTCTTTGTTCATGTGCCGGCAATCCAAAAAGACATGTTCCGTTCCGGCTTTCTTCATTTCATTATCTATGGCCCTGGCCACTACATCCCTCGGCGCCAAATCTTTCCGTTCGTCATATTGCATCATGAAGGCCTCGCCTCTGTCATTGCGCAAAATACCGCCATCACCGCGAACCGCTTCGGTAATTAAGAAGGAAGGGCTGACCCCTTGTTCATAGAGCGCTGTCGGGTGGAACTGGATACATTCCATGTTTTCGATCCTTCCTTTTGCCCGGTAAACCATAGCCATTCCGTCACCGGTAGCAATCCTAGGGTTAGTTGTCGTGCGGTAAGCCTGCCCGGCACCTCCCGAAGCCAAAATGGTGATCTTAGATAGCAGCCGTTCAATTTTCCCGTTGTCCATGTTCAGGACATAAACGCCGTAACATTGGATATCAGTCGTGGATTTTGTCACTAAATAGCCTAAATGGTGCTGGGTAATGAGATCGACAACATACCAGTGGTTCTTGATTTCTATATTTTTGTATGTCGTCGCTTTAGCTAATAAGGCACGCTCTACTTCTTTACCGGTAATATCTTTATAGTGCAGGATCCTGAACTCGGAATGGCCTCCTTCTTTGCCCCGGAGATAATCTCCCTTGTCGTTCTTGTCAAACTTTGTGCCCCATTCTATAATTTCGCGAACGCGTTCAGGGCCTTCTTTTATTACAATGTCCACCACTTCCGGATTGCATAATCCGTCGCCCGAGATCAAAGTATCCTGGATGTGTTTTTCAAAAGAGTCGCCGGTATTCAGATCCACCATCGCAATACCGCCCTGTGCATATTTAGTGTTGGTTTCTTCGGCCTGGGCCTTGGTCAGTAAGGTAATCTTTTTATCAGGGAAACGCTCTGCCGTCTTCACGGCAAAGGTTAGCCCGGCGATACCCGATCCGACCACAAGAAAGTCAGTTTGTGGCATGACAGCAATTATTTTCAACAAAAATAATAAAACAAAAGCCAATGCGATCGTTCAGCACACCGTTTGATTTTAAATCGCCTCGTTAGCCTTCGTACCGGGCCACTACCGGCATTCTCCGGCCAATGCCAAAGGCTTTGGGGGAAACACGCAGAATGGGACAGAACTGGTTGCGCTTATATTCATTCCGGTTGACCATGGATAGCACTTTCTGAATCAGGTCTTCCGGAAATCCCGCGGCCATCAAGGTTTTTTTGCGGTGCCGGCATTCGATGTATCGATACAGCAAGTCATCCATAAGCGCATAATCGGGCAAGCTATCGGCGTCTTTTTGGCCTGGCCGCAATTCCGCGGAAGGCGCTTTAGCTAGAATATTAGTGGGAATGATTTCTCTGTTTCGGTTAATGTAGCGGGCCAAAGCGTAAACCTGGGTTTTGTAAACATCGCCAATGACACTCAGTCCACCGGCCATGTCACCGTACAAAGTGCCATAGCCGACAGATAGTTCACTTTTATTCGAGGTGTTCAGGAGAATCGAGCCGAATTTATTGCTATAAGCCATGGCGAACAGCCCGCGCAGGCGTGCCTGGATATTTTCTTCCGCCAGTCCGAAGGGCAGGTCTTTAAAAGCAGGTCTCAGGCTTTCACGAACGGAATCAAATGCCGGCTGAATGGGAATGATATCATAAGGATTGCCTAAGGCTTCGCTTAACGCCCGGGCATCAGCTATGGAATGGTCGGACGAGAACCCGGAAGGTAACAAAAGCGCCTGAACATTAACTGCGCCTAAAGCTTCACAAGCCATGCTGAGCACCACCGCGCTGTCAATGCCACCGGAAGAGGCTACTATAGCTTTCTCGAAGCCCATTTTTGAAAAATATTCCCGGATACCCAAAACCAGCGCATCATGGATCTTGTCAATATTCAAATCGGGATGCAGCTTTTCCTCATCAATGTCTTTGGGATATTCCGGTAGGTCGTCTTGCGAGGTCAAAGGTTGTAATTCACCGTTTTTCGCCCATTCAATGGCGGTCAGCGCCTCTCCAAAAAAAGGCATTTGCAGTAATTGTTGTCCATGGGCATCCAGAGCGAAAGAACCGCCGTCGAAAATGATCTCGGTTTGCGCGCCCACGGTGTTGCAATAAATCATAGGCAACTGGTAACGAGACACATTTTTCCGGGCCATAGCCATACGGCTGGAAGCATGGGTATAACTAAAGGGTGAAGCGCTGAGATTGATCATGATATCGGGCTGTTCCCGGACCAGGTGATCCATTGGTGGGACTTTATAGAGCGGGTCGGCCACCAGGTCCCAGATGTCTTCACAAATGGTTACCGCCAGCTTCTTTCCTTTGAAAATCACGCATTGCCACTCGGATGCCGGCTCAAAATAGCGGTATTCGTCAAAGATATCGTAGGTCGGCAGCAATGATTTGCGCACTACCTGTTTGATCTCTCCGCCTTCAAGAAAATAGGCGCTGTTGTATAAATCCTTTCCTTCCGGAACGGAATTTCTGGCCGGAGCGCCGACCAGCACAGCAATGCCGACGGCTTCTCTTTTAATCTGGTCGATGCAATCAATGCAGGATTGTATAAAATCATCAAATTCTAAAAAGTCTTTTGGCGGATAGCCGCAGATGGCCAGTTCGCTGAACACGATCAGGTCGCCGCCGTTTTTTTTGGCACGGCGGATGGCCTCAATAATTTTTTGGCTGTTGTGTTCAAAATCGCCGATGATATAGTTTTGTTGTGCCAGAAAAATCTTCATAAACAATTCTATTCAAAATAGGATGACAAAAGTAAGGTTTGGGCAGGATTTCGCGTGTGAAAGTTTAGGAAGACGGAAAGGCATTATTTGCCCGGTAGTGGTTATTGCGGATTAACGGATCAAGGACAAATGAACTCCCCAGTTGAAAAAAGCCGTAAGCCTATTCGGGCTTACGGCTTCAAAAGCGGTTGTACTTTTTAAATCCGGGCAATTAATTCATTACCGGAAGGAGAGAGTATTCCTGACCGTATTCCAGCATTTGTTCGTAGAAGTTGGCCGGGTAAGCGATCTTCACGTCTTCAATACTATCCCCTTTCATAATGGGAATGAGTTTGGGCTGAATAAAGCCTTTGTAAGGTTTCAGATGTAAAGCGGCATAACGTTCCAAAATTTCTTTATGCAAGGTCGGGTCCACTTTTACGCCATATTCCTCAACCAGGTTTTTACCGGCTTCGTAATCTCCTTCGGACTTGATGCGCTGAATTTCACGCAGCAACTGGCCGAACAGGCCCCTGAGTTTTTCGTAGTCATTGATATGAATATAGGTCTTGCCGTCCTTTTTGACAAATTCCACCACATGGTCTTTTTCCCCGTGACTATAAGCCCAGTAGGCAATCAGGGCACGGTTACGCATGTGCGCTTCTTCGATATCATCGCCGGGCTTGATACGGGTCAGCTGGGTCATCAAGCCGTTCATCATGTACTGGTCGTATTCGGCTTTACCCACTTCCAGTGAGGGCATCACGCCGATTTCCACTAATTTCGGATCCATGACATAGTACAGGCCCACCAGGTCGGCACGGGCTTCTTCCAGGCAGGAAGCATAGCTTTTCAGCGTTTTATCGGGTGTGCCGACACCCGGGCGGATCTGGCCGGAAGCATGGCCGATACATTCGTGCATATCGGTATGCAGGTCGCTGGCCAAATTGCCGTATTCTTTCAGCCGGGCCAATACTTCAGGATCGCCGGCAAATTCTTCCAAGAATCCGCTGGACGCGCTGCTTTCGTTGTAGGAGTGAATAATGTTGCTCAAAGAAACGGATTTGGAGCCGTATTCTTTACGTAACCAGTCGGAGTTGGGCAGGTTAATGCCGATAGGTGTACTAGGCGCGGCATCCCCGGCTTCCATAATAGCGTTAATAGCTTTTGCCGTAATGCCTTTGACCACTTTCTTTTTATCTTCGGGTAAAATGGGCGAATGGTCTTCGAACCATTGCGCCTGCCGGGCAATGGCATTAATGCGTTTGGTGGCTTCCATATCCTTTAAAGAAACGATACCTTCAAAGCTGCCTTTAATGCCTAAAGCGTCATTATACACTTCGATAAAGCCGTTGGCAAAATCAATGACGCCTGATGTATCCTTCACCCAGGCTTTGTTATATTCGTCCCAATCTCTCATATCGCCGGTGGTGTAATAGTGAGCCAGCAATTGCAAAGCTTTTGCTTGTTGCGGGTTTTCGGCATATGGGATGGCTTTTTCAATCCAATAGACCACTTTGGTTAATGCCGCGCCGTACATGCCACCAACTTTCCAGGCGCGTTCATAGATTTTGCCGTCTTTCTTGTCCAGCTGGCTGTTCAGGCCCCATTCAGGATCCTCTCCGGTATGCGGAAATTTTGCATAAAAATCTTCAACCTCTTTTTGGGTAACGTTATTGTAAAAGTTATTGGAAGAGCCTTTGACATGGTCAATGCCTGCCTTCAGGTTAACCATTTTCGGGTTTACGGAGGCATCAAAAATAATAGGTTTCATGCGCGTTAAAAAAGCGTCGACGGATTCCCCCTTCTCTAGAGGAAGAGTTTTAGGGTCGCAGGCTTTTACCAGGGCTGAGAAATATTCATAGGAGCATTCGGGTACGAATTTATCGTTGGAATAATGATGATGGTTGCCGTTGCTGAACCAGAAGCGGCCGCTGTACACTTCAAATTTATGCCAGTCATCCCCATTCTGTTGTGTCTTGGGGTTATTCCAGATGGCTTCGATGGTCTTGCGGATGGTCAGGTTATATTTACCTCTCTGATCGTAGATAATATCGCGTCCTGAAAGGGCAGCCTGCGATAAGTAATAAGCCAGCGTTTTCTGCTGTAAGCTCAGCTGGTCCCAGCCGGGCACCTGGTAGCGTAAGACCTGCAAATCGGCAAAAGCTTCTGCCGTATAATTGAACGATTGCTGTTGTTGCGCGGCATCTTTGCCGGAAGAATCGGTTGTACTGTTCTGGCCAGGATTTTGTGGGTGAACGCTGATAGGCATATTGGTTAATCTTTTAGAAGATTGCATACGAGTGGCATCTGTGGCCCTCTGGATTTTCCCGGGGGCGATTTTAAATTTTCTTTCCTGCTGGTTCTGGGCAAAAGCTTGTTGTTGACCCATGCTGAAAATAAGCGTCAGGGACAACAGGCCGGCGCCTGATTTTAAATGCTTCATTGTCATTTGCTTCAAATTTATTTTGGCTGCTAAAATAGGCAATTTTAAATGAAGGCTTTCCTGCAAATCTAAAGAATGATGTAGCACGCCCGGAGGGGCATTGGATTCCATGTCTCAGAGAACAGGCAATCTTTTGTTCATAACCTGCAATGAGAAAAGCCGCCCGAGGGAAGCGGGCGGCTTTTCTCATCAACAATATTCTGGTCTCACGCGTCAACCTTTGACACCTGCGGAATTTCTTTAGGATAGAGGCCTTTTTCTAATTTCTCGCGAACGGCGGAAAACGCATCCAGGGTTTCTTCAACATCCTT
This sequence comes from Edaphocola sp., assembly GCA_035708205.1. Taxonomy (GTDB): domain Bacteria; phylum Bacteroidota; class Bacteroidia; order Chitinophagales; family Chitinophagaceae; genus DASSSY01. The sequence continues at coordinate 220,298 of DASSSY010000004.1, forward strand.
TAGCGTGTGTACCGCTGTTGGGATAAGCCGCAGGATCAGTAAGCCTTTTGGAATAACCGGGTACATGACCATGGAGCAGAAGATATGGTAGTTTTCGCGAAGGTCAACCACCAGCTGGGTAGCGTCCGTTACTCCGCTTTCCATATAGACCGGCGTAACGGGGGAGGTGGTGCTGCCGATATTAAAGCCACGATTTTTCAGGCCACTTTGCAGCGCATGGACAATCGTCCAGAGATTTTCTCTGTATTCGGGATGATTGCGGATCAGCTCCAGGCGTTTTAAACCGCCAACCACCATCGGCATGGGCAGGGCTTTTGCAAAAATCTGAGAACGCATGTTATAGCGCATGAAATTGATAATATCCTTTTCGCCGCCGATAAATCCGCCAATGCCGGCCATGGATTTGGCAAATGTCGAAAAGTAAATGTCAATACCGCTCATGCAGTCTTGTTCTTCGCCAATGCCTTTACTGTTCGCGCCCATAGTGCCGAAACCGTGAGCGTCATCCACGAACAGGCGGAATTCGTAATTTTCCTTTAAGGCGACAATGTCTTTAATGCGGCCCTGGTTTCCGCTCATACCAAATACGCCTTCGGTAATGACCAGGATACCGCCGGGAGTGTCTTTTATTAATTCTGTAGCGCGCTTCAACTGCTTTTCGCAATCCGCGATATCATTATGCTTGTAAACAAAACGCTTTCCGGCATGCATGCGCAGGCCGTCAATGATGCAGGCGTGGGATTCGGCATCATAAACTACAACATCATGGCGGGACAGGAGGCTATCGATGGCGGAGGTCATACCTTGATAGCCATAGTTCATCAGAAAGACCTCGGGTTTGCCGATAAATTCCGCTAGTTCCTTTTCTAGCTGAATGTGGTAATCGGTGTTCCCGGTGAGCATCCTGGATCCCATCGGGTAAGCCATACCCCATTTTGCCGCGGCTTCTGCATCCGCTTTTCTCACTTCGGGCTGGTTGGCCAATCCCAAATAATTATTCAGGCTCCAGACAATTTTTTCTTTCCCCCGAAACATCATGCGGGGGCCAATTTCTCCTTCCAGTTTTGGAAATGCAAAGTATTCGTGTGCCTGCTCCTGGTATTGCCCGATAGGACCGCGATCTCTGCGGCATTTTGCAAAAAGATCCATATATGTAAAACTTGTTTTAATTTCTGGATAACCGGCTATAAACCAATTATTCAAAGAATCGTTTGTTAAAAATTGGTGCAAAAATAATAAATTCCCGATAGCTTGTATGTAAAATTTGGATTACAGTTGGTTCCTGAAGGCATCCGGTAAAGCCGTTATTTTACCTGCGGCATAATCATAACCTGCCATGCCGGTTTTGATTTCGGCAATCATGATTTTCTTGTCGGCCCTTTCGGCAGTTACCCGGAACAGCAAATCGAAGGAAAATGTCGTGAGGTCATCCGAAAAAAGTTCAATGTCCAAAATATCACCGTAGTGACCTTCGTTCTTATAACAAACCATGGCATCGGCCATGATAAGTCCGCAATGGCCGATATGCAATTCAGAATAGCCGATGGATTGCAGCCATTGCATCCGGGCTTCCTGGGCGATAGCCAATATGCGGTCATTGCCCAAATGATTGCCGTAATTCATGTCGGTAATCCTTAAAGGTATTTTGGTAATAAATAAGGGAGAGTTGCCGGGAAAATGTATTTTTACACGTGCCATATTTTGTTTAAAGATTCCGCCCTAAAATTGATTTTGGGTTACCGGATGTTGATAACAATGAAAACGATCGAAACTATGAAAATTTTTTGTGTTGGCCGGAATTATCTGGCGCATGCCCGGGAAATGAACGCGGCGGTGCCCAAACAACCGGTTATCTTTATGAAACCGGCAACAGCCCTGGCGGATTTGTCGAAGCCCTTGGTCATACCGGCATTTACGAATGATTTACAATATGAGCTGGAGCTTGTTTTAAGGATCTGCAGGGATGGGAAAGCCATTGCCATATCCGAAGCCGGTGATTATTTTAAGGAATGGACGGTCGGTATTGATTTTACCGCCAGAGATATACAAAGTGATATGAAGGCAAAAGGATTGCCCTGGGAGCTGGCCAAGTCTTTTGACGGTTCGGCGGTATTGGGCAATTTTGTTCCTTTTGTGGAAGATTTGCTGCCGGTAACTTTCTCTTTATATAAAAATGATCTCCTGGCGCAGCAGGGACATACGGAAGATCTGATCTTTTCGTTTGAGGCATTGATCGCTTTTATTTCTAAATATTTTACGCTTCAGACCGGCGATTTGATCTATACCGGAACGCCGGCCGGGGTAGCAAAGGTGCTACCCGGCGACCGTCTTTCCGGTTTTTTAAATCAGGATCGGTTGTTTGAAATAGAGATGACAACAGCGTAGTAATTTAGTAATAATAAGTGTCGTTATCCTTTCTGCCCGGAGCTTTGCCGGCGTTTGTCAGTTGGCCGGCGTCGTCCATTTGGTAATAGCAGCCTTCATCCAGTTCATGATCGTCATCATTGTCCTCATAACGGATGCTGTTGCGGTGGACGTGGTATGAATAATGCGGCCCCCACCAGTCGTCATCGGCGTCCTGTACATAGATCCAATGGCCTGCCGGGACGGATATGGTCAGGACCACATGCTGGTCGCGGAACGGTAAAGCCCGGCTTAAATCTAATTCTTCCGGAAGGCGGAGCCGGTTTTGATCTTGCTGAAAAAGGAATTGGATCTTTTGAACATTGGCCATGGCCTGCGCTTTGTTTTGTCCCCTGGCATTTTTGGTCAGCTGCAAATGAAAACTGCTGTCGGCGCTTTTTTCAAAAGTTACCCGGACGGCACCCTTTAGCTCATCATCCCAAAAATTACGGGTTGTGGTGTTAGCCGGCCTTTCAGTCAATTTGGACAGCACCAGCGTATCGTTCGGGAATGGTTGTAGCGGCAGATCTTCGGTGGCGCTGTATTTGGTTTTAAAATCCATAAAGACGGTTCCGGCAACGGCAAACAAGCCAAATACGCCTGCAATGAACAGGATCACTAAAGTGGTGGCCCACCAGCGGGGCATCGTTTTTTTATGCCCGGAAATCAGCCTGACCAGGATGTGGATCAACAAATAAAGCGGGATGAGAATAATGAGCAGCAGCGCAACGATCAAAACGGATTTCGCGATGCCGGAGCCTAAAATTAAACCGCTAAAGGGCAGAATGAACGCTGAAGATATACCAAGACCTAGCAGTGCGCCCAACAGGCCGATGGCAATAGAGGCCAGGATAATCAGCACGAAAACGCCTATGCAGATGAGCAACGCTTTTAAGAGCCAGATAAAGACGCTCAGACAACCATTATTGTTGGCTTTGTTGACCGCCTGTGGCTGCTTCATGGCTTCGCTGATGTTCTTAACATCCACTTTTTTTCCTTTCATTTCTAATTTCTCGGCCAGCGTGTTGGCCTTCGGTAAGGAAGCCCAGAGAATAAGGTAGAGCAATACCATGGCCGGGAAGCCGCCAATGCTGAATGAGAAAAAATCATTGGCGAAGAACCCGATACCGGTGCCTAATAATACCGGCAGCAGGAAAACCAATCTCGGCCATATCGGATCAATATTCAGATAGGCGCCAATACCGCCACAAACACCGCCGATGATCTTATGGTCTTCATTACGATACCAGCGTCTTTTTAAATTGAGCGTCGGCGTAGCTTGTTGCGGTAGTAAGATCCAAAGCAGGCAGTAGATAATGACACCGCTGCCCCAAAAAAGGGTAATGATGGCAAAGAGCACGCGCACGATGGCCGGGTCAATATTGAAATAAGCGCCCAACCCGCCGCAAACGCCACCGATAACGGATTCGGAACTGCTGCGGAAGAGACGTTTGCCGGACGTAATATTATCTGTTGCGTGCCCGCTTTGATGAGGTCCTGCCGGGTCTTCTTTTTCCTGATTTCTTTCTGATTCGCCGCCGGCTTCATCGACGATTTGTTCCGGACTGCCCATGATGACTTTTATTTCATCGACGTCCGTGTCGGTTATGTAAACAAGGCCTTTTTTAATCTTCTCCTGGAGCAGTTCGCCGATGCGGTCTTCCATATCTTGGAGAATTTCGTCACCTCCTTCTTCTTTACTGAAATATTGTTTTAAGATATCCAGATAGTCGTTCAGCGCGTTATAGGCGGATTCATTCATTGGAATGATGCGCTGTGCCAGGTTTATATTGATGATTTTATTCATTGTCTGTAATTGTTTAATGGTTGAAAATCCTTAAGCCGTGGTCAGTGTATTAACCGCTTCGGCCAGTTGTTGCCAGGTAATTTCGAGTTCCTGGTAAAACCGATGGCCCTCTTCGGTCAGCGAAAAATATTTTCTGGGCGGGCCGGACGGGCTTTCTTCCCAGCGGTAGCTGAGTAATCCGGCATTCTTTAGCCGTGAAAGCAAAGGGTATAGCGTACCTTCCAGAATTTGCAGCTGCGCTTCTTTAAGCGCGGTGATAATTTCAGAAGGATAGGCTTCTCTTTCCCGCATGACGGCCAGAATGCAAAATTCCAGGATGCCTTTGCGCATCTGGCTTTGGGTGTTGTCTATAGTCATGGTTTGGTATAAAGTTTTAGTCTAAAAATCATTATCGACGCAAAAATATGAATTATTTAATACCTTGCAATGCAAGGTAGTTTATTTGTGAAAGGATTAACTTTTTTATTTTAGGTTATAAAGTTGGCTGTTCCTCGATTTTATACCTGAATTAAGGAAATTTAACTATAGATACGTGTTATAGGCGGCTTTTAACAGGTCCGTAATTTTGCGGTCAATGCAATTGTTAGTAAATTTACCCCCTCGAAATTTATTTTTTACCTAAAAGAAAAGCATGAAAAAGGTATATTTATCTCTATTCCTGGCGACCTGTATGGCCGGTGCAGCCTCGGCGCAGCAAAGTACCGGCGGGTTTCCGATGAGTTCAGAGATTGTAAAAGTGCAGGATCAGAAGGTGGCTCATATTGAGTTGTCCCGGCCTGATTATGCATCAATCATGAGGCAGAACCTGGCCAATGAAACAAAAGGTATCCCGGGCCCCTATATGGTCGCAGCAATGGTTAATGCCGATGTTAGCTTATCCAATTCAGGAACATGGACCTATTTGGAAGATGGTAGCAAGATCTGGCGTTTGTCCGTAATGATCCCGGATGCCAAGGCGGTCGGCATTCTTTACGATCAGTTCAAATTACCTAAAGGCGTAAAATTGTTTATCAGCAATGAAAACGGACGCCAGATTTTGGGCGCTTACACGGCAGAAAACAATGATCTGGAGTATGGCAAGTTTGCCAATGAGCCGGTCCAGGGGACCACTGCAAATATTGAGATGGATATCCCGTCCGGCGTTAACGCCGGGGATATTGTATTCCACATTGATCGTTTTAGTGCTTATTACCGAGGCGTGGATGAACTGACGCGTGCTTTTGCCGCCCAAAAGGATCCGACACCCGCAAAGCCGACTGGGACCGGCTTAGGCTCTTCCGCTCCTTGTAACATTGATGCAAACTGTCCTTTACCTGCCATTATCGAAGGTGATTATACGATCCCTAAAAAGGCGAGTGTTCAGATTATTATCCAGGGAAATGGTTCTGCCGGCTTTTGTTCCGGAACATTAATCAATAATACGGGCAATGTCCAGAATGGTACATGCATTCCCTATGTGCTGACGGCGAGCCATTGCGATGAATCTAACAGCTATTCCAGTGCGGATTTTTCTCAATGGCTATTCCGCTTTAAATACCGTTATGATTCTTGTGGCGGGCATACTTTGCCCGATGCCGGCGGCACGCATACCACAATGGTGGGCGCTGATTTTAAAGCACGTTCTTTCTTTCCTTCTATTGGGACCTTTACGCCGGGGCAGGCACTGCACCTGGTAGGCGATTTTTTATTGCTGCAGCTGAAATCCACCCCACCCTCAAGCTATGATACTTACCTGGCAGGCTGGAACAGAAGTAATAATGTATTAACTGATCCCAATACCTACAATTTCTTTATTGGTTTTCATTATCCGCATGGAGATGTTGAAAAGCTATCCTATTCTACCTCCATTCAAGGCAATGGTAATTTTAATCAAAACCAGGTGCCGGCAACACATTGGCACACTGTTTTCGCTGTTGGCGGAACCCAGCCCGGTTCTTCCGGTAGCGGGTTGTTTGATGTGAACGGCCGTGTTATCGGTGATTTGTCGGGAGGGGTTAACTCCGGTTGCGGAAATGATACGGACCAGGCGGATTTTGGAACGGATGCCGAGTATTCCAAGATCAGTCATAACTGGGAGAATGATTTTGACCAAACCAATCATGCCAGCCATGCGGGTTCTCAAAGCCGTTTAAAGGATTGGCTGGACCCCACCGGTTCCGGCGCTATGCAGGTTAATGCCTTACGTCCGGATTGTACGCCGCTGACGGGGATCCTCCATGTTAACAATGACCTGGAGAATAACATCCAGGTTTATCCGACACCTTCTGCTGACGGTATTGTTCATGCCCGGATAAAATTGGATGCCCCCATGAACTTTCAGGTAAATGTCTATAACACAGTTGGTCGCCTGGTAAAAACATTTACTGTGGATGGTGCTTATCATGGTGTTTATACTTTTGATTGTGCCAACTTAGCTAATGGCATGTACATCATGAAGTTTGCCGGTGCAAAAGGCATTGCGGCCAAAAAGATAATCATTGCCCGTTAATTTCTAAATATTAATCCCCCTTATCTAATTGAGCGGCTAAATTTTTGGAAAGTAATTTCTTTTACACTAATTTAGCCGCTCGTTTGGAAAAAGTAAACGTCTCGTTGCCGTTTATTTAGTTTTAATCATTTATCACAAACAAGTTTCACAACGCATGAAAAAAATGTTACTCTTGCTTGCTTTATTCCTATCCATAGGATTGCAGCAATCAGCAATGGCGCAAAACGAAACCACCGTCACCGGCAGGGTTTTGGATGATCAGGGAAATGGTATTCCCGGTGTAAGTGTGCAAATTAAAGGCACCCATTCCGGCGCCAACACGGACGTGGACGGTAATTTTATGTTGAAATTGCCCGAAGGCCATGACGTTTTAGTTATTAAGAGTTCCGGCTTTGAATTACAAGAGGTGAAAGTTTCTAATCCCTCTCAGCCTTTGGTGGTTAAAATGGAACCCAGCAATAAAACGTTGGGTACTATTAGTGTGTATGGTCAGAAAATTGACCCCAGAACCAATACCGGTTCGGTTTCGACGGTTACGGCTAAGGATATAGAAAAGAAACCCATTACTAATATTGTGAAAGCATTGGATGCGACTTCCGGGATACAATTGACCAGCGGTGGTGGACAACCTGGATCTGATCCTCAAATGCTGGTTCGTGGTGTTGGGTCGTTACTTGCTAACAACTCTCCATTAATTGTTGTTGATGGCGTGGTTTATTCTGGTTCTATGAGCTCTATTAACCCTTCAGATGTGGCGAGTATCAGTTTATTGAAAGATGCAACGGCAAGTTCTTTATATGGGGCTCGAGGAGCCGGTGGTGTCGTTTTAATTACAACGAAGAAAGGATCAAAGAGTGATAAGCCGCAAATCAATATTGATGCGCAAACCGGCTTCGTGTCTAATTTTCTGCCTCAGATGGATGTCATTAGTGATCCGGCAGAATATTATAAGATGTCTTTTTTAATGCTTAGAAACTGGGCCTACAAGAATGGCTATATTTCTAATGCCGGAGACCCTTTGCCAAGTAATGTAATGGGTATTTATTGGGATCAGGTTATTGGTGGCCGTGGGTACAATAATTTTAGTTTAAATGGTAAAGGCGCTATTGAATCTTCTTATAATCTTATTGATCCTGTAACAGGAGATGTAAATCCTGATGCAAAGTTAATGTATCATGAAGATTGGCTGCCAGAGTTGCAGCGTACGGGTTTACGTCAGCAGTATAATGTTTCTACTTCTAATGGTAACGACAAATCTAATTATTATTTCTCTTTAGGTTATAATAATGATCAGGGCATTGTTCAATATAGCAGCTTTCAGCGTGTAACCTCTAAGTTGAATGTTGATGCTCATATTACGCCTTGGTTGACGACAGGTTTGGATGTTTATGGTGTGTATGAAGATACGCGTTCTTTTACAACTCAGTCAAATGCTTATATTAATCCATTCTTTACGGCGCAGATGATGGCGCCCATTTATCCGGTACATTTACATGATACTTTGGGTAATATTGTTTATGGACCTGATGGTACCGCTTTGTATGACATGGGAACCAATATGCAGTATAATCAGTTTCGGAAATTCGGTGCCAATACAAATATAGTGGCGGCGCTTCAGGCTGATGACCATACCGATAAAAATTATTCCTTTAGAGGTATTACTTATTTAGAAGGTAAGTTCTTAAAGGATTTTACGGCCCGCGTTGATTATACTTTGGAATTCTTTAATTATAATAATAGTGTTTATCAGAATATGTTGTTTGGTGATGGAGAGGGCGTTGACGGTATCATTAACCAATCCGCATTGACGAATACTAATTATACATTCCGTCAGCGTATTGTTTGGGAACCTTCTTTCGGGCCTTTTGCCAGCGGCGATAATACTTTGGCCCTAACTTTGGATCATGAAAATAATTTGATGACGCAGCAGAACTATAGCTTGGTACGTAGTGGCTTTACGGATCCTATTTTCCAGCAGGGTGATGCAGCGGCTGTTGACAAAGGATCTGGTTCTTCAATTGATCAACTAGCCATTGAAAGCTATTTGGCATATGCGACTTATGATTTCAGAAAAAAATATTTTTTAAAGGCCAGCATTCGCCGTGATGGTTCTTCCCGTTTTTCTCCTTCTGCACGCTGGGGAAACTTTTGGTCCGTTGGTGCGGGTTGGATGATGTCGGAAGAAAACTTTATGTCATCTACGCGTGATTGGTTAAGTGAATTAAAAGTTAAAGCAAGTTATGGTATCCAAGGTAAAGAGGATTTAGGTAGTAATTATTATTATGCTTGGTTGCCCAATTATTACTTTAGTCCTAATGCTACAACTCCTGGCTATTTGTTTAACACTTATGGTAGCAATGACCTGCATTGGGAAGGCAGCTATATGTTTGATGCGGGTATTGACTTTGGATTCTTGAATAATAGGGTTACCGGTAGCGTGGATTACTATCGCAAGGGCAGCTATGATTTGTTATATGTGAAACCTTTCGCCCCCTCAACTGGTATTGGTGCCATTCTTTCCAATGTTGGTTCTATGTTGAATAGTGGAGTCGAGTTAACGGTCAATGCCGATATTTTAAGAACACGTGACTTTACATGGAACGCTGAATTGCATTTGTCTCATAATAAGAACCAAATGACCAAAATGCAGGGGGACAGTTTGGTCATATATCCAAATGGCGTTACAATCCTCAAAAAAGGGCTTGCTCGGGGAACATTTTTCCTACCTAAATATGCTGGTGTGGATCCTAAAACTGGTGATGAGCTGTGGGAACTTGCCGACGGCACTGATACCAATGATTATAATGTTGCCAGCCTGCCGGAAAACAAGCGTATTATGGGAGATCCCTGGCCGGATGTAGAAGGTGCTTTGATCAATACATTCAGCTATAAAAATATCAGTTTGTCTGTTCAGTTGAACTTTGCTATCGGAGGTAAGTTTTATGATGCTAACTATCAGCTATTGATGCAGCCATCAAATGCGTTTAGTGGCCAAACCTGGAGCACTGATATTATTGATTCCTGGACGCCTGAAAATACCGATGCCTCCCTGCCTCGTTTAGGTATTGGTGAAGCCAGCATTGGTGGCGCTTCTGACAGATTCCTGATCAGTCGTACGTTTCTGAAAATACAAAATATTAATTTGAGCTATACATTGCCTGAGCGTTGGCTGAAAAGGGCTGACTTTAGAAGTGCCTCTGTATTTGTGGCTGCTGATAATGTTTATCTGTTTGCGGCCAGGAAAGGCGTTGATGTAGAGACTAGTTTCTTTGGCTCAAATTCATTAAGCTATTATCCTTATCGAACAGTAATGTTTGGAGTTAAATTAGGATTGTAGTATTAAGATTAAATTATTAATATCAATATATTTTAATATGAAAACTTTCTCAAGAATTCTTTTGTTTTCTACAAGTGCTCTTTTATTGGGGATGGGGGCTTGTAAGAAATCTTTTTTAGATCGCTATCCATCAGATCGTGTACCGTTAGAGGATGCTTTTAAAACAACTACTGGATGCCGCGCTGCTTTGGAGGGGATGCATAGCCTGATGTATAAGGCCTCAGATGATGATAATTTTGGTCAAATGAGTATTAATTTGATCAATGATTTGATGGGTGAGGACATGGTCATGCATGATGCCGGCGCCGGTTGGTTTACTAATTATGTGGATTATACGACCCCAAGAAATGGAGGGGCTTACATTTGGTCTTATTATTACCAGTTTGTTAATAATGCTAATGAGTTATTGGCCCATATAGATAATGCTACAGGTCCGCAGTCAGAAAAGGATAACATTAAAGGACAGGTGTACTTTTATTTAGCCTATGCTTATTATAATCTAAGTTTGTATTATCAGCATTCTTATATGGTTGACTCTACTGCTTTGGGTGTACCTATTTATCATGCTGTTACTCAAGAAGGAGGCCCACGGGCTCCTTTAACACAGTTGTATAAAGAAATTACGGATGATTTAGATAAGGCTGTAAGTTTATTAGATCCGGCTAACGGTGCACCACAACGTGCCAACAAATCTGAAATTGATATTGATGTTGTTCATGGACTGTATGCTCGTGTGGCCTTAGTTATGCAACGTTGGAGATTGGCAGATCAAATGGCTGGTTTAGCTCGCCAGAACTATCCTTATATGAGTACGAAGGAGTTGTTGAGTGGCTTTAATAATTGGCAAAATAGTAGCTGGATCTGGGGTTCTCATATCACTGAAGATCAAACCAATCATGTGTGGTCCTTTATTAGTCACATGGATCCGACTTCCGGTGGTTATGCTGAAATTGGCGGCCAAAAATTAATCAATAAGACTTTGTTCAATTTAATACCGCATGATAGTAATTCCGCTGCAGGTTATGATATCCGTTATCAGTGGTGGGCAAAAGGAGATCAAGATCCATACTTTAAGTTTAGCCAGAAAAAGTTCCGGATACAGAATCCTGGTACTTTTAGCCTTGATGTATGCTATATGCGGTCTGAAGAAATGGGCTTTATTCAGGCTGAGGCCAAAGCTCATTTTGATATTCCTGGAGCTCAAGCCCAGTTGGAGGAAATTATGAAAATCCGGAATCCTAATTATAGTGCGGCTAGCTTTACGAGTCAAGCGGCGTTATTACATGAAATTTGGCATCAACGCCGTATAGAATTATGGGGTGAGGGTTTTCGTTATTCTGATTTGCAGCGTTGTGCAGCTATTCCTGAAGCAAGCAGTTCTGATTATTCTGGCTTTTTATTCTATCAGGGATTGCATCGCGAAAACTCCGGTGGACAGGATGCATTATTTGGTAACTACAAAACTATAGCAGATCCTGTTGCTAATACGTTCTTATTCCGTATTTCTGGTGGAGAAATAAACTACAACCCTAATATTGTTCAAAATCCATAATTAGTTGGATAAATATTCTTTACCGGCTGTGCCTATTTTGCACAGCCGGTTTTTTATGTACTTTTGTTGTTCAATTTAATGGATTATGTCATTAGAAGATAAGGTCATGGCGCAGCTGAAGCAGGCCATGAAAGATAAAAATGAAATCGCCCTGCGTACGCTTCGTGCTATAAAGGCCGCCTTGCTTGAGGCGAAAACAGCGGCGAATGCCAAAGAGGTATTGACTGAAGCGGATGAAATGAAATTGTTGCAGAAGATGGCCAAGCAGCGGAAGGACTCGTTGGCTATTTTCAAAGAACAAAACCGGGAAGACCTGGCCCAAAAGGAAGCCGAAGAATTAAGTGTTTTAGAAGAATTTTTGCCAAAACCTTTGGATGAAGCGACCCTGAAGGCCAGGATTCAGGAAATCATCGCTCAATCCGGCGCTTCAGGGCCGGGAGATATGGGTAAAGTCATGGGCTTGGCCAATAAGCAGCTGGCCGGCCAGGCTGAGGGATCAGTGATCGCTCAGGTGGTAAGGGCTTTGTTGGCTAATTAAATTTTTATTCGGTTTTGAGTGCACAAATAGAGGTTTCCGGCGCCCGGGAGCATAACCTGAAAAATATTGATATTGCCCTGCCTAAGAACAGCCTTGTAGTCATTACGGGTTTAAGTGGCAGCGGCAAGTCGTCCTTAGCCTTTGACACTATCTTTGCTGAAGGTCAGCGGCGATATATGGAAAGCTTTTCCGCCTATGCCCGCCAGTTTATGGGCGATCTGGAACGTCCCGACGTGGATAAGATCTCGGGCTTGTCGCCGGTTATCTCCATTGAGCAGAAAACGACCAACAAAAATCCGCGGTCTACCGTAGGAACGGTTACGGAGATCTATGATTTTTTGCGGTTGCTCTTTGCCCGTGCCGGTATTGCCTATAGCTATTTGACCGGTAAGCGGATGCAGCGTTATTCGGTCACGGAGCTCCAGGAGCATATTGAAAAGGTCTATAAAGGCCGGAAGATCGCCTTGCTGGCACCTGTTATACGTGGCCGCAAAGGGCATTATCGTGAGTTGTTTGAAGGTCTGAGAAAGCAGGGTTATCTCAAAGTGAGGGTAGATGGCTCTGTGGAAGAGCTGCGTCCTAAAATGCAGGTGGACCGCTATAAGGTTCATGACATCGAATTGGTAGTTGACCGGTTGGTACCGGGAAAAGAAACCCTTGGCCGCTTGCGCCAGAGTGTTGAAACGGCTTTGGATATGGGTAAGGGTATGTTGCAGGTCCTGGATTATGATGCGGACAGCCTGCAGAGCTTTAGCATCATGATGATGGAGGCGGAAACGGGGCTGTCTTATGAAGATGCGTCGCCGAACACTTTTTCATTTAATTCTCCTTATGGCGCCTGCCCGGTCTGCAAAGGGCTGGGCATGGAACACCGGATTGATCTGGAGAAAGTTATTCCCGATGCCGGAAAAACCATCAGGGATGGTGGTATAGAGCCTTTGGGAAAAGCCCGTGAAGCGGGTAGCTGGCAAGCCGCGGAAAAGTTCGCTAAAGCTAATAAGATTCCGCTTAATGTACCCGTTTCCTCACTGACCAAAGAACAGTTGGCCTTAATGCTGTATGGTACTCATGAAGAAGATGCTCCTGAAGGTGCTGATTGGAGTGGCATGTCCATGCACCAATACTGGACTTCCGGTGGTCGCTTTGAAGGTGTTCTGAATATGGTACAACGTTATTACGAAGAATCTGCCTCGGATTATATCCATGAATGGGCAGCCTCATTTATGAGCCAGGATACCTGCCATGCCTGTGAGGGGACAAGGTTGAAAAAAGAAAGTCTGTACTATAAAGTCGGGGATAAGAATATTGCTGAATATGCAGCCCTGCCTTTAAGCCACCTGGCTGAAGAATTTGCAGGGCTCGAAGAAAAATTGGATAACAGGCAAAGGCGCATTGCCCATGAGGTTTTAAAAGAAATTAATGACCGGTTGGCTTTCCTGTTGGAAGTCGGTTTGCATTATCTCAGCCTTAACCGGCCCACGAGAACGTTGAGTGGTGGTGAAAGTCAGCGTATTCGCCTGGCCACACAGATCGGCTCACAACTTCGGGGAATTACCTATATCCTCGATGAACCTTCTATCGGCCTTCATCAGAGAGATAATCACCGGCTTATTCAGGCTTTGCACAAGCTCCGTGACAGCGGCAACTCTGTTTTAGTGGTGGAGCATGATAAGGACATTATGCTGGCGGCGGACTATTTAATTGATATCGGTCCCGCTGCCGGTCGCCATGGCGGAAGAATTGTTTCAGAAGGCAGGCCGGCGCAGGTTTTGCAAAGTCATAGCCTGACGGCGGATTATCTGAATAATAAAAAGCGGATAGCCCTTCCGGATGAGCGGCGAAAAGGCAATGGTCATGTTTTAAAGTTATCCGGCGCCAGCGGCAATAACCTGAAAAATGTGACGCTGAAAATTCCTTTGGGGACCTTTACCTGTATTACAGGGGTTTCGGGTAGCGGAAAAAGCACTTTGATTAATGAAACGCTTTACCCCATCCTGTCCAATCATTGTTTCCCGGCCTCTAAAATGACGGCATTGCCTTATAAAAATATCAGCGGCCTGGAAGCCGTGGATAAGGTGATTGAAATAGACCAGGCGCCGATCGGCCGGACGCCGAGAAGTAACCCGGCAACTTATTGCGGCTTCTTTACGGATATACGCCAGCTGTTTGCGCAGGTGCCGGAAGCGAAGATACGGGGCTATAAACCCGGCCGTTTTTCCTTTAACGTAAAAGGCGGACGTTGTGAAACTTGCGGCGGTGGCGGTATGCGGACAATTGAGATGAATTTTTTACCGGATGTTTATGTGCCTTGCGAGCAATGTAACGGCCGCAGGTATAACCGGGAAACCCTGGAAATTCGTTATAAGGGTAAATCCATAGCGGATGTGCTCAATATGACCGTTGAGGAAGCGGCCGATTTCTTTATCAATGTGCCCAACCTTCATCGGAAAATAAAAACCCTAAACGATGTCGGATTAGGCTATATCACATTAGGACAAAGCGCCGTAACCCTTAGCGGTGGCGAGGCCCAAAGGGTGAAGCTGGCTACCGAGCTGTCTAAAAAAGACACCGGTAAAACATTTTTCATCCTGGATGAGCCTACTACAGGCCTGCATTTTGAAGATATACGCCAACTCCTTTCAGTGCTGAACCGTTTGGTGGAAAAAGGAAATACCGTATTGGTTATCGAACATAACCTCGATGTTGTCAAGGTAGCGGACTATATTGTCGATATTGGTCCTGAAGGTGGCGAAGGCGGCGGTGAGATCGTTGTTAGCGGAACACCGGAAAAGGTTGCCGCTTGCCCGCAAAGCCTGACGGGTAAATTTCTCAAGAAGGAGCTAGACCAGGCAACAGCACCTGCAAAGTAACAGTAATTATTTCGTCTTCAGGCACAATGAAAAAAGGAGAGAGCCACCCACCGGACTCGAACCGACGACCTGCTATTTACGAAACAGCTGCTCTACCAACTGAGCTAGGGTGGCAATTGCAAAAAACACGACCGGCTTTACTTTTGGAGAATCTAACCGGCTTTCCGTTTCAATAAAAACACCGCAATTTACCGCTTTCTCACATTGTTGAACCAGTGGTCAATGCGCTGATATATTCTTTTGCCCGGCAAAGGTACATTAATTTTTGATTGTCCGTTCGCCGAAAACGGAAAAGGAATATTATCATTTTCATAGTTGTTTTTAAGGGCGTCCAGGATGTCCTTGTAACATATGATACCTTTTATTTCATGGGTGACATCACTGAGCACGGGGAGCACATCTAGCTTTTCTTTGTTCATCAGCTCCAGGGCTTCTTTCAGGTCATCTTTTTCATGAATATAGACATCATGATGGATAATGAGCCGGGCCTGGGCAAGGGTAATACTGTCATCTTCCTGATGCTGGTAAAGGCTGGTGGTGCTGAGAATGCCCTTGAATGCATCTTCCTTATTGGTGACGATAAAAAAGTTTTGATATAATTCCGGTTCTTTTTCCAACGTGTCTTTAATGTCTTTGATCATCGTTTGATCACTGACGACCATCGCGTTGTCATGCATGATCCTGCCCACAGTAATTTCCTCCAGGATATCAGGTTCATAGGAATCCGGAGCTTTTACCCCCCGACGGGCAATCTTTTCGGTCATTATCGTATTTTGCATCAGGAAAAAGGAAACAAAATAAGAGCCTGAGCAGCCGGCCAGCAAAGGCAGAAGGGCGTTGAACTGTCCGGTGGACTCTACGCCGAAGATAATAGAGGTTAATAAAGCCCTGGAGGCCCCGGTAAACAGCGCCATCATGCCGATCAATGCTGCTAAGGGCACCGTAACGCCGCAATGCGGGTAAATGTACAGGCATAGATAGCCCAGGCCGGCGCCCAAAGCGCCGCCAACGGTCATCAGGGGCGCCAAAGTACCGCCGGAGGTGCCGCTGGCCAAGGACACTAACCAGGAAATTAATTTTAGCACACATAAAATCATTACCGCATCAACGGCCATGGTGCCGCTAAGGATATTGGTAATGTTTTCATAGCCAACCCCCAGCGTGCTGGGTAAAAAATAGCCGATTAATCCCGCGAACAGTCCGCCGAGAGCAGGATACCATGCCCAGTGAATGGGAATTTTATTAAACAGATCCTCAATCCAGTAAACGCCCTTGGTGACCAGGATGGATACAAAACCCACCAACAGGCCAATGCCGCTATAAAAGGCGATGGCAATGTTTGAGGGGATGTCTATGGCGTGTCCCATGGCAAATACCGGCCCGCTGCGGAAAAAAATGTGATAGCCCGCCGTCGCTGTAATGCAGGCTAAAGCGCAGGGAATAATGGAGCGTGGCGAAAATTCAAAAAGCAGCAGTTCGACGGCCAGGAAAAGCCCGGCGATCGGTGTGCCGAAAATAGCAGTCGTGCCGGCCGCGGCACCGGCAGAAAGCAGTATTTTCCGTTCATTATGGGTGATGCGGAGAAATTCCCCGAAATTGGAACCCAAAGCGCCACCGGTAGCGATGATAGGACCTTCCGCACCGAACGGCCCGCCGGTACCGATAGCGATTGCCGAGGAAAGTGGTTTCAAAAATGTGAGAATGGGTTTTATCCTGCTCTTATTGGTTAAGACCTGTTCCATAGCTTCCGGAATGCCATGTCCCTGGATGCCGCGGCTGCCGTAAAAAGCGGTGAGCCCGACCAGGATCCCGCCGATAGCCGGGATGAATATGATCCATAAACCCATGTGATTTTCAATGAGCCCGACATGCGAGAAAGAAAAATCACCGTAAAAGGAAACATGTGTGATGAAATTGATCAGTAACATCAGTACTTTGGCGATTAGGCTGATTAAAATCGCGATAATAATGGCTAAAATGGATATGTAAACCAGCCTTTTTTTATTTTTATCAAATTTCGGCTTGATGTTTTCTCTCTCTAAAGTAGTTTCTAACGAGATGGCTACCGGGATATTGCTGACGGATTTATATTTACTCATAGATAAAAGCCATTACAGCATTATAATTGATTAATTTCTTTCGTAAAGTTATCAAAAAATATAAGAAAAAGAAATAAAGGCGATTGCCGCAGTGCTGAATGTCCGGTCGCAGCGATAATCTTTCGCCTGAACAATTGGCATTGCGGTTAAAACATCTTTATATGATTGGGCCCGGGAACAAGAAAGCTTAACTGATTTTTCTTCTTAAGGTTGAGATGGTGTGGCTCTTAACCTTAATAAATTTTCCTGTAGTATTCCTGGTAAAATAATCCAAAAAGACTAACGATGATTTGCCGGGCAGGTAAATAATTTATACCTTGCCTATTTATAATAAAAATAAAAGAATGCTTATGGCTAAGGTACAAGCTGGTGATACCGTACAGGTGCACTATCATGGAAGGTTAAAAGACGGCACCACTTTCGACTCTTCCGAAGGAAGAGAACCTTTGGAATTTAAAGTCGGGTCAGGACAGGTCATTAAAGGTTTTGATAAGGCTATGGAGGGTATGGAACCCGGTGAAAAGAAAACGGTAGATATTCCAGTGGATGAGGCTTACGGCCAGGCTGCCGAAGAAAATTTCTTAGAATTTCCGAAAACGGAATTCCCGCAGGATATGGCACCCGAAGTTGGTCTTCAATTGCATCTGAGTGACAATCAAGGCAATCATTTCCCGGTTGTGGTCTCTGAAGTTAGAGAAAATTCGGTTATTTTGGATGCCAACCATCCGCTAGCCGGTAAAGATCTGATTTTCGAAATCGAATTGGTCGCTATTAAATAAATACCCGGACGCAATCATTTAAAATTGAGCAACAGGCTGTAAGCTGCTTAACGGCCGCATGGCTTATTGCTCAATTTTATTTCCGGATGCCGCTGTCATCTTTTTTTGATTTTATGTAAGTTTGCGCTTAAACTTTCAATAATATGCTCCATTCATTTTTGTTGCAAATACAGTCCGGCATTGGCGACAGTGCGGTTGCCGATACCGTTGCCCGGGCCCATCAAGAGTTAACTGCTACGGCCCAGGCGCCAGATCAGCTTTCTCTTTGGTTTCTGATTAAAGAAGGTGGTATCCTGATGATTCCATTGGGAATTTGCAGCATTCTGGCAGTCTATTACTTTGTAGAGCGCTATCTGGCCATCCGTAAGGCGGGTAAGACGCCCGATGATTTTATGCTGCGTATTAAAGAAAAAATTACGGAGGGTAATATTACCGGCGCCCAGTCGCTTTGCAAGAATTATGAAGGTGCATTGCCCAAGATGATTGGCAAAGGCGTTAACCGGATCGGCAAGCCGATTGACCACATTGAACGGTCCATGGAGAACGCCGGGAAGCTGGAAGTTTATAAGATGGAGAAAAACCTTGGCGCCCTGCATACTATTGCCGGCATTGCGCCGATGTTCGGATTTTTAGGGACTATTGCCGGGATGATTATCTTATTTTCCAATATTCAAAGAACCAACCAGTTTGAAATTGGCGTGATAGCAGGCGGGATTTATACCAAAATGGTCACTTCGGCGGTGGGCCTGATTATTGGCCTGGTGGCTTATGTTGCTTATCGCTATTTGAATGCCCAGATTGACAGGAATGTCAATAAGATGGAAACCGCCAGTACGGAGCTTTTGGATATCCTGCATGAGCCGGCGGCAGTGTAGGTTGTCATTACCGGATTCTCCGAATAATTCATGAGATCTTTTATATGCCCGCAAAAGATATGGTTTGTGGTCGGCCGTTTGCTATTAGCGATTGGCCCATGATCACTTCATAACCTTATGGCCTCACTTAATCCACCAGGTCGATGGCGCTGCGCAGCTCGCTGAGCGTATGCTGGTCCCCCGCTTTTTGGGCTTGTTGCATTCCTTGCTCATAGATTTTTAGGGCGTCATGGGGCCGGCCCATTTGCTCCAATAATTTCCCTAAAGGATAATAGCTGGCAATGTAGTCGGGAAATTCATCGAGAATAGCTTTAAAAAGCGCTTTAGCCTGCTCTTGCCGGCCTGTTTTGATGAGCTCTAAGGCCAGGGCATGCCGCAGGAAACAATCTTTCGGTTTATCTTTTAAGAATTCTTTGAGTTGTTCGATCCTGTTCATAAGTGAAGTGATTTTAGCTAAAATACAGCCATGGAAGTTCAAAATTCGATGTTAGCCGGCTGGGAGATTGATCTCAAAGATGCTTCCCCGGGGCTCATTATCCCGGACGGAAATGGAGCCGTTAAACTGGTTGATGATCCTGGCGGTCAGGTAAAGCCCTAAGCCTGTTCCTTTGGTTTTTCGGGCATTTTCATTACCCACCCGGTAAAATTTTTTGAAAATCTTGGTTTTATCTTCATCCGGAATACCGATGCCCTGGTCCATAATTTTCAGGGATAACTGATCGTCGATCGGGTAAAGTTCAATCCTGATGGGTTGGTCCGACTGGCCGTATTTGACAGCGTTTTCTAAAAGATTGCTGACAACCAGGCGCCAGAGCAGAGCGTCTCCGTAAGTAAAGCAATCTTCGGCCAAATCCATACTGATCGGCTCTTTTGTCCTGCCCTGCATGATGGTAACGGATTCCTGCACCAGGGTGGAAAAATTAATGCGTTCTGATCCCGGCTCAAAATGCCGGTCTTCCATTTGAGAGGCCAACAGCAAATTATTGCACAGGTCATCCAGCCGGTTGGCTTCCGTAATGCTCCGGTCGATAAGTGTTTTTTGGATACCTTCATCCAGTTTGCGTTTGCTGAGGGTTTGTAAATTCAGCTTGACGGCGGCTATCGGTGACTTCAGCTCATGGGTTATAGACAAAATGAAATTGGTTTGTTGCTGCGCCAGCCTGTTGCGGCTGCGGATAGTGGAATAGACGATGCCGGCGCCGAGGAGCATAACCAATAAAAAAGCGGTGCCTTCGCCGGTATATTGCCGCTTCCGGGCGTTCAGGCGTTGGTCGATTTTCTTTTTCCTGTAGCGGTATAATTCATATTGCCCAATGCTGTCCACGTGTTCCTGAAGGCTTTGGATTTCATTTTGATAGATTTTCTCGCTTTGCTTATCCAGCGTATGCCCCCAAAACGCTATGGCCGCAATGATATAAGCCAACAGCAGAACATATATGACGGAAAGGAAGCGCATGGTTTTAGTTGTCTAAGGTGACCTGAGTGGTTTTTTCACTTTTTATTTGAAAAGGCACGGTATGGGCGGTGTCGTATGGTTTGCGCGGGGATTTGAAATACCGGACCTGGTAAAAGCCGGGTAGTAAATCTACTTTTTGAATGGAAGGCCTCCCGGAAATTTTCATGGTCAGGAAAGGTACATATTCATTGCCCAGCTGGTACCAGAGTTGAATATCTTCCATCGGGCTGGAGTTAAGAATCTGGAATGTACCCGGTGTCGGAATGGTAATTATTTTGAGCTCATTAAAGTTCAGGTCAATGTTGAATACGGATTTGGGAAGAGTATTGATCTCAACGTGGTAGTTAGCGGGCTCGTAGGGTAACATGGTATCGCATGGCTGGGTGGTTACGGCCCTGCTGGCACCGAAACGCTGACTCACATAGGCTTTAAATTCTTTAACCGGCTGATGGGGTTTAGTGGAATAGTCAAATGCCAATGAGGCCATGCCGGCTTTAATATAGACCCTGTTGGTCTTGTTGGCCGTGATGGCAATATGTACGGCTTTGGATTTGCTGCCCGGGATGATAATGTCGTAGACGCCGGCGGTCATAGGGATAGGGACGGGCTGGCTACCGGAAAGATTGCGGTAAATTTCTTTGATCTCTTTTCCGCTGGCGTTATCCATAAGCTTCATCAATGGCTCAGTATAGTAATATTTTCCTTTGCCATCGGTAAAATAAACTTCCATGGTTGTTTTCTCCGCGACGTCAGTTGCGGTATAGAACGGTACCGCTTCTACTGTATTGGAAGTTTTTTTTGCCGTTACTGCGGGCTGACCGGTATGTCGGTGCGTTGCTGGCCTGGGCTGTTCTTCTGGTGTGGGTTTGATAACCGGTTTGTCAGGTTCTTCCGGCAGAGGCAAGGTTATCGGTTTCCCGCTAAAAGCTACGGGTTTCAATGCCGGTAACGCATACAGAATGTTCGCCTTTCCGGGCCGGCGGATTTGGACAACCCGGTCTATTGGCTTGGGCAGGTTTAGTTGCTGTTTGGGACTTATATTTTCAGGCTCCGGGGTCAGGGGCGTTACCGGCAGCGGTTTGCTTGTCATTGGATGAGTTGTTAGCACCGGTGGCTTAGGTTGTTCCGTTTTCCGGGGGGAGACATTCCGGACGGTTGCGGCTTTTATGGCAAGGACTTTCCGGTTTTCGCCGATGATTTTATGCACCGCGGGGCCAATTTCTTTTTCGTTGGCCACCGTCAGCACTTTCCCCAGGCAATTATATTCATCGCGAATGGGCTGATAGTCTACCAGGGTCAGGATATAAGGGGTAAAACTGATTTTTTTGCTTAAAAGATTCTGAACTGTGGCACAAATGTCACCACCGCAGCTTTCGCCGCCATCGGTAATCAGGATAATGCTGTACGCATATTGGTCATCTTGTATAAAATCATTTTCGGCGGCTTCCTGGAGGGATAAGGCGATAGGGGAAAATCCCCTGGGCCGAAGGTCTGTCAGGCGGGCCTGTATCTGGCCTTTATTTTGAAAGGCGAAAGGTACTTCTAATTTTGTGTCATAACAATTGCTGTCTTTTGCCGGGTATTGCTCGCCAAAAGCCCGCAGCCCGAAAGAAACCGATGGGTTAACGGCATAAATACTGTCCATAATGGACAATATAATTCCCGAAGCGGCTTCAAACCGGCTTTCCTGTTTTTGCCAGGTGTTGGACATGCTGCCTGAGGCATCCAGCAGGAAAAGAATCCTTGCCGGCTTTGGGCCCTGTGCATCGCTTTGTTTTGGCACGATGCTGCAGCAAAATACGGTTATTAATACCAGTGAAAACCGTCGTAATAGGGTAAACAATGAGCTTGAAATCATATAAAACATGATATGCCTGATAATGGGCAAAGGTGGGTAAAAGTAAATTAAAATGCTGAGTTTTAAAAAAGCCTACCTTTGCTTAAAACCTTAAAAGAGATCATGATTTTTTCTTCCAAGCTGATTGAAGATGCTGTCGCCGCTTTTTGTCAATTGCCGGGCATTGGTAAGAAAACCGCTTTGCGGATGGTGTTGCATTTGTTGAAAGAAGAAAAGGAACGGGTAGGCAATTTTACCCAAGCCGTTGCCCGGATGCGTGACGAGGTTGCTTTTTGCCCCCGATGCAATAACGTTTCCGATGGCGGGTTATGTGCTGTTTGCTGCAACCCGGGTAGAATTAAAAGCCAGGTATGTGTGGTGGAAAGCATCCGTGATGTTATTTCTATTGAAAGTACACAACAATACAACGGCTTGTATCATGTCTTGGGGGGATTGTTATCGCCATTAGAAGGTATTGGCCCGGAGCAGCTGATGCTGGATAACCTTTTGAAGCGAGTGGCGGAAGGCTCGGTTGAAGAAATGATTATGGCGCTTAGTCCCACGATAGAAGGCGATACGACCGTTTATTATATCAGCCGCCAGCTGAAAAACATGCCGGTTCGGATAACCGGTATTGCCCGTGGTATCTCTTTTGGCGGCGACCTGGAATATACGGATGAGCTGACTTTAGGGCGGGCAATAGCAAAAAGGCTGCCGGTAGAACATTATGTTAATATGCCGGGTTAGTTTAGTTTTTAGAAAACCGAGGTTAATTTTTGCTAATTTCAAAATTTAATTTAACTTAGCACCCAAACGATTTATCACTTAAAAAAACTGATTTATGAAACGTATTTACCTAACCCTTGGCGTATTGATGGCCTTCGGCATGAGCGCTTTTGCTCAGAATGCCGATTTGGCGGCCTATGTTGACTTTACTCAATTTGAATGCCTTAATGCCGGTGATACCATTCAGCCTTATGATACCGTAACCACCGCTCCTTACGGCATCTGGGGGGCCGTTAACCTGGGACCGGATGCTATTGATTCAAACGAAACCGTTTGGATGTCCACACCAATGAACCAAATTATCGATAGCGGTTTGTATTTCTCAGGATATTACACCGAATATGCGGCAGCAAACGAATGGCTTCGTCCTATCTCTTATTTGTCAGTTGACTCTATCAATTCTTTACTAGATATTGATGCCTGGGAAAACGATACTAACCGTTATTACATTAACCTGATTGTTCCGAAAGAACATTTTGTTGAAGGTCAACAGTATGGCTTCTTTGTATTTGTTAAAGGTGTTGGCGATGATTTTAATAGCCCGGATAATTTAGATACCAGCCGCACTAACAATAATGCTTATGTAGCCATTACCTGGCATTGTGAAGATCCTAATGGTATTCGCGGCATGTTGGATGAAGCTTCCAGAAATATTAACATTTTCCCGAACCCGGCACAAAATGACCTGCATTTCAAGTATGGCTTTATCGGCCGGACAGACAATGCCGTTGCCAGGGTTATTGATATGACCGGTCGTGTTATCCTGACTAAGAATTTGGGAAAACATCATTTCGGTACTGAAGAATTCAGCATGGATATCTCTTCCCTGCGTGCAGGCAACTACTTACTGGAACTTTCTACCGGATATGTGAATGCCGTTGGTAAGTTTACCGTAACGAAATAATTTTTCCAGTATAGGAAATTACTTATTAAAAAAGGAGGGCGGACAAAAATGTCCGCCCTCCTTTTTTAATAATTGGTTCAATTTTTACAGGATTAGAGATAAATCTTAAGGTTTTATAAGCAAAAATTCTTGCCCGACACTTTCGCATTTGCCTATCTTTGCCCCTTAGTAAGTTGTTGATTATGAAAAAAGTACCTGCTTTAATGCTAATCCTGGGGCTTATTGGTTTTCATTTTTCCGCTAATGCCCAGCTCTTAAACAGGATTGTCAATCATGCCGCCGATAAGGTCGATGAGAAAATTGACAAGGCCCTCGATAAGGCCGCTGAAAAGCCCGGTAGCCAACAAGACCAGGCACAAATGTCAACAGTGCAAAACGCACGGCCGCATGTTCTTCAGGCGCAAAATGTTTATGATTTTGTTGCCGGGAACCAGGTTATCTTTAAGGATAATTTTGACCGGGATAGCCTGGAAACCTTTCCTCGTCAATGGAAAACAAATGGTTCGGGTTCTGTGGTTACGGTTTCCGGGATTCCCGGAAGATGGTTCCTGCTCAACCCCGATGCCACCTTTAAGCCGGATTCATTGTTAAGCCCGCCCGATCATTTTACAGTTGAATTTGATGTGCTGGCGCTTTGCGACAAAGTAGATGACCTGTCGCCCCTTATTTTTGGCTTTGACGGCGATAATAGTGTCGGCTCTTATGAAACCCAGGGCTCTGCAAACGTATCGTTGCTGTACTTTAATGAGAATGAATATACGGCCTACAGTACAGGCCTGGATAAATACTACAGCGGCAATTACACTTTTGAAAATACCGTGAACCAACCTATGCATGTTGCCATTCGGGTAAATGACGCACATATGGCTGTTTATCTGGACAAAACCAAAATCTTGGATGCGGATATGTTTTTGGCTGACGCCCGGAAATATTTTTTCATCAGCGCACCGATGAACTACGATCATGGCGCTCAATTGCTGATCGGGAATGTGCGGATAGCCAAATAAACACCTTTCTAAAAGTAAAGCAAAGCAATAAAAGGCTTTCCGTGATTTGGAAAAGCCTTTCTTTAAGACTTATAACTGACATGGCTTTGTGGTTGGTGGAACACGCAACCATAGGAGGAGAGAGGTAAATTTCAACTATGCCAAAATAAATGCCTGAATAGTGTAATTATTTACTGATGATTGCTTTTTTGCTGTAGCGTATCAACGTCAACAAAGGCGTATTGAATATTTTTGGTCCCGGTGGTTTCCGGACCGGTACGTTGTATATCCATAATACCGTCTTTCCGCCGTTGGGTGCCGGGCAGGCCAAAGTCATTATTGACGGAGCCGTTTTGTCCGAAGGCAGGCAGTAGGAGGGATAATAAAAGCAACAAACATCAGCATGTATATTTATTCTTTTCATAATAAAAGTTTTACAAATCGATACTGAATGTTATTAATTTAATCATTTTTGAATAATAGTGAAATTACTGCACCATTCCCAATTTTTCCATTTTTCCTACCATATCTTCTAAGGTCTGTAGTAATGGGCGATAGCTAAGCTGAAGTGATGCCCGGCTTTTGGTGGTATTGAATTGCAACGGGTAGCCCACGTTGCGGCGCACAAATCTCCGGTTCAGCCCGAAGAGAGGGGCCAAGAGGCTGATGAGGAATTTGGGGACTTTGCGGACGGGCAGGGGATATTTTTTTCCGTAAATGCTTTTGAGCTGTTGGGCCAAATCATATAAGGAACAAACTTCGGCGGAAAGGATGTACCGGCCTTCCACATGATCGTTTTCCATGGCCAGTATGTGTGCCTGTGCCACATCCCGCACATCCACGAAGCCGAATTTCAGATCCGGAATCCCTGTTTTGTATTTGCCACCCAGGAGTGCTTTCATCAGCGTCAGGCTCTCGGAACCGGAGCGGCTGTTGAGGGGCGGTCCCATCACAAATGCCGGATTAATGGCCACCAACTGCCATTGAGTTTGGGCTTCTGCCAGTTGCCAGGCTGCTTTTTCCGCCAATACCTTTGAAAACGAATAAGGCTGATGATTTAAAGAGCTGGTGGTATTGAACTGGTTTTCGCTGAATTCGGACAGCTTTTGTGCGCTCATGTCGATATTGTCGCCATGAACGGCGGCCACGCTTGAGGTCAGAATAACCTTTTGCACACTACCAGAGCCGGTAGCGGCATTCAGGACATTGGCCGTGCCTTTAAGCGCCGGGTCAATCAATTCCCTTTGGGCGTCTTTAAAGTGAAGTGTAAAAGGCGAAGCCGTATGAATAACATATTGCGCGCCGCGGGCGGCATCGTTGAATGATCCTTCGGCCAGCAGATCGGCTTCCCAAAGTTCTAAATGTCCCGGAGTTCCGGCTTCAATATCCAGCAAGTGGCGCACTTTGGATATATTGCTTTTGTTTCTTATGGCTGCACGGACGGTATAGCCTTTTTCCAAAAGCGCCCTGACAATCCATGATCCTACATAGCCGGTGCCGCCGGTAACCATTACGATTGATCCCATTTGAGCAGGTATTAGTCCTTTTCAAAGATAAGCAATTACCCTTTGTGTGCTGGCCATTTCTTATTAAATATTACATTTGTGGCTTAATTTTTTAGCATTGAGTGGCATCAAACAATTAGCCGGGCAGACCATTTGGTATGGGCTTAGTAATATCGGCGGGCGATTTTTAAACTATTTGGTAACGCCTATCATTACTTATCTTGTCGGTTCTGCGACGGGTATGGCCGAAATGGGCACATACGCCATTTTATATGGTTATATTGCTTTTCTGAACATCGTCTTTACCTATGGTTTCGAAACCGCGTACTTCCGCTTTGCCAATAAAGACGGCGTGGACACGGAGTCGCTGTTCCAGACGGCTTTTACTTCGCATATTATCAGTACCGTATTCTTCGTTCTGGTTATCGGTCTTTGCCGCGTGCCTTTAGGCGATTTTGTGGGTGTGAACGGGCATTACGAATATATCTGGCTGTGCCTGTTCATTATAGGTTTTGATACTCTTTGTGTCATACCTCTGGCAAAGTTGCGAAAAGATAACCGTCCCCGGAAATATGCCTTTGTGAATATTGGCGGCATTGCTGTTTTTGTTTTGCTGACCATTTTGTTCATTGCGTTTTTGCCGGGCCTTGTGGCCCACAGCTCATCGGTATTCTTGAGAAACTGGTACCAGCATCAGACCAAAACAGGGCTGTTGCTCATTGCCAATTGTGCCCAGGCGTTGGTAACGTTCATTTTGCTTTTTCATGAATGGAAAAGCATACGCTTTAAGCTGAACAAAGCTCTTTGGCAACAGCTTTGGCGCTATAGCTCGCCCATGATCATCGGCGGGCTGGCCGGCATGACCAATGAAGTGATTGACCGGCAAATGTTGGGTAAGCTTATTCCCGGTACGCAACAACATGCTGATATACAGGTGGCCATTTACAACTATTGCTATAAGCTGGCCATTTTTATCACCCTGTTTACTTCGGCGTTCCGGATGGCAGCTGAGCCTTTTTTCTTTAATAAGTCGCGGGAAACGGGGGCGGTCCTTATTTATGCCCGGGTCATGAAATGGTTTGTGGTTACCGTGTCCATTGCCTTTTTGTTTACGGCCTTATTCCTGGATATCTGGCAGTATATCCTGGGGAAGAATTACCGTGCAGGATTGGGCGTCGTGCCGGTTTTGCTGGGCGCTAATTTATGTCTCGGCATTTATTATAATCTTTCTATCTGGTATAAATTAGCCGATAAGATGAAGGTTGGCATGTACATTACCCTGCTTGGGGCGGTCATTACGTTTGCGGGTAATTATTTTTTTATTCCTGGGTTTGGCTATTATGCTTCCGCCTGGACCACTTTTGTTTGTTATTTCGTGATGATGGTTGTGGCGTGGCGGCTGGGCCGGAAATATTTTCCGATCCCTTACGATCTGCGACGGATTGCCGCTATCTTAGGGGTGATGCTATTGTTGTTTTTCATACACCAGGGCATTTCTTCGCTTACGGAATCGTTTGCGGTAAGAGTGGTGAGTGGCTTGATTTTATTTGCCGGCTTCTTTTTGTTCGTCGGGTTCCGGGAACGAAAGGAATTGGCAGGATTGCCACTCGTCGGCAAGCTTATCAGGAAATAGGGCTACGGCTGGTTATTCCGGTAAAGCCGGTTTTTTCGAACGATGTGCGGTACCTTTGAAAAGGCTGACGAGTTCATTTTGCTCATTAAAAGTTTTGACTTCGTAAACACCGGTTCGCTTGCCCAAAAAAATGAGATCCGCTTTCAGGGTAAGCGTATCGCCCGGAAATGCCGGGCGGAGAAAATGAACGGAGGCTTCCAGGGCCACGGCAACAAGACCGTGTGAATTGCAGGCAAAGGCGAATACGGAATCAGCGGCCGCAAACAAAATGCCGCCGTGAACGGATCCGAACCCATTGCTCATTTCAGGTTTTAAAGTGAGATGCATTTGGCAACGGCCTTCTTCTATAGCATCTAATTGCAGCCCCAGCCAGGCGGTAAAGCGATCCTTTTCCATCATTTTTTCATAAATCTGCCGGGCTTTGTTGGATGGAGTAGACATAAATCTCAGCTAAGCTTTGGTAACGAAGGTATCAAAAAGTAACCGTAATCCGGGTTTAAAAAGTCCTCCAGGGCCATCCCTCATGATCAAAATCCACCAGTTGGGGAAAAAAAAATAGATTTCCTTTTGTTTTTCGATTCTAAAAATTATATTTGTAACGTTGTTGGGAATTGGCCGCTGATCAAAATGGCGCCAGAGTAGGGTTGTACACGAAATTTTGTTCATTTTAAATGATTAATGCCTTGAAACGATTTTTATTAATGAGTTTATGTGTGCTGCCGCTGTTTGCTTTCGGTCAGGCACACCACGAGGTCGGCCTGTGGTTGGGTGCGGCAAATTATCACGGCGATTTACAACACAATTGGGTGCCGACGGGCAGCAATGGCGGGAAAACCTACCAGCCAAGCGCCGGGCTTATCTATAAATATTTTCCCAACCCGAGATACGGGGTCCGTTTTGGCGCCTCTTATGTGCGCATTACTGCTGCCGACAGTCTTTCAAATGTTCGTGCCGACCAGCTAAGAAACCTGAGTTTTTCAAATAATGTTGTAGAACTATACGGCGCATTCGAGTTTAATTTTTTGCCCCTGGACATTCATCGTTTCCGGGTATCGCCTTACGTGTTTGCGGGGGTTGGCGCTTTTTACGGCCGTCCTTACGCCTTTAATCAGGAAGGTAAGAAAATGGATCTGCGCAGCCTGAGCACCGAAGGCCAGGGTTTGCCGCAATATCCCGATCGCAAAGTGTATCCGTTGGTAAACGCCATGTTTCCCATTGGGGGCGGTGTGAAATTCTTTGTGGGTAAAACCCTGATGATTAGCGCTGAGGTCATGTTGCGCTATACGGCTACCGATTATTTGGATGATGTGAGCCGAACTTATGTCAATATGGATACCCTGCTAATGTATAAAGGGAAGAATTCAGTAGATATGTCTTATCGTGGGAATGAAAAAACGTATCAGTGGGATGGTAATTACCCTAACTATCGTTTTCACCGCGGGGATTACAAAAATAATGACTGGTATTGGACGGCAGGCGTTTCTGCTACCATTTATTTTGATGCTTTCGGCAATGTAAAAAAATATCTTCAGATCCAGTGCCCCAAAATCTTTGGTACATGGGATCGCTAATTCTTTTTACATGATTAAAAGGAAAGGGCCGGTTTAAAAAAGCGGCTCTTTTGCTCGTATGAGCCGTTCTCCGGAAGATCGAATTACTTGTTTGTCTGAGTGGCATACCGGCCGCTGGGAATTATGCGGATAACGGGTACGTTCCGCTTCCGGTAAATCGCTTCAGCCGTTGTTCCTCGTTTGCAGTACCACATATTCCCTATTGCTAGGGGCTCCATCTCTGTGTTCGTATCCCAGCGATAACAACTATTAAACGATGGACAGCAAATGTTTACCAGTCTTGGTAATAATGAGATTGTATAGCTATTTTAGCATTTGGGTATTTTAGCTCCCGGTAAGTTATGTTGCGCGTAACATCAGGTCGACATTATTTTTTCCAGGCCGTAATTTTACTGTAATTTTTATTTTTAAATTGCAGCTGCTTTGGAATCATTTATTTCCCGGAGCACTTATTCCGGTCATCAATCTATAAACTATGGACAACCAAAAATTCTCCTCTGATATTTCAACCGCTTATACTTTTTCGGGTGAATCTTTTAAGATTGGCAGCGGTATGCTGGATAAAAAAGTATGGCCGGAAGCAGCCGTCAATATGCCTCTGCGCATGTTCAACCGTCATGGGTTGATTGCCGGCGCGACGGGGACGGGGAAAACCAAAACCCTGCAGCTGATTATGGAAGGGCTGAGCGATGCCGGGGTTCCGGTTCTGGCCATGGATATCAAGGGCGACCTTAGCGGCCTGGCGATGGCGGGTGTCCCTAATGATAGGATAAAAGAACGGTACCAGCAGCTTCAGGAAAATTATCAGCCACGGGCTTATCCGGTTGAATTTTTGTCCCTTAGCCAGGAGCCAGGCACAAGGCTTAAGGCGACAGTTACGGAATTCGGTCCATTGCTGATGGCTAAGGTCCTGGATTTGAACGATACCCAGGAAGGGCTCTTGGCCGTTCTGTTTAAATATTGTGATGATCAGGGATTGCCCTTGCTGGATTTAAAAGACCTGACAGAGGTCTTGCAATATGCCGGGGCGGAAGGTAAGGCAGTCATTGAAAAGGAATATGGCAAAATTTCCATATCATCCTTAGGCACCATTCAGCGGAAGATCATTGCGCTGGAACAACAGGGCGCTGATCTGTTTTTTGGCGAGCGTTCTTTTGAAATCAAGGATTTGATGCGCTTTCCCGGTGATGGCAAAGGAATGCTGAGCGTGCTGCGGCTGATGGATATGCAGGAACATCCCGGCCTGTTCGCCACCTTTATGCTACAGCTTTTGGGTGAATTGTACGCTACTATGCCTGAAGCCGGAGATCTGGGAAAACCCAAATTAGTGTTGTTCATCGACGAAGCCCATTTGATCTTCAAAAACGGCACCTCCGCCTTGCTGGAGCAGATCGAGACCATTGTAAAGCTGATCCGGAGCAAGGGCGTGGGCATCTTCTTTTGCACCCAGGATCCTACCGATATTCCGGATAGTGTGCTCAGCCAGCTGGGCTTTAAAATCCAGCATGCCTTACGCGCTTTTACCGCTAACGACAGGAAAGCAATAAAAAAGACGGCGGAGAATTACCCGTTGAGCGATTATTATCAAACCGATGAGCTGCTGACCCAGATGGGCATTGGAGAAGCCATGATTACGCTTTTAAATGAAAAAGGCATTCCCACAACTTTAGTCCACACCTTCCTGATGACCCCGCGTTCCCGGATGGGCGTTATCTCCGCGGCTGAGTTGAGCCAGATCGTGGCTTCATCAAGTATTGCAGCTTATTATAATGAAAGGCTGGACCGGCAAAGCGCTTTTGAAATTATTCAGCAAAAAACGCAGCAATATGCCCAGGCGTCTGCGGCACCAGCACCGAAGGCGAGCTCGGTTACACCACCTCCAAAAACCGGAGAAGAGCAATCCTGGCTGGGTGGCTTTCTAAATAGTTCCGTGGGCAAACAGGTGCAGCGTTCTTTGGTGCGCACGTTCTTTGGGGTACTGAGCAGGGCTATTAAATAATATCATTTGCAAATAACCAAGGCGGGAATGCCTGTATTTTGTATTTTTGACCCCTTTGAGATAAACGGACGAAGTTGCGCTTAAAATCTTTAGATATAAAAGGATTTAAATCCTTTGCGGATAAAACCCAGGTCGTGCTGGATCACGCTGTTACGGGAATTGTCGGACCGAATGGCTGCGGCAAATCCAATATTGTGGATGCCATTCGCTGGGTTATCGGAGAGCATAAGATCAAGAGCCTGCGGAGTGATAACTTAGACGACCTGGTTTTTAATGGTTCCAAGAGCCGTTCTGCTGCCGGTATGGCCGAGGTGTCATTGACTTTTGAAAATACGCGCAACCTTTTGCCTACGGAGTTTTCAACGGTAACCGTTACCCGGAAATTTTATAAAAGCGGAGAGAGTGAATACCGTTTGAATGATGTGACCTGCCGCCTAAAGGATATCCATAATCTTTTCCTGGACACCGGGGTGAGCAATGACTCCTATGCCATTATTGAATTGGGCATGGTGGACGATATTATCAAGGATAAGGAGGGCAGCCGCCGCAGGATGTTGGAGCAGGCGGCCGGCATTTCTATTTATAAAACCCGGAAAAAAGAGGCCAAGCAGAAGCTTGAGGCAACCCAACAGGATATTGACCGGATTGAAGATATTTTATATGAGATCGGTAATAATATGCGTACGCTGGAAAGCCAGGCCAGAAAGGCGGAACGCTATTTGCAAATAAAAACAGAGTATAAGGAAATCAGCTTAGAACTGGCCAGGGTGGCGCTTCAGGAATTTAACGAGAGGTATCAGGACATTAATGGACAGATTGAGCAAGAAGAGGCCCACCGGATCAAGGTAAGTGCGGAAATTGCAGATGATGAAGCACAGATTGAGGCCAATAAGGTAAAGTTGGCCAATGAAGAAGTAGAATTGGCCAGGGCGCAGAAAATGTTCAATGACCTGGTGAACAGGATCCGGAATTTAGAAAGTGAAAAAAAGTTGTCTGCCCAGCATTTACGTCATCTTCAGGAACGTGAGCAGCATTTAAGATCATATATCAATAATGCCCGACAGCAATTACAGCAGCTCAACGAACTGACTGCCATTTCTACAAAACAGCTGTCCGAGGCGGAAGAAGAACAAGCCGTATTGAGAGATGATGCAGAGGATCTGCATGAGGCTTTGGAAGATGAAAAGCAGTTGTTTGACGGGCAAAAGCAACTTTTGGAACAAAAGCGCCTGGAATTGCAGGAATTGCAGGTCAAACATTTTGATGCGGAAAAAAAATCGGCTGTCGCAGACAATACGCTGAATAATTTAAAGCGGGATTGTCTGCGTCTTGAGTTGGAGCGTAATAAAAGAGACGTTTCTTTAGCGCAACTGGAAGGCGAAAAAGCATCGCTGGCCGGGCAGGTGCAGCAAAAGGAATCGGAGATCAAAGCCTGCAAGGAACAGCAGGAAGCAATGCAACAGCAGGCTTTACAGCTGCAGGAGTCCCTGGAAAGCGCACGCGAGGAACAATTAGCGGCCAGCCGGCAATTGGATGCCCGTCAAAATGAATATGATCTGTTGAAATCACTTATGGATAGCCTTGACGGCTATCCGGAGAGTATCAGGTTTTTGAAAAAGAACAAGGAATGGCAAAAAGATGCCCCTTTGTTGTCTGATGTCTTTTCCGTGCCGAAAGACTATCGCGTGGCTTTGGAAGCGGTTTTAGAGCAATATTTGAATTATTATGTGGTGGCCGGTCGGGAAGATGCTCTTGAAGCTGTGGCACTATTGAGCCGGCAGAAAAAAGGAAAAGCCAGCTTTCTTTTATTAAACCGGCTGACCACACAAAAAATCAGATTAAAAAATATTCCTAAAGGCTTTGTGGCCGCCATTGATGTAGCCGGTTGGGATGAGGCTTACCAGCCTTTGGCGGAGTATTTACTGTCCAATGTTTTAATAGCGGAGGAAGCTGGTAGTCTTAATGCTGCGGCATTGCCCGAGGGCTTCATTTATGTATCCAAAGACGGCAGTGTGCAAAAGCGCGATCATGTGATTATCGGCGGCAGCGTGGGCGCCTTTGAAGGTAATAAGATTGGCCGGGCAAAGAACTTATCGGTCCTGGCCAATGACATTAAGGAGTTGGCTGAACGGGTGGCATTAGTAAGCAAGCGCAAAGAAGATACCCAGGCGGCATTGCAAGCTGCCCGCCAGGAACTCAAGAATATTGACCTGGACAAACTGCGTCGTGAACAGGGCCAGTTGCAGGGGCGGTTGCAAAGTGTGGACAGTAAGATAGAGCATTTACACCAGCTGAATTATGAAAGCGCCGAACAATTAGCCTCGCTTCAGGAAAAGCTTAATGATTACCAGCAGGACATTAGCGGGGATCAGGCTGAGCTGGAATCCTTAAGCCGGCAGCTATCCGAATTTAAAACCGCCTTACAGCAGGTGCACAGCCGTTATACGGAAGCGGAGCAAGCCTATAATATCGCGGCGCAGAAATACAATCAGCACCAGCTGTTGCGGACGAAGCAGCAAAGCAAAATCGAGCAGATAAAGCAGGAACAGGGCTTTCGTGCCGGGCAGATGGCTAATCTGGAAAAACAGATCAACCGTAATAAAGAAGAGTTAGAAGAAGCCTCGGAGCAGATCAGCCAGACCAGCGGAAAACTGAACTTTGGCGATGATGAATTGGAGGAGCTGCTGGTGCAAAAAGAAAAGGAGTCAAAAGCCTTAAATGAACGTGACCGGGCTTATTACGCTGCCCGGAATGAGGTAAAGGAGCATGAGCATCGCATCGCCCAGCAAAGAAAAGCTAAAGAACAAGCGGAAGTCCTGGTCAACGGCCTGAAAGAAAAGCTGACAGAGATGAAACTTCAGGTAGCCGGTATGAAAGAACGGTTGCAGGTGGAATTTAAGGTGGATCTGGAAGAAGTTTTGGAACAGCCGCGCAGCACAGAGCTGGACCTGGATGAGCTGAACAAAGAATCTGAAAGACTGAAGAAACGCCTGGACAGTATGGGCGAAGTAAACGCCACGGCCATTGAAGCCTACCAGGAAATAAAATTGCGCTTTGATTTTATTCATGAGCAGAAAGGCGATCTGGAAAATGCCCGGGACACCCTGTTGGCCACTATTGAAGAGGTAGAGCAAACCGCCAACAGCCGTTTTGAGGAAACCTTTGAAAAAGTACGGGAAAATTTTGCTCAGGTGTTTAAAGCCCTGTTTACCGAAGACGATTCGGCCGATTTACGCCTGACCGATCCGGAAAACATGGCGGATACCGGTATTGAAATTTATGCCCAACCTAAAGGGAAACGTCCCAGTACCCTGACCCAGCTTTCCGGTGGTGAAAAAACGTTAACCTCAACGGCTTTCCTGTTTGCCATTTATCTGATCAAACCCGCGCCTTTTTGTATTCTGGATGAAGTGGATGCACCCCTGGATGATGCCAATGTGAGCAAATTTACCGGCATGATCCGTAAGTTTAGCGATAATTCCCAGTTTATTATTATCACGCACAATAAGCAAACCATGGCCTCGGTGGATGTTATTTACGGTGTGACGATGCAGGAAGCCGGCGTGAGCAAAATTGTTCCGGTTGATTTCAGAAGTCTGAACTAAGGCTGTAAATTTGTGGTTTTAGATAGCCTCGAAAGACCTGCTATCCTTATATTTTGAATTTATGGCGCTTCTCGAAGAATTTAAAAGCTACCTCGGCAGCCATGGGTGGTCCCAAAAAAAGATCATTGTTGCTTTGAGCGGTGGCCTGGACAGCATGTGCCTGGCGGCATTACTGCATGGCTTAGGCATTTCTCTTGTCCTGGCGCATTGCAATTTCGGTCTTCGGGGAGAAGAGTCTGATGGCGATGAGCATCTGGTTCGGGCCTGGGCGGGAAAAATGAACATTCCGCTATATGTGCAACGGTTTAATGTGCCGCAAATCCTGGAAGAGCATGGGGGCAATATGGAGGAAATTGCCCGGAGCCTGCGTTATGATTGGTTTGAACGGCTCCGGCAAACATTGGGCTTTGACCTGATTGCCACGGCCCATCATCAGCAGGATAACGTGGAAACCCTATTGATGAATTTTTTCAGGGGAACGGGTATCACAGGATTGCACGGCATATTGCCCCAGCAGGGGAAGATTATCCGGCCTTTGTTGACTTTTGAAAAAGAAGCTCTGAAGCAATACGCTCTCGGTAATGCGATTCCCTGGCGTGAAGATAGCAGCAATAAAGATATCAATTATTTGCGTAATGCTATCCGCCAGCAGCTATGGCCGGAAATAGAACGCGTTTTCCCTCAGGCCCGGCAGGCGCTTCATGGTAATACGGACCGTTTCCGGGAAGCGGAGATGTTGTACCGGGAAGCTATTGACAGCCACCGGAAAAGGTTATTGGAACAAAGACAAAAGGACTGGTATATCCCCATCCTGAAATTAAGGCGGATACCGGCGCTTAAAACGGTATTGTTTGAATTGTTGAAGCCTTTTGGCTTTACAAGCGGACAAATGCCAGGTATCCTGCATTTGCTGGATGCCGAACCGGGTAAATGGATCGCCTCGGGAGCATATCGTCTTTGGAAAGACCGGAATTTCCTGATCATCACGGCAATTGAGATCTGTCAAAGCACCTTGATAAAGATTGATTTTCAACAGCAGGAGCAAAAGATTGAATGGACAGGAGGGCTTTTGTCCATTACGCCTTTAACGCCGGAAACCCGCGTTGGGCAATGGGAACGAAAGAATGACGGTGAGGAATTCCTGGCTTTGTCTGAGCCCGATTTTCCGCTGATCTTACGGCCCGTTCGGGAGGGCGATTATTTTTACCCTCTCGGCATGAACCGGAAAAAGAAAAAGCTCGGCCGGTTTTTAAGGGATCAGAAAGTGCCGTTAAGCCAGAAGCCGGATATCTGGGTTTTGGAAAGCCGGCACCGGATAGCCTGGGTATTGGGCCATCGGATCGATGAACGCTTTAAGGTGAACAGGCCCGGGCGGGGTATTGTCAAAATGCAGTGGAAAAAAGACAAAGGTCAGACAGGAAAATGACGGTCATATGACAATAAAAAACCGTGCTATCGGCTAAAACTGGCCGGGAGACAGACAAATCAGTGACTTTAGCATGACATTTCCATGACAGTAAGATATTTTCTAAGCTAATAAATGGGCTGAAAGCCTTGCCAGGCTTGAGGAATATTTTTTTAAAAATTTGTAGAATCTTTCGAGTTCCTGTTGTACTTTTGCCGTCGCGATAACCAAAAGATTTTGTAAATTAAAAATAAGCTACTCGTGTTTTATCCCTCAAGGTTCCACACAATTGTTCGGCAGGCCGGCATGGTATTGCTCGCCTTCTTTTTTGCTTTTTTCCTGAACATTCAGGCGGCCATGGCACAGGATGGTAAAGCGTTGTTTACAACGAATTGCGCCAGCTGTCATAATCCCGTTAAGGACGCGACGGGTCCGGCTTTGCAGGGTAAAAGCAAAGAAGTTCCCAGCCGTGAATGGATTTATAACTGGGTACATAATTCCTCTAAGGTCATTGCCAGCGGGGATAAATACGCCAACGACCTGTTTAATAAGTGGAACAGGGTCCCTATGACGCATTTTCCTGATTTGACCACCAAGGAAATTGACGCCATTATTGACTATGTTGACAATTATAAAACACCTGCAGCGGCGCCAACGGCCACGCCGGCCGGAGGGCAGGCGCCTCAGTCTGACAATACCTGGTTGTATGCCGTATTGACCATTTTCCTGGCTTTGACGGTCTTGGTCCTGGCACGTGTCAACAAAACACTGAAAAAAGTCTCTAACGATCAGGAGGGTATTCCGAATAAAAAGGATGTGCCTTTATTCCGCAATAAAGTTTTTATTGCCACTATGAGCCTGTTGCTTATGGTGCTGGCCGGCTACTGGATTGTTAATGGTGCGGCGGAGACAGGAAGCCAGCAAAATTACATGCCCCGCCAGCCTATCTTCTTTTCTCACAGGGTGCACGCGGGGGTTAACCAGATCAACTGCCAGTATTGCCACTCCGGAGCGGAGAAGAGCCGACAGGCCATGATCCCGTCCACTAATGTGTGTATGAACTGTCATAAGCAGATCAGCGAATACACCGGCACTGAAAAGCTTTATACTTATGAAGGACAGCAGATTGACGGAACGGCCGAGATCCACAAACTGTATGACTATGCTGGCTGGGACTATAAGAATAAGAAATATAAGACGGATGCGCAAGGTAATATTGAGGCCAAACCAGTTGAATGGGTAAAGATTCATAATCTCCCGGACTTTGTTTACTTTAACCACTCCCAGCACGTTAAGGTTGGCCAGATCCAATGCCAGACCTGTCATGGCGAGATAACGGCAATGGATGAAGTGCGCCAGTTCGCACCTTTGAACATGGGGTGGTGCATCAATTGTCACCGTACAACCGATGTTCAGTTTACACAAAACGGCTATTACAGCATATTTGAAAAATATCAGGAAGAAATTAAAGAAGGCAAACGTAAGGGCGTGACGGAAGCTGAGCTGGGTGGTACGGAATGTGCGAAATGTCACTATTAATTTAACCCGAACAAAGAAAACAGAAAACTATTATTTCACTGA
Organism: Edaphocola sp.; assembly: GCA_035708205.1. Classification (GTDB taxonomy): domain Bacteria; phylum Bacteroidota; class Bacteroidia; order Chitinophagales; family Chitinophagaceae; genus DASSSY01. Next base: position 258,314 of record DASSSY010000004.1, read on the forward strand.
AAAAGGTTAAGGCATAAGGATAATACCTTAGCAGATCAATTAACCCCTTAATAATATGGCTCACAAAAAATACTGGAAGGACTTAGACGAGCACGCGCAGACACCGAGATACAAGAAGCTGGCAAATGATGAATTTCAGGAAGATCTACCTGTATTCAATCTCAGTGACAAATTATTGAATGCTAAGACCCCCCGTCGTGACTTTTTGAAGTATGTCGGCTTTAGCACATTGGCGGCGACGGTCGCTGCAAGCTGTGAAATGCCCGTGCGTAACGCTATTCCTTATGCTATCAAACCGGATGATATCATTCAGCCGGGTGTTGCTGATTATTATGCCTCTACCTTTGTCGATAACGGCGAATGTCTTTCCGTTTTGGTAAAGACCCGCGACGGGCGTCCGATCCTGGTACAGGGCAACAAGATGTCGCCTATTTTCCAGGGCGGCTCTTCCGTGCATTCCGCGGCTTCTATTTTAAGTATTTACGACAATGCCAGGTTGCGTCAGCCGCATGTTAACGGTAAGGCGGTCGATACGTTTACAAAAGTAGATGCCCCCATTAAAGAAGCTTTGGCCGCGGTCGGTTCCGGAATGGTTTACCTGGTAACGGGCACAATTGTGAGTCCTTCGGTTAAAGAAGTGATCAGCCGCTTCTTGGCCAAATACCCGACAGCAAAACATATTCAATACGATCCGGTTTCTTATTCCGGTATGATATTGGCCAATGAGGCCTGCTATGGCAAACGTGCTCTTCCTTCTTATCATTTTGATAAGGCACAGACAATTTTCAGCTTAGGCGCCGATTTCCTGGGCTCATGGTTATCTCCGGTAGAATATGTGGCCGCTTATATGAAAAACCGTCGCGTAAAAGGCAGCGACGCCAAGAACGCGACCATGAGCAAACACTATCAGGTGGAAAGCATGCTGACCACTACCGGTGTAACGGCCGATGACCGTGCCACCTGCAAACCTTCCGAATACGGAAAAGTGGCCGGGGCTTTATACAACGCTATTAAAACCGGCGCGGCGCCATCTTTCCCGTCCGCGAAGCTGAACAAGATGATTGTCAGCGCCGCCGCAGACTTGAAAAAAGGCAATGGGTTGGTCGTTTGCGGTAGTAACGACGTTGCGGTGCAAACCATTATTAATGCTATCAATGACGCGATCGGGGCGAACGGCAACACCATTAACTGGGCAGTGACCTCTAATTACAAGCAGGGGGTTGATACCGATATGGTGGGATTCGTCAATGATTTAAGCGCCGGCAAGGTGGGGGCAGCGATGTTCTACAATGTGAACCCGGCTTACGATTATTATGACAGGAATGCCATTATCAGCGGATTGAAAAAAGTAAAGCTTTCAGTTTCCTTTAACGACCGCATGGATGAAACGACCGAACTTTGTCAGTATGCCGTTCCCGACAACCATTGGTTGGAAAGTTGGGGCGACGCGGAACCGAAGTCCGGTTATTATAGTTTTATTCAGCCAACCATCGCGCCTTTGTTTAAAACCCGCGCTTTTGGCGACAGCCTGATGCTGTGGGCAGGCGAAACCGAAACTTACCATGATGTATTCAGTAAGTTGTGGATTTCTAAGTTAGGCGGTCAGTCTAATTTTGACAAAGCCCTTCAGGACGGTGTGGCACAGCCTGCCGAAATGGCTTTTGCCGGTGCTTCGTTCTCAGGAAATGTGGCTGATGCTATTTCTAAAGCGACGGCAGCAAAGAGCGGCCAGTATGAGGTGGTGGTTTATGAATCCAACGCTATCGGGGCCGGCGGCGCCTGGAGCAATAACCCATGGCTGCAGGAATTACCTGATCCCATCACAAAAGCTTGTTGGGATAACTATATCTGTATGTCTCCCAAGACTGCAAGAGAGCAATTTAATGCCCCCCTTAACGAGAATAATGAAGTAGAACAAAAGAATGCTTTATTGAAAGTTAAGGTCGGTAAGGAAGAGCTGGTTTTACCGATGGTTGTTGTTCCGGGTATGAACAATAATGTTATTGCCATCGCCTTGGGTTACGGCCGTTCTAAGGGGGTTGGCCCGGCGGCTGACAATGTCGGCCGGAATGCTTATGGATTTGTAAGTTTTAACGGGCAAACATTCAGCTACAGCGCTCCGGTTGAAATTACTAACGCCGGCGGGCTTTATCCTTTGGCGATTACCCAGACACACATGAGTACGGAAAAACGCCCGGTTATTCATGAGTTTACTTTAGAAGAATTTAAAAAGAACCCTTACGAGCTGACTGAAGAACGTAAGGAAGAAGTGGGTAAATTTGCAGATCTGCCCTGGAAAGAAGGCGCTTATCATGGCCATGAGAATCCCGAAGCGGATTTCGATATGGAGGGTTTCCGCAAGAATGGAACCTTATATCCGGATCATCCCATGCCGGGCATTCACTGGGGTATGTCTATTGACCTGAATGCCTGTACCGGTTGCGCGGCTTGCGTCATTGCCTGCCAGTCTGAAAACAATGTTTCCGTTGTCGGAAAGGACCAGGTATTGGAAATGCATGATATGGCCTGGTTACGCATCGACCGTTATTTCAGCGGCAACCCCGACGATCCGGATAGCATACAGGCGACGTTCCAGCCGATGATGTGTCAGCATTGTGATAACGCTCCCTGTGAAAACGTTTGCCCGGTATCTGCTACCAACCACAGCAGCGAAGGGTTGAACCAAATGGCTTATAACCGTTGTATCGGCACTAAATATTGTGCCAACAACTGTCCGTTCAAGGTCCGTCGCTTCAACTGGTTTGATTGGAACGGTGCCGATTGCTTTGATGACAATCAGTTTGAAGATTACAAACGCGATGATATCAATTCCGATCTGACCAGGATGGCGCTTAACCCAGATGTTACGGTAAGAAGCCGCGGGGTCATGGAGAAATGTTCTTTATGTGTTCAGCGTCTTCAGGATGCTAAATTAGTGGCTAAGAAAGCCGGGCATCCGTTGAAAGACGGCATGGCGAAAACGGCCTGCCAGGTAGCCTGCGCTTCAGATGCCATTACTTTTGGTAACGTGAACGACCATGAGAGCGAAATTTATAAATTACGTCATGTCGATAATAAGGAGCGTGTGTTTTATGTTTTGGAAGAATTGCACGTATTGCCTAACGTGAATTACCTGTCAAGGATCAGGAATACGGGAGAAGTCGTTATGGGTACGGCAGATGACGGCATTTATAATCAACATATTTAATTGAATACTTGTTGACTGTTGAACAAACACGGAAAGAATAAATTTTTTATTTAGAATTTTTTAAAGACATGCATTTAAAATACGAATCATTTGTCCGGGAGCCGTTAATCAAAGGCAATAAAGATTACCATCAGGTAACCGAGGATATCTGCCGGCCAATTGAACGGAAACCAACCAGATTATGGTATGCCGCATTGATGTTTTCGGTGATTTTGCTATTGTTTGGCGTATTTTCTGTTTATTGGGAAGTGTATTGGGGTATTGGTGTCTGGGGTGTGAACAGGACTATTGACTGGGGTTGGGATATTACCAACTTTGTATGGTGGGTAGGTATCGGTCACGCCGGTACATTGATCTCGGCCATCCTGTTATTGTTCCGGCAGGGCTGGCGTACCGGGGTAAACCGTGCGGCTGAAGCCATGACCATCTTTGCGGTAATGTGCGCGGGCATGTTCCCCGTATTGCACATGGGACGCGTTTGGGATGGTTTCTTTATCCTGCCTTACCCGAACACCCGCGGCCCTGTATGGCCCAACTTTAACTCGCCTCTGCTTTGGGACGTATTTGCCGTGTCGACTTACTTTACCGTATCCTTATTATTCTGGTACGCCGGCCTGATTCCTGATTTTGCAACCATTCGTGACCGCGCCAGGATCAAATGGCGCAAAAGGTTTTACGGTATTTTATCTTTCGGCTGGACAGGCACTGCTAAAAACTGGCAGCGTTTTGAAGCTTTATCTTTGGTATTGGCGGGTCTGGCTACGCCGCTGGTGCTTTCCGTACACACTATAGTATCTATGGACTTTGCGACCTCCGTTATTCCCGGGTGGCATACGACGATCTTCCCGCCTTATTTTGTCGCAGGCGCTATCTTCTCCGGTTTCGCGATGGTAAATACCCTGTTGGTATTGGTACGCAAAATGTTCCGTTTGGAAGAATATGTTACTTTGGGTCATATTGAAGCCATGAACAAGGTAATTGTCCTTACCGGCTCAATTGTAGGGGTAGCCTATTTGTCAGAGTTGTTTATCGCGTTTTACAGTGGCGATATCTATGAAGCCGGCCAGTTTCACTGGCGTATCTTAGGACCTTTCTGGTGGAGTTGGTTCTTGCAGATGCTTTGTAACGTCGTATCGCCCCAGTTCTTCTGGTTTAAGAGGGTGCGCCGTAACATTGTGTTTACTTTCCTGATTTCCATCGTGGTCAATATCGGTATGTGGTTCGAGCGCTTCGTGATTATCGTAAGCTCATTATATCGTGACTTCCTGCCGTCAAGCTGGGCGTATTATAGCCCCCGCTGGACAGAATTGGGTTTCTATATCGGAACTTTTGGTTTATTCTTTACCTGTTTTTTATTGTTCGCCAAATTCTTCCCGGTGATCGCCATTCACGAGATCAAATTTACATTGAAGACTTCAGGTGATAACTATAAGCGCGCCATGCAGGATTTGACGGAGAAAACACCGGATGAATTTTTGTTACAGGCAGAAGAAGCGCATGCGCATTAATTCGAAACGTTGAAAAATATTAATAATAACACTTAATTTTAAGATATAATGTCCGTAAAAAAATATGCCATTGCTTGTTATGATGACGAAGCGACCTTATTTCCGGCCGTGAAAAAAGTTCGCCACAGCGGATACAAGCTACATGACGTTTATACGCCATTTGCCGTTCATGGCTTAGATCAGGAATTGGGATTGAAAGAAACTGACCTGCATATTGCCGGCTTCATCTTCGGTATCCTGGGTACTGCAACAGCCCTCGGCTTTATGACCTGGATATTTACTACTGATTGGCCGATCAATTACGGCGGTAAGCCTTTTTTCTCTTTACCGGCGTTCATTCCGATCACATTTGAATTAACCGTATTGTTCTCTGCTGTTGGCATGACATTGACCTATTGCTATCTGAACCAGATCATGCCGGGCGTGAAAAAGCACCTTTTTCACCCGCGCCAGACCGATGATTATTTTGTTATCGCGATCGAGATCACGGATCCCGGCAGCGAATTGGAGATTGTTGACTTTCTGAAAATGACCGGTGCCATTGAAACCGATGTTCAGGTAGCAGAGAACGGCTGGTGGTATGGCTGGTGGGATAAGGAAGAGGATTATCAGAAACAAATTGCATAATTATTGTTTAGAATTTAGGCTTAAAGCCTGTGCTGAATAAAACCAACATGAAGAAAAAATATTTAGTTACCTTAGTTATCGCAGGCGCTGCTTTCTTTGCTGCTTGCAACAGTGGTGGTATTCGACGCAACCCGGGACGTATTTATGCGCCGGATATGCAATATTCCCGGGCCTATGACGCCTATACCAAAAACCCGGTAACGCCCAATGGCTTGACAAGCCAGTTGCCCGTGCCCGGCACTATTGCAAGGAGCCAGGCATTGCCTAAGCATTTGGTGGAATCGGATACCGCCGGCTATAAGGCGTTGACATTTCCCAAGAAATATTCTGCCGCCGAATTAGATGAAGGGAAACGCCTGTTCGACATTTACTGTGCTATTTGCCATGGTGAAGCCTTAGATGGTCAGGGGCCTTTATTTAAGAGCGGCAAGTTTGCTTCGATGCCGGCTAATTTGGTTTCAGGTGACTATTATTTGAACCTGGCCCCCGGAATGATCTATCACACCATTGAGTATGGTAAGAACATGATGGGGTCTTATTACAGCCAATTGGACGAGCAGCAACGCTGGGAAGTTATCGCGTACATTAAAAAAACTCAGAATGATAAAAAAGGCGTGGCATTTGCCTATGAGCTAAAGGCCGACAGCACCGCTACAGCGCCGAGCCCTGCCGCCACGGACAGCAATAGCAGCGCCACGGCGAACGCGGATAAATCAACCGTTGCAAAGACAAAGAGTTAATGATTAAAAATACAGAGGCTTATTTAAATCTCTAATACAATAATTTATTATTACAGCCATTTGGCCAAGATTTGATATTATGATTACAGAACGTTTTGAAATTCCGGGTCGATTAAAAACTACCGGCATGGTATTGCTCCTTATCGGCATCCTGACGCTCATCGTTGGAGGCATTACTCTTCTTGGAGGAGATACGGTTGCGCAATCACGCTTTTGGGTAGCTTTATTATTAGACAGTCTTTATTTCCTTTTTCTTGCGGTAATTTCCGTGTTTATTTTGGCTGCTGCCGGTTTGGCACAAGGAGGCTGGATTACCGCTTACCGCCGGATTCCCGAAGCTATTGGGGCCAATACCTGGGTGTTCGGCCTTATTGCTTTAGTGGTCATGTTTTGCTGCATCTTTGTGGCCAAAACCCCGATTTATGAATGGGTGGGAGGCTTGCATCATTCCACGGCCACTAAGGACTTCCTGTTGAACCCTACGGCATTCAGCATTTTCAGCATTATCTTCATTGGTGGCTGGGCTTGGTTTGGCGTCAAGTTCCGCAACATGTCCCTTAAAGAGGACACGGCACCGAGAAATACAACCAAGATTTATTGGAAAATGGTAACGTTGTCCGGGGGATTCATGGTGCTTTTTGCTTTGTCTATGATGAGCATCGGTCCCTGGATGTGGATCATGAGCCTGGAACCGCATTGGTTCTCTACCCTGTTTAGCTGGTATGTCTTTAGCTCCGCTTTTGTATCGGGCATGGCTTTGATCCTGTTATTCGTGGTTTATGTGAAGAATGCCGGGTATCTGGCCTTTGTCAATAAGGAGCACATGCACGATTTGGGTAAGTTCCTGTTTGCTTTCAGCATCTTCTGGACGTACTTGTGGTTTGCCCAGTATCTGTTGATCTGGTATGGTAACGTGCCTACGGAAACTACTTATTTCAAAATGCGTCAGCAGGGTCCTTATGGTTTCTTTTTTTACGCTGCCATCATTTTGAACTTTGTTTTGCCGATCCTGGTCCTGATGACCCGTCCCAGCAAAAGGAATTATTTCACAATTGTGTTTATGGCGGTGTTGATTTTATTCGGCCATTGGGTTGATTTTTATGTGATGATCGTGCCGGGTGTCATGAAAGGCAACTGGTCCTTAAGCTGGTTTGAAATTGGCCTGACTTTGGGCTTTATCGGATTGATGATTACTTTAGTAAGCCGTACTTTAACGAAAGCTAACCTGATCCCTGTTAATAATCCTTTCCTGAAAGAAGCGATCGTTCATATCAGTTAATTTGGAAATTTTGGTTTAAGGATTTCTGGTCCTTTCCGAATGGAATTGAAAAGTGTAAATTTTTAATAAAAGTCCTTGTAAGAGGAATCGAAGTAAAAACAAATATAGCATGTCGGGAATAATTATAACCGCTTTAGTCATTTTGGCTTTCATCGTGATTTATCAAATTGCGAGTGCGAATGAATTGGCCAACGCCCTTCGCCATGACGAAGCAGAGCTTCAGGAAAAGAATAATAAGCTCATGGCCTGGATTATGGCAATTGTCTTTATTTTAGGATTGCTGGGTATTTACCTGTGTGATGTTTATATGAAGCCGCTGATGTTGCCGGTTTCCGCTTCAGAGCAAGGTGTTGGCATTGACTGGATGAGCAACCTGACTTTAGGAATTTTAGCCATTGCCTTCTTTATTACACAGTTTATGTTGTTCTACTTTGTTTTCCGGTTCAAAGGAAAGAAAAACAGGACAGCTCATTATTACCCGCACAATAACCGCCTGGAAATTATGTGGACGACTATTCCGGCGATCGTCCTGGCTATTTTGATCGTGATGGGGCTTAAAGACTGGTTTAAGATTACCAGCCCGGCACCCAAGAACGCCATGACCGTTGAGATTGTCGGTAAGCAATTTAACTGGGTTATTCATTACCCCGGTCCTGATGGTATTTTGGGAAAACGTGACTTCCGTTTGATCAATGATGCGACTAATGTTTTGGGCTTGGATTGGAATGACCCCGCCAGCCACGACGATATTATTATTGAAAACGGGGAAATGCACGTTGTTAAAGGAGTGCCCGTTAATCTGGTCATTAATTCCAGGGATGTCATTCATGATGTTGGCTTGCCCTATTTCCGTATGAAAATGGATGCCGTGCCCGGCATTACGACAAACTTATGGTTTACGCCAACCATTACCACAGAAGATATGAAGGCGAAAACCGGTAACCCTGATTTCGTATATGAAATCGCGTGCGATCAGTTGTGCGGCAGCGGGCACTATTCCATGAGAGGAACTGTTGTGGTGGAAAACCAAATTGATTTTAATACCTGGCTGGCCGGAAAGAAATCTTATTATGCCCTACAGCATGAATCGGACAATGCCGCTCCCCAGTCGGATAGTACAGAAGCCGCCCCAAAGGTGGCTGTAGCGGTGACGCCTTAACGTTAAATTGAAGCCGATCATCATTTTTTTAATTAATTTTGACTTTTGCTGAACAACAGCATTTTAATATCATTCCACAATCCTCAAACCGGATTTTAAAGAAAAATAATCATGAGTAACGAAGCTGTATTGGGCCACGAACACCAAACCGTTGACATTCCACCGGCATCAGGAACGCCGGTACATGGCCATGGCGCACACCATGAACATCATCAACAGCATTTTATTTGGAAATATGTTTTCAGCCAGGATCACAAAATCATTGCCAAACAATACCTGATCACCGGTATGATCTGGGCTTTTATTGGTGGCTTGTTCTCCGTGTTTTTCAGGTTACAGCTAGGTTTTCCCGACCATTCTTTCGGTATCATGGAAACGGTTCTCGGTCATTGGGCCAAGGGTGGGCATTTGTCCCCCGAAGGCTATTACGCTTTAGTAACCATGCACGGTACTATCCTGATCTTCTTCGTGCTGACCGCTGGTTTGAGCGGGACGTTCAGTAACTTGCTAGTGCCCTTGCAGGTGGGGGCCCGCGATATGGCTTCGCCATTCATGAATATGTTGTCTTATTGGGTGTTTTTTGCCGCCAGTGTGGTGATGTTTAGTTCTCTATTTATTCAAACCGGCCCTGCTTCCGGTGGATGGACGGCTTATCCTCCCCTCAGCGCGCTGAAAGAAGCTACGCTCGGTTCCGGGTTAGGTATGGACTTGTGGTTAGTGGCCATGGCCCTGTTTGTGGTCTCTCAGTTACTGGCAGGTCTCAACTATATTACCACGATCCTGAACATGCGTACTAAAGGTATGAAGATGACCCGGTTACCCTTAACGATTTGGTCTTTCTTCTTTACCGCTGTATTGGGCGTACTGTCCTTCCCGGTGTTGCTTTCCGGTTTTGTATTGTTATTCTTCGATCGTCACTTTGGCACCAGCTTTTTCTTGTCGGAGATCTTTATTGCCGGTCATGCCTTGTCACATATTGGCGGTTCCGCAATTCTTTATCAGCACTTATTCTGGTTCCTGGGACATCCCGAGGTGTATATCATTATCCTCCCTTCCATGGGTATTGTTTCCGAGGTGCTATCCAATAACAGCCGTAAGCCGATCTTTGGTTACACGGCCATGATCATCTCTTTTACCGGCATTTGTGCTTTGGCTTTCGTGGTTTGGGCGCACCATATGTTTGTATCCGGGATGAGCCCTTTCTTAGGCAGCATCTTCGTATTGCTGACCTTGCTGATCGCTATTCCTTCCGCCATTAAAACGTTTAACTGGCTGACAACGATCTGGAAAGGAAACCTGAGGTTATCTGTAGCCATGCTGTTCGTTTTGGGCTTTGTTTCCGTGTTTATCTCCGGTGGTTTAACCGGCATCTACTTAGGAAACTCCTCCCTCGATATGTTTGTGCACGATACCTATTTCGTTATTGCCCACTTTCATTTGGTAATGGGTGTAGCCTCCATGATGGGTATGTTTGCCGGTGTATATCATTGGTTCCCGAAAATGTTCGGCCGTATGATGAATAACACTTTAGGGTATGTCCACTTCTTTATTACCTTCATAGGTGCTTACCTGATTTTCTGGCCGATGCACTATGAAGGACTGGCCGGTATGCCCCGCCGTTATTATGATTATTCCGGTTGGGAATCATTCAAGCAATTTCACCAGTTGAACGAGTTTATTTCGGTTGTGGCCATTATTGTGTTCTTTGCCCAGTTATTATTCCTGTTCAACTTCTTCGTCAGTATTTTTAAAGGCCGTAAAGTAACGGAAAAGAACCCATGGCATGCTACCAGCCTTGAATGGACAACTCCGATAGTGCCGCCTCATGGTAACTGGGAGGGCGCTATTCCTGAAGTGCATCGCTGGGCTTATGATTACAAAGATGATGGTGAAGGTCATGATTTCATCCCTCAAACCGTTCCTTTATCCGAAGGCGAAGATGACTTTAGCTAATTTATTTGATCATTATTTTAAAAGCTGTCCGTTTGGGCGGCTTTTTTTATACCATACATTTTTGAATAGTGAACTTAAGATCATTTATATCCTTTGCTTTGTGTACTTTTGTGCCTTAAAACTGATATCAAATTATGAACGCATTAATTAATGAATTAAAAGAGAAGGCCGGCTTAACAGAAGAGCAGGCGCAGCGGGCTTGTGAAACGGCGCTCAACTTTATTAAAGCAAAGCTGCCTGCCGGTTTTGGCGATAAATTAGACAGTTTATTGAACGGGAATTTTGATTTGGGCAGCATTTTTGGCGGCGGCGGTACAGATAGCAGCGCCGGATCTTCTTTTGACGCGCTGAAAGGAATGTTTGGGGGAGAAAAATAAATTTCTTCGCAGATTTGTTCCGGCAGCTATTTCTAAGCGATGAATTAGCTGCCGTTTTTTTGCCGGCCTGTTGGCCCGTCAATGAATTTTTGTTTTACTTTGCTTACTTTTCTTATTCAATACATTATTCTCGAACTTCCTGCTTATGACTCAGATTAAATTCGGTACAGATGGTTGGCGTGCCATTATTGCCAAGGAATATACTGTTGATAACGTAGCCCGCGTGGCTACTGCTTTGGCGCTTTGGTTAAAACGGCAGCAACCGCAACCTTTAGTGGTCGTAGGACATGACTGTCGTTTCGGCGGTGAATTATTTGCCGAAACGACAGCAAGGGTTTTATGCAGCCGGGGGGTCAGGGTAGCTTTGGCAAAGGGTTTTGTCAGCACGCCGATGGTATCTTTAGGAGTGAAGCAATTAGCGGCACAGCAGGGCGTGGTCATAACGGCTTCACACAATCCGCCGGCTTATAATGGTTTCAAATTGAAAGGCCCACATGGAGGACCAACGCCACCGTCGGATATTGCCGCTGTGGAAGCGCTTATTCCCGATAGCGCCTTATTGCCTGAGGAGGCATTGGCAGACTTTGAAAAACAAGGGTTGCTGGAATGGGTGGACCTGGAAGACAATTATATCCGATATCTGGAACAACGGTTTGATTTCGGAAAGCTGAATAATGCTCCGGCAAAGCTGGCGTATGATGCCATGTTCGGCGCGGGACAAAATGTGATCCGGAAGCTGCTGCCTTCGGCGGTCTTGCTGCATTGCGAACATAATCCTTCGTTTAACGGCACTGCACCGGAGCCTATACATAAAAACCTGGCGGAATTTTCACAGCTGCTTGCGCAGACCCCGGAGCTGAAGATCGGCTTGGCCACTGACGGGGATGCAGATCGTATCGGGCTTTATGATGAAGATGGCCATTTTGTGGATGCGCACCATATTATTTTGTTGCTGATCCATTATTTAAGCCAATATAAAAAACTGGGTGGTAAAGTTGTGATCGCTTTTTCCGTAACGGACAGGGTAAAAAAGCTTTGTGAGCGTTATGGGTTACCAGTAGAGGTCACAAAGATCGGTTTTAAATATATCAGCGAGAAAATGGTTACGGAAGACGTCCTGCTGGGTGGAGAGGAAAGCGGCGGTATTGCTATCAAAGGTCATATTCCCGAGCGTGACGGTATTTTTGACGGGCTGACCATTTATGAATATATGATGGAAACCGGTAAGACCTTAAAGCAGCTCTGTACTGAAATTTATGAGCTGGTGGGCGAATTTTACTACGATCGTCACGATCTCACCATTGACAATTCGAAGAAGGAACAAATTATTGCGGATGCGCAGGCAGGCAAATATGCCGGCTTTGGCGCTTATGAAGTGGCTTCCGTTGAAATGATCGATGGTGTTAAGTATCACCTTAAGAACGGTGGCTGGATCATGTTGCGTGCTTCGGGGACCGAACCATTGTTAAGAGTATACGCAGAAGGGAAGAATAAGGCTGAAACCGCCGATATCCTGGAAGCGGTAGAAAAGACGATCTTGTAGCTGTTATACCTATTTTGTTTTATTTGAACAAGATAATTAGCCGGTTCCATTAAAATGGTTTAAATTGCATCGGCTGAATAGAAGTTCAGCCGATGCAATTTTTATCTTAGCTTTGGGAAATACCAGGAGTTGTATTGCTTTGTTATGCGAACTTACCAGTAATACAGTTTTTTAAATATTATATCAAATATGGGTTGCGTAGAGGTTGTTATCCGGAAAATAAAATTACTGAGGGAAAGTAATAATTATACACAGCAGTATGTCGCGGATGAATTAGAACTTTCTCAAAACGCCTATAGCCTTATTGAGAAAGGGCTCACAAAGCTAACCATAGAACGGTTGGAACAAATTGCAACATTTTACAAGATCGAAGTTTCCGATTTCTTTACAAGCGAATCGCTTGGGCTGACCTCCGGGACCCTTGAAGGCAAGCGTGATCACAATAACCTTCCCCCCGCCGTTAGTCCCATGGAAAAGATATTGTATGAAAAAACGATCCAGCATTTGGAAAGTAATCTAAGCCGGCTTTATAGCCTTATTGACCAGCTGACCGCAGCTTCGGTGCGCAACAGTGCCGGGAAAGACCTTCTGACCGCGCCGGAGGATGCTCCTTCATTTGATCATAAAAGTAATAAAGCTGATGATCTTTGACCGTCAACGCTATATATCGGTGGTGTTTAGCTTATAGTATTATGGATTATCCGGTCTTGAGCAATATTTGACATAGGTTCTCATTTTTTTGCTTGCTATTATCATCGTTACGACCTGCAATTCCTTCAAAGTATTTAAGGGCGCTAATTGGTATTTACACGTATCGCCGCGCATCTCATTCGCGATCATGTTGATCGTTTTGGCCTGATGAGCAGGTTTGGCCATCCACGCGCATCTTCGGCTCAACAGATTTGTTCTGTAGAGATCAAACCCTTCGATTATATCCCAGCTGCCAATAATGATGCCGTTCAGATGGCTGCAATGTTTTTAATATAGTGCCCGATAGGATAAGTACTATAATTTGCGCTGTTTGCGCAATGAGGTGAAGATACGGGTAGCGGAGTGCGGACTTCAAAAGGCTGCCAAAGGAATATGGTCCAGGCCGACGGCCGTTTTGTTTTATGCTGATATCATTTAAAAGAGCCATGCGGGTTTATGCATGGCTCTTTTCACGAAATGGACACACTGCTATAATCAAGATAGCAGATTTACTTACTTTCCATAAGCCGTAACTGACCGGCAGTTGGGCGAAAGGAAAGGTGATTATTTTGTTGCATTATGCCTGCTATAAATTTTTGTTTTCAATAAGGTTCCCATGGTAACAGGGTTATTACTGCGATAGGATGGGTTTGAATAGGGGCTTTAGTCGAGCAGCACAATAATCACGACCCAAAGGTCAGTCCCTGGGGTTATATAGTTGCTAGAGAAAACTGATAAAATACCCGTTATTTGGTTTGTTTAGCAGGATTGCCGATTTTCCGGTAAATTACTGATCGTCCTTTCAATATATTGTAGGCATAGTGTATGTGCTGCTGCCTGTTTTCCATTTATTTTGTTTGGCCAAGGTTAATCAGCTATTGTCCCTCATGTATATAATGCAGCTCATTATTAATAACAACCTGTTTCAACCAGGGCGATAAGCTCCCTGTATATATTTATAGAAGATTTGAGGCGTTTCGGATATTATTCCGCTTTTAAATGAGCCTTTGTAAGAGGAAGAAGGAAACAGGTTGTTCTGCCGCTGACCCCTTGTGATGGCGTGTGCTGCCACGCTTAGTCGTTTCTTCGTCCCTGCTGGCCTGGTGCCGATCAATCAATGATGTACGATAAGGTGTTTAATTGCTGGGCTGTATGTCTTTAAATGCAACGCTTCGATCCGTCATTCCCAGCCAACCCAAGCCCAACCTGTGCTCCGCCCACGGCAAGCCTGCAGGTCATTGAGCGAAGCCGAAATGACCGGTGTTGTTCACGCTCCTAAAGCGCATTTATCCTTGCATAATCCTTCTCCCATCACATTTATCAGCCAATCGATAGCCCGAACCGAAGCGCTGCTAAACAAACCAAAGCGGGCATATCTTATCATTTTTGGCAAGTATAATTTTTCGGAACCCGTCTGATCTTTGCCCCGTCAATGAACGCATAACCGGCGCAGGTATCCAAAATATTTAATGGCCTGAATTGACTAACTAAATACAACCCTATGAAGCTAAAATTCATAGTTATGGCAACACTTCTATTTTTCATCGTTCCAAAAGCGGAGGCACAAAATTATACTTGTACCAGCAGTATTAATGTCGCTTCCGGGGCATCGATAAATGTTGGCGCCAATCAAACAGTATGTTTAACGGCAACATCCGGCACATATAATCCTTCCTCCATTACTATTGCGACAACAGGGACATTAGTGATAAAAGCCGGGGTCAAGCTAAGTTTTACCGGATGGCCAACAAATCTTGGCGGTAAAATTATCAATCTTGGGACATTAAATCTTGGCGGAAATTTAGCGAGCGGGCGTATCGAGAACTATGGGCATACTACCATTAATCAGATGCAACAACCTACGAGTAATAGTAATCCGATAACGCTTACCAATAACGGATTGCTGGAAGTAAGCGGTTATTGGGCCTTATATAATGCTTATATCAATAATCAAAGTGATAGCGTAATTTTCCATTCTTCCAGTACACTCTACAACACTACTATTGATAATAGTGGTTATATGGAATTTACAAACGGGATAAACAATACCTATAACTCATCTTTTAATAATTATGGTTATTTTAAGGTGGGATCCCAAATACAGTTTAATGATGGCACCTATCTTTCCAATGATTCAACAATGTCTTTTAATGGTGGAACGGTGAACTTTCAGGGCGCTTTATTTACCAATAATGGACGGATTATGGTGAACGGCGGTCATGATTTTCATTTGGATAAGGCCACAAATGGGATAGCCAATAATGGTATTTGGGTAGTCTCTGGCTCTATTACATTTGGTGCTGCAATTACATTGACTAATAACTGCCGGATAGTTGCTAACGGCGATTTCCAGATGAACACCCTGGATACCCTTTACAATAACGGTTTGTTATGGATAACCGGTGCAGGGCAATCCGTAAATCTAACAACGACTGGCAGTACTATTATCAACGGATCAAATGGTTTTGTTAGGGCGGAAAAATATAAATCCACGGGTCCGATTATATCGGGTTTTGGTATTTTTTATTTTACAGGAACCACGACTAACGGCGGTTCTATAATAGGGAGCTCTGCGTCCAATCCCATTAAATTCTACACACCATCGGGTAATCCGGTCGGTGGAACGAAGAGTAACGTTACATTCCTTCCCATAAGCTCTATTGGTACATTAAAAGATACCACTAACTATGATTGTGGCGGCAACCCAGTTACCGTAGTTGGCAACCCACCCTATGTCAAAGGTGATACGGTTGTTTTATGCAGTGCTGCTCCCGTTACCTTTCATTTGATTACTGATGGCCTTATAACGCCTTATGATAATACGTACACGATTTCATGGAGCACTTTAAAGCTGTTTTCCATTGGTGGGGCCGAAAATACCACGACTTTAGCCACAGTACAAGGCACATGGATAGCGGATACCACTAACAAAACCATTGTTTTCACTCCTGCTGCGGGTTTTACGAGCGGCACGGCAACGGCACAGTTCAAAGTAGCTGATAAGAAGACAGGTAATCCGACCACTTATCCCAGCACCAAAGCGCTTTTGATGGTTAAAGTTACTCCTGTATGGGCACCAACCAATTTAAACGCGGAAGGCTATTAAAAATATTATTCACCAATACTTAATATTATTTTAAAACAAAACAACAACCATAACAAAACAACAAACAACATGAAAACAATGACCTTAAAAACGCTCCTCATGAGCCTCCTGGTGATCTTCGTAGGTTGGCAGAGCTTTGCGCAATCTGTTGCTTCATTTGACACCGTTTATGCTTTAGCAGACAATAACATTCAGTTTACCATTCCCACATCCGCTTTGTCTGCCGGAGATACGGTGCTCTGGTCTCTTGATGGCTCTCCAATCAGTACCTCCGTTACTGGAATGAGTTTTCAAAGCCCTACGCCTAATTATACCAATAATGTTTTACGTATCCAGGGGAGTACGGCTACCGGATTTAAACAGCCTACGGATAGTTTAACCGCACAAGCCCATACTATTACGGTATCTGTCAGGAGTGCCGGAGGATGTACGCCGGATAGCGTCAGTGAATACCGGGTGCTGGTTTTACCCTACATGAAGAGTATGCCTGTGACCTGGAATGATAGTGGCGCGCTTTGTGCTAACAATCCCATTCAGGATACGCTAACCGCTACCAAGCCGGCATTAAGTACCACTTGGTCTAGTGTTAAGGTGGGAGATATTACCTGGGCCGATTCTACCACCGGCAGTTCTGCATTTGCTTCAATAAGTTCGGGTATTACGATGCCTTCGGCTAATACTTCCCAGCTGGCATTTACGACGCCGGATAATACGAACGCGGTTTTATATCGGGCTGAGGCTGCTTACAGCATTTATGGTAACCCTGCCATTATTGTAAGCGCTGCAAATACGGGCCATGACGGGCATTCGACTTCCAGGAACGTACATGTTCAGGCTACGGCGGCACCAACGGCACCTGTGCTCAATGGCTCCACATCGTCACCGGTTACCGGTTGGTAATCCGTACAATATTGTATGACCACATAACCATGACATAGACTTGTCCGGTTTGATAAAAGAAGGTTGTATTTAAAGTTAAGGTTACTTCTGCCGGTGTCTACCGGCGGAATCCTTTTCTTAAAATTGAGAAAGGCTTAAGGTCCCGGGGTATTATTTGTCCGGAAAAAACGCATCTGCTTTTCTCCTGGGACGATAATGTCACGGAATAAAGTGACGCCGGCTTTGATCCGAGTTTGCTCGGCTTAAAAAAGAAGTTATCAATACATCAACAGGTAAAAAAACACTTCGTCCGGTAATTGCGTATAAAAATGAAAACAGCGTTAGTCCATATTGTTGTATTTACCGGCCTGGTCATTTGCAGCCACCTGTCGTTCGGGCAGACAATTGCAGTAAACGATCAGCTGTTTAAAATTTGCCCGGGGGATACCGTGTATATTTCGGTGGATACTTCCAGGAATACCACGCCTGTCGACCATTACGACTGGTTTCGTAACGATAATTTAATAGCAAGCGGTTCTTACCGGCTAAAGGTTACGGACACCGGGCGTTATACGGTAGTATCTTATGCGCCCACCGGCTGCGGTTCGCCCCAATCGAACAGTATTTTTGTGGCATGGAAGCAGCTTGTCGCTTTAAACGATGAGTTTTACACCGACCCGGATACGCGTGTTGAGGTTTTGTATCGTTTTAATGATATTGCCGCCTGCAGCCCGCTTCAGCAGACCATTACTCATATTGTCCATCAGCCTAATAACGGCCGGTTACTGCCGGCCAATACGGATGGCGCCTTTATGTACCAGCCTGACCAGGGCTTTGCGGGTACCGATTCGTTTTATTATTACCTGACGGATTCTTCCGGGCTCCGGTCCAACGTCGCCCAGGTGAGCATTCATGTCGGCCATATGGCAGCCGGCGGTACCTCAGGAAAGAACGCAACCTCGATCTATCCCAACCCCGTCAGCGATTTCCTCTATGTCAAGGGAGAGGGGGATGATATTGTGCAAATAGCGCTCATAGACGACCGGGGACGGCGTTTCTATCAAGTCATTCCTAAGCTGGAGGTGACAGCAATTGATATGAGGTGGTATGCGGCAGCTGTTTATTTTGTCCAGGTAGTTTATAAGGACCATACGTCCAAATATTTTAAAGTGCTGAAAGCCAGGTAGGGCCGGACCGGATAGGAAGTCGTTCGGCGAATGCTGCACGGGTTTTTCCGCCTGGTTCATTTTCCGGTTGTTTAAAATAAAAGGGTTTGCGGTACGGGAAATATTTATGAGGTAAAATGTACGTTACATTATTTACCTTTGTTACGAGGGATCGGTATGCCGTGTCCGTAAAAAGCAATGTGTGTTTTGTAATGGTGTTACATAAAAATTGGCGTTAAAAGGCTCATTAATGGAATTAACGTTAAATAAAGATCTTCCGGAAGTACGATTACGGGCTTTCCGGGCGGTAAATGACCCCGAAACCTGCCATAAATTCTTTAAGGGGCATGAGGAAGTGCTAGCTCATATCGGCATAAGAAAGGTGACGTCGTCCACGCCCGGATGGATGAATAATCCTGCTGCTTTTGTCGTCATTGTTGAGTCGTTAGACAGATCAAAGGTTTATGGCGGTTTAAGAATTCATATAGCAGGCGGAAGCGAGCCTTTGCCCATTGAAGAAGCGACGGCTAATATGGATCCCAAGGTATATGATCTGGTAAAGGAATACGCGAGATACGGTGTTGGTGAAGTTTGCGGCTTATGGAATTCGAGGGAGATCGCGGGCTATGGCATTGGCAGTATTTTTTTAGCGAGGGCAGGCGTGGCCATTTCAAAAGTGATTGGCATAAGATCCCTTTTTTCCTTATGCGCCCCCTATACCGTCAAGTTGGGCGAAAGCCTGGGCTATTACCAGGACAAACGCCTGGGAAATGATGGAACGTTTTATTATCCTAAAATTGATCTTATCGCTACGGTAATGATTATGGATGACGTCAATGACCTGAGTGGCGTTACCGAAGAGAACAGGAAAGCGATCGAAGAGCTCAGGGCGAGTTTAAAAACAGTTAGAATAGAAGAACTTAGGAATAAAAAAATAAAGATACACTACGATATGGCACTTCCTCATTTAGGGGATTGGGATTTAAAAGCAACCATTGAAAATGCTTTAAATAAGAACCATACTCCTAAAAACCCTAATAATGATTTTGTAAGCCTGCATTAAAACGCCAACCTATGTCAGAGAAACATTATGATATTCACTATCTCGAAGATACCTTTAAGATCATGAAAGATATAAAGGATTATTCTTACCGGCATTTTTCAGATATTGAGTATGGAACGATAGTGGATTTAGGGTGCGGAACGGGTAAAGATGTGATCAATATGGCGGCATTATCGCCTAAGGCTGAATTTATCGGTATCGATCACGATCCGAAAATGATTGAACAGGCTGATGCGCAGAAAAGTGACCTGCAAAACGTCAGTTTTATTGAAGGAGAAATTTCCCCATTGCCTTTCAATGATGATTCCATAGCCGGTATCCGGGCGGAGCGCGTATTCCAGCATTTACAGCAGCCTGATCGGGTCCTGGAAGAAATAAATCGGGCGCTCATGCCGGATCATCCTTTCGTTATCGTTGAGACAGATTGGGACAGTATTTCGTTTTACAATGCCGAAATAGTAACGGAGCAAAAGATAAGGGCCTATCTGGCAGAATCGAAAGTGGCCCAGGGGAAAATAGCGAAGCAGCTTACGCATAGGTTGGCCGGCCATCTGTTCAGGAACATAAGGCTGGAGGTCTTTCCCGTGGTATTGCATTCTTTTCAGGATGCCTGTACTTATCTCTGGATAGATAAAATAGCGGAGGAGATGGCATATAAGGGCTTTTTAAGCCAGGGCCAGCATGATTTATTTATAGATGCCCTGAAAAATGCGGATACGGAAGGATATTTCGCCTGTTCCATAAATATTGCTACTACTTTTTGTGTCAAATGACGTAGTAATGAAGAAACTGATTATCCTTTTTTTCCTTGTTTTTTTCTATACCGTAAACAGTTATGCGACAATAACCCTGACCGATTCGTTCAAATCGCTGTTAATAGGCAAGGATCTTTATATGTTGACACCCGGTGGCGATCTAACCTTTCAGCAGGTTCGCCGGTCAGCCGATTTTGTCCCTTTGTCCGAAAAAATACCTAACCTCGGGTTGCATTCTGCGCCCGTTTGGCTGAAATTTACAATTTCCAATCAAAGCGCTAAGGATCATTTTCTTCTAAAGATCGATTATGCTATTTTAAACCGGGTGGACCTGTATATCCCGGTGAAGGGCCATTATTTGCTTAAGCATTCGGGAGAGTCCATACCATTTGCAAAGCGGGAATTTAAGCCACCGTTTATTCTTTTTGATCTTGAGCTGCCACCCGGTAGCCAGAAAACCTATTATATAAGGGTAAAAAGTCCCGAACAGATCATTTTGCCGATTTCCCTCACAACGCCAAGAAGCTTATGGGAAAATAGCTTTGTTGAGAATTTGGCAATAGGGCTTTTTATGGGCATCATTCTCATTATGGCTGTCTATAATTTATTTTTAGGGATATCCACGAGAGACAGGAGCTATATTTATTATGTTGCTTATATTGTTTTTGCCGGGTTAACGCAAACCGGCATTAGCGGCTTTAACTATTTATTGCTTTGGCCGGATTCGCCAAAATTTGAAATGATCAGCGTACAGCTTTTTGCCTGTTTGGGCGGGGCTTTCGCCTTATTATTCACACATCATTTCCTTCGGATAGACAAATATGCTCCCCTTTTAAATAAGTTTTTCATTATTCTGATATCCATATTCGGCTGTGCCCTTATAATGTCCGTACTTAATTTGAACAAGTTAGGCTTTTTGGTCATGCAGCTTAATACCACCGTTACTTCCATTGCCATAATAAGTGCTTCTTTTTACATTATGGTTAAGGTAAAAGACTATGTACCTGCCAAAATCTTTTTTGTTGCCTGGGCTATTCTGGTCAGCACCTCAATAATTTTTCTTTTAAAGGATTCCAATATTCTACCTTATAACAGTTTTACCCGCTATTCCTTTAAGCTGGGTACCGTTATTGAAGCTTCCCTTTTATCTTTCGCCCTGGCGTACAGGATCAATATTTTAAAGAGGGAAAGAGAAATGTCCCAGTCGGAAATGTTACGGTTAGCTAATGAGAACAGGCGCATTTTAAGCGAACAGAATATTATGCTTGAAAAGCAGGTGTCTGAGCGGACACAGGAATTATTCGATAAAAATGTTGCCTTGCATGCCGCTAACGAGCATTTAAAACAAACTCAGACCCAACTGGTGGCTGCGGAGAAAATGTCGTCCCTGGGTCAGCTGACGGCCGGTATTGCCCATGAGATCAACAATCCCATTAACTTTGTTTCTGCTAACATCAGTCCTTTGAAACGGGATATAGAGCAGCTTTTTAATACCATTGCGGCTATTGAATCCATTGGCCTGGAAGAAGGTAAGGCCGCGGCTGTAAAATTAATGGAAATGGCAGCCTATAAAGAGGCGCAGGAATTGGATTATTTGCAGGAAGAAATAGATCAGCTATTAAACGGTATACACGACGGTGCCTCTAGGACGGCCAGTATTGTCCGGGGGCTGCGCTTGTTCTCCAGATTAGATGAGGATGCCTGGAAAGAAGCCAACCTGAACGAGGGTTTGCAATCCACCTTAGCCATTACGGGAAACACCTTAAAAGGCATTGAGCTCAACACTCAGTTTGGTGAGCTCCCGCCGGTAGTATGCTTTCCGGGTAAGCTTAACCAGATATTCCTGAATATCATTACCAATGCCGCATTTGCTATCCGCCAGAAGCATGGCGATAATATCGGTGGCCATCTCTGGCTCAGGACATGGCAGGAGGGCGAATTTGTTTTTGTATCTATTAAAGATGATGGTATCGGCATGGACCAGGCGACATTATCCAAGCTATATGAGCCTTTCTTTACGACAAAACCGGTTGGTGAAGGCACCGGCTTGGGCATGTCTATTGTTTTCACGATTGTTGAGCAGCATCATGCCCGTTTAAATGTTTGGTCAGAGCCGGGAAAAGGAACTGAATTCACGCTTAAGCTTTATATCCAGCCCCCGGTGGATGACCCTGCATAAATAATTGCGGGGTAGGAAAAGATAAAATTTGTTTTTATTGTTTATTCGGTATAATTTTACAAGTTCTCAAGTGTCGTATCTGGGGATATTGTTTCTTAGTAGATTTATAAAGTGCTGTTATGGACAAGCAAAAAATAGCGGTCTTATATGTAGATGACGAAGCGAATAACCTGGTTTCGTTCAAGGCTACCTTTAGGCTGAAGTATAGGGTTTATACTGCCATCAGCGGTGAAGAGGCGCTTAATATTTTGGAAGGCAATGAAGTGCATGTGGTGATCTCTGATCAACGGATGCCCAATATGACGGGGGTTGAATTTTTGGAAAAGGTGCTGGCCAATTATACTAAGCCTGTCCGGATCCTGCTTACCGGCTATACGGATATGAGCGCTATTATCGATGCCGTGAATAAGGGAAAGATCTTCCATTATCTCACAAAGCCCTGGAGTGAGGAAGAGTTGTCTAAAACCATTGACCGGGCTTACGAGGTATATTTGGAAAGAGAAAAGATCTTGGCTTTAAATGAAGGCTTGGCAAAATCCAATGAGCAATTAGAGTTTCTTCTGCGGCAGAAATTGCTGTCTTAATGCTTATTGGCTGATGTTTTTATTTCGTTTATTATACCTAATTAATTTGTTTACTAATTAAAATTAAAAAGAGAAGGATACTCATCCTTCTCTTTTTAATTTTCTAATATGGTTTTACCATAAATGCTTATTTTTCTTTTTTCCTCATGATGGCTTTCCTGGCTGACGCTATAATATGCTCTTTGGTTAAACCGTATTTTTCCAGCAACTCCAGCGGCTGACCGCTCTCGCCAAAGGTATCTTTAACGGCGACATACTCCTGGGGGGCAGGGCAATTGACCGCCGCGACATGCGCCACACTATCACCTAAGCCGCCGTTTTGCTGGTGCTCTTCAGCGGTAACCGCACAGCCGGTTTTTTTCAGGGAATTGATAATGGATGCTTCGTCCAATGGTTTGATGGTATGGATGTTGAGCAAATCCACTGAAATACCTTCTTTTTCCAATTCCCGCGCAGCTTCTAAAGCGGTCCAGACCAGGTGTCCGCAGGCCATGATGGATACGTCGGAGCCTTCGTTCAGGACCTGGGCCTTTCCGATCTTGAAATCACTGCCGTCCGCAGCGGTAAAATTGGGCCAGCTCACGCGCCCAAAGCGCAGGTAAACCGGGCCATGATGCTCCGCTATGGCTTTTGTGGCAGCCTTCGTCTGGTTAAAATCACAGGGCACAATAACCGTCATTCCCGGAAGGTTTTTCATCATGCTGATATCTTCCAGTACCTGGTGTGTTGCGCCGTCCTCTCCTAAAGTCAGGCCGGCATGTGACGCGCAGATCTTAACATTCTTGCCGCTATAAGCCACTGATTGCCTGATCTGGTCGCAGACACGCGAAGTGGAGAAGTTGGCGAAAGTGGTGGTATAGGGAATTTTTCCGCCAATGGTCAGCCCGGCCCCGATGCCGATCATATTGGCTTCGGCAATACCGCATTGAATAAAGCGTTCGGGAAAATCTTTCATAAACGGCCCTAGCTTTAAGGATCCTGCCAGATCGGCCGTAAGGGCAACGATATTTTCATTGGCCAAAGCGGCTTCATGGATACCTTCTCCGAATCCCGCACGCGTTTCCTTTTCATTTTGGGCTAAATAATCCTGTAACATATTTGGCTGGATGAGTCTAAATTACTTTATGCTGCAAAAGTAAAAAGAATTATTGGTGTATCTCAGGGATTTTTCCAAACTTTGCAAGAGCATCTAAATTCATACCCTTGCGAAAGCTTTTGAAAATCCTCACAAATAAATATGTTCTGACGGCGCTGGTCTTTGCCGTATTGATGCTGTTTTTTGATCAAAATGACTGGTTTGAACAGCACCGGCGTCAAAAGCAGCTGGACGACCTGAAGCAGAATATAGAATTTCTTACCGGCGAATCCAACAAAATGGAGGCACAGCTTAACGCTTTAAATAACGATTCCGGTTATCTTGAAAAATATGCCCGGGAGCATTATCACGAAAAAAGGGATAATGAGGATGTCTATCTGATCATTCATGACACGGCTGCCGTAAAGCCATAGCGCTCCTGTAAAACCACGAAGTTGCTGGCGGCTTAAGGCGATTGATCATTATGGAGTTGTATAGATGTAAGTTGATATTCAAAAGTACCTTTATAAGCAAGCCTCAAAAGCTTTTTGAAGTTTATCTGAATGTTGATATAAGATCATTGGATTTTCCAGAGAACCGGGCATCAGAAAAGCTTTGATGCATTTAAAGAGAACCGGCATTTTACATCCGTGTCGCTGTGTGCCAACCTTTCTCGAAATAGATGCCCCTAAGCCGGTTCCAGGTCATTTGATTTCTCGCCTTTTTTCTTTGCCGTGGCCAACAGAATGATACCGGCAATGACCAGGCCGGTCGAGATGATCTCCGCCTGGGAAGGATGAATAAAGCCCAGATCATATTTGTAGTTAACCCGGATGGTCTCCACTAAAAAACGTTCTATACCATTGAAAATTAAATAGACGCCAAAAAGCTGAAGGGGATATTTAAACCTGCGGCGCAATTTCCAAAGCGCTAAGAATAACAGCAGGCAGGCAATGATCTCATACATGGGCGTCGGAAAAACAGCTACCGGCAATACGTGATTGTAAGCACCATAATCTTCAGGAATGGCAATACCCGCATTATTGATGTTGTGCTTATAGTTTTGGGCGAACAACCAATCCGGCAGCCAGGAAGGGGCCGGAAAATATTTATGGGGAATGTAATGGCTGTTGTTGGATCGGTTGAATTCCGGGAACTCCTTAAAAGATTGCGGGTTAAGGTGGACGGCTTTGTCATAATCCTGCGGCGTGCCTTTGACTAAATTGGCGGTCGCGTTGATTTCGGTAACATAAGCGCTGTTGTATATGCCCCAGTCACCGTCTCCCGCCAACTGGCAGCCGAATCTCCCTAAGGCATAGGCCAACAATAAAGCCGGTGCGGCGGCATCGCAAAGATGACGGAAAGAGAATTTCTTCTTGCGGCTATACCAATAAAGCGCGGCCGTGGCACAGATCAGGCCACCGTAAAACGTAAGACCGGAAGGCGAAAATAAGTTACCGATAGGATCTCTCAGGAAATCATCCCAGGTTTCAAAAGCGTTGAAGATCTTCGCGCCGGCAAAGCCGGCGACGGCCGCGATAAAAATAATGTCCCATACACGGTTATGCGGAAAAACGGCTATCTTTTGTTCGACCGGCTCCGGCTTCTGCCGCTTTTTCTTTTCTGAATAACGAAGGTAGCATAAAATAGCGCCCAGAACAATTCCCGCCGGCCAGTTACCTGAAAGGGACAATATGTAGCTGGCCGGATCGGTCATGGCGTTAGGGACCAGGAACAGACCGATAATTTTATACCCGAGTATAAAACCCAGGATAAATAACCAGGCCAGCTCTTTTGCTGTAGCCGGAGCGCCCGTGATCTCCGTAACGATTTCCGGTTCAAACAGCCCCTCTTCTTTTTTGCGCTTGAGCTCTTTGCCCAGGGCCCAGGCACCGCCGAGAAAAGCTATGGCCACACAAAAGCCAAAGGTTTTGATAACGCTTAAGCCTTCGACATTAATGCCGAAAAGGGATCGGAACAGGTAATGGAAATCTGGAAACATGCGGGAGTGCTGTTTGACGGGAAATGAGAAATATTGCTGATGCTTTGGTATTATTAATTTTTCATATTGACAAACTGTAGGGGAATATCCAAATCGGCGTTGCGGCAAAGTTGGATCACTTCCTGCAGATCGTCTATTTTTTTGCCGGTTATCCGGATAATATCATCCATAATGGCGGCCTGTACCTTAAGTTTGCTGTCTTTAATGAGTTTGACGATTTTCTTGGCCTGCTCTTTGTCTAAGCCGTTGCAAACAGGAATCTCCTTGCGAATGTATTTTCCTGAAGCTACCGGCTCTTTGCTGAAATCAAAGGCTTTCACATCCAGCCCCTGTTTCATGGCCTTGGAGATCAATATATCTTCCAGCTGCTTAAGCTTCATGTCGCTGTCGGTTTCAGTCTTCAATAAAAGGTTTTTCTTGTCCAGTTCCAAAACCACATGACTGCCTTTAAAGTCATAACGGTTGCTGATTTCCTTATGAGCTACATTAATAGTATTGTCTAAGGTCTGAATATCAACTTTACTGGTAATGTCAAACGAGGGCATAAGCGCTGTATTTTGAGCAAAGATAATAAAACAATACGAGCCGGGCCGGCCGGTAGCCATAGGCCGGCCTCGGTTTTTAATGTAGAAAATAACCCAGCGTATGGATCACCAGGCCGACAAGGCCGCCTACTAAAGTACCGTTGAAGCGGATAAACTGTAAGTCTTTCCCTACCTCTGTTTCCAGTTTTTGGCTTAAAGCGCGGCTTTCCCACTGCCCCACCGTTGAGCTGATCAACTGGGCCGCTGCCGTTTTGTGACGCATGATGAGCCTGAAGGCCTGGACCTGTATAAAGTTGTCCAGCTTTCCGGCTTTTGAGGCATTCCGGAGATATTGCTCTGAGATGTCCACCAGGGTTTTGTTCAAATATTTTTGAACGTCGGAACCGGTTTCAGACAGGTTGTTCTTTAAATGATTTTTAAAATATTGCCAGGTCTTTTCGCTGTAATTGTTCAATTTACCTTCGGGCAGCAGATAATCTTTTAGCGATTGGAAGCGACCGGCCCATTGTGGCGACGTCTTCATATCAACGGCCCATTGCCGGAGCTTTTGATTGATAACCTGACGTTGTGGATGATGCGGATCGGCGGCCAGGTCAAGGAGATAATTCCGGAGCCCTTTGGTAATCTTGGCCGCGATCAGGTCGTCAATAAATCCCGGGATAAGCTTATAGCTTTCTGCACTGACTTTTTCTTTTATAAAGTTCTGGTTTTCGGCAATATATTGCGCCGCATTTTCGGCAAGGCGGCTCAGCCATTCTTCATGGAGGCGGTGCTCTAACAGGCCTTCTAAAGCATCGCCCGCAATTTTTCCCGTGGGGAGCTGTTCTGTCAATGCCCGGACCTGCCGGCTGATAAAAGCCGTCATATGACGGTCATCTGCCTGCTCTAAGGCCTCTGCGATGATTCTCGTAAGCTCCTGAACGATTAACCCGCGATTCTGCGGCCGATCAAGCCATTGGCCTAATTTCCGGGCCACCCGGAGCTTTTCGATCCGGGGACGTATGGTTTCTGCGGTCAGGAAATTCTCGGCAACGAATTGCCCCAGGTTATTACCGATGGTAACCTTGTTGGCTTCAATAAGGTTGGTATGCGGGACAGGGAGGCCAAGTGGATGCCTGAACAGGGCGGTAACCGCGAACCAGTCGGCCAGGGCGCCCACCATGGCCGCTTCCGCGAAAGCGCGCGCAAAACCGGTCAGCGGGGACGCCTTATAGACAAAAAAAGAGGCTACATAAACAACGGCCATCAGCAACAACAGCCCTGTGGCGATCATTTTATATCTTCTGAGCTGGTGTTGTTTGTCCTGGGATTTCATAAAAAAAGAAAACCGTTGAATCCTGGCAAAGTTAGGTGATAACAGTTTTACGCCAGTAGGCTTCATTTTCGTTACAGCCAGAAAAACAAGAATTTCTTCTGTACGCGCAGCTTTAATATTTTTTGATCTTTTAGCGGCCGGTCAAATTTATCGCGTTTTTGGTTGACGATCTTATCGACAATGTCCATACCTTTTGTTACCTGTCCGAAAACGGTGTAGTTCCCGTCAAGGAAAGGCGTACCGCCAATGGTTTCATAAATTTTCTTTTGCGCGGCCGTCCATTGATGCCCTGTGCGTTCAGATATCCTGTCCAGCTCGGCCTCGGTGTATTTTTTACCCTGGACGATATAGAACTGGCAGCCGGAAGAGGCTTTTTCGGGATTATTGTCACGGGCTGCGGCCAAAGCTCCCTGCTGGTGGATATATTCTTTCCTGAATTCGGCAGGAATACGATAGCCTACATCACCGTTGCCCAGTTGCTGGCCGGGCTTGGCCTCTTTGGATCCAGGATCACCGCCCTGTATCATAAATTCAGGAATGACCCGGTGGAACAGCGTACCGTCATAAAAATGCTTTTTGCACAATTTGACAAAGTTGGCTTCATGTTTGGGAGTATTGTTATAGAGTTCCAGAACAATCTTGCCGTATGTGGTGCTTAAAACAGCCCGGTATTTTTGAGCAAATACGGTAGTGGTAAAGGACAGGATAAGAGCCAGGGTAAAAAGTTTCTTGAGCATTACAGTTTATCGGTTATGGTTTTGAGTGAATGAAGTTGAGGTGCATTAATCCTCAATATGATAGTCTAGCAGGCTGTTGCTGATCTGCTTTTGAAAAAAGGCCAGGATATGCACGTCCAGATCCGATTTCAGAATGCCGATGCCTGGTTTGATATCCATATTGAGCTCGCCGCAGTTGATCCAGGCAGGCGTGCCATGCAATTTACCTTTTAGTGTATTTTTGGTATGAATGACACCGGTATAAGTATGCCCGTTTATGGTTAGCGTACCATTGGTTTCCGTAACCTCCCCCTCGGTTTTGACATCTACCGTCATGCCGGAATATTGCATCTGGGAAGTGTTGGTCCAGGTGTCGCCGGTCTTGGGATCGACTGTGCAGATGATGGCTGCGACATATTGTCCGTCACCGTCCGAAAGGTCTATGAGATTAAGATAATAATCGGTGTTCTTGGCGTAAAATTTAGGAGTGATATAGCCCGTGCTGGTATCTTTCATCTCAAAATAATCGTACTGGCCGCCGCCCACTGTAGAATCCATACCCGTGGCCGTAGTTTTGGAAACACTGCTGTCATCGGCTTCCATAAGCCACCATGAACCGCTGTCGGCAGGAATAAGCTCAGAAGAGCTTTCATTATTATTTTTGTCTAATTTTTCGTTATTGCCTTCTTTCCGGCAGGAAGAAAAGAGTAAGCTCGCCCCTGCTAAAGATAGCAGTGTTACCTTGAAAATAGTGTTCATCGTAAAGATGGCTTAATTAAATTTCTTAAGGCGAATATATGGAATCTTCACTTAATGACTTATTAAAAATTGCCGGTGACAAAAGTTCCTCTTTCCCATAAATTAACCCTTTTCCATGTCAATGGAAAAGGGTATCGATAGCTTTTCTAAGACCATAATTTAGATTAAAGACTGTTCCGTCAGGTTGTAAACCTCCTGGATCTCCTTCAGGATATGGTTAAAATCAAGATCGAGGTCTTTGATCAAACCGGTCTTCAGGTCGTATACCCACCCATGCACAACCGGAAAGCCACCGGCTAAATACTTTTTCTGAACTTCCGCTAATTTAACCACATTGATGCATTGTTCCAGGACATTCAGCTCGACCAACCTGTTATAGCGCTCGTGTTCATCGGTAATCGCGTTTAATTCCGCTTTATGCAACCGGTAAACGTCCCGGACATTACGTAGCCATCCGTTCAGGATGCCTAAGTCCTGTTGCTGCATGGCGGCCTTAACGCCTCCGCAGCCATAATGGCCGCAGACCACAATATGCTTCACGTTCAGGTGCACAACGGCATAATTGATCACGGACATGATATTCAGATCGGTGGCACTGACGACATTGGCGATATTCCGGTGAACGAAAATATCCCCCGGCTGCATGCCCATTGCCTGGTTGGCGGGAACGCGGCTGTCGCTGCAACCGATAAATAAAAATTCAGGATCCTGGCCTTTGGCCAGGTTTTCGAAATAATCCGCCTGCGTTCCCGTTTTTTCAGCAACCCATTTCTTGTTGCGTTCAAAAACCTCTTGGTATAATGACATAGATGGTTGTTATTATGAGCTATGGGTTACGAATTATGACTCCTTCCATAATACGTCACGCAGCGCTCGGTTAATTCTTCATTTTTGCTTTTGTGGTCAGAATGGCTGATTTTATCATCTTTAAAATGCTATCTGCTTTTTGATAAATATCAATACAATCCTGCTTATTAATATATTGACTTTTATAAAGCAATTCTATCCAATATCTCGATTCGTCACATTCTTTCTGAGCAATATAAAGTTTGTGAACAAAATCATTTTTACTTTGTGCATTTTGCGCTTCCCGGATATTTGCACCTACAGAAGTGCCGGAGCGGAGCAATTGTTTGCTCAAAACATGTTCTTGTTGTTCTGCAACTATCTTTTTGTACAATTGGATAATGTTCAAAGCAAAATCAAACGAGGTATCTTTTAGGATTGATTTGTTTTGTGTCATCTCAAAATACTAATATCTATCTGTAAAATACACCTCATTACCCATAGCTCATCACTCCTAATTCATAACTCACCGAAGTTGCCAGTCCACGATCTTATTGACCCATTCTTCACGGGCGGGTGTTTCTACCCGAATGTAATTATCGGTATAGCCCTCAATCATATTATTTTTCCGGGTCTCTTCGAACAGCACGGGCCGTGTCTGGCCGTGGTGCTGTTCCGTGAAATACCGCATCTTCTGATAAGACAGGTTTCTTAAAATACGATTGCGTTCATGGCGGATATGTACCGGCACAGGATTGTCCATGGTAGCTGCCAGAGTGTTGCTCCGTTCCGAATAGGTGAACACATGTAAATAGGAAACGTCCAGCTCATGAAGAAACTGATAGGTTTCCATAAACAATTCTTCCGTTTCGCCCGGAAAGCCCACAATGACATCTACGCCTATACAGCAATGCGGCATACGCGCTTTAATTTGCCGAACGCGTTCCGCGTAAAGCTCCCGGCGATAGCGCCGCCGCATTTTCCCCAGGATTTCATTGCTTCCGCTCTGAAGGGGAATATGAAAATGCGGCATAAACCGTTGGCTGCAGGCAACAAAATCTATGATCTCCGGGCTCAGCAAATTGGGCTCAATGGAAGAGATCCGGAAACGGGGAATACCTGAATTTTGATCAATATGCTGAATAAGCTCAAAAAAGCTTTGCTCTTTCTGGCGTCCGCCGTCGTGACCTTTACCAAAATCGCCCAGGTTGACACCGGTCAGCACCACTTCCTGCACGCCGTTGGCCGCTAATTGTTCCAGGTCTTTCTTTACGCCGTCAATGGTATTGCTCCGGCTGTTGCCCCTGGCCATGGGAATGGTACAAAAGCTGCAATTATAATCACAGCCGTCCTGGACTTTCAGGAAAGCCCGCGTACGATCGTTAAGCGAAAAAGCGGCATTAAAGCCCTGTACATCCTCCACATCGCAGGAACAAATCTTGGCGCTGTCCCCTTTGACCAGTTCCTGGATATGTTTGGTAATATTGAATTTTTCGGCAGCGCCCAACACCAGGTCCACACCTTCCATACCGGCAATTTCTTCGGGTTTGAGCTGGGCATAGCAACCCGTAACCACGACCATGGATTCCGGCGAACGGCGGCGTATGCGGCGCACAATTTGCCGGCATTCCTTATCGGCATTATCAGTCACGGAACAGGTGTTCAGGACATAGACATCAGCATCTTCCTCCCAACTTCTCTTTTCAAAGCCATCGGTTTCCATAAGACGGCTCAGGGTAGAAGTTTCCGAAAAATTAAGCTTACAGCCTAATGTATGAAAAGCAACGGATTTCAAAGCAACGCCTTATTTTTTTGCAGCCAGGCCCAATCGTGAAGCAGCTGAATATTGGCTGATCAGGGCATATATCCCGAACAGCAGGCCACTAAATAACAGATCGCCGACAAAAGCATTAATAAACATACCGGAGCCCATCGGTGTATAGAA
The DNA here is from genome assembly GCA_035708205.1 of Edaphocola sp. Classification (GTDB taxonomy): domain Bacteria; phylum Bacteroidota; class Bacteroidia; order Chitinophagales; family Chitinophagaceae; genus DASSSY01. Next base: position 290,273 of record DASSSY010000004.1, read on the forward strand.
AGGAATGGCCATTAAGTAAGTAGTGGTCAATCCTTCAAAACTATAACCGTAATAGCCGGCGGCAAATACACCCAGATTGGACACTATCCAGAAAATAGCCGAACCGCCCAGGGTAAATCCTAAAATCCGTAAAGGTTTAGGCCGTCGCATCCCGGTGCCCAGCAAAACAACTAAAGCCATGGCGCCATACACAAAGAACTGGCTGATGCCGTAAAAGCCCTGAGTGCCGGTAAATAAGCCCAGAAAAATATCCGAAAGCAAATAAACCGCTAACGGCAGGAGATAGGCATAGGCCTTGTTCTTCAGGATTGCGCCGCTAAATAGGCTGATGGCCACGACCGGCGCGAATCCGTACCAATGGGTTTCCGTATTGATGATCCTTGAGATCACGGCTAACATCACCAAAGCGGTGCAGCTCAAAATTGTAAATGTATTTTTATTTCCTTTCATGACAGAGAACCTTTAAGGCTACAAAAGTACAAATATTTAACGGAAATGATCCGGCGAGTTTCGGCAAATGCCTTGATGAAGTGATCAGCGTTCTACGCGATGCGTTACGGGTGAATAACCGATAATACAACCGGCCTTATATTTTTGCGGATATGGCGCCTGGGGGACGACGCATCTGATCGGCTTATCCTTCCGGCAGTGCGGATTTGTCCACGGGAATAGTGCCTTTTTGCTTTTTGATGCGAAACCAGCTAAAGTCCTGGTTGGCTTCCAGTCCCTGACCGTAGGTCATTTGGCCGTCCATGGTAATGCGTACAAACTTATTGGTATAAAACCGCTGTAATTTTTGATTCCAGATCAATTCTTCCGTTTCTAATTTGTCGCCTTTCCGGTTGACCACAACGACATTATCCCGTACAATGACGTTACCGTTGTTCGGAAAATACCGGGCGAAACTGGCCGTAACGACACTTTCAACGTGAAGCGAGGAGTCGTAAGAAGTTAGCTTTAAATGCTTTTTTAAATCAATATAAGGCGGCCGGGAATTGTTGTCCTGGATGAAGGTATCACTTTCAAGGGTGGCTTTGGTATGGCCGTTCTTGCTGAAAATAAACCTGACGTTTTGCGCATGATCGTTTTGGGATAAACGCATCTCGTCCAAGTTCGGCAGCTTTTTCAAATCATTCTGGCAGGCGTTGAGCAAAACACAAAACAGGATTAAGGCTAATCCTGTTTTGTACCTGTAATTAAAAATACCTGCTTTTTTTTTCATGTCGTTCCGAGGTTCTATAACGGCTCCGCCAAGGTTAGGATATCACCTGCAAGGTCAGCTTGAGCCCCGCTACTGATAACGTGCCGGGCGTTTTAACCAGTAGGTGTCGTTCAGGGAAATGCCAAAGGTAAAGTTGACGTAAACTTCCTTAGCCAGGCCGTTGGTAATAGAGCCGCGTTTCCCCACTTCCAGGGAAAGGTTGATCTTCCCGAAATTGTTATAATTCCTTTGCAAAGGAAAGGAAGCGCCGACGGTCCCGCCAAAATAATTGACGTCCGTATTGAACAGGTTGAAGTAATCTTTACCGTAATAAGCACCTAAGCGATAGGTGACATAGGAAAGATATTTCTTGCCCGGAGTTTCGGCATTCGGGGTATATTCCCCGCCGACGGAAACCCGCCAGCTGTTGTCACCCACACCGGAACGGTCGCCCAACTTGTCAAATACCGACCAGTCAGTATAGGAAAAATCGGTGCCGATCTCGTAATTGGCCGCTTTTCCGAAAGCCAGGCCGAAAGTATATGCCGCAGGCATGGTCAGCTTGCCCTTGACCTCATTATTGATCAATGTGTCTATAACGAGATCGGAGGTGGTGCCGTCAGTAAGATAATCGTAGGCCAGGTCAAGATTCTGGCGGGTAACATTTAGCTTTTGAGAAAGCGTTGCCGTTGCCCCGATATTAAAATACTTTTCTTTTTTTAGCTTGGCATGATAAAGAAGACCCCCTTTCCAGTAAAGACCGCCGATGCGGTCGGCGTTGGTTAGCTGGGCGCTGCGCACGTGATAAGTAGAGCCGGAAGAGTCCGATCCGGCGGTTTGTAAAGAGTTGGCGTAATCGTAGGTGCCAAAGGCATAGCCGAAATTAGCACCGATGCTCAGACCTTTATACTGACCGGCAAGGCCGATAAAAGCATATTGCAGGCTTCCCGAACCATTATAGTTATTGAGGGCGTCCCCCATGGTCTGCAGATTGAAGATTGTGTCGTTAGCGTTATAATAGGTGTACGCAATGGGCCTGAAGCCGATGTTCAGCCCAAAATGCTTACCGGCATTCATGCCCAGGTTAAAATAAGCGAAATTGCCCGTACCTGAATTGGTTTTTTGATCGCCTAAAAAAACGCTTCTCTGTTTGGCTTCAAAGGCAAAATCCAGGGTTGCCGCTGTCAGGAAGCTATAGCTGGCCGGGTTGAACGCGTTCACGTTTAACCCCGGCGTGCCGGCTGTAGCGATGCCTCCCATGCCGCTCAATGTCGCATTGTATGGAGAATTCAAGTTACCGATGCCATAGCGGGAATAGGGGGAATTTTCCTGATTGGAGCGCGGGCCGCTATCGCTGCCAATGGGTTGGGCCCTTAAACAGTTGGGTGCAAAAACACTGAACAGTAAGGCAGAAATAAGTCCTTTGCGAACCAGAGGGCTATCGAACATTATGATTTAATATTAAGTTTAATCCTTTTAGCAGGATTTGCGAATCTGCAAATATCCGGCTTTTAAATTTGTTGGCAAAAAGCGGCAAATCGCCACCGGTTAAAACGGAGTTAAAGCAAGAATATTGTGTTTGATAAAAGTTTAACATCCCTTCAATTTCAGCGGCAATGCCCCAAAGCACGCCGGCCCTGATACCGGCATCCGTGTCATAGCCCAAAAGCGCGTCGTTGCCGTTTTGGTTGACCAAAGGCAGCCGGTCGGTATGTTCGTTCAGGGAACGGAGCCTTAAAGACACGCCGGGCGTAATATTACCGCCGCGAAAAATACGGCCGCCTTGCAAAAAATTATAGGTAATGGCTGTTCCGACGCTGATGGATAAGCTCGTTTCATTAGGATAAAGCGCCTGTGCGCCGGCCACCAAAGCCAGCCGGTCGGCGCCGAGGGTTTCAGGACTTTGATAGGCGTTCATAAAAGGCAGGCTGGTACTGCTGTTCAGAACAATCAGCTGCGTATGGCCGGAAATGGCTTCCGGAAGGCCGGCCGGGTGATTAGCCACGGAGCAGAAAATAGCGGCATCCGGCTTTATGGTAGTGGTTAACGACACCAATTGCGTGACGGCTTCCTCATGTGAAAAATTATACTCTTTCTCTAATTTCTCGCCGACAAAAAAGCCGGCCTTGAGGCGTGTGTTGCCCCAGTCGATGCATAAATGTTTTTTCATAGGATCTTTTTTTGTGGTGTTATGATTTATTGTGTCGAAATAGTTGCGGGTTAAGATAAATTCCTGAAATGCCCGTTCATCCGGATGCGCTTTTTCATGGCTTCCAGCTCCAGGACCACGGGCTTCATGGCATTCAGATGCCGGCGAATATACTCCATCCGCTGGATCTCGCTGTGAATGGTCAGTAATTCATATTCCTGTTGCAAGCTCAACCCGATCTTATGAGCAAAATCAAAGGATTGCCAGTTACCGGGTTTATCGGGAAATTTCTTTTCCAGATGTAGCAGCTTATAAAGCCGTTTAACTTCGGAAATGATCAGCGTTTCCGTTTTGGGATGGACCTTCACTTCCTGATGATGCGGATATTCGACGATGGCGCCCTCATATTCTTTTCCCGGGATGGCCTGTGCCGGTTCTAATATCCGGAAGACTTTCTGACCGGTGACCCGGACATAAATGCTGCCGTTTTTAAGTGTTTTGACCAGTTCTGTTGCCGCGCAGGCCGTACCGAAGTTTACCGGGAAATCAACGTCCGTTCGCTTCAGAACTATGCCAAACGGCTTTTGTTGCGCTATGCAATCCCTGATCAGCTGGACTGCCGCCTTGCCCGACAAGCGGAGGTTCAGGTTCTCGCCCGGGAAAATAACAGTCGTTAACGGCAAGGTGGGCACAAAATTCATCATCGGGTAAAAGTAATGAAAAATCAGGGTTTGGAAAATTGGGAGAAATAGTTGCAAAAAATCTTCTTTTGCTGTTTCATTACTTGTTCCCGGTAAAGAAATAAGCTCATATGATACAAAACATCATGCTCCGAATGTTATGTTGTAATCTACCAGGCATTTTCCATAAATATTGATCTTGAAAACAGCGCTATCCGCCGCCCAGGGTAATCAGTTTCGGACAAGTGAACGATACGAATATTTTTCATTGAGCGGATATTGTTGGGGACCGGGCCTTAATGATAATATCATAGCCGCTGTCCGATAGCTTTTAATCGCTTGAACGCCCGGAAAGCAAGGCTATACCGCGAGAAGATTCGTGTAAAACATTGTCTCAATAGGCTTATCATAGTTGAACAAGACACCTTTGCCCGCTCCTTTTGCGTTGAAGTTTTTAACGCTGACGCCCATTGGAAGTTGCGGTTGATTTTTTGGAACGGCTTGACCTTTTCAATGGAATAGCGGACCGGTATGGCGATAAGGAGCAGTAATATCAAATTATAAGGCCACTTATCTTTTTGACTTTTTAAATCCGGATAATCTATAAAAAAATAAAGCGGTAATCATAAATATTGCAGGGACCACAAGAAGTAAATCCGGATATCGCTTTGTTGCTGAAAAAGAAAAATGCATAAAGGAATGAATATCCAAAACCGGGGCTACCAGCAAGTTATTTGGCTTTCTTTTTTTAACATCGAATATCCCATCCATAATAAAGGAATATAAATTATTTCGCCGAAAACCATCCTGATCTTGTCAAGGTAATACCACGGCGGTCCCTGATGACCTTGAGTTACCGTATTTAAAGGTGCAAAAAGCATGTAACATTTCCGGAGCTTCTAAAGGAAATTCATAACGGATATAAATAAACCAGGGCAGTGCAATAATTGTTGTAAAGGATAGCAGCAGTAAGAAGCCAGGAATAATATTTTATTCGGGAATTCCTGCTCAATAGACTCAGACACAAGCCATACCGGGAAAACAATTAGCGCCGGAAACCATTTACCTAAAACAGATAAGCCGATACATCTGCCACAAAGTGATGGCCAAAGATAATGCCGCCGTCCCTTGGCGATTGACAAAAGCGCCAAAAAAATAGATAATTCTACAAAAAAATGAAGGCGGTTTCTACCTGATCTGAAGAAATTCTTCCTACGGCTGTTTCAATCGAAAGGCCACGGATTGAAGGCCAACCACGCTATTTTTCCATTAAACAACGGTTTCGTAATCTTAAAGGTAAGAACGATGGCTAAAGAGGAAAGGATAATGGATGCGATCCTTACGGCCATTTCATTGTTGCCGAATAAATAAATGCTGGCGGACATAAGCCATAAGGCAACGGGCGACTTGGAAAGCCAGATATGGCCAAGGCTGCAAATAAGATGATGATACCCCCCCAAACCTGATTGTTCATTTAGCCAAACAGGATATTAATGATAGAAACTTTCATTTCTATCATTAATGGATATTCAATAAATGCAAAAAAGCCGGTCAAATCCATCTTCTGAATCGGACCTGCCACAAGTTAATAAAAATAAATTTATATCGTTTCTTTCAGCCAGGCAAAGAATTCCCTTTGCCAGAGGATGCCGTTCTGCGGGTGCAGCACCCAGTGGTTTTCATTAGGGAAGTACAGCAATTTGCTTTTGATGCCTTTTAGTTGTGCGGCCTGAAAAGCTTCCAGTCCCTGTTCGATAGGTACGCGGAAATCAATTCCGCCCTGTACGATCATGATCGGCGTGTTCCATTCGGCGACATAATCGGAAGGATTGAACTTAGAGTAGCTTGCCGGCTGCGGCTTTTGCCAGTAATTGCCGTCCAACTCCCAGTTGGCGAACCATAATTCTTCGGTAGTGCCGTACCAGCTTTTCATGTCAAACAAACCATCGTGAGCAATAAAGGTTTTGAAACGGTTCTGGTGAATACCGGCCAGCATATAAACGCTGTAGCCGCCATAGCTGGCGCCCACGCAGCCTAAATTATTTTTATCTACGTAAGGTTCTTTGGCCACTGCATCTATGGCGTCCAGATAATCCTGCATAGGCTTGCCGCCCCAGTCCTTGCTGATGCAGGCATTCCATTCCACGCCCCAGCCCGGCATACCGCGGCGGTTAGGCGCGACGATAATATAGTCATTGGCCGCCATCAGCTGAAAGTTCCATCGGAAGCTGTAAAATTGCGATAAGGCGCCTTGCGGTCCGCCCTGGCAATACAATAATGCCGGGTATTTTCTTGCCGGGTCGAAATGCGGAGGATATATTACCCAAACACCCATTTGGTGGCCATCTTTGGTAGTAACCATGCGTAATTCCGATTTGCCCATGTCGATGCTGTTGTAAACGGCGTCGTTGACATGGGTGACGGCTTTCATATCACCGCCTTTTAGCTGAATGCGGTAAATTTCGTTGGCATGATTAAAATCGGTCCTGCCGGAAAGAATGGTGTTCCCGGTCTGGGCGATCAGTTCGGTAACGTCAAATTCGCCCCGGGTCAGTTGCAGAACGGTATTATCACCGGTTTTAGCGGTGCCGTTTACCGAAAATAGTTGCTGTGTGCCCTTTATGGAAGCGGAGAAATAAACCGTTCTGTTATCCGTGCTCCAAAGATAGCTTCCGTCAATGGTTTCATCCCAGGCCGAGGTCACATTTTCTTTTTGCCGGCTGCTCCAGTTCATTATGACCAAATCATTCTTGTCCGATTCATAGCCATCAGTTTTCATGCTCAGCCAGGAAAGCTTTTTTCCGTCCGGACTGAATTTGGGCTGTATGTCATAGCCCGTCATGCCTTCGGTTAAATTGCTGGTTTTCGCATCGCCGATATTATAAAGATATAAGTCTGTATTGGTGCTTTGCGCATATGCCTTACCTGTTTTTTTCTTGCAGACATAGATAACGCCTCTGCTGTCGGGAGTGAAAATAAAATCTTCGCTGCCGCCGAAGGGTTGTTGCGGGCAATCGTAAGGCTGATCTTCCAAGATGTCTTTTACAGGTGTGCGCGGGTTGTTGACGGAAGCGACAAACACATGGGAAATATCTCCGAAATTCCAGTGATCCCAGTGGCGGTAATTCAGATCCGTATAAACCTGGGCGGTTGTTTTAGGGAGATCTTTATAAATGTCGCTGCCCTTAAGGTCCTGCATGTGTACCGGCTTGGAAAAGGCTATCCATTGCCCGTCCGGTGATACCCGGACATTTGTGGCATCTTTCAGGCTTCCGGAAATGATGCTCCAGGTCTGGCCCCGGTCTTTACTTAAAAACAGTTTTTCGTCTTTTTGCGCATACAAGCCGTTTTTATCCCATTGGACAAAACTTTTGTTGTCGAAAACATGGGTTTCGATGGCTCTATCGTCCTTTAAACTAACAAAATAAAATTTCCGGCTGCTATTGTTTTCATCAACATTTGCCGTGGTTACTTGATAAAGCAAGGTCTGGTTATCAGGGCTGACGCCTAGAGCGGAAACCCGGCCAAGCGACCATAAAAGTTCAGGGGTCATAACCTTTTTGTTTTGTGCGAAAGCCATCACGGGCAAAAAGAGTAAAAGTAGCGCAAAATGCTTTTTCATAAATTTAGAAAGTTATCTCGTCATAAAAATTAGATGAAAAGGCAAATGTATTAGTTTTTTGGGGAAATGATGACCCTGCCGGGACCGTCATTAGCGACGGCACAAATAACTACAGGGAGCGTGAACACAGGAATGGTTCGGCATTTCTCAGGAAAAGCTATATTTGCCCGTATGAAAACCGCAGTAATTACCGGTGCCACCAAAGGTTTGGGCAAAGCCATCGCCCTGAAATTTCTGGAAAACGGCTTTAATATCGCCGTTTGTGCCCGCTCAGAAATGGATTTATATCGGCTGAAAAAGGAAGGGCAGGAGCAATATCCTGATAGGGATATTCTGGCGCTGCCCGTAGATATGCGCGACACTGCCGCAACAAAGGAATTTGCCGAAAAAATAAACCAGCGCTTTCCACAAGGTGTTGACGTATTAGTGAATAACGCGGGCATCTTCCAATCCGGTAACATTGCCGATGAACCGGAAGGCCGCTTAGAGGAAATGATGAATCTTAATGTCCTGAGCGCTTATCACCTGACCCGTAGCTTGCTGCCTGCCATGATGCGGAAGAATGCCGGACATATTTTTAATATGTGTTCCGTGGCTTCGCTGCAAGCCTATCCAAACGGTGGTTCCTACAGCATCAGCAAATATGCTTTACTGGGCTTTTCGGAGAACCTGCGGTATGAGCTGCGCGAAAAGAACATAAAAGTAACCGCCGTCATGCCCGGCGCCGTATGGACGGACAGCTGGAAAGACAGCGGCGTGGCTCCCGAACGGCTGATGAGCGCTTCGGATATTGCCGAAATGGTATGGGCGGCCTACTCCTTATCACCCCGTGCTGCTGTCGAAAATATTATTATCCGACCGCAGCTGGGTGATTTGTAAAGGAGGCAAGGGCAACTTAATTATTTTTTGGTATTTTAAAAAAAGGATTTACCTTTGCCCTCCTTTTAAAGAAACACAATAACCATTTTGTCTCATTTTATTTGAAGATATTTAAGTAGATTTTATTATGAAACGTACTTTCCAACCATCACGTACCAGCCGTAAAAGAACTCATGGTTTCCGTAAACGCATGCAAACGGCAAACGGCCGCAAGGTATTGGCAGCACGCCGGAAGAAAGGACGCGCTAAACTGAGCGTTTCCGACGAGCGTCGTTTGAAATAATTTGGCGTCACAAGGTATGAATAATCGTCCTGTTCACCGGCGCAATACGCTTCAGGCCTCTGAACGGCTGAAATTACGCAAACAGATTGAAATGCTTTTCCAGAACGGAGAAGCATTTTCGGTTTATCCGCTATTGGTTAAGTTCCACTTGGTGTCCAGGTCTGCCATGCCGGATGGGCAGGGAGCCTGTCCCGTACGCGTGGGCTTTTCCATTCCTAAGAAGAAAATCCGCCACGCTCATAACCGTAATCGCAACCGGCGGTTGCTCAAAGAAGCCTGGCGATGCCAAAAACATGAACTGTATGCCGTCATTCCGGGGAAATGGCAATTGCATTGTTTCCTGGTCTTCAAAGGCTCGGAAATGCTTACCTTTGAGCAGGCAACAACGACCATTAGGGCCATTCATCAAAAGTTAGTCCAAAAGGTTGTCTCGCTTCAGGAACAGGAAAGGTCATGAAACAAGCGCTCATTTTTTTTATTCGTTTTTATCAGAAGGCTATTTCGCCGATGCTTGGCGCAAACTGCCGCTATGCACCCACTTGTTCGCAATATGCCATAGAGGCGCTGAAAAAATATGGCGCGCTGAAAGGCGGCCGTCTGGCCATCAAAAGAATTCTGTCCTGCCACCCCTGGGGCGGACATGGCTATGATCCCGTTCCTTAATTTATCTGCTCAAAATATACACATGAACAAAAGGCTGCTGTTTTCCATTCAATATACCGCATTATGTATTTTTCTAACCTTTTTGCTCATCACTGTTTTTGGCAAGCATTACCAACTGGATGCGCGCTTCTTAGTGCCTTGCCTGGCGGCGTTGCCCGGTGCCTTCCTTGCGGGATGGCTGCTCTTTGCCCGTAAAAAAAGATTTTGGCATCTCCGCATTGGCCTTTTTGCCCTGCTGTTTACCTTTGTTTTCTGTTGGGCGGGCTTTCTCTTCGTTCGCCTGTCCGCGCCGGGTTCTGTTTTTCAGGTGTCCCTGCTTAAAGCCTTACTGGACGCCTGGTTAAGTCTTTTGGATGGTATGCTGATCATGATCCCGGCATTTGTGCTGCTGGTATATGTGGCCAGGCCCAAAAAGCCCCACCATGAATTTCACAGGGAAGAGCAACAGGACACGCAGGCTCCGGAAACAAAGAATTAATATGGTTATTCGCCGGAAGCTCATGGCATTCTGTACATTTGTCTGAGTTTTATTGCAATCATTCTATTATGAAAGAAATTGCCGGTCAGCCGCTGAGCCTGGAGTCTTTGGAGCAAATCGTTTTTCAAAAAGAAAATATCTCCTTATCCGGAAAGTCCTTGGAAAAGGTGCGTCAATGTTTTGATTTTTTAGCTGATTTTTCCAGGGACAAGTTGATTTACGGTATCAATACCGGGTTCGGCCCGATGGCGCAATATCGGATTAAGGATCCCGACAGGGTGACGTTACAGCTCAACCTGATTAGGAGCCACTGCAGTGGTATGGGCAGGTTGTTGTCGCCGCAGCAGCTAAGGGCCACGCTTTTGGCCAGGCTGAACACCATGATGCTGGCACGTTCCGGCATTCATCCCGATTTGGTTTTATTGCTTAAAGAGCTCATCAACCAGGAAGCTTATCCCTGCATTTACGAGCATGGCGGTGTAGGGGCCAGCGGCGACCTGGTGCAACTGGCACACCTGGCGCTGGGGCTCATCGGTGAAGGCCAGTTTTGGTATAAAGATCAGGTTGTTCCGGCCGGGAAAGCTTATAAAAGTTGTGGCTTAAATCCTTTAAAAATACATATCCGTGAAGGCCTGGCTATATTAAACGGCACATCCTCGATGACCGGCATTAGCGCCATTAATGTGATTCATGCCCGGAAACTTCTCACAGGACAGGTTTTATTTTCATTGATGGTGAATGAGATCATGGAAGCTTATGACGACCATTTTTCCGAAGAGCTTAATCATGCGAAAGCGCATCCGGGACAAAGAAGAGTGGCCGAAGCCATGCGGGCGATATCCCATAAAAGCGGATTGCTGAGGAAACGGAGAGAACATTTATACGACCGTAAAGTAACGGAAACCATTATCGAGGACAAAGTGCAGGAGTATTATTCCTTACGCTGCGTGCCACAGATCTTAGGCCCCGTTTATGACACCATTGAAAATGCAGGAACGGTAATCTTTAATGAACTGAATTCCGTTAACGACAATCCCGTTATTGATTTTGAGCATAAGAATATTTTTCATGGCGGCAATTTTCACGGCGATTATGTGTCCCTGGAAATGGATAAATTAAAGATTGCCATTACTAAGCTAGGTATGCTGGCGGAACGCCAGCTTAATTTTTTATTGAATCCGGCGTTGAACAAAAAAATACCAGCTTTTATCAATCCGGGTATTTTAGGCTTAAACTTTGGCATGCAGGGACTTCAGTATCCTGCCGTTTCCAATTGCGCGGAAAATCAGGCCCTGAGCAATCCGGTGTATATTCACAGCATTCCCAACAATAATGACAACCAGGATATTGTCAGCATGGGGACGAACTCGGCGTTGATCTGCGCACGGGTTATTGAAAATACTTTTGAAATCCTGTCGGTGCATGCTTTAGCCTTAATTCAGGCCATTCATCATCGCGGCATTGCCGAACGCTTATCGCCGGCCACGCAATGGATGTACTCGGAGCTCTCTCAACTGTCGCCGGCCATCAGTGAGGATGTACCGGCCTCCGGCCGGTTAATTAAAGTGAAAGCCTGGCTGATGCAACAGGAGGTCGGCGAAAAAATGAAACATCTATTAGGCTTTACAATGCCATAAAAATCATCTAGCTATGAGGCTGAAAACATTGATCTTTTTATTCCCGGGATTGCTTGCCGGTTTTCATAATGGCCTAGCGCAAACCGAACGCCCCAGGCTGGTTGTCGGCATTGTTGTGGACCAGATGCGCTGGGATTATCTTTACCGTTACGAAAAACTTTATGCTGCCGATGGTTTCGAACGTTTGTTGCATGACGGCTTTAATTGTCAACAGACCTTTATCAATTATTTACCGTCGTTTACAGCGGCTGGTCATGCCTGTATCTACACGGGTTCTGTTCCAGCATTTAACGGTATTGTAGCCAACGATTGGTTCGACCGCAATAGCGGCCGGGCCTGGTATTGTACCGAAGATACCGTAGCGCAGGCAGTCGGCGGCAGCGATGAATCGGGGCGGATGAGTCCCCGGAATTTGTTGGCCACCACCATTACCGATGAGTTGCGATTAGCCACAAATTTCCGTTCCAAGGTCATCGGCTTATCCATAAAAGACCGCGGCGCCATTCTCCCCGCGGGGCATACGGCCAATGCCGCCTATTGGTATGACAGCAACACCGGCAATTTTATGACCAGCGATTATTACCGGAAAGCTTTACCGCCGTGGCTGACGGCCTTTAACCAGAGACAAATCGGCGACAGCCTGATGCGGCAAGGCTGGCGCATGCTTTTGCCCGTAAATGCTTATCAGCAGAGCACCGCCGATGATAATTCTTATGAAGGCCGGTTCTCCTGGGAAGAAAGGCCGGTTTTCCCTCATAATACGGACACTGCAGAGAACAGGAACGATAAGGGGGCAATTCGTTATACCCCCTTTGCCAACACGCTTTTACGTCAATTGGCCGAAAGCTGTATTCAGGGAGAAGCGTTAGGTAAAGACAGCACGACAGATTTTCTGACGGTTAGTTTTTCGGCGACCGATTACGTCGGGCATCTGTTCGGTCCTAATGCCATAGAAACGGAAGATACTTACCTGCGCCTGGACAGAGACCTGGCACAATTTTTAAGGTTTTTAGATAAAACCGTCGGGCAGGGTAACTATTTGATTTTTTTGACGGCCGATCACGGGGCGGCGCATAATGCCCTGTTTATGCAGGATCATCATATCCCGGCCCAATCGGTTTCGATTAAGGAAATAAAACAGGAGCTGAACCAGTTTTTATCGGCGCGATACCAGGATAGTGGCCTGGTCCAATCATTGTATAATTACCAGGTTTTTTTGAACAACAAAGCCATAGCCGAGAAGAAGGTTGACCGGCAGGCTTTACTAAGCGATATCCAGTCCTGGTTAGAAGATCAGCACGGCGTAACGGCGGTTTACAATTTAGAGAACGGCGATGTGCGCCGGGCCCCGGAAGCCATTTTGGATATGATCAAGAACGGCTATTACCGCCGGCGCTGTGGCAGCTTGCAAATCATCATGGACCCTCAATGGTATAGTGGTTATGGCCGGACCGGGGCCACGCATGGCAGCTGGAACCCTTATGATACTCATATTCCGTTAATTTGGTATGGCTGGCATATCCATAAGGGTGAAACTTTTGATCGGGTAAACATGACCGATATCGCGGCAACACTGGCGGTCATGTTGCATATTCAAATGCCCAGCGCCTGCGTCGGTAAGGTGATTTTGCCCTTGTTATCGTCAGCGCCGGATGAAAAATAGCTGCATGCGCATCGGCATTGAAAGGGTATTGAGATGCTTATCTTTGGTCGGAATGAGAGGTGGATAGAAAGGCATTCCCCTTTCAGGCAATGGTCTAATTGGCTGTTCGGGATGTTCCACAGGGCATTCCGAAGTTGAGATAATCGGGATTAAATCCCGTTTATCAACCGTTCGCGCTGCGCTAACATCCCGAACAGCGGGAACACTCAAAAAAGGGGAAGAAGAAATGGAAAACAATGCTACCATTGTATAATTCATTTCATCCAGTCAAGTAAACGGTTGCACTTAAAGGAAAAGAGCTCAAAGGTATTGTGGTTCCAGATCCGGCAGATGTTTTTATGTGGAACAACTGAAGACATGGCTGAGAACGGCTTGACCCAAAGCGAAACTGCTGGCCCGATCTGCTTGATAAGGATATTGTAAGAGGCTGAGTTTTTTTTGGTCAACCTCTTACATTGTTTGTCATTCTCATCACACTTTTTAAGTGGCCTCATTTTCTTGGAATAGGTTTGCTGGTTAGCTGCAACCCGTCGTAGTGCCGCAATTCGGGCACATGTAACAAGTGCCGTTCCTCAGGGTAATATTTCCGCAATTGCGACAGGCCGGCGCATCCGCACTGGTTCCCATCAGTTTTTTTATTTCAGCGGAATTGTCCATGCCTGAGGTCACTAAAGCTTTGTTGGCCTTTTTGCCGGTTACCGGTTTTGAAGCGGAGATGATCCTGATTTGGGGTATTGATTGTTCTGTTTTTTCCGATAGGTGTTTGGCCGGATCAGGGACATGTACCAGGTCCTCACGGTCTAAATATTCGTAAGCCAGCAAACGGAAAACATAGTCCAGAACAGAAGTCGCGGATTTGATATTCGGATGATCGACAACACCACTGGGCTCAAAACGGGTAAAGATGAATTTATCGACAAATTCTTCTAGGGGAACGCCATATTGTAAACCCACGGAAACGGCGATAGCAAAGCTATTGAGCAAGCTTCGCATGGTGGCGCCTTCCTTGGCCATATCAATAAAGATCTCCCCCAAAGTGCCGTCGCCATACTCGCCGGTACGCACAAACATGGGCTGCCCGCCTACTTTCGATTTGTAAGTATAACCTTTGCGTTTTGCCGGCAGGGTTTTACGTTCTACTATGCGTGACAATTGCCGTTTCAGTTGGGTATCCGGGCTGTTTTGTACCCGTTTGTTCACTTCTTCAAGCAAGTCTTCGACCGTTAGCTTTCCCAGATCCGTGATGGTATGCTCCGCTTCTTGTTTATCGGCTTCCGGTTCCTCTTTTTTCTTCGTGGTCTTATTGCTCAGCGGCTGGCTGAGTTTTGAGCCGTCCCGATAAAGGGCGCAGGCCTTAATGCCTAATTCCCAGCTCAGCATATAGCAATCCTTGATTTCTTCAACCGTGGCCTCGTTGGGCAGGTTGATGGTTTTGGAAATAGCGCCGCTGATAAAAGGTTGTGTCGCCGCCATCATGCGGATATGACCGTGTGGATGAATAAACCGTTGTCCTTTTTTACCGCAGCGATTGGCGCAGTCAAAGACCGGAAGGTGTTCCTGCTTTAAATAGGGCGCACCTTCGACCATCATCGTACCGCAAACATAATCATTGGCCGCATCAATTTCTTCTTCGGAAAATCCAAGGGCTTCCAAAAGGTTGAAGCCCGGTGCGAAATAATCTTCTGCTCTGAAACCAAGCCGTAAGAGGCATTCCTCGCCAAGGGTATAAACATTGAAGACGAAACCGATATCAAAAGCGCTGGCAACAGCTCTGTCCAATTTCTTTAATTCTTCGGCGATAAAGCCTTTTTCGCTTAACGTCTGATGGTTGATAAACGGCGCCCCGGCGAAGTGGCCGTGACCTTTGGCATAATTGACAATGGCTTCTGTTTCTTTTACCGAATAGCCTAATTTTTCAAGCGCCGAAGGAATGGACTGATTGATAATTTTGAAATATCCGCCTCCCGACAGTTTTTTAAATTTCACTAAGGCAAAATCCGGTTCAATACCGGTGGTATCGCAATCCATGACCAGGCCAATCGTACCGGTAGGCGCGATAACCGTGGCCTGCGCGTTCCGGTAACCGTATTTTTCGCCCATTTGCACGGCATCATCCCAGGCTTTTGTTGCCGCCTGCAGCAAATAATCGGGACAATATTTGGCATTGATTCCCATTGGCTTGATTTCTAAACTTTCATAGGCCTCCGCGGCATCATAAGCGGCTGCCCGGTGGTTCCGCATCACACGCAGCATGTGTGGTTTATTTTCTTTAAAACGGGCAAAGGCACCTAGATGTTGTGCCATTTCAGCCGAAGTCCTGTATGCAGTGCCTGTCAGCGTTGCGGTAATAGCGCTGGCAATAGCCCTGGCCGCCTCGCTGTCATAAGGAATGCCGCTGACCATCAACAGTGAGCCTAAGTTGGCGTAGCCCAGACCAAGCGTACGGTAGTCATAACTTAGTTGCGCCACTTCCTCGGAAGGGAATTGCGCCATCAGCACCGAAATTTCCAAAACAACCGTCCACAGCCGAACCATATGCTCAAAGCCCGCTACATCAAATAACCCTGTTTTTTCATCGAAAAACCGCCGGAGGTTCAGCGAAGCCAGGTTACAGGCGGTATTATCCAGGAACATATATTCGCTACAGGGGTTGGATGCCCTGATCTTTCCGCCTTCGGGGCAGGTATGCCATTCATTGATGGTAGTATCATATTGCGTTCCGGGATCGGCGCAACGCCAGGCGGCGTAAGCGATTTTATCCCACAGTTCCTTGGCCGGCAGGCTGCGCATCACATGCCCGTCCGTCCGGGCCACTAAATCCCAGTTGTCATTATTGATTAATTTCCGGAAAAAAGTGTTGGGCACGCGAACGGAATTATTGGAGTTTTGTCCGGATACCGTGCGGTAGGCTTCGCCCTCATAATCGGAAGGGTAGCCGGCAGCGATCAGGGCCGCTACTTTTTTTTCCTCTTCTACTTTCCAGTCAATGAAAGACACAATTTCAGGGTGATCCAGGTCCAGGCAAACCATTTTTGCCGCCCGTCTTGTGGTGCCGCCGCTTTTGATAGCGCCGGCCGCCCGGTCGCCGATCTTCAAAAAGCTCATTAAGCCGCTTGATGTACCACCGCCGCTTAATAACTCGCCTTCGCCGCGGATATTGGAATAATTGGTTCCCACGCCGCTGCCATATTTAAAAATCCGGGCCTCACGGGTCCACAAATCCATGATGCCGCCCTCATTAACCAAATCGTCTTCTACGCTTAAAATAAAGCAGGCGTGTGGCTGCGGGTGCTCATAGGCATTGGAAGAACGTGCCATTTTCCCTGTTACTGGGTCAACAAAATAATGCCCCTGGGCTTTGCCATCAATGCCATAGCTGTTGTATAACCCGGTATTAAACCACTGTGGTGAATTAGGCGCTGCCGATTGATTAAGTATCGCAAAAACCAGCTCATCATAAAATATCCGGCTGTCTTTTTCACTGGCAAAATAGCCATATTTTAATCCCCAGCTTCGCCAGCATTCCACAAGACGATGAGCGACCTGTTTAATGGATGTCTCCCGGCCTAAGCTGCCATCCGGCTGAGGAACACCGGCTTTCCGGAAGTATTTTTGCGCCAGAATATCTGTAGCAATTTGGGACCAGTGTTTGGGCACTTCCACATCTTTCATCTCAAATACCTTTTCGCCATTGGGATTGCGGATGGTGGATACCCGGTAGTCATACTCGAACAGGTCAAAAGCGCTTTTGCCCTCCTGGGTGTAAAAACGGTTAAAAGAGAGTCCACGCCCTTTATTTTTTAATGATTTTTGAGTAGCCATATAAAAAGTATTATTAATGGTTTATAGAAATGAGAGCCTAACGAAGATAGCTTATCGATTTTCAAAGACGGCAAAAAAATATCCACCCGCAGGTGGATAATGGTTATAAAAAACTTATTGACAATCATTCAAGCATGCAAAATAAAATGCATAATCAGGTAATGAAACCATAATCCAGTTGCGCCGATTATGATTTTTAGCCTTTAGTTTTGTGCTTTTTCTTTGGCGGATTGCATCTTGTCCACGGCCTTGTCTTTTAATTCCTGTGCCTTTTTCTTCAGGTCATCCAATTTCTCCTGCAATTTGATTTTTTGCTCATTCAGCTTATCCAATTGGACCCGAGCTTCGGCTTTTTTCTCACCGGTATAGGTTTTAATATCAGCCGTTACTTTGTCAATCTGGGCATTTAGTGAATCCATTTGCCGGTCTAAAGCCGATTTAGCTGCCGCCGATTTGTCCATGGCCGAGTCTTTAACCTGTTCTATCTTTTGCTGAACGGTGGCCTGTTCGCCATTCTCAGCCGGGCTGTTGTTATTACAGGCAGTGTTCATCATGAAGCAGCCGCTCACTAAGGCTGAAGCCCATATAATCTGTTTGAAAGTAGTCATAATCTATAATTTATTTCTGTAAATATAGAAAAATGAAATAATCAGACAAAATATTAAACGTTAAAAGCTAATGATAATGTATAGTAATTCCCATTGTGGCAACTTATCGGGCAGGATAATCATTTCCTTTTTGACGTGTAATATTACAATGCCTTACCTTTCAGTGATGAGCTGTTCCGCCAGCCTCAATACGGATGAGCGAACCATCGAGAATGGGGTGAAACAATTAAACCAGTAGGAAAAAAATCCTTCTGCTAAAGCGTGCCCTTTAAGCCTTCATAAATCATTTGAGCGGCCAGGTAGCAAACGACAACGGCAAAAAACCATCGTAACCATTCGGACTTGGCCTTCATCAGTATTTTAGATCCCAACATAGCCCCCAAAAGTACGCCTACCATTACGGGTGCGGCAATATCGGCTTTGATATAACCATGCTGGAAGTAGACCACGGCGCTGGCCGCTGCCGTTACACCAATCATAAAATTGCTGGTTGTTGTGGAAACTTTAAACGGTATACGCATGATATTGTCCATAGCTAAAACCTTTAATGAGCCTGAACCGATACCTAACAATCCCGACATTAAACCGGCCACACTCATCATGGCAAAACCACCGAAAACATTTTTAACGCCATAGGCTTTAACGCTGCCATCCTGTTCCTTATATGTGCTGTCCATTTTCAGCCGCTGACCCCAGGTCCCGGCCTTTTGGGGAATGATATGGTTCATTTTTTTTCGAATGGAAAGCAATGAGGAAAAGATAAGAATAACCCCGAAAACAATGGCAATGATACCCGCCGGTAGCATTGCCGATAGAAAAGCGCCTGCGATAGCGCCCACGGTCGTGGCCATCTCCAGGAACATGCCAATGCGGACGTTGGACATGCCCTCTTTGACATAGGCGGCCGCAGACCCTGACGAGGTGGCAATAATGGTTACCAAAGAAGCGCCAATGGCCAAATGCAGGTCTACGCCAAGACCCAAGGTTAATAGGGGGATAATGACCGCCCCGCCACCCATGCCGGTTAGTGAGCCAAAAATACCGGCAGCCAATGCACCTAAAAAGGTGATTAAAGCAAAATATTCGTAAGCCATGAGAACGGTAAAGGTAATATAATTCCCATTTTAAATAAGGCCTTTCCATCCTCAAACGGACAAGCCGTTTCCGCTTGCGTAAAATTATTTGAAACAGGCACTGTAAGTCCTTGTCATTAAATAAATGTTTTATCAAAGAGTTACATTGATAGCAGAATCCGTTGTTATTCCGGTATAAGCCTAATGCCCGTCTGATTAAGAACGGGCATTAGGCTTATACCGGAATCGCCATATAAATCCTTGTATCCCGCTGGCGGGCGTAACAATAGTAACGGGAATGGTTATGGCTTAATGTTGCAGGGTTAGATATTTTGTAAGCGCCATATCTACCGCTTTCTTATCAAAATTGCCTATGCTGCGGCTTTTTTGAATGACAGTATTAAAGATGTCCCCAAGTTCCTTGTCGAATTTTGTAGCCTTTTCCTCCGTTTTGACATCTCCGGATTGATTTGCCATCTGTATTTGACGCTTTGTGACGGCTAATTCTTCGGCGAAGCCGTTTTTAATTTGCTTCAGCATGTTAAAAGCTGCTGTCTGATCATTTATTTTCAAAAAATTGCCAACCAACGCAGCATTGCGCTCATGCGGCGACTGGTAAGTATCTGTGGCCTGTTTTTGCTGGCTTTCGGTCTTTTGTGCCAGGGATGGCTTTGCGGAGCATATGCAGACACCTGCTATAGCAAGAGCTGCCACTATGGATTTGATCTGGAATTTCATTGGGCTCTAAAATTTTTATTAAAGAATAAGAAGCCGAAGATAAGCAATTATCTTAATTTGAATTAAAAATTGGGTTCAATTGAGGAAATTTTAGCGTATTCCCATAATTGCACACATTCGATAGCTTCTTTGACGTCATGCACCCTCAGGATGTCCGCGCCATTTTGTAACGCCAGGATATTTAAGGCTGTCGTGGCATTGAGCGCTTCTTCCGAATTATTACCCAATACTTTATAAATCATCGATTTTCGCGACACCCCGGCAAGAACGGGTTTCTCTAAAATAGAAAACAGGTTTAGGGAAAGGAGCAACTGGTAATTCTGGGTAATGGTCTTTCCAAACCCAAACCCGGGGTCAATAATGATATCTTTGATACCGGCTTGTTCAATGACAGAAATTTTTTGAATAAAATAATCCAGTATTTCCCTGGTGACATTTGTATAACGGGGCTGATCTTGCATCGTCTCCGGCCGGCCCTGCATGTGCATGGCGATATATGGCAGGTTTAAGCCGGCCACGGTTTTGAGCATATCCGGATCCATATCGCCCGCGCTGATATCATTGATCAGGTCAACGCCTTCAAATGCCGCTCTTCTGGCGATTTCAGCACGAAAAGTATCAACGGAGAACACTATTTCAGGAAACGCTTTCCTGATAAGTTGGATAGCTTTTTCAAGCCGTTGCCATTCTTCCTCAATGGGGACAGGGCGGGCGCCGGGCCTTGAGCTTATGGCGCCGATATCTAACATGGAAGCCCCATCAATGACCATTTGTTCGGCGGTTTTTAACAGCGCTCCCGGGTGGCTGTTTTGCCCCTGGTTATAAAAAGAATCCGGTGTCGCATTCAGAATGCCCATGATTGCCGGCTTTTCAAGGCATATTAAACGGCCGTTGAGATTAAGCGTTTTGTTCTTCATGTGTCAGAAGGCTTCAATTATTTGCCGGCTACCGGTCAATGAATCAGTTTAAAAATTCACTATTGGCAATGCTGAAATGTCCGGCCAATGCCTGTAAGCTTTGACGGACCTTAGGCACTAATGGAATGCCATGAACTTTACGTTGTTTTTCCGCCCGGCGTTCGGGGTCTCCCGGGATTAAGACTTCTTGATGCGCCGAAGCCGGTTGTGCCTCCCGGAACCGGCGGATCCATAAATCCATATTTTTCTTGAAATCGTCCGCCGGGCGGAAGGCGTCAATGCGCATGGCACCGAGAAAATGTCCCAAGCCTTTGCCGGGAGGATTCTGGGGCAGGGGAACGTATGCCGGGAATGGCGGGGCCCAGGGGCCATAGGCGGCACCGCTCAGCACTGCTGAAAAAATATCGACGATGCTGCCGAGGGCATATCCTTTATGGCTGCTATGCGCCCTGTCGCTGCCAAGAGGAAGCAAGGCCCCACCTTGTTGTAAGATTGCGGCATTTTTGGTAGGCTGCCCTTGGGCATCCTGCACCCAGCCTTCGGGCGCATCTTTTCCGGCACGTTGCAAAATCTCCAGTTTGCCGTTCGCTACGGTTGTAGTGGCCATATCCGCTAAGAAGGGAGGCTCTTCACCGGCGGGAATGGCCACCGCAATAGGGTTAGTGCCCAGCATTCTTTCTTTTGCAAAGGTAGGGGCAACCAAAGCGCTGGCATTGGTCATGGCAAGGCCAATCATGTCGTTTGGCAGGGCCATTTTAGCATGAGCACCTGCAATGCCGAAATGATTGCTGTTTTGAACGGCCACCCAACCCGTGCCGGCCGTTTGAGCCTTGTTTATGGCCAGCTTCATGGCAAAAGGCGCAACCACCAAGCCCAGGCCGGCATCACCGTCAACGGTTGCCGTGGAAGGACTTTCATGGATAATTTTAATTTCTGGCCGGGGATTGATACGCCCGGCTTCCCAAAGCCTGGCATAGCCCTCTAAACGTGCCACGCCATGGCTGTCTATCCCCGACAGGTCGGCGGCAAGCAGTACATCGGCGGCCTGAAAGGCATCCTGGCCGGAGCAGCCCATTTTCATAAAAACGGATTGGGTAAATTGAAATAATTCGGTGTAATCCACAAAGTGATTTTCCATGTCGCAAAGATAACGTACGGGATCGGTTCCGGCATGATATCCTAAGGATCTCTTTTGAAATATTTTAACCGAATTTAATTTCTATTTTAGCATAAGAGGGCGCTGCATTCCGGCGATTAAAATTACTTTTGCCGGTTAGAAAACACCACCATGAACCGTCACCAGCTTTATTCTGCTATTATCTTAATGATCCTTGCCGGATTGGCTTCCTGCAAATCTGATAAAAGCAGTAAATTCCATATTTCCGCTAATATTAAGGGGATGCCCGAGACCGGTGTGATGATCCGGGAAATCGGGTTTCAGAACTCGATATTCGTAGATTCCACACGTTCCGATCAAAAAGGACATTTTGAGCTGTCTGGGAAATATACGGAACCGGGTTTATACAGCATTAAATTAGGTTCGCGCTTCTTTACGGTCATTATTGATGGACCGGAAATGAATATTGACGCAGATTGGGATGATTTAGCCCATTTGCAGGTCAAAGGATCGCCGGCGACAGCCAGCCTGGCTAAATTTAATAATGAATTTAGTCGATACAGCCAAAGCATCATCGGCTTGCGCATGGCACATGACAGCCTGGTGAAAAAAGAAGCTCCGGATAGTTTGTTGAAGATCGTGGAACTGGATATCAGCCGGGTCAATCAGTCTTTGATGACCTTTATTAAAAATTATTCCGATTCTACAAAGAGCCTTCCCGTTGCCGTTTATGCGGCCAGCAATTTGCTCACCACGGACCAGGCGGCCTTTTTAAGCGATTTTGCCGATAAGTTGTCACAAAGATTCCCGGGGGTCAATAACACGTTGGCTTTAGATTTTCAAAATGCGGTCAAGGCCAAGATCGCCAGTTTGAAATCTGTTGAAAAAGGACTGGCTATCGGTAGTGTGGCGCCGGATTTTAAAGCTCAGGCCTTGAACGGGCAGGAAGTATCTTTAAAGGATTTCAGAGGGCAATATGTCTTGTTGGATTTCTGGGCATCCTGGTGCCCGCCATGCCGTGCCGAAAATCCTAATGTGGTGACTGCTTATAATACCTTTAAGTCGCGGAATTTTACCATCCTGAGCTTTTCTCTGGACAATAACAAGTCCAAGTGGGCGGATGCCGTTAAGAGCGATAACCTCAGTTGGACCCAGGCCAGCGATCTCCAGGGTTGGGCCTCTTCAGTAGCCTCAAAATATGGTGTTGATGCCATTCCGATGAACTTCCTTATTGCCCCGGACGGTAAGATTATAGCCCGGAACCTTCGGGGCAGCACGTTGGAAGAAACCCTGCAGCATCAATTGCCCGCTGCTGATCGCCAGACGGGAGAGAATAAGAATTCTGTTGCCAATAAATAAAGATGCTCGCCCCGGAACATTGAGCGTAAGCATTTTATGGCCAGGCATTAAAGGTGTAGGCGTGGGCGTCATTGGTTTGCCTTCTTTTTGATCAGGAAATACCTCGCTGGCCGTCATTCCTGTTCCCTTATCAACTATGCCTAAAGCTGCAAAAAAGACTGTACTTTTGTGGCTTCTTACTACAAAAATGATAGCCTTTGAGTTTGGAAATTCATACCTCCGATCTGGTTAAGCGATACGGTGGCCGAACGGTTGTGAACCATGTTTCTGTAAGGGTGGAGCAGGGAGAAATTGTGGGCCTGCTTGGCCCGAATGGCGCAGGAAAAACCACTTCTTTCTATATGGTCGTGGGATTGGTCAAGCCCGATGACGGTGATGTCTATTTAAATGATACGAATATCACTAAGCTCCCGATGTACAAAAGGGCCCAACTGGGCATTGGCTACCTGCCTCAGGAAGCATCAGTGTTCCGGAAGTTATCCGTTGAGGATAATATTAAAGCGGTTTTAGAGATGACCCGGCTGACGCGTAAGGAACAATCTGTGAAGCTGGAAAGCTTACTGGACGAATTTCGCCTGAATCATGTCCGGAAGAGCAATGGCGATGTGCTGAGCGGCGGAGAGCGGCGGCGCACGGAGATCGCCCGGGCCCTGGCCGTTGACCCCAAATTTATTTTATTGGATGAACCCTTTGCAGGTATCGATCCTATTGCTGTTGAGGATATTCAAGGTATCGTGGCCAGGCTTAAATACAAGAAAATAGGTATTCTCATCACCGATCATAATGTTACGGAAACCTTATCCATTACAGACCGGGCTTACCTGATGTTTGAAGGGAAGCTGCTGCGCTCGGGAACGGCCGAAGATCTGGCCACGGATGAAGAAGTCAAGCGCCTATACCTTGGCCGTGATTTTGTATTACGTCGAAAAGACTGGATCCACCAGGAAGCCCGGGGCAAAAGCTGAGCAACGTATTTACGGCCGTGGATGAAAATTATTTTTAATTTACCATATAAAATTGGAAATTTGCGCCTCAAACTAATTGTTAATCCGCATTTTGTATGCCCATGGATACCGATAAGCCATCCGGTCCTTCCCATGATGACGTGAGTCTAAAGGACGTCCTTCTCTCCGTCAGGGAATGGCTGCATTATTTATTATTGCAATGGAAGATTTTGGCCATTGCTTTATTAGTGGGAGGCTTGGCGGGCATCGCTTACAGCTATTTTTCTCCAAGAAAATATGTCGCCAAAACAACCTTTGTACTGGATGATGACAGCCAGAATGGCCAGGCTTTAGGTGCTTTGGCAGGGTTGTCCAATGTCTTGGGAGGCGGGTCAGGGGATGGTAGCTTATTTTCCGGAGATAATATTATATGGCTTTACACCTCTGACCGTATGCTTGGTAAAACCTTGCTGGATACGGTCAGTAAAGATGGGAAAAAGATTATTCTTGTCAATTGGCTGTTACAAATTGACGGAAATCTGCAAGATGCCGATAATAAGTTAAGGGAAGGCGATAAAGGCTATCATGGATTTCCCGATAAAGTGCTCAACCGGCCGCAATTATCCCGCGCACAGGGACAACTTTTAAGCATTGCCATCTCGCAAATAAGGAGCAAGTATATCCAGGTATCTAATGAGAACAATACAGTTGGTATTGTTGGTGTAACCTTTGTCTCCCGGGATGAGCTTTTTTCTTTTGCCTTTGCCAATAAAATTGTGGCATTGGTCAATGATTTTTATATCAATACAAAGACTAAAAAAGAGCAGGAGCAGGTGGCTGTGCTGCAGAAGAAGGTGGATGAGTTTAATAGGAATATGGGGACGTCCATGCGCCATGCGGCAAACGCCGCGGATGCCGTACCCAATGCTAATCCAATGCTTAGGGCATTGCAGGTAAAGCCACAGCGTGAGATTGTGGACGTCCAGGTCAATTCGGCCATTTATACCACAATGGTGCAGCAATTGGAAATGGCAAAAGTAGCTTTAGCTAAGGAAACGCCTTTGATCCAGGTAGTGGATGCCCCGGCGTTGCCCCTAGGCGTCATTCATTGGGGGTATGTTAAGGCAGTATGCCTGTTCGGGATTATCTTTGTTATTTTAGCTTTGATGCTTCTAATCTGCCGGAGGGTTTACCGTAACGTTTTAGAGAAATAATTTTTTAATGCAATCCAAATTAATTTCGTTAGATAAGATCGCCATTATCGGTCTGGGCTATGTCGGGTTACCGCTGGCCATAGAATTTGCCAGGAAATATCCTGTTCTGGGCTTTGATATTAACGCCGGAAGGGTCCGGGAGCTGAGCCGGGGGGAAGACCGGACTTTGGAAGCGGACCTGGCGGCGATGAAGCAGGTTATGCAGGAATTTTCTTCGGGAAAAAACGCCGGTCTGCATTTTTCTTCGGATACTGAGGACTTAAAGAGCTGCAATGTCTTTATCGTTACGGTTCCGACGCCTATTGACCAGTTTAAGGCTCCCGATCTGACCCCTTTGATCAAAGCTTCCGAAATGTTGGGGAAGGTTCTGAAAAAGGGCGACCTGGTGATCTATGAATCTACCGTTTATCCGGGCTGTACCGAAGAGGTTTGTGTACCGGCCTTGGAAAAGGCCTCGGGCTTAAGCTTTAATCAGGACTTTTATTGTGGCTATTCGCCAGAGCGGATTAACCCGGGAGATAAGGTGAATACGTTAACCAAGATTAAGAAGGTGACTTCCGGAAGCACACCTTGGATTGCCGAAAGGGTAAACGATCTTTATGCAAGCATTATCGCTGCCGGCACCCATAAGGCGCCCAGCATGAAGGTTGCCGAAGCGTCGAAAGCCATTGAAAACGCGCAACGGGATATTAATATTTCCTTTGTCAATGAACTGGCCTTGATCTTTGACCGCATTGGTATTGATACTTCTGATGTCATCGAGGCGGCCGGGACAAAATGGAATTTCCTGAAATATAAGCCGGGTTTGGTTGGTGGCCATTGTATTGGCGTGGACCCTTATTACCTGGCGCATAAGGCGCAGGCATTAGGCTATCATCCGCAGGTCATTCTTTCCGGCAGGAGGGTCAATGATAATATGGGGATGTTTGTAGCCGATAAGGTGGTCAAGCTGATGATCCATAAGGGACATAAGATCAAAGGCGCCAAGATCTTAATTATGGGCTTTACCTTTAAAGAAAATTGTCCTGATGTACGCAATACGAAAGTGGTGGATATCTATCAGGAGCTATTATCTTTTGGTTTGGATGTGGAGATCTACGATCCCTGGGCGGATGCCCGGGAAGTGAAACACGAATATGGCCTGGATATCATTAACCGGCTGGATCATGATAAAAAATATGACGGCATTGTGGTAGCTGTGGCCCATAGTGAATTTTTGAGTATGGATTTTGCAAAGCTGAAGAAAGACAATGCCGTGTTATTTGATACTAAAGCTTGCTTAAACCGGGCATTGGTAGACGGGAGGCTGTAAGGTGTTCTTTATGCCTGGAAAAGTATTGGAAATATTGTAGCGAGGCTAATTTCATAGATGAAATATATAGGAAGTATTGGTGTAAGAGCTTTAGTCTATGGCATAAATTTATGCAAGAATAGTAAACATTTATATTAAAGGCTGCAAAATTAACCATAGAATTGTCTTTAAAAATAAGAAATAATGATCCCCGTAACAAAGCCGTTTCTTCCGCCAATGGAAGAATATACAAAATTTCTTCGCAGGGTTTGGGAAAGCCAGTGGTTAACCAATATGGGGCCCATGGCTAATGAATTGGAAGAGAAATTGAAAGAATATCTGCATGTTTCTAATTTACTTTTTGTAACCAATGGCACTATCGCTCTTCAGTTAGCTATAAAAGCTTTGGATCTTAAAGACGAAATTATAACTACTCCCTTTTCATTTGTGGCAACGACCAGTAGTATTGTGTGGGAAGGCTGTCAACCCGTATTTGTTGATATTGACAAGGACACATTAAATATTGATCCCAGTAAGATTGAAGCTGCCATTACTCAAAAGACATCGGCTATTCTGGCAACTCATGTTTATGGTAACCCTTGCGATGTTGATGCTATTCAGCAAATAGCAGACAGGTACAATTTAAAAGTGATTTACGATGGCGCACACGCCTTTGGCGTGACTATTAATGGCAAATCGGTTTTTGAGTTTGGCGATATTTCTATTTGTAGCTTGCATGCGACAAAACTTTACCATTCTGTAGAAGGAGGTTTTATCGTGACGAAGAGCGAAGAGGATTCTAAAAAAATTGCGTCTATGCGTAATTTTGGATTTGCTGGTCCTGTTGCTTTTGATGAGCTTGGCATTAACGGAAAAAATTCTGAATTTCATGCTGCTATGGGGCTTGTTAACTTAAAGTATTTGGCAGCTATTAATGAAAAGCGTCGACAGTTGACAGAACGTTACGATGAGCACCTTTTAAATATGAATATCTTTGCCCCTGCATGGCATCAACAGGCAACGAAGAATTATGCCTATTATCCAATCGTCTTAGGCTCAGAGGCCACTGTGGAATTGTGCATGAAAAAATTAGCTGAGCATGAAATATTTGCCCGCAGGTATTTTTATCCTTCATTAGCTAGGACTTTGCCATATGTAGAGGAAAAATCAATGTTGATAACTGAAGATATTTCTAAGCGTGTCCTATGCCTTCCCTTATATTGTGACCTTTCATTGGAAGCAGTTGACACAATATGCAAAATAATTTTGTGTGCAATTGAATTTGAGAGTGAGTTCTAATAATTTTGTTAATCTGTTTTGTCAAAAAGCTGAATGTGGCTCCTTATGAAAAAGCTTTTATTACTTGGAGGATTACGGTATTTAATCCCCGTTATTAATGCCGCTAAAGATTTGGGACATTATGTGATTACTTGCGATTATTTACCGGACAATATTGCCCATATTTATTCTGATGAATATCATAATATAAGTATCGTGGATAAAGAAGCCGTTTTGGATTTGGCCAAGCGGCTTAAAATTGACGGAATTATGTCTTTTGCGGTTGATCCGGGTGTTGTGACAGCAGCATATGTGGCCGATAAGATGGGTTTGCCGACTCCCGGACCAGTCAGATCTGTTGAAATTTTACAAAACAAAGCCCTCTTTCGCCAATTTTTAAAAGAGCATAATTTTAATGTTCCCTGGGCAAAAAGTTTCAGGGATATGGACAAAGCTCTTTTGCATGCTAAGAAATATGAATTTCCTGTTATGGTTAAACCGGTAGATGCAGCGGGAAGTAAAGGTGTTTCAAAAGTAGCTCGCTGGGAAGAATTAGGGGAAGCCATAAAATATGCGTTGAAATTTTCAAATACCAAAGAATTTATTATGGAAGAATTTCTAGAGAGCAAGGGTTTTTCTTCCGATTGTGATTGTTTTTCAATAGATGGAAACCTTTCCTTCGTTTCCTATTCCGGGCAAAGATTTGACAGAAATTCTCCTAACCCATACACCCCATCTGCTTTTAGCTGGCCAGCAAGCATTTCAAAAGATAATCAGTCATATTTAACAAATGAACTGCAACGTTTAATCACTTTGCTCGGTATGAAGTCTTCGCTATACAATGTTGAGGTGCGGGAGACAGTAAATAGTAAAGCTTATATTATGGAAGTCTCGCCTCGTGGTGGCGGAAACCGGCTTGCTGAAATGGTACGGTCAATGACAGGTGTTGATTTGATTAAACGTGCGGTACAAGCTGCTTTAGGAAGTCGAATTGACCCGATCAGGCAAGTCATGTTTAATGAGTTTTGGGCAGAGGTTATTCTTTATAGTAATAAAGATGGCCAATTTGAACGCTTAGTTATTGATGAAAAGCAAGAATATTTAGTTAAGGAAATTGATTTGTGGGTAAAGCCGGGGGATAAAATAAACGGCTTTTCGGCTGCTAATGATTCGGTAGGGACTTTAATTTTAAAGTTTGGTGATAGAGAACAGATGAATTATATTTTGGAAGATTATTCGAAGTTTTTCAAAGTGAAAGTAATTTAGCGGTCGCCATGACGTTATAAGGCATTGATTGATATAAATAATTGCCATAAATGTAATTATAAAATATTATTGCAGAGATGCATTGACTTAAGACAATCCATCTAATCTTACTAAAGACTTAGGCTAATTATATAATAGTGAAATATTTGATATATTGATTTTAGTATGATAATATGATAGAAATAAATAAAGCGACTAAAGAGGAGATTTTAGATTATCTTTTATATATGGATGGCTATTTCACGCCAGCATTGAGTACAATTACAGATATATATGTTTATGCCAATAAAATATATGAAAAGGCAAAAAGAATTGAGTTCTACAACAATAACAAATTTATCGCGTTACTTGCATTTTATTTAAATCCCATTTATTCCTTTGCTTTTATAACGACAATTAGTGTAAATCCTTTATATGCACGCATGGGCATAGCGCAAGAACTTTTAGAACGATTAATTCTAATTTGCATAGATCGTGACATTTGTTTCATCGATTTAGAAGTAAACATTAATAACTCGAAAGCCCTTAACTTTTATGAAAAAATGGGGTTCTGCAATAGAGAAAAGAAAACAGAAACATTAATTTTAAGAAGGGTTATAGATACACTTTAATTTTGTCTATACATCGTCGAATTTTGTGTTTTGGTTAAATCGTCCATTTAGACTTATATTTTTTATTACTGTAAGGGATTTGACCTCATATTTGAGACTAGCACCTATGGTAATAATCGCAAATTTTCCAAAGACAAATATTAAACTTGCATAAATGAACAAACCCAAAAAGGAGCTGCAAATCCTACACTCTATTCCAATGCATGATAATAAGTTTAATGAAATGCAGAAACTATTATTTAAGGATTATTGCAATCATTATGTAGGATGTTTAAGTGAAGAAAAGGATATTAGTTGTTTTGATTTGATCGTGCTTCAGTTTTTACGAACAGAAGATGCTGATTTTTTATTGAATCACGAAATAACTACGCCAGTTATATGGTTTTGCTGGGGCGGCGATTTATTTAGTCTTGGGAGATTCCATAATATGTTTTTATTGCCAAAAACAAAAAAATTAAGTAAAGATCTTTCCTATAAGAGATCCTTGACAGGAAAGCTGAAAATGATGATGAAATCGGTTGCTCCATTATTAGCTGATAGGCGAAAGGATTCGATTAAAATAATCAAAGCTTTTAGTTGTATTGATTATATGATCCCTGTTGTCCCTGGAGATTATAATTTTCTGGTTAAAAATTATAATGTAGGAAAAATGAAATCTGCTCATATCAATCTCATTAACCCTTTAGTAAATAAAGACGATTTCCCTGAGATTACAGGACGGAATATTTTATTGGGTAATTCTGCTTCTTTTACAAACAATCATTTGGAAGCGATAGACTGGCTGAAAAACAGAGATCTGTCAGGCCGGAAAGTTATTATTCCACTAAGTTATGGTAAGTCTGATTTAGCTGATCATGTATCCCTGTATGCAACTGAATGCTTAGGTAAAGAAAATGTAAAAGTCTTGCGGAATTTTATGGCTTATGATGAATATAACATCCTGATTAATTCTTGCGAAATAGTAGTTATGAACCACTTGCGCCAACAGGCAATGGGTAATATCGTACAAGCACTTTTGAATGGTTCTCATATTTATTTAAGAGAAGAGTCAACTATTTATCAATTTCTTATAGAAAATAAATTTATAATTTCTTCCCTGAACAAGGCCAACAATTTAGTAGGTTTAGATAAGGATGATGTTCTTTTCAACAGGCAAAAAGCTAAAAAGATTTTCGGAGCAGAATATCAGCGCTGGAAATTGGATACGTTAATAGAAAATATTGTTTCATAATTGACAAATTTAAAAAATAAAGCCATATCCGGTGTCAAATGGACGACCGTTTCCGCAGTTGCAGCTTCTCTTATGCAGTTGATTCAAGTAGCGGTTTTGACCCGTTATCTGGACAAGACTGATTTTGGATTGATGGCCATGGCGCTATTTGTGATCGGGATTTCTCAGATCTTTATTGATATGGGGATGTCCAATGCACTTATTCATAAACAGCGTGTCAATAAATTCCAGCTCAGTACTTTATTTTGGTTAAATACTATGATGGGAATCGCTATTTTTCTGGTCATTATCTCAATTTCTCCATTTATTGCTCAGTATTATGATACACCTGAATTGCGGGGAGTTATAGATTGGACAGCTGTTTCCTTTTTGATTTTACCTTGGGGGCAGCAATTTGAAGCATTGCTAAGAAGGGATCTAAGATTTAAATCTTTATCAGTAAGGGATATTGTCAGTAAATCTATTGGATTAGTTATTGCTGTAATCTTGGCGTATAAAGGGTTTGGCGTATATGCTTTAGTATACGCTAATCTGTCAGGTGCCTTGGCATCCGTAACTCTATTATTGATCCTGGGAATGAAAGATTATCGTCCAAGTTTTATTTTTTCACATAAAAGCTTGAGAAATAAAGGTTTTTTTTCATTTGGCTTATTCCAGATGGGAGAAAGGATGATTAATTACTTCAATAGTAACTTTGATACAATTTTAATAGGGAAGATATTAGGTATGGAAGCATTAGGACTTTATAATATCGCGAAAATATTGGCCATGAAACCTTATCAAATATTGAATCCTATTATTACAAAAGTCGCATTTCCTGTATTTGCCAAAGTACAAAACGACCTTATAAAGTTGAGAAATACTTATTTAAAAGTAGTAAATATTTTAACGGCTACTAATGCCCCGGTATATATGTTAATGGTACTTTTTGCTAAGCCCTTAATTTTTATTGTGTTTGGATCAGCATGGTTATCGGCCACGCCAATTTTACAACTGTTGGCAGTAGGTGCTTTGTGTAATAGTATCGGAAATCCTGTGGGCTCTTTACAATTGGCTAGGGGAAGAGCGGATTTAGGGTTCTATTGGAATTTGATAATATTTATTTTCCTACCTGTTACCATTTGGTTGGGTGGCCATTGGGGCTTGCTTGGAGTGGCTTTGTCATTGACGATATTTAAACTAATTGTGTTGCTTCTACCAGCATGGTATTTCTTTGTTAAGCCTCTATGTGATGCAAATTACAAGGAGTATCTTTTTTCATTCTCTAGATCGGGGATACTTGCAATAGCTGCGAGTGTGGTGCCTTATTTTTGTTGTTTAGCAGTGGCGAATGCTTATTGGCTTTTAATAGTCGGAATACTTAGCTATTTAGCTACTTATGTAATTATAAACCTCATTTGGAATAAAAGTTTTATTGGAGAAGTATATAAAGTTGTTCCTGTCAGATTTTTAAATAAAGAAGAAAAGTAAGGTTTAATTTTTATAGGGTGTATTGTAATTGATTGGTTTATAATAGCATGTAATATTAGTTTATAAATTATAGTTGTATTTTTCTAAATATGTAAATTTAAAATTTTATATTTCGCTTTTAATCGAGTATTATCTTTGCTGGCGGCAATAAAGCTGTTTATGTGAGCTTTAACGGCTGCTTGGTATTGATCCCCAAATGAATGATTATGTTACATCTGATTAAGCCCCGGTCGCTTCCGGACTCAATTTATTATTCTCAATTGCTGAACCTGAAAAAGACAATAAATGATATCAAGGCAGATAGCTGCAAGCTCTGGGTGCCAGAGAAAGATGCGGACCTGGAGGGCGCAGATTATTTTTATTCAGGCAAGAGTATAGATCGGCGTAGAATTTATAATGGAGATATGGTGTATTGCAGAAGCGCTGTTGATTATTTCCGTACACGAATTGTCCTGGCAGGAAGAAGGGTCAAATATATCTATGATTTCCGGGCGATCCAGGGATATGAAGGAATTTATATGAAAGTTGGCTTGCTTAATATATGCGCCCTTTTTATTCTCGAGTTTATCTGCTATTGCTCTGCTCATCAGGTAAATGCGGTATCGAATAATTTAGCGGAAAAGCTACATTCTCTTTTTTTAATTCATCGTAAAATTAATATTTTACCATGCTTTACATCTTATGAGCCGGTAATAGGGGTGCCTCCTAAAGGTATTATCAATTTTGTGTATGTTGGAGGAACATCTAAATGGCAATGCATTGAAGATATTTTTAGAATATATAAAAATATTAGTGCAGAATTCAATTCAACGTTAACTTTTTATACAAAGGATACGATTTATATTACTGAACTGGCAGAAAAGTTTAAAGTTACCGTAGCTTGCCGGTATGTACAACAAAATAGATTGGGGGAAGAACTTGCATTATATGATTTTGGATTTTTGATACGGGAAAGAAACATCATTAATGAAGTAGCGTCTCCTGTTAAATTCTTGGAATACCTTTCAAAAGGAATAATTCCAATTATTACGGAAGGTATTGGCGATTACTCGGAAGTCGTAAAAGAAAAAAAAATTGGTGTAATACTTAAAGACAATTATGACGGGATAGGCGGCCAGATCAAAGATGCCCTGGCTGACAGAGATATTTATTTAAATATGTTCAAATATGCCAATGAAATGACTTGGGCTAATAATAAAACGCGGATAAGTAAAGTATTTCTTGCTCTCTAAAGTATTTTTAAATGTCTCAGCTTGGCATATATCCATCTGCTGGTTGTAAAAATAAGTTCAATGGATTTCCGGTATTCCTGATAGTCCTTTTATTTGGTTTAATATCTGTATTTTCCTTTAGTTGGTGGTTTTTTACGGGAGGGTTGATATATAGCTTGTTTCTTGTTGTCATAACTTTTTGCCTGCCTTCAAAGTTCAGGCTTCATTTCTTTTATATTATAACCTTTTTCTTTGTATTATATTCCATAATAATACTCCTTAGCCATTTTTTATTGATCCAGGATCCATTCCTGGACACTTATGTAGATGTTGATGAACATACTTTTTTAGGATCCGCCTTTGACCTAAAAAAATATCACTATTCCGGTATTTGGATAACTGTTTTTTCCGATTTTAAAAATTCAGGTTTTCCACTTTTTGCGGCTATTAATGGAACGATATATAAAACTATTGATCTCAGTCCTTATTGGGGCGTGTTATTTTTAAAGCTGAATGTTGCCTTTGTGGGTTGCTTTGTACCTGGGGTGGTGTATTTGCTTTGCTGCCGGCTTTCTGAGAATTATGGGAAAAGCTTTACCGCCTCCATTGCCTATGGAACGCTTTCTGTTGTTTTATTTTATTCCGTTGGCTTAATGCGGGATATCCATATTGCCTTGATTTATGCAATAGGCATATATATTATTACGGGCAATGGTGTGAGCATAAAGAAATATATTATCCTGATGATTTTGGGCGTCGCAGCTTATTTTATCCGTATAGAAAATGGCCTATTCTTTTTGGCTTTTATTGCAGCATGGTCGATACAGTCTGGGGGGAAATATAAAATAGCGATGATATTTTTTGCTATCCTGTGCCTGGCGTATTTGATCTATTGGATTGGTGGGATCAGCACCATAATTGATACCGCTACAGCAACTGCCGATATCTATCAGGGAAGAGCCGGCGTTTATGCCAATACAGGATCGCTGGGAATGAAATTAAATAAGCTGCCCATCCCGTTCAACTACCTGGCCAAATCGGCTTTTGGCCAGATCGATCCTTTCCCTTTTTGGGCTAGGATGGTTAAACAACAGACTGTCGTCAGAAAACTATTTTTCGTGCCCGAGGCCGTTGCGGGGCTATTTTGGTTTTATGTCTGGTTACGGTTGTTGTTCAATTTTAGACGGACAATCGCGTTCTTTGCCCGGTACAAATATGCTTTTGGCCTGGCATTATTATATATTATAATGGTCTCGGTAGGCCAGGCCAATCCAAGACGTTTAATGGCGGTTTATCCGATGATATACCTTTGCTTCTTTTACATTGACAACCGCGTCTTTAGGCTAAAGGAGATCCTCTATGCCATAGGGCTGTATGTGTTGCTGCTGGCCGTTTACTTTGTGATAAAGTAATGGATGCTGTGGCTTTGATTAATGCTGTATTTAAAAGGAAATAATGAAAATTTTACAAATCATCCCGACAATTTCCGGAGGCGGAGCCGAGCGTTTTGTAGTAGATTTGAGCAATGAGCTGGCCAAAACGCATTCCGTTAGCTTACTGACATTGTATAACCCCAGGGAGGAAGATATTTTCAGGAAGGATTTATCCGGTAAAGTGGTGTCATTTTCATTAAATAAGCAACCGGGGTTGGATAAAACCATTGCTTTCCGGTTATTCAGGATCATAAAGAAGATAAAGCCGGACATCATTCACAACCACCTCCGGAGTATTAATTACCTGTTGCCTGTCCTGCCTTTTTTAGGCAAGATCCCGGTCGTCCATACCATTCATAACGATGCTTTCAGAGAGTGTCCTAACGCCAGGATGAGAAGGGCCAGACAATTTTTCTTTAATTCCGGGAAGATGGTGCCGGTAGCGATTTCTGACGAAAGTTATCACAGCTTTATGATGGCCTACAAAAATTCGGCCGCTGCCTTAATAAAAAATGGCCGCTCATTTCCAAAACCTTCTTCTGGAATTCAGCAGGTTAAAGAGGAACTTACCGGCTATAAAAGGAATGACGACACTAAAGTTTTTCTGCATATCGGCAGAATGGAGCCGCAAAAAAATCAATTGATGCTGGCGGAAGCTTTCAGCCGTCTCATAACAATGGACCATGCTAATGCTATATTGTTGTTTATAGGTGGTGGTCGGAACACGGCAGAGAGCCGGCAAATTCAATCAGGACTGGAAGCTTTTGCACGATCAGGGATTGGCGTTTACGTGCTGGGCGAAAAAACCAATGCCACGGATTATTTGTATGCCTCAGACTTTTTCTGCTTATCCTCGACATTTGAAGGCATGCCCATATCGCTTATTGAAGCGATGGCCGTAGGTGCTGTTCCCGTTTGTACACCAGTCGGCGGTATCCCGGAAGTTTTAAACGATATCGATGCGTCCTTGCTTTCGGAAGCTACGGATACCGGGTCCTATTACAATACTTTAAAATGGGGTTACGGGTTAAGGGATAGCCGTTATGCTGAATTGCGGGATCTAAGTAAGGCATTATATGAGGAAAGGTATTCAATGGTAAATTGTGCCGATAAATATAGTGAGCTTTACCAAGAGCTTATATCGAACGAGTAGCGCTATTCGGATTTTGCGGATGATGTTACGTTCAGCGCCTTCTTCTGAATGCCTTACCTTTGCCATGGGTTTCAGGCCGTTAATTTATTAAATGGAATTTCAATGGAAAATATAAGTTTGATAAACAAAATCTTGAGCTTGTCTGCCTTTTTATTAATCGTTTTTTGCAGTTGTACCTATAGCCAGCAGAACCTATCCCTTCATAAAAGTTATCAATTTTCCGAACAGCCCAATTATAAGCTTTCTACTAATGAAGCGGATAAAACGGAGCTTACTGACGGGTTGAATGTCAGGACCGGTAGCGTGTTCTGGACGCAACAATCTGCTGTCGGCTGGCAAAACCGCCAGTTTATAGAGATTACAATTGATTTGCAAACTTTACAGCCCATTGGCGCTGTGACCTTAAATACCGCACAGGGTGAAGGGGCGGACGTTTATTTTCCTAAGGGTGTTTATGTGTTTTTGAGTAACGATAAACAGCACTATTATTACCAGGGAAAATTGGCTTTGGCTCATACGTCAAAAGGTGTTCGGGGCGATGAAAGGGGACAATTTCAGTTGAACAGCATCGATAAAAAGGCACGTTATGTCACTTTCGCCATATATCCTGAAGGCCAGTACCGGTTTTTCTTTTGTGACGAAATTAAAGTCGTCAAATCTGGCAAAAACGGTGTAGCGCTTTCGGGCCAAAGCTATCTGCAAAAGCAAATGAAGAGTTTTACTGACGGGCTTCAAAAAGAGGAACAGGAATTGGTGGCCTCAGTCAAGAAGAACCAGGATGCCGGTGGGAACATGGTACGATCACGATCAACTCAGACCATAGGTGAACAACAAGAACTCCAGAAGCTCAGATCAAAATTTCATACGCCTTTTGTCGTTCAAAACTCGGGAGCATGGGGGACGATCTCTACAAAATATTTCCCGAGCACAAACCGGACCAGCCTTAACTATTCACAACTGGTACTGACCGGTGGAAGTGTATTTGGGGCGTTTACCCTAACAAATGCGGAACGTCAGGCGCGGGCTTATACTTTCCTTTCACCCAACGGCAGGTTACGGTTTTATAAGGTCCTCAACATCGGCAATAAAGATGGCTTTTACATTGCCGATCCTTTAATACCCGTATCCGGAACCGATACTCTGCTTCCCGGGAAAAGCCAGCTATACCTATTTTCAATTAATAATATAAGCAATAGCGGGCGATGGGAATGGCGCATCAGCTCAGGCAGCTATTCCATAAAAGGAGAGGCATCCGTTCAGGTTATTAATAAGCCGGTCCCCAAAACATTAAATGCCGTAAACTGGGGCTATCTGAATTATCCGATGCTGAAAGGCATTGAAGCAAAAGCAGTATCTGATATGCGGCGGCACCATATCAATACTTTCGTAGTGCCGCCAGCTGTTTTGCCCAATATTAACGCAACGGATTTAAGTCGCCTTAAGGATTATTTGAATTATCTGCCCAGGGACGGCAAGATATTGCTTTTTATGAACTATGCTCAAGCCGGAAATAAGCTAGGGACGCAACGGATGGCATTTTTAAGCACACCATGGAAATCGGCATTTTTACTCTGGTACAGTAAAATTATGACCGTTGCCAGATCGATGGGCTTTAAAGGGTCTGATATTTATCTATATCCCTATGATGAAATCAAGAACCCGGCAGATATTCAGGACTTCAGGCAAATGATGGCCTGGTTAAAGCCGGTAAAGCCTGAAGCACGGTTTTTTGCCACTATTTTAAATAAAGCCGCGGCAGATGCTTTATTTAATTATTTGGATATTGCACAATTTTATAGCGGTACCGGATTAGTGGGCAAATATCAAAACAGCCATACGCAAAAGTGGACATATGCCATACTGGGTGCCTCCCGGTCTTTACCGTCTTATCAGAGCTATCGCCTGATGGCTTGGCAGGCTTACAGGAACAATGTATCCGGAATCGGGTTCTGGAATTATGCCGGTAATAAATCCAGGACTTTTGTATCCTCTACATTTGACAATTACCCCAAGGATTATACCGTTATCTATAACAGCCCTTCAGGGAACATCATTTCCAGCCGCCGTTGGGAAGCTTTTAAATTGGGACTGGAGGATTATCAGGTCATAAGGATATATGAACAATATTTTGGAAGAGCGAACACCTTAAAACTTGTCAATACCGTATTGAATAGTTCTCATGATAGCAATAAGGCAGAGGAAGTGAAACAAGAGATGTTGCAGGGAATAAAAGTAAAAGGCTTTTAAAGTTGATTCTGATGTTAATGAAACAATTTAATCATTATAGATGGGCGGAAATAAAATTCTAATATTAGGTGTCCAGCCACCACCGATTGGAGGAGTGACCATACATGTCAAAAGACTTTGTGAGCAATTGATGTATACAAGCTTTGACTGGGTATTTGCGGATATAAAGAAAACGTCTAAAATCCGAATTTTATCTGATTGCCTTGTTTATAAAAACATTCATTTACATTCTTCAAATCCATACCTCAGATTTTTAATAAGTGCTTTTTGTTTTTTATTCAGGAAAAGGCTTTTGGTGACTTTTCATGGTAATCTGGGGCGATATGGGCGGTTTAAGAATTGGTTGGATTGCCTGACCGCCAGGTATTGTTTTCTTCCTATCGTGTTAAATGAAAACAGCCTGTCTATTGCTAAAAGGTTCAATAAAAAAGCTTTATTAATTACAGCATTTATTCCGGTAAAAGCAATTACGCCCTTGCAAGAACAATATATTGATCTGATAGAAATTTTAAAGAAGAACTGTAAACAAATATTTTGCACAAATGCGTCTTATGTGGGATTTGATGCCAACGGGAAAGAAATTTATCAAATTACAGACGTAATTGCTGTTTTTAATAGCCAACCTCAAAAAGGACTTATTATTTCTGATCCATCAGGGAAATACAACTCTTATTTAAAGAGTCAGAATGTATCTGTGGGCCGCAATATCATTCTTATTACAGAGCCTCATGACTTTAATGCCATAATAAAGCTTTCTGATGCAATGCTTAGATTTACAACGACGGATGGTGACTCTGTTTCTGTAAGAGAGGCCTTGTCTTTAAGAAAACCTGTTATTGCCACAAACGTAGTGTCCCGTCCTAGAGGTGTAACCCTTATTTCTCCTGATGTTAAGGATCTGGAAGATTTTTTAAATAGCAATAATATAAAGGCAGTCAGTGATGACGTAAAAATTGAGAATGCATTTGATGATCTACAAAATGTTTACAGATCCATTTTGTAGATCATCAAATGGTAGTATTCCGGAAGTCTTGAGGTGTACCCTGAGGTCTTCAAGGGGCTGTCAGGTGTTTTTGTAATAATCCTCTTTTTGACCTCCAGTAAAAATATAATGTACTTTTGCTGTAATTAATTTTTAATAAAAGCAGTTCATGAACATATCCATTATTGCGGGAGCACGCCCGAATTTTATGAAAATTGCGCCTATCATTGAAGCTATAAAAACCGAGGCGTCAAAAGGCCAAAATATTCATTACCGCCTTATTCATACCGGTCAGCATTATGACAAAAATATGAGCGGCAGTTTTTTTGAGGAATTGAACATTCCTGTGCCGGATGCCAATCTGAATTGTGGTGGTGGCTCCCAGGCGGAACAGGCTGGCAATATTATGGTGGCGTTTGAAAAGGAGCTTCAGGAACACCCGGCCGATATTGTGCTTGTGGTCGGTGATGTGACTTCTACTCTGGCTTGTTCCATCGTGGCTAAGAAGCTCAATACGAAAGTGGCGCATGTGGAAGCCGGTATCCGTTCCAACGACCTGACGATGCCGGAAGAGATCAACCGTATGGTTACCGATAGTATTACCGATTATTTCTTTACCACTTCCGGTATGGCCAATGAAAATCTCAGGAAAGCCGGCATTCCTGATAACAGGATTTTCTTTGTAGGCAATACGATGATTGATACTTTGATGAAAAACCGGTCCCGTTTCCGCCAGCCGGAAATATGGCAGGAGCTGGGCTTAAAGGACAAAGAATATCTGGTTATGACCCTCCACCGACCGGCAAACGTGGATGAAGAGAACAAGCTGAAAGTCCTGATGGATGAAATTATTGCATCATCTGATCCATTGCCCTTAGTGTTCCCGGTGCATCCGCGCACGGCAAAAATCCTTTCCAATTTAGGTATCGATCATCCTCGCCTGCACAAAATAGAACCCTTAGGCTATCTGGAGTTCAATTATTTGGTGGCACACGCCAAGGCTGTTCTTACCGATTCCGGCGGCATTACCGAAGAAACCAGCATTATGAATGTGCCTTGTATGACACTGAGGGATAATACCGAACGCC
Organism: Edaphocola sp.; assembly: GCA_035708205.1. GTDB lineage: Bacteria > Bacteroidota > Bacteroidia > Chitinophagales > Chitinophagaceae > DASSSY01. The sequence goes on from DASSSY010000004.1 coordinate 330,581, forward strand.
CGGAAACCATCACCTTAGGCACAAATGAATTGCTGGGTACCGATCCTGGCGCTATTCGACTGGCAATGGAAAGGCTGTTCTCAGGGGAATGGAAGCAGGCACAGCCGATCCCGCTTTGGGATGGGCATTGTGCGGAAAGGATCGTTACGGCCTTATTGGCGATTTCAAATGACCTGGCCCCGCTTTCCCAAAGAGGCGTTTCCGTCGGAGTGTAATTTTTAAATATTGTCCGGACCCGCAATAGTTACGTTCCTAAATAAACCTCTGTGATTAATTGAGAAAACCATCCAGCTTGAACCTGCCCTTATATTTCCATACTATCCGTAATCTTAAATGGCCTCAAATTCATTACCGGTTGCCTGTCTTAAGGAATTTTGGCCGTCAAGTGAGCAAAGAAGAGCTGAATAAGCAGCAGGCGGGTCAGATTACCGGCTGGACGCCTTCTGTTCCTTCAGTTGATTTATGGCAGGGAGGTTTGGCCTTTCGATTCTTGAATCAAACGCATATCTTCAGCAATGAGGTCGGTTGGGATTTCGCTGGCCATGGGCTGTTATGGGCCTATAATCTCAATTATTTTGAATTCCTGGTTCAGGAAAATATGGATAGCGACTTGGGTTTTAAGCTTATAGACCGATTTCTTGAACGATATGAGCAGTTAAAAATTGCTCATGATCCCTATCCTATCAGCCTGCGTCTGATTTTTTGGATCCGCTTCTTTATCCGGCAAAATAATCCGCCTGATTTTAAATACCTTCTGGCGCTTCACGGGCAGGCAAAAGAATTACAGTCTAAGCTAGAGTTTCATATTCTGGGCAACCATCTATTGGAAAACGCTTTTGCGTTATATATTTCGGGTTGCTACCTGTCGGATGGTTCGCTGTTGTATAAAGGTAGTCAGCTGCTCCGAACGCAGTTAAAGGAACAGGTATTACCGGATGGAGGACATTTTGAGCTTAGTCCCATGTATCATCAATTAATGCTCTACCGGTTGTTGGATGCCATTAATGTTGGCAGGTCATGCCCGGCCGTGAAGGGGAAAGCAATTCTTCCGTTATTGGAACATACGGCTTCTAAAATGCTGGCCTGGATGGAGAATATGTGCTTTTCAGACGGCTCATTTCCTTTATTTAATGATGCGGCTAATGGTATAGCGCCAATGCCTGTTGCTCTTGCCGCCTATGCCCGGCGGATGGGCATTGTTCAGGATGCTTGCGCATTAAAAGAATCAGGATATCGAAAATGGGCTGATGTAGATTGGGAGATGTTTATAGATGCCGGCCGGCCCGGCCCCAAATATCAGCCGGGCCATGCGCATTGTGATGCCTTAAGCTTTGTTTTAAACATCAAAGGATACCCGGTTTTTGTAGATACCGGAACATCAATATATGGGGGGAACTCAAAGATCAGGCTGGCGGAAAAAAGTACGGCTGCACACAATACAGTCCAGGTTGATGAGCTGGAGCAAAGCGAGATATGGGGGGACTTTAGAATGGCGAGGCAAGCCGGTGTGCGTATTATCTCGGAAACTCAAAGTCGTCTGGATGCAGCGCATAACGGCTTCCGTTTTTCGAAGACCGAACACCGGCGGATATTTGAAAAAAAGCAAAATGCCATTTTAATAACGGATTTGGTAAACGATAACGGCACAGCAAGATTTCATTTTCATCCGGGTATTAATATTGAATTTATTGATAACAATAAAGTGTCCTTCGGACATGGCATGATCGAATTTGAGGGAAATTGCAGAATCAATGGATTTGATTATAAATTTGCGCCGCATTTTGGTGTCAGGGTTCCCGCTAAAGGCCTGGCGGTTACCTTTGAACGGGAATTAGCCTCAAAGGTTTCTTTTTCGGTTGAATGATTATATTTTGATGAAGCGAATTTTATACCTGACTTTTTATTTCGAACCTGATTTGAGCGCAGGCTCCTTTCGCAATACCTCTTTGGTTCGGGAGCTGGCCAGACAGGCTCAAGGAAAAGCGGTGATTGATGTTTTTACAACGATGCCTAATCGCTACAGCACCTTTGAAGCCGAGGCCTCTGCGCGGGAAAACCATGGTAATTGTACGGTCAGGCGAATTGCCGTCCCCTTGCATCATAATGGCATGACCGATCAGGTGTTAGCTTACAGAACTTATTATTCGAAGGTTCGACAGCTTGCCGGCAAGCGGAAATATGACCTGGTGGTAGTGTCTTCATCAAGATTTTTTTCAGCATATTTAGGGTATTCCATTGCCAAAAAGCAGGGCATTCCCCTTTATTTGGACATCAGGGACATCTTTTATGATACCATGAAAGAAGTCCTGAAAAATAAATTGATCAAAATCAGCGTTTTACCTTTTCTGAAGCAAATTGAACGGAAAGTCTTTAACTATGCCGCCCATATTAATTTAATTTCAGGAGGGTTTAAATCCTATTTTCAGGAGTATTCGAAAGCTTGCTATTCTAATTTTCCTAACGGCATTGATGATGTGTTCCTGGATCTGCCATCATCCGGGCAAAATCATAATGCTAAGAGGACCATTATGTATGCCGGTAATATTGGAGAAGGGCAGGGCTTGCATAAAATTATTCCCGGCGCGGCAAAGGCATTGGGACCGGGCTTTTCATTTATCATTATTGGTGATGGCGGCGCAAAACAAAAACTGCTTGAGGCCATTCGTCAGAAAGGTGTGACAAACGTATCTATCCTGCCGCCCGTTCCCCGGAAAGAACTGTTGGAGAAATATCAAATGGCTGATTTTCTGATGATCCATTTAAATGATTACGAAGCCTTCAAGAAAGTGCTGCCGTCCAAAGTCTTTGAGCTTGGCGCTTTTGATAAGCCTATCATTGCCGGTGTTGCCGGTTTCGCTCATCAATTTATCAAGAATAATATTACTAACAGGATCTTGTTTATGCCCGGTGATGTCCGGGAGATGGTTAGCCTGCTCAAGAATTATACTTATAAAAATGAAAAAAGAACGGCTTTTATTGAGCAATTTAACCGGAGCAATATCAACAGGGAAATGGCTCAATCTATGCTGAAATACCTGGGCGGTAGAATAGATATACATTAGCCATAGGCTTTCTTGTTTGTCATGAAATCGTCAGGTATATTATCAAAATAAATCCTAACTTCGCATGATATCCTGCAGAGGTGATGGTTTACTTATTAGTCCTTGTTTTTCTATTTATAAGTTTAATGGTTTATTTCCGGATTGCTATGCATTACCGGATCATCGACAAGCCTAATGACCGTAGTTCTCACCGTTCTTTTACTATCCGTGGTGCCGGTATTATTTTTTTAGTCGCCATCATTATTGCCTGGGGATTTCATTTTCCCCAAGATACGCTGCCCACCCTGGCTGCCCTTTTAATTGGCGGGATCAGTTTCGTGGACGACCGCATTTCTCTTTCCAGGCGGTTGCGTATCCTGGTTCAGTTCCTGGCCGTCAGTGTGTTGTTTTATAAGCTCCATGTCTTTGAGCAATGCCCCCTCTTGGCTATCGTTCCTTTATTCGTGCTGGCTGTCGGGATTATTAACGCCTATAATTTTATGGATGGCATCAACGGCATTACGGGATTATATAGCCTGGTGGTTCTGGGTAGCCTGCAATATGTCAATTTATATCTCATCCATTTCGTTTTCCCGGATTTAATATGGTTTCCGATGCTGGCCTGCTTGGTATTTCTGTATTATAACTTCCGAATCAAAGCCAAATGCTTTGCCGGGGATGTCGGCAGTATTTCCATGGCGTTTTGGATAGTATTTCTGATGCTTAAATTGGTGATGAATGGCGGTAGTTGGGGCTATATACTTTTTCTTTCCGTTTATGGCATTGATTCGGTGTTGACAATCGTCCATCGTCTTCTGCGTAAAGAAAATATTTTTGAGCCGCACCGGATACATCTTTTTCAGCTGTTGGCCAATGAGGTAGGCTGGTCACATTTGACGGTTACTTCTATCTATGCTGTCGTTCAGGTCATTATCAGTGTTTTAGTGATTGGCCTGTTACCGGTAATGCCTGCCTATTTATTGGCTTTGGTTATCCTGGTACCGCTTGTTGTGCTCTATTTGCTGATCAAACCGCGATTGATGCGGTTGATTAAATGTCCTTCACCGGTTCAGGCGACGCCCGTTTCATTATAAACATTGCTTAGCCCTATCCGCGTTGGGTTCCTGCCTGGAGAAAATAAATGCTTGTTGAAAGGATGCTGTCTTTTGCGCTGTTTAACCCGAACCCAGATGCTCCAGGAAAGTAGGGAATGGCAACCAATGTAAAGGCCAATTCTTGTAATGTAATAAGTTTGTCAAATGTCACTGGTTGAGGTTCCCCGCCGGGGTTTTCAAGCTAAACCTGATTAATTTTGCGACAAATATCAAAACGCCATGACTAATAAGCTTTTGTCCAGGTTTTGTACTATCGCGCTTCTGGAAGGCATTTCGTATATTTTCTTGCTGGGCATTGCCATGCCGGTAAAATACCTTGGTGACAATCCGTTTTTGGTAAAATACGGCGGTTGGGCGCATGGTTTGCTGTTCGTAGCTTATATGGTCCTGCTGATCAGGCTGGCGATGCGCGATGACTGGAAAACGGGCCGGATCGCCCTGGCTTTTTTCGCCTCGCTTGTTCCGTTCGCACCTTTTTATGTGGAAAGAAAATTGAAAAAAGAAGCCCGTTTAAAGGCACAATTGGCTGCCGCTAAACCATAGCAGCTTACTTTTGCAGCTATGCGCTATTTTTTAGAAGTTTCCTATAACGGCCTGGCGTTCCACGGTTCACAGATCCAGGGTGAATTGTCCACGGTTCAGTTGTCGGTTAACCGGGCGGTATCCACAATTTTGCGGCAGCCTGTTGAAACATTCGGCGCCAGCCGCACGGATGAAGGCGTTCATGCTTTGAGTAATTTTTATCATTTCGACGCTGAAGACGGGCTTCCTGGGAATTTTGTTTACCGGATGAACGCCATTTTGCCTTTCGAGGTCGCCGTACTGGGATGTTATCTTCCCAAAGGCCAGGAAAATGCTAACGCCCGGTTTGACGCGCTAAGCCGGCATTACCGCTACCGGCTATACACTTCAAAAGATCCTTTTTTGCATCACCGCGCTTATTTTTATCCTTATAAGATTGACCGGGTATTGCTAAAGGAAACCGCCAACCTGTTGTTAGGGCGAAAGGATTTTACCTCTTTTTCCAAACGGAACACCCAAACCAGGACTTTCTTCTGCACGGTTGAAGAGGCTTGCTGGACGTTCGGGGAAAACACTTTTTGCTTTGATGTCCGGGCCAACCGTTTTCTTAGGGGCATGGTCAGGGCTTTGGTAGGCACACAATTGCAGGTGGCCCGGGGCAAGATGACTTTAAGTGAATTTGAGGGTTTGTTTGGCCGGAGAGATTGCCGGTTAGCGGATTTCAGTGTACCGGGGTACGGCCTTTACCTGGAAAAGATTATTTATCCGGAAGGCTATTTTTTATAAGATGGTCAGGAGTTCTTCCAGGCTGTTGATCTCATACGTTGGCATTTCAGCATGTTTTGTTTTGCGTACGTTATAAAATACCTGGTCCATACCAAAGGCCCGGGCGCCCAAAACATCGGCTTCCAGGGCATCGCCGATCATCAGGCTGGTGGATACATCGGCATCTGTTTCCCTGAGCGCGAAATCAAATATTCTGGCATCAGGTTTCAACGCACCGCAGTTTTGTGAAGTGATCATTTTGCCGAAATAGCCGTCGATGCCGGATTGTTTCAGCTTCATCCATTGGGTTTGCTCAAAGCCGTTGGTGATTAAATGCAGCCGGTAGTCTTTGTTTTGACAGTACTTCAACAATTCCTCGGCAAAAGGCATTAAAGCGCTTTGCTGCGGAAGCTGTTGCAGGTAAGCGTCGCTTAAATCCACGGCCAGCGCATGGTCCCGAATGTCAAAGGATATAAGGGTATGCCAGAACCGTTTCCATCTTAATTGTTCCCTGTTGACCTGGCCCTTGCGGAAACGGGTCCAGAATTTGTCATTTTGCTGCTCAAAGTGATCCTGGAAGCTTTCCAGGCTGCTCACGCCTTTGGGTTCCAGCCTGAAATCCTCAAACAATTGTTTCAGAACGGCTCTCGAATTTTGTTCAAAATCCCAAAGGGTATGGTCCAGGTCAAAGAACAAATGTTTGTAGTTTTTCATAAGCTTCCTCAAAGACCGTCAGGAATAAAGCGTAAATTAATTTTTTTTACCCGGTTCGGCAATAATTTCCATCAGGGTCCTGAATCCTAAAACCTTATCACCAAATTTATCAAATCCTTTTTGCCGCATTTCAGGAGCGTGCTCTTGAAGGTACCGCTCATAATTGTCGCGGTTATTGCAATAATACTGTGCTACAAAGGTGGTGCCGTCGCTTTCGTCCTGGTCTAAGAGCCTGCAAAAGCTACATTGAGCAAACAATCCTGTAGCCATCATTTCAGGGATATGGATTTGACTCATCCAGGTTTTCCATTCGGCAATAATTCCCGGATGAACCTTTAAAGTGACATTGTAAATAAGCATATTGGATTTTCCTGTCTATTTTTTGCTGATCAGGCCGTCGATACTGATCTTTCCCGGCCCTAAAATGAAGATGGCAAGGAATCCTGCCAATAATACAAACGGGAGCTGGCCCTTGTCGAAAATATCGGCACCATGGGCCATGGTTATGGCCACGAACATGGTCACGATAAGCGGGATAGCGGCCAGCCGCGTAAATAGGCCAAGGATGAGTAAGATGGCGCAGAAGAATTCGGCGAAGATCACCAAGCCTAATGACACCTGCGACCCTAAACCCATAAAATTCATGAACTTATCCTGCATTTCGGAAAACTTAGAAAGCTTCGCCCAGCCATGCCCCGGGATCATGACTGCTCCTAAACACACCCTGAGGATCAATGTGGCCAGGTTAAATGCGGTTTTCGAATATTTTGTGGACATAAGTTTGCTCATAACGGAGAGGTTTTTAAGGCTTTATGATTCAGTTTTTTGCTCAAATGTATTGTAAGCATTTGGTATAAAAAAGTTAATAGTACATGAAGACGTGCCCTGTAAATAGCGGCTCTCTGCCGATGGACACGACCACAATGTCCCGGAATGATCTGGCGGCACGGGGGACATTGTGGTCATAGCATTACATTTCCTGGGCCTTCATCGCTTTTTTGAAGTTTTTGATATCTTCTTTCGGGTGGTATGGAATATCAAGACCTAAGCTAAGCACCAGCAGATTAACCTTGTACCCGGCATAGGGTTTGTAGGTAATGCCATTGGTCGTTTCAGTGAAATCGGGGTTGAGGAAATTTCCCGGGTAGTACTGCAATTTGAGGGCAATGCCCGGATTGAGATGCGCGCCGAGAAAAACATAACCCATAGCCGCGGGAACCCGGTTGCTGAACCATTCGTTGAATTTCGTCTTGTCACTTCTTTTGGTAAAGGTCTTCTCCCGGTAGTTGAACGGGAAATCAATGCCGCCGCCAACCAGGACGTAGCTGCCGTAAGCCAGATCGCCGATCTTAAGACCCAAGGGCAGGCCAATCGTATAGTCGCGACGCTTGATGGTGACATCGCCCGATTTTTCGATAAAGCCGATATTTTTAATGTTCAAGCCCGTATAAGCGCCAAAATGATTGTTGAAATCATAGTTGAGGTTAACCCCCAGATTCAGGAATGCGGTAAAGCGCGGCGTGGTCAGTTTCGCATCTCCGCCACCCTTGCTCATCAGGGCGGTGGAAAGCAGGTAGCCGTCAATACCCGAACTGAGATAAGCTTTGTGTTGGGCCGTGGTCTGGGCAAAGCCATTAGCGGTGCAGAATGATAACAGGGCTGCTCCTAAAAGGATTTTCGAAAAAATAAATTGCCTGGTCATGTTTTTTACGATTATGATTGAAGAATGCGGTGGTTAAAAAGGTAGCAATGAATCCTTTAAGTAAAGCTTTTTAGCTTAAAAGGCTATTCGCTTCTTTTAGACAAATGTAGCGCCAAAAAGTTAAAAATAAAAGAAAATGAAAATATTTGTCTGGATCCTATGGCCTATAGTGCCCTATTTGCTGCAAGGCCGCTTTACATTCATCCGGTTTCCTGGTGCCGATAAGCAATTTGCCTCCATCCATAAAGACAAGCTGTATACCTGTGTTGCCCGATATATTATAGGCGGTGCCGGAGCCAAACAGGCCCCAGCGCAAGCCCCATCCGCCATATTCTTTCAGAGGGGCATATTGCCTGACATAGACTTTCCGGAGCGTGTGCCATTCGAAATGCCTGAATTTGATATGAAAAGGGAACAGCCGTACATCAATGCCGTCCTCCCTGATGCTTGTTTCCAGATTAATGGTCAGCATCAGCGTGATGATCGCTCCCAAAACCAGCAATTCGCCACCGTTGATTAAAAGCGCTTCTCCGATAGAGCCGGCATCCGCAAACTGTTGCCATCCTGCATATATTGAATATGCCGGAAAGATTATCAGTAACAGCCATAGCCACCATTGGCGGAAATGCTGTTTTTCATGAAATAATATAGCTTTGCCCATGTTCTGAATTTTGATTTAGTGGCTGAACCGTTATTGTTCCTGCTTTTTGATCCAGTTCGCCATGAATTGAAGGGCCTGTGGAGAAAAGGTTTCTTCTATTTTCCCATATTCGTTAGGCAAGCCGGTCCCGGCTTCCTGGAACAAATGGTTCAGGCCGGGAAATATCCTGGTCGTCACCCGCTTATTCCCTGCCGCACCAAGCGCTGCTTTGATGGCTTCAATATTTTTCTCTGCCGGCACCTGCAGGTCTTTAGTGCCGTCCAGGGCCAATACCGGGCAATGCACCTCCTTTAAATACTTTGCCGGATCGTTGGCCAGGAAATAGCGCATCCATGGACCGGTGAGCGCTTGAGCTTGCGCTTCCGCCGCCTGTTGACGCCGGGCTTCCGGCACATCAGCCGGCATCGCGGCGGATAGCTTTTCACGGATGAGGCGTTGTGCCAAAGAGTCGTTCCCGGTATTGATGGCAATTTTGTAAAGCGCTTCATTCGTGGCTTTAGCCATCGCTAATTGTTCGGGTGAAAGTCCTTCGGCTTTACCTAAAGCGTCATTTTGCATCACCAGTAATGCGGCGCCGTCAACACCGGGTGCGGCCAATAAGATAATGAATGCTATGTTTTTATTGCTTGCCGCAACCATGGGCGCTATGATCCCTCCTTCGCTGTGACCGGCCAGCCCGATCTTACCCGCGTTGATCTCCTTACGTCTTTTCAGATATTCCACTGCTGCCGCGACGTCCGTGGCGAAATCAGCGGTTGTGGCCGTCGTAAAATTCCCGCCGGATTTTGCCGTTCCCCTGTCGTCAAAGCGCAGTACCGCAATGCCGTTACGGCTTAAATAATCGGCAATGACCCAAAAGGGCCTATGTCCAAAAAGGGTCTCATCCCTGTCCTGCGGCCCGCTGCCGGAAATCAGAATGACGGCCGGGAAATGGCTGCCTTCATCCGGGATGGTCAGCGTTCCCGATAAGGTAATGCCGGCTTTTTTATTCATGAAGCTCAGGTCCTCACTTTTGTAAGGGAAGGGTGGCTTGGGCTCTTGCGGCCGAACCGGGATATTTTTTTTGATTCCGCCTTTGTGCAGGTTCAGCGGGAGAGTCATGCCGTTTTGCCGGAAGGTGCCGGTAATGGAATCACCGGTCAGGACACCTTCATAAACAATAGCGCCATTACCGGCTTCAAGGTGTAGTTTCGGATCGTCAAAAGTTATTGCCGATACCGGGATATTCATAACGTTTTGATCAGGACTGTCCATAGTGGCGTCCAGGATATTGTCCGAATCTTTGATGTGGAATACCAAAGGAAGCTCCGTGCCGGCTACATTTAAAACGCCCTGCCAGTCGCCGGTAATGCTTTGTGCATTCGCTGAAAAAGAAAGGGCCAGGAATAAAAGGCTGAAGCCTAAAAAATGCTGTTTCATAAAAATGAAAGTTTAGAAATTGAGGTATAAAAAGTAAAAAGCGATCTTAGATATGATTTCCGCCACGATCAGCGCCACGATAAATGCCTTGACGCCTTTGCTCTTTTTCAGATTGCAGGAAACAGAAAAAGCATGATAGAGGAGGGCGATGTTCCAAATGGCAATCAGGACGGATAAAAGGGAAATGACTATATAAGTGTTTGCAAAAGGCAATCCCACCGAGCTGGTTGGTTCCGGCATTCCAAAGCCCAAAATCGCCATGAAGAAAAAAGGGTATCGCGCCAGCGCTGTCGTTCCCAAAACATCAACCAGCCGGATTTTCGAGGTCGAGAAAATCACGCCTGTCAGGTAAAAAACCAGGGCAGTAATGCCCCAGGCGATTAAGGCTTCAAGATAATAAACCCATGCCGGCAGATCCGCGCCCATATGGGCATCCAGGGCGCCGTCAAAATGACAATGGCTGAAGCCGGCAATGACGGCGGTAACAAGCAATATGGCCAGGCCAATACCTAAGGCTTTACTGCCGGCCAGTTTCTTAAACGGATTAAAAAGTATTTCCTGAATCATTTTTTGTTTTCATTTTCTTTGATCCTGCTGATGATATCATCCAAAAGGTTACGTACTGTAGGATAGCTGAGCTTTAATTGTTGCGCCATAATTTTCAGGCTGCCGCTGCATTTGACAAAATCCACAATAAATTGCTGGTCATCAGGGGACAGGCGTAACAGCTCCGGTAGCCGGAAAGAACCTGACACAAGAGTATCGCAGCGGGGGCAGCCCAACGAGCGGACCTGCATTTCGGAGCCACAGGCCGGGCAGCAATAAGGCAAGGTCTTTTTCAATTATATTTAATTAGTGTTTGACAAAATTAAATTATTGTTTTGAAAAATTAAAATTTTGAAACAATTTTATTGCCTGATGCTCCGAAACCCAGCTTATCGGAATGCCTGTATCCCTATTAATGGGAACATCACTTCATCGCGGCAACGATTTTGAGACGTTATCGGTTACCTGCTATTTTTATCCCGTTCTTGTGTGAGTAGGGTCACCTCGGCCGGTTACAGGTGATATTCCTTTTCATTTGGGTGGCACAATGGTACTTTAGCCGAAGGAAAGAGTGCCATTGCCGATTTCTTGTTGGCAATGGCGGGATCGTTCTCCTATTTTTGAAGTATGATTTTATGGATCCAGCTGGTTAGCCTTTTTATATTGGCATTGGTTCTCGGTGTTTTCTGGGGGACATGGTTTTCTTTAAGCCGTTCGATAAACAAGGTTTCGGCACAGACCTTCCTGGAGAACGGTCGTTGGTTTATAAAAAACCTGGCCGGACCTATGGCCTTGTTAATGCCCTTGACCCTGTTGCTTCTGGGTTTGGACGCCTGGCTCTTCCCGGATAAAGGCTCACCTGGCTTTTATTTGGTCCTGGCGGCCTTAGGCTTATTCCTGGCGACCCTGCTTATTACGCTTCTTGTTGAAGTGCCCATAGACAACCGGATTAAACGCTGGGAGATTCATTCTTTGCCGGATAACTGGACGGGATTGCGGCAAAAATGGCAGCGCTATCATACCTTAAGGACCTTTACCTGTATGGGCAGCTTTTCGTTGTTATTGTTCGGAACTTTGTTTTATGGATAAGGCGCCGGTAGCGCAATGGCCTGTTATCGGGGTATATAGGATAAAGCCCGGCGACATTCATTACCGGGCTTTAAAAAATGCATAAAATACCTGCCGGCTTCCGGCGATTAACTTCCGGCGGTCATCATTTGTACGCTACGGTTGACAAAATCGATCAGCGCTTCGCCCGTCAGCATATTCCTGGAAAGCAATGCGAGGTCATAAGCCTGTTTGGCCAACGCCGTTTTCTTTTCTTCGTCGGCAACGGCCAGGATTTCCCGGATCAACGGGTGGTTGCCGTTGATCGTGACCTTGTACTTATCCGGAAGGTTGCCGTAAAAGCCCATCATGCCTCCGCCGCCGTTTTGCGCCATTTCTTTCATCCGGCGCATAAATTCGTCCATCGTTATCGTTACCGGCAGGGCGTCGGGGCTCATGCCTTCGATGCTGACCTCCATATCGGTCTCATTGATAGCTTTTTCAAAGATATCTTTTGCTTCCGTGCTTTGCGTCTCCGTTAAAACCGATTCCGTTTTTTCCTCCTTGGGAATAAGCCGGTCTGCCGTGTCCGCGTCCACGCGTTTTAAATTGGTTTTTTCTAATTTTTGTTCCAGGAGGTTAATAAAGTGATTGTCGATCGGTGAATTCATCAACAGTACGTCATAACCCTTTTGCCCGGCGGCTTTTACAAAGCTATATTCCTTGTCGGCATCGGTGGCGTACAGGAAGATGGTATTGCCGTCCTTATCCGTCTGGAGGTTTTTTACTTTTTCAGTGTATTCGCTTAGGGTAAAAAATTCTTTACGGACATTTTCCAAAAGCGCGAAATCTTTGGCTTTATCGTAGAATTTATCGTCCGTGACCATACCGTATTTGACGAACAGTGCGATATCGCTCCATTTGCTTTCATAATCTTTGCGGTCTTTTTTATAAAGCTCTGCCAGCTTGTCGGCCACTTTCCGGCTGATGTAGCCGTTGATCTTCTTCACATTGCTGTCGGCCTGGAGGAAGCTGCGGGAAACGTTTAACGGAATATCCGGGCTGTCAATGACCCCGTGCAGCAGCATTAAAAATTCGGGAACGATATCTTTCACCTCATCCGTAATAAATACCTGCCGGCTGAAAAGCTTGATCTTATTACGTTGCAGTTCCAATTCGTTCTTTACCCTGGGGAAATATAAAATTCCGGTAAGGTTGAAAGGATAATCCACATTCAGGTGGATCCAGAATAAAGGGGGTTCGGAAAAAGGATAAAGTTCCCGGTAGAATTTCAGGTAGTCTTTATCCGCCAGGTCGGAAGGGGCCTTTGTCCAGATGGGCGTGGTATCGTTAATGATGTCCGGCACGGTTTCTTCCCTGAATTTTGGTTTGCCGTCCTGGTCCTCGCCGTCGGGGACGTGTTCCGTGCGGGTACCGAATTGAATAGGAACGGGCAGGAAGCGGCAGTATTTATCCAGGATGCCGCGGATTTTCCCTTCTTCCAGGAACTCTTCGGAATCGGCATTGAGATGCAGGACAATATCTGTGCCCCGTTGCTGACGATGGCCTTCGGAAAGTTCAAAGCTGGTGCTGCCGTCACAGCTCCAGTGAACGGCCGTGGCGCCCTCGCGCCCGGACAGGGTTTCGATCTCTACCTTTTCGGCCACCATGAAAGCGGAATAAAAGCCCAGGCCGAATTTGCCGATGATCTCACCAGCATCTTTGGCTTCTTTGAATTTCTCTACAAATTCTTCAGCGCCTGAAAATGCTACCTGGTTGATATATTTTTTCACTTCTTCGGCAGTCATCCCGATACCCTGATCGCTGATGGTAATGGTTTTGGCCTCTTTGTCCATGGCGATGCGGATGGTCAGGTCGCCGAGATCGCCCTTAAGCTCTCCCAGCGAGGACAGGCGTTTGATTTTTTGCGTGGCATCGGTAGCATTGGCTACAAGTTCCCTCAGGAAAATTTCGTGGTCGGAATACAAAAACTTTTTAATGATCGGGAAGATGTTTTCCGTGTGAATGGAGATCGTTCCGTTTTCTTGCATCATATAAATGAATTTTATTGTAAATGGTTATGTAAGCATTGGAGCAAAGGTCATTCCAAACCGGTGATTGTGTCAATTTGACACCAATATTAAAGGCCGGGCTTTTTTGAAAAAAATGATGAAAAGCTGTAGGAAACGAGTACATGAATGGCCGGGTAATACAAAAAATATAAGTAATTAAACTATAATAATCAGTTTTTTACGGATTATTTTTTAAATTTTATGAACAAATGTTTATTTTTTCCGAAAAAAAATGAGTAGGTTTGAGGAACAAAAAAAGGTAACTTATGAAAAAAAGATTACTACCCATTGCGCTTGGTTTTTTATTACTTAGCCAGGGTGCTTTTGCGCAAAGCCGCCCGATCAAAGGACAAGTGCTTGACGATAAGGGAGAACCTGTCGTTGGCGCAGCCATACAGATTAAAGGAACCCACCAGGGTACGGTAACGGACGCCGATGGTAATTTTTCCTTAGAAGTCCCCGATGACGACAATACGCTGGTCATCCGCTCTGTGGGCTTTACAACCCAGGAAGTCCAGGCCGGTGACGGCCTTCAGCCCTTGGTGATCCATTTCAGCCATACTACAACGACGTTAAATGAAACGGTGATCGTGGGTTATGGTACGGAAACGAAAAAAACCATAGTTGGCGCTTCTTCAACCATTAGTGGTAAGGAGATGGAAAATATTCCTATGGGAAGTTTTACTAATATCCTTCAGGGCAAGGCTTCAGGAGTTCAGGTGACTGCACAGAATGGTGCTCCAGGATCGCCCGCATTTGTACGTGTGAGAGGAACGGGATCTCTCAGTGCGGGACAGGGACCTTTGTATGTTATTGATGGAACACCGGTAAGTTCAGATGCTTACAGTTCGTTAAACCCAAATGATATTGAGAGTATATCCGTTTTAAAAGATGCGTCAACCGCTTCAATTTATGGCTCAAGGGGAAGTAATGGAGTGGTTATGATAACGACTAAAAAGGGCACTAAAGGAAAATCTCAAATTAAATATAATTTTCAGTATGGAATAAAGGAAAAAACACCGGATAATTATGATATGATGGATTTTGACCAAAAACTGAAATATGAACGGGATTTGGGTTATACCAATCAATATTTGCAACCTTTGTTAGATAAGGATGGTATTTCGAGCATTGATGCGATCTCTGAAAGTGAAGCACAAAAATACTGGAATATGCTTCGTCCGTATGAAACCAATTGGTTTGACGAGATTTTACGGAAGGGACATTTTGTGCAGCATGATTTATCGTTTAGCGGCGGTTCTGATAAAACCACTTATTTTCTTTCTTTTCAGAGTTATAGGGAAGACGGGATTAGCTTAGGATCTGATTTTGACCGGAAATCCGGTTCCCTTAATTTTGAACATCAGGTCAACAAATGGGTGAAAATTGGTGAAAACGCCCATGTTGCTTACTCTAAAGAAAATGTTCTACGGGACAGGTTTAATGTACAGAATCCTTTCGCAGCAATATATATGTACAATCCGTATGAATCGCCATACGATTTTTCTGCTAACGGGTTGAATGGTTTTAATTTAACTTCTCAGGGCTATAACATTGTGGAAGCCATCCAAACCAATCCCGAGTGGAAAGGTACTTTATATGGATTGTCCTCTACGTATGTAGAATTGGCCCCAGTTAAAGGTCTAACCCTGAGATCTCAATTAGGAACGCAATTTGCTAATTATTCCCGCGAAACGTTTATGTCGCCAAACAGCATTTTAGATGTTTTCGTTAATGGTGGTGGTGTCGGTAGTAAAACGGATAACGGTTATAACGATTTCACGTTTTCTTGGACGAATACAGCGCAATACGAAAAAATCTTCAATGATGTAAATCGAATTAAGGTCCTAATTGGTACAGAATTTACAAAGGATAAATATAAGAGCTATTCTTTGACATCTCAAGGATATGCTTTCGCTGATTTAAATACCCAGGAAAATGCCGCTACACCCATATCAACCAGCACCTCAAGATTAGGCTGGACCATGATGTCTTATTTTGCCCGTGCTGAATATGGTTATAAAGATAAATATATGGCAAGTTTCTCTGTCCGTAATGACGGATCTTCCCGTTTTGGTACAAATGAACAGTATGGGATGTTCTATGCTGGTGGTTTGGCATGGATATTAA
This sequence comes from Edaphocola sp., assembly GCA_035708205.1. Classification (GTDB taxonomy): domain Bacteria; phylum Bacteroidota; class Bacteroidia; order Chitinophagales; family Chitinophagaceae; genus DASSSY01. The sequence continues at coordinate 346,315 of DASSSY010000004.1, forward strand.
CAGAAGAAGATTTTTTAAAGGGCAATCCGTATGTTAATTTCTTAAAGCTTTGGGCTTCGGTTGGTACTGTTGGTAATGACGCTATTAACGATTATATTCATATGGATCAATATCAATTGGGGACTTATAATGGTGGCAATGTCATTTTCCCTAGTGAGCCGGGAAATGAAGAGTTGACCTGGGAAAAAAATACCAATTATTCTATTGGTGTTGACTTTTATTTATTTAATAATAAACTGACAGGCAGCTTGGATTATTTTAATAAATATACGTATTCATTATTGTTGGAAAAACCAATTTCGCCCACTACCGGATTCCTTTCTCAAATAAGTAATGTTGGTGCTATAAGCAATCACGGTATGGAATTGACACTTAATTATGACATTATTAATACCGAAGACTGGCATTGGTCTGTTGGCGGAAATCTCACACTTGTCAAAAATGAAGTGAAGAAATTAAATTCTGGTGAAGATTTAATATGGGACAATGCTTCAGCGTTAAACTATTACAAGGTTGGCTACCCTGCTGATTTTTATTATCTTCAAAAATCCGCTGGCGTTGATCCTAACAATGGTGATGAATTATGGTATAAAGAAGACGGCACAACAACCAATGACTACAATGAAGCGGGATTATTTTATTTAGATAAATCGCCTAATCCTACTTATTTTGGAGGGGTTTATACGAACGTATCTTTTAAAGGTATTGGTTTAGGTATTAATGTTTATTATTCTGGTGGCAATTATATTTACAATAACCAATGGTTAGTGGCGCATGATGCTTCTTCCATTTATCAAAATATGGCTGTTGATGCAGCCGATTACTGGACACCCACCAATAAAAATGCTCCCAATCCGAAGCCAGATATTAATAAACCTACTTACGATAGTGATCGCTGGCTGCAAAAAGGAGATTTTATTCGATTAAGAGATATTACACTGTCTTATAATTTGCCCAGCAAATTAATCAATAAAGCAAAGATGCAAGCTGTACAGGTTTATCTTCAGGCTCATAATCTTTGGTATTGGGCGCCTGATTATAAAGGTGACCCCGAAATTGGTATTGGTAGCTCAGAATCAGGATACACGACTCCCGGCGGTATTTCATTATATAGTTACCCAACAGCACGAGCCTTTACCTTTGGTTTAAGTGTAACTTTTTAATCTTAATCTCTAAATTTGATACGATATGAAATATATAAAAATAGCAGGATTAGCGCTTCTAACCGTACTTTGGGGAGCGTCCTGCAAGAAGCAGTTAGTTCAGGATCCGTCAAATGCAATTCCAACTGGCAACGCCTTTCAGACAGTTAATGATTTTGAACTGGCCGATCAGGGAATGTATTATCAGATGGTTCATGCAGAAAATTATATTGGCGGGGCAGATGCGCCAATTTCCTGGATTTCTACAATGGACCTTTTGGCTGATAATTTAATTTCGCAGTCAACAGGTAGAGGTTCTCAAAGAACATTCGGCAACTGGCAGTATAATAAATCCAATACGACCGGTATGTTTGAAGATGGTTATAGAATTATCCGTTCCGCTAATGCTATTCTGGAAAACATTGCAAATATTGATGGAGCGGCACAAAAGGATAATTATGAAGGCGAGGCCTTAGCGGTGCGGGCGATGGTACATTTCGACTTGCTACGCATTTATTCTAAACCGGTGAGCGGTCCTCAAGCTGATTTAAATGGTTTGGGCGTTCCGTATGTTAAAACGACGGATGTAAAAGACAAACCAGCCCGTGGTACGGTCAAGGAAACCTATGATAATGTTGTGGCAGATCTTATCAAAGCTGCAACTTTAATTAATGTGGATAACGGCGTCGGCCGCCTGAATAAAGCTGCCGTGTATGGCTTGTTGTCACGTGTGTACCTGTATGGTGGCGAATGGCAGAAATGTATTGACGCTTCAACGGAATGTTTAAATTCGGGAGTTGATGTCGCTTCTATTACGGATTTTCCTTCTATTTGGACCGATCAGTCTGAAAGCGGAGTTTTGTTCAAAATCCGGTTTACACAACAGGATGAAGGTACTGACGGTACAATTGCCGTGGGTGTTGGCTATAGCCAAACCGGCCCCACTGGTGTAAAATCAGAATGGGTTTGTTCATATTCATTGGCGCAAATGTTTGATACTAATGACGTCCGCACCGATGCTTATATCTTACCCACAACCTACAATGGTATTGATTATAATGCTATCAATAAATATATGGGGAGGCCAAACGAGCCGTTGGGTTTAGTGGATGTAAAATATTTACGCGTGGCAGAAGTTTTATTGAACCGGGCAGAAGCAGAAGCCAATACGGGAGATGATCCGGCCGCCTTGGATGATTTAAATCATCTTCGTGAGAACCGTTATTTCAATTATACCGCCGGCACGGAAACTGGCCAAGCGCTAAAAGATGCGATTCAGCATGAACGTCGTTTGGAATTGGCTTTTGAAGGCGACCGTTGGTTTACTTTAAAACGCTTAGGTTTACCTGTTGAACGTGATAATTTTGGTGACCAGGCAGATGGAACCGGCACGCCTTATTTCGTAAAAGAACTGCCAGCTGGAGATATTCATTGGGAAATCCCTTTGTTACAAACCGATATCCAGGCTAATCCAAACTTAAAACAAAACCCCGGTTACGGTAATTAATCCTTAAAATCAATAGTTATGAAGAAAATATTTGGCATATTAGCGCTCGCGGTTTTCTCTACAGCTCTGCTTTCTTCCTGTCAAAAGGATTACACTTGCACTTGTGTGGTCAATGACGAGCAGTATGTGTATACATATAATCAAGAAACAAAGAAAGAAGCATCAAATGCCTGTGATAAGCAGGACGCTGCTGGAAAACTGGTGGATAAGAAAGCGGAATGTACGCTTACTACGGCTGATTGATCCTAAGTGACCATTCATTTATTAAGAAGCCGCAGTAAAAATTGCGGCTTCTTTTTCATTATGCTCTTCTGAGAGCAGGAGTAAAGAATTCTGAGCGGAACAAATCGCCGTAGTAAACATTCTTCCCGGTCTTGCTGACCGGAAGAAATGTATATTCCCATCAATGCCGGGAGAGACATGTAATGCAATGCCGGGTTACTCAAAAAATGCAAAGACCCGGAAAACGGGCGTGACCGCAGAGCTAGCTCATCATCTCATCCATTGCCTGGCCGCAAAAGTTAAAAAACGTTATTGTTCGCCGGCATTTTCAAAAGGCATTAATGTTTATGGTTCAGCTTTTTGGATAACAGGTATCCGTCATCGCCGCGGACCTTTGTATAATCATCCAGGTAGTTGGGGAAATACAAATCTTCCAGGTGCACAAACTCATCGCCTTTCATAAACATATCCATAGATACCTCTGAAAAGTCTTTTTTACCGCAGCCGGCCAGGAGTTCCATGGCGGCTTTAAGCGTGTTTTCATGAAAATAGTATACCCGGTCCTTTTTATCGGCAACATCCAGGCCTTTCATCAGCATTTTATCCTGGGTGGCCACACCGGTAGGGCATTTATTCGTATTGCAGCGTAAAGCCTGGATGCAGCCGAGGGAAAACATGAAGCCCCGGGCGCTGTTGCACATGTCCGCGCCCAGGGCCAGGGCCCTTAAAAAAGAAGCGCCGGTAAGGATCTTCCCGCTGCAGATCAGGCGCAGCTTTTCGCGGATCCCGTATCTTTCTAAGGTCTTGTGTACGAAGATCAATGCCGGCTCCAAAGGAATGCCCACCGAATCGACAAACTCCAGGGGCGCCGCGCCGGTACCGCCTTCAGCGCCATCGACGGTTATAAAGTCAGGATAAATGTTCTGGCGGTTCATCTCTTCGCAAAGCTCAATGAATTCTTCGGTTTTGCCGATACACAATTTAAAGCCCACCGGTTTTGCGCCGCAGAGCTCCCGTAATTGCGCGATAAAAGCGATAAAGCCTTTAGCATCTGAGAAAGCCGTATGGCTGGGCGGGGAAATAATGTCGGTATGGGGAATTACCCCACGGATTTCCGCGATCTCACCGGAATTTTTAGCCGCTGGCAATACCCCGCCATGACCGGGCTTGGCGCCCTGGGAAATTTTTAGCTCAATCATTTTGACATTACGCAAATTGGCTTTTTCCCGGAATTTTTCAGGATCGAAATTGCCGTCCTTGGTGCGGCAGCCAAAGTAGCCGGTACCGATCTGCCAGCAAATATCGCCGCCACCTTCCAGGTGGTATTTGGTCAGGCCGCCTTCGCCGGTGTTCTGGAAGAAATGGCCCCTTTTAGCGCCTAAGTTAATCGCCCTGACGGCATTGGCGCTCAGGGCGCCGAAGCTCATGGCCGAAACATTCAATAGAGAGGCATTGTAGGGCTGCCGGCATTGCGCGCCGCCCACCATCGTCCGCGGGAGCTCGGTTAGAATGGGCGTGGCATAAATGGAATGGCGCAGTCCCTCATAGTTGGATCTGGTGATATCCTGTTGGGTGCCGAACGGCGTTGTGGATTCCAGGTTTTTACTGCGCTCATAAGCAATAGTACGGTGCTGCCGTGAAAAAGGCTTGCCGTCGATATTGCGTTCGATAAAATATTGCTGTAGCTCAGGAGAAATGAATTCAAAGAGATAACGGAAATGCCCTAATATCGGAAAATTGCGTAAGATGGTATGGCGTGTTTGCAAGATATCAACAATACCTATCAGCAAAATGATGCCGATGACCACAGCCAGCCATATCCAGCCGTGAAAGAACCAGGCGATCCCCAAGGATAAGAGGAACAGAATAATCCCATAAACTAAAAATTTATTTCTCATAGGGATATTTTTTTTGGTAAAAGAAAGCATTAAGGTAAAAAATAAATCGCTGTTTCCGAATAAGGCGCCGGATGTTTAACATTCAACTTAACATGTTATGCTTTTCATAACGTAAATACTTAATTATCTTTACCCGTTTTAAATCAATTTACCTCTACAATGCGTATCAGATATTTTTTGGGCCTTAGCGCCGGATTACTTTTAAGCGCTGCTTCCGTAGAAGCGCAGACCCTGTTTACCTATGGCGGGCACCCGGTAAGTAAGGAAGAATTCATGGCTGTTTACAATAAAAATAACCAAAACAAGATCAATAATAAAACCAGTGTCAGCGATTACCTGAATTTATACGCCCTTTTCCGGATGAAAGTGCAGGATGCGCTGGACATGAAGATGGACACGACCGCCGCAGTGGTTAACGAGCTGGACAATTATAAAGCACAGTTGACCAGAACCGAATTGCTGGACAAAACGGTCACCAGCCGCCTGGTCCGGGAAGCCTATGACCGGATGAAAACGGATGTAAAGGTGGCGCATATTTTAGTGGCGGTCCACCCTAATGAAGACAGTGTCCGGGCCAAGAATAAGATCGACAGCATTTACCGGGTTTTGGAAAGCCGTCCGGAAGATTTTGAAGCTTTAGCCAAATCCCTTTCTGACGACCAGACTACTGCTTCAAACGGTGGCGAATTGGGCTATATTACCGCTTTACAAACGCCTTATCATTTTGAAACCGCTGCGTATAACACGCCGGTAGGTCAATTCTCAAAACCGTTCCGTACTAATTTTGGCTATCATATTATCAAAGTGGAAGCCCGCCGCCCTGACCCGGGGCAGGTCCAGGTGGCGCAGATCTTAGTGGGCTGTCCCGATTACAAGGATGCCGATTTCAGGGCCGAAGCCAAGAAGCTTGCGGGCGACATTGACCAAAAATTAAAGAACGGCGCCGACTTTACGGCTTTAGTTGCACAATACTCCGACGATAAATATACTAAAGACGCCAAAGGGGTGATGCCGCCGTTTGGTATTGGCGAAATGACCCCCGATTTTGAGCAGGCGGCTTTTGCCCTGGAAGATCCCGGAGATATTTCGGCGCCGGTAGTGACGACCTACGGCTACCATATCCTGAAGCTCATCAAACATATACCCCTTCAGCCTTTGGACAGCATAAGGGATGAATTAACGCTTAAGGTTAAGAATGACGCCCGTGAACGACAGGCTAAGGATGTTTATATGGAGAAGGTAAAGCAGGATTATCATTTCAGGGATTTTTCCGCCAATTATCAGCAATTGGTTACCGCGGTATTAAAAGACAGCGGCCGCAGCCTGAGCCCTACGCGCTTTCCCCGGCTGATGCAGCCTTTGTTTGAATTGGATGGTCAAAAGTATTCCCAGGCAGCCTTCTTAGCCTATGCGGATAAAATGACACAGGGTAATTTCGTAGGGCGCAAAGAATATGTGCTCCGTGATTTGTATGCCACCTATGTCGATAAAAGCGTTACCGATCTGCAACAGCAGAAGCTGATGGAAAGCGATCCGAAATACCGCGATATGATCAATGAGTACAAGAACGGCATTTTACTGTTCGACCTGATGGATAAAAAGGTCTGGAATAAAGCTTCTTCCGACACCAGTGGACTCAAAGCTTTTTATGAAAAGAACCAGGACAAATATAAATGGCCGGCCGGTGTAGAGGGGACCTTGTTTTATGCGGATAACAAAGCCGCGTTAGAAAAGCTGCAGCATTATATTGATCAGGGTGAAGATATCCAGGTGGCTTTGGATAAGGTGCACCAGGACATGCCGGGGAACGCTGAGATTAAGAGCCAGGCTGGCCGGTACGCATTCGGCCAGATCCCGTTGGCCCAAGAAAGCTTGGCGGCGCATAAGGCTACCGCCGTTTTCAATAACCCGGACAGCAAGGGCTTTGGAATGATCTATGTCAGCAAGGTTTATCCGGACGACGAATTGAAATCACTGGATGATGCCAGAGGTTTCGTGATGGCCGATTACCAGGATTATTTAGAAAAACAATGGGAACAGCAGCTCATGAAAAAATATCCTTTGAAGATCAATGACCGTGTGCTGAAAAAAGTAGAGCAACAGGTTGATTAAACATGCTTTTCAAAAAACGGCCCGGAGCTCCTATTTTCCGGGCCGTTTTTTGGGGATTGTCCATTAATTGTCGACCTTTATCAAAGGAAACGTTCCATAGCATTCGCATTGAGGAAATATTCTGAGGGAGAGCACCCATACGGTTTTCCATTTTGACATATTTGTTTGCCGCTCGGGGTCAGAACCATGACAAGACGCTGGTTATGGAATGATGTATTGTATTTGTATGCGTCATAAGATTTTAGCCATTTCGGGAAGCACCCGGAAAAATTCTACCAATGAAATTATCCTGGAAACCATTTCGGGGCTGTTCCGGGATTCACTTGAAGTGGATATCTACAACCGGATAGATGAATTACCGCATTTCAACCCGGATCTGGACAATGAGGCGCCGTCTCCTCCCGTTATGGAATTTCGCCGTCTTATAGAGCAAGCGGACGGTGTTCTGATCTGTACGCCGGAATATGTGTTCAGCTTGCCCGGTGCATTGAAGAACGCCCTGGAATGGACGGTGTCCACTACACTTTTTTCTTTTAAGCCGCTTGCCTTTATTATGGCTTCCGCTTCGGGAGAGAAAGCTTTTGAATCTTTAGACCTGATCATGAAGACCCTGTTGCAGGAACCGGTAAAAGACAACTGTAAATTGCTGATAAAAGGCGGCCGCGGAAAGATTAACCGGGAAGGACGATTGGCCGATGCCGCCACTTTAGGAGAAATTAAAAAAACAATTTCGGCTTTTGTGGACCAGTTGGAGCATAAAGCCGGTTTGCATTGATGCTTATTAAAATGGATGAACTTAAAAAACTACGATGAATTCTATAGAAGTCAGGTTTAAAAATATACCGGAAGCGCAGATGCCTTTACTGGCGGGCCTTTTGTCCGCTTACGATCATAATGGTATTCTTGAAGAAGACAACTGCCTGCTCGTATATTTTAACGAAGATGAATTCCCGGAGGCGGATATTCGGGCATTGGCAGGTGATTGGGGCTTTGAACCGGTCTTTTCGGTCATTACGGAAAAAAACTGGAACCAGGAATGGGAGCAACATTTCTCTCCCGTTGTGGTCGATGATTTTTGTGCTATCCGTGCTGATTTTCACCAGCCGGTTACAGGAGTGCGGCATGAGCTGATCATTAATCCCAAGATGTCTTTCGGTACCGGCCATCATGCCACTACGTTTTTAATGATGCGGCAAATGGCCGGGCTGGATCTTGCCGGCAGGAAAGTGCTTGATTTTGGCTGCGGCACCGGGATTTTATCCGTCCTTGCCGAAAAACTGGGCGCCGCTTCCGTTACGGCCATAGATATTGATGAATGGTCCATTCAGAACACGAGAGAGAATGCGGTTCTGAATCATTGCCATCGCATAGACGTAAAAAATGAGGTCCTGGTCTCATTCAGTTGCTGTTTTGATTGTATCTTTGCCAACATTAACCGGAATGTTTTATTAGACAGTATGCGTTCAATTGCCGGATTGTTGCTCCAGGGCGGTTTTTTGCTCCTAAGCGGCATTCTTTGGGAAAAGGATGAAACGGTCATTAAAGCTTCCGCTGCCGCCGAGGGATTGACCTTTATTGAAGGAGATCATAAGGATGCCTGGGCGGCGTTGTTGTTTCAAAAATAGCATGATCCAATTCAATGACTAAACATTCCCATCAGACAGATTACCTGCTCATCGGCGCGGGTGTGATGAGTGCGACCTTAGGTGTATTCCTGAAGATTTTAGATCCGAAATGTAATATTATTATCCTTGAACGCCTTCGCGGCGTCGCTTTGGAAAGCTCCGCGGCATGGAATAATGCCGGTACCGGCCATGCGGGGATGTGCGAGCTGAATTATACGCCGGAAAAGGAAGACGGGACGGTTGATTGTACCAAAGCCTTTAAGATCAATGAACAATTTGAAATCTCCAAGCAATTCTGGGCCTGGATGGTTTCCAACAATTTTATTCCGGGCGATTTCATTAAGCCCACACCACACATGAGCTTTGTACAGGGTGAAAAGGATATCGCTTTCCTGGAAGAGCGGGTTCGTCAACTGACTAAAAACCCGATGTTTGAAACGATGAAATTCTCTAAGGATCCTGGGGTCCTTAGAGAATGGATCCCGTTGATGATGAACGGGCGCCCGGCATCCGATAAGGTAGCGGCTTCACGTATGGCGGAAGGCGCTGATGTGAATTTCGGTACACTGACCCGTTATCTGATCAAATACCTGACCAAAAAGGAAGGCGTGACCATGATGTCGGGTTGGGAAGTGAATGACGTAGATCCGCTTAAGGGGCGGGTTGGCTGGGAAATTGAAGCCAAGAACCGGAAGTCCGGTTCAAAACGTAAGCTGAATGCAAAGTTTGTATTTATTGGCGCCGGGGGTAAAGCGTTAACCCTTTTGGAAAAATCAGGCATTCCTGAAGGGAAGGGCTATGGTGGATTCCCGGTAAGCGGTCAGTGGTTGCGCTGCAACAACCCGGAAGTGATCGCGGCGCATCATGCCAAGGTTTACGGTAAGGCGGCAGAAGGCGCGCCGCCCATGTCCGTACCCCATTTGGATACCAGAACGATCAGGGATAAACAGGAGCTATTATTTGGCCCTTTTGCCGGTTTTTCAACCAAATTTTTAAAGCATGGCTCTTACTTTGACCTGCCGGGCTCATTGCGGCTGACCAATCTTATTCCCATGATCCGCGCTGGCCTGGACAACCTTTCCCTGACCAAGTATTTGATCGAACAGGTGCGCCTGAAGCCGGAGGAAAGGTTGGATTCCCTGAAGGATTTTTATCCTGAAGCCAGGATGGAAGATTGGGATCTTGCCATAGCCGGGCAGCGGGTGCAGATCATTAAAAAAGACGAGAAGGAAGGTGGCGTGCTGGCTTTTGGCACCGAGGTCGTTCATTCAAGGGACGGTTCTATTGCCGCTCTTTTGGGAGCTTCCCCCGGCGCTTCCACTTCTGTACATATTATTTTGAATGTCCTGGAAAAATGTTTCGGCCATTTACTGAAGGATAAGGCTGTTGTGGCGAAGATCAGGGAAATGATTCCTTCTTTCGGCCATTCCCTGGTTAAGGATGGCGAAATGCTCAAAAAGATCAGAAGGCAATCGCACGAAGTTCTTCAATTGGAGATAGGCGCATGAGCGGGTAAATAATCAATAGGAAAAGCGGAAGTTATGGTCTTTAACTTCCGCTTTCCATTGCGAGAAAGGCGATTAAAGCTAAGGCTTACCGGATGCCGGCACCTATGACAGACCAAGGTGGCGTAGAGAAGTGATGACAACCCGGCTCGATGATCAATTCAACAGTCAAGCGATTGAACGGGAGCGGCTAATGACCAAGCGGATAAATAAATGGATGATAGCCAAAAGATTAAGCTAAAGGCTTGTAGATGTTTGAATGACATCAGCCTTGTTGCCGAAAATATTCTATCCATTCGGCAACGGAGGGCGCGTCGTCCACATGGAAATCGCCGATCCGTGTTCTGCATAAAGAGCTTAAATAAGCGCCGCAGCCCAAGATATCGCCGAAATCCTTGGCAATGGAGCGGATATATGTACCCGTGCTGCAGGCGATCCGGAAATACACTTCAGGTAATTCTATTTTGGTAATTTCAAATTCGGTAATGATAATCTGGCGGGGCTTCATTTGGACGGCTTTTCCTTCCCGCGCCAGTTCGTAAACCCTTTTGCCGCCCATTTTTATGGCGGAGTGAACCGGCGGAATCTGTTCAGTTGCGCCTAAAAAGGATTCAGCAGCGCTGAGAATGATTTCCGCGTTAAGGTTATCCGTGTTCTTGAAATTTTCCGGTGTGGATTCCAAATCATAGGTAGGCGTGGAGGCGCCCAAATGGAAACTGCCGGTGTATTCTTTGGGTTGTTGCTGAAATCCGGTAATTTGTTTGGTCATCTTACCTGTACAGCAAATGAGCAACCCGGTAGCTAAAGGGTCTAAAGTGCCGCAATGCCCGATCTTGGTATGAATTTGCTTTCTGATCTTATTTAAGGCATCAAAAGAGGTCCATGTCAATGGTTTATCGACCAATATGACCGCGCCTTCTTTAATGGCTGCTAAGCTTGGAAGTTCTCTCATGAAGATTGTTGAGGAATTATTTTTTCGACGGATGATTGGCCATGGGGTAATCTTTGGAAATCCAGTCCTCAGACAGGTTTTCTTCGATGTTCAGGATCCTGAAATTGGTAAAACCCTCTTTTTTCAACAGGTCGAAAGCCGGCATAATATTCGGGCAGGTTTCCATACTGCAGCAGCCGCAATAGAATACGATAGCCTGGTCCTTAGGAATATGGCGGAGATATTTTTTGAGTTTACGGACATTTTTTTTGTATTCCACCGGGCCGATATTTACAGCGCCTTTGATGTCATCCACCGGCCCGGTATTGAGGATAAGGATGTCGCCTGCCGAATCGGCGTTGATCTCTGCGGCTAATTGCGCCGGCTGAATAACCTGATTTTTGGTCCAGGGCCGTTTGGGACCATCCTGGGCAAAACTTTTTTGAACACCGAATATAAAAAAGAAAAAAAGCAGGCTTAAAATGCCCTTTTTTACCGATGAGTTCATGATAATGAATTTATATGATACCTGTACGGGCAAAGGTACGCCAAAAGCTGCCGATATGAAGCCCTTTGTAACTTATTTAATCCTTAATTTTGCTTTAATCAAAGCAATAATGCAGATGGATACAGTTGAAGCGGGGCCACTGTTAAGGGGTATCAATGTTCCGGCCGATTTGCGTCTTTTAGCGCCCGGGCAGCTGGCTCAGCTTTGCGATGAGCTCCGGCGGTTTATCATTGACACCGTCAGCCTTTACGGTGGCCATTTTGCCGCGGGATTGGGAGTGGTCGAACTGACCGTGGCTTTGCATTATGTTTCTCAAACACCGGAAGATGTATTGATCTGGGATGTAGGGCACCAGGCTTATGCGCATAAATTGCTGACCGGCCGCCGCCCGCTTTTTCCAACAAACAGGAAATGGAATGGCTTGAGCGGTTTTCCCAAACGTTCTGAAAGCGCGTTTGATGCCTTTGGGGTGGGGCATTCCTCAACTTCTGTTTCCGCGGCCCTCGGCATGGCTATGGCCGATAAGCTAAAGGGCAATACAAAACGCCAGCATATAGCGGTTATCGGTGACGGCGCGCTGACCGCCGGCCTCTCTTTTGAGGCATTGAATCATGCCGGGGTCAGCGATACCAATATTACCATTGTCGTGAATGACAATAACATGAGCATCGATCCCAATGTCGGTGGGTTGACGCGGCTGTTTACCGCTCATGGCGGAGAGGCTTCAAAGTATTTTGAAGCCTTGGGGCTTAAGTATTACGGGCCCGTGGATGGTCATGATTTGCCGGCTTTGCTCCGGGCTCTTGAGGATATGAGATCACTGAATTTTCCCAAGGTCCTTCATGTCAAAACCGTTAAAGGGAAAGGTTATTTGCCGGCGGAGCAAAATCAAACGAAATGGCATGCCACCGCGGCGTTTGATAAGCTGACCGGCCAGCTGAATCAACCGCAGGCCCCGGACGGCCATCAACCCCCGAAATACCAGGATGTTTTTGGAAAGACAATTCTGGAACTGGCTAAACGTAATCCTTTAGTCATGGGCATTACACCGGCCATGCCTTCCGGTTGTTCCCTCAAAATAATGATTGATGAAATGCCGGACAGGGCCATTGACGTAGGCATTGCAGAGCAGCACGCGGTCGCTTTAAGCGCGGGTTTGGCCACACAGGGCATGAAAGTGTTTTGCAATATTTACAGCACGTTCATGCAAAGAGCTTATGACATGGTCATACACGATGTGGCCATTCAGGACCTGCCTGTTATATTTTGCCTGGACAGGGCGGGTCTGGTGGGTGAAGACGGCGCTACGCACCAGGGCGCTTATGACCTGGCCTATATGCGCTGCATTCCCAATATGATCGTCAGTGCGCCGATGAACGAAGGGGAATTGAGAAACCTGATGTACACGGCCCAGTTGCCATCAACCCGGCATCCTTTTGTGATTCGTTATCCTCGCGGCAAGGGTGTTTTGGCCGATTGGGAACGGCCTTTTGAAGAAATGGAGATCGGCAAGGGCAGAATGATGCAAGATGGGAAAGCGGTGGCCATTTTATCGCTTGGCCATCCCGGCAATTTCGTGGTAGAAGCCTGCCGCCGGTTAGCAGGGGAACGGATCTTTCCGGCGCATGTGGACATGCGTTTTGCCAAGCCGCTGGACGAGGAATTGCTGATAATTGTAGCGCAAAGGTTTGATAAGATCATTACGGTTGAAGACGGCTGTATTCAGGGCGGGTTTGGTTCAGCCGTACTGGAATGGCTCAATGATCATGATTTTTATCCCGAGGTTGTCCGTCTGGGCATTCCCGACAGGGTTATTGAACAGGGACGGCAATCTGAACAATGGGCGGATTGCGGATTTGATGTTGAAGGCATTATCGCCGCCGTGCAGGCAATTCTGGAATGATCATCCTGAAGCCCCTGAATGCCAGGGCAGGAACAGAAAGATTATCGTTGTTCAGCAACTCAATGCCTGCCGGATAACTTTTCGGGATGACCTGTTCCTCTTAAAAGCTAAACCCTTTCATGGTAGAACAGATCTTCTGGTATTTTTATCGCCGTATGGGAACTCATGCATACTATGGCCATTAGCATTATGGTGATTAGCTTCATTATTTCATGGTTTAATTTTCCGCCGCCGTCCGTTGTTATGGCCTGTCCACTATGTAATTCAGTTCTGTCACCCCGGAAGACAATTGCCGGGTAGTCAATAGGTTTAAGTCTATTTTGTCTTTCATATTTATAAACAAAGGAATGCCTTGCCCGAGAATAATCGGATTTACAAATAGCCAGTAGCCGTCAATTAAATTCAATTGGATAAGCGCGTGTGTTGCCGTTGGGCTGCCGAAAAGCAGGATATCATTGCTTTCGTCATTGCGGGATTGCTTTATTTCATTGATGCTGCCCGGAAGATTGCCGCGGATAATTTTTGTGTTAGCCAAACCCGCGTCTTCCATGGTTCTTGACAGGACAACTTTTTGGACATGGTTATACCACTTTGAATGTTCCATGTCGTGTTTGGTCGCTGCCGGCCTGTTTCCGGCATCGGGCCAGTAACTTTCCATCATCTGATAAGTTACGCGTCCATATAACGCCATATCGCTTTTGCTTATCCGCTGACCGATATGATCAAAGATTTCCTCATCGACTTTAATCCAGTCCATTTCCCCGTTCGGCCCTGCTACAAAACCGTCAAGCGATATATGCATAAATGAAATGATTTTTCTCATGTAGCGCTGTTTTTATTGTTGGTCTGTTCAACACCGTCCCGTATTGCCGCTTCAAGGGTATCCATGTTGATATCTTTCAGTGTTTTGAATTTAATGCAATAGCTTGTTATGCCGGCTTTACCTATCCTGTCCCCATACGTTTCGGCTAAATATTTCTTGTCATCAATGCCCATGATATAAACCGAAATGCCGCTTGTGTTTGCACTGATGCCAATTTGATAAAAGGCCCGGGCCTTTCCGTCAGCATATTTTATGGTTTGAAGGCCGTATCCTATATTAGGATTGGTAACGGTTTTCCCATTACTATCTTTGCCATCCAGGAACCATAATTTACATTTTGGCAACACCTTAAGTATATGCCGGTGCAGGGCTTCAAGATCGGCCCGTTTGGTTTCAGCCAGGCTGTCCATATATCTTTTGATTTGTCCTTCTACGTCCATTGTCTTATACTTTGTTTGAACCGTCCCAGCTATGTTTATTGTTGCAGGTTTGTTGCCTGTTGCATACTTACACCATGGTCGTACGGTGCCGCGATCAATCAAATATACAAAACCCGTTCCTATTCAAACACCTTAATCCAAAGCCCTTTGTCCAAAATACGTGTCGCCCGGCTTTTATATTGCCGCCACCAGAAGGAATTCTCCACTCGCGGGAGCAAGGTTGTCGGTTCTGTCCTTAAAGTATTTTTTGGTCATGTCCTTTGTGGAAACGATCTGGATGTCATTCAACCCGGTTTCTTTCGCAAGCTTTACAATTTCTTCAGCTGAAAAGAAGCTGATAAAGGGCGTACCCGAAGCGGCGGCGCCTTTGATGGCCATTTCCTGTATCGGCCGGTCTTCCTCGTCAAGTTGTTCCAACGGTAAATAAAAGGCGATTGCGAGAGCTGAGCCCGGAGCCAGCAAAGTCATTTTCGTGAGTGTTTCTATGATGGCATCTTGAGTAAGATATAGCGTAACGCCTGTACAGGAAACAAAGGTTTTTTGATGAAGGTCAAAACCTTTGTCTAATAGTTTTGTCCACCAGGATGCGGTTTCAAAATCAACGGGAACAAAATGAAGATTATCGGGAATCATGTAGCCGTTTTCAATAAGCTTTTCTTCTTTCCAGGCCAGGGTGTCCGGTTGATCAATTTCATAAATGTCAATCTGTGAGCTGATTCCCGTATTGCGTTGGGCGAAACTGTCCAGGCCGGCTCCCAGCAAAACATATTGTTTTGCGCCTTTTAAAATTTGTTCTTTGGCCATATCTTCAATAAAACGCGCGCGGGCAATGATGGATGCCCGAAGTCTTTTGGTATATTTCATATCGGGACGTTCCTGCCAGTCTTTTTCAGGTTGGATAAGCTCATAACCGACCTTGTCCTCAATGACATAAGGCTTTGCATCTGTCAGAACATGCAATGCCCGCCATAATGCAGTTCGCAGGGCGGTATTATCCGGTTGTTTGGTGGCCATATGATCGTACGTTGAGGTTTTTGATCGTAAATTGCCGCGAACGGTCGGATGTCTGGTTCTAAAGTTACAAAAATCAGATGTAAACCGGTTTCGTTCAATCTTGAATTTATTGTTGATCCTTCAGATGCAATGAATGCTTAGGTGTCGGCCATTGTCTTTATGGTTCACGAGAACTTGTCTCTAGCGCTCGGTATTCCGCCCGTATTTACCCGCTGCTGGCAATTATTATACCCGGTACAACAATGATATTATCGACGGCGCATCAATCCGCCGGGCGACGGGATCACCGGAGAAATACCATTAATAATTGATCACCTGCTCTTCGTGTACCGGCATTTCCCGGAACTCATATTCCTGATTGCGCAATTGCGGTTCAAACCCGGCTTCCCGGATGGCGTCCTGTATGCCTTGCGCCGTGAAACGATGCGGGGCGCCGGCGGCGCTCACCACATTTTCCTCGATCATGATGGAACCGAAGTCATTGGCGCCGGCGTGGAGGCAGAGCTGGGCGATATGCTTACCGACCGTGAGCCAGCTGGCCTGAATATTTTTGACATTTGGCAGCATAATACGGCTTAGCGCGATCATACGGATATATTCCGCTCCCGTAGTATCGTTTTTGGCACGCCTGATACGTCTGAGCAGTGTATCAACGTCCTGGAAGGTCCAGGGGATGAAGTTTAGAAAGCCTTTCGCTCCTTCGGGTTTTTCAGCCTGGACGGCCCGGATTTTTATCAGGTGCTCAATTCTTTCCCGGATGGTTTCCACATGACCAAACATCATGGTGGCGCTGGTGGTCAGACCGATTTGATGTGCTGTGCGCATAATGTCCAGCCATTCCCGCGCGCCGCATTTTCCTTTGGAGATCAGTCGTCTTACACGGTCGTCTAATATTTCGGCGCCGGGGCCCGGCATGCTGTCCATACCTGCATCTTTAAGTGCCAGCAAGGCTTCACGATAGCTCACGCCGGATACTTTGCAAATATGCGCCACCTCCGGCGGACCGAGCGCATGCAGCTTTAACTGAGGGTATAGTTTCTTAAGCTGGCGGAACAGATCGACATAATAAGATAAACCCAGGTCCGGATGATGACCGCCTTGGAGTAATAACTGTTCGCCACCATATCGGAAAGTTTCTTCTATTTTTTGTTTATAGGTGTCGATGCCGGTAATATAGGCATCCTTATGCCCCGGGATACGATAAAAGTTACAGAACTTACAATTGGCGACACAAACATTGGTAGTGTTCATGTTCCGGTCAATGATCCAGGTTACTTTCCCATGAGGAACCTGAACTTTCCGCATCTCGTTGGCCACAAAGGATAATTCCGTCAAAGGAGCGTTTTCGAACAGGAAAATGCCTTCTTCTACAGAGAGAAATTCAAAATTTAAAGCCCTTGAATATATACCTGACAGGTTCATGGATCGTATTTTTGACAGAAATGGTAGATAGTTTGAACGCAGGCAAAGTTACGATATTTTGCCGGCCTGTTTTGCGGGACTATACCGTATAAATTAAAAGAAAAACAGGTGTGCTTTATAAACGAGTCACACCTGTTTTGAATAATACCTTTTTGGAACGATTTAAATGCTAAAAGCTTCTTCCACTAACATTTCCTGCTCCTGGACATGCTTACGGGCAAAGCCGGTAGCCGTTGAAGCGCTGGCCTGGCGGGTCAGGTAGCCAATGTTAAGCTTTTCAAGGTTCATCTTCAGGAATGAGGCGGCGCCCATGTTGCGCGGTTCTTCCTGTACCCATAGCCATTGCGCCTGGTGATATTTTTCATACAGCTTGTTCAATTGCTGCTGGGGCAAAGGATAGATCTGCTCTAGGCGGATAATGGCGACGTCCTGGCGGTTTTCTTTCAATTGTTTATCGCTCAGGTCAAAATATATCTTGCCGCTACATAAAAGAACCCGTTTTACTTTTTGCGGATCCTGGATGGTCGGATCATCTATGACCTCTTTAAAGCCGCCTGCGGTAAATTCCTCCAGCTGAGAATGGGCCCTTACCTGGCGCAGATTGGCTTTTGGCGCGAAATTAACCAAAGGGATACGGAACGGCAACTGCAACTGCCTTCTTAACGCGTGGAACAGGTTGGCGGATGAGGTGATGTTCGTTACAAAGATGTTGTAATCGGCTGCCTGCTGTAAGAAGCGTTCCATGCGGGCGCTGCTGTGGTCCGGGCCACCGCCTTCATAACCATGAGGGAGCAGCATCACCAAACCGTTTTGGGTTCCCCATTTTTGTTCGGCAGCCGTAACATACTGGTCGAAAACGATTTGAGCGCCGTTGGCAAAATCACCGAACTGGGCTTCCCAAAGCACTAAGTTATTGGGATTGGCCATAGCATAGCCGTATTCAAAGCCCATAACGCCATATTCGCTTAATAGGGAATTGTAAATATAGAAATCGCCCTGTGTATCGGATAACCTGGACAGGCGGCTGTATTCTTCATTGGTCTTTTCATCTTTCAGGCAGGCGTGACGATGAGAGAACGTGCCTCTCTTGATATCTTCGCCGCTCATACGTACATCGTGACCTTCCGTGAGCAAAGAGGCGTAGCCCAGCAATTCCCCGGTAGCCCAGTCTATTTCATTTTTTTCTTCAAGAAGCTTTATTTTGTCCTTCAGCAGCTTTGTGATCTTTCTAAGCGGCTGGAAACCTTCGGGAACGGCCATTATCTTTTCGAACAGGTCTTTAACCTGTTCTTTGGAGATACCGGTGTCCGGGGATTTTAAGAAATCCTCGGCTTTAGCTTTGCGCAGCTGTTGCCACCATTTTTCCGGTTCCTGGTAAGTATAGGGAAATGGCTTTTGCTTTACTTCATCAAATCTGGCCTGCAGCTCGTTCCAAAATTTATCTTCCAATTCCTTGGCCATCTGTTGCGCCTCAGGCTCCCCGTTTTCTAAAAGATAATTTGTATAAATTTCCCGGGTATTGGGATGCTTGTCAATTAAAGAATATAAATGCGGCTGGGTAAACTTAGGCTCATCGCCTTCGTTATGCCCGTGTTTGCGGTAACAAACCATGTCAATGAAAATATCTTCATTGAATTTCTGACGGTAGTTGGTCGCAAAGACAGCCGCTTTGACCACGGCTTCTGGATCATCCCCGTTAACGTGCAGAACGGGGGCATGTACCATAGCCGCTAAGCTCGTACAGTAATCGGAAGAACGGCCGTCCGTGAAATCGGTCGTAAAGCCGATCTGGTTGTTGATGACGAAATGGATAGTGCCACCTACCTCGTAGCCATCCAGCTTGCTCATTTGTAACAGCTCATAAATAATGCCCTGGCCGGCAATGGCGGCATCACCGTGGATTAAAATAGGCAGGATATTATCGTATTGGTTGTCATAAAGCACATCGGCTTTGGCGCGGGCAAATCCTGTGGCTACGGGATCTACAACTTCCAGGTGAGATGGATTGGGCAGCATTTGAATATTGACATCCTTGCCATTCATGGTTTTGATATTGCTGTGGAAGCCTAAATGATATTTCACATCGCCGCTGCCCATGGTCATATCCAAAGGCATATTGCCTTCAAATTCAGAAAAGATCTGATCATAGGTCTTACGCATGATATTGGCCAGCACGTTCAGGCGCCCCCTGTGGGCCATGCCCAGAACGATTTCCTTAACGCCTGCATCTACCGCGGTATTGATAATGGCATCCAAGGCCGGGATCATGCTTTCGCCTCCCTCCAGTCCAAATCTCTTTTGACCGATATATTTTGTCGCTAAGAATTTTTCAAAAATGACCCCATAATTCAGCTTTTCGAGAATACGTTTTTGTTGCTCCAATGGCGTCTTCTCAAGCATCAGCTTTTCAAATTGGTGCTGCACCCAGAGGTGGGCGTCCACGCGGTTCATATAGGTGTACTGGATACCGATATTGGAGGCGTAGATCTTTTTCAGCTTGGCCAGTATATCGCGCAATTTGGCTTTACCCAGACCGATATATTTACCGGCAAAATATTCTTTATCTAAATCAGCGTCGCTCAGCCCGAAATCTTTCAGGTCAAGATATGGCTTACGGTCAAGTCTTTCCCGAATAGGGTTGGTCGTGGCAATGAGGTGGCCCCGTTTCCGGTAACAGCGGATCAGTTCAAACACGCTTAATTCTTCCCGGAGCTTTGCCGGCATGGCAAATCGCCCTTCCGTGTCTTCTTCCCACGGAGAAATATGGGTGGTTGTGCTCTGGTTCCCTTCTTCGAAATCGGGAGGAGGAACAGAGCCGCCGTTCCTGCCGGTAGCAAAGTCAAAACCTTCGAAGAACTTTTTCAGTTCCGGATCAACGGTTTCGGGATTTTTTAAATACTCGTTGTAGATGGACTCGATGTAAGCCGGGTGAGAGTGGGTTACGTATGAAAAATCTTCCATTTCTTTTAGGGGAAAGCCTGATTTAGATGATTTTAATAATAAAATTGGTTATGTTAATATTTTTTAAACCGACTTTAAAGGACAAAGGTACTATAAATATATAGGATAAGGTCTGCTTATTTGTTCTTTTTGATAGCATCAAGAAGCATGCCTAATATTTTTGAATGGGTGGCGTAAGCAGTTGAATTTCTCTTTTTTCGGCGGGATCGTGTTGCCTTGAGTCCTGTTGATGGAGCGTTCAGGTTTAGCTTTGGTCTTCTAATGCCAGTAATTTCTCAAACAGGTCATCATAACGGACCTGGTGCTCTTTGAGCTTTTGGATTGTGGCATTATATTTTTGTTCGGTTTCCAAAAAACTGGCTTTATCGGAATAGATGGCCGGGTCGGCTAAAAGAGCTTCTAATCCGGTTTTCTCCTTCTCAATCATTGCCAGCATTTCTTCTTCATGCTGAAAGGCCTGCTGGTGCTTTTTTATAGCCCTTTCCTTATCTTTCGGGTTCGCTTTTATATTGGTTGACGACGCGGATGGAGCCACAGGTGCCGTTTTAGGTTCGGTTCTGATTTCCCGTTTCTCTGCGGGCTTTTTCACTTGCCGTTCCTGTTGTTCTATTTTCCTGTTTTCCCATTCTTCAAATGTTCCGGAAAAGCTATTGATCGTCCCCTGATCGATTTCCCAGAAAATATTGGCGGTCCGGCTCACAAAGTATCTGTCGTGCGACACCAGGATGATGGTGCCTTCATATTGGTTCAGCGCTTCGATCAACAATTCTACCGACTGCATGTCCAAATGGTTGGTCGGCTCATCCAGCAAAAGAAAATTGGCTCTTCCGGCAATAACCTTTGCTAAGGCCACCCGGGCTTTTTCGCCACCCGAGAGCACTTTGATTTTTTTAAATACGTCATCGCCTGAAAATAGGAAACAGCCCAGCAACTGGCGTAATTCCAATTCCGTTTTGCCGCTGCCGCAAAGACTGAGCTCTTCAAGAATAGTGGCTTCCAGGTTCAGGGAGGAAAGCTGATGCTGCGCGTAAAAACTTTCCCTGACGTTGTGCCCGCCGTTTCGCTGTCCTTCAAAAGGTTCCATGCCCGAAATAATACGCAAAAGCGTAGATTTTCCCTTGCCGTTGGCGCCTACTAACGCAATCTTATCGCCGCGGGCAATTAAAGCATCGGCGTGGCTAAGGATTTCCTTGTCTCCATAATGTTTTGACGCGTCCTTCAGCTCGCAGATGATCTTTCCCGGCTGCACGGCCACATCAAAGCTGATGCGCATTTTGGGCGTCTCAGCATCAGGCAGGGTAATCCGTTCTATCTTATCCAGCTTTTTCATCATGCTTTGCGCCTGTTTGGCCTTAGTGGCTTTGGCGCGGAAGCGTTCAATAAATTTTTCCTGCTGGCTGATAAATTTTTGCTGGTTTTCATACTCCCGTTCTAAAAAGGCCATTCGTGTAGCTTTTTCGGTTTCATAGAACGAATAATTACCGTGGTAGCTGTTGAGCTGGTATTGAAATAATTCTACAATATCCGTGACCATCCGGTCGAGGAAGTACCGGTCGTGCGATACGATGACCACCGTGCCGGGATAGCTTTGCAGGTAGCGTTCCAGCCATTCGATTGAGGGCAGGTCTAAGTGGTTGGTCGGTTCGTCCAGCATCAGGATATCCGGCTGCTGGAGCATCATCCTGGCTAACAGTACCCGCATCCGCCAGCCGCCGCTAAATTCATCGTAGGGCCTTTGCAGCTCTTCAGTGGAGAAGCCAAGCCCTTCAAGGATTTCGGCGGTTTTAAATTCCATTTCATAGCCTCCGGCCACCTCAAAATCATGCAGCATTTCACTATAACGCAGTAGAAGCTCCTCGTTCTCACCGTCATTTTCCAGCTCTTCCATGATGGCGCTCATATCTTTTTCTATGGCCACCGCTTTTTCATAAGCCGTCATGCCCACCGACAAAATGGAATCGCTGGTCGAAAAGCTTAATAGATCCTGGTTGAAAAAGCCGATGCTGGTATTATTGGCTTTTTGAATATTTCCGGAATCAGCGGTATATGCGCCCATGATCAGCCGAAGCAAAGTAGATTTTCCGGCACCGTTGGGGCCAACAAGACCAATGCGTTCGCCAACATTTATCTGCCAGCTGGCATCTCTTAAAATAGTGCGTGCGCCAAAAGAAAAAGAAACATTGTTGAGGGCGAGAAGCATAATGGTTGCTTAAGTCAATGAGTGATGAATATGCCGCAAAATTAGGACAAATATTTTGTGCGATTTTTCGAGGAGGTATAATTTGGAACAGGGGACCTGTCTTGGCAAAAGGTATGATGCCTTGACAGGCTCTTCCGCCAGCTATGCCGGAAATTACTTTCCGAAAAAAATTTATAACCGTCCATATTCTTCTGGAGTCCGCTACCTTAGAAAGGGCAAGGCCTGGTCTTTTTCCGATAATATCCGTTCTTTTTCCGGCACTTGCCAGTCTATATTTAAAGTGGGATCATCGTATCGAACGCCTCTTTCGGAGGCTTTGTCATAGTAATTGTCGCATTTGTAGGCTAAAATAGTACCATTTTCCAAAACTGAAAAGCCATGCGCGAAGCCTCTCGGGATGAACAGTTGCAGGTGATTTTTGCCGCTAAGCTCTACGCCCGTCCATTGCAGGTAGGTAGGGGATGCCGGCCTGAGATCAACGGCGATGTCCAAGACTTTTCCACAAATGACGCGAATAAGCTTTGCCTGGGCATATTCCCCTGTTTGAAAATGCAGGCCCCGGATAACGCCGTAGCCGGAATAAGATTGATTATCCTGAACAAAAGAAACAGGTTGTCCGCAGAGCCTTTGGAAAACCTCCTGGTTAAAGCTTTCGAAAAAATAACCCCTGTTGTCCTGGAAGACCGGAGGACTGAGAATAACGCAGTCTTTTAGCTTGGTTTCTGTTATGGTCATTACGTAACGACTGAGATGACATGTTTAACACGAGAGCATGGCGGAACCAGCTACGCTCTTGTGAAATGTACCGTTTTCAGTGGTAAAAGTAATCATTTTAACGGTATGGTTACTGTTGGTAAAAGCTATTAAGGTTGTGTCTCAAAATATCGCTGACGACACTTCCCGAAAATTTATTTATTGATTAGATTTTTGAGAGGTATAGCTCAATCCCGCATGTCGGGAAGCTGAGCGGAGTCGAAATGATCGTTGTTCGGCACGTTACGAAAGGCCAAGCTGAACATAAGGGGCATTGGCGGAACACTAACTTCAGGGAGAATGCCCCGAGGTTACAAGAAAAAGCGCCCATCCAACGAAGGGTGAGCACTTTTCTTATTCAAGCCAACCAGGCACAAAAAAACAACGCTCTTTTCATGTCAATGCGCTCAACGCATCATCATAATATAGCCTTTCATCACGACATGGATGCTGCAAAAAAATGAATCGCTTTTTGCCGGCACGAAGGACCAGCGTTCCCCTTCCTGCAGGTTGGGCGAACGCCAGGCGCTGTCGGGAAGCTGTGTGGCATTATGCGCTACCAGGTCTTTGTTGATAAAAGTAACCGTATCTCCCGGGTGAACCATAATGGTGTCGGGGACAAATTTCATGGCGGAGATTTCAACAGTATGTTTTACCGGTGTTTTACCGGTAGTTTTTGAATTATTTTGGCATGCTGTAAAGCACGTTAAAACCACGCTCAGAAGGCTGATCGCCACCGATATTTTATTTTCGGACCTCATTATTTGAATTGTTTTTGAAGCATTTCGGCATGAGCCAGGTGGGTTTTCAGGACCGGCAGCACCCCTTCTAAAAGTTTCTTTAATTCAGGGTTTTGCGTTTGTGGGATGAGCACCTTTTCAACGGCGTCAATGACGGCTTTGTGATAAGCCACCTCATTATCCACATAAGCTTTATCAAAGGCTTTACCGGTCTTGCCGTTCAGCATTTTTTCCGTTGCCCCTGCCTGTTTGTTTAAAGATTGGCTGACCGCGTTGTCTTTGGGCGTAACTTTTAATTTGGTGGCTAAAGCTACCGCTGATTTGATGACCCCGTTATGGTCATTTTTCATGGTAGTGGCAAACTCCCGCACTTTTACATCTTTTGATTTTTTAAGCGCCAATTCCGCGTAATGGACATCAATTTGATTGGCGGTTACCGCAACGGACGCGATTTCGGCATCGTTAAGCTTTGGCGTTTGAGCCTGTACCTTGCTGTTAGAGAACATTATGCCGGCAAGAGTGGCAGTGGCGAAGATCAGGTTTTTTAGCTTTTTCATTGTATTGAATGGTTTTAGTGAAAATAATATTTAACCGTTAGAGGAGGCGTCGTGACAAAAGGTTACATCTTAATTTTATGGAAAGCTTTGCCCGGGCTGTTCTCGTTTTTCATTATGCCGTAAGCTGCTTTTTTTGTTATTTTGTAAACTCTTCTTTGAGGCGTTTTATTTTAATTCTTTCGGATCATGCAGTTCTCCCACCTTCACAATCATACCCAGTTTTCACTATTGGATGGCGCGTCTTCTATCCCGAGGCTGTATGACAAGGCGGGGAAAGACGGTATGCCGGCGGTAGCCATTACTGATCATGGTAATATGTTTGGGGTGTTTCAGTTTGTGGCGGAAGCCTGGAAGAATACCAAAGTCGTGGGTACGGATGAAAACGGCAAAGAAATTAAAGAGCCGGTCGTCAAACCCATTGTCGGTTGCGAGTTTTATTTGGTTGAAGACCGGCATAAACATTCTTTTAGCCGGGCGGAAGGCCGCGATAAACGCTATCATCAGCTGTTCCTGGCGAAGGATGAAACAGGTTACAAAAACCTGGTAAAGCTTTGCTCCTTAGGCTATATGGAAGGGCTTTACGGCAAGTATCCCCGTATTGATAAGGAATTGGTGCTCAAATATCATGAAGGACTGATCGCCACGACCTGTTGCATCGGCGCCCGTGTGCCGCAGTTTATCTTATACAAAGGGGAAGCGGAAGCAGAAACCGAGTTTAAATGGTGGCTGGACCTGTTTGGCGAGGATTATTATGTGGAGATTCAACGACATGATATCCCGGAGCAAAATCAGGTTAACGAATGCCTGTTTCGTTTTGCGAAAAAATATAACGTGCCCATCATTGCCTCGAACGACTCGCATTATGTGGAGCGGGAAGACGCGAATGCCCACGACATTTTATTGTGTATCAATACCGGAGAGAAGCAAAGTACGCCTTCCGCCAAGGAGTTTACGGATGATAATACAACCTCAACAAAAAATACCCGCTTCGCCTTTTATAACGATCAGTTCTATTTTAAGAAAAGGTCCGAAATGGAAACCTTGTTTGCGGATGTGCCGCAGGCTGTGGACAATACACAGATGATTGTCGATAAGGTCAAGCCTTTACAACTGACCAAAGATATTCTGCTGCCGCACTTCCAGGTGCCTGAGGAATTCAACGACGACCAGGATGCCTATCTGGAACATCTTACATGGACAGGAGCGAAAGAAAGATACAAGGACCTGACCCCTGAAATAGAGGAGCGGTTGCGGTTTGAATTGTTTACCATCCGGACCATGGGTTTTGCGGGCTATTTCCTGATCGTTTCCGATTTTATCAGGGCCGGCAGGGAATTAGGCGTATTCATCGGCCCGGGACGCGGATCCGCAGCCGGGAGCGTAGTGGCCTATTGCATTGGCATCACCAATATCGATCCGATAAAGTATAATTTACTGTTTGAGCGTTTTCTTAACCCAGACCGTAAGTCCATGCCGGATATTGATACGGATTTTGAAGATTCCGGGCGGCAGACGGTTATTGATTATGTGGTCAATAAATATGGCCGCAACCAGGTGGCGCATATTGTGACTTATGGCACCATGGCGGCGCGGTCCAGTATAAAGGATGTGGCACGGGTCATGGAGCTCCCATTGCCGGAAGCCAACGCTTTAGCTAAATTAGTGCCTGAAAAGCCCGGCATTTCCCTGAAAAGAGTGTTGCGGGCGCCCATAGATAAATCTACGGATACCGAAAAATCACTCCGGGATAAAGAGGATTTACGCGATGAGGACCTGGAAAATGTGAAAAAGCTACGCGAATGGCTGGCTGATGAAGGCAGCCTGCATTCAAAGGTGCTGCATGAGGCGGAGAAGCTGGAAGGTTCTGTCCGTAATACCGGTATTCACGCTGCAGGCATCATCATTGCTCCTAAAGATCTGAGTGAGCTGATCCCGGTAAGTTCGGTTAAGGATGTGAATTTGCTGATTACACAATATGAAGGCTCGGTCATTGAGAACGCCGGGGTCATTAAAATGGACTTTTTAGGCCTGAAAAACCTGTCTATCATTAAAGACGCTTTGGCCATGATCAAAAGAAATCATGGTGAGGATATCGACATAGACGACATTCCATTGGATGATGAAGAGACCTTCAGGTTATTCCAGGAGGGGAATACCAACGCCATCTTCCAGTTTGAAAGCGTGGGCATGCAAAAGAACCTGAAAGAGCTGAAACCGGATAAATTCGATGATCTGATCGCCATGAACGCGCTTTATCGCCCGGGGCCCTTGCAATATATCCCTAACTTTATCAAAAGGAAACACGGCGAAGAAAGCATTGTTTACGATCTTCCGGAGATGGAAGAATACCTGGCGGACACCTACGGGATCACGGTCTACCAGGAACAGGTGATGTTGCTGGCCCAAAAGCTGGCCGGTTTTTCAAAAGGCGATGCCGACGTGCTTCGTAAGGCGATGGGGAAAAAGAAGATCGATATCCTGAATAAAATGGAAATCCAGTTTATGGAAGGCGCCCAGGCAAAAGGGCACCCTGCCGATAAGCTGAAAAAAATCTGGGACGACTGGAAAGCCTTTGCCCAATACGCGTTCAATAAGTCGCATTCCACCTGCTATGCTTTTGTGGCTTACCAGACGGCATACTTAAAGGCCCATTATCCTTCCGAATATATGGCGGCAGTCATGAACAACGCCCATTCAATAGATAAGATCACCTTTTTCATGGAAGAATGCCAGCGAATGGGTATTGACGTTCTCGGCCCGGATATCAATGAATCCCAAAAGGGTTTTTCTGTCAATAAAAACGGCGTTATCCGGTTTGGTATGGGCGCGATTAAAGGCGTGGGCGATGCCGCGGTGGATAATGTCATAGCTGAGCGTGAGGAAAACGGCGTTTACAGCTCGCCCTTTGATTTGACCATGCGGGTCAATCAGCGTTCCGTTAACAAAAAATCCTTGGAAGCATTGGTATTGGCCGGTGCCTTTGATTGTTTTAAAGACTTGCACAGGGCACAGTATTTTGCCGAAGATAAACAAGAAGGCTGCACTAATTTAGAATTGATCATTAAATTCGGACAACAGTATCAAAACCAGGCTACCATGAATGCCAACAGCCTTTTTGGCGATGTGGACATGCCTGAAGTGAAGCCCCCGAAGTTGACTAATTGTGAGCCCTGGCCGGGGTTTGAAGCCTTGGAAAAGGAAAAGGAAATGATTGGTATCTACCTGAGCGGCCACCCACTGGACAGCTATCAGTTTGAAATGAAAAATTACGGTATGACCCCTATTAGCGAATTGCCGTTGCGTAAGAATCAAACGATCCGCATCGCTGGTATCCTGACGGAAGTTGTACATCGTAAAACGCAAAAGGGGGATGGTTTTGCCAAGGTAGTGCTCACGGATTTTTCGGGCAGTATCGAAATCATGTTTTGGCGCGATAAGTATGTAAAATTCCGGCAGTATCTGGAGCCATCCGAAAAGATCGTTTTTACCGGCGTATATGAGGACAGCCGCTATCGCGAGGGACAAACGGAATTCCAGGTTTCAGGCATGATGCTTTTGAGCGAAGTGAAAGATAAAATGACCCAAAAGGTGACGCTACCGATGAGCCTGTTCCAGCTGGACCCGGAAGCCGCAGCATTTTTACGCGATTATGTCCATGCCTCACCGGGACGTACGGGGTTGAGCTTTAAGCTGTTTGATGAAGCCGGACAGCTGGCCACTTCGCTCGCCAGCAGCAAAAAAATTGCTTTAAAAGATGAGTTGATCCGGTTTTGCGAAGAACGTGAGATCCCTTTGAAAATAAGCGTTTCTTAAGAGACGTAATGAAGTGTTCAACTGTCATTTTGTAATGGGTTGGACGTTTCCTGCTGAATATAATTCAGTAATCACCGGTTTTGTCCTGATGATTCGTCATGTCCTGACGGATTGTTCCGTCGGAATTACGGCTTTCGTGGCTGGATTATTTTTTGTGTAACTTTATCCTTAGAAAAAAGCCCGATATTTTGGACGGGCTTTCCGATAAGATTAAAAAGAGACAGATTTATGAACTTGAATAATTTCACGATTAAAGCACAGGAAGCGCTACAGCAGGCACAGCAAATTGCCTTTAATAATAATAACCCGGTTATTGAAACCAGCCACCTTTTAAAGGCTATTCTGGAAGATAAGGACGGCCCGATCGAATTTTTGCTGAAAAAGAGTAATGCCAATCTGAATATGATCCAGACAAAGCTCGCGGATCGGCTGGCAAAGCTACCCAGGCAATCGGGGGGCGACAGCGCGCAAAATATTAGCCGGGACACCAATAACGTTATCCTCAGGGCCGGTAATGTGCTGAAGGAATTTGGCGACGAATTTGTCAGCCCCGAACATTTGCTGCTGGCCATTATCCAGGGAAAGGATGATGCCGCCGAGCTGCTTAAGGACGCCGGCGTGACGGAAAAAGCGCTCATTACGGCCATAAAAGATCTCAGAAAGGGCAATACCGTTAATTCCCAAACGGCAGATGCTACTTTTAACGCCCTGCAGAAATATGCCAAGAACCTGAACGAGCTGGCTAAGGAAAATAAGCTAGACCCCGTTATCGGTCGGGATGAAGAGATCCGGCGCACTTTACATATCCTTTCCCGGCGCACTAAGAATAACCCGATTCTGGTAGGCGAGCCGGGTGTCGGTAAAACGGCTATTGTCGAGGGATTGGCGCACCGGATCATCAATGGCGACGTGCCGGAGAACCTGAAATCCAAAATCATCTTTGCTTTGGATATGGGCTTGTTGATTGCCGGGGCGAAATATAAGGGTGAGTTTGAAGAACGCCTGAAAGCCGTCATTAAAGAAGTGACCGACAGCCAGGGCAGCATCATCATGTTTATTGATGAGATCCATACGCTGGTAGGTGCCGGTGGCGGTACGGACGGCGCTATGGACGCGGCTAATATCTTAAAGCCTGCATTGGCCAGGGGCGAGCTGCGGGCTATCGGCGCTACAACTTTAAATGAATACCAGAAATATTTTGAAAAAGATAAGGCCCTGGAACGCCGTTTCCAGAAAGTCATGATTACGGAGCCGGATGTGGAAGACGCTATTTCCATTTTACGGGGTTTGAAAGAACGTTATGAAACCCATCATCATGTTCGGATAAAAGACGACGCCATCATCGCGGCTGTTGAATTATCGAACCGGTACATTACCGATCGTTTCCTGCCTGACAAAGCCATTGACCTGATCGATGAAAGCGCCGCGAAGCTGAAGCTGGAAATGAACTCCATGCCCGAAGAGCTGGATGAGCTGAATCGCCGCATTCGCCAATTGGAAATTGAAAGGGAAGCCATCAAAAGGGAAAACGATGAGGAAAAACTCAAAAACTTATCTACCGAAATTGCCAATCTTTCCGTAGAGCGGGATACGTTGAAAGCCAAATGGCAGGAAGAGAAAGAAATGGTGGAAAAAGTTCAGAACGCAAAAGCCGAGATCGAGCATTTGAAACAGGAGGCCGAGCGGGCGGAGCGGGACGGCGATTACGGAAAGGTGGCTGAGATCCGCTATGGCAAAATGCAGGAACAAGAGCTGCTTATTGATAAACTCAATAAAGAATTGGGCGAAAATGCCGAAAAACGTTTATTGAAAGAGGAGGTGGATGCGGAAGATATTGCTGAAAGCATTGCCAAGGCGACGGGGATCCCCGTACAACGTATGTTGCAGACTGAAAGAGAAAAATTAATGAATCTTGAGGAGGTGCTGCATAAACGTGTTGTCGGGCAGGATGAAGCCATTCAGGCGGTATCAGATGCCATCCGGCGTAGCCGGGCGGGTTTGCAGGACGAAAAACGTCCCATTGGTTCTTTTATCTTCCTGGGTACGACCGGCGTAGGTAAGACCGAACTGGCCAAGGCCTTGGCAGAGGCGTTGTTTGATGATGAAAACATGATGACCCGTATTGACATGAGTGAATACCAGGAAAAACATAGCGTCAGCCGTTTGGTGGGCGCCCCCCCGGGATATGTGGGCTATGATGAAGGCGGTCAGCTGACGGAAGCCGTTCGGCGGAAACCTTATTCTGTCGTGCTTCTGGATGAGATTGAAAAAGCCCATCCCGATGTGTTCAACGTGCTGCTCCAGGTTTTGGATGACGGCCGGCTGACGGATAACAAAGGCCGTGTGGTCAATTTTAAGAACACCATCATCATCATGACCAGCAATGCCGGCAGCCATATCATTCAGGAAAACTTTGATGGTCTGAAAAGCATGCGTGATGCGGAAGAAGTGTTTGACAGGACAAAATCGGCGGTTATAGATCTGCTGCGTCAGACCATGCGTCCCGAGTTCCTGAATCGTGTGGATGAGATTATTATGTTCCATCCCTTGCTGAAAGACGACATAAAAGGCGTGGTTAAAATTCAGCTGGAGGATTTGAAGAGACGCTTGATCAAACAGGGTATCAGGCTTGAGTTTTCGGATTATGCCCTGGATTATTTTGCCGAGCAGGGCTTTGACCCGCAATACGGCGCACGGCCGTTAAAAAGACTGATTCAGCGGGATGTGGTCAATTTGCTGAGTAAGAAGATTATTTCCGGCGAGCTGAATAAAGACAACCCGGTGCTGATCGATGTTTTTGACGGTGTTGTGGTGGTTCGGAATGAAACCAAAGAAGTTGATATGGCTGAATAAATAAGCTTTAAACAAGAAAGGCCGCCAAAGGGTAAATGCTTTGGCGGCCTTTCTTGTTTAAGCGGGTGGCGCGCGTGTCAACGAAAGGAAATTATAATTCTTACTGCACAGCTAATAATAGAGCCCATAGAGAGGGCATGGAGAAAATGCGGTTGTTTTATCACATATTTTTCAATAATTATCACGGAAGTTTCCATATTCATGAAGTAACAAGATAATAACAATTGGTTGCCCAACCCAATAATAAGTTAGGGCCGTCTTCGATACGATGATCTTATTTCTTCACACAAAATGAATAGTTTCTGAGGAAAGGCATCGGAATAAAAAATTTAAAAACCATGAATATTTTTAAAATAACAACAATCATTCACCTCATTTCCAGACATGGAACGTTTTGTAATACTATTCTCGCCCTGATGTTATTGCCCATGATCAGCCGTGGACAGAATTATCAATGCCAATGGGCGCATGTTGCCGGGAACGCCGCCGTGGTCATTACTTCGGGCCAGGACGTCAACTCATCCGGTAATGTATATGTAGCCGGCATTTACCTGAATCACAATTTAAGTTTTGATAATAGTGCAACGGTTCTTAACCCCAATCCGGATACGACGGTCCATAAGCTGTTCTTAGCTAAATATGACCAGGAAGGTAATCTACTTTGGTCTAAAAGTTTTGAAAGCGCCGGCGATGCGGAAAACCCGATAGTAACCATAGATGACCGGGATAATATTTATCTGGCCGGTAGCTTTTCAAACAATATTAAATTCGGGGCGTTGACCTTAGCTCAAAATCAGGGTTATTCGGGTCCTGCGAAATTCCTTGCGAAATTTGATTCGTCCGGAAACGTGCAGTGGGCGAAACAGTCAATATACTCCACCAGCTATAAAGTAAACGATGACGGCCATATTGCGCTTTACGGCGCATTTTTAGGACCGTCCGTTACACTCGGAAATAATCTGACCCTGACCAACTCGGACAATAGTGGTCAGACGACCGACTTCCTAATTGCCGAATTGGATAGCAACGGCAACCTCCTTTGGGCAAAAAGTGGCGGCGTATCGGGTAAGAGCGAAGAGATTGATGATGTCGCATTGACGGGAGATGACCAAATTTATGTAAGCGGCCTTTTTGAATCTACATTTACGCTTGGCGGCATTACTTTAAACAGTGCCGGTAATACATCATGGTCTGCAAAAGACTGGTTCCTCGCCAGGTATGACACTCATGGAAATGTGTCCTGGGCAATAAGAGGGGGGATAAGCCTTATTGCCCCTATCCAGTTAAAAGATGGCGCTCTTCAAATTAAAACAGATCAATCCAATGATCTCTATTTTCTGGGCGGTTTCCATCAGAGCACTATGCAATTTGACACCCTGGTGCTTAACGGGGTCGGAACGTTAGCTGATTTTAGCAATACTTACTGGTTTGCCGGAAAGTACGACGGGAAAGACAATCTGAAATGGGTAAAATCAGGCAACAGCCCGGTACAACGTATACACTTTATACCTGACAATGACGGGGGATTATACCTGACCGGCACGTTTCGCGATACGGCGGTTTTCGGAAATATCACGTTAAACGGTACGGGCGTCGGTAATCAAACCCTTGATGGTTTTGCCGTTAAGCTGGATAATTACGGACAGGTGTCATGGGCAAGGCATTTTGGCCCTCTTTTAAAGAATTCTTCAATATTTGATATGGTCGTGGATCAGCACAATACCCTGGATATTTTGGGGGCTTACGGCGATCCTAAAGGCCTTATTCCTAACCTTACGCTTAACTTTGATTCCCTTTTCCTGACCAGTGTGGACGGCAGCAGGGATTATTTCCTGGCACGATATAAGGACAATGGCGATATCCTGTCCGCTTCCAATATCGGAAGCCCGGCCGTTGATGGACTTATCCCGGGACGGCTTAACCTGGTCGGGCAATCCGGCTTATATGTTTCAGGCGGGTATAGTGGGACGCCACTGACGTTGGATACCATGACAATTAATTTTCCTGTTCCCAGCCTGAATAATTATTTCGTAGCTAAATATGGCGACAACGGAACCACTACGGGGATAAATTTCGTAAAACCATTGCGCGCCTTATATGTCTTCCCTAATCCCACTACGGGTGTGCTATATCTTCGCTCGCCGGAAGGGCTGGATAATATTCAGGTATTTAATGTTACCGGCCGGGAAGCCTATCATCGGGCCTTACCGATTCCCCGGAAGGAGTACATCTTAAATTTAAGCCGGTTTCCTGATGGCATATATTGGTTGAAAGTAAGCGGGCGGGATAGCGATGCTACCAGGAAAATAATTTTGAGGAAATAGTTGCGTTTTAAAATATTTTTTTAAATTTATGCTTCTGTTATATTATTGGTTTTTTAATGGCGAATTTTTCCAAAATTTGGTACCGGTTAATGGGTTCTGGTAAAATGGCGCCGGTGAAATTATATGCAATTTCAATTTTATTTTTATTTCTTGTCCATACCGTTCCGGCAACAGCATCGTCAGCACAGGGTAAAAACTTTTGGTTTGGCTTTTTACACAATTATTCAGGTACTAATGATGTATATACCATTATCGCTTCTACTTCTTCTTCGTCTATAACCGGCACTATTAGTGTGCCCGGTTTAAACTGGTCTCAAAATTTTACCGTTCTTCCAAACGCTACGGTACAAATTACGATGCCGGCCGGGACCCAACCCGGAACTATTGAGGGCGTTTACAATAATGCCGTTCATATAGTCAGTTCAGATTCAGTAATTGTGTATGCCCAAAATGATGATTTGGCGACATCTGATGCCTCTTTTATTTTTCCGTCAGAAGGGCTTGGCTATAAATATATCGCCGATAATTGGGAGGAGCCTTTGTCCTTATTCTCGGACGAAATATCAATAGTTGCTTCAGAAAATAATACGCAAATTCAAATCACCCCAAGTGTGGCGACATCAGGAGGCCATCCGGCAGGGGTACCTTATACCGTTACGTTAAACCGGGGAGATGCTTACCTTATTACAAAAGGCTCGTCAGTCTCCGACTCCGTTTCCCTTACGGGTACAAAGATAGAGGTTGCCAATGGCAATGGTTGTACGCCTTTCGCTGTTTTTGGTGGCCATATGTGTGCTAATCTGAATGGCTGCTACGCGTGCGATCATTTATATGAGCAATTATTGCCTAATTCTGGATTGGGAACGAATTATATTTTACCACCTTTAAAAGAAAAAGATACGACCATCTATAAAGTTGTAGCCTTGGCGAATGGTACAAATGTGATCATTAACAATGGCCCGCCAATAACTTTAAACGCAGGGGAGTTTTATATATTTAAAAATAATATTGCAAGTTCAGTGACCGCCAATGACAAAATCATGATCATGCAATTTGCCGAAGGTTATACCTGCGACAATGCAGGAGACCCCTTTCAGATTTTAATGTATAATAACCATCAGATGATTGATAAGACTACTTTTAAAACTATTGTATTAGATACGTCTTATTGGGTGAATATCGTCACAAAAACATCTGATGTTGCCAACACTGTTTTAGACGGCTTGAATATTGGTACAAGCTTTTCTCCGGTTCCTTCTGATCCTGTTTACAGCTATGCAAGGAACAGGTTGTCTGCCGGAGATCATCATTTGAGCAATCCCGGAGGGTTTTTAGCTTATGTTTATGCCTGGTCAAGTTATAATTCTTACGGGTTCTGTGCCGGAGCTAACCTTTCCAATAGTCTTTCAATAACTGCAACAGGCGGAACGATTTGCAAGGGGGACAGCATCGTCCTTACAGCAGAATCAAATCTTTCGCTAAACGGGCATTATACATGGAGTCCGGGCGGTGATACCGGAAGTACAATTAGGGTAAGCCCCACCGAAACCACAACTTATGCGGTTACCTACACTCCGGGTACGGGTTGCTTTTATGGAACGGTAACAGATACCGCAGTTGTAACCGTTCTGCCTAAAGCTGATATAACAGTGTCTTCAAATAGTCCTGTTTGCCTGGGCGATTCGCTAAAGTTAATGGCAAGCGGCGGGAAAAGCTATCTATGGTCCGGCCCTAACGGATTTTCTTCCGATGAACAAAATCCGTTCATTAGCAACACTTCAATAATCAATTCGGGAGTATACACATTAATGGTAACGGATAGCAACGGTTGTAGTACGGCGGATCAAACCAACGTAACGATCTATGCGAAGCCACAAATAAAAATTCTTTTAGAGTCCGATACAACGCAACTGTGCATGGGCGATGAAATAACGTTAAGGGGCACGGGGGCGGATAAATACCGGTGGCGCTCGAAATTAAAGCTAAATGACGATGAGCAGGGGGAAATTACTACAATTTTATCTGAACCGTACAACGTGATCTATTTAACGGGCTTTAATCAATGGAACTGTTCGGATACGGCTACCATTACATTTAAGGCAGGAAATTGTTGTCAAATGTTTGTTCCTAATGCTTTTTCACCAAACGGTGATGGTCTAAATGATAAATTTGGGGTAAAAGCAAACGGCCATCCAAGATCATTTTTATTGGAAATATTTAACCGGTGGGGACAGTTAGTATTTATTGGCCATACTCCCGAAGAGCTTTGGAACGGCACTTTCAATAATCAACATTTGGATATAGACACTTATTTTTACCGGCTGTCGGGGAAATGTGCCAACGGTACTCCTTTTGAGAAATCGGGATCTGTAAATTTAATCAGATAAGCTTTCGCCAGGTTCATTTGCTTGTTCTTTTCACATATTTACCTGTATTACCGTAGGTCTTGGCACATTTTCAAGAGTGCCATAAGGTTATTATTAATGTGGTAGACGTACTAAAAGAGAGGCCGATATTTCAACATTCCCGTCAGTATAATTATTAAACGTTCCGTCAAAGGCTAATTGGAAACCAATATGTCCACCATTGCTCATATCTTCTTTGTGCCGGGCGTTTTTAATGTTTAAAGTTCCCGATTCACTGTAGAAATTACGCAGGTTACTCGTGGAATATTTCAGAAAAAGGATATTTAAATGATCCTAATTGTTGTACTGTCTTGGTGGACTTATCATAAAGCATGTCGCAGGTGATGCTCAGGTCCCTCTCATTAGTTAGAAATGTTTTGATTTCTATGATGCCAGGAGTTTTATTAATGAAAAATACCTTTGAAGTAGTATGGGTAGACGGAAGTCCCTCCATTTTTCCTGAAAAATTTTGACCATCGAAATGTCCGCCATGAACTGTGAAATCATAAAGATTTGAAATGGTATCTATGGTCGCGGTTTTATTATCGTTATGCTCAGAGCTGTATTATCTTTTTTACAGCCAACTGAAACAAAGACGGAAATAAGTGCGATTAGAAAAAAACAGTGCCTTTAATTTGTTCATTAAACTCGTTAATTTTGAAAGAGATTGCCAAAGGTAAATAAATCAATGCCGGTTCCCGTATGCCTCAAAATCCTACAAACAGGTTATCGAACTTTCTCCTATTCTTTATGGCTGTACCTGATTTGTCCGTATATCCAGGAAGACAGTCTTTCTGAATAAAATTTCGAAAAATAAAGAGGCTATACCTACCGTGCTCATCATACCTAAAGAGCTTTCCCATGCTTATTCGTATATTTGTCAGGTTTTATATTATCTCAATTCTAAACGATACGTTTTGTTTTCAATCGTCATCCCTACATGGAATAATTTGGCTTTTGCCCGGCTTTGCGTGGAGAGTATTCGCAAGAATTCCGCGTATAGCCATCAGGTTATCCTGCATATCAATGACGGCAGCGACGGCACACGGGCATGGGCGGAAAAAGAGGGCCTGGACTTTACCCATACCGTTGATAATGCCGGCATTTGTATTGCGGTAAACAGTGCCGCCGGCCTGGCAACTAAAGATTATATCGTTTACATGAATGATGATATGTACGTCTGCCCGGGTTGGGACCGCGTAATTGCGCTGGAGATTGAAAAGCTGTCCACGGATAATTTCCTTTTTTCCGCGACGATGATCGAACCGCAGGATACCGGTAATCCTTGCGTGCTGGTGGGCGATTACGGTCGTGATATCGCCTCTTTTAGAGAGGCTGATTTACTACAGGAATTTTCCGGTTTCATCAAAAATGACTGGAGCGGCTCGGCCTGGCCGCCCACGATTGTTTCTAAAAAATACTGGCAAATTACGGGTGGTTATAGTATTGAGCTAAGTCCCGGTATGAGCAGCGATGACGATTTTGCCATGAAGATGTGGTATGCGGGATGCCGGGTCTTTAAGGGGATCGGTAACAGCAGGGTCTATCATTTTCAGGCCAAATCTACTTTACGGATCAAAAAGAATGACGGAAGGCGCCAGTTTTTAATGAAATGGGGTATGAATCAGTCCACTTTTAACCGGCATTTTATCCGGAGAGGCTGTCCTTTCACGGAACGTTTGCCTGAGCCGCCAAATCTGAAATGGGAACGGTTTAGAGCTAAATTCAAACAGCGATTTTTATAAAGCCGCTGTTCTTGATGCGTGCCCGATTCCTGGGCCATTGACGGCTATTGACTATATCGGATAATCGCCTGACCATTTTGTTTTTGGCGCTTTGGAATTGCAGTGGCTCATTGAAAGAAGCTAACCGCCATTGGCAGCCGAGCTGCCAATGGCGGTTAGCTTCTTTCAATATTTTTCCGCCTTACAGCTTATTGATGATCTTATCGACAATGCCGTATTTCAGGGCTTCATCGGCATCCAGCCAATGATCTCTTTCCAGATCTTTCATCACTTTTTCAAGGGGTTGGCCACAGGCCTCGGAGAGGATGTTGGCAATCTGTTCTTTTGTTTTTTGAATTTGTATCGCATGAATTTCAAGATCGGCCGAAACCCCCTGAAAATACCCGCCGAGGCTTGGTTGGTGGATCATAACCTCGCCATGGGGAAAAATGTAGCGCTTGCCTTTTTCACCAGCGGAAAGTAATACGGAGCCCATGCTGGCAGCCAGCCCCATGCAAATGGTGGTTACCGGTGATTTGATCATCTTGATCACGTCATATATGACCATACCGCTGGTCACCACACCACCTGGGCTATTGATATAAAATTTAATTTCTTTCCCGGGTTTGTCCGCATCCAAAAGCAGCAATTTATTGACCACGTCTTTGGCAGATTTGTCGTCAACAACTCCCCAGAGATAAACAGCACGGTTTTTGAAAAATAATTCTTCCGATTTTTTGGCCCACATGCTGATATTGAGCTCTTTGTCCACTTCCGGCTTTTCTTCCTCCTCATCATCGTTTAGAAGCGGAAGGATGCGGTTGCTATATTTTTGATTATTGATGTTCATTTTATAAAGAATTTGATTGAAACGATAATAGCTTGTACAAACCTGCCGGCTTATTTGGATTTCCCGCTTTTGGCGGATTTGCTGTTGTTCAGCACTTCATCCACGATCCCATAAGCCTCAGCCTCCTCGGCTAACAACCAAAAATCGCGATCGCAGTCTTCAGCCACTTTTTCTTTATCCTGGCCGGAATGACGGGCAATGATGGAGTAAAGATTATCTTTGACCCGTTTGATTTCTTTTACGGAAATAGCGATGTCGGTAGCTTGTCCGCCAATGGCGCTGCTGGGCTGATGCAGCATGATACGGCTGTGTTCCAGCGCGGTTCTTTTGCCTTTGGTTCCGGCACACATTAATACGGCTGCCATGCTGGCTGCCATGCCGGTGCAAATAGTGGCAATCTCCGGGCTGACCAACTGCATGGTGTCGTAAATGCCCAAGCCCGCATACACGCTGCCTCCGGGACTGTTGATGTACATTTGGATGTCGCGGGCGCGGTCTGTGCTTTCCAAAAACAGTAATTGTGCCGTGACGATATTAGCCACATAATCGTCAACCGGTTCACCCAAAAAAATGATGCGGTCCATCATTAGCCGGCTGAAAACATCCATTGACGCCACATTCAGTGGGCGTTCCTCAATAATGTATGGGGTTAGCGCCGTTGGCTGCTGGCCCATGTAACGGGCGTAACTGTCAAAAGTATTGCTGCTGATGCCGCGATGCTTAATGGCGTATTTTCTAAATTCGTTCTGGTTCATTTTTCCTGAAATTAAAGATGAAGAGCTGCCGACAGCTTTCTGTTTCTATCGGCATGGTTTCAAACAATGAACAAATATCAATCCAAATACGGAGAATGCCAAATCGTCACTCTTGGCGTGTTTTATTATGTGTTCTGTTCTGTAAATTTTTTCTGCTCTTTTTTGATAAAAATGATTGTTTTTTCAAAAAAGCTTTTATCTTTGCACTCCTTTCGGGAACGGGAGGAAAGTTATTGTAACAGAGTATCTTGGACTGGTAGTTCAGCTGGTTAGAATGCCGCCCTGTCACGGCGGAGGTCGCGGGTTCGAGTCCCGTCCAGTCCGCTGAGAGGGATTTCATTGCGAAATCCCTCTTTTTTTTCATATATCAGAAGCCCTTTTTCTTTCATTATCAAATGGTTATGAGTTAACTCATCTATCATGGTCGGGGTCCGATAGATACCGTTTTTGTAGTAGAGATTGTATCGAACCCGAATCTGATCAGCTTCCTGTTTCTGCTAAAGAAAAGATTGTTCCGTTAATGAAATTTTCCTAAAGACGTTACATCCCCTAATATTGATCCGGCTAAATCTTAAATTGTTGCCGGAGCTCTTTGATCTTTGGCTATGTAATGCCCTGGTCACATTATTTCAAGAACGACCTTTCCATTGATCTGCTGTTTGAGAAGCATCTGTGCCGCTTGGGCCACGCTGGTCCATGGCAATACGGTATCTATAGGTGTACGAAGCCTGGCTTGTTCAACCAGCGTTATGAGACGGTTAAGGATAGGCGTACTGTTGCAGATGGGCTCCCTGCCCAGCCAGATACATCGGATACTGTGAAAAGGCCAACCCGAAGCACGAACATCAAATGTGGTCGGTCGGCGTGAAGAATTCCCATAGTTAACACAGATACCTTTGGGAGAAAGCATTGTCAGTGCCGTGGCCAGGCTTTCTCCCCCGACAGCGTCCCAAACCAGATCATAGCTTCCGGCCAGTTTGGCGTCAGTCATGTTGGCAAATATTTCGGTGACCTTTATGCCGTCCTGTTGTAATTGCTGGAAGAGTTCCGGCCTCCGGCTTACCGCAAATATTTTAGCGCCTGCCAGCCAAGCAAGCTGGCAGGCGAAACGGCCGACACCACCCGACGCGCCGGTTATCAATAAGCGCCGGTCAACTATTTCACCGGATGCATCCAGGCATCCCATTGCGGTAATGCCCGCAACCGGTATGGCAGCGGCTTGAGCGTAGCTGACATTTTCAGGGATTTCCGCCATTAACCCGGCAGGGGCTACCAGATATTCTGCCCAGGATCCCCGGGGTACATAGCCGAATACTCGTGTTCCTTTTTTTGGTGTACTGCCGTCTGCCGCTGCCTGTTCCACTACTCCGGCAAAATCCCAGCCGGGTATATAGCGATCAGTTGTATCAAGCGCTGTACGGGTTTCACCTTGGTTCAGGGAAAAAGCCGCGACTTTTATCAGCGCCTGATCTGGTGTGGCATTTGGAACAGGAACTTTTTGGAGGACAAGCCGTTCGGTTTCCCGCGGTCTTGTTACGACAGCCAACATGGCCTGTGTTTTAATATTCGTTGATTCTCGCATGGTCTTTGCTTTTAAATACGCAAAGCTATGCACCATCCGTAATTATGACCATTGATTTCAATCAACAAAAGCTCATCTAAGC
Organism: Edaphocola sp.; assembly: GCA_035708205.1. Lineage (GTDB taxonomy): Bacteria > Bacteroidota > Bacteroidia > Chitinophagales > Chitinophagaceae > DASSSY01. Next base: position 386,966 of record DASSSY010000004.1, read on the forward strand.
GGATTTCTCAACCTGCTTAGGGTCTCTTTCGTCATCCCCAGATAATTTGCCAGCATATGATGCGGAATCCTTAAAAATAATTCTGGAGCAGTTGCCATCAGGTTATCGTAACGGGCCTTGGGCGTTTCATAGAAAGATGAAAACAAGCGTTCGGAATAATAGCAGGTGGCTTGTTCCGCGAGGTGGCGGCCTATTTTTTGCCAGGTAGCGCTGCTGTCAAAAAGCGCCAGCATTTTTGTCGCATCGGCACATACTAATATCGATGGTTCAACCGCAAGAATGCTGACCATAGAGGGCTTTTGCATTAAGATGCTGTAATAATTGGTGATGAACTCGTTTTCTATGGCAAAGCCAAAGGTCCGCTCATCACCATCATTATCTTTAACTGACCTGAAGCAACCCTCCAGGATAAACCCTACGGTATGACAAATCTTATCGGCACGCTGGAACAGCTCTTTTCTTTTGAAATGCTTAAGAAATAGGATGGCACGCAAATCTTCCCATTCCGGATCGCTCAACTTTGCCAGATTGTCCAGATAAATTTTAAGAGGCAGGTAATCCATAATGGTTGACCGTAAATTATAGATACGGATTTAAAAATTAATATTGTTAGTTAAACATAAGGCTCATATTTCATAAGTGGCTTCAATCTTATTTCCTGAGTATTGCCGGCTCCCAGGGGCCATGTACTTGCTTCCAGGAGGAAAGTTACGGATAAAAAGATAAAAATAGAAGAGACAAGCCTTTTAGAGGATCCCTTCTATTTAATACCGGGATTTTTGTCTTTCTTTCCAACGGCATCCGGTAACCTAAAGGATTTGTCTTATTGTTTGATGATCTTAAATTGCCGTGCCTGATTGCCCGTTTGGATTTTGATAAAATAAACGCCAGGTGGCAGGTTTTCCAAACTTATCGGGATAGCTGTTTCACTTTGAAAGATGATGTTCTGTTCCAGTAAAATTTTTCCCGGCAGATCAGTAAGATAAACTTTGGCGGCGCCTATGCTATTCCCGGCTTTTATATAAAGTGTGGAGTGAACGGGATTGGGAGAACAGAAGAGGTCTAAGGATGGCAGAAGATTATTGTTGATGGCAATAACGGGAGAATAGGTAAACCGGTGATTTATGTCCATGATCTTCAGCCTGTAAAAATCATTTTGATGATGATTTTTAACATCCATAAACCGGAATTTTTCTTGGCCATTATTATAGCTTACAAGACCGATCTCCTGGAATCTTTTACCGTCCGTGGCCTGTTCCACCACAAAGCCTGAAATATTCCTGGCTTCCGCGATCTGCCAGTCAAGCCGGTTGCCGGTCATAGTGGCGTTGCCTGAAAAGGAAATGAGATGGAGTGGCGTCGGGGAAGAGCCGTCAAGGCTGATAGCGCCAATGCCGATATTGCCGCTAATTTTACTGCTGTATAACCACCGGACATATTGGGTGGTAGCCGGAATGCCGGTTATAGTATCGTAGTGAGTGTTCGCGTTGGTCAGGAGAATGCCACCGGTCGTATCCCCGTAAAGCTTTATGGTATTGTAAGAGATACCGTCGTCAGACAGTTGTAAGAGAAAATTGCCGTCCAGGGTGTCGTTGCTGCCACCGTAATACCGGATGGCAAAGGACAGGCTGCCGGCAGCACCGGTATAATGTAACACTAAATAATCACCGGTATTGTCGTGTTTTAAATGGGGAGAGCTGGCATAATCGGTGCCCAGGCCTGATTGTGTCAGCCCGGAGGGCAAAGTGCTTTTACCACCGTCATAGCTGAAGGGCAGCGATGCCTGGGCAAGACCTGAAATGGCCGGGAACGTGAGCGCAAGCAGTAAGAATGTCTTTTTCATCTTTAAAAAATTTGGTTAGAAAATAAAGACTTTTCATAAGTACGATGGCGTCTTAATCATGTGCATTTAATTCAAAGATAATGAAAATTATTGTGATATTGAAATAATTGGTTATTTTATGCTTCCTGCTATTCTTTAAACGGTTGTTATCAATGAAATGATACCTTTGCGTTTAAAATTGTAAACAGTGATCAGTCCTATTAAAATTTCAGCGGTCAGCTATTTGAATACCAAACCTTTATTATACGGCATTGAGCGTGCCCGGTTTTCTTATCCCGTCGAATTGTCCGTGGCTTATCCTTCATTGATTGCGCGGCAATTGCAAGAGGGTAGCATTGATATCGGCTTGGTGCCCGTGGCCGCTATCCCCGATATTCCGGGCGCGCAGATGATCTCCGGCTACGGTATCGCGGGCGTTGGAAAAGTGACTTCCGTATCCATCTTTAGCGAATGCCCCATGGAAGATATTGAATCAGTTTATCTGGATTATCAGTCGCGGACCTCTGTAAACCTAGCTAAGGTGCTCTTAAAACATTATTGGCAGAAAACCGTTCATTACCTGGCCGCCCCGGAAGACTATATTGACAGAATAAAAGGCAAGACGGCCGGGGTAATTATTGGGGACCGGGCATTGATTAATAAAAGGCGTTTTGCCTATGATTATGACCTGAGTGAATCCTGGCAGAACATGACCGGTCTGCCTTTCATTTTTGCAGCCTGGGTGGCTAACAAAGAAATACCGGCCGATTTTTGCCGGGAATTTGATGAAGCCAATGCCGTTGGGTTAAGCCATTTACCGGAAATAATTGCCCAAAATGCTTTTCCAGCCTATGATCTGGACCAATATTATAAGGAAAGTATTCATTTCCAATTGAATGAAAAAATGAAAAAGGGACTTGCATTATTCCTTGATTATCTGAAAGATAGTGAATAAAATTATTTTTGTAATTCCCTTAACGTCACGGAAGGTACGATTTTTACAAAATTATATTTTTGTTAGCAAAAGGCCCCCTACCTTTAGGTCATAAATTCATTCCTATATGAAAAAAATCATGGTTGCCGCTGTTGCATTGAGTATGCTTGGCGGTGTTGCATTCGCTCAGAATGCACCAACGGCTTCACACAAAAAAGAAGTTAAAAAAGAAGCCAAAGTAAAAGACTCTTCAGACAAGAAGGTCGAAAGGAAAGAAGCAAAGGCTCATCATGCCAAGCATCATGCTAAGCATGTTGAAAAAGCCGACAAAGCTGTTGAGAAATCAGCGGAATAGCTTCCCAACATTGTAAAAACGTCAGTAAAGCCGGTTTTGAATTCATCAATACCGGCTTTATTTTTTGAGTTCCATGCTAAATAAAATTATTTGACCGACTGCTAAACTTCAGGTATTCCCTTATGTCAAAGCCTTACAATTTAACTTCTTATGCGATTAAAATTATCGTTAATGGCATTGCTGCTGGGCATTTGCTGCTGTCTACCGCCTGTAGTCCGGGCTCAGAAGGGTTATACCATCACCGGGATTATTAAGGATAATTATAATGAGCCGCTTATTTCGGCGGCGCTGCGGCTGAACGACTCATCGGGGTCTATGGTAGCCGGTGTGGTCACGGATGTGGGTGGCAATTTCATATTTCCCGATGTACAGCCGGGCAACTATAAACTGCAAATCCAGTATTCAGGCTACAGAGAAGAAAACAGGACAATTAAGATCATTGATCAGAATATCGAGCTGGGCATCATCAAGATGACCATTGCCCAAACACGGCTGGCGGAAGTAAAAATAAAGGCCAATGCTCTGGCAGTGGAACAAAATGGAGATACAATGGCCTATAACGCGGCGGCCTATAAAGTTAACCCGGATGCCACCGCTGAAGATCTGGTTCGGAAAATGCCGGGTATGGACCTGAGCGCAGGAAGCCCCAAAGCTCAGGGAGAAACGGTAACCAAGGTATTGGTGGATAATAAGCCGTTTTTCGGTAATGATGCGAGCACGGCCCTTCAAAACCTGCCGGCTGACGTTATTGATAAGGTCCAGGTTTATGATGAAAAAAGCGACCAGGCACAATTCACCGGGTTTGATGACGGGAATACCACAAAGACCATTAACATTGTGACGAAGCCCGATAAGAGGCAAGGCGCGTTTGGCAAGCTTTTTGCTGGTTATGGCGACCAGGGCAAGTACAGCGCCGGCGGGAACGTGAATTATTTTGAAGGCAATCGCAGGATTAGCCTTATTGGAATGTCCAACAATGTGAACATTCAGAATTTCAGCCCTCAGGATTTGATCGGCGTTTCATCTGGCGGTGGCGGCCGGGGAGGGCATGGCGGACGCCGCGCCGATGCGGCCAGTAATTTTTTGACCGATCAGCAGAGCGGTATTTCAAAAACGAACGCCATTGGCTTAAATTATTCGGATAAATGGGGTAAGAAGATTGATGTGACCGGCAGCTATTTTTTTAATGACAGCAGGAACGTTTCCGATCAGGAAATTAACCGTTTATATGTTTTGCCGGAACAGTCGGGACAATCTTACAGGGAGCAGGATGAGACCGTCAGCCATAATTATAACCACCGGTTTAACCTGCGGCTGAATTATACGATAGACTCCAATAATTCAATATTGTTTGTCCCCAGCCTTTCCTTTCAAAAGAATAGCAGCCAATCGGACATGTTCGGCCAGACCCTTGATCATAATGGCCTGGATCTGTTGAATAGTACCGACAATAGTTTTCAGGATGATCAAAATGCTTATAATTTATCGGGATTCCTTTTATACCGGCATAAATTTCAAAAAAAAGGACGGACATTATCCCTTTTCGCCAACGGCACAATGTCCAGAAATAAAGGGAACGGTATTTTAATGGCCGATAATACCTTTGTGGATACCAGCCTTAATAATGTTATCCGCCAGTCTGCGGATAACCTGGTCAAGAATCAATCTATCAAAGCCAATTTGAACTATACCGAGCCCCTGTCAAAAAAATCTTATTTGCAGATCCGTTACGGTATCGGCTATCAGACCGGCCAATCGGATAAATATACTCATAATTATTCTCCGCTTACCGGGGCTTATTCCGATCTGGACACTTCTTTAACCAACGTTTTTAATACTGATTATTTAACGAATAGCCTGGGGATGGCTTATCGTATAACGGCAGGTAAATTAAACGCCGCGCTTGGAGTAAATGCCCAGAACGCCCAGCTACAGAGCGATGGCCTGTTGCCTGTCGGCAATCATATTGACCGGCAATATAACAATCTTTTGCCTTATGCTTTTTTCCGTTACCGGTTTAATAAGACAAATGATTTAGGGCTGTTTTATCGTACCAGCACAGACGCGCCGTCGGTCAGCCAGCTTCAGAATGTTGTGGACAATGAGAACCCGTTGCAGCTGAGTGCCGGCAACCCATTGCTGCAACAGGATTACCAGCATAATTTACGTCTTCGGTTCCGCTCTGCGGATGTGGCCAGGTCCATTAGTGTTTTCGGAATGTTGTCCGGCGATTATATTCAGCATTATATCGGTAATAATACTATTGTAGCGGCAGCCGATACACTATTGCCCGGTGGATTCACCTTGGCCAAAGGCGGGCGGTATACCACGCCTGAAAATATGCCGTCCTACTGGAATATTAATGCTTTTAGCGGTATCGGAATGCCTGTCAATATTTTGCGTTCTAACCTGAATATTAATGTTCAGGCGGGCTATGAGCGAACGCCCGGAAGGATCAATGGGCTGATAAACTATGCCAATAATACCAACTTTGGCTTGGGATTGACCCTAAGCAGCAATATCAGTGAAAAAATTGATTTTACCCTATCTTCGAACGGCACGGCGAATTATGTAAAAAATACCGTAAATACGACTTCGGACAATCATTTTTATAACCAGATGACCAGGTTGTCCATTAACTATATTTTCTGGAAAGGCGTCGTCCTGAATTCCGATATTACCAACCAGTTTTATACCGGCTTATCTGATGGTTATAACCAAAGCTATTATTTGTGGAATGTCAGCATCGCCAAAAAACTGTTCAGGAAGCAACAGGGAGAACTGAAATTTTCTGTTTACGACTTATTGGGACAGAACCAGAGCATCCAGAGAACCGTTTCCGAAATATATTCTGAAGATGTGCGCAGTAATGTGTTGCGGCGCTATTTTATGTTGACCTTTACCTACACGCTTAAAGCCTTCAAAGGCGGTAGTGCCCCGGCTGAAAATATTGAAGCGCCGGACAGGATGATGCCGCCGCCTAACGGTAGCGGTCGCCCGGGCGGAAATCATTTTCATGGTGGCGGTGGTTGGCATTAGTCATTGGCAACGGGAATTATCTTGAAAAAAGCAGGTAGCGGGTTTTAATTTATCGGTTAAAACCCGCTACCTGCTTTTGACCCGTATGAAGACAAATTGTTATTTTTTGTAACCCCGGAGGAAAATGTGCGTTTCAATTTTTATATTTTCCTTAATTTTGTATGATATCGCCAGCCGATAAGGGAATTTTTTTACCTTGTGGTCAGTAACCCGGTCATAAAAAAGCTAGAAATGACGGGGAGGCAAAGTACAATTCATGGATACGATTCCGCTACAAACCGTTATTTTAAGCTCTGTGGACGCCGCTGAACCGCTGTCGTTACTGAAAATCCTGTTTACCCTTTTCCTGGTTTTGCTCAATGGCTTTTTTGTAGCTGCCGAATTCGCAATTGTTAAAGTCCGGAGCTCGCAGATTGATGTCAAGGCGGATGTGAACAAGCAATTGGCTAAAACCGCTAAAACAATTGTCAATAATCTGGATGCTTACCTGGCGGCCACCCAACTGGGTGTTACCCTGGCCAGCCTAGGCCTGGGCTGGATCGGCGAAGGCGTCATGACCGCTATAATTTTTAAGCTGTTTGCTTTATTTGGGGCCAGCATAGATCCGGGCCTGGCTCATAGCCTGGCGGTCCCTGTGGCCTTTATCCTGATTACGATTTTACATATTGTTTTCGGAGAATTGGCGCCAAAGTCGCTGGCGATCAGGCATCCGGCCAACACCACGTTTACCGTAGCCTGGCCTTTAAGGATATTTTATTTCGTTTTCCGGCCGTTTATCTGGTTGCTGAATAGCTTTGCTAATTTTATTTTGCGGATAATTGGTATCCGGCCGGTACACGGATCGGAAATTCATTCGGAGGAAGAGTTGAGGGTCATTATCACCGAAAGCCATGAAGGCGGCGCTATTGAAGAAACGGAACGGGCTCTCATACAAAACGTTTTTGATTTTGACGACCGAAGAGTCAGTAATATCCAAACGTTAAGAAAAAACATTTCAGCAATTGAATTGGATAAAACCGTTCGCGAGGCGATTGACTATGCCATTCAGGAAGGATATTCCCGATATCCCGTCTATGATGGCTCCCTAGACGATATTAAAGGGGTCCTGTATACAAAGGACCTGATCAAGCATGTACTGGACAACCCGGATCAGAAACGCATTGAGCCCATCATGCGGAAGGCCAATTTTATTTCGGAAAGCGCCAAGATTAAAAACGTTTTGAAAGAATTTCAGCAAAAGCACATTCAGATGGCAATTGTGACCAATGAAATTGGCGAACTGACCGGTATTGTCTCCATGGAGGACATTCTCGAAGAGCTGGTTGGAGAGATCCAGGATGAATATGATAATGAAAAGCCGATAGTGGAAAAGACCGGGGAGTACACGTATCTGGTCAATGCGCACCACACATTATCGGATATCAACAAATATCTCCCCTACCGGCTGGAAGAGGGAGAGCATTATGAAACCCTGGCGGGACTTATTTCCGAACGTTATGAAGACCAGGAACTAAAGGAGGGTGATGAAATTGCCTTAGACCATTATCAAGCCATTGTGTTGAAGATGTATAGGAATTCCGCGGAAACGGTACAGTTGAAAACCATAATGGAACAGGATTCTGAAGAAGGCAGTTAAGCATTGATTATTGAGTATTAATAATTTATTATGATCTATTATAAAACAAATGAGGAAGTGGAGATCATGCGGGAAAGCGCATTGATGGTCAGCGCTACCCTGACTGAAGTGGCCAGGGTGATCAGGGCCGGGATAAAAACAATTGAACTTGACCGGTTGGCGGAAACCTATATTCGCGATAATGGCGGAGTTCCTTCCTTCAAGGGTTACGGCATGCCGGGCAACCAATTTCCGTATTCATTATGTATTTCGGTCAATGATATTGTGGTGCATGGTTTCCCGGGCGATTATGAATTGAAGGACGGTGATATTGTTTCGGTGGACTGCGGGGTATTTAAAAACGGGTTTCATGGTGATCATGCTTATACGTTTGCCATCGGGAATGTAAGGCCCGAAGTTCTGGAGCTGGTCAGAATTACTAAAGAATCGCTTTATAAAGGCATTGAACAGGCAGTGGTGGGCAACAGGATAGGAGATATCAGTGCGGCCATTGAAGAGCATACTTTTGGTAAGCATGGTTATGGTGTGGTCCGTGAACTGGTTGGTCATGGCTTAGGCCGGGAAATGCACGAGGAGCCGCAAATTCCCAATTACGGCCGGCGTGGTGGCGGCAAGCGGTTAAAGGAAAACCTGGTATTGGCCATTGAACCCATGATCAACCTGGGCACAAGGTATGTCTATACCGCTGAAGATGGTTGGAATGTCCTTACGGAGGATGGCTTACCTTCGGTCCATTTTGAGCATGATGTTTGTGTTAAAAAAGGGAAAGCCGATATCTTGTCGGATTATACCAATATTGAGGCTGCCGAGGCGGCCAACCCCGACTTGGCGGTCTCTGGTTCCGTATTCGGGAATGTTGGTTAAGCTGAATTGGCCCGGGTAAGGTTCGCCCGTACGTACCCAGGCATTATTAGATAAAATAATTGTTCAACACTTTATGCCTGCATTTGAAATTTACGGAGGGAACAGATTAAAGGGAGATATTTACCCTCAGGGCGCCAAAAATGAAGCCTTGCAGGTCTTATGCGCGGTGCTTTTGACGGAAGAGGAGGTTACGGTGCGTAATGTTCCTGACATCCTGGACGTCAATATGCTGATCTCTTTGATTGGAGAATTAGGCGTGCAGGTATCTCAGCCGGAGCAGGGCGTTTATGTCTTTAAGGCGGAAAATGTCAATATCAGCTACCTTAAGGCGGAAGAATTTAAAAAGAAATCCGGCCGCCTGCGCGGTGCGGTAATGATGGCGGGGCCTTTGCTGGCCCGTTACGGGCTTACTTACCTGCCGCAGCCTGGAGGTGATAAGATCGGCAGGCGTCGGTTAGATACCCATATCCTGGGATTTCAAAAGATGGGAGCCGATTATCAATACGATGCCGTAGCTAAGGAATTTATCCTGAAATCGGCCAACGGCCGGCTGGAAGGCGCTTATTTGCTGTTGGACGAGCCTTCCGTAACCGGTACAGCCAATATCTTAATGGCGGCGGTAATGGCTAAGGGCACCACGACCATTTATAACGCTGCTTGTGAGCCGTATATTCAGCAGCTATGCAGGATGCTGGTGTCCATGGGTGCAAAGATCTCAGGTATCGGCTCTAATTTATTGACGGTGGAAGGGGTGGACGTTTTACATGGTTGCGACCACCGCCTGCTTTCCGATATGATTGAAACGGGCTCCTTTATTGCTTTGGCGGCCATGACCCAGAGCGCGTTGACCATTAAGCAGGCGGACGTGGATAATCTGGGACTGATGCCGGATGTGTTTTCCCGTATGGGCATAAAGATCGAGGTACGCGGAAACGATTTGTATATTCCTGCCCAGGACGTATATGAGATCGGCACTTTTATCGACGGATCGATCATGACCGTTTACGATCATCCCTGGCCGGGAGTATCGCCCGATTTGTTGAGCGTCTTGCTGGTCATGGCTACGCAGGCAAAAGGGAATGTCTTGATCCATCAGAAAATGTTTGAAAGCCGGTTGTTTTTTGTCGATAAGCTCATTGATATGGGGGCGCAGATTGTGCTTTGTGATCCGCATCGTGCCGTCGTTATGGGTCTCGGGCGGCAAAACCGTTTGCGGGGCATCCGGATGGTATCTCCGGATATCCGTGCCGGCGTGGCCTTATTGATCGCCGCCTTATCCGCGGAAGGCAAGAGCGTCATTGAAAATATCGGCCAGATTGACCGTGGCTACCAGGACATAGATGGCCGGCTGGCGGCTTTGGGCGCGCAAATCAAAAGAATAGGCTAAGAACGTCCTAAGTGTTTGAAATTAGATAAGATGATCGGCAGATCGTCCCAAACGCTGAAATCCTTTGCATAAAATTTAGCCAGGCGTACCTGGTTACCGACGCCCGGTTGATAATCCGCCAATATTTTGTAGGGAGGCAAAACCCCTTCCCGCAATCTTGGCAAACCTGCTTTCAGATCCGTATTACTGTAGCCGACCCATGTTTTTTTACCGCTGAAAACGGATCTTATATTCTCCCGGAATCCATGCGGATCATTCACTTTGAATCTTAAAAAAGGAAACAGCACCGTAAAGCTTATGGCCAGCAGCAAGTCCATGATGCGTTTATTTCGTTTGGCGCTGGGAGCGTCGATGGCATAGCGTTGATTGACGAAATAAATTTCCGCTGTGTTCTTGTTATTGTGGCTGCCCACCAGGAACAGGCTTTTGGAGGCCTGGATTTTAAAAAATGATACCGTACTGCATAGCTGCATATTTTTGATGATCTGTTTGTAGCTGGTGCTGGCGGCATTAAAAATAATTTCGTCAATCTTAAATTGTTGCTGAAGGCTCAAAAGGTCCTTGCCCGTGCCTAAGAGGTCGGGGGCAATTTTCCCCGGTGCTTCGGGTTCAGGCGCTATCCGGCCGATGATGGTGGCATAATATGACCTGTTCTTAATGACAGAAATTGTTTGCGCATAATGGTTTTCATCGCTTACCAGTACGGCTTTATAATCTAATTTGCCGCGGGGCACTAACCTGATCCAGCCTAGGGCTCCGAAAATCCAACGAATAAATAAGACTAACGCGAAACCCACAAGCCCGCTGATTAAAACTACGGCTCTTGAAAACCGGTAATCTAATGGAAAAAGCGCATAGCCCGCTAAGACGAATAACGTTCCTAAAAGCATGCCCCGTCCGGCTTTAAATAAGCTGAAAGGTTTGTCGTAAGCTCCGTTTAAGAACATAAGCCCCAGCCAGCAAAACAGGAAAAACAGCAGCGAGGGGATGAAAGCGGAGAACGGTTGTGCCTCTATATGAGCGATATTGTGAAACCAGAATCTTTTGATAAAAATCGTAGTCACGGTCAAAAGTAGGGCATCGAAGAAAAAAAGCTTGAACAATGAAAAGAAATGCCGGCCCACATAAAAGAAATTACGCAAACCGAGGATAATGCCTAAGGCATTAATATAAAACGCGCCGGTCTTTTTGGGATAATATTTTCTGACAAACCGGACATGCGCCGAATAAAAGATCTTCATATACTGAAGACTGAGCTTTCGGGTGCTTTCGCCTTTATAATGAATGATGGCTACTTCAGGAAAATAAATGTTCTTGTAGCCAGCCAACCCGATGCGGTGGCACAAATCCACATCTTCGCAAAACATGAAATAGCCTTCATCAAAGCTTCCCCCCGCTTTTTTCATGGCGGCTTCCCGGACCATCAGGCAGCAGCCTGATAGGATCTCTACAGGCGCCGTTTCGTTTTCGGACAGGTCACGGCGATAATAACGATTGAACTTTTTTGATTTGCTGAAGATCTTCGACAGCCCAGTGACTTTATACACGGAAGTCCAGAACGATGGAAAAGCCTTTTTTGAATCCGGGGCGTAGCCGCCTTTCCCATCCAGCAGTTGAGGACCTAAAGCGCCGGCTTCCGGATGACTTTGCATAAAAGCCAATGTCTTTTCATAGAAATCTTCAGGCAACACGGTATCCGGGTTCAGGAAATGTATGAATGTTCCTTTTGCCTGAGCTACCGCCTGGTTATTGGCTTTGGCAAAGCCGGCATTGAAATGGTTGCGGATAAGCTTTGCTTCGGGATACCGGTTGGCCACCATTTCGGGGCTGCCGTCAGTCGAGTTGTTGTCCACTACAAAAACCTCTCCCGAAACGGGTTTCAATGCCCTGAAAACACTATCCAGGCATAGGTCCAAAAAGGGCTGTACATTATAGCTGACAATAATAATGGAGACCTGAATGTTGTTCATAATTGAGGCCGGCGAGCCGGATGGACACTGCAAATTTAAGTTTTTAGTATTTTCTTTCCGTTACGTATTGAACCAGCTTTTCCATGGCATTCCGTTCGGGGCTTGGCGGGAATTGATTTAAAATAGTCATGGCTTCTTTCTGATAATCCATCATTTTTTGCCGGGCATAATCAATGCCCCCGTGCTGCTTCACAAGAGCAATGACCTCCTCTACCTTTTTCCTGTTGGTGTTTTGATTTTTAACGATATAGATAATTTTTTTCCGGATGGCCGCGTCAACATGCTGTAGGGTGTATATTAAGGGCAGGGTCATTTTCTTCTCCTTAATGTCTATCCCCGTCGGTTTGCCAATGTTATCGTGGCCATAATCAAAAAGATCATCTTTGATTTGAAAGCTGATCCCTATTTTTTCGCCGAATTGCCTGAATAATTCGGCAACATGGTCGTCCTGAGCAGAGGACCAGGCACCGGCGGAGCAGGCCGCCGCCAATAGTGAGGCCGTTTTGTTTTTAATGATCTCAAAATAAATGTCTTCTTTTATATCCAGCTTGCGCGTTTTTTCAATTTGGAGAAGCTCTCCCTCACTCATGGCTTTGACGGCGGATGAAACTATTTTTAAGATTTTAAAGTCGTCATTGTCTAAGGATAGCAGTAATCCCTTGGATAATAGATAATCTCCTACGAGAACGGCAACTTTGTTCTTCCAGAGGGCATTGATGGAGAAAAAGCCCCGGCGCATGTTGGCGTCATCCACAACGTCGTCATGTACCAGGGTGGCGGTGTGCAAAAGCTCAACCAGCGAGGCGGTCCTGTAGGTTTGTTCTGTGGTGCCCCCGGCAATCCTCGCGGATAAGAAAACGAACATTGGGCGCATTTGTTTGCCCTTCCGCTTAATGATGAAGCGCATGATACGGTCTAAAAGCGGGCTTCGGCTGCGCACGCTTTCCGAAAATTTGTCCTCGAAGATGCTGAGCTCAGAGGCGATGAGTTGCTGGATATCTTTCACTAATTAAGGGGATTGGTTATAAATGAAGGTTTATTGGCCTAAGGGACAAAGGATTTGACTTTCCGTTCCGTCTTATATTATATAATAAAGCGGATAAAGGTATAAAAACTAATGTTGAAGCAAAGAAGTTTTGTTCGATAAATCGGAAGTGGCCGATTGGCACGGTTTTTGTGCTGAATCATGTTGATTTTTGTAAAACAGGTAAGCGGATAAGCCGTTAACAACTTTTGCAATAAATTAATGGTAAAGAGTAAATAGGAAATTTTTTTTTCTAAATATCGTTATCTATCTTTGCCGGGTATTAAGTGTAAATAAATTTTTTTAATAAACAACAACTCTCGTTATGGTCAACAAAAAGTACCTCTTGATAGCAGGTGTTTGTTCAGCGTTAGCTTTTCAACCTGCTTTTGCTCAAGAATCAAACCAGCAAGCCTCCTGGTCGAGTAGGGATATGACTTACCGCGGTCAGAGCTATGATGCTTTGGACACGGCTTATATTCCTCAGAGTCGCATGGAGCAACAGAAACAGTTTTTGAATCACCAGTATGCTTATCCGGCTAAGCCACGTAATATGTGGGAAGTGGGTTTGTCATTAGGCGCTTATAACGTTTTTGGTGATGTAACTACGAAAAGTCCGTTCACGGCCGTAAATCCTCTGGATGCCATGGGCTTTAGCGCATGGGTTCGTAAAGCCATTGGGTATTCCGTTTCATGGCGTGTTCAGTATGTCTACGGTAAAGCTTCCGGCTTTGATTATCGCCAGCGCCCTGCTGCCCTGGAAAGCCCCTGGAAAAATATTCCTTATTATATGACTAATAATAATGGAATGATTTACAGCAACTATACCATGCAATCTCATGAATTGTCTTTGCAGTTAGTTGGGAATATCAATAACATTAAGTTCAATAAGGCTAAAAACAGCATGAGCCTTTACGGCTTTATCGGTGGTGGCGCCATGCTTTGGAATACCAAAGTGACTACGGCTAAATCCGATGGTTCCAGCTTCGATTTTGCTTCTGCCCCGGCAGTTAAAGGCGGCCTGTGGGAAAACCGTAAGGATTTCAATTCCTGGTATAAAGATGCCTTGAAAGATGGTAAAACCACCACCGCTTACCCGGATTCCTGGTTGACGGTTGGCGATAATGGCAGCCAGATCAGTCCAGTTATTACTGCCGGTATTGGCGTACAATTTAAGCTTGGCGATCGCGTTTCTTTACAATTGGAAGATAAGGTTTCTTACAGCGGTACGGATGCCTGGGATGCTGTTAAAATGGATCCTAATGGCGGATTGTCTCCAAACCCTGACCTAGCTAACTATGCTTCTATCGGTATCGGTGTTAACTTAGGTAACAAAAAACGCAGCGTGCTGCCTTTATGGTGGGTTAACCCAATGGATCATATCTACAACGAGCTTTCCGATCCTCGTCACATGAACCTGCCCGATCCTGTATTGCCTGATTCCGATGGTGATGGCGTTACCGATCAATTCGATAAATGCCCGGACACTCCGTCTGGTGTAGCTGTTGATGCTCATGGCTGCCCGTTGGATACTGACGGTGATGGCGTTCCTGATTACAAAGACAAGCAATTGATCACTCCTACAGAATGTCAGCCTGTTGACGCTGACGGTGTTGGTAAATGCCCGGATCCGGAATGCTGCAAGCATATGACTGGTTCTGCCTGCAACATTATGGCTGGTTCTATCAGCTTCAAATCTAACTCTGCACGTTTAAGCTCTGATGATCAAAACCAATTGGCCGTATTGGCAGCTCAAATGAAAGCAGATCCTACTTGTAAGGTAGTTGTTATCGGTAATGCCGGTCACAGCAAATTGCAACAGCAACGTTCATGGGATCGTGTAAACGCCGTAATCAACTACATGAGCGAAACACAGCAGATCAGCCGCGATCGTTTCATCTTCCAATATCAGGGTGGAACCGGCGATATCAACAGTGTAATGTATCGTTCTGCAATGCCTGGTGAAGAAGGTCCTTCCAACGTAGCGCCTCCGCATCCTCAGTTAGGTACAAATAAATAATCTTAGTGGTGTAATATCACAGGCATTATAAATATTGAAAGAAAGCGCATCCGAACGGTGCGCTTTCTTTTTGTCTTCAGCCACCTGTTCTTACCATATGATACCGCTTTATATCATTTAGACAATTATATGGGCTCAAAGTACCGTTGTCCTCCGGCATTTTGATTGTTAAGGACACCAACCCTTGGTGGCTGATTTTCGATAGAGTGATCAAAAAGTCACGGTGTCCAATAAATATCCAAATAGTATTATCTACAGGTCAAAGTAGCCGGTTCTCACTTTCCTCCGGCGGTCGGTGTTCACATTGACTATAATTCCGGTAAAACATTTTAGGCTATCCCTGCAATGCTTCCATTGGCCGGCAATGCTTAGGGGGTGCGCTTTTTTGTAAAAAATATGTTATTCGCACGGTTTAAGATTGGCCTTATCAAACGTTTGTTTAACTTTGCGGCGCAAAACCTAAAGTCATGGAAATGAGTGAAAAGCAGTTGCATATTTTGGCCGTTGCGGAGTCCTTATTTGCCAGCAAAGGTTATGAAGGCACTTCTGTCCGGGATATCGCACAGGCTGCGGAAGTCAATGTAGCCATGATTTCCTATTATTTCGGATCAAAAGAGAAATTGCTGCAGAGCCTGATAATGGAACGGATGAGATGGGCGGGGCTGATGCTGGAAGAGTTGAGCCAGAATAAAACCATGGGCCCCTGGGACAAGATGGATGTGATCATTGATTTTTATGTGGACAGAATGCTTAAAAACCGGGATTATCATACCATTCTTAGCCGCCAGATGTCCTTAGCGCAAAATGAGGAACTGACTAAAATTTTGGTGGACATAAAACGCCGGAACAGTGAAATGATCTTTCAAATTATTAATGAAGGCAAAGAAAAAGGGATATTTAAAGATGTGGATAATGAGCTGACTATTGGTACGGTTATTGGCACGATTTCCCAAACGTCAATGTCCCGTCCTTTTTATTGCAGCCTTTTGAACATTGACCGGGACGATGAGGAGACCTATTATAAACTGATCGAGCCGAGGCTGAAAAAGCATCTGAAAAGTTTGCTCCGTGCCTATTTAAGCCTTGGTGCTTCAGAATAAATTGCCCTAAATTTTATTTATATTATATGATGACCATTCCTAAAATGTACCAACATTCAAAACCTTTGATTTTTAGCGTGGCGGTATTAGTCGCGCTGGTTTTTTCCACGCTGGCCGCAAGTGCGCAGGATACGCTGCATATCAGTCTTCAACAAGCTGTGAGGCAGGGTTTGGACAGCAGTAAAACGCTGCATATCTCACAATCTGAAATTGCTGCGGCGATGGCACGTTTCAGGCAGGCAAGGGATGCCCGGCTTCCTGATATTAAAGCCGGCTTCACGGCCAGCGAAGCATTTATCTTTACCAGGACCCTCCAGATAAAAGGGCTGATGAAAGAGCCGATGACCTTGCCGGACAAGGCCACCATGTATATGGGGACGTTAAGTGCTAACCAGGCTATTTTCGCAGGTAATCAACTGCGCCTGGCCAGCCAGTCGGCAGCCCTATTGCATAAAATCGCCCAGCTAAACACGGAAAGTGATTCGGAACAAGTGATTTTTGATGTTATCGACGCTTATATCATGCTGTTTAAAATTGATGAAAACCGGAAAATCATGGACCAGGAACTTCTGGATATTCAGGGCCGACTGGACGAAACCGTTCAGTTTAAAGATCAGGGCCTGGCTACAGATAACGATGTTTTGCGGTTTAAACTGCAAAAAGCTAAGGCTGAATTAGCGCAAATTGATTTGGAAAACAGCAGGGCCGTAGCCAATTACGCTTTATGTATCTTGCTCGGCCGGCCGGAAGGCGTATTCCTTAAGGTGGATAGCGTCAATGATCAACGGAATGGCATGCCCGCCTTAAATGACCTGATGGCTGAGGCGCTTTTGGAAAGAAAAGAGATCAATGTTTACCGGTATAGATCCCGGTTGAGTGATCTGAACATCAAGAAGATCAACGGCGAAAAATTACCGACGCTCGGAGTGGGCGTTACCGGGTATTACATTAATCCGAATTCCCGTTTTTTTCCGCCACAGAACAGTTTTATTGTTCCCGCGATGGTGGGACTGAACCTAAGCTGGCATATTTCATCCTTATACACCTCCAAACATAAGATCGCGGAGGCTAAGATTCAGCGGGATAAAGTCAAAATCGCACAACAGGCTACTATCGATCAGGTGAAGATTGACGTTAATAAGCAATACCATGATTATCTGCAAAGCCTGAAAAAAATCCAGGTGCTGCACACTGCGGTGGAGCAAGCGCAGGAAAACGATCGGATCATGGAGCTTAAGTATAAGAACCAGCTGGCCACAACCACCGACAGGATTGATGCGCAAACCATGCTGTACCAGTCATTGACCAATTTAAGCATTGCCCGTGCTGAGGCGGTTACGGCTTACTACCAGCTGTTACGCGCAACGGGTACTTTAAATGAACAAACCGCTTTTAAAAATTATTAATACTTTAATCAATTCTATACAATGGCAAATCAGGAACAAGCAACCAAAAAACCTTCGAAATCGAAAAAGATAGTCCCCATCATTCTTATTATCGTACTGATCGGCGGAGCGATTTTCGGAATTAAAGAATACCTCTTTTACCGTCATTATGATACCACTGACGATGCCCAGGTGGATGGCGATATCAGCCCTGTTGTGGCGCGCGTCGGCGGTTATGTGAAAGAAATAAAGTTTAAGGACAACCAATATGTCCATAAAGGGGATACATTGGTGATCCTGGATGATAAAGATTATTTGATTAAACTGGAGGAAGCTAAGGCCGGGCTGCAAACTACGCATGCCCAGGTAGATGTTTCCCTGGCCAATGTTTCCAGCATGAACGCCAATGTGGCGCCGGCGCAGGCTAATGTAGCGGCGTTGGAAGCGGAGCTGTGGAAGGTTGACCAGGACTATCAGCGCTATAAAAACCTGTTGGACGGTCATGCTATTACACAATCCCAGTTTGATGCCATAAAGGCCAAGAAGGAAGCTACAGAAGCCCAGTTGGCAGCAGCAAAGAAACAGGTAGCGGCATTAGGCACCCAGGTGCAGGCCACGAAAGAAGGTGTAACGGCAACCAAATCGGGCCTTGCGGCTCGCCAGGCGGCTATTGATTTCGCGCAGCTGCAATTGTCTTATACGGTCATCACGGCTCCTGTTTCGGGTATTGTTTCTAAACGCAATATCCAGATCGGCCAGTTGGTGCAGCCCGGCCAGAACCTTTTCGCGGTGGTCAATACCAACAGCCTGTACGTTACGGCTAACTTTAAAGAAACGCAATTATCGGAAATGAAAACCGGGCAGCCGGTACAGGTTGATGTGGATGCCTTCCCGGATCATAAATTTACGGGTCATGTTCAATCCTTTTCCGGTGCAACAGGTGCGAAGTTTTCTTTATTGCCTCCGGATAATGCTACCGGCAACTTTGTAAAGGTCGTGCAACGTATGCCGGTCCGTATTGAATTTGACAGTTTGACGGAAGAGTGGCGGAATAAGCTAAGGCCCGGTCTGAGTGTCAATGTACAGGTTAAGGTACGCTAGGCGGTTCCGATTCAAATAAGTTCTTTTAAACAGATGAATCATGCCGGAAGTCGGAATTAGAAAATGGATTATTACGTTCACGCTGGTTTTTTCCACGATGATGGAATTGCTGGATGTGACCGTGGTGAACGTTGCTATGCCCCATATGATGGGAAATCTTGGCGCTAGTTTCGATGACATTGGCTGGGTGGTAACGGCATATTCCGTAGCCATCATCATGATCTTACCTATTTCAGGCTGGCTGGGCGAACGGTTCGGGCGGAAAAATTATTACCTGGCCTCCATAATTCTTTTTACCCTGGCCTCGTTTTTTTGCGGCAATGCCCATACGATGGGGGAACTGATATTTTTCCGGTTTGTTCAGGGATTGGCCGGTGGCGGGATGTCGCCTACAGCTCAGGCGATACTTATTGAAACCTGGCCTTCGGAAGACTTGGGAATGGCCATGTCCATGTTCGGGATGGGCGCCGTGCTGGGGCCATTAATCGGGCCGGTGCTGGGCGGCTATATTACGGATCACTTTTCCTGGCGCTGGGTGTTCTATATCAATATTCCCATGGCCTTGCTGGCAGTGTTTTTTATCATAACCTTCATCCGTCATACGCCGAAGGCTCAAAAGAAGCCGGTGGACTGGTGGGGCCTGGGATTGCTGGCCGTATCGGTGGCCAGCCTGCAGATCGTGTTAGAACGTGGCGAGCATGACGACTGGTTTAGCGCTCATTATATCATAGTCTTGAGCGTGATTGCCGTTATCGGTCTCGTCGCTTTTGTCTGGCGTGAATTAAATACGGAGCATCCGGTGGTGAACCTTCGGATATTGCGGCACAGAAGCTTCACCCTGGGGATCTTTACGACGCTCCTGTTTGGTTTAGGCATGTTTGGTTCCGTGTTTGTTTATCCTTTGATGTTCCAAAACCTATTGGGCTTTACGGCTGAGCAAACCGGCCTCGTAACTCTCCCGAGCGCTTTTGTTACCATCTTAATGCTGCCGGTTATCGGTTCATTGATGAAGCGAAAGATACCGGCCCAGTTGTTGGGATGCGTGGGGATAAGCATTTTCATTATCTTCTGTATGATGATGAATAAAACCACACTGGCTTATGGCATAGGCGATTTCTTTTGGCCCTTGGTGGTCAGGGGGTTGGCGTTGAGCATGCTGTTCGTACCCATTACGACACTGGCGGTTCAGGATTTACGGGGCGCTGAGATCGGGCAGGGAACCGGTTTAAATACCATGATGAGACAGTTGGGCGGTTCTTTTGGCGTGGCCCTGATCACTACTTTTGTAGACAGGCGGTTGGCTTTTCACAGGAATATTTTAGCCACGAATGTCAATAATTATGACAATTCGTTTATCAGCCGTTTCCAGTCACTTGTTCACGGGTTGACACAGAAAGGCTTTAGTTCGGGTGCGGCGCATCAAGCGGCCTATGAAGCGATTAACGGCGCCGTTATGAAGCAAAGCCTCCTGATGTCTTATACGGATGTGTTTTGGATGGTGGGGATATTTTTCCTGGTCCTTATTCCCTTGCTGTTGTTTCAGAAGTTTAAACGATCTGCTTCGGGCACGGCTATGGCGCATTAATTTGAAAAAACAATAACAGTAGTAATATTTTTAAAATATTTTATGGCAGAAACAGGGGCAAGAAAGTGGATCATTACGTTTACGGTAATTGTGGCTTCTCTATTGGAATTGATCGATACAACAATTGTCAATGTATCGTTACCGGATATTATGGGTAATCTCGGAGCTACCTTGGACAGTGTGGGCTGGGTAGTGACCGGGTATGCGGTGGCCAACGTGATCGTGTTGCCCATGTCCGGTTGGCTGGGACAACGCTTTGGCCAGAAGAACTATTTTTTATTTTCGATTATCGCTTTTACGGCATTTTCATTTTTTTGTGGAAATGCGACCAGCCTGAATGAGCTGATATTTTTCAGGATCCTTCAGGGCCTGGCCGGCGGGGGCTTGCTATCTACGGCACAGGCTATTTTGTTAGAGGCCTGGCCGCCGGAAGAAATTGGCATTGCCACGGCATTGTTTGGTTTGGGTGCCGTTGTGGGTCCGACGGTAGGCCCGACGATCGGCGGTTATATCAATGACCATTTTGACTGGCGCTGGATATTTTTTGTCAATATTCCGGTGGGCGCTTTAGCTTCCTTTTGCGTGTACACCTTTATTCGGAAAACGCCTAAATCGGGGAAAGGAGCCCCCGTGGACTGGTGGGGCATTGGATTATTAGCGGTTGCGGTAGGATGTCTGCAAACCCTATTGGAAAAAGGGGAACGGGAAGATTGGTTTAGTTCATTATTCATTATTGCGCTAACGGCCGGTGCGGTCATTGCCGGGTTGCTGTTCGTATGGCGCGAGATAAGCACGGAACATCCGATTGTCAACTTTAAAATTCTCCGGCACCGAAGTTTTTCCATTGGTATGTTTACTTCCTTCGTTCTGGGTTTGGGGCTTTACGGATCGGTATTTGTCTTCCCTATTCTTTGCCAGAATATCCTGGGCTTTACGGCTGAGCAAACAGGGTTAATCTTATTGCCTGGGGGAGTAGCCACGATCCTTATGATGCCCTGGGTGGGCATGATGCTGAAAAAGGGTCTGCCGCCGCAAATCATGTCATCATTTGGTTTCGTGATATTTTTTGCTTTTTGTATGATGATGGTATGGAATACGACTTCGGTTTCCGGAACAGGAGATTTTTTCTGGCCTTTGATCATCCGAGGCGCCGGCATGGCCTTACTGTTTGTGCCCATTACGACTATGGCTGTTCAGGATCTGAGAGGTAAGGAGATCGGTCAGGGAACGGGCCTGAATAATATGGCCAGGCAGTTAGGTGGTTCTTTCGGGATTGCCTTAATCACGACGTTCCTGGACCGGAGGATGTTTATGCACCGTTCAAGATTAGTGGAGAATATTAATCCTTATAACAGCACCTACGCGGAACGGTTCCATAATTTTGTGATGGGTTTTATATCCAAAGGTTATGATATGGACCACGCCCGGCAAATGGCGGCAAAAGCCATGGATGGTGCGGTGATGCAGCAAACGGCATTATTGTCCTATGCAGATGTGTTCTGGATGGTTGGCGTTTTTTTCCTGATGGTCATTCCGCTTTTATTTTTACAAAAGATTGCGAAGGCCGGTGCGCTGCCCTCTGGTGCCCATTAATTGGAATTTTCTTATTGTTTGTATCTTGTGTCGTACGTTCTGCAAAAGAATGGCATATAAAAAATCGCTTTATGAAAACAATAATAGTACCAACGGATTTTTCCAGGAATGCGCATAACGCGGCGGAATATGCGGTGCAAATGGCCCTGCATTTTGGAGATAAGATAATGTTAATGCATGCATATGAATCGCCGGTTGCTATCTCGGCTTATGAAATTGAGAGCACGCATTTCGAATCCATGAAGCATTACGTGGAAAAGCGTTTGGCCGAACAAAAAGCGGGCCTACAAGAAAAATTTGGCCGGGATATCCTTATTGAAACGGTTGCATTTAACGGTCACCTTATTGAACGTATTTCCGGGTTGTATGCCCATCCCGATGCTAAGCTGGCCGTTATCGGGCTGACCGGTGCCGGTATGGCCAATTTCTTCTTAGGCAGCAATACCCTGGGCATTGTCAACGGCGTCGGACGGACCGTACTGACCGTACCACCTTATGCGCCGTTCAAGCCGGTTAAAAAAATAGTGTTCGCCTTTGATCTCTGGCATGTGGAGGCCACTTTGCCCGTACAAAGAATTAAACGGCTGATGGGTATGCTGCAAGCCGAATTACTGGTGTTGAACGTTGTTAAAACCAATCATGAGGATTCGGGCGATACCTGGAAGGAGGAAAAACGGAAATTGGCGGACCTTATGGGCGATATTCCTTACGCTTTTCATACGATTAAAAGCCGCAGGATCGTTCATGGAATCACAGAATTTGCCAGGGAGCAACAGGCCGATCTCATTGCGATCGTGCCCCGGGCCCACGGTTTCTTAGAAGACCTTTTGGGGGAAAATCACACCAAAGCGTTATTGTTCCATAGCGGTATTCCAATTTTGACTATGCCGCCGGATGCCGTGCGGCAGTAAAAGCCGGAGATTGCTTACAAAGAACAAAAGACTGCAATAAATTTTTTATTGCGGTCTTTTGTTCTTTGTAAGGTAAGGCGCCTCCTGAATTTACCGGATCAGGTTGATATCACCTTTCTTATGATATAATTTGCCGTCAGCGCAGGTATATTCAATCAGGTACATATAAGTGTCCGTTGCCGCCGGTGTACCATTATTAAAGCGGCCGTCCCAGCCCGTTTTGTTGGTATTGCCGTTATAGACCAACTGGCCTAGCCGGTTATAGACTTTCATGCTGACAAGTACCTGGCCCGGTTGCAGGTCGGGTTTGAAATAGTCGTTAGTGCCGTCACCGTTAGGGGTGAAAGCTGTAGGCATAAAAACCTCACAGCAGGGTTTGGTCTGGACAAAAGCGGTATCGCTGTTATTACAGCCAAACTGGTTATATACTGTCAGGCTGATCTCTGTTGGTTGCAGGAAGACACCGGTAACTTTATCACCCTGGTTGCCGGTTTCCGAACGGAAAGGTTTTGCGGGCTCCCAGGTGTAGCTATACCCGGATTGCGGGTTTTGCGCTGATAGCTGAAGTGTGTCATAAGCACAGATGACCTCATTAGTCAAAGGCGCGATCTTGGCTTCAGGTTTGTCTCTTCCGGTAATCGTAACAGGGTCGGTAGAGGCCTGGCAACCATAGCTTGTTGTGGCATTAAGCACATAAGTGCCCCCGCCGTGGATCATTATGGAAGGATCTGTTTCTCCCGGAAGGTCGCTACCGTCTTTTGTCCATTGATAATTAGTGCCGTTTTCCGGATGGTCAATTCCTATGCGGACGGAATCACCTGAACAAAGATCAAGCGAACGCGCCTGTTTCATGCTGACATCGGGTAAAGGGTTGACCGTAAGATTTAGGGTAATAAAGCTGTCACAGCCCATGGCCGAAGAAAACAGGGTATCATATTGCCCGGCCTGGTATACGTGCCTCCCTAAAAAATTATAGCTTTCTCCTTCACAGATGGACACGTTGACCGTATCGTATTTAGTGCCAAAATGGACCCAGGAAGTATCTCTGAATGTAATGTCGTTTGTGCCGGTACAACCATTTTGCCCGGTGATGGTGGCCACATAATAATGAATATTCTGGCTGGCAGTAACGTGAATAACGGAGTCTGTTGCAATCGGGTAAGGATTACCTTCTTCATACCAGGTAATGTTTGAAGCCTTAGCGCCGGGTATAATGGGAATAGGATTATAGGGAATGGAATCAATGATATAGCTGCCGGTGCCGTTTGGCGTGAATCTGCGGGCGTCGTTCGTTGCGGACCAGGGTAAATTTGGGGCATCCCTGCCGGGAACAAGGTCCTGTAAGGAATTATGTCTTAAGCCTTCCACTGCCGTACCGCCATTCCATCCGGGGCAGGAAGGATTGTCCGTAATATGCATCTCGATGATGTTAGTGCCCTCGTATAAAATAACCTGGTTCGTAACCAGCTCATTTGTGCAGCTGAACAGGGGACAATGACAAAACTCAACAATGAATATCCTGTGTGGAGCGGCACCCATCGTCTGGTAACTGATGGTACCCTGGTTCAGGCCCATATTGACATCCTGGAAAGGAAACATGATGACATTATCCAATTGACTGGAATTCTTTGCGCCATCATAAACCCAGTTACTATAAGAGTAAGGGTTAGCCGGCGTAGAGGCCAGGGAAGTGTCAAAGGAGATAAAATTATTCGCTGAAATGACACATTTGTTATAAGTCTGTCCGTAAAATATAAAATTAAATCCGATGTTCACAACGGAGCCGAACACGTCATCAGTAGTGATGTCTCCGAAGTCGGAAGAGAACGACCCTTTAATGTCATACTGTGTCCCGGGGCAGACCGTTGTATCCGCCGGTGACAGGGTAATTTGCGCATGGCCGTCCAGGGATGCCAAAGAACAGGCTATGAATGCTCCTGCTAATAATAGCAACTTTTTATATTTCATAATTTTAAAATCATTTATGGTGAATTATCTGGGTTAATTTACGGAAGTAAGCGGAAGAACAAATATCAATATGCCAAACGTTTTATATTAGACGTATATTTTGACATAAAGGTTGGCTAAAAAAATAAATTATTGTATTAATTTGCGCTAATAGGCTTTGGCAAACAAGACCCGTTCCTTTGAAGGCTTTCCGGTCAGGACACATGTTCCCGCTTCCTGTTCATTATTTAGGGGAATACAGCGAATGGTGGCTTTTGTCTTTTCTTTGATAAGCGCTTCTGTTTCCGCAGTGCCGTCCCAATGCGCTGAAATAAACCCGCCTTTTGTTTCCAATACATGGTTAAATTCTTCCCAGTTGTCCACTTTCGTAATGTGACCGTCGCGGAATTGCAGGGCTTTTTCGTACATCGCCTTTTGGATATCCTGCAATAGATCCCTGATTACTTCCGCCACTCCTTCAATACCCGTTTTCGTTTTCTCGCCGCTATCACGGCGGGTAATTTCCACTTCATTGTTTTCAATATCCCGCAAACCTAAGGACAGCCTTACCGGGACGCCTTTCAATTCGTATTCGGCAAATTTCCAGCCCGGGCGTTTACTGTCATCGTTGTCAAATTTAACGGAAATACCGTGATCATACAATCCGGATATGATAGTTTTAACTTTATCGTCAATCAGCGCCATACTTTCTTCACCTTTGTAAATAGGGACGATGACCACTTGTATCGGGGCGATTTTTGGCGGTAATACTAAGCCGTTGTCGTCGCTGTGCGCCATCACTAAAGCGCCGATCAGCCGGGTGCTGACGCCCCAGCTGGTGGCCCAGACATAATCCAGCTGGTTGTTCTTGTCGGAAAATTTCACATCAAAGGCCTTGGCAAAATTTTGCCCCAGGAAATGCGAGGTACCGGCCTGTAAGGCCTTCCCGTCCTGCATCAGCGCTTCAATGCAATAAGTGTCTTCGGCGCCCGCAAAACGTTCCGTTTCGGATTTCAGGCCTTTGATAACCGGCAAGGCCATAAAATCTTCCGCAAATTTGGCGTAAACATCCAGCATCTTCCGGGTTTCGGCTAAGGCATCTTCCCGGCTGGCATGAGCGGTATGGCCTTCCTGCCATAAAAACTCAGCCGTACGTAAAAACAGGCGGGTCCGCATTTCCCAGCGTACCACATTGGCCCATTGGTTGACCAGAATCGGCAGGTCGCGGTAAGACTGGATCCAGTTTTTATAGGTATTCCAGATAATGGCTTCGGATGTTGGGCGGACCACTAATTCCTCTTCCAGCCGGGCATCGGGATCGACAATAAGCTTCCCTTTGTTGTCCGGGTCGGTTTTCAGGCGATAATGAGTGACGACGGCACATTCTTTGGCAAAGCCTTCGGCGTTTTTCTCTTCGGCTTCAAAAAGGCTTTTGGGCACAAATAAGGGGAAATAGGCATTTTGATGTCCGGTTTCCTTGAACATGCGGTCTAATTCATTTTTCATGTTCTCCCATAAGGCAAAACCGTGTGGCTTGATAACCATACAGCCGCGAACTGCCGAGTAATCGGCCAATTGACCTTTGATGATGAGATCGTTATACCATTGCGCATAATCCTGTGCCCTGGAAATTATTGCTTTGCCCATTTTTATTTTAAACCTTTGAAATTATAATCCGTCAATATTAACGTAGAAAAACATTTTATTCGCGGCAAAATTAGTATTTTTGAACACAAAGCTATTCTTTGAATAGTATTTGATTTTATTATTGGCCAGATTGCTTTGGCTTTTAAAAGGTTTTATCATGAAACGGATTATTTTTTCGGGGCTGGCTTTGACTTTCATCCTTTCTGGCGGGATAGTTTTGGCACAAAACAACGCCAACGGTTATACGGATGATGTCTATTATAACGGGTCCAAAGCATCGGACGCCGCAGAACAGCAGGCTGTGGACGAGCCCGATCAAAATGATGATACGGATGCGGCCTATTATAACAGTACCGGTCAAAATTACCAGGATTCGGACTATGCCAATAATGATGATCAATACATCGATTATGATGATGATGACAGCTATGCCGGCCGCATTCGCCGGTTCTACTATCCGATGGCCAGTGTGGGCTATTGGGGTAGTGTGTATGCTCCATTGTGGATGAGCCCCTATTACCCATATTATGGTTGGGGTAGCGGCTGGTACGGTCCCGGCTTTAGCCTTTCTTTTGGCTGGAACCCCTTTTGGGCCGACAATTGGTATTATGGCGGGGGAGGCTGGTACGGCTATTATAGTCCTTTTTACAATCCTTATTTCGGTTACGGCGGTGGTTATTGGAATGGCTACTATGACGGCTGGTATAACGGGCATCACAATGGCTATGCCGGCAGGTACAACTATGCGCCAAGAGGCCTTCGCCAATCCGGAAGGGTAAGGGGTATCGGCAATTACGGCCGGAACAGCAGGACCACGCCGCTTACGCGTACGTCTAATACGGTTACGCCGCAAAGGGCAACGGCTTCCACCCGGCTGACCGGCATGGAAAATGGCGGCAACCGGCAACCGGTCAATGGCGGTGGTGGTGTCCGGCTGGGCCATACCCGCGTCTATAACAATAACTTGTCCGGTAACGGAAGCCAGCGTGCCCTGGATATGGACAGGGGACAATCTTCGCCGGCCAATAATACTGAAGTGCGGGTAAACAGGAGAGTTTTCCGGTTTAACAGGGACAATGACAACAGCCGGTCCGTACCGGAGCAACGGACCTACAGAACATATTCGCCCCCGGTCCGGTCATCTGAGCCGTCAAGAAGCAGCTATACGCCACCTGCCAGAGATTATAATACGCCTTCAAGAAACGATTATAGCGCGCCGTCAAGGAGTTACAGTCCGCCTTCACGGAGCAGCGGTTCCTCTTCTTCAAGGAGTATGAGAAGATAACCCCCGTAGATTTTAAGTTTAAGCCGAAAGAAAGCTTTCCCGACGATTGAAAACCCGGGAAAGCTTTTTTATATGCCGTGCCAATCGGGTTTGCTTTCCGGTATGATGGACAATTTCAGTCATGCATTATTTTCTTACTTTTGCATTCGTCCGGCCAGCCGGCATCCGTAATCTAATTATCCACCTTCAAAAAATAACCATGACAGCAGAGAAAATTTCTCTAAATGCACACAAACAATTAAGCGTTCCTGACTGCCCTATTATTCCTTTCATCGAAGGCGACGGCATCGGGCCGGATATTTGGAAAGCAACTTCCCGTGTTCTGGATGCCGCGGTCGAAAAAGCTTACCAGGGCAAAAGAAAAATTCAATGGAAAGAAATACTGGCGGGCCAAAAGGCTTTTGACCAGACCGGTGAATGGTTGCCCCAGGCTACTTTAGAGGCGGCCAGGGAATATGTTGTGTCCATAAAAGGACCGTTAACCACTCCCGTCGGCGGCGGAATTCGTTCTTTAAATGTCGCGCTGCGTCAAACGCTTGATCTGTATGTCTGCTTACGCCCTGTTCGCTGGTTCCAGGGCGTGCCCTCCCCTGTCAAGCATCCGGAATGGGTAGATATGGTTATCTTCAGAGAAAACACCGAAGATATTTACGCCGGCATCGAATACCAGGCCGGCACGCCGGAAGCCGAGAAAATGAAAAATTTCCTGGAAAATGAAATGGGCGTAAAAGAAGCTATCCGTTTCCCGGAAAGCTCCTCCTTTGGCATCAAGCCGGTATCAAAGGAGGGCTCCGAACGCCTGATCCGTGCGGCCATTAAATACGCTTTGGAAGAAAAAAGGCCGTCGGTTTCTTTGGTGCATAAAGGTAATATCATGAAATTTACCGAGGGGAGCTTTAAAAAATGGGGTTATGAGCTGGCCGTTCGGGAGTTCGGTGACCAGGTATTTACCTGGTCGCAATGGGAGCAGATCAAAAAAGAAGAGGGCGAAGACGCGGCT
This sequence comes from Edaphocola sp., assembly GCA_035708205.1. Taxonomy (GTDB): domain Bacteria; phylum Bacteroidota; class Bacteroidia; order Chitinophagales; family Chitinophagaceae; genus DASSSY01. The sequence goes on from DASSSY010000004.1 coordinate 415,571, forward strand.
AACGAAGCCCTCAGGCTGGCCCAACAGCAAGGCAGACTGATCGTCAAAGACGTTATTGCGGATAACTTCCTGCAACAAATATTGTTAGCGCCGAAGAATTACTCGGTGGTTGCTACCATGAACCTGAACGGCGACTATATCTCTGATGCTTTGGCAGCGGCTGTTGGCGGCATTGGCATTGCGCCTGGCGCCAATATTAATTACGACAGTGGCTGTGCGATATTTGAAGCTACTCACGGTACCGCTCCGCGTTTTGCTAATACCGATAGCATGAACCCCTCTTCGCTGATTCTGAGCGGAGTGATGATGTTGGAATATATGGGTTGGAAAGAAGCGGCGCAACTGATCACGGACGCGCTGAGCGCCACGATTATGCGTAAGCGCGTGACCATTGATTTTTATAACTTAATGACCGATGCCACATTGTTGAAAACCAGTGAATTCGCTACTGAATTGATCAAGAACCTGGGCCTGTCTATCGAGCCCGTGGTGTTGAAAAAAGCGGATGAATAAGATAATATTTGTAACTTCGGGAACGTTGTACTAATTAAAGCTTCAAGATTATGGAATATCGTAGAATGGGGCGTTCCGGACTGCAGCTGAGCTTGCTTTCCTTTGGCTCGTGGGTGACCTTCGGTAAACAAATCGATGATTTTCATTCGGAAAAATTAATGAGCCTGGCTTATGAGCATGGCGTTAATTTTTTTGATAATGCTGAAGTATATGCTCATGGCGCTTCCGAAGAAATGATGGGACGGGTATTGAAGGATAAGCAATGGGAAAGAAGTTCGTATGTCCTGTCCAGCAAGGTGTTTTTCGGTACCCATGGCAGCAAATACAACAAGCCCAATCAGCATGGGCTTAGTCGTAAGCATATCGTTGAGGCCTGCCATGAGGCCCTAAGCCGCCTGCAAACAGACTATCTTGATTTATATTTTTGTCACCGGCCGGATGAAAATGTGCCAATCGTTGAAGTGGTGCGTACCATGAACACGCTTATCCAGCAGGGAAAGATCCTGTATTGGGGTACCAGCGAATGGAGCGCCGCGGAAATTATGGAGGCCCATACGGCGGCGACTCAATTAAGCCTGGAGGGCCCGGCAGTGGAGCAGCCGCAATATAACATGTTCCACCGACAAAAAGTAGAGCTGGAATTCCAGCCTATCTTTAGAAGTGTAGGTCTGGGGACGACGGTTTGGAGTCCCCTGGCTTCCGGAATTCTGACCGGTAAATATAATAACGGTGTTCCTGAAAATTCCAGGCTAGGTATGGAAGGTTATGAATGGCTGAAGGAAAAAGAATTGAATGATGAACGCATAGAAAAAGTCAGGAAGTTGGGGCTTGTTGCCGAGCGTTTAGATATTTCAATGGCGACTTTAGCGCTGGCCTGGGTCATTCAGAACCCCAATGTGACTACTGCTATCCTTGGCGCGACCAAAGAAGCCCAGCTTGAAGAAAATATGAAAGCCGTGGACGCTTACAAATTGCTGACACCGGGAATTAATGCTGAGATCGAATCTATTTTAAATAACAAGCTAATTCTGAACAAGCATCTTTAAGGGAACTGGGAGGTCAATAATAAGGTCATGATGTTACGATTTATTTTAAATAGGCTGACGCTGTTGTCAATGGCTTTTTGCTTTTGGTGTATGCCGCCGGCAATGGGGCAGCAGTTTTACGCCCGTACCGAATACGGCCTGCAACTTGGTACGTCAACTTACTTCGGCGATCTGAATACCAATTACGGCTTACATTTCATCCGTCCGGCAGGCGGCGCTTTTGTACGCTATTCTTTCAATCTTTATATCGCTTTAAAAGGTATGGTCAATTATACCAAGATAGGCTATGATGACCGTTTTGCCCAAAATGAGTTTCAAAAGATCCGTAACCTGCGCTTTCGTTCCGATATCATTGAGGCCGCTGTTGTCGCGGAGTTTAATTTTTTCAGGTTTCAAACCGGCGATAAATATCACCGGTTCACACCTTTTCTTGCGGGGGGCGTCGGCGTGTTTTATTACAGTCCTTACACAGACTACCAGGGTGTCCGCTACAATTTGAGAAGCCTGGGTACCGAAGGGCAGAACACCGGGTTGTACAACAACCGGAGATATAAATCTTATAGTATCTGTTTTCCTGTCGGTATCGGTATCAAATACTGGCTGCGTCCCGGCATGAATTTTAGCTGTGAGGCGTTGAACCGCTTTACCCTGACCGATTATATCGATGATGTGAGCAATACCTATGTGGGTATCGATAAATTTGTGCCCGATGCCGATCATCCTACGGTAGCGGCTTATCTGCAGGACCCCTCAATGATGCCTGATGGCCAGAAGCTGGGCCGCGCCGGTAAGCAGAGGGGGGATAATGCCACAAAAGATCAATATCTGATGTTGAATTTTACCTTGTCTTTCCAGTTAAAAACCTATAAATGCCCGGCCAACGAATTTAACAGCTGGTATGATAACCGCTAAACGCCGGGACCCGGTTAAATGTTATGAATGAGCAGGTGCCGATGACCCTGACCGCTGCTATCTTTGATATGGACGGCCTGTTGCTGGATACAGAGCCGCTATGGAGCAGCAGTATGTTGAAAGTGTCTCAAGCGTTTGGCATCAATATTGAGCCTCATCACTTCAAACATACCAGAGGGCTTCGTATCTTTGAAGTTACTAAGTTTTGGGCGGAGCATTTTCCATGGCCAGCCTCTTTAGATTCAACAATTGTGGCCGATGCTATTCTGGACGATATTATCGCCTTAGCTAAAGAAAAGAGCCGGTTGATGCCGGGCGTACAGGACTGCCTGCGGTTTTTGCGGCAGAAAAAGGTGAAGATCGGGTTAGCCACTTCTTCGCCCATGCGTATGGTGCAGGCCTTGATCCCTTATTTCGGCCTGGCGGATGATTTTGATGTGCTGACCACGTCAGATAACGCCGTATGGGGTAAGCCCCACCCTGAAGTGTTTTTACAATGCGCCCAAAGCTTGTCGGTAAGCCCCTGGGGTTGTGTTGTACTGGAAGATTCTGTAAATGGTATGGTCGCGGCCAAAGCGGCCTGTATGAAGGTTGTGGTAGTGCCTGAAAAGGAGCAATCCGGAGATGCCCGTTTCGGGCTGGCGGATGTTCGGCTGGAAAGCCTGGAGGAGTTTGATGAAACAATTTGGACATTGTTGTCAGAATAATTCAGGAATCTATTATTACAATTAAGTAATCATTTTGAACAAACTAAGACCAATCGGAACGAGGGTTATCGAGTTTGTTTTTTTCGGTAACTATTTTTACGCCATGTGTGCCTTGTCGCTGGCGATAGAGTCCTCATTACAGCAATCCATCGGGCTGAATAAGTTTGTCTTTTATTTGTTGATGGCATCGGCAACCATTGTTTATTACACCTATGCGTATATGGGTGAGATCAGCTTCCGGGCGGTATTTCTTAACCGGACCATTCACATCACGCCATCCACCACATACGGATTTTATAACCGCCGGACGCGCTGGTATCGGAAGAATAGCCGGATCATTAGCCTGACCCAAATGGTTTTTTTATTGGTAGCCCTCGCCTGCGCGGGTTATCTCGCTTTTTTGGAGTATAGACATATTTTTTCCCTGCATTTTTCCGAATGGCTCATTTTATTTTCCGTTCCTTTAGTGGCGCTTTTGTATTATGGTAATGCTTTTTTCCCGTTTTTTAAGATTAACCTTCGGAAGACGGGCTGGTTAAAACCTTTTGTGGTGGGTTTTGTGTGGGCCGGAACAGTAACTTTATACCCGCCGATGTTCCATCAATGGCAAAATGATTTGCATTATAACTTCGATTTTCTGACCTTCTGGTTGCTGGTTAAAAACTGGATGTATATTTCTGTGCTGGCCATCATGTTTGATATCAAGGATTATGCCGATGACGCCAACCATGAGCTGAAGACCTTTGTAGTACGGGTGGGGCTGCGCCGGACCATTTTTATGATTTTGCTGCCATTGACATTTATCGGCCTGTTCGCCTTTACCTATTTTGCTTATGCGGCGCATTTCGGCTTGCTGCGCTATAGTGTTAATCTGGTTCCCTTTCTTTTATTGTTATGGGTGGCTTATGCCATGCACAGGAGAAAACCGATTTTATATTATCTGGTGATCATTGATGGTTTAATGCTGGTCAAAGGTTTGTGCGGTATCGCAGGAGCGCTGCTTTTTAAAAACTTGTGAGCGCGCCATATGAAAAGATGATTATTCAGGGATATTTGTTACATTTGCGGCATATTCCGCTACGAGTATTGGTGGCATTTCTTTCTCGTTGGCGCTGCCTGCTAATAAACTTTTAAACGATACACATTTTAGCAGGACACTTACCTTTATCTGTTTATTTAATGGAATACAACACTATTCGCGATAAATTAGTCATGCCTGAATATGGACGCCATATTCAAAAGATGGTCGATTATCTCCGTACAATTGAAGACCCGGAAAAACGGCAAAAGAACGCTGAAATTGTCATTGAAATTATGGGGGCGCTTAATCCTCATTTAAAGATCGTTGAAGACTTCAGGCATATGCTTTGGGATCATTTATTCCTGATCGCCGATTTTGACCTGGACATCAAATCGCCCTACCCGATCCCCACCAGGGAAATCAGGGAGCGCAAGCCGGAGCCCTTACCCTATCCAGAGGTGTCCCGGAAGCTTCGCCATCTCGGGAAAAACCTGAACACCATCCTGGAGAAAGCCATGGCCGAAACGGATGAAGAGAAGCGCCGCGGGTTTACCAATACGATTGCGTATTACATGAAATTATCTTACAGTAATTGGCATCATGAGCCGGCACATGATGATATGATCAAGGAGGAATTGAAGGAAATCTCGCATGGCCGGCTTAATTATGTTGAAGGGGATATCAAAGTCCGCGTGGATACCAAGGCCTTTAATAATCATAATAAACGTAACGGGAAAGGTGGGTATAAGAATGGCGGCGGCCGTAACAATAATCATAATAAGAATAACCGTAACAAGCAAAAGCGAAACGCATAGACGGTAAGCTGCTTGGTTGAACCCTTATTCCTCAGGAACGTCCAATGTCGGGGGGCTACAGCCATGGCCCCGTTGCGGTTAAATATGGGTTCATTCCGGGAATGGTTTTGACCGAATTGAAGACCGGTACCCCGGAAGAAGAGAATGTGGCTGGTCGCAATTCCCGGTAAAACGCGGGTGACCTTCTGGCCGGCATTAAAAATTGAAAAAGTGTTGAACGGCAGGCGTCCTTTGCCTTGCAAGGATAACATGGTTTTCATGCCCAATATCAATGTTTGGCCCAACAAAAATCATTGCTCCACAGAGCAATGATTTTTGTTGGGCCATTAAGATACCTATTATTTTATTGTAAGCTGACCGCGTAGGAAACAGAAGCCGCGGCCTGGCCATTGATCAGCTGGATCTGATATTGCCCCCTGGCAAATGTGGCCACGGGAATATCCAGCTTGGAAATCATTTTACCGGACCAGGTCAGGCGGCCGGACATATCGTACATATTCACTATAATGTGTGTATTGCTTTGAGCAGTATACTCCAGGTGGATAATATTAGTGGCCGGATTGGGGAATATCTTCGTGTGCTTTCTGATAAATGTTTCCGCGATACCATTGGTACCGTTAATGCTTAATTTGCCTTTGGCAACATCGTAAAAAATGTTGGAAACCCCCTGGACTTTGATGCGGCCTTTAGTTGTATAAACATTGGGCAGAACAACCTTAGCCTCGCCGTCATTATCCGTGCTGCCCATCAATAGGATAGGGAAGGATTGTCCGCCGTCCATGGACAGGTAGATGTTGACCGCATGACAAGAAACCGGCGCCTGTGTTGTCTGGCTGACGTTCCACTTTACCGTTACGGTATCCCCGGGGTCGAAAGTTGCGTTACTTGCCGGCGCCGTTACTCTGAATGGGCCCTGGCCCGAAACCTTAACGGTTACGGAACTATCCATAAGCGCTAAAGAGCCCCAGCCCTGAAGAATGCTTCTGGCCGTTAGTTTGAAATGAAGGGTCCGGGCTGTCGTGGATAAGCGCTCGCCTACGCCCGTATAGGAACCGTCTAAGATCTTATCAATGGGAAAAGTCCGGATATTGCCGCTGTCCGTTGGCGGGTAGCTTCTCATGGTGGGCCCTGCGGGAGCGTCGCCGTCATCGGCTTCCGTACCGCCGAAATTACCTAAGTCATATTGTTCCCATGTATAACTTATGGAAGCGTTTGCCTGGGAAGGGGTAATTTCCGGTGCGACCAGTTCAAATGGCGTTGATTTCGGAATATTGTAGGTCCGGTTTAAGCTTGACGGAATGGATACCGAATTGAGGCCGGCGGAGCTTGTCCCACAACCTGTTCCCGAAGCGGAATTGATAATATAGTCATGCATCTGGTTCAGGCTGGCGACATTGAAATATTTATCAGATATGAATACGATATTGTTCGGGTCGCAAAGGCCCCCGTAAGACATGATAGTGCTGCCGCTGCCGGGCTCATAAGAGCTGGAGGTATCTATATTCTGATAGCAGCCGCCGGTTGTCGCGTTAAAAGTGTGCCGGGCGCTAAATTCGTGTCCCATCTCGTGCAGGGCGGTACTGAAATCGTCCGGGCCGCTGCTGGTGCTGGCGCCTTCCGCCTTTCTGCTTGAATTGCACACGGCGAACAAAGTGGCCAGTCCGCCGCCCGCGGTACAGAAAATATGACCGATGTCATAATTAGCATCGCCGATAATTGAAGTTACCGTCGTCTGGTTCTCGTTTAACAGGCAATTCATGTTATAGTTACAGGTATACGGATCCGTATTAGGATCAGTGAACACTAAGCTGTCTTCGTTGCCCACTAAGGTAAAGGTTACGGACAGCTCACGTTCGTAAATGCCGTTGATCCGGTTAACGGTTGACACGATTTTTTGAAGCACCAAAGCGGGCGTCGGATTGCCATTGGTTACTAAGATAGCATATTCCCCGGTGCAGGCCAGCGCTAATCTGTAATTATGGCGAACAGCGCCATTTTGTTTGTTGGCGGTTTGATGGCTTCCCCCGTTAATTTCTACCGGGGCCCCTTTAGGGCTGATCAGGTCCGGATATTGGTTGATATCGCAAGAGAAATTTTTATTGATATCCGGTAAGTCGCCGGCATTGAACGCGATATAGTAACCATTCTCTACATTGCTGTACGGATCAATGAGGAATATTTCATTGTTGTTATAAATAGCGGCCCTGAAGCCATAATCCGTAAAATCTAATTTGGCGCTGATGCCCGGATTTTCGGTTGAAGCGGCCGTGTAGGTATGGATCTGCGGGTATTTGTCCGCCAGCGGCTTTTCCATCATGGGCGTACTCCATACCTTAAAGGGTATCATGGTATGGTCTGGACCGGGCAGGTCAATTAAAACGCCCGTCTCGTAAGTATTACCGGCTTTGGCCAATAAGTCTTTCAGCGCGCCGGTCCGAAGCGATAAAAGCTGATATTCCGAAGGCTTCACAGACATGGGCTGTTCCGTAGGGGCCGTATGACCTTTCAATACCGTCCAGAAATTACTTTGGCCGAATGTTGGTGTTAAGCACAGGGTACAGGCGCCGGCTATGATCCATGTAAAAAGTTTTTTCATTTTAACCATGTTTTGATGTTATTTCAACCCAAGATTGGGGTAGCATGAATGTCGAGCAAGATAAGGTTTTTTTGAACAATATTTAATTTTTCATACAATTTTATCCCCCCAGAAAGTCTTCAAGATTTCGTCTTTCCCTTTTGGTCGGCTTGCCGGTTTTACTCAGGCGTTTGCCGGTAAAAAAGCTTGCCGTTTGTTTTTCTTTCTTCTGTTTGTCCTCTTCCGGGGTATGGTCCTTATAAAATTGTATGGCTTCTGGAAAAGGCATTCGCCTTTCGGCTATATCAATGACCTCAATATCCCAAAGGCGAGCCGGGGTATTGATCTCGTATTTTTCGCCAATGGCAACCGTATGTGCCGGTTTAATATTTTTGCCAAAAAGCTTGACCTTTCCGCCTTCGCAGGCTTCCTTGGCCAGGTTGCGGGTTTTGAAAACCCGGATGGCCCATAAGTATTTGTCGATACGAACTTTGTCCATGAATTGTTATGAATAAAAATTAGAACCGTAAAGCTACCACTTTATAGTGCTTAGACCGACACTGGCCAGCCAATCGTTGGTTTTACTGAAGGGATGGCTGCCGAAAAAGCCGTTATGAGCTGATAATGGTGATGGATGGGCGGATTTGATCACAAAATGTTTCTGGCTGTCAATCAAGTTTTCTTTTTGCTGGGCAAATCTTCCCCAAAGGATGAACACGACATGTTCCCTGTCGTCCGAGATCTTCCTGATCACAAAGTCCGTAAATCTTTGCCAGCCTATTTTTTGATGGGACATGGCAAGGCCCCGTTCAACGGTAAGGGAAGCGTTGAGCAGGAGCACGCCTTGTTGCGCCCAGTCCGTAAGACAGCCGTTATGGCCCCTGTCTATGCCAAGATCGTCGTATAATTCCTTATAGATATTACTCAGAGACGGCGGCAGGGGCACGCCCGGCTGCACGGAAAAGGATAGGCCATGCGCCTGCCCCGGACCGTGATAGGGGTCCTGGCCAAGGATGACGGCCTTTATCCGGTTGAAAGGTGTCAGATGAAATGCGTCAAAAACCTGGGCGGGATTCGGATATATTTGCTTGCCTTTAAGCTTTTCGTCATGCAGGAATTGAAGGATGTTGCGAAAATATTCCTGCTGCATTTCCGCGCCAATTTCGGTTTGCCAGGAAGGGTCAAAACGGGAGTACCAGGCTGGTAAGCGGTTGTTTTGTGTCATAGTCAAAAGTATGATATTTATGGTTAAAATAAAAAAAGACAAAAAAGTATTTTATTGATAAATAATTTTTATTTTCGCCTCGTTATGGATATTACAAACAGACCCCCGGTATATTACAGCGAATATTTGCAACTGGAAAACATATTAAATGCCCAGGCGCCGGAAAGCGCCAAGGAAGGCATTCGCGCCGATGATGAAATGTTGTTCATCATTGTGCACCAAAGCTATGAACTTTGGTTTAAACTCATCATTCATGAATTAGGCATTGTCCGGGAGATATTCAAGAAGCCGGAATTACCCGATAACGCGCCGGATGTTTATAATTCCGTACACCGGCTCAAGCGCATTTGTGCCATTTTGCACTTACTGGTTGATCAGCTGGGCATTGTAGAGACCATGACCCCTCTGGATTTTCTGGATTTCCGGGACCTGTTGCGCCCGGCGTCCGGTTTTCAGAGCATCCAGTTTAAAATTATCGAAGCCACTTTGGGGTTAGCTTATGACCAGCGTTTCGGTAAAGAATATTACCTTTCGCAGTTGAATGAAAAAGACATTCAGCGTGTAAAAGACGCTGAAAAGGATGAATCGCTGATCGTATTGCTCAACAGGTGGCTGGAGCGGATGCCTTTTGCCAATAGTGATTTATATTGGCCTAGAGATGCGAACGGGAAGGAGGAATACCCGTTCTGGGAGCAATATAGGGCGGCTTATGCCAAAGGGCTATTGCCGGCGGAACAGCAAAACCTGGCCAGCTTCGACCGTTTGTTTATGAGAGCATCCGAATATCCTGCAGGAGAGCGGAGATTGAGCTTTCTGGCCAGCCGTAACGCCTTTTTTATCATGCTATACCGCGACTATCCCTTGCTACAGTTGCCTTATGAGCTGCTGAATACCTTGCTGGAAATTGACGAATTAATGTCCATGTGGCGTCATCGGCATATTCACATGGTACAACGGACCATTGGCAAACGAATTGGTACAGGCGGCAGTTCCGGCGCCGGCTATTTAAAAGCCGCTGCAGACAGCCATTATGTATTTAAGGAACTGTCCGAGCTGACTTCTTTCCTGCTGCCGAGGCATGAGCTGCCGGCATTGCCGTCAAAGCTTACCAAAGATCTGAGTTATAATCGGTAAGCTGTTTAACGGATCGGCTTCGCGGCCGGGAACAAAACATTCGCGCCGGTAGTGTGTTCATCGATGAGGTGAATAATGCCCGGCGCTTTTCCTTTGGTCAAATGGCCCGCGTAATCGCTCAGATTTAAGGCTTTCGCGCCGTTTGCGGTAGCCCAGCGCAACAAGGTCTCGAACGGGATTTCGGGGAAATGTTTCCGGATTTGCCGTATTTCACAAAGGATATTCAGTTCGTGGTTGGAGCTGAGGCTGTCGGTCCCTAAGCAAATACCGGCACCGGCGGCCATAAGCATTTCTACGGGCGGAACGGCCCGCTCAATATACCAGTTCGCCATAGGGCAAAGACAATAAAATATCTCTGGATGCCGTAACCCCGCAAAGGCAATATCGTCTTCTTCGATACAGGTATTATGCACTAAAAGAATTTGGGCCGGCTTCGACAGCCAAGGCAGGTAGGTCTGCAGGGAGCTTTTACCGGAAGGTGAAAATAAATCCGTCGCAAAGCCCATCTGGCTGAAAAAACCAGGAAAAGCGCCGGTCTTGTCCTTGAACCATTGGGCTTCGGCCTGTGTTTCCTGGTTATGAATGCTGATCAATTGTCCGGCGGCCTGCTCGTTGATCAGGTCAAATAACTTATCCGAAACAGAATAAGGAGCATGGGGCACAATGCTTTGCCGGAGTTGGAAATTATCTGAATGCTGGGCCTGGTACTGATCATAAATATTTTTAGCGGACCGGAAGGCTTTTCCGGCTTGCCGGGGATCGAGCCCAAGCACTTCCACGAAAGTGTGGACGTTTAATCCTGATGATTCCCGGAACGGCAGCATGTCAGTGGTGTTGGCAATATCGCCGACGGCCGCAATGCCATTGGCTTTCATGGCCGAGAGGGCATTTAACAGGGCCTCTTGCTTCATATCTTGGGTAAATTGCGCCCTGGTCTTAACAACAGCTTTGACAAAGGCTACCAGGCCCGTCGCTTCCGGGATTTCCCCCTTAAGGTGCGACAATTCCAAATGCGTGTGCGCGTTGACAAAGCCCGGGCAAAGGATGCCGGTATATTGCTGAATTTGCGTCTCGGGAATGAGACCCGCAGCATGTATCCCGGCAATATGGCCGGTAGGGGCAATTTCCAGAACGCTGCCCTGCGGCAGCCATTGTTGCCCGTTGTGGATCCTGTCGGCGCTTATAAATGTATTCGGCATGGCTCAGGTTATCTTAAGGGCGCTAAATTACAATAAAATGCCACGGCCGGCTTTTGAGGCGGGGTAGGAAGCGTTGAAACTTCGGAAATTTATTAACTTTACAAATCTGAAATTCCGGGAAACACATGAGAAGATTAATTTTACCTCTTGCCTTATTGCTTGCTGGTTTCCTGCAGGCTCATGGGCAGAAATCGCCTGTTTATCAGTTCTCCAAGATTTATGAAACGCCTGCTTCAGCCGTCATCAGCCAGGGGAATACCGGTACCTGCTGGTCATTTTCCACCACCTCTTTTTTAGAATCCGAGATTTACCGGGAAACCGGGCATTGGGTGGACCTGTCCGAAATGTATAATGTCCGGATGCTCTACCCTGTCAAGATGCTCAATTTTATTGGCCGCCAGGGACATGCGCAGTTTGGTCCCGGGGGCCTGTCACATGATGTGATCTTTGCTTTTGAGCATTTTGGCGCTGTTCCCGAAAGCATTTACAGCGGATTATTCCCCAAAGAGACGCGTTTCGATTTTACAGTCATGGCTCATGCACTCACTATGCTGGCCGATTCAGCAGTGGCGAATCAATCTCTCCGGATGAATATCCGGAAAGAAACCGAGGATACGCTTGATAAATATATGGGTACGCCGCCGCAGCATTTCGAATGGGAAGGAAAAGAGTATACGCCGGAATCATTTGCCGCTTCGCTGCCGCTTAACCCGGATGATTATATTGAGTTTACCTCTTTTGGCTTTCAGCCTTATTATAGCCGCTTTATCTTAAATATTCCCGACAATTACAACAACGGCGCTTATTGGAATGTGCCTTTAGATTCTTTGACCGCTATTATTGACGGCGCTTTGGCAAAGGGGTATTCCGTAGTTGTAGACTGCGACGTGTCCGAAAAAACGTTCTTGAGGAAAGACCTGCAGATCGCCGTATTCCCGGCGGATACCGGAGCCGGTTTCCGGGAAAATATTGTTCCCGAACAATGGATCCGTCCGCAGCAAAGAGATTTGGATTTTTGGGCTTACCGCACCGAGGATGACCATTTGATGCACATAGTAGGCTTGTACAAGGACCAGCTGGGCCACCAGTATTATAAGGTCAAAAATTCCTGGGGCGCGGACTACCTGCGAAAAGGTTTCTGGATGATGTCAAAAGCCTATACCCGGGCTAAAGCCATAGGCATCATGGTCAATAAGAAGGCCGTTTCCGGGAACCTGGCTGCACAGACCTTTCAAAAATAAACGATTTTATTTTGTTCACTTAAATCATTATCACAGATTATGACACTTATTAGCAGTCTCATCGCGGAGATCGGGCATGAAGCCTCAAACACGGAAAAAATGCTGGCCCGTGTGCCGGCCGATAAGTTTGACTGGCGCCCGCATGAAAAATCAATGACCTTAAAGCATTTGGCGGCTCATGTGGCCGATCTTGCCGGGTGGCCGGCATTTATCGTCAAGACACAATTCCTGGATTTTGCCAATAATAATCTTGAGCGCCCGGTTGTGGAAAGTACCGAAGACTTGCTCGCGCTGTTGAAAAAGGGAACGGAAGAATCGGTTGAAGCCCTGAAAAACGTTACGGAAGAAGACCTGGAAGGCAACTGGATCTTGCGTAACGGTGAGCATATCATCATAGATATGCCCAAAGCGGCGGTTATTCGCAATATGGCTTTAAATCATATTTATCATCACAGGGCGCAGCTGGGTGTTTATCTTCGCTTGCTTGACGTGCCCGTCCCGGGAATGTATGGTCCCAGCGCGGATGACGTGGCTTAAGTAATTAGAATTGGGCATTATTATGGTATCCCCGCCCGGCGAACTCGGCCGTTTGTGCGAAAAATTGTGCAGAACTGTCGGAGCGACGTTGCTCTCAGCGGTAAATAATCGCTTTCTACAATAAAGATTTTCCCGTATTTTTGTAAAAACGGTTTCACTATGTTTAATGATGATTTTTGGGAAGACGATAGGGACCCCGGTACTCATGCCGAATTGATTCGGGTATATGAGGAATTGAAAAGCGGGCAATCCTCCCGCCTGCTTGAGGAAGATGATTTTGAATACCTGATCGACTATTTTTTTCAGAATAATCAGGAAACGGAAGCTTTGCAGGCTTGTGAGCTGTCGCAAACATACTATCCTTTCTCTACCTCTTTATTGCTGATGAAGGCGGAAGTGCTTTTCCAGGCCCAGCGCTTTGGCCAGGCCATACAGGCGTTGGATGCCGTGGACACGCTTTCCGGTAATATGATGGAAGCGATCCTTTTAAGGTCCGATATTTACCTTTCCCAGTTTAAATTTGAGCAGGCCATTCACCTATTGAACGAAAAGATCCCGTTTTTTGAAGGTACCGAAAAAATAGAGCTTTTGTTGGAGCTTTCGGATGTTTATGATGAGCACGAGGATTACGAAGCCGTATTTTATACCCTGGAAAAAATTCTGGAAATGGCACCGGAAAATGAAGAAGCTTTGCACAAGATCAGCTTTTGGGCGGATTTTTCCGGGCTTCAGAAAGAAAGCGTTACCATCCATAAAAGAATCTTGGACAAACGGCCTTTTAACGCCCTTGCCTGGTTTAACCTGGGCATGGCTTTTCAGGGCTTGAAAAAATACGTGGATGCCATTGAGGCTTATGAGTATTGTGTGGCTATCGATGAAAAGTTTGAAACCGCCTACCGCAATATGGCGGACGCTTATATGCGGCTCAATTGGTTTGAGAAAGCTATTGAATCCCTGGAAAAGAACCTGGAGCTGGGAAAGCCGGAAGACGTGATATACGAGGCCATTGGCCATTGTTTTGAGAAGCAGAAGGATTTTCACCAGGCCCGGCATTTTTACCGGGAAGCGCTGCGGCTCAATCCTGCCGATGACACCGTATTTTACCGGATCGGCGAAACCTATTCAAAGGAGCAGCAATGGGAAAAGGCCGCCAAGTCCTATTCCAAGGCCTTAACCCTGAATAAGGAAAACGTGGCCTGCCTCCAGGGATTGGGAAATTGCCTGCTGGAAATGGGGGCCGGCCTGGAAGCGCTGACCTGCTTCCTGAACGCGTTAAGCATCAAACCTAGCAATAAAGGCAGCTGGGTCGCTTTGCTTAACGGCCTTTACCGGAACGAGTGCTATGAAGAAATGCTTCAGGATATTGAGGCGGCCCGTGATGCGATTGGTGATAAAGCCGATTTTGAGTATTTTACCGCTTTGGCGCTTTTTGCCTTAGGCAAGTCAAAGGAGGCGCTGATCCACCTGGAAGAGGGGCTGTCCCAGTCGCCGCAAAAAATTAAGCTATTGCTTAACCTTAGGCCGGAGCTGCTGCAACGGAAAGCCGTTAGCGGTTTAATCGCCAAATACAAGCGGAAAAAATAGGCCCATGGCAATGGCAAAGTTAAATTTATTATTTTTGCACCCAATCTTAAAAACCTATTCAACAATATGACGCAACACAGCGAAGGCTACGTACGTAACAAAATTGAAAACGGCATTGGTGAAATTGAATTTTTCCATCCTTCCAGCAATTCCTTACCCGCGGAAATTCTCCATGACCTTGCGAAAACCATCAACGATCTGGGAACAGACGAGCGTGTGCATGCCATTGTGCTGAAAAGCGGCGGAGACCGGGCTTTTTGCGCAGGCGCCTCGTTTGACGAGCTGACGGCCATCAGCAATGAAGCTGAAGGTAAAAAATTTTTCAGTGGTTTTGCTTTGGTGATCAACGCTATGCGGAAATGCCATAAATTTATTATTGTACGGGTCCAGGGTAAGGCTGTTGGCGGCGGGGTTGGTATTATCGCTGCCGCGGATTACGCTATCGCGCACGAAAGGGCAGCTGTGAAATTGAGCGAATTGGCCCTGGGTATCGGCCCGTTTGTTGTCGGCCCGGCTGTAGAAAGGAAAATAGGGGTTTCCGGTTATGCACAGTTAACCATTGATGCCACTGAATGGCGAAGCTCGGATTGGGCGAAAAAGCATGGTTTATATTCTGAAACCTACGCTTCAACCGGGGATATGGACGATGCCGTGGCCAGGTTGGCCGGTAAGCTGGCAGCCTCCAGCCCGGAAGCCATGATGCAGCTCAAAAAGATCTTCTGGAAAGGTACGGAGCACTGGGATGATCTTTTGAACGAGCGGGCGGTCATTAGCGGCCAGCTTGTTTTAAGCGACTTTACCCGGAAAGCTATCGAGGCCTTCAAGAAAAAAGTAAAATAAATCATGTTGTTTTAAGATATCAATTATCTTTGTCAACTCAATATTTTTATCTAAAATTCATTAATGCAGAAAAGACGTAAACCGAATCATCCCGTCCGAAAGGAACCGGAGCATAAAATCAATCAATATATTAAAGCGCCAATGGTGCGTGTGGTAGGTGAAAATGTAGAATCCGGTGTGATGTCCATAGAGGCGGCCAGGCAGTTGGCGCAAGAGCTGGAAGTTGATCTGGTGGAAATCTCTCCGAACGCGGAGCCTCCTGTTTGCCGCTTGGTGGATTATAATAAATTCCTTTACGAAAAAAAGAAAAAAGATAAGGAACAAAAAGCCAAAGCCAAGCAGTCAGAAGTAAAGGAAATTCGCTTTACGCCGAATACCGATGAGCATGACTTTGATTTCAAGGCCAAACACGCCGAGCGGTTTTTACAGGAAGGCAATAAAGTAAAATGCTTTGTTCAGTTTAAAGGCCGGGCGATCCTGTTTAAAGACCGTGGGGAGTTGCTGCTGTTGAAATTTGCGGAAAGACTTGCGGAATTCGGCTCTCTGGAATCCATGCCGAAAATGGAAGGCCGCCGCATGTTGGCTATTTTTACGCCGAAGAAGAAAAAATAAATATCATTTTAACTATTCTTCAGGCGAATTAACAGGAAATTTCATTAATCTTTTATAGATTTGCACTTTGTTTTCATGGTGATAGGGTTTATAGGGGCTGGCTCATTCTTGGGCCGGCTTTCCTTTTTAGATAAATAAGCGCTCTTCTTCTGATTTTATCCAAATTACCTTACTTTTATGCGATGAATCAGAGATCTATTGTCTTTCTGTTTTGCTTGTTGCTTTTTCCGGCCTTAAAGACCGTAGCACAACCGCTTTCCGCATTCACCGATTTTCAGGATCATCTTATGGTCTGGGATAACGGTATGATCCGTAAAATTGAATCGCTGGCGCCGCAAAAAGTCGTTATTGGGCGCGATGCGATCCCCTATATCGATAATTCCCATAACTTTAAGATCTATTATCATGGCGGGGTATCCAAAGTTAACGACGGGTTTACCAACAACTTTCTGGCCTCTGACGACCTGGTCCTTTTTCAAAATGCTAAATCCCTTAATGTCTGGGATAACGGTAAGATCACAAATCTTTCAAAATACTGCGAAAACTATCTTTTAGGCGACAGCCTTGTTTTATTTTTTGACGGCGTGCAGCGGGAATACCGGGCCTATTACGATGGGCATATCTATCCGATTGAAGGTTTTCTGGCCGCCAATAGCGCGGCGAATGTCTTTTCAACCAACGATTCCGATGTTACCGTTTCTGCCGATATGCAGGTAGCTTCCGGCCAGCTGCCCAGCCTGAAGGTGCGCGACAATATTGCCGCCTATGTCAATTACGCCGATCAGTTCCGCATTTTCTATCATGGTTATATCGTTAACCAGGAAGAATACCTGATCGAAAATTTTGATGTGGGGCGGAATACCGTGGCTTATGTGGATGCCAGTCAGCAGTTCAGGATATTCCATGCCGGCACCACCCGTACCATTGATAATTTCGCTCCAGTCAGCTATGCCGCCGGAGATGACGTCGTGGCCTTCCTGGCCAACGATAATTCCTTTAAGGTGTACTACAACGACTCCGTTTATAACCTGGGGTATATCCAGCCGGATTACCTTGTTGCCGATAATATAGTGGCTTTTGAAGATGGTACCGGCAAATTTGTTGTTTTTTATAAGGGGCGCTTATTCACCATCGACAACTATTTTCCGGGCGCCGGCAAGATCGTTGCCGGCTACAATTCTTTAGCTTATGTGGACCGGAACAACACGCTGAGGCTTTTTACTGCCGGAAGAACCTATGATGTGACCAGCGCTAATCTTAGCGGCTGGCGCCTGGATTACGATGTGCTTCAGTACCAGTTTGGCAGCAATATGTATAAGATCTTTTATCAGGGCCGGACGTATTAAGCCGAAAAGTGTTGTTCGGAAAGCCGGTTTTGCCTGATCATCCCGGAAAGCTTTCCAGACGCTACGGTACCTTTGTTAACTTTATCCTCTCAAAACGCTCTCTTTTATATCAATGGCTATGTCCGAGATCAGTGAAATTTACGAACGGTATTTACAACATCCCCATATACAAACTGACAGCCGGCGGATCCGTCCGGGAGATTTTTTCTTTGCCTTAAAAGGACCGAACTTCGATGGTAATGCCTATGCTGAAAAAGCCCTGGAACAGGGCGCGGCTTTTGCCGTTGTGGACGACCGGGCGCTTGCCGGGCATTCGGGGCGCCTGATCTGTGTCGATGATGCTTTGCTGTGCCTGCAGCAGCTGGCGCGCTATCACCGGCTGCAGTTAAATATCCCGGTCATCGCGATAACGGGCTCCAACGGTAAAACAACGACCAAGGAATTGCTTCACGCGGTCCTGGCTAAAAAGTACCGGGCCAGCGCCACCATTGGTAATCTGAATAATCATATCGGTGTGCCCTTGACCTTGTTGAGGATTCAAAAGGATACCGAGATCGCCCTTGTCGAAATGGGGGCAAACCATCAAAAGGAAATTGCTTTTTATTGCGAGATCGCGTTGCCCAATTACGGATTGATCACCAATTGCGGCAAAGCCCATCTGGAAGGCTTTGGCGGCATTGAGGGGGTGCGCAAGGGCAAGGGAGAGCTGTACGATTTCATCCGGGCTACCGGCGGGAGCATTTTCCGGAATGCCGACCTTGATTACCTGTCGGAAATGGCACATGATATTCCCGAGCAGATAACCTATGGCCGGGCCAATGCCCAAATCATCGGCAGAGCCCTGAATGACCGGCAGTTTCTGAAAGTAGCATTGTTAAGCGCCGGTTTGGAAACTGAAATCCATACCCGGTTGGCCGGTCAATACAATCTGGATAACGTGCTGGCGGCGGTGGCCGTCGGTCATTATTTTAAAGTGCCGGTTGATGATATCCGGGCCGCTGTTGAGGCCTATCAGCCGGATAACAGCCGTTCGCAGTGGCTGGAAAAGGGGAGCAATAAAATTATTTTGGATGCGTATAATGCCAATCCTTCCAGCATGAAGCTGGCTATTGAAAACCTGGCTCATACCGAAGGCGGGAACAAATGGTTGCTGCTGGGCGGCATGAAGGAGCTGGGGGAATATTCTTTAAAGGAACACCAGGAAATTGTGGACCTGGCGGAACGCCTGGGCCTGGCTAACGTATTACTTTGCGGGCCGGAATTTGAGCATACCCGCCATCATGGCCATTGGTTTGACAATGCTCATGGTCTCCTGGACTGGTTGCGGGAACACCCCGTCAGGTCTGCGCTTGTTTTGATAAAAGGCTCGCGGGGAACGGGCATGGAAGCCGTATTACCGGCATTTGAAGATTAGCTTTTGGCCTTTGGCCGTTACAACACTAAGCTTTGGCGTGAAGAATAACCGATTAAACACTATAACCGATTAACCGAACAGATCAGAAACGAGGGTTATGAATTTGTTATAATGGGTCTGAACGGGACGTTCAGACCAGAGGCAACCAATAACAAACGGCCAATCGCTAAAAGCAGAAACAATGGCTGAAGGTTTTTCCCGACGGACAGACACTTAATCAATATAACCGATTAAACCCATAACCGATTAAACAATTAATCAGATAGTTTTATATCTTTACCCGGTTGTTCAATTTTAAGGGATTACATTTTATGTATGGCCTGGATAAAATAAAATTCTCGGAGATCCTGACGGTAACGCTAACCCTTTTTGCCGTCATTGATATCTTAGGCTCTATTCCCATTTTAATAGGGCTGAAGCAAAAGATGGGGAAGATCAATGCGGGACTGGCCACCTTTGTGTCCGGTATTTTAATGTTGTTGTTTTTCTTTTTCGGCGGCGAGATGTTGCGGTTTATGGGTCTGGACGTGTCTTCCTTTGCCATTGCCGGTTCGCTGATCATCTTCTTTTTAGGCATGGAAATGATCCTGGGAATAGAATTTTTCAAAAGTGAGGACGGCGCTTCCAGCGGCAGCATCGTACCCATTGCTTTCCCTTTAATTGCCGGATCCGGAACGCTGACCACCATCATGTCCTTAAAAGCCAGTTACCACCAATATAATATCCTCATCGGCATCCTGCTCAATCTGATCATTATCTTTGTTTGCCTGCGCGCCTTAAGCTATATTGAGAAGCTGCTGGGACCTTCCGGGATTGCCGTGGTGCGCAAATTCTTCGGGGTTATCCTGATCGCCATTGCCGTCAAAATCTTCAAGGAAAATATTGGTTTGTAAAGTCTTTGCGTAAATTTATCGAGGGTTATTGTATAAAATGTTTCCGGATTAACAAAAAACTTGAGCTGATATTTTTTAAGTTAATAATATCTTCCTACCTTTGCCGCCCAAATTCTATTAAAAGGAGGACTTAACACTTGGAAGAAAACCAAAACTTAAAAACTCAGAGCGCGCACGACGATTTCGACTGGACAGTCGATAAGCGCAACGTTGCCAACTATTCAAAGGCGCAACGTGAAGAGCTTGAACAAGCTTATGAACAAACCTTTAAAAGTATCGAAGAGGCAGAACTCATCACCGGTACGATTGTAGGTAAGACCAAAACCGATGCCATCGTGAACATCGGTTTTAAATCCGACGGTTTAATTCCGTTGAACGAATTCCGCGACATGCCCGATTTAAAAGCCGGCGATGAAGTGGAAGTTTTAGTGCTTGAAAAAGAGGACAAGGACGGTCATCTTAGCCTGAGCCGCCGCCAGGCGCGCCAGGTACGCAGCTGGCAGAACGTGGTGGATTATTTCAAATCAGGCGAAGTGATCACCGGTACCATTACATCAAAAACCAAAGGTGGTTTGATCGTGGACATCAACGGCCTGGAAACATTCCTGCCGGGTTCTCAGATCGACGTGAAACCTGTTACCGATTACGACCAGTACGTGGGCAAGACCATGGACTTTAAAGTGGTTAAGATCAACGAACAGATCCGTAACGCGGTGGTATCCCACAAAGCGCTTATCGAGAGCGACCTGGAACAGCAGCGTGGCGAGATCATGGCCAAATTGGAAAAAGGCCAGGTGCTGGAAGGGACCATCAAGAACGTTACCGACTTCGGCGCATTTGTCGATCTTGGCGGCGTAGATGGTTTATTATATATTACAGATATCAGCTGGGGCAGGATTTCTCACCCGAGTGAAGTATTGACCAATGGTCAGACCCTGAACGTGGTGGTGCTTGACTTTGACGATGAGAAAAAACGCATCAGCCTTGGCCTGAAGCAATTAACCGCTCATCCCTGGGATAACTTACCGGAAGAAATCCAGGAAGGGGCCACCGTTAAAGGTAAAGTGGTTAACATTGAAGATTACGGGGCATTCCTGGAAGTATTGCCGGGCGTAGAAGGTTTGGTACACGTTTCGGAAATTACCTGGAGCTCTCAGCCGATCAACGCTAAGGAATTCTTCAAAATGGGCGATGAATATGAAGCCAGGGTCGTCACCTTAGATAAGGAAGAGCGCAAGATGAGCCTTTCTATCAAGCAGCTGACCGAAGACCCGTGGGGTGAGATCGAGACCAAATTCCCGGAAGGCAGCCGCCACAAAGGTGTGGTAAAGAACATTACTCCTTATGGTGTGTTTGTTGAGCTGGAATTGGGCATCGGCGGTATGATCCATATCAGCGACCTGAGCTGGACCAAACGCTTCAACCATCCTTCAGAGTTTACTAAAGTAGGTGATGATATCGAAGTCAGCATCCTGAGCATTGATAAGGAAAACCGTAAATTATCCCTGGGTCACAAGCAATTGGAAGACGATCCCTGGGATACCTTTGAATCCGTTTTCCCGATCGGTTCTACGCATGAAGCTACGGTAATGCGTAAAGACGATAAGGGCGCCGTGGTTCAGCTGGAATACGGTCTGGAAGCCTTTGCCCCGGCCCGCCACCTGCGTAAAGAAGACGGCAGCCAGGTCAATGTGGATGAAACGTTGCCTTTCGTGATCATTGAATTTGACCGCAACGACAAACGCATTATGGTGTCCCACAGCCGCGTATGGGAACAGGTGAAAGCTGACGAGAAAGAGGCGGCGCACAAGGCCCAGCAGGAAGATGCTGAGAACACCAAGAAAGCCGTTAAAAATCTCCAGGCAAAAGTTGAAAAAGCCACTTTGGGCGATTTAAGCGCTTTAGCTGATCTTAAGGAAAAGCTGAAAAACGAAGAAGGTAAATAGTCGTTTTGATTTTATAAGGAAAGCACCGGATATATCCGGTGCTTTCTTTTTTGTTATCGGTAGATAATGGGCCTATACAAAGGTGTTATGCTTCCCAAAGTCGCAACTTTTTTTTAACCAAACACCCTAATCCCTGATCTCTAATGCCAACGGCGCCAGTTGCCAATAGCTAATAGCTAAATTAGCTTATCTTTGCGCCATTCCCATAACAACCGATTGCCCAATGACCGCCTTTCCCAAAAAATCCATGCCCGAGCTGAACCGGATGAGTGTTGAAGAATTGAAAATGGCGGAGAGAAATGAGATTTGGGTCGTTTTAGACAGTGTCCGCAGCCGTAATAACGTGGGCTCGTTCTTCAGGACGGCGGACGCCTTCCGCTTGGGCGGCCTGTATTTGTGTGGCCATACGCCCGTACCCCCTCACCGGGATATTTTTAAAACGGCCCTGGGGGCCACTGAAACCGTTCCCTGGACCTACCGGGAAACTATCGGCGATCTTTTGGCATCACTAAAGGCAAAGGGCGACCATCATATCTGGGCGGTTGAGCAAACCCATAACAGCACGCCATTGCAGGATTTTCCGCGCATCGCGCTGCCGGGAAAATGGGTCTTCGTTTTTGGCAACGAGGTATCGGGGGTCAGCGACGAAGCCCTGGAGCATTGCGCCGGCAGCCTGGAAATTCCGCAGTGGGGCCATAAGCATTCGTTCAATGTCTCGGTCAGCGCCGGTATGGTACTTTGGGAAGTCCTGAGAACATTCAAATTTGATCTTTGAAAAACGGATCAGGTCCCGGTCGCCGGAGATGCTTTGGTTTTTGGCACGGAAAGCTTTGCCAATCTTTTCTCAAGCGTATGATAAAAGGAAGAAAATTATTCGGAAAGCCTTCTAACTTAGGGATTATGTACATATTTTTGCATCAACCCTGCACAAAAAATGTATTCTGATTGCAATAAACCAATATTCCTCATGAAAATTTTTCTTTATTTGTTATGTTCTCAAAAATTTACAGAGGATTAAAACTACTAAATATTTTTTTAGATATCTGCTGGCTTAACCTGGCGTTGATGTCTGCTTTTTATTTGGGGATCAGCGGCGTAGATGAATATTTTGGGCAGCATAAAGTTTTATTGTTCTTTATTGTGATCAATATGCTCTGGCTCTTTTCAGCCAGTGTTTTCCACCTTTATGAGCAATACGGCACAAAAGATTCGGTCATTTTCTATCATCAGCTGATCAAGGCTTTTTTGTTATTCCTGGTAGGCGTTTTATTTTTAGCCTTAACCCTGCTCTTCCGGGATGATATTTTTGACAGGATGTCCCTGGGGCCGCTTTTTTACATTATCTTATTCGGGTTTTTCTTTTGTGCATTAGCGGCAACACGGTTGCTGTTTCTGGGCATTCGCAAGAAATACCGTAATAAGACCGATGATCAGAAGAAAAAAGTGTTGGTGGTGGGGGGAAATTGCTTTTCCAGGGAGCTTCGCCAGAGATTGCTAGAAGATGAGTATCTGCCGTTTGAAATCACCGGTGTCTTTTACAATCGCCCACCGGATGCCAACGATGGCCTGAATGGGATGTATAAAGGCGCTTTCGAAGAAGTGTTTGATTATTTGACAAATCAAAAGATAGATGAGGTGTTTTGCCTGACCAAAGGGTTGCAGCAGCCGGACGTGTACCGCCTCATGGAGGCTACGGATAACCACGTTATCCGGTTACGCATGCTGATGGATGTCTATGATTATTGGCCTTCATCCTCCGGGCAGTTTGAAGTGATCAATAATATCCCGCTTTTCCAGGTCCGGAAGGAACCTTTGCTGGATCCTGGCAATACCTTTTTGAAAAGAGCTTTTGATATCGTATTCTCAGGGCTGGTTATTACTCTTTTGCTTAGCTGGCTGTTGCCGCTCCTGGCTGTCCTGGTCAAGTTGGAATCCAGGGGGCCGGTGTTCTTTAAGCAAAAACGCTCGGGAAAAGACAACCTGCCTTTTACCTGCTATAAGCTGAGAAGCATGTATGTCAACCGGGACGCCAATAAGGTCCAGGCAACAAAGAATGACCGGAGGATCACGAAGATCGGGGCCTTCCTGAGAAAAACGAGCCTGGATGAATTGCCGCAGTTTTTTAACGTGTTTATGGGCAGCATGTCCATTGTTGGTCCCAGGCCGCATATGCTGGCGCATACGGAGGAATATTCGGTATTGGTCAGCCGGTATATGGCCCGGCATTTCCTGAGGCCTGGCATTACCGGTTGGGCACAGGTCAATGGCAGCCGTGGAGAGACAAAAAATGTGGAGCAAATGGAAAGGCGGGTAAGATTGGATATCTGGTATGTCGAGAACTGGTCTTTTATGTTAGATATGAAAATTATTTTCTTAACCTTCTGGCAGATCGTTAAAGGGGATGATAATGCTTATTAAGTGCTATTTCCCGAAAAAATAACGGGAAAAATAAATTTGAAGCATGTCCCCTGAATATTTAATATTTTTTTTGCCCTCCTTAAAACCCTAAGATGCTATATTTGCGCTATATTACTACAACGTTAAATAAACTTTTGATGAATAAATTCAACAGATCACTACAAATATGCGGAGCTTTTTTATTGATGGGCTTTTTGTTCTCCTGCACCCGTTATAAAGAGGTGGCCTATTTCCAGGATGTTCCGGGAAAGGATTCCGCCCAGGTATACCAGGACGGGGTTTGGCGAACAAAGCAAGCCTTCAGGAGCCTGAAGATCAGAACGGGTGATATTTTACAGATCTCCATCCAGACCATTGCGCCTGCAAGTGATCCCACGTCCGGTATTGCTTCCGGCACAGGATTCTCGCTTTCCGACTGGCAGTCCTCGGGGCAGTTGGGCACACAGGGCATGGCGAATAGTAGCGGCATTCCGGGGTATATTGTGGATAATAACGGGGAGATCGAGCTGCCGTTGGTGGGGAAAATTACCGTTCAGGGATTAACCATTCCCGAAATAAAAGAAAAAGTGCGGCTCAATGCTGAAAAATATTATAAGGATCCCGTAGTGAACGTCCGGCTGGCAAATTTTAAGGTGACGGTATTGGGCGAAGTGGCCCGGCCGGGCACCTACATCCTGGACCAGGAGAAATCAACTTTACTGGATGCCCTGGGCATGGCCGGCGATATGACCATTTTCGGCAAACGGACCAATGTCCTGCTGTCACGGGATGTCGACGGCAAAGAAAAGCTGGTGCGTTTTGATATGAATTCCACTGAAGTCTTTGATTCTCCTTACTTTTACCTCAAGCAGGGCGATGTCATCTATGTGCAGCCTACCAAAGGGAAGGCCGCTTCCAATGATGCCGCCGCGGCCCGGATGTACACGGTTATCGCTTCCACCGTATCCCTGCTGGTGGTCATTGCCACGCGCGTAAAATTTTAAGGCGTTTCATTTCTTTTATCAAATAGATTTAACATAATATGGTAGAGCATACCAATCCACCTTTGGAACCGGAATTTCAAATGCCGGAGGAAGATAGTATAGATATCCGTAAGATCGTCAATAAGGTTATTTCCCTCTGGCCCTGGGCCTTGCTTTGCAGCGGCCTCATGATCGCCGGCGCTTTAGCCTATCTTTATTTTGCCCCGCCCGCCTATCATGTCAATGCGGCGATCCTCATTAAAGATTCCGATCAGCCCGGGGGCGGGAGCAGCGCCAATAGCAGCCTGTCCATGCTGCAAAGCCTGGGCCTGATTTCCGGTTCCAGTAATGTCAATAATGAACAGCAGATACTGCAAAGCTATACCCTCATGAACGAGGTCGTTCACGAGATGCAGCTCAATGTGACTTATTTTGTAAAAGACGGGTTACGCACCCGGGAGCTGTATGGCGCCAGGTGCCCGTTCTCCGCGGTCTTTAGCCGTCTTGAGGAAGATTCGCTGAAGCTGAACGGCCCGTTGTCTTATGCCGTTACGTTCAAAAAAGATAAAACGGGCGTTCGGATCGATGATGAATCAACGGGGAAAACATGGACGGTAGCCTGGTATGACACGTTGTCCCTGCCGGCGGGAAGGCTGACCTTTGTGCCTAATCACGATTTTACGGGGGGTACGGATAATGAAGAATATACGCTTACCGTCAATAATTCGGAATTGACCACTGCTAACTATATGGAGGTATTGACGCTGAACATCCCGGACAAGCAGGCCAGCGTCATTGACCTGACCCTGGACATTAATTTGCCTAAAAAGGGAGAAGAGGTGCTCAATCGCCTGATCCGGGCCTATTTAAGGGCGAATGTTGAGGATAATAACAGTATGGCGGACAGCACCATGGCCTTTATTGACCGGCGCCTGGTCATCGTCAGCGAACAGCTGTCCGATATCGAAAAGCAGATTCAACAGTTTAAGCAAAGTAATAAGATCGCTGATATTACGGCGCAATCCCAGGCCTTGATCCAGAATACCAGCGATTACGCCAAGCAGCTGACGGCCCAACAGGTGCAGCTGAGCGTCATTACGGCCTTGCAGGAGTATGTTACCGATAATAAGAATATCGTGCCCGCGTCGCTGATGGTACAGGACCCGACCCTTTCGGGTATCATAAGCCAGTATAATGAATTGCTGCTGCAGCGTTCCCGGTTATTGCTGAACGCTACTGAAAACAACCCGGTGGTGAAGAACCTGGACCAGCAGATCGCCAGCCTGCGCAGTGACCTGGTCAGTGGTATCGCTTCCGTGAAAAGGAGCGCGGAAGTGGCTTTGCAAATGATGCAGAACCAGCAGGGAACCATGCAGAACCAGATCCAGCAGGTGCCGGCCAAGGAACGGGTGTTCCTGGATTTCAGCCGCAAGCAGGATGTCCGCCAGCAGCTCTACCTGTTCCTGTTACAGCAGCGGGAGGAAACCGCTATTTCCAAATCTTCGACGGTGGCCAACGCCCGCATTATTGACGCGGCCAAGGCGGATGTGAAGCCTTTTAGCCCGCGCAAAATGATCATCCTGGCGGCGGCTTTGTTACTGGGCATATGCCTGCCTTTCGGCTTTACCTATGCCCGCGACCTGCTGAATACGAAAATTACGGCCAAGCAGGATATTGAAAAAGAGACCGGCTTACCGGTAGTCGGCGAGATCGGTCATAATCCTGACCTGGGCGCCCTGGCGGTCGGGGAACGGTCCCGTTCCATAATTTCGGAACAGTTCCGGGCCCTTCGGACCAATCTCCAGTTCCTCCTCACGGATAAGGATAAAAAGGTGGTCATGGTCACTTCCAGCATGAGCGGGGAAGGCAAATCGTTCGTATCCACCAACCTCGCCATGGCTTTGGCCATTACGGGCAAAAAGGTGGCCCTGATGGAGCTGGACCTGCGCAAGCCGAAAATTACTTCCGCTTTAGGGCTTAAGGTCGATAAAGGATTTACGGGCTACGTTATCGGGCAGGCGGAGATAAAAGATATTATTTATCCTTCGGGGCTTAATGATCATTTCTTTGTCATTCCCGCCGGGTCCGTGCCACCTAACCCGGCGGAGCTGCTGCTGCATGAGCGCACACGGGAGCTGATCGGGCAGCTGAGAACGGATTTTGATTATGTGTTGATAGACACGACGCCGAACCTGGTCACAGACGCCCAGTTGCTGGCGCGTTATGCCGACGCGACCCTTTACCTGGTCCGCCTGGGCGTGACCCACAGGGAACAATTAAGGATCCCTGATGAATTGGCCAGGACCAATAAGATGCCGCATCTGAGCCTGGTCGTCAACGATATCAAGCAAAAACGCTACGGCGGCGGTTATTATGGCTACGGTTACGGTTACGGCTACGGCTACGGTTACGGCGATTATGTGGAAGGCAAAAAGAAGAAATAAGAGAAGTCACTCCCCTCATGAAATGCTGGTATGTCTTATATGTAAAGAGCAGGGCCGAAAAAAAAGTGGCGGAACGCCTTCAGCAGGAGGGTTGGGAAGTGTTTTGCCCCCTGAAGACCGAATGGCGGCAATGGAGTGACCGGCGGAAGAAGGTGGAAGCGCCTTATTTCAGATCTTACGTGTTTGCCCGCTTTTCCTTTAAAGAAGAACGGCTGGCGCTTCTGCAGACGCCCGGCGTTGTGCGGGTACTGTTCTGGCTGGGCCTGCCGGCGGTCATCCGGGATGAGGAGATGGAAGAAATCCGGGCTTTCTTTGAAAAATACCGGGATAGCGGGATAGTGACAGAAGAATTGGAGGTAGGGACTGAATATCGCGTAAAAGAAGGCGTTATGGAAGGGAAAGCCGGCATTGTGGTCTGGCAAAACGCGGAACGCGCGGTATTGGCCATTTCGGGAATGAATGTCCGTTTAAGTGTACGGAAAAATCATTTAGACAAGCAAAAAGTTGGCCTGTAGCCGAAAAACAGCCGGTTTGCTGCCACTATGCGCTTAGAATATATTATTTTTTATTTCAGTCGCCGTTTATGGGACTGAGGACGGCGAAGCCGTACCCGGACGGATTAAACGGGTATTTCTTGCTGGTCAAAGCGAAGCATCCAGATCGCTTCCGGCTTTTCGCCAATGACCATAGTGATGTGGTGATGAAGGGACAAAGTAAGGAATTGACGGAGCGGTTAAGCGATTGACCGACATGATCGATCGATTAAACAATATAAACAAAAACAGCGCTAAAAGCCAACAGCGAATAGCGAATGACCAATAAAAAAATACTTATGTCCAAAAAAACAATACTCATTACAGGGGGGGCGGGATTCATCGGCTCTCACGTGGTCCGGCGTTTTGTCAACAGCTATCCCGATTATTTTATCGTTAACCTGGATACCTTGACCTATGCCGGGAACCTGGAGAACCTTACCGATATCGAGGATAAGGCAAACTATGTTTTTGAAAAGGCGGATATTACGGACGGCGCTGCGGTGCAAAAGATTTTTGAACAATACCGCCCGGACGGGGTCATCCACCTGGCGGCTGAATCGCATGTGGACCGTTCCATTACCAATCCCCTGGCTTTTGTACAGACTAATGTGCTGGGCACGGTCAATTTGCTGAACAGCGCGTTATCCGTATGGAAAGGCAACTTCGAGGGGAAACGTTTTCATCATGTCTCTACCGATGAGGTTTATGGTACTTTAGGAGCGTCCGGCTTTTTTACGGAAACCACGCCTTACAATCCTCATTCTCCTTATTCCGCGGCCAAGGCTTCTTCAGATCTTTTCGTAAGGGCCTACCACGATACTTACGGGTTGCCGGTGGTGGTCACGAATTGTTCCAACAATTACGGCCCGAATCATTTCCCGGAAAAGCTGATCCCTCTATGCATTCATAATATTATCAACAATAAGCCGCTGCCGATCTACGGCGACGGTCAATATACCCGCGATTGGCTTTTTGTAGTGGATCATGCCCATGCCATTGACCTGGTGTTCCATAAAGGCCATGACCGGGAAACCTATAATATCGGCGGCTTCAACGAATGGACCAATATTGACCTGGTGAGGGAACTGTGCCGCCAGATGGACGCTGTTTTAGGCCGGCCCGGGGGGACCAGCGCGCAGCTGATCACTTTCGTCAAAGACCGTCCCGGCCATGACCTGCGTTATGCCATTGACGCGACCAAGATCAATAAGGAATTAGGCTGGCAACCCTCCGTTACTTTTGAAGAAGGCCTCGCACAGACCATCAATTGGTATATGAACAATAAAGACTGGCTGGACAATGTGACCAGCGGAGATTATCAGAAGTATTATGAGAAGCAATATGGTTGAGAGATTAGGAATTGGAGATTAGGAATCGGGGGATTAGAGATAAGGTAAAAGGTAGTATATGAAAACACATAAGGATTTAGAAGTCTGGAAGCGTGCCGTAGACTTGGTGGCGGAAATTTATATAAAGACTGAAAAATTCTCTAAAGATGAGCTGTATGGCTTAACTAATCAAATCAGAAGGGCTGCCGTTTCTATTCCCTCTAATATTGCTGAAGGAGCGGGAAGAGAAACCAACAGTGAATATTTAAGGTTTTTGTATATCGCTCGTGGCAGCCTAATGGAAGTTGACACACAATGGATAATTGCACAAAGGATTGGGTTAATGGGCGAAAATGAATATCGAGAACTAATTAATATTTTGAACGAAGTAGGACGGCTCTTAAACGGATTGATAAATTATCGGAAAGGAAGGGATTAGAGATCAGCAGGTTATATCCCCAATCCCTAGTTCCTAGTTCCTAATCCCTAAGAAAACAAAAAGATATGAAAGGTATCATCCTCGCCGGGGGCTCCGGCACTCGTTTACATCCCTTAACGATAGCTGTGAGCAAGCAGCTGTTACCGGTTTACGATAAGCCCATGATCTACTATCCGCTGTCCGTCCTGATGCTGGCAGGCATAAAGGAGATCTTAATTATCTCAACGCCTCATGATCTGCCGAACTTCAGGAAATTATTTGGCGATGGATCACAGCTGGGGCTACAGCTACATTATGCGGAACAACCCTCTCCCGATGGCCTGGCGCAGGCCTTTATTATCGGCGAAGAATTTATCGGCAATGACGATGTTTGCCTGGTGCTGGGGGACAATATTTTTTACGGCGCGGGCTTACAAAAGCTGTTGCAGGAGTCTCTTACTACGGTAAAAGAAGAGCGAAAAGCTGTCGTTTTCGGAAATTACGTTGATGATCCGGAGCGATACGGCGTAGCGGAATTTGACCGGGAAGGCAATGTATTGAGTATAGAAGAAAAGCCGGTGCAGCCCAGGTCCAATTACGCGGTAGTAGGCCTGTATTTTTATCCTCATTCCGTTGTGAAAGTGGCTAAGAATGTGAAGCCTTCCGCACGGGGTGAGCTGGAGATCACTTCTGTTAACCAGCATTACCTTGAAGAAGGCCATTTAAAATTACAGGTGCTGAGCCGGGGCTTTGCCTGGCTGGATACCGGCACGCATGAATCCTTAACGGAAGCCACGGAGTTTGTGATGGCTATCGAAAAGCGTACGGGCTTAAAGATCGCCTGCCTGGAGGAAATTGCACTCCTCCAAAAATGGATAACGACAAAAGCGCTGCGGGAAAGAATAGAAAACCTGAAAGGCGATTATTATTCGTATCTGAAGAAGTTGGTCAGGGATTAGGGATTTGAAATTAGGGACTGGGGATTAGGAACCCGACTTTATTCAGAGTGACTTCGACCCTGCTCAGCACGCGAGCTCAGCCATTATCGTCATATCATCACACTGGTCATTGAGCGGAGTCGAAATGGCCGTTAGCTATTAGCAATTGGCAGGGCGGAGAAGTAGTAGGGTGAAGAATGGGATTGACCAGCCAATAGCCAACAGATAAAAAATGAACCTGGGATTTCAACAAAAGGAACGGCAAACCCTGGACTTGCTTCAAAGTGAGTTGGATGGGTTTCGGAAATCGGGACGGCGGGTATTTGCGACTTCTTCTTTCCAAAGTCAAAGTGTGCCCTTGCTGCATATGCTGGGCAATCATTTCCCCGAAGTGGGGATATTGTTCCTGGATACGCGGTTCCTGTTTCCTGAAACCTATGCCTTTAAGGAAACGCTGGCGCAAAGGTTTCATTTGAATGTCATTACCTTACAATCAACCAGTTCATTGGAACAGCAAAGAGAGACCAAGAGCGGCTTGTTTCAATATGCTTTAAATCCAGACAGGTGCTGTTTTATTAATAAAGTGCAGCCGTTGGACAATTTCCTGAAAAGCGGCGATGTCTGGATAAGCGGCGTGCGCCGGGACCAGACGAGTGTGCGGAAAATGATGAATACGCTGGAGGAGAATGATAAAGGTATCCTTAAGTTTCATCCCATGCTGGAATGGACCAATAAGGATATCCATTATTATATCCAGCATTATGGCTTGCCCCAACACCCTTTGGAAAAAGAAGGCTATGTCAGTATTGGCTGCATTCCCTGCACCTACAAATGGATGGGCGATGAGCAACGGGGCGGCCGCTGGGTGGGCAGTAAGAAAACGGAATGTGGTTTGCATACCGGAAAGTAGTGATGGGTGGAAATGGCCTTTAGCAAACAACGATTAATTCTGAGGAATAAACAATTAAACGACGTAACCGATTAAACAATAGTGGCAAGATTAGGGATTAGAAATTAGGGGCTGGGAATTGGCCTTTGGCGCTTAGCTGTTAGCAAAACAAAGACTAACCGAGGAATAAACCATTAAACATGATAACCGATTAAACAACATAAACAATAAGCAACCTAAGCCAATAGCAAACAGTTAATGGCTAATAGCCGAATAATTTGTTTCTGGTCTTAGCGTCTCGCTAAGACCAGGGGGAGCTTTCATTAACCATAAAGAATTGCAGTAACAAAAAGCCAATGTCGCCTTTTAGAAATATCCCGGTTGCGGAAAGTGATACGGTGGAGTTCAAAACCTCTTTTCAGGAAAAGGTGATAGAAACTTTAGTGGCTTTTGCGAATGCTAAAGGTGGAAAAGTGTATATCGGTGTAAGGGATGACGGTAAGGTCCAGGGGATAGAGATTGGTAAAGAGACCATTCAAAAATGGCTGAATGAAATAAAGCTAAAAACAGAACCGGCAATTGTTCCCGATGTACGGCTGCTGTACCAGGATGGCAAAACAGTGGCGGTTATTGAGGTACAGGAATATCCGGTTAAACCCTTGTCCTATAAAGGACGGTATTATAAGCGCATACAAAATGCCAATCATCAATTGTCTATAGCGGAGATAACCAGTCTGAATCTACAGTCTTTGCAGTTGTCCTGGGATGCCTATCCAAAGCCACAGAAAACCATTGATGACCTGTCCGTTGAAAAAGCCAGGAACTTTATTGACCAAATAAATGAGTCCGGTCGGTTTCGCCTGACCGGCGATTGGATAACAGATTTGAAAAAGCTGAGGCTCATTAATGATACCGGGATTTCCAATGCGGCCTGGTTATTGTTTGCCCATGAAGATACGGGTTATCATATTCATATCGGCCGGTTTAAAACCGCCTCATATATTGTAGATGACCGGATGTTTGGCGGTACGTTGTTTGAGATGGTCGAACAGGCGGTCAATTATATTATCAGCCATTTGAAAGTCGCTTTTGAAATTACGGGTGAAACGGTCAGGAGAAAAGAGATATTTGAGTATCCGCTTTCAGCATTGAGGGAACTTGTGCTTAATGCGGTCATTCACCGGGACTATATGAGCCCTCGGATATCCAGGTAAAGATTTTTGATCAGCACATTTATTTTTTTAACCCTGGCAGGCTTTATGGCGGTCTGCAGATCGAAGACCTGGAGAAGGATGATTATCCATCCAGCACGCGAAATAAGCTTTTGGCAGAGGCGTTTTACCTGACCGGGGAAATCGAAAAATACGGTAGCGGCTTTATTCGCATAAGGGAGGCCATAGCCGGTTATCCGACAATGGTGCTGACGGTTAAGGAAGCCGCTGGGGGGTTTTCGGCACAGCTTCAATACCAACAGCAACGGATTAGTGAGACCACAACGCAAACAACGGATGGCGGTGTAAATGGCGGTGTAAATGAATTATTGCAGCTCATTCAGTCCTCACCTGGTGTACAGATATCCGAAGTGATGCAAAAATTAAAAGTATCCAGGCGCAGTATAGAACGTTGGCTCAAACAATTACGGGAGCAGGGCATCATTGAATTTAGAGGGGCGCCTAAAACAGGCGGCTATTATATGAAGGCCAGTCGTGAGATTGGGGATTAGGGATTGGGAATTAGGGATTGGCTGTTCGCAGGGCAAAGACCTACTGTGAGGACTAAACAAACCGATTAAATAACATAACCGCCATAAACATGATAACTGGTTAACCAACAAAACCATGAAAATATTAGTGACCGGTGGGGCCGGTTATATCGGTACCACTTTGGTGGAGCAGCTGAATGCCCGGGAAGACGTGGCCATGATCTATGTCCTGGATAACCTGTCACGCGCGCCCCTGTCTTTTTTCCTGGGGCGGGAAAAGCTCACCAAGATCAGGTTTGTCAAGGGGGATATTTTAGATTCCTATGTCCTGGATGAGCTGGTCAGGCAGGTGGACGTGATCTATCATTTGGCCGCTTTTGTCTTGTCGCCCTATAGCTATGAACAAAATGTCCAGTATGAACAGATCAATCGCTGGGGCACCTTGAATATCGTTCGTTGTATCCAGCAATCTAAACATAAGATCGGCAGGTTTATTTACCTGAGCTCTGCTTCGGTATATGGCTTGCACGGCCGGGTGCATTTCCAGGATGAGCCGAACCCCACCAATGCTTACGGCCGGTCCAAGTGGGAAGGAGAGCAATTCGCGCGGTTGCTGGAAGGACATTGTACCGTTCATATCCTGCGGGCGGCCAATGTATTCGGTTTTAATCCCTCGTTCAGGGAAGATTCTGTGCTCAACCATTTTATCTTCCATGGCATTGTCCATAACAAGATCCTGATCTATGGCGATGGGCACCAGTCAAGGCCTTTTGTACCCTTAGCGGATGTTGTGAACGCTTTGCTTGCTCTGTTGGATATTCCTAAAAGCACGGTGTCTTATGCCGCTTTGTTCAATGCCAGCTTAAACGAAATTAAGGACTGGTTGTTAGCAAACCATTTGCCCGATATGGAATATACTTATCTCAACCCTGCAATAAGCTACGAGCAGCAGTTTGTAGAAGGCTTGAAACCCCTTTCGAATATTACCCCGCATTTAGATAAGGAATTTGAAACTTTCCGGGAAAATATCAGGATATAGAAAAATGGTCGTGAGTAAAGACGAAGACCTCAGTGAAGAATAAACGATTAACCAATTAAACAACATAAACAAGTGGGTCATTGAGCGGAGTCGAAATGCCCGGCACAGTGAAACGGAAAGTCTGCAACCGCCCGAAACTATGAGTCTTAGCGGGGGAACGCTAAGACCAGCGGGGGACCCGGCGGCGAGACGTTGAAGAATAACCTAACCGATTAAGTATCATAAGCATCATAAATAATATACTCGATTGACCGATTAAGCGACATAAGCATTATAAAACATTCCCGCAAAAGCTGACAACAAAATATTACCATTGGCCTCCGTAAATGGCCAATGGCAAAAAGCTAATAGCCAATAGCACATAACTCATCATTCATAATTCCCAAAAGTTTCCTTGATAACGAAAATTAAAAAACAGCTCAAAAAGCTGGATGTTCATACGCTGGAAGTCGTGAAAAAATCCGGCTCCGCTACCATTGTGAAAATGTTGGGCATGATTGCCGGCTTATTGGTAAGTGTGGCGTTGGGAAGAATACTGGGGGCTGACGGACTGGGAATAATCAATTTGAGTAATCAAATTGTGACAATAGTGCTTGTTTTTTGCATGTTAGGGACCTCTCAGGTAATTATTAAAGAAATTGCTATTGCCCGCAATAAGGAGAAATTCCTGCGTATTAATGATATAATCAACTCTGCCTACATTCTAAATGGATTAGTAACGGTTTTTGTTTCGGTCGTACTAATTTTGCTAGCTCCTTGGATAGCTAATCATTTTTTCCACAATGAAAAGATGATATATCCATTAATTGTTTTTTTTATTGTCTTAACTCCGCAAATATTTTCCCGTATTTATTCTGCCGGGTTGGTAGGTTATCAGAAAATCTGGCAAAGTAATTTAGTGGATCAAACGATGAGCATCTCCATCACGGGAGT
The DNA here is from genome assembly GCA_035708205.1 of Edaphocola sp. Classification (GTDB taxonomy): domain Bacteria; phylum Bacteroidota; class Bacteroidia; order Chitinophagales; family Chitinophagaceae; genus DASSSY01. Next base: position 450,738 of record DASSSY010000004.1, read on the forward strand.
ACTATTGTTAATATTTTATCTTCTCAATTATCCTATTACCGTAAACTTGGTAGCGGTTTTATACGCGATTGGTCGAGTGAGTGTTACTATATTTGTAGGTATTTACTGGCAAAAATTAAAACCGGAAAAAAAAGATAATGGAAAACGTGAATTAGCCATTCAGTCGTTATTAAAAACCGGGATGCCCTTATTATTGGTGTCTGCTGCATTGATTCTTTCGGGTAGCATTGACTCTATTATGTTGGGCTGGCTTCGGAATAGTAAGGAAGTGGGTATTTATACCGTTTCTTTTAGGATAGCTACCCTGACGATATTTTTTTTACAGGTAACGACTGCGGCAATTTCTCCAAAAATTGCTTCTTTATATGAAGCTGGACAAATTGGAGAGTTGAGAAAGATGGTGCAACAAGTTACTTCAATTCTAACAATTATAGGAGTGTTAAGTGTAGTGTTATTTATTTTTGCAGGTAAATACATTTTGTCCCTGTGGGGAGATGAATTTAAAGTAGGTTTTAGCGCACTAATAATTTTAAGCGTAGGCCAATTCTTTAATATTGCATCGGGACCTGTTGGTAATATCCTGGCTATGACAAATCATGAAAAGGTTTTGAGAAACATTACAGTCATAACGTTACTAATAAATGTAGTTTTAAATTTTGTGTTGATTAAGATGTATGGAATTATAGGAGCTTCAATCGCAACAACATTTTCAACCTTTATGAATATGGCATTATGCTACTATTATGTCAAGTTGAAATTAAATATATAGTATCATGATGAATGGTCTCCCTGTGTCTTTGGTAATACAAAAAATAGGAAATAGAATAAGAACATTGTCCTATAAAATAATATATGGTAAGTGCTTAATTTTAAAGGGTAATAACAATATTGGAAAACATGTTAAGATTCATTCTTTTCGTGATGGCCTTAGAACCTTTAAGGTAATATTGGATGAGGGAGCTAGGTTAAAAAATGATGTGATAATACAGGGTACTGGTAAACTTTATATTGGAAAAAAATCATATATATCATCTTTTTCTGTCATAGGGGTAAATAAATCTATAACTATCGGCAAAAATGTTATGATTGCGGATGGTGTATCTATTCGGGATACAGACCATTGTTTTGATGATTTATCTATTCCTATGATAGAGCAAGGGATAACAACGGCTCCGGTGGTTATAGAAGATAATGTATGGATTGGCTATGGCGCTGTAGTCACAAAGGGAGTAAACATAGGTGCAGGCGCGATTATTGCTGCAAATGCAGTAGTCACTAAAGATGTGCCTGCGAATGCTATTGTTGGTGGCGTACCGGCAAGAATTATAAAGTTTAGAGATTAAATAAAATGAAACCGAATTTTCTCTGTGTGGGAGCTCAAAAGGCAGGTACTACCACATTACATGATATTTTAAAGCAACATCCGGACATTTATCTTCCTAAAATAAAAGAATCTCATTTTTTTGACCGATCTGACCATTATGGGAATGGAATACAATGGTGGTTACAGGAATTTTTTGGTGATTATGCGGGTGAGAAAATCATGGGAGAGATTACACCAGAATATTTATATTATGAGGAAGTACCGGAAAAGATATATAAGGATTTAGGGCCGGATACGAAGATTATTATTATCCTTCGGAATCCCATGGATAGGGCATATTCTCATTATTTGATGTCTAAACGTAGAAATTATGAGAAAATGACATTTGAAGAAGCTATTTTGGCAGAACGAGAGAGGATTGAAATGGGAGCATTTGAACGCAATCATTTTAGTTATATTGATCGAGGGTTATATGCAGAGCAATTAAAAAGATATTATTCTTTGTTTGGTAAAGAGCGCATTATGTTACTAATTTTTGAAGAGGACATAAAAAAGGATATCAAAAGGACAATACAAAAGATTGAAGTTTTTTTGGGGGTTGAGCAAATACCATTAAATACAAATTTAGAAAGCAATGTGGCAAGAGAGCCTATTAATAAGGAATTTAATAAATTTTTACGTGATAAAAGTTTAGTTAAATATGTGTTAGGTAAATTAATTTTCTCGAAAAAAGTGAAGTATAAAATCGCAAAGTTATTGGAAGAATTAAATATGAGAGAAATTGATGTCGATAAGTCTACTTTATCAGAGGTTATTAAGAAAGAATTGTTGATAAATTATTTCTTAGATGATATAAATGAGATTGAAAAAAATATAGGTATAGATTTATCTATGTGGAAAGAAAATTTATAATTTTTGAGATTAAAAATATAAGCTTATAGATTCCTTGGTGGTAAAGCATCATTATCTATTTGACTTTGATATTTACGTAATAGTATATTAATGTAATTAAATTTTATATGGTAAATAGGCCGAATTTTTTAATTGTTGGAGTTCCAAAAGGAGGAACTTCTTCCCTATATGAGTATCTAAAAGATCATCCTGCAATATATTTGCCTGAGCAAAAGGAACTGCATTTTTTTACATATAATGAGCTGAAGAAAAACACTAGAGGGCCGGGAGATAAGCTAGCTTTGGCTACTGTGATTAAAACTTGGGGAGATTATTTGAAATATTATAGTAATATGGCTGGAGAAAAAATGGCAGGAGATGTATCCCCTTCATATTTTTATTTTTCAAAGGCTATTGTTGGAGATATTAAAGACCAATTGGGCATTAATACAAAAATTATTATTATGCTTAGGGATCCTATAGAAAGAGCATATTCAAATTATTTGCATCAAAAAAGATTGATGCACGAAAAATTGGACTTTCAAGAGGCGTTGGAAAGAGAAGAAGAGAGGATTGGAAAAAGATATGGAGATTTTTGGAGGTATAAAGATCATTCATTTTATGCTGAAAGGTGTTTAGATTACATTAATACTTTTGGGGAAAAAAATGTAAAAATTGTTATTTTCGAAGATATGGTAAAGCATACGCAAGCGACAGTTAAATCAATACTTGATTTTTTAGAAGTAGATAGTACAGTTTTATCTTATAATATATATAATATTTATAATAAAGGGGGCGTCCATAAAGAAAATATGATGACAAAGTTTTTATTAAAACCCTCTTTTTTTAAAGAGCTTGTTAGAAGGATTTTGGGAAAGAGAATAGGTAAGTTGTATAAACGATATAAGCTTGATATATTAAATATGCACTCTGAAGCAAAACCAGAAATAGATGATAGGACAATTGCTTACCTTCAGGATTATTTTTCGAATGATGTCAAGAGATTAAAGGAAATGGGGGTTAACATTAATGAATGGAAGTATTTTTAGTATGCATAATAAAGAATTGTCAATTCTTATTGTAAACTACAATGGCCAAAGATACCTGGGCGATTGTTTGGCTTCAATTGAGAGATGTTGTATAGGGATAGACTATGAGATTATAGTTTTTGATAATGCATCTGAAGATAATAGCGTTGATTATATCAAAGAAAATCATCCATATGTAAAATTAATTGAAAATGATAAAAATATAGGGTTTTCTAAGGGTAATAATATAGCGGCGAAACATAGCTCGGCAAGATATATCCTATTGTTGAACAACGACACGATATTGCAGTCAGATATATGTCCGGTAATTAAAATTATCGAGCAAGATGATACTGGTGTAGTCGGAATAAAAATGCTTGGAAGGCATTTTGAATACAGAAAATCGGCAGGTAATTTTCCTCATCCTATCAGATTATTTAAATTATCCTTATTATATAATACTAAGGATGGCTTAAGAGACGGTTACTTTGTAGATGATAATAAACCTATTGTAGTTGATTGGATAGAAGGATCTTTCCTGTTAACAAAAAAGAGTATTTGGGAGAAAGTAGGTGGTTTAGATGAAAGTTACTTTATGTATGTAGAAGATATTGATTATTGTAAGCGTGTAGCTTTTCTTAACAAGAAGCGGGTTTATTATCCTAATTGCCAATATGTCCATTTTGGAGGATATGATAGTGGCAGGGACGATTTATTAAAAAATGGCTTGAAAAAATATATACATAAATTTAAAAAAAATAAAGTAGCTAAAGTGGTTAACTTGGTATCATTAGAATTAAATTTTTATTTTAAATATGTTAAGGCAGGTTATACAAAAAAAACTAAAGAGTTCAGGTAAAAATTATTTTGTAGATAAAGATATTCCCGATAGTTTAATTGCGCTGACTCTATATAAAAGAATAATAATGATGATTAGAGGAATTCTTAAAATAAGAAAAGTAATTTTCTTAGGAAGGCATGTTAGGATATACAATAAAAGTAATTTTAGTGTTGGAGCAAATTGTACAATAGAAAATTCTGTAGTGATTGATTGTTATGCCAAAGAAAAGATCACGTTTGGAGATTCAGTCAAGATTGGAGCTAATTCAATAATTAGTGTAACTAGCCATTTGTCAAAATATGGCATTGGATTAAAAATTGGAAATCATTCTTCAATTGGGGAATATTCATATATTGGCTCTTCGGGAGGTATTGAAATCGGAAACGATGTGATAATGGGGCAATTTATCAGTTTTCATTCTGAAAATCATTATTTTTCTGATAAGAATAAATTAATTAGAGAACAGGGCGTTTATTCTCAGGGAATTAAATTAGGGAATAATATTTGGGTTGGTGCTAAAGTTACTTTTTTAGACGGATGTGCCGTTAGTGATAATAGTATAGTTGCATCCGGAGCAGTTGTTAAAGGAAGTTTTCCTCCTAATGTGATAATAGGAGGCGTTCCTGCTAAAATCATTAAAGAAATATAAGATTACTCATATACATAATGATGCTGATAGGCTTATATTTCTTCTTTTGGATGGTAGATGGTTTGTTTGGAACTATAGTATTTAATTTTTGAAATGAAGAAGTATCAATTATTATTATTAATATTGTTTATTATTACTATTGTTTTGCCAATTGAGGTAGCAACAGTATTGACTTTCTTTTCTTTGATTCTTTTCGTGAATAAGGTGTACAGGATAAGAGCATGGAAAGGGTCCAAAGGCATAGTTTTACCTATTGTTTTATTGTTACTTTTAGGATGTATTTCGGGATTTAATTCAATAAATGGTAAAGACTATTTGCGAGATATATTTTTGGTAGTAAAGATTCTTATATTTTTCATTAGTGGAGTCGTTTTGTGTTCTCGTATAAATAATATTAGTGATTTTTATAAATGTCTAAGGACCGCTGCAGTTATAATGGCATTAATTCATCTCGGTAAAATAGCTGCTAATGGATTTAACTTCTCTTTATCAATTAATCAATTTAGGGAGGATTTAGGTAGAGGAAGCACAATAGAATTTATATATGTTGCTCTTTTTATTTCTCGCATTACATCAAGGCAGTTTAATCGACTTTTCCTAAAAATTACTAATATAGATAGGATATTGTTTTTGTTAGTATTTATATCGTTTTGCCTTTATTTTTCAAGAACAATGTTTATTAATGCTTTTCTTATTGTGTCTTTTTTGAAGTTTAAATTAAATATTAGAAATGTATTTTCTAAACGGAATCGTTCGATTATTGCACTGGTTTTTTTAGGCTTTATCACCTTTTTTTCGTTGAGAACAATTGCATCATATGAAGCACAAAATTCATTTTTAAGTCAGTTTGTTTCAAAATTGGATAATATAACAAATGAATTAGTATGGACATCGAAAGAAAATACAGATGCAACGTTGGCTGATATTAATACAAATTGGAGAGGCTATGAGGCGTTTCGAGGTATGCAGAAATATTTGGATGGATCAAATATTCAAAAGGTTATTGGATTTGGATGGGGAAGTTTAGTTGATTTGGGAATGCAGCAAGAATTAGATGGGAAGTACTATGAAGAAATTCCAGTTTTACATAATGGTTATGTAATGCTACTTGTTAAGACTGGTGTAGTGGGCCTTTTATTGTATTTGATATTCTTATTTAGATTAGGCTTTGGTAAATTTGACACGCCTACAATTAGTAATAAGTGGGGAAATAATGTTGGAGTATATGTAAGTCGGCTATTGTCGTCTTTTTGTATTATTGAACTAGTAAGTACATTGACCGTGACTGGTTTGCTAAATAAGAATGATTTTTTAATAGTGGTATTAATGGGATGGTGTTGGGGAGTACGGTTGTTTCCAAACATAGGTCGTTTCAAACTGCTAATTATCGAAGATGTAAGCAAAAATTATATATAGAACTTTAAAAAAAACAGTATTTTAAATAATTAATTAAAAAATATGAAAAATATATTAGTTTTAATGGCAATTACATTTTTGCCATTGAATTATAGTTTGAAGGAAAATGACTTACCACTAAATGATAGTTTAGTTAAAAACCAAAATGGAGATAAAGGAATAAACGCGGCGGGAGGGCTTTATACCCAAAGTCAAAAAGGGACTGATGCTAATAATACTCCAAAGGGATGGCCATGGCGAGGAGTATGTGTTACTTATTCAAATGCAGAAGGTTTAAATATAAATAAGGATCTCCCTTATTTAAAGAGTTTAGGAGTAAACTTTATATCCATATATTTTAGGCCTAAAAATTTTGAAATATCTAAAAATATAAACAGTACTTTGGCGTTTCAGGAGGATTTGAAATTTGTTGATTCGATTTTAGATGAATGTAAAGTATTAAATATGTTTGCAATGGTATATTTATCAGATTTTTCAACAGTGTCTAATAAAGAATTTAACCCATCTTCTGCAACGTTTTGGGCGAATAAGAAAGCATTGGATTTAGCGTATGAAGAAATAACGCGTGTCATAAATCATTTTAAAAACAGAGGAGATGAGTTACAGGCATATCAATTTGTAGGGGAACCGTTATTAGAAAGAAATGGTAAATACATTACTCCTCCTAATTGGGATAGTTTGTTTTTAAAAGTATATAACTATGCGAAAGATAACGATCCCCAACGCTTTATTTTATATACCCCAGGGCTAGGTGGTGGTCCTAAAAGTTATCAGAATTTAAAACCAATAGTAGATGACCCCAAAATTATATACGCATTTCATTATTATTTACCTCATAATTATACTCATCAAGGTATCGGTATGAGAAATAAGAAGTATACATATCCTGGTGTTATTGATGGCCAATATTGGAATAAAAATACTATTGAAAATTCAATAAGTGATGTTGTGAAATTTAAAAATAAGTATAAAAAACTTATTTTTGTTGGGGAGTTTAGTGCGACATACAATGCACAGGGTTGCTATGAATATATAAATGATCTTTTAAGTGTAATTAATGATAATGGATTTTCCTATACTTATTTTATTTGGAAAGGTTACCCAGGATGGGCTGTTTTCAATAATAAAAAAGTAAGTCAAAGGCAGACTAATATGCGCCTTAAATTACTATCCAAGTATTGGAAGCTTGACTGAAGAAAGCTTATTTTTATTCATCACACTATTTTGGTTACCTTTTAAGAATATTTATATAGTTTATGTGTTTGTCTATATTGATGATTGCAAGGCAAAATTTGTATTCTTCCCCCGGAGGCGATACTGTGCAAATTGATATGACCGCAAAGTACTTGAGAAGGTTGGGTATTAGTATTACTATTTATACCCAACATGCTGAAGTAGTGGATTTCGATCAATTTGATTTGCTTCATTTTTTCAACATTATTCGCCCGGATGATATACTTCCATTTATCGAGAAGACTAATACTCCTTTTGTAGTATCTACTATTTACGTCGATTATGCTGAATATGAGAAAGCAAATAGGAAAGGCATATTGACCGCATTAAAATTGTTTGATGCGGATCAGGTAGAATATATTAAAGCGATAGGACGATATGTGAAAAATGGCACCAAAATAAAGTCCGGCTATTATTTATGGAGAGGACACAATAAGGCAATAAGAAAAATTTTAGAAAAAGCTTCATTACTATTGCCTAATTCTGAAAGCGAATATAAAAGGTTAATAGAGAGATATCCGACAAAAACTGATTATCGTACTATTGTTAATGCAGTTGATATAGAGTCGTTTAATGACAGTATTGGAGAAGACAGCAAATATACCAACCACGTATTATGCGTGGGTAGAATTGAAGGTAGGAAAAATCAGTTAAATCTTATTAAAGCATTGCTTGATACAAAACTTGAGTTAACAATAATTGGTAAACCTTCTCCTAATCACCTTATTTATTACCAAAAGTGTAAGCAGACTGCACAGAATGCTTCTAACATTAAATTTTTAGAACACGTTACTCATAAGGAGCTTGCTACTATTTTTAAAGCTGCAAAAGTGCATGTCTTACCTAGCTGGTTTGAAACTACAGGATTGAGTTCTCTTGAAGCGGCAATTATGGATTGTAATTTAGTAATAACACCTAAAGGAGATACACAGGAATATTTTGGCGATATGGTATTTTATTGTGAGCCGGATAATATTCAATCAATTAGAAATGCAGTTTTATCTGCATATGATGCTCCGGTAAATCCACAACTTAAAAGACATGTATTGACAAATTACACATGGCAAAAGGCGGCGGAGCAAACATTGTTAGCATATAAGGAAGTGCTCACTAAATGATTTTTTATGAACATTGCTATTATTGGTACCCGTGGCATACCGAATCATTATGGCGGTTTCGAACAGTTTGCGGAATATTTATCCTTAGGCTTGGTCAATAGAGGGCATTCCGTCACGGTCTATAATGCTCACACCCATCCCTATCAGCAAAATAGCTGGCAGGGGGTCAATATTATCCATTGCAAAGACCCGGAAGACAGGATGGGCACGGCGGGACAGTTTATTTATGACCTGAACTGCATTAAAGATGCCCGGAAACGGCATTTTGATATCATTCTCCAGCTGGGTTATACCAGCAGCTCGGTTTGGGGCTGGCTGCTACCCCGGAAAAAAAGTATTGTCACGACCAATATGGATGGCCTGGAATGGAAGCGTTCTAAGTACTCCGCCAAGGTGCAGCGTTTTTTACTGCATGCCGAAAAATTAGGGGTCAAATATAGCGACTATCTGATTGCAGATTCTGTGGGTATCCAACAGTACTTAAAGAAGAAATATGGCAAAGATTCCTTGTTTATCCCTTACGGAGCTCATGTGTTTGCACAACCTGATAAAAGATCCCTGGATGAATTTGGCCTGGATGCTTATGGCTATAATATGCTGATTGCCCGCCTGGAACCGGAAAACAGTGTTGAGATCATCCTTGAAGGGGTCCGGCGGGCGAAAGATAATGTTCCTTTTTTAGTCATTGGCAAACATGAAACCAAATATGGCGCTTATTTAAAGGCAAAGTTTAAAGATTGTCCGGCCATACGCTTTGTTGGCAGCCTTTATGATATTGAAAAATTAAACAACCTGCGGTATTTTTCAAAATTGTATTTTCATGGTCATACCGTGGGCGGTACCAATCCTTCTTTGCTGGAAGCCATGGCCTCACAGGCTTTAATAGCGGCTAATGATAATGTCTTTAACCGGTCTGTTTTAGGTCAGGATGCTTATTATTTTACTTCACCTAGTGAAGTGTCAACTCTGTTGACAAGCATTGATAAAGCTCATGGAACCGATAAGCTGATTGCCAACGAAGAAAAAATAAAGGAGATCTACGCGTGGCCGATCATTGTGGATCAGTATTTAGCCCACTTTGAAGATATTATGAAGAAACGGTAGCGCTCGTGGAGCATTGAGCGGAGTCCCTCAGGACGTTCACTGAACGAAGTCGAAGTGACGTCTAAGCGAAGCCGAAGCTACGGTGTGCCACCCAAACAATGAAATAAATCAGGCGAAAAGCCAATAGCAAAAAAGCTAATTTCAAATAATATGACCGTTACCGAAACCAAACTTAAAGGCTGTTTCCTTATCGAACCCACCGTATTTAAAGATGACCGGGGGTATTTCTTTGAAAGCTTTAACCAACAAAAATTTGAAGAGCTGACCGGGCAAAACGGGCATTTTGTCCAGGATAACCAATCCTGTTCCATGCATGGCGTGATCCGTGGCTTGCATTTTCAAAAAGGAGAGCATGCCCAGGCAAAATTAATTCGTGTTATCTCCGGGAAGGTATTGGATGTGGCCGTAGATATAAGAGAAGGGTCGCCTACGTTCGGGCAGTGGGTTGCCGTTGAGCTGACCGGGTATGATAATAAACAGTTATATGTTCCCAGGGGCTTTGCGCATGGTTTTTCCGTATTGGAAGATAACACGGTATTTGCCTATAAATGTGATAATTTCTACAATAAAGCTTCCGAGGGTGGGATCCGCTATGATGATCCGGATTTAAATATCGACTGGATGATAGCGCCCTCGAAACAGCTTCTTTCGGAAAAGGACAGGTTGCTTCCTTTTTTGAAATAAAAACCGTTCGCTGCTCGATCGTTGGTCATTTCGATATGCCCCAGTGCCCCGAACTCAATGACCTTCCCTGGTGGTGGCTACATGCGCTCACTGGGCGTACCCGGGGTGAGGCCGAAACCCGCTTTGCCATAAGCCTGTTGCGCATATAAACGGTTAAAAAAAGAGAACGGAAGCAACTAAACGAAAACTTCAAACGGCTAATGGCGAATAGCCAACAGCATTATTTTATAACTTATAACCCATCATTAATAACTTATAACTTTTACATAAATGGACAAGCTTATTGAACTTTTTTCCGAGCAATTGATCGAAGCGCTTAGTATAGGAAAGGCAAACTCATTCCGCAATCCCGACCGGGAATGGCGGAATGTGGTGGTATCCGGGCTGGGAGGCAGCGGCATTGGCGGTACGATCGTGCAGAATTATGTGACGCCGACCCTGCCTGTTCCTTTTGTGGTCAATAAAACTTATGATCTACCGGCTTTTGCGGGAGCATACAGCTTAGTGATCATTTGCTCTTACAGCGGCAATACGGAAGAAACCATCTCCGCTTTTCAGCAGGCGCTGGAACGGGACGCTTTTGTAGTGTGCATCACTTCAGGCGGCCGGATTGCGGAAATGGCGGCGGAACACCGTGTTCCCTGCTTTAAAATTCCCGGCGGGATGCCGCCCCGTGCCTGCCTGGGCTATTCCCTGGTACAGGTACTCTTTGCGCTTCATTATGCCGGGTTAACGGATGACCGGTTTGTTGAAGAGATCAACAAAGCCATTACTCTTTTGCAACAAAATAAGGAGGGATTGAAACAAACGGCTACCGGGCTGGCACAAAAAGCGTATGGCAAATTGCCGGTGATCTATGCCGGCTGCCGGATGGAAGGGGTGGCCGTACGCTGGCGACAACAGCTCAATGAGAACAGCAAGCTCACCGCCTGGGAAAATGTGGTGCCCGAGATGAACCATAATGAGCTGGTTGGCTGGAAGGATGTCGCCGAAGATAAAGCGGTGTTCTTCCTGCATAGCGGGTCAGACCATCCGCAGGTCAAAACCCGTATGGGTATTAATAAAACCATTATCGAACGCTGTACCGGCAATGTACTGGATGTGGAAGCGATGGGAGGCAGCTATTGGGAACAGGCTTTTTCCCTGATCCATATCGGCGACTGGCTGTCCTGGTATTTAGCGGACCTGCGGCAGGTAGATGCTATGGAGGTTAAGGTTATCGATTACCTGAAAAAAGAGCTGGCGGGTGATCGTTGAGCCTTGTCTTCGTCATTAGTGAATGAAATGAAGATTGATCGTTTGATGGCTTATGTTGGTTGATTGTTTTAAACATCATAAGTAACGTAACCGATTAAACAACATAAACACTATAACCAACAATAAATTGATTAATGTCATTCTTTCCGGTGGTGTCGGCAGCAGGCTGTGGCCTTTATCCCGGAAGTCCTGTCTCAAGCAATATATTTCCTTGTTTGGCGGGAAAACCCTTTTCCAGTTATGCGCCTTGCGCAACAAGGCCTTTTGCGGCCAGCTGATGGTAGTAGGTAACCGGGACAACCGGCATTTGTCCAGGCAAAACCTGGAAGGCCTGGGATGGACGGATTACCTGGAAATTACGGAAGCTGTTCCCAGGAACACGGCGCCGGAAGATATTTTGTTGATCACCCCGTCCGACCAGGTGATTTCTGATACATCAGCTTATGAACAGGCTGTAAAAGAAGCGGAACAGCTGGCCCGGTCAGGTAGCTTAGTCACTTTTGGTATCCAGCCCGACCGCCCGGAGACCGGCTACGGCTACATTGAGCACAGGGATAACGAGGTGCTGTCCTTTAAGGAAAAGCCGGATATGGAAACCGCACATCAAATGTTGCAACATGGTGGGTTTTTATGGAACAGCGGGATGTTTTGCTTTAAAGCTGGTGTGTTCCTGGAAGAGCTGCAGACCCATGCCCCGGCAGTATTTGCTTCGGCCTTAAAAGCCTGGGAGCAAAAAAAGAATTATGAATTACCCGAAAAGCCTTCTTTTGAGATCCCTTCAATAAGCGTGGATTACGCGGTAATGGAGCATTCTGAAAAAATAAAAGTAGTAAAGGCCGAAAATTTAGGCTGGAGCGACCTGGGAAGCTTTGACGCGCTTTGGGCCTATCAAAAACAGCAAGATCATTCATCGGCGCTGCGGGACAATTTCGTATTGGGTACAAAGAAACCGGTATTTTTTCTTGGCCGGCAGCAGATGATCTTTGTAGAAACCGATGATGCCATCTTAATTATGCCGGAAGACCAATGCCAGGGAGTGAAAAGCCTTTATGAGCGATTAGAAAAGGAGCTGCCGGAATTAACGCGATAGCTTTTTGGCTATCGGTGGTTTGCTATCGGCTGTTGGCTACCAAACATCCTAAACAATATAAACACCATAAACAATATAAACCCAGAATATGGATAATTTATTGCTGGCCATTAAGGCGGCACTGAAAGCGGGCGAAAAGATACTGACCGTTTATGAACGGGATTTTAATGTGGAAACCAAGGCGGACCAATCGCCATTGACCGAAGCGGATCAGCAATCCAACGAAGTGATCTTAACCTTCCTGGAAGAGAGCGGGATACCCGTGATCAGTGAAGAGATCAAAAACATGGATTATGCGCAGCGCGCTCACTGGCAGCGGTGCTGGCTGGTTGATCCTTTAGACGGCACGAAAGAATTTATTAAGCGGAACGGTGAATTTACGGTTAACATAGCGCTGATTGAAAACGGGAAACCTGTTTTGGGCGTGGTCTATATCCCGGTACAGCGTAAATTGTTCTTTGCCGCCGAAGGCCAGGGGAGTTTTGTTTATGCTTTCCGGGAAAACGAGGATATGCCGGATATGCCCTCATTGTTGCAACGCGCCCAAAAATTAGACCATTTAGCATTGCCGGATGTCTATACAGTTGTGGCTTCCCGCTCGCACCTCAGTCCTGAAACGGAAGCGTTTATCCGTAAATGCAAAGAAAAGCACCGGGAGCTGGCCCTGGTCAGCATGGGGAGTTCTTTAAAATTATGTTTAGTGGCGGAAAGAAAGGCCCATGTTTATCCCCGGCTGGCGCCTACTATGGAATGGGATACGGCTGCCGCGCATGCCGTGGCTAAATTCGCCGGCTGCTCTGTACTGGATTTTGATACTCGGGAGGAACTTCATTACAATAAGGAAAACCTGCTGAACCCGCATTTTATCGTGCTGCGGGAAGAGCAGTTAGGTGTTTAATCGCTTATATCGGTTAATCGTTTATGAGCGTTAGCTGTACTTTCTGCAATCAATATGTAGGTCATTGAGCGGAGTCGAAATGGACTATACACATTGACGGTGTCTGAGCGTGCGCTGAGGCTGAGAGCGTGCACTGAGCGAAGTCGAAGTGGAGCCGAAGCCACATTGGCTTTTGGTTCCCTGTGGCCGGAGAGGCCAGAGGGGGAAGATTGGTTATATTGTTTAACCGTTGAGGAAAGTTCTCTTTGCTGTCCACTTTTTGGACATATGCGGGAGGGCCAAAAAGTGGAAAATGCTTAATCGTTTAATTGCTTAATCGTTTATACTGGTTGATCTGTAAGAGAAAATACTTGATCCTCTTAATTTCTTAATGGTTAAAAAAGTGCTTAATCGTTTAACTGCTTATGTTGCTTAATCTGGTTAACAAGATTGCTTAACCGTTTAACCGGTTAAACATCATAAACAACATCAACATCATAAACATCAAAAGGCTTACCTTGCAGATGTTAAGGCATAAATCAAATCCCTGAAGCTCCCTATAGATTACTTTCATGTTGGCCCTTGCTCCTCAAATACAACAGGTTATCGTGCTGGTGGTTACGGTCCTGCTGATCGTATTCCTCTTATTGGATAAAATCAAGCCGTCTTATTTATTCTTTTCGGCGGTATTGCTTTTTTTATTATCCGGGATCATACGGACAAACGACCTGTTAGATGCTTTTGCCAACGAATCTATCCTGAGCATATTTTTATTGATCTTTATTACGGCCGCTATCAAGGAGCATTTTAACCTGATCGGCTGGATGGATAAATTGTTTGGCAATGCCAAAACGCCAAGGGCCTTTTTGTTACGGATGACCTCGGGAGTGGCCGCCGTATCTGCTTTTTTGAATAATACCCCTATTGTGGCCTTGTTTATGCCCTATGTATATCAATGGTCGAAAAAGCGCGGGGTATCGCCTTCCAAGCTGTTAATGCCCCTTTCCTTTGCCGCTATATTGGGCGGGATGATCACGGTGATCGGCACTTCCACAAACCTGGTGTTGAATGGCCTTATCGAATCTAAGCAGGCGCCGGCGCCTACATACCTGGATTACCTCATCCCCGGCGTTTTGGTAAGCATAGGAGGCATATTGTTCCTTTATTTTATAGGTTATAAATGGTTGCCCGACCGTACGGATCTGCTACAATCCGCCGGTGGCGGCTCAAGGGAATACCTGGTTGAGGTTAAAGTAGTGCCTGAATCGTCGATCATCGGCAGATCTATTGCCAAAGCGGGATTGAGGAACTTAAACGGTATTTATTTATTTGAGGTCATTAGGAACAAGCAGCGCCTGACCCCTGTAAAGCCGGAAGAGGTGATACAGGCCGGTGACATCCTGGTTTTTGCCGGCGATACGGACAATATCATTGAATTGCTGGAACGGCATAAGGATTTTACGACGCCGTTTACCAATGGGGAACGGAACCATTTGAAGCAGCTTAATATTCTTGAAACGGTTATCCCTTATAATTCGGAGCTGGTAGGGCAAACCCTTAAGCGTATTTCTTTCCGGGAAAATTATGATGCCGCGGTCGTGGCTATCCACCGTAACGGGGAGCGGCTGCACGGTAAGATCGGCGAAATAGCGCTCCAGGCCGGTGACCTGCTGCTGGTCTCCCCCGGCGCGCATTTCAGGAAGCATATAGAACAGCATCCGGACCTGTACCTGATATCCGTGTTGCGCCAGCCGTCCAATGCCAGGCCGTCCGCGGTTAAAGGCTTTGCTGTCTTATTGCTGGCCTTGATCGCAGGGATGTCCCTGGGATGGCTCAATTTGTTTTTTTCACTGTTATTGCTCACGGCTTATATGATCGGTTTCAAGCTGTTGAGCATCGGGGAGGTCAAGAAACAGCTGGACGTCGATCTGTTGGTCATATTGGTGTCCTCCCTTACTTTCAGTACGGCGCTTATCGATTCCGGCGCCGCGAAATTACTGGCCGAAGGTTTTATGAGCCTGTTCCATTCTTTCGGGAATATGGGTATCATTGTCGGGGTATACCTGCTGACCCTGGTCCTGACTTCTTTTGTGACCCATGTCGCGGCAGTATCTATAGTCTTCCCGGTAGCGTACGCCATTGCCCTGCAAACACCGGGGATGAACGCCGTAGCGATATTTATTGCTATTGCCTTCGCGGCCTCGGCCTCTTTTCATTCTCCTTTTAGCTACCAGACCAATATGATGGTATATGGCCCCGGGGGCTATAAGTTTAAAGATTTTCTGAAAGTAGGGTTTCCGATAACCCTGATTTACTCGGTCATTACCTTATCCTTTATCGCTATTTATTATAAAATGTAAACGCTTATGGATGAAAAGTTGCATATTATTCCTCATCAGCATCCCGTCAACCAGGAAGACAGGTGCCGGCTTAATGGCCATCAGGCGCTGGTGGTTTGGTTTACGGGCCTTTCCGGGTCGGGAAAATCAACTATTGCCAGTCGGCTGGAGCAGCTGCTGATGGCAGAGGGCGTCCATACTTATATTCTGGACGGAGACAATGTACGCTCCGGCTTAAATAAAGGGCTGACCTTCACGCCGGAAGACAGGACGGAGAATTTACGCCGTATCGCGGAAGTCGCCAGGTTATTTGTCGATGCGGGGGTCGTGGTGCTGAGCGCTTTTGTATCACCTTTAAAGAAAGACCGGGAAATGATCGGCGCCATAGTCGGTAGGCAGGCTTTTGTGGAGGTCTTTGTGAATACTTCTTTGGAAGAATGCGAACGCCGGGACGTTAAGGGCCTGTATCAAAAGGCCAGGAACGGAGAAATCAGTAATTTTACCGGCCTTACCGCGCCTTACGAAGCGCCGGAACGGGCGGACCTGGAGATCAAAACAGAAGGACAGACCGTTGACGACTGTGCCCGGCAGGTCTTAGCATATTTATTAAACAAACGAAAAATCAAATCAATATGAGCGGTTACTATCTGAATTACCTGGATGAATTGGAGTCTGAAGCGATCTATATACTCAGGGAGGTCTTTGCCCAGTTCCAGAACCCGGTAATTTTGTTTTCCGGGGGAAAGGATTCCATTGTCGTTACCCATTTGGCCAAAAAAGCCTTTTACCCGGCAAAGATCCCTTTTCCTTTAATGCATGTGGATACCGGCCATAACTTTCCCGAAACGATGGCTTTCCGCGATAAGCTCGTGGAGGAACTGGGTGTCCAGTTGATTGTAGGCTCGGTGCAAAAATCCATTGATACCGGTAGGGTTGCTGAGGAGCGGGGAAAGAACGCTACCCGTAACGCCCTGCAGATCACGACACTTTTAGATACCATTGAAGAAAACAGGATTGACTGCGCCATTGGCGGTGGTCGCCGGGATGAAGAAAAAGCCAGGGCCAAGGAACGTTTCTTTTCCCACAGGGATGAATTCGGGCAGTGGGATCCTAAAAACCAAAGGCCAGAATTGTGGAACATCCTGAACGGGAAATACTTCGAAGGGGAACATTTCCGGGCTTTCCCCATCAGCAACTGGACGGAAATGGACGTGTGGAATTATATTAACAGGGAACAAATTGCTATCCCGTCTTTGTATTTCGCTCATGACCGGGAAGTGGTCTGGCGCAATGGTTCCTGGATCCCTAATTCGGAATTCCTGAAATTAAGCCCGGGAGATGAAGTTGTGACGAAGCGCATCCGGTTCCGGACCCTCGGGGACATTACCATTACGGGGGGGATAGAATCCGATGCCGACAGCTTACCTAAGATCGTGGAAGAAGTTTCCGCCATGCGTGTTACGGAAAGAGGCAACCGCGCGGACGATAAACGCTCGGAAACCGCTATGGAAGACCGGAAAAAACAAGGATATTTTTAATGGTTAATCGTTTATGATGGTTGATCGGTTAAGCAGCATAAGTAATATAAACATTAAATCATGGCACTATCGGATTTATTCATTTGAAAAACTTGATGTCTATCAGGATGCGTTGGAACTTTGCGTGAAAATTTATGGCATCTTAGTTGACTTTCCAAAGGAAGAACAATTCGACATAGTGAGACAAATAAAGCGGGCGATGGGTAGTGTAACGGCTAATTTAGCGGAAGGGTCGGGTAGAGCGTCGGGTAAGGATCAGGCGCATTTTACAAACATGGCCTATGCTTCAGTTTTAGAAGCTATCAACCATTTTAATTTGGCACTGAAATTACAATATCTTAGTCCGGACACGAATGCTCAGTTGAGGCTATCTTTTGATAAAATTATTAATAAACTCAATGCCTTGTATAAATACCAGGTTAATAGCCTACAAACCCTGAAAGGGAAAATGAAAAAGAATTAATTGCTCATGTGATTAATCGGTTAGCCTTTTAATCATTATAACCATAATAAACAATATAAGCATCATAAACATTATAAGCAATAACTCATGGATACTAACAATCAACTTTTACGGTTTACGACCGCGGGTAGTGTAGATGACGGGAAAAGCACGCTGATCGGTCGTTTATTATATGATTCCAAATCAATCTTTGAAGACCAGCTCAGCTCAGTTGAAAATACCAGCCGCAAAAAAGGACATGACAAGGTGGACCTGGCCATGTTTACGGACGGGCTTAGGGAAGAACGCGAGCAGGGGATCACGATCGATGTGGCCTACCGGTACTTTACCACACCCAAACGTAAATTTATCATAGCCGATACGCCGGGCCACATTCAATACACCCGGAATATGGTCACCGGCGCCTCAACGGCCAATGCCGCCATCATTTTGATCGATGCCCGGAACGGCGTTATCGAGCAAACGAAAAGGCATTCGTTCATTGCTTCATTGCTGCAGATACCGCACCTGATCGTTTGTGTCAATAAGATGGACCTGGTCGATTATTCCGAATCCGTTTTCAACGATATCATTGCCCAATATGAAAGCATTTCGGGAAAATTACTGGTCAGTGACATCCGTTTTATCCCGATCAGCGCCCTGGAAGGCGACAATGTCGTCAATCGTTCCGGGCATATGCCCTGGTACCAGGGCGCGCCGTTGCTGGATACTTTGGAAACCCTGCATATCAGCAGCGATAATAACAAGGTGGACGCCCGTTTACCGGTACAAACCGTTATCCGGCCGCAGAGAGAAGGCTTTATAGATTACCGGGGCTATGCCGGCCGTGTGGCCAGCGGCATTTTCCGGAAAGGTGATGAAATTACGGTCTTACCGTCCGGTTTTACGTCAAAAATTAAATCTATAGACACTTTTGACCGGTCCGTTGAGGAGGCTTTTGCGCCCATGTCCGTAAGCGTTACTTTAGAAGATGATATTGATGTCAGCCGGGGAAATATGATTGCCAAGAGCAATAACCTGCCGCAGCCGGTTCAGGAATTTGACGTGATGCTTTGCTGGCTTAATGACCAACCGGCCAGACCAAAGGCTAAGTACATCATCATGCATGCCAATAATGAGCAGAAAGCCATCATAAAGGATGTTGTTTATAAAATTGATATCAATACTCTGGACAGGGACAAGGACAATAAGGATCTGGGCATGAATGATATCGGCCGTGTGACGATCCGGACCACACAGCCTTTGCTCGTTGATTCCTATCGTAAGAACAGGATCACCGG
The DNA here is from genome assembly GCA_035708205.1 of Edaphocola sp. GTDB lineage: Bacteria > Bacteroidota > Bacteroidia > Chitinophagales > Chitinophagaceae > DASSSY01. Next base: position 469,870 of record DASSSY010000004.1, read on the forward strand.
CAGCATTATCCTGGTGGATGAAGCGACAAAGAATACCGTTGCCGCCGGTATGATCGTCTGATGCCCGCTCCTTTCCGTTCATCCTCATGATGGTTAAAGGATAGTTGAGATATTTCCCTGACAAGTCGCGGATTGGCCATAAGAAGATGCCTAAAAGTTTATATATGAGTTACAAATCAAAGTAGTTGCTCAAATGGTATAAAAGGTGCCGTTCCGCCACACATGATACGCGACACATGATAATTACCCAGCCCGTTTTCTTCTTGGAAAACGGGCTTTTTTGTTTCCGTATCCCTGCCGGGCGAATACCTTATCTTTGTGGTACGGATTTTGTATTGAACAGTAAGAATTTACGATCTTTGCCCTATAATGTTTTCAATTTTCAATAAACCTGTTTCCTGCCCGACAGGCTCTCTTTTGCTGACGGATATGCATGCGCATATTTTACCGGGCATTGATGACGGGGCGGCTACAGTGGAAGAGGCGCTTGTTTTGGTAGATGGCTTGATCAGCCTGGGGTATCAACAATTAATTGCCACGCCGCATATCATGGGCGATTTATATCCCAATACGCCGGAAACCATTCACCAGGCCTACTCCCTGTTAAAAGCGGAAATGGATAAGCGGCATTATACCATACCTTTAAGCTATGCGGCCGAATATCTTATTGATGAGCAGTTTCCCGAAAAGATCGAGGCGGGGCTGTTAACCTTTAACGGTAATCATGTGCTTGTAGAAACCATGTTTGCCGTCTGCCCGCCGAACATAGAGGAGGTTTTGTTTTCATTGCAGGCCCATGGTTATCAACCGGTATTCGCGCATCCTGAGCGGTATCATTATATGGATGAATCCCTGAAGGGCCTTGAGCCTTTTCAGAAACATCATTGCCTTTTTCAGCCCAACTGGCTGTCTTTCGCGGGCTATTACGGAAAAAGAGAAAAAATGATCGCCCAAAAGCTGCTTGAGGCGCACCTGGTCAATTTCTTAGGCACCGATATGCACCATACCAGGCATCTTAGCGCCCTGAAGCATTTAAAAGTAAAGCCGGTCATACTTCGCCAGTTGGAAGCCATTGATTTCGGGAACAGGCAGCTGCAGGCAGAGCGTGAAGGCACCCCAGAAGTGTAGGCTAAATGGTTTCAAACACATAGCCTTTTCCACGGATGCCTGCAATGAGCTCCGGCAGGATCCTGTGGGTGATCGTACAATGGTCATGCAGAAGGATAATGGCCCCGGGTTTTATTTTTCTAAGAAGGCGTTTTAATAATTTCTTTTCAGAGCGGGCGATCGTATCTAAGGAGCGGATGCTCCAGCCGACACTGGCCATGCCTGCCTGGTGTACAGCCTTCGCCAGGTTCGGGTTGGTCACGCCATAAGGCGGCCGGAACAGGCGCACCGGTTTTTGAATAATGGATTCAATAGCCATATTGGCGGACAGGATTTCCGACAGCATTTCCTTGCTGCTTTTCCAGTCAAAATCCCTCCCGTGGGAAAAGCTGTGCCCGCCTATTTCATGACCTTCTTCAACCATTCGCCTGACAATTTTTTCTTTACCTTCTATTTGCCGGCCGATCAGGAAAAATGTGGCCGGTACCCTTTCCTTTTTGAGAATATCCAATACCGTTGGGCTATGGTCGCCCGGCCCGTCATCAAAGCTCAGCGCGACGGCTTTTTCGTGATGCGACAAACCAAAGCCTTTTGGGTTGAAGTGCAGGCGCAGACGGGGCAGCTTATTTTTAGATCTGATGTAAAAATTCCAACGGATAAAGATGCTCCCTAAAATGATTATGATAAGGTAAGCCAGCAATATAACGGGTAGCCACCAGGGGCTGTAGCCATTAAAATAAATACCGGCGGAGACATGCAGGAGCAATACAATAATAAATATCGTAAAAACGCTAAATTTAGATGGGTGCACGCATTCGTTATTTGACCGGCAAACTTAATGTAAATTTTGAGAATAAGCATGACGTGAACGGTAGGAGGAGAGATAACGGGCGGGTATAACCACACCTCTGATTGCATTTAACCGGAGATGCCTGACCTATTAACTTTGAGCGGCCTATGTATGGTTGTTATCAGCAAGGATTTTATTAAAATCCTTTTGCAATTGGCGTTGTTTTTGATCAATATCGTGAATGATGGCTTCCAGCTCGCTGATAATGGAGATGACCAGTTCGTCCGTTTGTTTTCCCGGAAAAGATTGCTCAAGCGAATAACTTTTTGTCTTGTCGGTCTGAAGCGCGGCCCTTTTTTCTTCTCCTATCAGGAGCTCCATGAGATCGGCGTCCAGAAGAAAGGCGATTTCCAGTATGAGCAGTACATCCAGGATTTTTCGCTCACCTCTTTCTATTTTGGCATAATTTCTGACTTCAATACGAAGTTTTTGGGCCACCTCCTGCTGGGTCAGGCCCTGGGCATTCCTAAATTTTTTGATCCTTTGTCCAATGTCGGATACGTTGATGTTTTTAATGTTCATGTGCATTGTTATGTTTTGATTGGTTTATTATCGGGAAGTATAATACTTTTATCCATTATATATATAAATAAAGAATAAAAGTATTCAAATTGTGGCTGTAAAGTTATAGAACATGAACATCTTATTGTAATGCATGCCTAAAATATGTATGTTTTAGACTGCTCTCTTTTATTTTTTCACTGGCCTTATGCCTGTCTTCGGCCATTCCGGCTGTTTTTTTAATCTTTTTTTCGCCTTCGGGTCGCAATATTATAGTGAAGTACCTTTGAAGAGGGCAATTTATTATTTAACAATAATGTAGTTATAGATGTTTGTGGGCTTAATGTTAATCCACGGCTGGAAGTTGGACCGTATGGCTACACAAATTATGCTCGAAAGTTACACATTTTGTGTATATTAATTTATATTTGTGTGTGCTAGCTTTGCTGTCCTGCTTATTCCGTGAATTCGGAGGTGGCATTTTTGAAAAGAGTTCCTGCAAAAATTAGAGCGCCGGGCCGGGGATACTGGTTTATGGCTGGTTAGGGTTGACTGTGACTCTATCTATTATGCCGGGAGAGCGGCTTAATGTCATGAGTTAAACAATACGGGGAACGAACGGTTGGTTATTGTAGAGGAAGGTGTGGTGCCCTCATTTCCCCGGATCCCGCAACGATGACGGTGCATATGGCTGTTACGTTATGGCCGGGGCGATGCCGGAAATGAAAGAAATCCGTTAGGAGATATGGAGTATTCTGAAAGAAAGCAGCATAGAAATTGGTGGTCTGCCGGAAGCGAAACGAATCTTTCGCCATGGAACAATTGGTCTTTTTCCGCCCGTTGATCTGTGTTCTACTTGGGGAAGATATATAAGAATCCAACCGGGAATGGACATGCATTTCGCGGATATGCATCAGTGGGCTCTGATCCCTCATGCCAAAACCGTTAATAAATATTGCTTGCAGGATTTAGTTTATTATACCCCGGCAATAATTATCAAAGGAATGGATCAATACACATATTGTCCCTCCTTGTTATACATTACAGGAAAAATCTTGTGGTATTTTTCAAAGTAATCGTAGCCTGCTTTCAGGTTTAGCCAGAAACGATGATTTGATGCGGAATTGCCATATTCCTTATCTAAAAAATTGATGGTTGTGGTGTTGAAGCGTACCGGGAAGATGTGCACCGGGATGTTATTTTGCCCGTTGCTTTTGGCAATGAGGCAGAGGGTGTAGATCTCTTCAATGCCCGCATTGGTCATGGGCATGCAGCCTATGGTGACGCAGCCTCCATGGATATAGATATCCCCGCCCAGGTCGCTTTTGTTACCCAGGACCCTGTCCGAATAGTTGGGATAGCTCAGCATCAGCGACAAGTAAAAGTCACTCCTGGGATTGAAATCTGAAATGAAATAGTAACCTTCCGGTACCTGGCGGTCGCCTTGCCAGCGTTTGGGCCCCAGAATACCCGATAAGGCGCAGATCGGGTATTCCTTGAATAGCCGGTAGGTATCCACGCCGTCGTCTTTTACCCATATCTCCATTTTGTTGTGCGCTTTAAAAGAGCGGATGAGGATATCCTTTGGCGGCCAGCTGAAATGTTTTTCTTTGAATTGTTGTTCCAGCTGGCCGGCATAAGTTTGATATGCATTGGCCACGCGCGGAGCGGACAGCTGGAAGGCTTTAAAATCCTGAGCGGAAAGATTTTGTTGCGCCATTGCCTGAAGAACACTCATTCCTATAATGCTTATGGTCATCATCAGGAGTCGGCATTGGGTTCTAATGTTTTTTTGCATGAAATTGATGTTGGATCGTGGTACAAAAATTTAAGCGCCGGGCATTCGACGGAACGAACGTAAAAGTACAGGAAATCCGCAAAGGTAAGTGTTAGCGCCTGCTTAAATTAAGGGATCGTATAATGCCCGGATGACTTCGGTCGGGAAGACCGGGCGCAGTGGAAGGCAACCGCAATACCCGGCCATAGAAGGGTGCCGTGAAGATCCATTGCTTGCCGACATGAAGCTTCCCGGTTGGGCCAGGGGTAATGGCTTAAAATGAATGGGTGATCTTTAAAGAAGTCTTCCGGTATTGCTCGGGCAGAATGATTACATTTGCATCTGGAAATAAAATTGAGTGTCATTCATGCATAAGGTGAAGATCAACGGACGGGGAACGATGGCGGTTAGCCTGGCTTCCGGCCAGGCAATCATTGACGGACAACAAGTTCCATGGGATATATGTCCCTTACCCGATGGTCGTCTGAATATCCTGATGGGTGCCAAAAGCTATAACGCTTATTTAGTGGCCCTGGATAAACAAAAAAAGGAATTAACACTTAGGATCAATGGCGTCGAATATCGGGTGACGGTTCAGGAGCCGATCGACCTTTTGTTGCAGAAAATGGGGCTGAACATGAATTTGGCCAAGAAAGCGCAATCGATTAAGGCGCCGATGCCCGGCTTGGTTTTGAATATTATGGTTGAAGAGGGCCAGGCCTTGAAGAAAGGTGATCCGGTATTGATCCTGGAAGCCATGAAAATGGAGAATGTATTTAAGGCACCGGAAGACGCAGTGGTAAAAAGCATTAAAATCAAAGCCGGCCAGGCTGTCGAGAAAGGCGCTGTATTGATAGAGTTAGCGTGATTTCATCCTGGCTTGAGTATCCGGTTGATAGCTGCGGGCGGTGAATTCTTTTATTTTTTAGGATTATTACATATGAAACGAATTGCGTTAGTTGTATTATTCTTTGTTTTGTCCGGCAGCTATGCTGTCGCCCAAAACGATTATTCCTATTTTTATTTTGAAGGCGATCAGCAGACGCCATTTTATGTTAAGGTAGAAGGGAAAATGCAGCCGCGTTACGGCCAGAATCACTTCATCATCCCGGATCTGGCTGAGGGATATACTCATTTTGAAATATTATTTCAGCAAAATGAATATCCGCCACAGAAATTTTTTCTGGAGGTGCCTGGAAACGGTTTTCGGGGTTTTGTGTTGCATAAGATTAATGATGAGCAATTCGCGCTTCTGGATCTGCAACAGCAAAAATACATTCCGGCCGACAACACAAAAGAAGAAGGCGCTGCCGGTATGCTTTCTCCTCTAAGTGATGCCTCGCCTGCGGTAACTCCCGCATTTAAACCGGCTTCAGAAACCGGCCGTGACAAAAGGCGTCGTCATGAGGATATGAACGGCCGGCTGGCCTTGCTGGCCGGCGATACCGTTATACGCCTCTCGGACAACAATGATACCGTACCGGCCGGGAGGGAACAAAAAATGACCGCGGATGGTTCTTTTTTAAACGGTATTGTGCTGAATGGCAATAACAACGAGATCAACGCAAAGACTGATGGCAGTTTACCGCCGGTGCCTAATACCGATTGTCCTAACGCTATGAGCAACGAGGAGTTTGAAGGTTTTGCCCTTAAGCTTTTGGACAGGGATGGTGATGACAACCGGTTGAAGTATTTGAAAAAACAGCTCAATATCTATTGCTTTTCAACTGAGCAGGTACGCATCATTGCTAAAAATCTGACCATGCAATCCTCCCGTTATGAAGCTGTAAAAATGCTGTATCGCCACACCAGCGACCAGGAAAATTACAGCCGCCTGGAAAGCCTTTTCAATACGCCATTCCTGAAAGAAAAGTTTAACGCCATCCTTCATCCATAAGTATGCTTTTCGAATAATTATGCCCATTGGAATAACCGGTTGCTCCCGGGCTGAATGGCCGTCCGGTCTCCTTTTGTTATGCCATTTAGCTATTTATCTGGCATAGTTGAAATTTATCTCTTTTCTCTGTGGTTGCGTGTCCTGCCACAAATCGTGTCGGTTAAGTCTAACTGTATTACGGTCCGGTCACCAGGATGCCGATGAGCGTGATCGTATAGTCAATCCTGATAAGGTCATTGGGTTATTTTGATAGCGGCCGACTTGCTGAAGCCTTCCGAATTCGCTAATTTTGTGGACTATTATTTATCATCTATTTTAAAACAATAAATTTTTTGTCTTATGGTACATTCACTTCCGGCGTTGCCTTACAGTTTCGACGCCTTAGAACCACACATTGACGCCACTACAATGGAAATCCATCACGATCGTCACCATGCCGGTTATATCAATAATCTTAATGCCGCGATCGAGGGTACGGACGCCGCGGATCTTTCATTAGAAGATCTGATGAAAAATATTTCCAAATATCCTGCTGCTGTCCGCAATAACGGCGGTGGCGCTTACAATCACGGTCTTTTCTGGACTGTTTTGACCCCCAACAAAACGACTCCCCAAGGGAAACTGTTAGACGCCATCAATGGCGCTTTTGGTAGTGTTGATAAGCTAAAAGAAGACCTGAACAAAGCCGCGGCCACCCGCTTCGGTAGCGGCTGGGGCTGGCTTATTGTTACCCCAGCGGGTAAACTGGCGGTTTGTTCCACTCCTAACCAGGATAATCCTTTGATGGATATTGCTGAGGTAAAAGGCACACCCGTCTTTGGCGTCGATGTTTGGGAACACGCTTATTATTTGAAGTACCAGAATAAACGTCCCGATTATTTGAGCGCCGTTTGGGAAATCATCAATTGGGATGAAGTGGCTAAGCGTTTTGAAGCGGCTGTAAAGTAATTTATGGATCAGATTTCGCTTTGAAGAAAATGTCCTCTGAATAGGATATCGGAACAACCCTGGGAAAACACGCCCGGGGTTGTTCGCGTTAGAAGATAATTGTCAGTATCGTTTATATATTTATTTTAATACGGTGACTTTTGATCTCTCCATCTAAAATCGGTCTTTTCTGTTGGTCCTCACTAACAGGGGGGGCGGCGGACAACGGCTACGGCGATGCCCTATAATTGTCGAAATGGCATTAGGATTGATTTGTTGGCTTGTCCGCTGCAAAACCTTGGTGGCTTTTTGATAAAGTATTAGGATTGGGACCGCTAATGCAACTGTCCGAAAATGTTGCGCTCTCGCTGGAGCCATTTCTTATAATATTGCAGTCAGTATCTTAATGCGATACGGCCTTCAATCCCACGATCGAGCCAATCAGTGTGAAAATGAAAAACATTCGCCAGAAGGTAGCCGGCTCGTGAAACAGGAAAATACCCAGTAAAACGGTTCCGGTCGCGCCAATGCCGGTCCATACCGCATAAGCGGTTCCCAACGGTAAGGCGGTCTGCCCGGAAGTGGCCTTGTATAGCAAGAACATGCTTATGAACAGGCTGACCAGGAAACCTCCTAACCAGAGCCAGCGCTGCTGCCCCCAGGTCTCATTGGCTTTGGCCAGGCAACTGGTAAAACCAACCTCAAACAATCCGCCGATAATTAGTAGAATCCAGTTCATCCCCCAAAATTTTAGCGCAAATATAGCCATCTCCCGGCGATTAAGCCTTAATAGCTTGAACCTATGCCGGCATAGGTTTAAATATGGCGATCATTAAAGCAAGGTTTATCCCTGATTTCGTAACTTTGCAGGCTAAATTAATTGATTGCATGCCAAAGCAAAATTCATCCAAACATTGTTCTTTTTGTGGACGTACGGAAAGAGAAGTGCAATTGCTGATTACAGGGATTGACGGAAATATTTGTAACCAGTGTGCTGAGCAGGCGCATTTGCTGATTGAAGAGTCCAACCCGGTAAAAGGAGAAGGGAACAGGAATTCCAAATTTGACATCAAAAAGCATAAAGTTCATAAGCCCAGAGAAATCAAAGCCTTCCTGGACCAGTATATCATTGGCCAGGACGATGCCAAAAAAGTTATGGCAGTGGCCATGTATAATCACTACAAACGGTTGATGCACCCGGCCGATGACGATGACGTGGAAATCGAGAAATCCAACATTATCATGGCCGGTGAGACGGGTACCGGTAAGACGCTTTTGGCGAAAACCGTTGCGCGGATGCTCCAGGTGCCCTTTGCCATTGCGGATGCCACGGTATTTACCCAGGCAGGCTATGTAGGCGAGGACGTTGAAAGCATTTTATCGCGTTTGCTTCAGGCCTGCGATTATGATGTTGCGGCTGCGGAAAAAGGTATTGTTTATATAGATGAGATAGATAAAATCGGCCGGAAAAGCGATAATCCTTCCATCACCAGGGACGTGAGCGGAGAAGGGGTCCAGCAGTCACTGCTGAAACTTTTGGAAGGTTCCGAAGTGCTGGTCCCTCCTCAGGGTGGCCGTAAACATCCGGAACAGAAATTGCTTAAAGTGGATACTAAAAACATCCTGTTTATTTGCGGTGGCGCTTTTGAAGGGATTGACAAGCTGATCGCCCGCCGCATGGAAGCCTCTACCATCGGCTTTAAAAGTAATCAGGAAAAAGAGCAATTGGACCGGGGTAACTTATTACAGTATGTCAATTCCCAGGATTTGCGCGCTTTTGGTCTCATCCCCGAATTATTGGGCCGATTGCCTGTGGTTACTTACCTCAATCCATTAACCAAAGAGGTTTTAAAGCGTATTCTTACCGAACCTAAAAATGCCCTGATCAAGCAATACAAGAAGTTGTTCGAATATGAAGGTATTGAATTGATTGTGGACGATGAGGCCATTGATTTCATGGTAGAGAAAGCCTATACCTATAAGCTTGGTGGCCGTGGCCTGCGCACCATCTGCGAAATGATCCTGACCGACGCCATGTTTGAAATGCCGTCGGAAAAAGGCCTGAAGACATTTACCTTGACCCTGGACTATGCCAAAGCGAAATTGGAACGTGTGAAGCTGGAATATATGAAAGCGGCATAGAGAGGAAATGCCGTCGGTCAGGAAATAGATATAGAATGAAAAGGCTGTTCTTTTGGACAGCCTTTTCATTCTATAGGTCCCACTTGGGCTTGAACCAAGGACCCTCCCGATAGGAATCGGGATGCTCTAACCAATGTTAGTTGAGGCAATAAGCCGTTCAATATATTTCCGGCTTTTCTTCTTTTTGATTTCCATTTCTTTTGAATAAGCCTCAGCCCGTGTTTCAAACTGTTGACACCAGACAATTTTCCAAGGCGCACCTACTTTAGTAGCCATCATGTGTTTGCTGTTGTGGCGAAATAGTCGTTTTTCCAAATCCTGAGTGCTACCGATATAATATTTGTCGGTAACTTCGGAATACAATATGTAAGCAGAGAAAGGAATGTGGTCCCACTTGGGCTTGAACCAAGGACCCCCTGATTATGAGTCAGGTGCTCTAACCAACTGAGCTATAGGACCGTTCCCGGTAACGGGAAAAGAAGCGCAAAGATAAGTAATTCAGCCTGAATCTTTGCTATGGCCTGAAAAAATTAATGTTCATCAGCGCTGGGACCGTAGCTGCCGGGTATGGGAATATCCAGCAAACGAAGAAAGACACCCATTTGCGCCCGGTGATGTATAATCTGGCTGAGCGCCATGCGAATCACTTCGGCCTTAGAAGTTTGACTGTAAATCTCATTGCCGCTGCGTAAAGTCCAGACTTTATCCAGAATGGCTTCGTTTTCGGGCAGAAGTTGCGATCGCCCGTTGTCCAAAGATTGTTCAAATAGCTTTATCAGCTCTTTGGTATTATTAATCATGGTAGGTTTGTACTCATTTTTTTCAAAATCCAGCTCGTCAGTAGTCAATGCCATCGTAATCCAGGTAGGCAGTTCGGCAATATGGGTGGATAGCTGTCGTATGGTCATGCTCTTTGAATGAGGTTGCCAGTCGTATTTATCATCCGGGATACGTTCCAGCATTTTGCGGGTAATAACTGATTCCTGTTCCAGTTCTTTTGAGAAGATGGGAATTAATTGTGCCATTGTTTAAGATTTTAATGGGGTTAAAGAATAATACAAAATAAAGACAGGATAGTGACAAGGGGATGTCAGTAAGTCTCCCGGCCGGCAAAAAATAATCACCGGGATAAAAAAACAGCCATAAGTTCTATGGCTGTTTTGGAGAGGGGTATATACACTTAGGCTTTTTCATCGTCAGGATAGCGGTCCGTTGCCGTATGGTCCAGGGTTGTGGTTTGATTGCTTTGGTCCGGATGGCTTTTCAGCGCTTCACTGACAGGGAGGCTATCGGCTGCGGGTTGCACATCAGATGACTGGTTGTCGTCGAATGGGCGTTTACCGATCAGTCGTTCCAGGTCATCCTTATAGAGCACTTCTTTGCGCAATAGTTCCTCGGCCAACGCCTTTAAATGGTGTTTGTGCTCTGTCAACAGGCTGATGGCGCGTTCATATTGTTTTTGGATCATCTGCCGTACTTCCTGGTCGATCATTTCGGCCGTTGCCTCGGAATAAGGTTTGCTCATGTTGTATTCCTGCTGGGAGTCATGGAAAGACACATGGCCAACCTTGCCGTTCATGCCGTAAATGGACACCATGGAATAGGCCATTTTGGTTACCCGCTCCAGGTCGTTTTGAGCTCCCGTTGAAATCCGGCCGAAGGTGATTTCTTCAGCCGCACGGCCGCCAAACAGGCCAACCATCTGGTCGTTCATTTGCTCGGTAGTGTACAGGAATTGTTCTTTAGGCAGATATTGAGCGTAACCCAATGCCGCCACTCCACGCGGAACGATGGATACTTTGATCAAAGGATGGGCATATTCCAGGAACCAGCCGCAAATGGCATGACCGGCCTCATGAAAAGCGATGATCTTCTTCTCGTCCGGAAGAATGATCTTATTTTTCTTTTCCAGTCCGCCGATCACACGGTCAATGGCATCGTTGAAATCCTGCATGTGCACTTCCGCTTTCCCGTTCCTGGCAGCAATCAAGGCGGCTTCATTACAGATATTGGCAATATCCGCGCCGGCAAAGCCGGGTGTTTGTAAGGCCAGTTTCTTGATGTCCAAGTTCGGCGCTTTTTTGATCGGTTGCAGGTGTACTTCAAATATCTTTTCGCGGCCGTTAATGTCCGGGATATCAATGGATATCTGCCGGTCGAACCGGCCAGGACGCAGGAGCGCCGAGTCCAGCACATCCGGGCGGTTGGTGGCGGCCAGGATAATGATGCCGCTATCGCCGCTAAAGCCATCCATTTCGACCAAAAGCTGGTTCAGGGTGTTTTCACGCTCGTCATTGCTCACAACAGCGTTTTTGCCCCTGGCGCGGCCAATGGCGTCAATTTCATCAATAAATACGATACAGGGCGATTTGTCACGGGCCTGCTTAAACAAATCCCGGACGCGGCTGGCACCGACACCTACAAACATTTCCACGAAATCACTGCCGGACATGGAAAAAAACGGTACCTGGGCCTCTCCGGCAACGGCTTTTGCCAGTAAGGTCTTACCGGTTCCTGGAGGACCTATCAGTAGTGCGCCTTTAGGGATCTTTCCACCCAATGATGTATATTTTTTCGGGTTTTTCAGGAAATCGACGATTTCCATGACTTCAACCTTAGCCTCATCCAGTCCGGCGACATCATTGAAGGTAACGTTCACTTTCGTACCTTTTTCGAACAACTGGGCTTTGGATTTTCCGATGCTGAAGATGCCGCTGCCGCCGCCTGCACCGCCGGGGCCCATTCTTCTGAACAGGATTATCCACAGGACAATAATGCCGACAAACAGCAAAATACCACTGCTCATCAAATCGCGGAAAAAGCTGCCTCTCGTTTCGATTATTACGGGAACTTCCTGTTGCCCCTTGGCGGACATTTCCTGCATGGCCGCCTGATACTTCCGGTCAAAGGCGTCATAAGTGCCGATGTTGAATTTTAGGTCCGGGTTGACGGATGAGGAGAAGCCCATAGGCCCGGTTTTAGGCTTTTCCGCAGACTTGTCGGGATGGTTCAGGTACACTTCCGCGAAGTCCTTGTTGACCACCACCACTTTTTTAACCAGTCCTTTTTCCAGGTAGTTTTCCTTAAAATCCAGCCAATTGGTTGTTTTTTCAGTAGAATCCATACTGCCGCCAAAAAACTGCAGGCCGATAAGTACCAGCACGATCAGCCCGTAGATCCAATACATATTGAACTTTGGACCGCGTTTATTACCATTGGGATTGTTGCCGTTGAATCGGGGCGGCATACCACCGTTACCCCTTGGCATTTTATTGTTTTCTTCCATAATTGTTTGCTTCGCAATGTTCTGGCTACTTCATCATGAGCCAATATCTAAGATTTAGGAGGCTTATGTTAAACCTAATTAATGAAAAGGAGGACTGTTTACGCCGTATGCTCTGTCCTTTTGCCGTCCAGCCATAAGCCTTCAAGGTCATAAAACTTTCTTTCTTCCTCTTTGAAGATATGGACAACGATATCGATATAGTCAATAAGCGTCCATCCTTCACCATGCTGTATGTGGTAGGGCTTTTCGCCGCAATGCTCCAAAACCGTTTTCTCGACGTGGTTGCAAATAGCCTGCATTTGAACCGGGTTGTTGGCTTCGCAAAGAATAAAATAATCGGCAACGGCTTCGTCAATACCTTGCAGGTCGATAGAAACAATATTAGCTCCTTTTTTATCTCCCACAGCCCTTATGGCTGTTGTCAATAGACCGTTACCTTCATGTTCAGCGGAAAGAAAACTGTCTGTTCTTAATGTTTGATTTAGTTTTTCCAAATAGTTTAAATCCTTTGTTCTTGTTTTACTGTAATTTCGTTCAAAATTACGGAATCTTTTGGCACAAACCATATCCTCCGGGGAGCCGAAATGGCTCTATCATTTTGATACTTTAGAAAGTACCAACAATTATGCCATGCGCCTTATCGACGACGGAATGGCACAACACGGACAAGGGATATGGGCGGACCGGCAATTGAAAGGCAAAGGGCAAAGAGGGAATACCTGGCAGGACCATCCGGGCAACCTCAAATTCAGCCTGATCGTTGTGCCGGCCAAGTCGCTGCAAACACCGTTCCGGCTGAGTATGCTGGTAGCCGCGACTTTAGTGCAATATCTCAGGATAATTCTTCCCGTAAATTGCCAAATCGCTGTTAAATGGCCTAATGATCTCTACGTTAATGACAAAAAGGCATGTGGCCTGCTGATTGAAAATGTTTTCCGGGGGGCACAGTGGGCCTTTGCCGTTATCGGTATCGGGTTAAATGTTAACCAAACGGAATTCTCCGGAGATTTACGGCAAAAAGCGACTTCAATGAGCTTAGCGTCGGGTAGCCGGTCATTTGACTTATTGGAGATCATTACGGATTTGCGGCATGGTATTCTGAACAAGTTTTTGGCTGCGGAAACGTTGAACAATGAGCTGTTGCTGCGTGATTATAACCGGTTTTTGTATAAAAGGAATTGCCCGGTCGCCTTTAGGGAAAGACTTTCCGGGCGGCTTTTTGAAGCGGATGTTGCCGGGGTGGATGAAGATGGCCGGCTGTTGCTGCGATTGCCCGGTGGCCTTCAGTCTTTTGCTTATGGCAGTCTGGAATGGCTGCTGCAGGAAGATTAGCTTTTATTTGAACCAGTGATGTTGCCGGTGGCGCTCCAGATTTGCCGGTGTTTTCTTTAAAATCGATTATTTTTGCCGTTCTATGCGGAAAGTTTATTTTTTGGTGCTAGGACTGTTTGCTTTATCCGGCTGCGGTGTGTATAGCCTTTCCGGTGCCAATATCAGCGGAAAAACGATCAATATTCACACTTTTCAGAACCGGGCGGCGAATGTGGTACCCTCTTTGGCCACTAACCTGTCGAATAAGATCAGAAACCAGATATTGTCGCAAACCGGCCTGGCGCCTGTCAATACCGATGATGCCGATTATGATCTGCAATGCACGATTACCGGTTATAATGTTACGATTACCGGTATGCAGAGCCAGACCATGGCATCCCAAAACCGGCTGACGATTTCTGTGGAGGTCACGTTTACCAATCGCTTGGATAAGAAATCGGATTTTAAGCAAACCTTTAGCCGGTTCGCGGACTTTCCGGCCAGCCAGCAATTACAATCTGTTGAAAATGATCTGATCGATAAAATCGGTGACCAGCTGGCAGAAGATATTTTCAATAAGGCCTTTGTGAACTGGTAAATTTCTTTTTGTATTTTCGCTTTCTCTAAAAATATATTGTATCCTGTGACCGAAAAGGCCCTCATCTCATCCTGGTTGGATCAGCCGACGTTTATTAAGCAAGAGACGGCAGGGCGACTGCATGACCTCTGCGTCAGGTTTCCCCTTTTTGTGCCCCTGCATTATTTAAAGGCATTGCGGGCAAATAGCTATGAATCCGCTTCCTTAAATAATCTATATAAATTGTTCCCGGTTAACCGGGTGCTTATCCATCAATTGTTTACGAATTGTGAGAGAGGGCGTCAACGAGCCGAAGAGCCGCTTTTCCCGGATGAAACGCTCAGGGCTGCCGCGTCCGGACAGGATTATTTTGCACAGCAAGGCGTTGAGGTCAATACGGATCTTCCGGACCGGAAGACGACGGCAGAGGTTTTGTCCACAGAGAAAGACCTGATGGTGGTCATGAGCTTTTCAGAATGGCTTCGATACCTGGAGCGTCGTTCTCAAAAAGCTAAGGAAGAGGAGGCCGGTAAAAGCGCCCTGCGCGCCTTATGGCAAAAGCAAAAATTAACAGCAGCTATTGAGGAAGAGGAAGAAGAAATCCCTGAGAATGTTTTTGAGATGGCGGTTAATTCCATTACGGCAAAAGAAGAGCTGATCAGTGAATCCATGGCCGCCGTGTACGCTCTCCAGGGCAAAAAGGAAAAGGCCATGGATATGTATAAGAAATTAAGTTTGCAAAATCCTGAAAAAAGCGCTTATTTTGCAAAAAAAATTGAAATACTTCAAAAGGATCTGGATATATGACAACCCTGTTAATTGTATTGTGCATTATTGGTAGCATCGCTTTGGGTTTTGTGATTTTGATTCAAAAGCCTAAAGGTGGCGGCCTTTCCGGGGCGTTTGGCAGCGTGGGTGCCCAGGTCATGGGTGTGAAGCAATCGGGTGATGCCACTGAAAAGGCAACCTGGTACATTATGGCCGCGATCGCGATATTATGTATCATTTCCGTATTTACGCTTCAGGTGGTGCATACACAGCCGCAACAACAGCAACAGGAGCAGCCCGGCCAGAATGCCCAACAGCCCGGTCAGCAGGGCGAGGCTTTGCCCGTTCAGAAATAATTGAAAGCTTTTTCATTCAGAGCGTCTCTCTTTTAAGATCAGAGGCGCTTTTTTATTTTCAGAAACATTATCCTTGGTTAAAGACATCAATATTCGTGTAGCGCCGGAAATGGCCCGGGACGATCGCCAGTTCCGTACGGAAGCCGCCAAAGCGCTCAGGCTTCCGGAGAACCGGGTTTCAGCGGTCCAGCTATTGCGGCGTTCACTGGACGCCCGGAGCCGGCAAATATGCTTTCAGCTCCGGTTGCGTGTTTTTGTTGATGAACCCTTTCAACCCGTCGCTGATTTTAAACCGAGGTTACAAAATGTTTCCGGTAAGAAAGAAATATTTATTGCCGGGACCGGGCCGGCAGGCCTTTTTGCTGCCTTACAGCTCATTGAAGAGGGCTTTTGCCCGGTTCTCCTGGAACGGGGTAAGGATGTGCGCGCCCGTCGCCGGGATCTGGCGGCGATGAATAAACAGGGCATCGTTAATCCCGAGTCCAATTATTGCTTTGGTGAAGGTGGTGCGGGTACTTATAGCGATGGTAAACTCTATACCCGGTCGGATAAAAGGGGAAATATTTTAAAATGCCTGCAATGGCTTCATTATTTCGGGGCCCCGGAATCTGTTTTAATTGATGCCCATCCGCACATTGGCACTAATAAATTGCCCGGTATTATCACGACCATGAGAGCCGCTATTGAAGCCTGTGGAGGCAAGGTTTTGTTTAATCATAAAATAACCGGTATCCGACAAGCATCGGGCTGTTTATCCGGTTTGGAAATTAATCATCAGGAGGTTGTCAAGGCTGATATTTTGATTTTAGCAACCGGTCATTCTGCCAGAGATATTTTTGACTTATTGTACCGGGAGCAGATTAAAATTGAATCAAAACCCTTTGCGCTTGGACTGCGTATAGAACATCCGCAGTCTCTGATTGACCAGATACAATATCATTGCCGACCTTCCGAAAGCCGCAGCCCTTTTTTGCCACCGGCAGCCTATGGTTTGGTTAGCCAGGAAGAGGGCAGAGGCGTGTTTTCTTTTTGTATGTGCCCCGGAGGTATTATTGCCCCGGCAAGCACGGAAGAGGGCGCTTTGGTGGTTAATGGCTGGTCGCCATCCAAAAGAGATAATCCTTATGCCAATTCCGGAATGGTGGTCACTGTTGATGATAAGGATTTTGGCCGGTATGGTTTTAGCGGCGATTTGGCGGCTATGCAATACCAGGATATGGTGGAACGGAAAGCCTGGCAGGCCGGTGGCGGCCGCCTGAAAGCGCCGGCACAACGAATGGCCGATTTTGTGGCAGGCCGGCTATCTGTAGATTTACCCAAATGCTCCTACCTGCCGGGGTTGGCTTCTGCCAATTTAACTGAGGTGTTACCCGAAGCGGTGTACCAGGCACTGGCAGCGGGCTTCCGTGGCTTTGGCAGGAAAATGAAAGGCTATCTGACCAATGAGGCCGTGGTGGTGGCGACCGAGTCCAGGACCTCTTCACCGGTACGTATTCCGCGTGATTCCGAAAGCTTACAGCATATGCAGCTAAAGGGATTTTATCCATGCGGCGAAGGCGCCGGATATGCCGGCGGCATCATTTCCGCGGCCATGGACGGTATGAAGGTAGCTATGGCGATTGGTAAATCAGTGGTAAGTTGAGATGTATTTTGTGAAGGTGGATTATAGAATATCAATAAAAATATTTCAACATTCTTGCCGACGTTGCTTTACAAATAGGCCCGGCAAAAGGGCAGGCTTATCAAAGTTGATTGATAAGGAACAGATGGATTTTGCCTTAGAAGAGTGTGTTATTCTTGTTGATAAGCTTATTGTTTTCGGGCCTTTATTTCTTTTATCCAATGTCTTAACAGGTTCTTTTCCTTAAAGAATAAGGCGCCCAAAAGACAGGCCAGCCCCATGATGGTAATAGCCCAGGGGCCGCCGAACCATCCGGCCAGGCTACCGGCTACGAGACTGCCGATAGGCATGGTACCCTGAAGGCATACGGTGTAGAAGCTCATGACCCGTCCCCTTTTGTCATCGTCCACCTTTAATTGCAATAAGGTGTTGGTGGTGGCGGTATGCATCATTTGCGCCAGGCCGCAAAGGGCTAAGAATATTAAAGAAAGCGGTAGCCAGGAAGAAGCGCCGAAAGCGATCATGGTCATCCCTAAAAAGATGCCGGTGAAAGATACAATTCGTTTCAGCGCCGCGCCCGAACGATTTTTGGTAAGGAATAAGGCTCCTGCTATTGCGCCGACGCCTACCGCTGACATGAGAATACCCAAGATACCGGCATCGCCGTGTAGGACATCTTTGGCGAAAACAGAACCTAAGGTCCGTATGGAAGCATTCGCAAAACTGACGATGGCCAAAACCACTAACAGGGATTTCATCATTGGTACATTTCGGACATATTGAAACCCTTCTTTGAGCTGCACCAGAACCTGGTATTTTTGCTTTTTGATATGATCCACCACGTCCATATTGCGCATCATTAGCAGGCTGGTTACCACAATCGCGTAGCTCAACGCGTTAGCCATAAAACACCAGCCTTCACCTAAGCTGCCAATTAATATGCCCGCAATAGAAGGGCCGATTAAACGGGAGAGGTTAAAAACCGTCGAATTAAGCGCAATAGCGTTTTGCAGCGAGTATCTGTCACGTCCTACCATATCGACCACAAAGGATTGCCGTACCGGCACTTCAAAGGCGTTGACCATACCCAGCAGCAGGCTTAAAAGTACCAGATGCCAGACGGCTACCATGTGAAAAAGAGTCAACAGGCCTAAGACAAGCGCCTGAAGCATGGCTAAGGTATCGATACGGCTCAAAGCCTTATGTTTGTTCCAGCGGTCGGCGTAAACACCCGCAAAAGGTGCCAGAATTAAAATTGGGATTTGTTCACAAAAGCCTACCAGGCCCAGCAGGAAAGCAGAATTGGTCATCCGGTACACTAACCACATCATGGCCATACGCTGGATCCATGTGCCGATGAGGGAAAAAGTCTGCCCAACGACAAACAACCTGTAGTTTCGGAATGACAACGCTTTTTGTTGTTGTAAATAATTACGGAAACGATCGTTGGGGACGGACATACTTGCCGCAAGTTACAATTTTTGGAGATGTGAACTGAAGGCAAGCATCATCAATATACAGGCAAAAAATGGTAAGGAGCAAAAATGCCTGCCAACAAAAAAGCCGCTCTGAAAAGAGCGGCCTCAAACCTGTGCCCCAGGCGGGACTTGAACCCGCACGAACATTGCTGCTCACAGGATTTTAAGTCCTGCGTGTCTACCAATTCCACCACCAGGGCATCTGCTCATTGACGAGCAAGGGCAAAAAAAATCCAAACCCGAAATAGAGCCTGGATAATTCTCTGAGCAGAAGACGAGACTCGAACCCGCGACCCCAACCTTGGCAAGGTTGTGCTCTACCAACTGAGCTACTTCTGCATTCGTTTTAAGAACTGTTCCCGTTTGGGATTGCAAAGATAAAACCTTTTTCGAAACTACCAACAGCCTAAGAAAAAAAAGTAGAAAAAAATCGCTAATGTCCTGCCGATGCTTTCTGTGGCATTTACCGGCATTGGTTACCTTTGTCCCTCAACTCATTATTTTGTCGGCCACTGCCCGCCCGTAAAACTAATTTTCATGAACATAGAAGTCTGGTCGCTGGGGAAAGAAAATGATGCTTATATTGAGAAGGGTATCCAGTTTTATCTTAATCGTTTGAGGCCCTTTTGCAAAACCGGCTTTGTTTTATTGCCGCCGCCAAAACGCTCGGCAAACACCACGCCTGAGGAATCAAAATTATTGGAAGAGAAAATTATATTATCCCGCTTTGACGATACAAAACATGTCCTGGTCTTATTAGATGAAACCGGAAAAATGCTGACCTCCGAAGGCTGGGCGGGAGAAATCGAGAAATTGCAGAACAGCCGGGCAAAAACAGTGGTATTCCTGATTGGCGGTCCCTGGGGCGTGAGTGATAAAATTAAACAAATGGCACAAAAAAACTGGTCACTGTCCAAGCTGACATTCCCACATCAGTTGGTGCGCCTGATCATTGCGGAACAGCTTTACCGGAGCTTCAGTATCCTGAATAATTCGGGCTACCATCACCGGTAGAATTTATGGAGAGCTAGCCTTCCAGATGAATGGAAATAACGATCATCCTGGTGGTCAGCTTGTCTATGGTATTGGAAAGCGGGATTTCCGAATCGGTGTAGTTTTCATTGAGGAATCCCTGGCTAAGCTTGATTTCGGGGGCAAAGATAAAGTTGGGGTAAAAGAATTCGAAGCCCACGCCGATTTCAGCACCGACATCCACCGGTCGCACCCGCAGCCATTCATCATTGCGCCGGCTCCGGGCATTGGCGGCCAGGTCATAATCAAATTTACCGCCGATCATGCCATAAAACCGGAAATTCTTGATACGGTCGCTTTTGAATTTCAGCTGCAGCGGCAATTGCATATAAATGGATTCTATCTGTCGCACCAATTCCTTATCCTCTCCCGGCATTTGCGTGCCTAAATTCTTTTCCGCAAAAACCAATGCCGGGATAAATCTCAGGTCAATGAACTTGGTCAGGCGTAAATTACCCATAATGCCCAGGTTGAATCCCGGCCCCCAGTGTGGCTGCACTTTCAGGAAAGTGTCGGTCTGGGCAAAGCTCCTGGTGGGTGAAACCCTGAAGGTGGAATAATTAAAGCCGAAGGTCAGGCCGAAATAATACCATTTTGAATCGTGATCAGGCATATTGATGATGGTTTCCTGCGCCTGAACGGTTGGCGCAAGAAAGCTCAGCAATAAAGCCAGCCCTACAAATTTCCTGATGATTGCTTTGTTCATATCCGAAAATGGTTCTTCAACTGCCAAATATAGAATAATTATGATGATTTTATGGCTATATACAGGCTGGTAATACCAAACGCCAGGCGACGTTCTTTTATTGCCGTAAAACCATTTTGAGCCAAAAGCGTACAAAAGGCTTTGCCTTCAGGAAAGGCCGCCACCGATTCGGGTAGGTAAGTATAAGCAGTTTGGTCTTTTGATACCATTTTGCCTAAAAATGGCAAAATATGATTAAAATAAAACAAATAAAGCTGTTTTACCGGGAATTTACTGGGCATCGAAAATTCCAGAATAGCTATTTTCCCACCGGGGCGAAGTACTCGGGACATTTCGCTGAGCCCTTTATTCAAATTGCCGAAGTTACGCACGCCGTAAGCGCAGGTCACGGCATCAAAACCTTTGTCAGGGAATGCCAGCGCTTCGCTATCGCCTGATTGCAGGCGGATTTTATGGCCTAAGCCCTTTGCGGTAATTTTCTTTTTGCCAATGGCCAGCATCCCTTCCGAAATATCGACACCGGTAACCTGTTCCGGATGCAATCTCAAAGCGGCAATGGCCAGGTCGCCGGTGCCGGTGGCCACGTCCAGAATTTGCTTTGGCGCGATGTCTTCGAGCGATCGTATTGTTTTCCGGCGCCAGCCTCTGTCGATTCCAAGCGTCAGGAAATGGTTCAGGAAGTCGTATTTGCCGGCAATGCGGTCAAACATGCCCTGAACCTGCTCTTTTTTGCCCAGCTCCGAATTTTTCAGGGGCGTTACCGGTAATTGATGGTCCATGGATGTTGTTTGCAACATGAGTGGACAAAATTACCATATTTTATTTTAGTATGCTGATAGCATTTATTGCAGCGATTTAACCGGCAAAAAAACCGCATCGGTATCCATGCGGGATTTTTGTCAAGCAATATTAAACACTAAATTTACTGACCACCCATCTTTTTCAGATCATCTAAGGACATCAGCTTGTAGCCTTCAGGAATGGTCATGTCAAAGGTGGCACTGTCCGTCGTAGCGTTTAAATCGACTTGGGAAGCCGTACATTTCATGGTTATCGGTCCTTTTTGAATGCTGAACTCCATCGGGGTACCGGGAATTTTATCATATTCCAGGGGGGTGCCGCTCAACTCACCAAGGTCTAAATCCGTTGTGTACCACATATCAAGCTGCAGGCTGTCATGAGTTGTCAGGATAGCTTTTTTACAGGTGTACCCGGCAATTTTTTTTACGCTGTCGGTCAGCCTGACCGACAGATTATTTTGTTCGATATCTTTTTTCTTCAGATCCTCGGCATTTAACTTCATGGCCATCTTACCCGCCATGCTGTTTATCAGCAAAACGGCATCTTTAGCGGTCAGGTCAACAGTTGTACTGGTGGTGGTCAGGCTGCCCAGGCTTAAATTAACCCGGCAGAATTTTTCATTGGCAAATATTTCCATTTTTGAACCTTCAAACATGGATTGCATGGACTGCATCTGGGGATTATCGCTGGAAACAGACATGTTATAAACGATATGGGTGGTCTTTTGTCCAAAGGCCCCGGTGCTTAATACAACCGCCAGAATAAATGTAAAGAGGAAATTTAGTTTCATAAATGCGTATTTTTAGGCGCAAAGGTAGGCAAATCAAACCCTATGAGCTTCACGTCAAGTGATACGACGATTTAAAAAACCTGTTAAGGTATCCCGTTAACGGCTTCCGGTATTTTGCCGGGACAGGTCCGGGAAGATGCAGAGTGTCCATTAAAAAGGGGAGGTAGTATTTGATAAATAAATCGTACCTTTGCACACGTTTTTTATTAAAACATATATTTTAAAACCTTTCTAAAATAAATTTCAAAGGATGAGTGTAACAATCTCCGCTGCCGATGTCAATAACCTGCGCAAAACAACCGGTGCAGGTATGATGGATTGCCGTAAGGCTTTGATGGAAAGTAATGGTGATTTTGAGCAGGCAATTGATTATCTGCGTAAAAAAGGTCAGAAAGTTGCTGATAACCGCAGCGACCGTGAAGCTAATGAAGGTGTCGCTATTGCTATTGCTAACCCCGAAGCTGATTTTGGTGTAGCCATTCAGATTTCTGCGGAAACCGATTTTGTCTCTAAGAATCAGGAATTTGTGGACTTTGCTAATAACGTCGCCAAAATTGCCTTGGCGAATAAACCCGGGACCATTGAAGATTTGAAGGCTTTACCAATGGACGGTGCTACCGTAGGCGAAAAGTTATTGGAAATGGTCGCTAAGATTGGTGAAAAAATTGACGTTGTTCGCTATGAGCAGGTTAGCGCCGGTGCCGTTGTGCCATACATCCACGGTAATTATCGTATTGGTGTTCTGGTTGGCTTGAACAAAGCTAATAATGATACGGTAACGACTGCAGGCCGGGATATTGCCATGCAGATTGCTGCTATGAACCCGATCGCTTTGGATGAAAGCCAGGTGAGCCCTGAAACTGTTGAACGTGAAAAGAACATTGCCGTTGAACAGATCAAAGCGGAAGGTAAGCCTGCTGAAATGGCTGAAAAAATCGCCATGGGTAAACTGAATAAATTCTTCAAAGAAAGTACCTTGTTGAATCAGCTCTTTGTAAAAGACAACAGCATTTCTGTAAAAGATTACCTGGATAAGACAGAAAAAGGACTGACCGTTACGGCTTTCCGCCGTCTGGCCATCGGATAATTTCTTGAGAACAATTAGAAAATGCCGTGGATAAACCTTTTATCACGGCATTTTTGTTATTTTGCCGGTAATATGGAACCAATGCGTAATCAACGGCCGCAAAAGCCGGATCGCCGCCGCCCGATGGAGAAAGCAAAGGGTATGACGGGTATGGCTATGGGCATTATTTATATAGTGGTGGGCATCTTTATGTTTATCGCCGAGGAAAAAAACATGCTGGGAATGGGCAAAACCTTTACCTATATTATTGCTTCACTTATTATTCTTTACGGCTTGTTCCGGGTTTGGCGTGGCCGGCAGATGCGGAAAAACGCCTGACTTTTCCTGGCTTTTATTATATAATCATGGCGGTACGTTATTTTGAAAATGATGTCAATGCCCGGCTGAAAGACCGGCGAAGATTATCGGCTTTTCTTACCGAAAAGGCCAGGCATTTCCTGCCCGGGATAAAGGAGGTGAACCTAAGCTATGTCTTTTGCCCGGACGATTATCTTCTGGAAAAAAATATTGCTTTCCTGGACCATCATACCCTGACCGATATTCTCACGTTTGATTTGTCGGAATACGAGGATGAATTGGTGTCGGAAATCTATATCAGCATTGACCGGGTCAGGGAAAATGCCGGAAAATTTGAGGTCAGTTATCAAAATGAGCTGCATCGGGTCATTTTTCATGGTATGCTTCATTTATGCGGCTTTAAAGATAAAACTGATGCTGAACAGCAGGAAATGCGCCGACAGGAACAACTTTGCCTGAACCAATATTTTGTCCCCTTTCATGAAGCTTAATATTCTGTTTGACAATGCCGACTACAGGGCATTTGCTAAGCCATCGGGCTTATTAACTATCGCCGACCGTTATCATCCTGAAATTCCTAATCTAGTGACGATGGCGCGGCAGAAATCCGGTAGCTTGTTTGTGGTTCATCGTTTAGATAAAGATACCAGCGGCATTGTGTGCTTTGCTAAAAATGAAGCGGCTCACCGGCATCTTTCCCAATGTTTTGAAAACCGGGAAATTACTAAATATTACCAGGCTATTGTAACCGGAACACCCTATCAAATGAAAGATTCCATCCGGAAGCCGATTACTCATGACCCGGTCAACAAGGGGCGGATGCTGGTGGCGTTAAAAGGCAAGGAAGCCCGCACCGATTATGAAGTTCTGGAAAGCTGGAAACATTTTTCGCTGCTGAATATTCAGCTGTTTACCGGCCGAACACACCAGATCCGGGTACATCTGAAAGATATCGGCCATCCCGTGGTGGCGGACCCTTTTTATGGTGACGGGCAGCCTTTTTTACTGTCTTCGGTAAAGCGTAAATACCGGCTTTCGGATGACGAACTGGAAGAACGGCCCGTGCTGGGTCGCCTGGCGTTGCATGCTACGGCGCTTACTTTTAAAGATGAAAAAGGGGAAGTCATTCATATACAGTCCCCTTTACCCAAGGATATGCAGGCAATGGTCAAATTGCTGGCTAAGTGGGATAGGCCGGATTAAAGGTCTCGCCTTAGCTTGGTTTATGGTAAGCTTTTTGCCCAATCCTTTAACGATGCGAACTGTTGATCAATTAGCGGGTGAGGCAGCGGAACTGGCGGTTGAGTAGTGTGAAGGAATACAGTAGTCATGGCCATGCTTTTGCCGAATTGCATATCGCTCAGATTGTTGCCCACCATGACACTTTTTTCAAAATTAATATCGGGAAAGTCCCTGACGGCTTCCATGGCCATGCCGGTATTCGGCTTCCGGCGGGGATGAGCATTGTCTAAGTGAGGCGCGAAATAAATGGCGTCAATTTTTCCGCCTTCGGCCGCTACGGCTTTCTTCAGATAATCATGGATATTTTCCAATTGGTCTTCGGTCATCAGTCCTTTGCCAATGCCGCGCTGGTTGGTCACGATAATGAGGTAATCAAATATCCCGGAGAGCCGGGCCATGGCGGCGCAGGCGCCTTCATAAAACTCAAATTCCCCGGGATGGAAAATATAGCTGCCCGGCTTTTCTTTGTTGATAACGCCGTCCCTGTCTAAAAATAATGCGCGCATAATCGTTGAGAGGTCAGGTATCTGATATCCCTGAAACTGCAAAATAAAGCAATCCGTATCAAAAAATATTGCAGCGACGGTATAATATGCCGTCGCTGTAATAAGATATCTAATAGTTGCAGTGTAACGATGACTATGGGCGAATGATGACCTTTACATGTTTTTGATCATGATCGCCCCCGATATTCAGGAAGTAAACCCCCGCAGCCAGGCCTTGTGTGGTTATCCGTATGTTGCGGATACCGCTGTTGAGTTGTTGCTGAATAACCGGCAACACCTTTCGGCCTAAGGCATTGATCAGTTCTATATGAACATTTGTCTTTTCTGAAACTCGGAATTGTATGTTGAAATATTGGCGGGCGGGATTCGGGAAAACCCGGATATCCTCTTGGGTAACCGTTTCAATCCCTGACGGCGGATTTGCCGGTAAAGGTACATAATCCGGAATTTTGTTATCTCCCTGAAGCCGGAAGATCAAGACATGACTGCTTTCTCCTGTCGCCATGGCAATGCCGTTCTCATTCGGGGATATCTGGCCAAAATCATTATCATTAGCTACGGCGATGGTGCTGTCATTAATAATGGCCAGGCCTTCCGCTTTACCCAATTCGGCAGGCCAGCCGTGGGCCTTTAAGTCTAAAAACAGCTTCTTGGATACCGGGATAATGCCTTCCTCCGCCAGGTGGGCTGAATCCGCAAGCGCTTCTACGGTTTTACCGTTGTACAGTTCCGAGGTTATCGGTGTCGCATTGTTAATATTGATAAGGTATATCTTTTTGATATCTGTCTGGCCTCTTTTGCCGGCTTCAATGACCAGGAACATGCTGTCGTTTACCGCTGCCATATCGCTGGTTTTCCAATCTTTTAGCCGGATTTTATCACTTCCGCTCCCCACTTCGCCATCATTGAGATACACAAACATCCGGGTTGTTCCGGATACGGGGTCTAGTTCCAGCAGGCGATGTACTTGCGTATGCGTTCCTGTTTGTTCATCAGGATACAGCAACGGGCTTTGGATAAGCGCATAGAGCTTGCCGTTAGGTGTTATGGCCAGTGATTCCAGTCCCCGGTTATTTCTTCTGTACTTCCAGACAGTGTCGATAAGCTGATCGATATTTGCCGCCCCCGGCTGGCTGGCATAAGGCGTGTACCGTTTTAATACCTTCCCGCTGGCATTTAATTGCCAGATCGTCGGGCCGTTTTCTTCGCTCAGCCAAAAATCACCGTTGCGGTCGACAACAAGACCTTCCGGGTCTATCCCCCAAATATCTTTGGCGGCAACCTTTTGGCTGAAGTTGTTACAATCCTCAACGGTATCGGTCGAGGCCTCTTCCGTAGCCGTGCTGCCAAACCCAGTCGGGTTGATCAATCCGCTGGCATTACTGCCATCCGGTCGCTTGATCGTCATGGATTCCAGTATGTCCACCGCATTGCCGTTGATCCGGATACGATGAATTTTCGGAGCATATCCCGGAAACGGGAAAATTTTATCATAGGTTGGATGGCAACCGGCCGGATTGGCATTTGCGGCATCAATATTGACGCCGCGGTCAGAACAGGTGTAGAATTCCGTGCCGTTAGTGTGCGCAATGGGAAAAAGGGTAGAAAAACCGCCTTCCCTGAATAAGATATCCTGGTAGGTCCCGATAGTATCGGTTTGAGCGGTTTGATAGTTGTTCAATAGCTGCACTTGCGCCCGGGCCTGGGGGCCACTCAATGCGGCCAGGAAAATAAAGATCTTTGTGGTAATTTTTTTCATGCCGTTTAATTTTGGGACAAAGCAAAGCATTGCTGATGATCTCAGTATTAAACGGGTATTATGTAATTGTTTCTTTTGGAAAACTTCAGAAAAAAAACTATTCAGAATTACTGCCTAGAACTTCTCATTTTCCCCCAGATACCGCCATTGTCCCTCCGGAAGCCCTGCTAATAAAACTTTCCCCATCCGGATACGTTTTAAGCCAACTACCTTCAACTCCACCAGGGCGCACATGCGCCTGATCTGCCTTTTTTTGCCTTGCCGCAGCACAAAGCGCAGCTGGTGCTCATTTTGCCAGCTGACCTTTGCGGGTAATAGTTCCTGGCCGTCCAGGCTAAGCCCATGGTTGAGCAGTGCCAGTCCGTTTTCTTTGATCTTACCGGTGACCCTTACCAGGTATTCTTTTTCCGTATGGCCGTGTTCACTGATGAGCTGGCGGGCGATACGGCCGTCATTAGTCAGGATGAGCAGGCCTTTCGAATCAATATCTAACCTGCCGGCGGGAGCAAGACCGAATAAATGTTGTTTTTGAAATGTTCTTTTGGAATGATCACCCGCCCAATGATTGTTTTCCGTGATTAAAGATACGGCCGCTTTATAGCCTTTTTCCGGTTGGGCACTGACATAGCCTGCCGGTTTATTCAAGAGAATAGTGACACGGTTGTCTTGTGCGGTAACCGCCTGGCGGGAAAGGACGATCTCATCTTTTTCTGTTACGGGGAATCCTTTTTGCCGGACAATCTCGCCATTAACTTTTACCCAGCCTTTTAGGATATAATCGTCGGCCTCTCTCCTGGAACACAAACCTCGATAGGCCATGGTTTTGGCTAAACGCATGGCCGATTTGCCGTTGTTGCCGGTTTTTTGTTGCATAGGAAAAGAAGGCGCTGTTTTTATTTTTGTTTCAGGGTCAGGAGTGCTACATTCTCGATATGATGAGTATGAGGAAACATATCGACCGGCTGAATTTTATCAACCTGGTAAGCCGCATCCAGCCATTGCAGATCGCGTGCCTGTGTGGCGGGATTGCAGCTGACATATACAAGCTTAGGGGCGCGCATTTTTAATAGCTGGCCGATTAATTTTTCGCTCATGCCCGGGCGCGGCGGGTCGGTAATGATCACATCCGGCCGACCGTGCTCTTCAAAAAAATCATCCGTGGCCACCTGGCTCACATCGCCTACGTGAAAGGAACAATTATTGAGATGGTTCCATTCAGCGTTGACTTTAGCGTCTTTAATGGCGTCTGCAACGGTTTCTATGCCAACGACCTTTTGGGCCTGTCCTGAAAGGAAGATGCCGATGCTGCCGGTGCCGCAATATAGGTCATAAACCACTTCCCGGCCGGACAATCCTGCAAACCGGCGCACGATGTCATATAATTTCTCCGCCTGGTAGCTGTTAGTCTGGAAGAAAGACTTGGGAGAAATTTTGTAGCGAAATTCTCCTAGTTGCTCTTCAATAAAGCCTTTGCCATAATAGGTCTGTACAGGCAGGTCGTAAATGGTGTCATTAAGCTTGCTGTTTAAAGTATAATGTAAAGACGTGATTCCCGGCACCGCTTCTTTTAATTTCCCCAGCGTTTCAAAAAGCACGGGTTGTTCATCTTTGACGATCAGGTTGACCATCAATTCGCCCAGCGTACTGATCCGGATAATGACGTTCCGCCACCAGCCTTCTTTTGTCCTGGAATTGTAGAAGCCCAGCCCGCTTTCCAGGGCCCATTGCCGCAATAGATTTTTGATCTTATTGGTGGGATCTTCCTGTAAAAAGCAGGTGTCAATGTCCACTACTTTATCGAACATGCCCGGGGCGTGAAAACCCAATGCCGGTTTCCGGGTAATTTCCGTGCCTTCCGAAGCCGCGATTTCTTCATCGGTTAAATAAGAAAGCTCGGAAAACGTGAACTCTAACTTGTTGCGGTAAAACTGTTGCCGCACGCTGCCTAAAATAGGTTCAAATTCAGGTAGTGTAACTTGCCCGATACGGCTTAACTGGTCTTTAACCTGTTGCTGTTTAAAGACCAATTGTTGTTCATAGGGAAGCATTTGCCATTTGCAGCCCCCGCAAGTACCGAAATGACCGCAAAACGGCTCAATGCGTTGCGGAGACTTGGTTACAATCTTTAGCATCTTGCCTTCGGCAAAGGATTTTTTGTTTTTTAAGACCAGGACTTCTGCCACATCTCCCGGAATGCCTCCGGTAACAAAAAGCGTTTTTCCATCTTCCATTGTGGCAATAGATTTACCTTCCGCGGCATATTTTTCCAACCTTATTGCCGGAATAACTGTCTTATTACGTTTACGGGGCACAAATAATAGTTTTTCTCGTTAATCGTATGCAAAGTTAACCGGAATTTGATTGTATCACGGAATGGTTGCTTAGTTTTGTTTAAATTACGCAACATTTTTAGAAAATCACTTAATCACAATTTAGAACCAATATGAAGCAGTTATTTCTCGGATTGTTATGTTGCCTTTCCGGTGCGCCTCTTTTTGCCAAAGACGGCTACACTATCAAGGTCAATTTTAAACAACATATCCCTGATCATTACGTTTATCTGGCCCATTATTATGCCAAATCATTTCCTACCGTATATAAGGTAGATTCTGCCGAAGTGGTCAATGGTAATAAGGCTGTTTTTCAAAATAAGGACAGCGTCCTGGGCGGGATTTATATGGTTTTGTATAAGAAGAATTCAAAAACGGCCGAGTTCCTGCTGGATAATGGTGATAAATTTGAAATGACCATTGATACTTCCGGAATGCCCAAAGGTATCAGCTTTAAAGGCAGCCAGCAAAATGGAAATTACGTGGCTTACGAGGAATACCTTCACCAATACGGTCAGCAACGCGAAGCATTGGTCAAGGAGATTAAAACAGCGAAGAATGCTGCGGATTCCCAAAGGATTGAGGATGAGGCTCAAAGGCTTTCGGATGAATTAACCGATTTCAGGAAGAAGAGCATTCAGCAAAATCCCAATACGCTGTTTGCTGCATTGCTAAAAACGTTGATTATGCCCGAAGCGCCCAAAGGAACGCACTACCTGGCCGACGGTAAAACAGTAGATTCCAATTTTGCCTATAATTTCTACAAAGATCATTATTGGGATAATTTTGACTTTAGCGACAGCCGCCTGATGTTTGCTCCTATTTATGAACCCCGGCTTAAAGAATATTTTAGCCGGATCATTCTTCCTGTTCCGGATACGGTAAACGCGGAGGCCGATAAGCTATTGGCAAAAGCACGGAAAAGCAAGGAAATCTTTAAATATACGCTTTACTGGTTGGCAAATTATGCTGAGACCAGCAGGATAATGGGAATGGACGAAGTTTTTGTCCATCTGGTGGAAAATTATTACATGAAAGGCGATGCGTTTTGGCTGGATTCCGCCCAGTTGGCAAAATATGAGGACCGTGCCAAGAAAATTGCGCCTAATGTGATCGGCAACCCTGCGCCAAAGCTAGATCTACAGGATATCTGGACCTTGCAGGATAAGCCTTTGGACGATGTCCGATCCCCTTACACTTTAGTGGTTTTCTGGTCGCCCACCTGCGGGCATTGCCAGAAAGAGATCCCCTTGATAGATTCTGTCTATAACAGTGCGCTGAAGCAAAAAGGCGTTACCGTTTATTCAGTTCCCGTTGAAGGTAATCTGACGGATATTCAGAAATTTGTGGAAAAAGATCATATAAGGGACTGGATAAATGTTGTGGATGCGCATAATAAGAGTAATTTCAAAGACAATTATGATGTTTACAGCACCCCTCAGGTATATTTATTGGATAAAAATAAGACCATTATTGGCAAAAAGCTGGATCATTCCAATATCCTTGACGTGATCAACTGGAATGAAAAGCAAAAGGCCAAAGACGGTAAAGGCTAAACCGTGTTCTGTTAATCTTCATATTGAAAAGGCCTTCCGCATTTTGGAAGGCTTTTTCGTTTGACCCTTTTAATGCTCCATTAAACATTCTGTGCTTAACTTTGTCTAACCCAAAATCGATTTGACATGTTATATAGATCAATTGCCTTGTTATTATGTTCAGGAATTTTTTGTTTGTCCCAGGTTCAGGCGCAGAATGAAACGGACGCCTTGCGGTATGGGTTGCTGTCATCCGGTGCGACCGCCCGCTCCATCGGCCTTGGGGGAACCGGGGGCTCTTTTGGCGGAGACTTTTCTTCTTTGAGCATTAATCCGGCGGGGATCGGCGTATACAGGCATTCAAAGCTGATGCTGACCCCAACCTTAAGCATCAACGGAGCGCAATCTACTTACCTGAATAACAAGGATGATGACCATAGCTCTAAAGTGGGCCTGAGCAACCTGGGTGTTGTTTTCGCCCATGGCACTACCGGGCGCGAATACGAGCAAAGCGACTGGAAAGCTTATGCCATAGGCATAGGCTATAACCGCCTGGCGGATTTTAACAGTGCCATTACCTATTCGGGGGTCAATACGCAAAGTTCCATTACGGATGTTATGAGTGAAGACGCTTATAATAACGGCATCAGCGAAGATTTGGTGCCGCCTTTGGGCTTTCTGGGGTATCAGGGCTATGTGCTTGACGATGCGGTCCATAATTATGCTTCTATTCCTCATACGAATATATTGGACAATGGCGGCAGCCTTTTACAGACTAAAAGCATTGAAACTTCCGGTGGTGTGGATGACTGGACCCTGAGCTTTGGGGGAAATTACCAGGAAAAGCTGATGCTGGGAATGAGCCTGGATATGATTTCTTATAAATATGACCGGGATTCTTATTTTACGGAGCAGGATGAGACCGGTAATACGGACAATGACTTTGACTATTTGCAGTATCATGAAAGCTTGTCCACAACAGGCCTGGGCTTTAATTTAAAATTAGGCGCGATATACGTGATCAGCGACCGTTTCCGTATTGGCGCGTCCTTACATACTCCCACCTGGTCTTCATTTTCCGATCAGTCTGATTATGACCTGACCAGTAATACGGAAAATTTCAAATACAATAGCGGGCAGTCCGATGCCAACCCGAACACTTTTGTCCAGCCCAGCCAGCCTTATGCTTTTGATTATTCCCTGCGGACGCCCTGGCGCGGGGTATTGAGCGCCACGGCTTTTATGGGCAGTCATGGCTTTATTACCATAGATTATGATTATGTGGATTTTGCCTCAATGAAGTATAATTTTAATAATAACTATTCAGATTTTGAACACCAGGTGAACCAGGCTATAAAAGACACCTATCAGGGCAGCCATAACATTCATGTCGGTATTGAAGGGAAGGAGAAGAATTTCATGGGACGTTTAGGATTTGCCTATCATTCCAGCCCTTACAAACGCTCGGCTGATTTTGACGGTCAAAGCATGGATATTACCGCCGGTGTCGGCGCGCGTTTTAGCGCTATCTCCATTGATTTGGGCTATCGTCATTCCATTTATAAATCCGCTGAATATGCTTATCCGCTTTTGGCCAGCGGCGTAGTGACGGGACTGGCTAAAATTCAGCAAAATAAAAATTTAATAGCCTTGACCGTAGGGTATCAGTTTTAAACAGGCTCTTAAATCTCGGCGCAAGGAAGTATCTTTGCAGCCTATGCAACTCTTAGATGGTAAAAAAGTTTCAGAAGTTTTACTGGCTGAAATAAAAGCCGATGTCGATACGCGCCGGCTGATCGGTAAAAAGAAGCCTCATCTGGCGGCGATCATTGTGGGCGATGACCCTGCAAGCGCTACTTATGTCGCTTCTAAGGTCAAAACCTGTGCAGACCTGGGCTTCGATTCGACATTGCTGCGCTTGGAAGCTGGAACGAGTGAAGAAAACCTGTTGGCGCATATAC
This sequence comes from Edaphocola sp., assembly GCA_035708205.1. GTDB lineage: Bacteria > Bacteroidota > Bacteroidia > Chitinophagales > Chitinophagaceae > DASSSY01. The sequence continues at coordinate 502,514 of DASSSY010000004.1, forward strand.
GGACCTTTAATGACAATCCGGACATTGATGGCATTTTGGTGCAATTACCTTTACCGGAACATATATCGGAAACAAAGGTTATTGATACGATTCACCCGGATAAGGACGTAGATGGCTTTCATCCTATCAGTGTGGGAAAGATGGTTTTGGGAGAACCGACATTCATCTCCGCTACACCTAACGGCATTATGCTGATGCTGGCCTATTACGGTATTGATACCACCGGAAAACATTGCGTGGTGATTGGCCGGAGCAATATTGTCGGCCGCCCGATGAGCGTGCTGATGAGCCGGAACAGCAATCCCGGGAATTGTACGGTTACCCTTTGCCATTCTAAAACGGAAAATCTTAAGGAAATCTGCTTGTCGGCGGATATTATTATCGCAGCCATCGGCCGCCCCAACTATGTTACGGCCGACATGGTCAGGGAAGGTTCGATTGTCATTGATGTCGGCATTAACCGCCTTGACGACGGGAGCAAGAAAAAAGGTTATCGTTTGGTAGGTGATGTGGATTTTGGTAATGTAGCGCCGAAGTGCAGCTATATCACGCCGGTGCCCGGCGGGGTGGGCAAGATGACGATTTGTGCCCTGATGAAGAATACCTTACAGGCGGCGGAAGGAAAATAAGGCATGACAATAGTCGATGAAAATATTATGTCGGTAAGATACCCGGTCATGGAGCATTTTTACACGCTCCAGGGCGAAGGACGCTATACGGGCCAGGCCGCTTATTTTATCCGGCTCGGTGGTTGTGATGTGGGCTGTGTGTGGTGCGATGTAAAAGAAAGCTGGGATGAGCAGGTACATCCGATGGTTTCTGTTGATGAGCTTGTCCGGGAAGCTTCCCGGCATCCGGCGCGTATTGCCGTGATTACGGGCGGCGAGCCCACTTTACATGATTTGTTACCGTTGACGAAGGCTTTAAAGGCAGCCGGTTTCCGCACGCATATGGAAACGGCGGCTACCAATCCGGTTACCGGTATTTGGGATTGGATTACCCTCTCCCCTAAAAAATTTAAAGCGCCGATGGAAGGCAACCTGGCCCTGGCCCATGAATTGAAAGTAGTGGTATTCCATCCCTCTGATTTTAAATGGGCCGAAAGCTTCTTACCTCTTGTTTCCGGATCCTGTCAGTTATTTTTACAACCGGAATGGAGCCGGCATGAACGGCTGGTCAGCCTGATTATTGACTATATTGAGCAGCATCCTGAATGGTCTTTATCCCTTCAAACTCATAAATTTGTTCATATCCGCTAACTTATAACTCTTAACTTTCATACACATGACCTATCTGCAGGCCATCATTCTTGGCATTATCGAGGGGCTTACTGAATTTTTGCCGGTGTCTTCCACCGGTCATATGATTATCGGTAGCGCCCTGTTGGGATTGGATTCCGCCAACCCTTTCATTCAATTGTTTATCGTGGCTATTCAGCTAGGGACGATCCTGTCGGTTGTGGTGTTGTATTTTAAACGGTTTTTCAGGTCCCTGAATTTTTATTTTAAGCTTTTTGTGGCGTTTGTGCCGGCAATCGTTTTTGGCTTATTGTTTAATGATAAGATTGACGCCATGCTGGGCAGTATAGAAGTGGTAGCCGTCTCGTTGTTTGCCGGCGGTATTGTCCTGTTGTTTATAGACAATGTTTTTAAGCACCCTACGGAAGATAATGCTGATAATATCACGTATCCTTCTGCTTTTGTGGTAGGCCTGTTTCAATGCCTGGCTATGATCCCCGGGGTTTCCCGTTCGGCGGCCAGCATTATTGGTGGTATGACCACGAAGCTTTCCCGGAAGGCGGCCGCTGAATTTTCTTTTTTTTTGGCTGTGCCCACTATGTTTGGTGCCACAGCCAAAAAGCTTTGGGATTTTTATGAAAAAGGTCAGGTGGTGACCTCCAAAGAATGGAATTTGCTGATTGTGGGTAATGTTGTAGGCTTTCTTGTGGCTATGGTGGCGATCAAAACCTTTATCAATTTCCTGTCCAAACACGGATTTAAGGCTTTCGGCGTTTACCGGATTATTGTCGGCGGGGTCATCCTGGTCTTGCTGTTTATGGGCTATGATCTGCAAATGTTTTAATATGGGAACGTGAACCGGCCCTGTCTGAACTTTACTTTTTCAAGGCAATATAACAGCTGTTTTGCCGTTTAATCGTTAACTTTACGGCATTATATGAAACAGCGAGATCGACATTTTCAGCGTAGCAAAAAAATTGGCTTTTCACTTTTACTGATTGCTTTCTTTCTTCAGGCAAAGGCACAAAACCAGGGACCGGCAGTGGAGCAGTGGCGTTCTTTTTTACCTTATTATCAGGTCAATGCACTGGCCTATGATGCCGCGCAGAAAATCATTTATTGCGCCACTGATTATGGCTTTTTTAGCTATAACCGTGCGGACGGCTCCATGGAAACCTACAGCAAGGTCAATGGCATGCATGATATCGGCATGAGTGACGTGGCTTTCGATGAGCAAACCGGAACCGTCTTACTGGCTTATACGGATGGTAATATTGATCTGTTTAAGGACAATCGGTTTTCCAATATTCCAGACTTGAAAAACAGCTCCATTAGCGGGGACAAAACGATTTACAACGCTGTATGCCACGAGGGCATTGGTTATCTGAGCACCGGCCTGGGACTGGTTTTGATCAATATTCCGAAAGCCGAGATCAAAGTGACCGTTCCTTTTTATAATGGGAGCTTGTTTGCCACCGTGTACGACGCGCTTGTCGCTAATGATGAAATTTACGCGGCGACCAGTGCCGGGATATTTAAAACTGATATTGATAATCCTTTTATTCAGGATTATTCAGGCTGGGATAAGCTCAGCGCTCAAACTTTTCGCCATCTGGCTTATTGGAACGGTCATTTGTTTGCTTCTGAAGGATCAACGGTTTATGAATATCAGCCCGGCAGCAACGTTTTTGCTGTTTATTACCAGGCCCCCGAAACAGTTGTCCATATGGATGCGGCCAGTAACGGACTTTGGGTGAGCAGCAACGCAGATACCGCTGCCGGGCATAGTTATTTAGTGAATGGGCAGGGACAAAAAACAGATTCTTTACCCTGCCAGTCGCCCGCTGCGGTCTTAGCTGTTCCGGGTGGTTCGGTGTGGTATGCGGATAACAGTGATTATCATTATCCTTCGAACAACGGGCTGCGGGAACGTATTAGCGCCACCGAATCCAAATCGTATACGCCTGACGGGCCGGTGGCAGCCTCTTCTTATGATATTAGCGCTTACGAGGGTACGATTTGGGTGGCTCACGGCGGCTACAACGATTCATGGAATGGTGTGAAAAATAGGGCAATGTTCTCGGTTTACAAAGATAATCATTGGAAAAATTTTTCATGGCTGTCGGATAACGCCTGGGTGCAGGATTTTGTAAGGATATTGTATAATCCCGCGGATGGTCATACTTATGCCGGATCGCTTACTGGTGGCTTGGTGGATGTAGCGCCGGATCTGAGTTTTCAAAATTTTGGAGCAGGATATTTACCGCCAACTTATGGCAGTACGGACTTATTTAGTGTAAGCGGAATGGCATTGGATGCCAGCGGTAATTTATGGATGAGCAGCAACGGCGGACAGCATGAATTAACGGTAAGGACTACCGGCGGCAAATGGTATGGGATGAACCCCGTGGCGAATAATATCGGTGGTAACCTGCCGCATTCCGCCGCTGATGTTTTGGTGGATGATTACGGTCAGTTGTGGTTCATGACCACGCAGAGCAACGGCGTGGTGGTGTATAATGATAACGGCACTCCGGAAAATACGGCAGATGACAGCTATCGTCTTTTACGTACAGGTGAAGGTAATGGAAACCTGCCCAGCAATTCAGTGTTATGCCTGGCCAAAACAAAGGACGGCGCGATTTGGATTGGAACTGCCGACGGTATCGGTATTGTCAATTGTCCCGGCCAGGTGATTGAGCATCAATGTGAGGCCAGCCTGAAGGCGGTCCAGTTCGATGAATATGCCGATTATCTTTTTGCCCGGCAGGCGGTCAATGCTCTTGCCGTTGATGGTGCCGGCAGGGTTTGGGTCGGCACCGGTAACGGTGCCTGGCTGTTATCATCCGAAAGTGGCGACATCAAAGTTGTTTACCGGTTTACTACCGACAATAGCCCGTTGCCTTCCGATAATATTCAGCGTATTAATATTGATCCCGTTACCGGTGATGTGTATTTTTCTACCGACAAAGGTTTTATTGCTTTCAGGAGTACGGCTACTGAAGCTTCTGAAACGGCTAAATCTTCAATCCTGGTATATCCTAACCCGGTGCCGTCAGGCTATCACGGTATGATTGCCGTTAGAGGTCTGCCGGAAAATTCGGATGTACGGTTTACGGATATTACCGGTAAATTGGTTTACCGCGCCAATGCCAATGGTGGCGAGGCAGTATGGAATGGTGCTGATTATACAGGCCATAAGGTGCAAAGTGGCGTTTACTTAGTATTTGTGGTCAGTAAAGACGGCACGGAAAAAGAAACGGCCAAGCTGATCATTCAAAAATAGCCGTCCGAGATGATTGCCATAACCAACGGTATTGTACTGCGGAAGCTGAAATATGGCGACAGCAGCCAGATTATCCATGTGTTTACCCAAAGATTCGGTCTGCAATCTTATATTCTTAAAGGTTTAGGCCGTAATAAAAAAAGTACGGCAAAAGGTAATCTTCTATTTCCTGCTGCATTGCTGAAATGGAATGTTTATTACAAAGAAGAACGTCATATCAAACTGATTAAAGATGTTCATCCGAGTTATTTTTATAAGAGTCTTTGTGAGGATATTGTAAAAAACAGTGTGGCGGTGTTTGCCATGGAAGTATTGCACAATCTTTTAATTCCCGATGATGTGCAGCCTGAGTTGTTTGATTTTACAAGAGAATTTTTAATAGCGTTGGACCAGGAGGGGCAACATGCTGTGGCCAATTATCCTTTGTTTTTCCTGGTACAATCCGGGCGCATTGCGGGCTATCAGCTGTTGGGGCAATATTCGGATACCACGCCGTTTCTTGACCTGCGCGAGGGGCGTTTCAGTAGCATAAATGAGCCGGGCTCTGTACCGATCCTGGCCGACAGATTGCCGGTAATGAGTGCTGTCAATGCAGCGCTGTCGTTGGCGGAAATCAGGAATATCCGGATGGGGCAGGGATGTCGGCAAGCTATCCTGCAACAGTTTCTGGCTTTTTTTGAGATGCATATGCCTCATTTCCGGACCTTAAAGTCGGTAGCGGTACTTTCAGGCATATTATCCTAAAGCGGATTTCCGGTGTGCTGATTTGCCGAAAATACTTAAAACAATCTGCCAGAAACTTCTCTTCTTTTTAGGCGTTTCTTCCGTATCAAAGGCTTCTTTACAACAGGCTTTCATGAGAAAATGATTGAGGTTAATACTTAAACAAAAGTAAGCATATTGGCGACAGCCAATTATCAAAATCGGGAAAAACAAGCTTTTAACGACTTGCAGAATATGCAGAGATAATATCTGATTGCGGGCCGATTGTGTATTATATTTGTATTAACCGGAGATAATGCTTTTTTATTGTCAAGGATGATGCTCTATAGTGTTTGTTATTTTGATGTTATTTTAAAGTGTTTATTTGTTTATATGTTTGTTGCTTTATTTATTTGTGTCGTTAATTTAATTTTTAATCATTTAATTTTTATTACGACATGAGGGAAAATCTCAATGACAGTTACCGCTTGCGTTTTTGGTGTAGCCATATTTTCAAGCTGTACGAAAGAAAAGAGCAAAACGAATCAAACGGTTCAAAATCAAGCTGTGAAATCTGCACAAACGATGTCAAGCTCTACATCTGATGAGTATTTGCTTACAGATGATGATTTAGCAGAATACCCTTTTCTATCTGATGTGAAAAATGTTGACCCGATTCCGGTATCATTTGATTTTTCAGGAATTGCGGCTACTGAATTAAGTTTCGCATTTAGATGGGCAAGCAATTGTGCAAGTCCTTTGGGTGTGTGTGTCAGTATTCCAATTGGAGGGCATAGAAGGCATCCTAAAGGACCGACTACATTTGAATATGCTTTAGAGGCTCCTGCACCGACAGAAACAGGCGATGGATTTGCAGATGCATATTTGTTGAATGATTCAACACTTGCAATTTTCCCGGATCAAGATATTTATCTTTCTGATTTTACAGTACCCATAAGCCATGATATCGATCTTCAACCAGATGATGCCAGTAGTTTGGGAAAGGAGAGTATAACGCTTCTTAAAGGGAGATATAAAATGCAATCAAATTATAAAAGCCCGGATTATCAGAATGGTTATGTTTTGGTTTCTTGTGTAACTCAATAGAGATAATAGTTTTGAACGAAATAGGGGTATCCTATTTCGTTCATTTTATCTGCATACTTAATTTAAACGCATGTATAAAAATAAGGTTAATAATATATCAACTATATTTATATTGTTTTTATTTAGTTCCTGTAATAGTATAGTAGGAGCTATGTATGGGGAAAGAGATGTGTCTAAGTTAGATAAAAAGATGGTAGTTGGTATCATATCAAGAGATGATGTTTTAAAGCAACAGGAAAACTATTATTTAGACAGCAATTTTGTAGATTTTTGCTATTCTCATTTTCCAGAAAATCATAAAATACTACATGATTTCCTGCAACCAATGCAGGCCTTGTATTTTGACAGTTCGGGCCGTTTAATTTCCTGGCATTTGAATTGCTATGCCGGTGGGTTTCCCAACCTCAAATGGAATCGCGGCGATGTTTTTGCTACTTTTCCGCCTAAGAGCCAGCGACCGGTTACAGATTCTGTTTCACTCGCGGTCATTTTGCCGTATTTGAAGAAATTTGACAGCTTGAACTTGAACTATTCTAAACCGGGACAGTCCTCTCCATTGACCATTGTTGTCTTTTGGAATTACCAAATGTTTAAACAAAGTAAGCGGTTAATAGATTTGGTGGAGCAAAACTTAAAGCTAAATGCCGATAAAAGGCAGCCCAGAATGATATTTGTCAATACGGATTTGATGTATGTAAACTGGGAAAATGAAAGACCATTGTGAGATGAAATTTATATTGCTTCAATAAATAATCGTCCCTTAAAAAACAATCTTGTTTTTTAAGGGACGATTATTTATTTTTTTTCAGGATGACCCGGTGTTCACAAAACCATGCTTAGCCAAGGCATAAGACTTTATCAGGTTGCCCTAATTACCATTCCCTGCCGCCTGATTCTAACTAAAAGGGCTATTTATTTTTTTCTTTTGCCCAACCGTCTTTTAGGGTGGCGCTCCGGTTAAAGATCGGATGGCCCGGCCGGCTATTCTTGTCCACACAGAAATAGCCTTTGCGCATAAACTGGAAATGCTCTCCGGGTTTTGCTTCGGCCAATGCCGGCTCTATCTTGACTTTTGGCAGCACAATCAAAGAGTCGGGGTTGACATAGTCTAAGAAATTGCCTTCTTCGGCAGCCGGATTTTCTACCGTGAACAGGCGGTCATATAAGTGCAGTTCCGCTTCTTTGGCGGTGGCGGCATTCACCCAGTGGATGGTCCCTTTTACTTTAATGCCACTGGTATCCATGCTGCTACGGCTTTCGGGGATATAGCTGCAATATATTTCGGAAATGTTACCGTTGTCATCTTTTTTGAAATCATCGCATTGGATGATATAAGCGCTTTTGAGCCGGACCATGCGTCCGGGGGCTAAACGGAAGAATTTTTTAGGAGCGTCTTCCATAAAATCTTCCCGTTCAATCCACAACTCACGGCTAAAGGCGATTTCTCTTTTACCTGCCGATTCGTCTTCCGGATTATTCTCGGATTCGAGCATTTCGGTCCGCCCTTCGGGATAATTGGTGAGAATTAATTTTACAGGATCCAAAACGGCCATCCGGCGATCGGCGATCTTATTGAGGTGCTCCCGGAGGCAAAACTCCAAAAGGCTCATGTCCACGCTGTTGTCCCGTTTGCTGACCCCTATTTTCTCAACAAAATGGCGGATACTTTCCGGTGTATAACCTCTCCTGCGCAAGCCGCTGATGGTAGGCATCCGCGGGTCGTCCCAGCCGGAAACATATTTGTCACGCACCAATTGCAGCAAGCGGCGTTTGCTCATGACCGTATAATTCAGGTTTCGGCGCGCGAATTCATATTGACGGGAAGGGTAAATTTCTAATTTCTCGATCAGCCAGTTGTATAGCGGCCGGTGATGGATGAATTCCAGGGTACAGATGGAATGTGTGACATTTTCGATGCTGTCGCTTTGCCCATGTGCGAAATCGTACATGGGGTAGATGCACCATTTATTGGCGGTGCGGTGATGAGCGGCATGCTTGATACGATACAGCAGAGGATCGCGCATCAGCAGGTTAGGGTGGGCCATGTCAATTTTTGCCCGGAGCACTTTTTCGCCGTCTTTATATTTCCCGGCTTTCATCTCTTCAAATAATTGAAGATTTTCCTCAACAGAACGGTTCCGGCAGGGGCTTTCCGTACCGGCTCTGCCGATATCCCCTTTCATGGCCGCGATTTCCTCAACGCTGGCGTCATCCACATACGCCAGTCCTTTTTTAACAAGGATAATAGCATATTCATATAGCTTACCGAAATAATCAGAAGTGAAATGAAGATTGTCCCATTTAAAGCCCAGCCATTCAATATCTTGTTTGATGCTGTCCACATATTCGGTCTCTTCCGTAATGGGATTGGTATCGTCGAAACGCAAATTGCATTTGCCGCCATAACGGGCCGCCAGTCCGAAGTTAAGGCAGATGGAGGCCGCATGGCCAATGTGTAAATAGCCGTTCGGTTCCGGCGGGAACCGGGTTTGAATGGTCGTATATTTGCCTTCTGCAAGGTCTTTTTCAATAATTTCTTCCAAAAAATTAAGCGAGCGTTCTTCCATTGTACTGTTTTTCGATACGAAATCGAGTGAAATGAGGATTGCAAAATTAACGTAATGGCTGCAATATTCAAATATAGAATTCCTAACCTATCTTAGGTTTTCGTATCTTTGCCGCTTCAATTTATTTTTAACTAATAGTTGGTTGTATGCCGGTAAAGATTGGCTCTATTGACCTGGGAGAATTTCCGCTGTTGCTGGCACCAATGGAAGATGTGAGCGATCCGCCTTTCCGCAAGCTTTGCAAAGAGCATGGGGCGGACATGCTCTATACTGAATTTATTTCTTCGGAGGGCCTCATTAGGGACGCTTTGAAAAGCCGTCAGAAATTAGATATTTTTGATTACGAGCGGCCGGTCGGCATTCAGATCTTTGGCGGGGATGAGGAGGCCATGGCGCTTTCGGCTGGGATTGTCGAATCCACCGCACCGGATTTGCTGGATATCAATTTTGGCTGCCCGGTTAAAAAAGTGGTATGTAAAGGTGCCGGCGCCGGTATTTTAAAAGACATTCCGGCGATGATCCGGCTGACGAAGGCCGTGGTACAATCAACACATCTGCCGGTTACGGTCAAAACCCGCTTAGGGTGGGATGAATCTTCTAAGAATATTGAGGAAGTGGCCGAAAGGCTTCAGGATACAGGTATCCAGGCGTTGTCCATTCATGGCCGTACCCGGGTGCAGATGTATAAGGGGGAGGCTGACTGGACGCTGATCGGAAAAGTGAAAAACAATCCTCGTATTCATATCCCGGTTTTTGGTAATGGTGATATCGATACCCCTGAAAAGGCTTTGGTGTATAAGAATCGTTATGGGGTGGATGGTATCATGATCGGCCGGGCGGCTATTGGCAATCCTTGGATTTTCCGGGAAATCAAGCATTTTTTAACGAATGGCGATCATTTGCCTGCTCCGGTTCTGGCGGAACGGGTGGAGGCCTGTTTGCAGCATTTGCGTCATTCTATAGCCTGGAAAGGAGAAAAGCTGGGAGTTCTGGAGATGCGACGACATTATGGCCCTTATCTGAAAGGTTTCCCGAACATTCGGGAATACAGGAGTAAATTGGTGCAAAGCATGAATGCAGCGGAGATTGAAGATACTTTGTTAAGCCTGACAGAAAATGCGTTAGCCGGGTAGGTTGCTATTGGAAAATAAAAAGCTGCCTGGTTGGGGCAGCTTTTTATTTTTTAATCATATGGAATTTGCTATTTTCCGATCTCGAATTTACGCATCAGCCAATGGCCGTTTGTGAAGCCGATCCTGATCTGATACGTCCCCGAGGCTAAATTTTGCGTGTGCAGCATATAAGTATTGGCGCTGCTTAATTGCCGGCTTAATAATTTTTGTCCCAAGACATTATAGACCTCAATGGAAGACATCCTTAAGGTGCTTTCATTTTTTATGGTTATTAAATCGGTAGCCGGATTGGGGTATAGTTTTAATTGAGCCTGATCCAGAGATATCTCCCCGACACCATTGACGGTAATCTGGATATCCTTGTAGGTAGTATCCGAGCCGCAAATACTATACACAATTAGTCTTACCGTATAGACGCCATTGGTTGCATAGGAATGTGTCGGATGTTCCTGTGTAGAGGCCGGGCTACCATCGCCAAAATCCCATTCATAACCCGTAATGGAATTGATATTATGCAATACTGATGCCGTAAATGTGAAAGATCCGTCAGGGTTTTGCGCTTCATTAATGCCATTCACAACCGGGTTTGGCAACAAACCAATAGTCACATTATCCGAGGTTGAGCAACCGTATAGGTTCATAACCGTAACGGTGTATAAGCCCCCTCCGAATGCCTGAGTGGTTTGAGTGGTATCGCCGTTATTCCAGGCATAGCTGCTTCCCGAAGGTTGTGTCCCGGCATCCAGGGTGATGGAAACACCACTGCAAATGCTGGTGTCTGTTCTTAGCTGAACAATCGGGGACTGGCGTACGACTACCTCGGTGGCTGACGTAATGGAGCAGCCATAGGTGTTGGTGATGGTTACGGTATAGCTGCCTGAATCATTGACGGCGATGGTTTGCGTGATTTCCCCGGTATTCCAGGCATAGGTGCTTCCGGCATTGCCCGCGTCCAGATCCGGTGTAGTCCCCGTACACCAATTAGTGGTATCGGGAAGGACGCTGACCGGTGCCGGGTTGGTTGCTATATGAATGCTATCCGCTTGCTGGCAGCCATATGTGTTAGTTACTGAAACAGCGTAAATACCGGAATCGGATGCTGAAATGGTTTGCGTATTCGCCGAGATGTTCCATTGAAATATATTGCCCGGATTGCCGGCATCCAGGATAATGCTGTCACCAGGACAAAGCGCCGTATCGTTACCCAGGTTGACTATTGGCAGATCATGTACGACAACGGTAGAGGAATCTTCAATGGTACAGCCGGTGGTGCTTGTAATGCTGACCTTATAATTTCCGGAGGCCTGTACACCCAGTTTTTGGCCGTTATCGCCGGTGTTCCAGATATAACTGCTTCCGGTATTCCCGGCGTTCAGCGTATCAGTTTCTCCCGAACACATGGAAAGCATAGGGGGAAGGACGCGGATTGGATAAATACCATTCTGGACAATGATCGTGTCTGAAGCAGTGCAGCCGTTAGCCCCTGTTACCGTAACCGAATAGGTCATGCCGGTATCAATGGTTATAGTCTGGCTGCTGGCGCCCGTACTCCAGATATAACCGGTTCCCTGGTTCCCGGCATCCAAAGTAATGGCTGAAGTGCCCGGGCAGATAGACGTATCATCGCCCAGATCAACAGCCGGTAAAGGATTAATGGTTGCAATAACAGGCTGGCGGGCGCTTTCGCAGCCACCGCCAATCCCTACAAACGGTAAAGTGATATTGGTGTTTTGTGTACCTATGGATGGGGTGGCAATTGTAAAATCAGAAGCGTCATCATTATCGGAGCTGCCAGTCCTTTGGAAGGAATTGGAGGACCCCGCAGCGCTTCCGCTAAGGCCCGACCCTATCCAGCTACCATTTAAATCTATTGAGGCCCCCGAGATGCTAAGGGTTGTGGTCTGTATTGTAGACTCGGCCCAGTCCTGGGAAACGAAATCGACTACGTTATTATTAGCGTCTATTATTAAGGCCCATCCTTTTCCCGTAGGGTCCCAAAGTATGTTATTTCCCCAGTAATTTGAAGCGCTGGAGGCGTCCGTCCAGGATAAAATATCCCCTGGGTTAAGCACGCCATTAAGAGTTTGGACGATTGAGTTAACCGTTGTAACCGTACTATAGTTATCGCTGATGGCAACCTTCCAGCCGGTAACATCAACCGGTGAGCCGCTGACATTTTGGATTTCCAGACCATCGGTATTGCCGATATTCATTTCTGTTATGCGGATACCATTGCCACCACTTCCGCTATTTAAAGCTGAAGAGACATAAAAAGTATCCGTCGCTGCCAAAGACGGCATATAACTGCTTCCGGTGTCTATTGGTGTTGCCGCCAATGGGTCATCATACCAACTTATGGTGCCGCCGGGGGTTCCAAAAGCTTCTAAATTAACGGTGCCCGGGCCGCATCTTTCGTTGTTATGAACACTATCTATGTTCAAATTCAGGACAGTAACTTTTAAAGAGTCGGAATAGCAGGAGCCGGAGGAACTGCCCACCTTTACCCTATACCAGATAGAGCTTATCAGGGTACTGTCTGTATAGGACGCGGTATCCGAATTGGTAATATCAGTCCATATTGCACCATCCCCAGAGCTTTGCCAGGTCAGGTCACCAGGAGTATATCCTGTGTTTGGACTAAGTTTAAGCGTTATATTGTTTCCCGCACATAAGGTATCGGATACAGTTGAAACGGTATATTGCGGGGCCTGGAATGTACCCGAAATGCTATCGTTTGAGGTTACAGTATCGGCTACGCCGTTCGGCAGGGAAAGCCATACTTCAATGTCAGTCGGGATGTTATCGGAAAAGGTCGCGTTTCCCAGGGCGATTGTGTCCGAATTTTGCCCGGTGGAACTGGTTAAGGGCACAAGCGTACCATTGTATGTTACCGGTGTTTGGACAACGCCGTTGACGGACCAGTTGACCTGAAGACTGGTAATATTGTTGACCCCGGCATTGTAAACCGTAATATTAACCATTTGCGGACCCGGGCAGAAATTCCCCATGGGGCTGATAAGAGCCACGGCGCCCGCGTTGTTGCTTCCTGTTGGCGGCTGTTCGAAAGCACCGATAGATGGCGTTGCCGGACGTGGATTGCCATTGATGTCTTTAGGAACGAAAGCGGTCAGGTTCAGGCCCTGTCCCAGCAAGTTCGTGCTTTGCGGGGTCAGGTCACCGTTAGCGGGATTGGCAAACTGGGGGTCAGAAGCAGGAGAGCCTGCTTCTAGTGTAGGGTTTGCTGTCTGGAAAGCCGATTGGGTAGTAAATGCTCCCGAATAATATCCATAATTTTGGGTACCACTTTGGGTAGAATTGACATAAAAGTTATTTTTTTGTGCATCGTCAATGCTGGCGGTAGTTGAATAATAAAAACCATATTTGGTGCCGGTACCACCGGCAGTAATGCTGATATTATTGTTTTTGATCTCTGTTCCGGTATTGGTCCCTGATGCGTAAATGCCGTAATTTGTAGAAGAGCTGCTCAGGCTCTGGTCAAGGTTGACGGTATTATTATATACTAAATTATAAGGCGATGTGGACAGGTACATAGAATAAACCGTTCCGCCCTGATTGATGTCATAAACGGCATTGTTGGCTATCAGCACGGGATCCGTTGCCTCGCCGTCTCCTAACAGGTACATCGCATAGCAACTTGAGGTACCGCCATTTGTACCACCGGGTGCATGAACCCGGTTGCCGATGATCTCTGTTCCAGGTGTTACACCACTATTGTAAATGCCATAGAATGTTGTTACACTGGTTTTCCCGGCGCGGTTGACATCATTATAAAGGAGCTTTGTCCCTGTCGCATCATAATTGTAAATACCGTAATAATAAAAGTTCTCAACAATATTGTGTTCGACAATGTTGCTATCCGAAGGCCCGTAAATCGTTATGCCATAATAATAGCCGCCGGAGCCGGTGGTGCCTTTAAGATGGTTATAACCGATATAGCAATGTGTCCCGTTTGTGCCGGATGATAAGGCCGATGTAGTGGAGGCGCTAAAGCAGATACCACTGCTGTTTGCAGAGGATGTCGCCGTAATTGATGACAGATCGAACTCGCAGTGCATAATGCTGTCATACGCTGAGCCATTCGTTATTAGGGCTCCCCAGCCGTAATCCGTTGCCAGTGCCTTGAATTTCAGGCTATCGATCGTTACATATTTGGCACCGTCCAGGGTCAGTAATTGCCTGCCGGAAGAGGTATTTGTATATTGAACGGTTTCACCGTTCCCATTGATCCGTATGGTATTCACCGCGCTGGCACCGGCGATATTCCCGATATTGACCAATTCGATATATGGCCCCGAGCCGGCAACGACGTTTGCCGTGACCGGTCCGCAAACGCCGTATTGCTCCAGATCGGTAATCAAGCTGTCAATGGTCTGGTAATTCGTGGCGCTCGCTGTTGATCCGGCGTCTATTGTATATGTGCCGGACATAGAGGAATGTAATACCAAAGAAATCGTATCGTTGAAATTAGCGGTATCGACTACGCCATTGGGTAAGTAAGTCCATGCTTTAAAGCTGACCGGGGCAGAGGTAAAAATGTGGTTGCCCAAGGTGACCTCTCTTTCCATAAGGCCTGAACCGCCGAAAGTATCTAAGGTCTGGGTTAAATTGTAGGACGGTTGTGCCACACCATCCAATTCCCAGCCGATTTTTACGGAATCAATGATATTGATACCGTTGTTTACTACCTTAACTTTTATATCCTGAGGGCCGGGGCAGAAACTTACAGGAGAGGATAACTCAGTTATACCGGCGTTATTTCCGGCTGGTATCCTGTAGGTAATCCGGATAGTCGGTCGATGGTCATTATATAGTGAGCTACTGCCAATTGTGGTAGAGGCGCTGGGGGCGGTGCTTGCCGCCCAGCCAATGGCCATATCGGTAGCTGTTTCATAATAAAATTCATTTGCCCCGCTTGGTGTACCAGCCATTTCATGATCGGTTATGATCTCTAAAGAGCCGCCTGAATACAGGAATGGGGTGGGAAATTCAAATTCTTCATAAGAATCGTTCCCGGCAGGGAAAGATTGCGTTGTGGATGTGTAAACCTGTGTTGCCGAACCAATAAGTGTGCTCCATGTTTCGCTGGATAAGGAACTAGCGTTGTTGTTCTCCATCCAGATCTGGAAAGTATTGTTGCCTGAAATGGTGCCCGATTCTTTTAGCCAGGCTACTTTTGTAATAACGGCGCCCGGAGGGATGTTTAGCTCTGATGCCGTATATAAATAGGCGTAACGGGAATAGTCAAAAGTGGAAGAGGAAGAGCTCCTATAGTATGGGCCGTAGTAATAGCTTGAACTTCCTGATGTTGGGCCAATGTCTACAGATAATTGGGCCTGGACAGCTGAGGAAGCGAAAAATACCCCTAAGATTGTCATTGCGGTATATAAGGACAACCGCCAGGTAAAATTTTTAATCATGCCTTGTCTGTTTAATTTGTGAAAACGATGATTAATTAATATTAATTAACGGTACAAGATACAAATTAAAAATAATTAAGCAAAAAATAAGAGCCTCTTTTTAGGAATCTTTTAATTTGGATGTGATTATATTATGGCATTTTTACTTCTGTATTCAAATACTGTTCGGGTTGTTTCCTGTATTTTCATGGCCTTACTATAAAAGAATTCTTGAAAATGCGGTGTATTATTAGCACAAAATTTTTATTTTTGCCCGGAGAAACCGAAAAGATATGTCACACGATATTACGACAACCAACCGGAAAAACAGGAATTCTTCAATGGCCGCGTTCGGATTTGTGGCAATTATTATTATCCTGATCATTTCCGCTGCTAACTATTTACGGATCCAAGCACCTCGTTTCCAGCCGGTCACGCAGACGGAAAGAACGGAGATGGAAGAAGCTGCCCATGAACGTCATCATACACCTGCTGGGGAACAGCCGGCCACTACCCCGGAAGAACACCATCAGGCACATTAAATACTGATGGGTTCGATGCAAAAGGATGCAGTCATTGCTATTACCGGTGCGGCAGGTTTCATTGGAAGCTGTCTTGCCGGGTACCTGAATGGATTGGGCTATGCCAACCTGATCTTGATAGATGATTTTTCTCATCCCGAAAAAACAGCTAATTTCCTGGAGAAAAGTTATCTTGAAAAAGTTGACCGTTCTGATTTTCTGGACCGTATGTCCCATTATGCCGGGAGGATTCAATATTTCTTCCATTTAGGCGCGCGCACGGACACTACAGAACAAGATTACAGGTTGTTGGAAAAGCTTAATTTGATTTATTCACAGCAAGTCTGGACATTTTGCGTACAGGAGAACATTCCCTTGGTGTATGCTTCTTCAGCGGCCACTTATGGCAGTGGCGAATGGGGCTATAAGGATGACGAATCCTTATCCGATCAGCTTCAGCCTTTGAATGCCTATGGTATTTCCAAAAATGAATTTGACCGTTGGGTCATCCGGCAGGAGCGGCAGCCTCCTTTTTGGGCCGGCCTGAAATTTTTTAATGTTTATGGTCCTAATGAATACCATAAAGGCCGCATGGCTTCCGTAATATTCCATGCTTTTAATCAAATCCGGGAAACAGGTCATGTCTGTCTCTTTAAATCCCATCGTCCCGATTACCAGGATGGCGGGCAACTCCGGGATTTTATTTATGTTAAAGACGTTCTGAAGGTTTGTTCTTGGCTGATGAACCATAAGCCGCTGTCGGGACTTTACAATTTAGGTACAGGGCAGGCGCGTAGCTTTTATGATCTGGCTAAGGCGGTTTTTGACAGCCTTCAGGAACCTGTCGATATCCAATTTATTGATACACCATTAGATATCAGGGATAACTATCAATACTTTACCGAAGCTGATATGCGAAAGCTTGGATCCGCAGGTTACGGCTCGGCATTTTATACTTTGGAGGGTGGAGTAGCGGATTATGTCCGCAATTATTTAAATGTCCAAAAATATCTATAGCCGCCAGCCTTTCCGTCTGTTCCGGCCCGGAAATATCTTTTTTCCAACTTTTCAGGAAATTTTGCCGTCTCATAAAAGTAAATTAACTTTAACCTTTGTTTGCATTTCACTATTAAATTTTGTTACTTGCGGACAAAATCATGTAGTGATCGTTTCGGATGATTGCTGGTTTTATTTTAAGGAATACTTTTTAGACGGTAATTAAATATTGGAGATGAAAAAACTTCTATGTTTCGTTTTGGCAACCCTTTTTGGTAGTTCCGCCGCTTTTGCCACTTATGACACGTTGTCCATCAGCAGCGGCTATAACGCAGATGTCATTGCCAATGGAGTAGGGTCCGCATCGACTACAACCAGCAATGATGTGGATGGTGCGAACTATGCTTATGTTTCGAACGGGTGGCAATCCAGCTCATCCGCTACGGGCATTACGACCGGGTTGCCTGCCGATGGCATCGTTAATAGCGCGCTGACAACAGGACTACAGTTCCAGTTAGCGGATTACAGTAGCAATAATTCTCTTCGGCTGACGGGTAGCAATAACGGTACCTTAGATTTACAAACACCTGTTGCAGCGCAAACGCTTTATATATTGGCCGTTACCGGGAGCGGCAGCTCCACGATGACCGTAACCATTAATTTTTCGGATGGCACGACTCAGTCACAGTCTTCCATGACGGTTTCAGACTGGTATGGCGGTACCAATGTCGCTTTAACCGGGTTTCAGAGGGTCAATAGACTCAATAATCTTTTAGATAATGCTTTTAACGGGCCGAATCTTTACCAGTATTCCATTGCCATCACAACTGCTAACCAGGCCAAAACCATATCCAGCGTTGAATTTGAGCGAACAGGTGGTAGTTCTACGGGATCGGTGCTTAACATCTTTGCCCTGAGCATTGAAGAATCAGCCATAACCTGCCCGCAGCCGACGGCCCTTACGACGGCGAATATCACCACCACAAGCGCGGATTTGGGCTGGACGGAAGCAGGCAGTGCCACGCAATGGGAAATCTCTTACGGCCCTGCCGGTACAAGCGCAGCCGGCGGTACGCATGTTTTTACAACAACCAATCCCAAGACCATTACAGGTCTTACTGCGGCAACCGGTTATGAGTTTCATGTAAGAGCCATTTGCGGGCCTGGTGATACAAGCCTTTGGTCAGGACCAAAAACTTTTTCTTCCGATTGTGGCACGGCTCCGACCATTACCTCTACTACGGACGGTGAACGTTGCGGTAAAGGTGTCATAACCCTGCACGCACAGCCAAGTTCAGGCATTGTTCGCTGGTATGCCGCCGCCACGGGCGGAAGCCCTTTAGACACGGGTAACAGTTTTACGACAGCCGCGCTTACGGCTTCCCAGAATTATTATGTTGCCGCCGCGGCGCATTATCAGGCAACCTGTGAAACAGGTACGCGGCAATTAGTGGCCGCTACGGTACACCAGCTGCCAACGGTGGATCTGGGCAATGATACGGTGATCTGCCAGGGCACATCAATTACTTTGGATGCGGAGAACCCCGGAGATACTTATTTATGGAGTAGCGGCGCGACAACCCAGACCATTCATGCGACTTCTTCAGGCGTGTATTATGTCAAAGTAACGGATGGTAATAATTGCAGCAATGCAGACACTGTCGTTTTGAATAGCGGTATCCAGCCGGAGGACAGTCTTCCGGTTATCAGCAATCTTTGCGTTGGGGACAGCATTATTCTGGATGCTGCCAATATCGGTTCCTCCTATAGCTGGAATACGGGAGATAATACGCAAACGATCAAAGTCGGGGCGGGGGGCAATTATTCTGTTGCCGTAACCAGTACAGACGGTTGTGTGGGGAATTTCCAGACCAATGTTGTCTCCCGGCCGTTGCCAGTGGTAGATCTCGGGGGTGATACGGCTATTTGCGGCAACAATGCCATTACTTTGGATGCGCATAACCCCGGCAGCAGCTATGTGTGGAATACGGGCGATACCACCAGGATGATCGGTACTACCGATAGCGGCCGGTATTCGGTTGTGGTGACCGATAAGTATGGTTGCGTGTCCGGTGATACGATGCATCTGGCCTTTATTGGCCAGCCCTATGTGAACGGGTTTAACTTTATTCCGCAATTTTACGAGCGTTTGGGCCAGGTGGTTTTCCATCTGAATCATCCTATAGATGTTCAGAGCTGTCTTTGGAATTTTGGGGACGGTAGCCCGGAGTCAACCGATTTTAATCCTACCCATACTTATGATATCAACGGCGGGGTGTATATTGTTACGCTGACGGTATATAACACCTGTGGCAGCTATACCGTAACCCTGCCTATTGAGATCGATACGAAGACCGGTGTGGTTACCGTTGCGGACGCTGCCTCCGTGCTGACGGTCTATCCTAATCCGGCTAAGGATTACCTGATGTTGCAGGTGGCTGATCAAAACACTATTGAACAAGCTGCGCTTTACGATATTTCCGGCCGGGAAGTGGAAAAAGCAGGATATGGCCCGTCAGGTCAAAATAAGGTGAAGGTACGGACGGGTAATTTACCGTCAGGGATATATTTATTACGTGTCAAAACCAAAGCCGGATGGCAAAGCCGCAAGGTCGAACTGGTACGCTAGAAGCATTTATTTTATAAGTTTTCCGACAGCTCCGTTTTTGTTTTGAACGGAGCTGTTTTTTTTATGAATGTTCCAGCTGTCAGGACCGTTCCATATAGCCTTATGGCTCCTGTAAACACAAGCGGCTTCCAGCTCTTATTTTCAGATATTATTTCCTACATTTGCCTTGTTTTTTAATACTATCATACCATTCAAAAAATAAAACAGATTTATGAACTACGATGTTATCGTTATCGGTAGTGGTCCTGGCGGATATGTAACCGCTATTCGCGCATCTCAGCTGGGATATAAAACGGCTATTGTTGAAAGGGAAAATCTTGGCGGCATTTGCTTGAACTGGGGTTGTATTCCTACGAAAGCCTTATTGAAGTCGGCCCAGGTTTTTGAATATATCAGCCATGCCCAAGACTATGGTGTTTCTGTAGAAGGCACTGCCAAAGCGGATTTTGATAAAATTGTGCAGCGTAGCCGGGGTGTTGCCGATAAGATGAGCAAAGGCGTTCAGTTCCTGATGCGCAAAAATAAAATTGAAGTTATTAAAGGATCGGCTAAATTAAACGCTAAAAAAGAAGTTGAGGTTACGGATGCTGACGGTAAAATGACTGCGCATTCCGCTAAGCACGTCATTCTGGCTACCGGCGCCCGCAGTCGTGAATTACCCTCAATGCCTATTGACGGTAAGAAGATCATCGGCTATCGTGAAGCCATGACCTTATCTTCGCAGCCTAAAACCATGATTGTGGTGGGCAGTGGCGCTATTGGGGTGGAATTTGCTTATTTCTACAACAGCATTGGTACTAAAGTAACCATTGTGGAATATATGCCGCGTATAGTGCCGGTTGAAGATGAGGACATTTCAAAAGAATTGGAAAAATCATTCAAGAAAAAAGGTATAGAGATCATGACCAACGCTTCCGTGACCAAAGCGGATGTGTCCGGGAATGGCGTCAAAGCTACCGTTAAGACGGAAAAAGGCGATATTACTTTGGAAGCCGATATCTTGCTCAGCGCGGCTGGGGTAAGCACCAATATTGAGAATATAGGTCTGGAAGATTTAAAAATTACTACTGAGAAGGGCCGTGTAATTGTTGACCCATATTATAAAACCAATGTGGATGGCATTTACGCCATCGGCGATATTGTTCCCGGCCAGGCATTGGCGCATGTGGCCATGAAAGAAGGCGTGATTTGCATCGAAAACATTGCCCATAAAGATGGGAAATTTGACCATCAGCCTGAGATATTGGATTACGGAAATGTTCCGGGCTGCACGTATTGCTCTCCGGAAATCGCTTCTGTGGGCATGACTGAGAAGCAGGCAAAAGAAGCAGGTTATGAGTTGAAAGTGGGGAAATTTCCTTTTTCTGCCAGTGGCAAGGCCAGTGCTGCAGGTGCTAACGAGGGCTTTGTAAAGGTCATTTTCGATGCTAAATATGGCGAATGGTTAGGGACGCACATGATCGGCGCCAACGTGACCGAAATTATTGCCGAAACCGTAACCGCCCGGAAATTGGAAACGACCTACCATGAACAATTAGATACCATCTTTCCTCATCCGACCATGAGCGAGGCCATGAAAGACGCTATTGAAGTGGCTTTGGGCGAAGCGATTCATATCTAATCCCCGGGATAAGTAAAGCATTTTATTGATAGAGGTCCGCTTCATTTTGGAGTGGACTTTTTCATTTGGCGGACTGGAAATCGGGGAAGTGATCTCAAGAGAGGATCTTATTGAATCGCCTTGGGCAGGAAGTTGGCAATGGATTTTACCAAAGCATTAAGTGCCGGCCATATAAATATTTTGTTATTTTACAGAAATCAAAAAATTCAAGATTATGAAACGATTATTTTCTGCTGCCGGTTTCAGCGCTGCCGCTGTCTTTGTAACCGTCTTCGGGCTCTCTGCCTGTAATAACTCCGCCAGCGATTCGACGCAAGAGTCTTCGGACAGTACATCTACAGCCGTCATGACCATTGAACCAATGACCTCCTCTCCGAAATTTCCTGATGCGGTTTTGTCAATTGCGGGCCTTACGGCAAAGATGAAAGGGAAGGATTCGGCCACTGTAACCATTAAATATAAGGTTGAGAACTACCAATTGACCGGGCAAACCGAAGACGCGGCCCATAAAGGCTGTAGCAATTCTAAAGATGGCCAGCACATTCATTTTATTTTGGATAATCAGCCTTATGTGGCTTTATACCGGCCGGAAAATACGTTTGTTGTGCCGGTTAATCAGCCGCAATATCTAATGTCTTTCCTGTCCCGCTCTTATCATGAATCGGTTAAAGCGCCTAAAGCAGGCGTTCTGCTCCATTTTTCAGTTGATAAGAACGGAAAAGTAAACAAATTAGCGGATCCGGTAACACCGATGTTGTTTTACAGCCGGCCTAAAGGTGAATATGCGGGGGCGGATGCCAGAAACATCCTATTGGATTTCTATGTTTATCATGCCGATTTGGGTAAAAACGCTTTGGTAAAGGCTATCGTCAATGATACCAGCTTTTCCATTGACAAATGGCAGGCTTATTTTATTAAAAACGCTCCTGAAGGTGATTTAAAGATCAGTTTGCAATTGACCGATACAGCGGGCGTGCCTTTGAGCGGCGATAATACGGCTGTTAGCCGTACTGTCAAAGTAAAGCCATAATGTGTTTATCATTATAAGGCTATTAGCTCAGTTGCGGATTTTTACCATTGGCAAAGGGCGTAAAACAACAATGTTTTATAGGTACAATATTTTCCAGGGGCCGGTGTTCTGACATCGGCCTCAATAGTTTATTCCAGTTAAAAAAAATCTGTCAGTCTGCATAAGGTTTAATATCTTCGCTATCTAATTTTTAAATAATGGAAAGCATAAAAGAAATGACTTATCCGCATGTTCCTTATGGCCAAACCGTACATGGCCAGGAAGAAATAGACGCCGTTGTGGAAGTCCTGAAGACCTCTACTCAAATGGGCAAAAATGTTCGGGCTTTGGAGGCTAAAGTGGCCGAGCTTTATAACAAAAAACATGGTATTGGGGTTAATTCCGGGTCTTCGGCCTTATATCTGGCCGCTGATTTGCTGGACTATGATGAGGGAACTGAGATCATCACGCCTGCGCTTACTTTTTCCACAACCGTAGCGCCGCAGGTGAAGCGCAAATGGGTACCGGCCTTTGTAGATGTGGAAGAAGGGACGTATAACATTAACGCCGATAAGGTGGTGGAGATGATCACACCTAAAACCAAAGCGATGATTATTCCCAACCTGATCGGTAATTTACCCAACTGGAAACAACTCCGGGAAATTGCTGATAAACACGGCTTATTTGTGCTTGAAGATTCGGCCGATACTATTGGTGCCCAGGTAGATGGAGCGTCTTCAGGTCGTTATACGGATATGAGCACCACCAGCTTTTATGGCTCACACATTATGAACTGTGCGGGTAATGGCGGGATGCTTTGCGTCAATTCGGAAGAATTTTATAGTCGCGGAAAGTTATTGCGGAGCTGGGGACGTAGCTCTTCGCTTTTTGTTGAGTCTGAAAAAATAGAAAACCGGTTCAATGTGGAGGTGGATGGCATTCCTTATGATGCTAAATTCGTTTTTGCAGAGCCGGGTTATAATATTGAACCTTCCGAACTTGGCGCTGCCTTTGGTTTGGTACAATTGAGCAAGCTGAATCATAATATTGATAGGCGAACGGCTAATTTTACCAATTTGAGGGCCTTCTTCAGCCAGTATGAGCAATGGTTCATCCTTCCCAGGCAATTCCCCAATTCCCGCACAGGTTGGCTGGCCTTTACGCTGACGATCAGGGATGATGCGCCATTTAAACGCCGTGATTTCCAGATCTTTCTTGAGAAGCGGAATATTCAGACCAGGACCGTATTTACCGGTAATATCCTGCGCCAGCCGGGCTTTAAAAATGTCATCCACAAGGCCAGCGCGGAGGGATATCCTGAAGCCGACCGGGTGATGCGCGGCGGTGTTTTGCTGGCCTGCCATAATGGGCTGAACGATATGCAGATCGATCACATTAAAGAAAGCGTAAGTATCTTTTTAAGCCAGTTTTAATGCGGGCTGAAACTTTTGTAGCGGCCGGGCATTCTTGTTTTACGGGAATGCCCATTCTGTTATTTGCCCAGAAGAAAATTGTATTTGAGCTGGACCTGGATATAGCGCCGGTTAAGATAAGGGTGCAAATCCGGCTTTTTCAATAAATTGTTCAGGCCGTTTCTAAACAAAATACCGGTTTCGATCTTGGGGCTGATGAGAAAATCAGCTTTTCCGGTGAAGCCCAAATCCAGTTGCGGAATGATCCTGGGATCCCGGCCTGGTGTATAAATGGCGGTGCCGTCCTGGCCGAGGGAGGCAATTCTTTGCTGTAGATCCGGTCCCGCGCTCAGGGCTATGGTTTTATTGATTTGATAGCCCATTGAGGGATTTACGGACAGATAATAAAAGTTTGAGGCTGCCGGGTTGGTCGTGTGGCTGGCGGAAACCTGTCCGGGTGCCGGGCGCGTGGGCAAAAAATTCTGAACCGCGTAGGTGCTGCTTTTTTCAGCCTGACCATTGTATAAAAAGGCAATGGCGCCTTCAATAAATATATGCCTGCCCAGGCTGTGCCTGGCGGTGAGGTTCAGGTTGTAGCCCGTATTGAGTACACCATAATTCATGCCGCCGCCAAAAGCGATAGCTGTTGCCCGGTAGCGGTGATTGGCGGGCATAGCTCCCGATCCAGGTATTGGGTTTTTAGCAATATCGGGGGGATCTATTGCCGTAACCGGGATGTTATGATCATTTGCCGCGATCTCTGCCTTATGGGTATTTGCTGGAAGATCTTGCTTCGCTTCGCTATTGCCTGGTAATACTGACGTTTGGTGTTTTGGGAGGATTATCTTGTTTGTTTGTGACTTTGAAACGACGGTAATATCGTAATGATTCCCAACCGGAGTATGGGCCCGTGACCATGCGGAAGAGGTCATTGTGTTGCCGGTAAGATCTTTTTTGGGCGTTGACGGACCATCCGATGATGTCGTTAGCGCTTTGTTGGCCCCGCCGGTAGCTTGGGATTGAACGATGCCGGCTGAAGATCGGCTTATTTTTGTAGGAATTTGAGTACTTTGATTGCCGGTGATTCCGGAAGGCAGGGGCTTTTGGCCGGATTGGCGGAACAAGAAATTGAAACCGATGCTTAGGCCTGATACTAACAATAGGGAAGCGGCAATTTTCCAATAGACCAGGGACCGGCGTTTCCGAGTAGCCGGGAGCATGGCCGAAAGCTTTTGCCAGCCGTCGATTTGTTCCGGAAGCGTATCGTTTTTAAATCGCTCCCTGAGTATTTGATCAAACACTTTATTGTCCATAGTTACGCACGCTTTCTTCTGTCGGTTTATTTTGTTCCATAATCTTT
The DNA here is from genome assembly GCA_035708205.1 of Edaphocola sp. Lineage (GTDB taxonomy): Bacteria > Bacteroidota > Bacteroidia > Chitinophagales > Chitinophagaceae > DASSSY01. The sequence goes on from DASSSY010000004.1 coordinate 527,512, forward strand.
TGTTGAAGGTTTTTCCGGGCATTGTTGACGTGCCATTGGGAAGTGCCTTCACTGATATTCAACTCTTTGGCAATCTCTTTATGAGAAAAACCCTCAAAAACAAATAAGTTAAATACTGCTTTACTGGTAGGCGGAAGGCTTTGGATGATGGCCACAAGATTGTCAAAGGCGATTTTTTGCAAAGCCGTGGCGTCACACGGATGTCCGGTAAATTCCGGTAAATCGGAGATAAAGGCCAGCTGCCGCTTGTCTTTAAAGGATTTGCTTTTTAAATGGTCCAAACAGGTATTAACCATTATTTTCCGCATCCAGCCTTCAAAGGAACCTTTCCGTTCAAATTTCTGAATGTTGTGGAATATTTTTAAAAAGCCATCCTGGAGCAACTGTTCGGCGTCCTGAAAGTCCTGTGCATAGCGCATACATACTTTCAAAAACTCTGTATGGTATTGTCTATACAGAAACTCTTGATAGGTACGATTTCCGGCACAACAGCCATCAATTATCTCCAATTCCGAAAATTCCGGCATGAAATATCAGCGCTTAATTCAGGGTCTTTTATTCATTCAATTAAGGTTTAAAGCTACATTATTTTCGGGAATACCCCGTAGCTATTAAGACGGATTTACCGTTCTGGAAATTGGGCTGAGAATTCATGAATAGTCATTTTCCTGAAGATACTATGGTTCCGCCGCTTCATATTCCTGCCTGTGCTTTTGGAAATACAAGCACGCTTCCTGCAGGCCGCAAATATTGCATTTGGGTTTCCGGGCGATGCAAATATACCGGCCATGAAGAATCAGCCAGTGGTGGGCTTTATGAATAAGCGCCTGGGGAAAGTGTTTCGTCAGTTGTTTTTCTGCTTCAAGGGGTGTAGTAGCGCGGGTGGTCAGCCCGATTCTTGCCGATACCCGGAAAACATGCGTATCCACAGCCATATTGGGCTGATGGTCCAGGACGGAAGTGATGACATTTGCTGTTTTCCGGCCTACGCCCGGAAGGCTCATCAGCTCCGGGACCGTCAGGGGAATTCGTCCCTGAAAATTTTCCTCCAGCAATCTTGCCGTACCCAAAAGGTGTTTGGCTTTGCTGTTGGGATAGCTGATGCTTTTGATCAGGGGAAAGAGGTCTTCAAATGTAGCTTTGGCCATGGTTTTGGGATCCGGGAAATGTTGGAACAGATCTGGCGTGACCATATTGACCCTTTTATCAGTGCACTGGGCGGAGAGGATAACCGCCACCAAGAGCTGAAACGGATTTTTGTAATGGAGTTCCGTTTCGGCATTGGGATATTTTTCAGAAAAATAGGCGATGGCAGCCTGATATCTTTCCGTTTTTGTCATATTCGGATGTCTTAATTGACTAAAGTACCGATCTTTTCACCGTTGACCACAGCCGCCAGGTTCCCGGGCCGGTTGATGTCGAAGACAATAATGGGCAGATTGTTTTCATGGCATAAGGTAAAGGCGGTCATATCCATGACCTTAAGACCTTTTCTGATAGCATCATCAAAGCTGACCTGCTCTAATTTTTCCGCTGTTTTGTCTTTTTCGGGATCGGCGGTATAAATACCGTCCACGCGAGTGCCTTTTAAAATGACTTCCGCGTTCATCTCAATAGCTCTCAGTGAACCAGCGGTGTCTGTTGTAAAATAAGGGTTGCCGGTGCCGGCGCCGAAAATAACAACACGGCCTTTCTCCAAATGCCTGATGGCCCGCCGGCGGATATAAGGTTCCGCCACCTGCTCCATTTCAATAGCGCTTTGAAGCCGGGTTTTAATCCCGATTTTTTCCAGGGCGGCCTGGAGCGCCATACCATTGATGACCGTCGCCAGCATACCCATATAATCACCATGAGCCCTTTCAATGCCTGTTTCGGTTTCATTCATGCCGCGATAGATATTGCCGCCGCCAATGACCACAGCTACCTGAACGCCGAGTTTGACGATCTGCTTTATTTCTTCAGCATACAGGGAAAGCATCTTAGGGTCTAAACCATAGTTCTTGTCGCCCATAAGCGATTCGCCTGATAACTTTAAGAGGACACGTTGATATTTTGGCTCCATAAATGAAAATTTGATCGTTTTTTTACTGTTATTTATAAATACTTTTCTCCTTTATTACGCCGTATTTCGGCCATATAGCCTTTGATCTGCTGTTCCTTATGGCGTTCGCAGATAAGGAGCACATCCGGTGTGTCCACAACAATAAATTCATCTAAACCCTGCAACACCACTAATTTATTTTTAGATGATTTGATCATACAATTGGCTGCATCAATGATCATGACGTTATTGCTGGAAGGGCTGGCATTGCCGAGGTAATCTTTTTCAGAATGCTCATAGGCGGACGACCAGCTGCCCAGATCGCTCCAGCCAAAGAAAGATGGCGAAACATAAATGTTTTGGGCCCTTTCCAGGATACCGTAGTCCAGAGAGATATTGGTCAACTGGGCGTAGAGCAATTCCATCATCTGCTTTTCGCCTTCCGTGCAGAAAAAGCTTTCCGCCTGTTGGAAGACTTCATGCAGCTCCGGTAAATATTTTTTAAAAGCGTCGATAATGGTTTGCGCCCGCCAAATGAAAATGCCGGAATTCCAGAGAAAATCGCCTGATTTCAGAAATGTTCTGGCTAAATCTATGCCGGGCTTTTCCGTAAATGTTTTGACCTTATAGATATTTTCCTGTTCGCTTTCGGATTTGTATTGGATATAGCTATAGCCGGAATCCGGACGGGTGGGTTTAATGCCTAGGGTCAGCAAGGCGTCATGATGTGCCGTAAAGTCGAAGGCTTCAAAGATCTGCCGTTCGAAAGCGCGTTCATCAATGATGATATGATCCACCGGGCTGATGAGGATATTGGCATGAGCATCTTTCTGAATGAGCTTATAGGCGATATACCCGGCAGAAGCTGCCGTATTTTTTCTAGAGGGCTCACAAATGATATTTTCTATGGGCATATCCGGCAGGTTTTGCCGCACCATGTCCAGGTAAGATTCATGGGTAATGACGAAAATGTTTTCTTTCGGGAAGGTATAAGAATAGCGGTTATAAGTGGCCTGGAGCATTGTTTTACCCGTACCTAAAATATCCAAAAACTGCTTGGGGGTCTTCTGACGGCTTTCCGGCCAGAAGCGGCTACCTACGCCGCCCGCCAGGATAGCTACATAATTGCTTTGAATACTCATGTGCTCCTTTGGGTGTGGATAGCAAAATTATAAAGAAAATCTGGGATTATCAGCTTCCCTGTTTAACGGATTAACATTTGCCGGTCTGCATCCAGCCTGAGCAGGATGAAAAGCATGATGCTGAAGGCCAGTAAAGATGTTCCACCATAGCTAAGCATGGGTAGCGTAATCCCGATAACCGGCGCCAGCCCCATGGTCATGGATAAATTAATGGCCAGATGGAAAAAGAGAATCGAGGCCACACAATAGGCGTACACCCTGCTGAATGTTGAGCGCTGCCGTTCGGCAATATAGATAATGCGTAATAAGAGCACTAAATAAATGAGCACCAGGCCGGCGCTTCCCAAAAAGCCGAATTGCTCCCCGATACCACAAAATACAAAGTCGGTGTTTTGCTCCGGAACAAAAGAATATTTGGTCTGGGTGCCATGCATAAAGCCTTTACCCAGCAGGCCGCCGCTGCCAATGGCAATTTTAGACTGGCGGACATTGTAATCGCTGATGCCCTGAGGGGTTTCGCCAGGTTGCAGAAAGTCTTCCGGTACCTCCTGGCCCAGCATCGAATATATACGCTCAACCTGGTAAGCGTGGAATACATGCTTAAAGGTAAAGGGAACAATGACATTGGCAAATAAGACAGAAAGCCCCCAGGTGGAAATGACAATAATGAGTAATAACGGGCTTCGGCGGATCTGTCTTCGGCCAAACCATACAATGAGCAGAGCCAAGCCGGTGATAATGAAAAATAATGGCCATTGTTTAATGAGCAAGGAAGAAATAAACAGTCCCGCAATGAGGAAACCGCCAATCAGTATGGCATTGGGCAGGCCTTCACGATACATGGCAATAAAGAAAGCAAAATAGACCAATGCCAGACCGGTTTCATTTTGTGCCAGTATGATAACGGCGGGCACCAGGGCAATGGCTGTTCCGATAAGCCTGTCTTTGAGGGTTTTAAAATTAGTTTCCGATGAGGCTAAAAACCTGGCAATGGCCAATGCCGTAAACAATTTACATACCTCCCCCGGTTGAAAGGAAAAGCTACCGAATTTAATAAAGCTGTGTGAGCCTTTGACGTTTGAGCCAACGGCAAAGGTGGCGAAAAGCAACAGCAGGCCGATAAAATACAAAAGGTAGGCTACCGAGTAAAAAAATTTGCTGTCGGTGAGCAGGATAATCAAGCCAAAAATTAATGAGATGACAAACCATGTCAGTTGCCGCATATGGCTCTTACTGAAATTAAAGAAAGGTTCGCTGAAGCTGGTATATTCGACAGAATATACGGCGGCCACCCCCACTAATACCAAGATGATATAGAGAAAGAGCACCAGCCAGTCAATACGGGCGGCTACGGGCTTCCGGGCATTATTCTTCATGTTGGATGGCTTTGAGATAAGAAGTTTTCGGAATTTTTATTCTGTAATAATCTCGTAAGATTTGTTTCACCAGCATCGTATCCCTTTGGCGGCGAATGCTGTCTCTGGTTCGGTTATTAGCCGTTTTGAGCATATAACGCATGTAATCTTTTTGTCTCTGAAAAGAATCGATGACGCGTATGTAATTTTTTATGGTATTGGCTTTTTCCATTCTTTCCAGAAGAGCGGCTCGCTTTATGGTATCGGTTAAATATTGTTCCATGATAAGGCTGGAAATAGGGGCTGCCCAGGTAGCGCCATAACCGGCATTTTGGACTACAGTTGCGATGACAATTTTGGGATCATCCTTAGGAGCGAAACAAACAAAGACCGAATGGTTGTCCAATTTCACTCTTTGGCCGTTGATAATACCATAATTTTCCGCAGTGCCTGTTTTGCCGCACACGGCGATTCCCGGTAATTGGGCGATACGGCCGGTACCGCTTTTAACCACATCTTCCATACCCTGAATGACCGGCGTGAAAACCGAATAGGGAACATGGGTTACCTGTCGTTTAATGAGGTATTTTGCCAGGGCGGGATCCCGCGGATTGCCGCCAATGCTTTGTACGAAATGAGGCGTATAATAATAGCCCCTGTTAGCGATCATGGCTACGACATTGGCCATTTGAAGAGGGGTTTCGGTTACTTCGCCCTGGCCGATGCCGTCCGTAACCATATTGCAGGAGTTCCAATAATTGCCATAAACGCTATTGTAGTAGGCAGAATCCGGGATATTTCCGCCGTATTCCCCCGTAATATCTACACCTAATGGATGGCCCAGCCCAAAGGAATATAAATAATCATGCCATTTCTGAAGACCTTCATGTACACCGCCTTTCCATTGTTGGGCATCCACGATCCTTCTGAAAACATCACAGAAATAGGAATTGCAGGACCATGCCAGCGCCAGTTCCAGGTCGGCCGCATGGCCCGCCCAGGTTTCGGTGCAGCCGATCCTTCTGCCACAGGCGTAGTATCCTCCACGACAGGGATAGCCGAATTTTGGCGTAATAACTCCCAGGTCTAAAGCAATAACGGCATCAACAGGCTTGAACGTGGAGCCCGGCGGGTATTGTGCCTGAGTGGCATAGTTGAACAAGGGACGTGTAAATTTTTGCGAAAGCCGGGAATAATTTTTACTGAAATCACCGCCTGACAAGAGCGCCGGGTCGTAGCTCGGCGAAGATACCATAGCTAAAATGCCGCCGGTTTTGGGGTCAATAGCTACAATGCTGCCAATCTTGTTTTGCATAAGGGTTTCGCCCAGCTTTTGTAGCTTGGCGTCTAAATAAAGCTTCAGGGTTTTACCGGCAATGGCAGGCGTATCCAGCTCGCCGTTCATGTATTCATGCCTGGGCCTGTTGAGCACGTCACGTACAATGAAGGATACCCCTCTCTGGCCTCTGAGCTCTTCTTCGTAAACGCTTTCAAGCCCTGATATGCCGACATAATCGCCCGACTGATAGGAGCTGTAACGGGGCATCTTCAGCATTCTTTTACTGATCTCGTGAATGTACCCGACCACATGCGGGGCAATGCCGGCGGGGTAGCTCCTGGAATAGTGCGCCCTAAGCTCGAAACCGGGAAACCGGTAAATATTTTCCTGCAAACGAGCATTTTCCGTTTCATTGAGGTAAGGGGTAAAGACCGATGGCCGGACAGGGCCATTACGGGCAATAATCTTTTTTAGCGTCTCTGAAAATTGGTTCGGCGTTATGTTCATTAACCGGCAAAAAGAAGTCGTGTCAAAATCCTGGATCTTGGCAGGCGTAACGACCAGGTCGTAAGTCAGGGCATTTGTTACGATACTGACCCCGTTCCGGTCCAGAATAATGCCCCGGGGAGGGAAGATGGTTTTCTTGATAATGGCCTGGTCGTTGGCCATTATTTTATACTTATTGTCCAGTACCTGCATTTCAAAAAGCCGCCCTATCAGAATGACGGCCAGCGTAAGAAATACTAAGCGGATAATCCAGGGGCGCGGGTTCTGGTTTATGGAGGACATTTAATGATATTGAGGATAAAGGAATTGAACACAAATATAAAGCGGCATTTGAGATACTGCAATTTTTATGCCTATTGGTTTATGAAAAAATGGCTAACTTCCCCATAAAATATAAATCCATGGCACTTTTCGCGTCTAAAAACACGTCGCCTAGGCAGCTGGCTTTTTTTGCGTCTTTGACGCTAGCCTTCATTGTGGCCTTGCTCAGTCTGTTTTTTACACAGGTTTGGTATTGGTTTTTATCGGTACTTGGCACCGTTTTTATTTGCGCCTATTGTATTTTTTATTACACGCTCAAGTATTTTATTTACCGGAAGATAAAGCTGATCTATAAGATCATTTACCAAACAAAAGCCACAAAACGCGAAACTTTTTTTTATCAGAAAATCCTGCCGCAAAAATCAATCGAGGAAGTTAATCGGGATGTTGAGCGTTGGGCCAGCGAAAAACGCGGGGAAATTGAATTGCTGCAAAAGAATGAGCAATTTCGAAAAGAATTTTTGCAAAACCTGAGCCATGAGTTGCGCACCCCTATTTTTACCATTCAGGGCTATATCCATTCGGTCTTGGAAGATGGTACTGCTGATGCGCAATTGAGAGAAAAGTTTTTACAAAACGCGGACAAAGGGGTTCAGCGGTTAGTGAATCTGGTGGATGATTTGGATCAGATATCAAAGCTGGAGTTAGGACAGGAATTGATTCATGAGGAAGTTTTTATCATACAAAATGTTGTGAAGGAGGTATTTGAAGAATTGGCGTTGAAAGCTGAAAAAAATAAGATCAGCTTACAGGTTAAAAAAGGTACGGAAATCGCATTGCGGGTCCGTGCGGATAAAGGGAAAATAAAACGGGTGCTGATTAATCTGGTGGACAATGCGATTAAATATGGTAAAACGGGAGGACATATTGTTATCGGCTGTTATCAGATGGATGAGCAGCATGTTTATATAGAGGTATCCGATGACGGTATTGGCATTCCGGAGCAGCATCTATCCCGGATATTCGAACGTTTCTACCGGGTTGATAAAAGCCGGAATCGACAGGTAGGCGGCACCGGTCTGGGCTTAGCCATCGTCAAACATATTATTGAAGCGCACGGACAGACCATTAACGTCCGGAGCCACCCGGAAGTGGGGTCTTCCTTCGGCTTTACTTTAGCAAAAGCTTCTGAATGAAGGTTTCCGATGGCGGAATTTACTTATTATCATCGGTTGGATTTTCCTTCTGTTATTATTTTATATATCCGAGGATCTTCAACATGCTCTTGGGACTTTGTTCCCTGGCATATAGCCAGTCCACTAATTCTCCCTTTTCGTTCTTGTCAACAACAATATGTTTAGGCGACGGGATCATGCAGTGTTTAATGCCCCCGTAGCCCGCCAGCTGATCCTGATAGGCGCCGGTGTGAAAGAAACCGATATATAAAGGTTCGTCCTTAGCGGCATGGCCGACTTTCGGTAAAAATACGGCGTTGATATGCTCTTCAGAGGTATAAAAGTCGTGGCTGTCGCAGGTTAGCCCGCCCAGATGCACTTCCTGGTATTCCTCATCCCAGCGGTTGATGGGCAGCATCAGGAATTTTTCGCCAATCCCCCAGGTGTCGGGCAGGGTGGTAATGAAAGAGCTGTCGATCATATACCATATTTCCCGGTCATTCTGCATTTTTTCGTTGAGCACGCTATAAACCACAGCCCCGGATTCTCCAACAGTGTATGAGCCGAATTCGGTATAGATATTGGGTACGGGAATCTTATTTTTCCGGCAAACCTTTTTAATGGTGGAAATGATTTCGTTGACCATATAATTATAGTCATAGTCAAAGCTCAGGGAATGCTTGATGGGAAATCCGCCGCCGATGTTCACACTGTCCAGTTCCGGGCAGATTTTTTTGAGTTGGCAGTAGATATTCAACACCTTGTTCAGCTCGCTCCAGTAATAGATATCATCTTTAATGCCTTTGTTCATAAAGAAATGAAGCATCTTAAGCTGGAACTTGGCATTCCCTTTTAGCTTATCTACATAAAATTCCAGGATATCTCTTTTGCGGATACCCAGCCTGGAGGTATAAAAATCAAATGTGGGTTCTTCTTCCGCGGCGATGCGGATCCCTACTTTTACCGGAGCGTCTGTACGAATGGACCGGCTGTATTCTTCCAATTCCTGCACGTTATCCAGGATAGGTAATACGTTTTTGAAGCCGTCATTGACGAGTTTGGCTATATTTCGTGTATAGGGCTTTGTTTTGAAGCCGTTGCAGATAATAAAGGTTTCCTTATTGATCTTTTGTTTTTTGTAAAGCTCCCTGATCAAATCAATATCATAAGCAAAGGACGTTTCCAAATGCACGTCATTTTTTAAAGTCTCTTCGACAATAAAAGAAAAATGGGAGCTCTTGGTGCAATAACAATAAAAATATTTGCCATCGTACCGGTGCTTCTTTATGGCATCGCCGAACATTTTCTTTGCTGCCTGAATTTGTTCGCCAATCTTAGGTAAATAAGTCAGCTTGAAAGGAGTCCCGTATTTATCAATCAGCTTTTTGATGTTGATATCGTTGAACTGCAGATAGTTGTCGGTAACTTCAAAACCTTTTTGTGGAAAATCAAAGGTTTGATCCACAAGGCCGCGATAAGAATTGGTCATTTACAATTTGCTAAAAAATGAAAAAACGGATTCCTCGTAAACTGCAAAAGTAATATTCCTCTAAATAATTTGACCTAAAAAAAATTGTCCGCTCCACAAGGAATGTTTGATTTTTATGAGGTCACAATTTTAGGCCATCAGCAGGAATACTTTTATCTTAGCTTTTTAATTCTAAAAAGTAGATGATCATGAGCCTTGCCAGCGAATACACCCAGGTCACCCGAAAGATCTTTGAAATGTATAAAAAAATGGGCGATGCCGTTCTGGAACGGCTTTCTACTGAAGAACTGCATTATTGCCCCTCCTCGGAATCGAACAGCATCGCCGTTTTGGTGAAGCATATGAGCGGCAATATGCTATCCCGCTTCACCGATTTCCTGACAACGGACGGCGAGAAAGAATGGCGTGACCGGGATGGCGAGTTTGAAGATACCCTGGTCACTAAGGAAGAAATTATCGCTGCCTGGGAAAAAGGCTGGACCTGCCTGTTCACGGCGTTCAATTCCTTAACGGATGATGTGGTGGAAAACGGTAAGGCTGTCATCCGCCAGGAGCCTCATAGCATTGTGGCCGCCTTCAACCGTCAGTTGGCGCATTATGCAGGTCATGTCGGCCAGATGGTGTACATCGCCAAAGTTATTCAGAATGAAGGCTGGAAGAGCCTTTCTATTCCTAAAGGAGCATCGAAGGGTTGGCGCCAACCTTTTCTGAAATAAATTAAAAGGCCTTTTTGAAGACCCGTTTTAGGTACAGGTAACCGGTTATTGCCGAAATTAAGGAGGCTGCCAGGACGGCAATTTTTGCAGATACCTGGTCAGCCGGGTCGTTAAAGGCCAGCATGGAGATGAATATGGACATGGTAAAACCGATACCGGCAATCATACCCATACCGACCACGTGGCGCCAGTTTAAACCCTTGGGCAGCCGGGCCAGTTTTAATTTTACGGCCAGGAAAGCAAACAGGAATATCCCTAACGGCTTGCCCAGGATCAGCCCGCCGGCAATACCGTAGGTGGTCGTTTCTTTTAATAAGCTGCTCCAGGTGTGCGCGGGCAGTGGAATGGCAGTATTGGCTAAGGCAAAAACAGGAAGAATGATAAAGTTGACCGGGTCATGGATGTGGTGCTCCAACTTTGGGATTCTGGAAAGCGGAATGGTAAAAGCCAGCAGGACGCCGGCCAGGGTGGCATGAACGCCCGAGTTGAACAGACCGTACCAAAGAACGGCGCCGGCCAAGAAATAAAGGTAGAGCCGCCGGACTTTCAATAGGTTTAAGACAACTAAAATCAATAAACAACAACCTGCCAGCCCAAGATACAGCCAGTGGATATCTGCCGTATAAAAAACGGCGATGGCGATAATGGCACCGAGATCGTCAATAATGGCTAAAGCCGTTAAGAGTATCTTTAGAGGCATGGGAACCCCTTTGCCCAAAAGCGATAAAATTCCCAGCGAAAAGGCGATATCCGTAGCCATCGGAATCCCCCAGCCATGGGCCAAAGACGTATCATGATTCCAGAAAAGGTAAATAGTTGCGGGTATGATCATGCCGCCAATCGCAGCAATAACCGGCAAAGCCGACTGCCGGATACTGGATAACTCCCCGATAAGCATTTCCCTTTTGATTTCCATACCTGCCAGAAAGAAGAAAACAGCCATTAGCGCATCATTGACAAAGGCTGTCAGGTCGTGCGGAACGGCCAGGCCGCTTATGGGAGTATGTATTGGCGCTGCCCAAAAGTTAAGATAGGCTACATTGAAGCCCGAATTGGCAATGAATAAAGAGATGAAAGTACAGATGATCAATACAATACCCACCGCCCGGCTGTCCTGAATAAATTCACGGATCGGCGACAATACGTATCTTTTAAGACCTGGCTTTTTTTTAGTTTTACGGGGCATTTGCTGAAGAATTATGGCATAAAGGTAAGAAGCCGTCTGCTTTTCAGGGCGTATTATCCTTAAAGCAAACGGCCTTGTATGGTTAAATCTACCCTTGGGCTTATACCAGCATGGTTACGGGATTTTCTATATAGCTTTTTAAGGTTTGCAGGAATGCCGCTCCCTTGGCGCCGTCCACCACGCGGTGGTCACAGCTTAAGGTTATTTTCAGGATATGGCGCACCACCACCTCGCCGTTTTCGACAACCGGCTCGGGGTTGATCTTGCCAACGGCAAGGATGCAGCTGTCTGGCGGATTGATGATGGCGGTAAAGTCATCTATATCCATCATCCCTAAGTTGGATACGGTAAACGTATTGCCTGTAAATTCCTGGGGTTGCAATTTTTTATTCCTGGCTTTTTCAATCAGCTCGCCGGCTTCCTGCGCAATCTGTGCCAGTGATTTGGTGTCGGTAAATTTAATAACCGGCACGATAAGGCCTTCGGGAATGGCTACCGCCGTACCGACGCTGATATGGTTGTTCTGGCGGATAAAATCGCCCATCCAGGAACTGTTCACTTCCGGATGCTGGCGTAGGGCCATGGCGCAGGCTTTTAAGATGAAGTCATTAAAAGAGATTTTTACCGGGGAAACCGCGTTCATGGTCTTACGTGCGGCAATGGCGTCGTCCATTTTTACCGACATCTTCAGGTAGAAATGCGGTGCTGAAAATTTGCTTTCGCTCAGGCGGCGGGCCACTGTCTTGCGCATTTGCGTCAACGGGATGTCGGTATAGCTTTCCTGCCCTGGTGTAGTTGCAACTGCTGCTGACGGTTGGGCGTTTGGCTTGTAATTTTCGATATCCCTTTTGATGATCCTGCCACCATCACCGGTACCGGTAACTGAAGACAAGCTAATGCCTTTTTCCCTGGCCATTTTTTTGGCCAGGGGAGATGCTTTAACACGTTCGTCATCACTATCCTGATGAGGCGGTGTTGCGGCCTGGGCGGCATTTGACGGCGTTGCCCGGGATTTCTCTTCTGCTGGTTGGCTGCCCGAGGCGGATTTTTCGTCTTTTTCATCCAGCAAAGCGGAAATATCCGTTCCCTTTTTGCCGACAATGGCGATAATCTGATTGACTTTTGCCGCTTTCCCGGCGGGAACGCCAATGTGCAGCAGGGTGCCGTCTACATAAGGCATCACTTCCATGGTCGCTTTGTCGGTTTCCACCTCAGCTATGGCATCATCGGCTTTTACGTCATCGCCTTCTTTTTTCAGCCAGTTCAGGATCTTGCCTTCTTTCATGGTGTCGCTGAGCAGCGGCATCCGGATGACCGTTGCTTCTTTGGAAGATGGTTTTTCCTTTTTGATTTCGGGCTGGCTGTCCGCTGCTGTTGTTTTTTCCGCTTTGACGGCCTGCTTCCCTTTATCAGTAGGGTGGTCGTGCTGTTCAGCATCCAATAATGCCTGGTAATCTTCGCCTTTTTTACCGACAATGGCGATGACGCCGTTGACCGGAGCGGCTTCACCTTTCTTGACGCCAATATATAATAATGTGCCTTCAACATAAGGCATGACATCCATGGTGGCTTTATCGGTTTCGACTTCTGCGATGACATCATCAGCTTTTACTTTGTCGCCAACTTTTTTATGCCATTCTGCAATAACACCTTCCTTCATGGTATCGCTCAATAGAGGCATGCGTATTACTTCAGCCATATTTTGAAAATATTATCTTGCTATTTTTAATTTGAAGGCTCAAAATTAGTTATTTTAAGCGGAATAAAGGAAAGATTTCAGTCTTTAGTGAATTTATTTGTCGCTAAAAAGAGCTGGATTGATAAAAGAAGCGGAAAATATTTTTTTTCATGTTTAGGACGTGAGACCATGATGGGATTATTTTTCTTAACTTTAACGGGAACAGGTTTTTTATGCCTTGCATAAACACACTCATATTTTAGACGAGCTTTTAAATTTGTTTTTTCCAAGACAATGTAGCGGCTGCCATGAAATTTTAATGGCCGGCGAAAGGATTTTGTGTTTGAAATGCCGCTTGCGTCTTCCAAGGACAAATTTTCATTTGATGGACCGAAACCCGGTGTGGATGAAGTTTATGGGGCGTTTACCTGTCCGGAAGGCCAGTGCCTTTTTATATTTCACCCAGGATGGTCGGGTACAGCGGTTATTGCATCAGTTTAAATATGAGGGCAGGAAGGATGTGGGGATATTTCTGAGCGGTTTATTTGCTGAAGATTTATTGGCGCATCATTGGTTGCAGACTATTGATATTATTATGCCCTTGCCTATCCATGCAAAAAAGCAAAGGATGCGCGGGTATAATCAGGCAACGGTTATTGCATATGCTTTGAGCCGGGCCTCCGGACTTCCGGTTGTCGATAAAACGGCACTTATTAAGGTAAGCCAGACGGCTTCCCAGACAAGGAAAAGCCGTCTGGAGCGGTTGCAGAACGTGCAGAATGCCTTCCACCTCAGGGATGGAAAAGCAATGAAAGGCAAGCATATCCTTATTGTCGATGACGTCCTGACTACCGGCGCTACTCTTGAGGCCTGTGCCCTGGAGGTGCTCGGGGCACAGCCGTCAGGTATAAGCCTGGCAACGTTGGCAGTGGCTTCGGATATTTAAAATATTCTTGTTCGGCATTTCCAGATTAGGAAGTACCTCTGAAATGCCGGTTAGGTAAGATAATACAAAAATAATTCTTCAAATGATCCGGCTTTTTCTAATATCAAAGTAATTTCCTACCTTTGCAGCCTTAAAAAAATTAATATTAATATTTAATTTTCAATTGTCATGTCAGACTTACGCTTACAGCGAAATTTTGGAATTGCCGCCCACATTGATGCGGGTAAGACCACAACTACGGAACGTATTTTATATTATACCGGTGTCAACCATAAAATTGGGGAAGTGCACGAAGGCGGCGCTACCATGGACTGGATGGCGCAGGAGCAGGAAAGAGGGATTACCATTACTTCCGCTGCAACAACCTGTTACTGGAACTTCCCGACTGTACAGGGGAAGCCTACTCCGGATGCTAAAAAATACAAATTCAATATCATTGATACTCCGGGGCACGTGGATTTTACCATTGAGGTAGAGCGTTCCATGCGTGTATTGGATGGCCTGGTGGCTTTGTTTTCAGCTGTAGATGGCGTTGAACCCCAATCTGAAACTGTTTGGCGTCAGGCAACCCGTTATAAGGTTCCGCGGATCGGGTTCGTTAATAAAATGGACCGTATCGGCGCGGACTTCCTCATGGTTGTACAGCAGGTAAAGGATATGCTGGGCGCAAAAGCTATTCCGCTACAGTTGCCGATCGGTGCTGAAGATGATTTCAAGGGTGTCGTTGATCTGGTGACCATGAAATCCGTGGTTTGGGATGACGAGAGCCTGGGAATGACTTATACCGAAGGCGAAGTGCCTGCCGATATGCTGGAAGAAGCACAAAAATGGCGTAGTGAACTGGTTGAAGCCGTTGCGGAATATGATGAGAGCCTGATGGAAAAATTCTTTGAAGACCCTAATTCAATCTCTGAAGATGAAATCCATGAAGCTATTCGTAAAGCTACCATCGATTTAAGCATTATTCCAATGGTATGTGGCTCTTCTTATAAAAATAAAGGAGTGCAGAAAATGTTGGATTGTGTTATCCGCTACCTGCCCAGCCCTGTAGATGTTGATGCCATCATAGGCCATGATCCTGACGATGCTGAAAAAGAATTAATTCGTAAACCTGACGCTAAAGAACCGTTTGCCGCTTTAGCTTTTAAGATCATGACGGATCCTTTCGTAGGCCGTTTGGCATTTTTCCGTGTGTATTCGGGTCATTTGGATGCCGGTTCTTATGTATTGAATGTTCGTTCGGGAAAGAAAGAGCGTATCAGCCGTATCATGCAGATGCATTCTAACAAGCAAAACCCGATTGATTTTATTGAAGCTGGCGATATTGGCGCCGCTGTAGGATTTAAAGATATTAAAACCGGGGACACGCTTTGCGATGAAAAAGCGCCGATCGTTCTGGAAAACATGTTTATTCCTGATCCGGTGATCTCCATCGCCATCGAGCCCAAAACTCAGGCTGATGTGGACAAGATGGGTATGGCTATCGCCAAATTGGTGGAAGAGGATCCTACCTTGCGCGTAAAGTCTGATGAAGATACCGGGCAGACCGTATTAAGCGGTATGGGCGAATTGCACCTGGATATCATTTTAGATCGTATGAAACGGGAATTTAAAGTGGATGTGAACCAAGGTGCACCTCAGGTAGCTTATAAAGAAGCATTTACCATGCAGGTCACTCATCGTGAAGTGTATAAGAAACAATCCGGCGGCCGTGGTAAATTTGCTGATATCCAGTTTGAAATCGGACCTGCGGAAGAAGAATTCCTGAAAGAAGACAAAGGGGCTTTCCAGTTTGTCAATGATATCTTTGGTGGTGCGATTCCGAAGGAATTCATCCCTGCCATCCAGAAAGGTTTTGAAACGTCTATGAGCAGTGGTGTATTAGCCGGTTATCCGGTAGAAAGTATGCGTGTTCGTATTTTTGACGGATCCTTCCACCAGGTCGATTCAGACTCTATGTCTTTTGAGCTTTGTGCTAAATCCGCTTTCCGTGAAGCCGGCAGAATGGCGAAACCCATTATCCTGGAACCGATCATGAAAGTGGAAGTTTTAACACCGGATCAGTACATGGGGGATGTCACCGGTGACTTAAATCGTCGTCGCGCTTTATTGGAAGGTATGGACAGCCGTAATAACCTTCAGGTGATTAAAGCAAAGGTACCGTTGAGCGAAATGTTCGGTTATGTAACGCAATTGCGTTCCTTGTCCTCCGGTCGTGCTACTTCAACTATGGAATTTAGCCATTATGCACAGGCGCCGAAGAATATTGAGGAAGAAGTGGTCGCTAAAGCCAAAGGAAAAGTAACGGCTTAATCCCGGACCCGCTTCTTTAGAATTATTGAACCAGGCCGCTATTACTTATGAGCATAAGTGTAGCGGCTTTTTTGTCAAAACTATTGCCCGCATTAATCCATTCTAATTTAGTGTACTAAACTTTTAGTTGGTTTTTGCGTCAAACGATTATCATTTTAAACACTGAAAAAATAATATGAATATGAAGAAGTTATTGTCAGTATTGATGCTCCTCAGTTTTGTAGCCGTGACAAACGTTCACGCGCAGGATGCCAAAGCAAAATCGATTATGGATAAGGTAAGCGCCAATTTAAAGCGGGCAAAAGCGATCAGCGCTAATTTTTCCCTATCGGTAATTGATGGTCACGGGAAAAAGCAAATGACACAAACCGGAATTTTTCAAATGAAGGGAAATAAATATAAAGTGACGTTAAAAAGCGGCCAGGAAATTATTTGCGATGCCCGGTCAGTTTGGACCTATATGCCCAAAAATAAGGAAGTACAGGTGAGCGCCTATAGCCCGGAGACCCAAACCATTTCCCCTTCAAAACTATTTTCCGGTTCCTACGAGAAGGAGTATACGTACAGTTATACCGGTACAAAAACGATTGGCGGAAAGAAAGTTGCGGTAGTTACCTTAAAGCCGAAGAAACAAAACGCCGGTTTTTCCAAGGTGGACCTGTATGTCAATACCGGTACCAATATGATTGCCGGTGGCTATGTTTACGGCACAGCCGGATCGTCTTACGCTTACAGCATTTCCAATGTGAAAACGGCTGCTGATATCAGCAACAGTGTCTTTACATTTAATACCAAGACCCATCCCGGTGTAGATGTGATAGATTTACGCTAAGATCCGCAAAGCGTAGCAAAAGCCAGAAATGATCATGCTCATTTCCGGCTTTTGTTTTTGAATCCGGTAAATTTGCGGAAACGTACCTTATGAAGAAAAACATATTGACGTTGTTGAGTTTGTTGCTGTTCACCGGGTTTTTCACAGCTCCGGTATGGGGGCAAAAAGCCAAAATTTATTGGCAAAAGAAGATGTCGTCGTATTATTGCCAGGAACCGTCCAGCTATATCAGAACGAGCAGGGACAGCATTATATCAGAAAGACAAATTGAACCGGCAAATTACGTTCAGGACACCCTTCGTGCTTATTTTGATTACCTCTGGCAACCTTCTGCCTATAAAGCTTTGGCATCTTTTTTTACTTATGCCGTCCGTTCAGGTGACTTTTGGCAATGCAATGATTATTATTACCGTTCAAAACAAGAGTTTCGCTGGGGCTTTTTTGAAGATAAGCAACTGACCGTTCCGGTGGGGCCTTTCCGGCAATATTATGAGAATGGACGGATGCAAAGTAAGGGCTATTTTAAAAACGGCAGGAAAACCGGCGTCTGGGAATGGTTTAATAAGAATGGTCAACTTGTTGGTAAGGTAACCTACAACAACGGTGTGGCCTCCGGTTATTGTTTTCGGGTTTCAGATAGCGATACAATTATACGCCGTTTGGACAGTCTTGGCGCTGGTTACAGCTATAAGAAATTAGCTGACGGACGAATACTTTTTCAAGGAAAATACCTTTCGGGAGGCGTCAAGGACAGTATTTGGAATCATTATGATGAACAAGGACGATTGTGGTACACCAGGCAATTTGTTGCAGGAAAGCAAGTGGCAGTAATCTGTTATGATACTATAGGTGTCGTCATCACCCGAGATACGGCATCCCAACCGGCACAGTTTAAGAATTTGACGCGATATTTAAGCCGGAATGTGCGTTTTCCAAGAAACTTACGCCTCAAAATTTCATCAGGAAAAATTGTGGCAGGATTTGTGGTTGGAAAAAGTGGACTGGTGAAAAAAGTAAAGATTTTACAATCCTTAGAACCTCATTTTGACTATCAAGTGATCCATGCTTTGGAGTATATGCCGAAATGGAAACCTGCTCAAGACCACGGGCGGACAGTTGACAGCTATTTTATAATACCCTTTACCTTTCACAGTGAGTAATTATACCGTTTGGAGATTTATTCGACATGATGACTTTTTTATCAATCTATCGAAAGTCAGCCCTTTTCGATTGTTGTCCCCACCAGCAGAGATGTCGATGACTACCGTGGTCCTATAATTGGAGAAATGATATAGTTTTCAGGAAAAATAAAAAAAGCTGACTTTTCTATTGGTCAGCTCCTTCCTTTTCCTAATGATTACCATTTTTAATAAGCCCAGCGGATATAAGTGGCGCCCCAGGTAAAGCCGCCGCCAAAAGCCGCTAATATCAGATTATCACCTTTTTTAAGCTTAGACTCCCAATCCCAAAGACAAAGGGGAATGGTACCGCTGGTGGTGTTGCCGTATTTCTGGATATTCAGCATTACCTTTTCATTGGGCAGGTTCATGCGTTCGGCAGTTGCCTGGATGATGCGCAGGTTGGCCTGATGAGGCACCAGCCAATGGACGTCATTGCCGGAAAGGCCGTTTCGCTCCATGATCTCGGCAGAAACGTCAGCCATGTTCTTTACGGCAAATTTGAATACCGTACGGCCTTCCTGATAAATATAATGCTCTTTGCCCGTTACCGTTTCAATGCTTGCCGGGCGCTTGGATCCACCAGCTTTTTGATGTAAATGTATCCAGCCGCTGCCATCACTTTTAAGGATGGAATCAATAATGCCGTTACCTTCCGTATCCCGTTCTAAAAGTACAGCGCCGGCGCCATCTCCGAAAATAATACAGGTAGAGCGGTCTTCATAATTGACAATAGAGCTCATCTTGTCGGCACCGACAACAATAACACGTTTACAGCGGCCGTTTTCAACAAATTGAGCGCCGGTGTTCAAAGCATATAAAAAGCCGCAACAGGCCGCGCTGATATCAAAGCCGAAAGCATTGTCCAGGCCACATTCCGAAGCTATCAGATTGGCCGTTGCCGGAAACTGCATATCGGCGGTCGTAGTAGCGCAGATAATTAAATCAATGCTGGCCGGATCTATATTTTTCCTTTGCAGCAAGTTATTCACCGCTTTGACGGCCATAAACGAAGTGCCAAGATCCTTACCTTTGAGAATACGTCTTTCTTTAATGCCGGTTCTGGTTGTGATCCATTCATCGGTTGTATCCACAATGGTTTCCAATTCTTTATTGGTCAGGATATAGTCGGGAACATAGCCACCTACAGCGGTAATAGCTGCATGCATTTTCTCCATTGTATTTAGTCTTTTGCTTGGGCAAAGGTAAGTTGTAAAATTGAAAGTCGCCGGAGAAGAGCCTATAGGTTCATACCGCCGCAGGCGCTGATGACTTGTCCGGTGACGTAGCTGCTCAGGTCTGAAGCCAGAAATAAAGCCACATTGGCGATTTCTTCAGGCTTGCCGATACGTTGTAAAGGAATTTGTTCCATCCATTTATTGCCGCCTTCATCGCCTTGCAAATAATGGGTCATATCGGTTTCGATGAAGCCCGGCGCAATAGCGTTGCAACGGATATTACGGCTGCCCAGCTCTTGCGCCACGGATTTCGTAAAGCCTATAATCCCCGCTTTAGAGGCCGCGTATGAGCTTTGCCCGGCATTTCCTTTCATTCCGACAATGGAGCTCATGTTGATGATGCTTCCCTTCCGCGCTTTCATCATAGGGCGGATGACCTGTTTGGTAAGATTGAAAACCGATTTCAGGTTGGCGGAGATCACCTCATCCCATTGTTCGGGTGATACACGCAGTAAAAGATTATCGCGGGAAATGCCCGCGTTGTTGACGCAGATATCAATTTGACCGAAATCTTCAGCAACCGATTTGGCCAGGGTTTCCGCGGACTGAAAGTCGCCGGCGTCGCTTTTATAGCCTTTGGCTTTTACCCCGTATCCCGTAAGCTTCTCTTCCAATACCCTGGCCTTTTCTTCGGAGGATAAATAGGTAAAGGCGATGTTGGCGCCATTCCGGGCGAAAGTTTCGGCAATGGCGGCGCCGATTCCCCGGCTGGCACCTGTAACTAAGGCGGTCTTGTTTTCTAATAATTTCATTGATGCAATTTTTGTTGCGCTAAAGTAGCATTAAATAGCGGAATATCCAGTTTTAGGTTATGGAAATGGCCTTTTGAAGACCTGATGAATGTAGTAAGGCTTGCGCATGCAGGTTACCGACCCCGGAGGTGCTTCCTTTTCGGTTTACAGCTGCTGCAATAATCGGCCATGGCTGATATTTCCTGCAAGACCTGTTGGTGCAGTTGTTGCAGCTTTTGAGTATTTGTGCCTAAATGTGTTTCGCTTTGGGCCATGGTAAAACGTTTCTGATAGGCTGCCTGAACGGAGTCAAATATCGGCTGGTAGAAGTTGGTTTCGGAAAATGCGTTTTTCTTTTCATATAATTCCCGGCGAAGCTTCCGGGCATAGAGTTCTGCCAGGTCAAACTGGTAGCGGGCAAAATCCAGGAGACGGTTGGCGGTAGCCGTATCCGGGGCGATAAGGGTGGCAGCGTCACGCAGGAAAGTGCAATGCACCATGCCGTTGAAGTTTTTAGTAAACATAAACGCCCCATTGCTCATCTGGTAGCCAAAGTTAAAATTACCGGTAGTGGTAATACTCATGAAATCGCTTTGACCGATCCGGGTAGATGGCGATTGAAAATCGGAAAGCCGTAAAGTGTAGCCCGGCTGCCATTCGATTTTATTTTGCGCCCCAGCCATCTTGAACAGGCCAAAGATAAGGCAAAAGGCAATTGCGGTTTTGTTCATTGTAGTTCTTAGGGATATTTTTCATTACCGGTGCAAAATACCGGCTTTCGTGCCCCGTTGTTTCCTAATAGGAAGCGATTTGAAATTTATTTTACGAGGGTTTCCGAATGGACCGCTGCACTGAGCTCTTTAAGAAGGCCCATATCTTTTTCAATGGCATTGCCGACAACAATGACCTGTGCGCCCGCCCGGCAGTTTTCCATAACTTTTTCAGGGGTATGTATGCCGCCGCCGACAATCAGGGGAATGTCAATATTCTGGCTTACGCGTTCAATCATTTCCTTACTGATGGGATAGCGTGCACCGCTGCCGGCGTCCATGTATATCACGTGCTTGCCCTGCATTTCCCCTGCCCATGCCGTGCAAAGGGCAATGTCAGGCTTGTCGGCCGGAATGGGTGCGGAGTGGCTCATGTAGGAAACGGTTGTAGGGATCCCGCCATCGATAACCATATAGCCGGTAGAAATAATTTCCAGGCCACTGGCCTTTATAGAGGGTGCAGAAACTACATGCTGTCCAATAAGCAAATCGGGGTTACGGCCTGAAATTAAGGATAAGTAGAGCAGGGCATCCGCTTCCGGAGAGACCTGGGCAGGGCTTCCGGGAAAAAGGACCATTGGTATCTTACTGACGGTCTTAAATGCATTGATACAGTCCGAGACATGGCTGGTAATGACAATGCTGCCTCCCAGAAATACAAAATCAACTTCTGCGTTTTCACATTGCCGGGCCAGGTGTACCATATCTTTCGGTTGTACACTATCGGGGTCAATGAGCATGGCAAAGGCATGCCGGTTGTTCTTTTTAAGACCGTCAAATAATGTACGCACCGGGTTGATTTTCATAAAGTGAATTTTATGAGCATTGCCGCTCAGGCATAAAGTTCAGAAAGGTTCAAAATTAGTAAAATGCTTTGATATAACCGTTGAACAATTGTAGGACAGAGAGTTGCTATCAAAGTATATGTAAAGTGGATAGCAATTTTTATGCCGGTATAAAAACAGTTTGTGGTAAAAAAAAGAACGCAGACGCTAATCAAAACGCCTACGCTCTTTATGAAACAATATTTTTGTATATTATTTTTTATTTAGGGCATCCCTAATCTCAGTCAATAAGGTTTCAGTAGCTGTTGGTGCCGGTGGTTCAGCAGGGGTTTCTTCTTTTTTCCGACGCATATTGTTCATGCCTTTGACCAATAAAAACACCGCCAGCGCTAACAAAAGGAAATTAACGGCCACTGTAATGAAATTACCATATGCGAAAATAGCGCTATCGGCCACTTTACGGGCATCCGCTAGGGAGGCGCCTTCCGGCACATTGCCCTTAAGGACTAAATATAAATTTGAAAAATCGGGTTTGCCGATGATAGCAGAGACCAAGGGCATGATCAAATCGTTGACCACGCTGTCAATAATGGTTTTGAAAGCGGCGCCGATGATAATACCTACCGCCATATCCATCACGTTTCCTTTTATGGCAAATTCTTTAAATTCTTTTACAAAGCTCATTGTGTTGTATTTTATTTAACGAAAGTTATTGGGTATCATTAGTTTTTCCGCTCAATATCGTCCAGCTTGACCATATCATAAATAACGGAGCCATATTGGCAGGTATCTTTAATGCCGGTATGGTGATAGTCGATTTTAACCTGCATACCGTCATGCTGATAAGCGCCGGGCATATAGGTCGGCTTGAGCAATGCGCTGTCGTTAAGGCGTAATAGGTAGCCGCAACCGTCATAGGTAATGTCACCAGTGTCCACAACCGTTGCTTCAACCATATTTTTTTCTTTGGAACAGGAGCACAGGCAGCAGGCCACAATAACGGTAAAAAAGAAACTGTATTTTTTCAACATTTGATTGAATTATGGGTTAAAAATAAAAAATTATTCCAAAACTACAAATTCAATCGGTAAATTTATAACCTACGCCCCGGACAGAGTGAAAATGCTTGGGACTACGGCTGTCCTTTTCAAAATATTTCCTGAAGTTTAAAATAAAATTATCTATGGTCCTGGTGGTAGGATATACGTTATAACCCCAAACGGCCTGGAGAATATGCTCGCGGGAAACGACCTCATTTTTATGTTCAATCAGTAATTTCAGCAAAGCCATTTCTTTCCGGCTCAGTTCAATGGTTTTGCCGTCTTTGTCTTTACCCGACTGGGCGGAAAAATCGATCCTGCATTTGCCAAAGGCATAGACTTCGGGAAGGGCTTTCCTTTCCTGTAGCTGCCGGTTCTTAACCACTAATTTTTCGATGCGTAGCAGCAATTCTTCAAGGTTGAAGGGCTTGGTCAGGTAGTCGTCTCCTCCTTTCTTCAGGCCTTCGATACGGTCAATGCTGCTGTTTCGGGCAGAGAGGAATAAGATGGGAATGTTATTGTTTTGCATCCGGATATTTTCACAAACCGTGATGCCGTCCATTTCCGGTAGCATGATATCTAAGACGATGAGATCGAAATATTCATTTTTAATGGCTTTAAGCGCCGCCATGCCGTTATCTAACGGCGTCACGGAATAGCCTTCCAGCTCTAGATTGAGCTTTATGGTTTCCCGTAGATTTTCTTCATCTTCTACCAACAGTAAATTGGCTTTGAATTCTTTTTGAGGCATGCAATTCAGATATTTAGTGGATCAAGGTTCTTTGGCCAAAAATACAGAAAATAAATTTTTAATAATTGGCCTGAATGTCGAAGTCCCGAAATGGTTTATTCTTTTCCCTGGATGACGATCACAATCTCTCCCTTTGGAGGATGCTGCTGGTAGAATGCTGCCAATTCTTCCAATGTTCCTCTTTGCGTGTCTTCAAAAATTTTGGTCAGCTCCCGGCTGACGGAGGCCTGCCGGTCAGCGCCAAAATAGCGGCAAAATTCAACGAGTGTTTTAGCCAGGCGGTGGGGGGATTCATATATGATCATAGTCCGGTCTTCCACCGCTAACTTTGTTAAGCGGGTCATGCGTCCTTTCTTTACCGGTAAGAAACCTTCAAATGTAAAGCTGCTGGCAGGCAGGCCGCTTTGGGTTAGCGCCGGCACAAAAGCAGTGGCCCCTGGCAGGGATTCCACAGGAATATCATTTCTAAAACATTCCCGGGCCAATAAAAAACCGGGATCAGAAATACCCGGCGTGCCGGCATCCGTAATTAACGCTGCGGTGGCGCCGGCCTGTAAGCGCCGGACAATGTCCGGAAGCATTTTGTGCTCATTGTGCTGATGGAAAGGAATCAGCTGTTGGTTAATCTCGAAATGCTTCAACAAACGACCGCTGGTCCTTGTATCCTCGCATAACACAAAATCCGCGGCCTTAAGCGTTTCTAAGGCGCGAAGGGTTATGTCCCCGAGATTGCCAATAGGAGTCGGAACCAGAAATAGTTTCATTTGCCTGGAATTTTGCCCGGCCGAAAAGCGACCATTTATAAATGAAAGCGCTAATTGAGCTTAAGCGGGAACGATCTCATATTCGTAAGATTCCATGACCATGTTGGCCAGCAATTTTTGGCAGGCTTCTTCTACAATATTTTTAGCCTGACTTTCAGAATCAGCGATAAGCGATAGCGCAATATGTTTTCCGATGCGGATATCATCTACCTGTGTAATGCCTAAATTGCTTAATCCGCC
Organism: Edaphocola sp.; assembly: GCA_035708205.1. Taxonomy (GTDB): domain Bacteria; phylum Bacteroidota; class Bacteroidia; order Chitinophagales; family Chitinophagaceae; genus DASSSY01. The sequence continues at coordinate 551,929 of DASSSY010000004.1, forward strand.
GGCAACAGCTTTGCCCTGGGGATCCAACAATTCTTTTAAAGGCATGATTTTTATTTGTGCCGTATATTTCATAATAATAATTTCTTTTCGTTGAATTAAAGGTCTTGTGTCTGCGGCGGTCCCTGGGTATTGTTATTTTTATGCCGGAAAATGAGGGACAAAATTAAGTATAAAATAAAAGCAACGGGAATGACCGCGAATTTTAAGAAAAAATGTCCAATAATAATGGTCAGGAAAATAAGCGCCTGAGGCCACCATGAGCCTAAGCCTTTACCGGCAGCCTTCCATTTTAAGAATTTTATTCTGCTGACCATCAATAAGCATAAAACGATGATCATGATGTACAGCAACCAGCGGTTATAAAATAATGCTGAAAAGTTAATGCCTGCCGGAAACCAATTGATCAAAGGTAGCGAGGCTACGACGATGGCCATAGCGGGAATGGGCAAACCGGAGAAATAATGCTTTTGTTCGTCGGCTGTCTGGTTGTACCGGGCCAGTCTTAAAGCGCCAAAGCATGGTAAAAGGAATGCCGGGGCGATGACTAAAATCGAAATATCCATAGCGCCGGGCTCGGCCATATAGCTGAACCAAAGTAATTTATACATGATCATAGCCGGGGCTACGCCGAAAGAGACCACATCCGCCAAGGAATCCAGGTCACGTCCTATGGCCGAAGTGGCATGGAGCATTCTCGCGGCCAGCCCGTCAAAGACATCGCAAAGCGCGGCCAGCCCGATGAACAGGCTGCCTAGGTACAGTTGCGGTAGCCCCAGTACGGGCGTGTAAGACTCGCCGGTTACCGTGGTCAGAAAGGATGAGGCATTCAGGATGTAGGCGATCGCCACGCAGCCAAAAAATAAATTGGCCAGGGTCAGGACATTAGGCAAGTGCTTCATAAGTTAAATTCAAAACCGGTACATTTTTGGTTATGGTACTATTTCAGAATCCGGGCTAAATTACTGATTTGATTTTTACAGTCCTAAAGCGGTCAGTTCTTTTTCTAAAAAGGATTTTAATTCCGAGACATAGTCGGGCGAAAAATCAAATTCAATGCCGGCTGCCCGATACAGCTCCGGGAGCGTTTTCGTATTGCCGCAAGACAAGGCTTTCTTATAATTTTCCAAAGCGGCGGTTTCATCTTTTTTGAATTGGCGCCACATGGCTATGGCGCCTAATTGGGCAATACCGTATTCAATATAATAGAAAGGCACTTCAAACAAGTGCAGCTGCTTCTGCCAGTTATGCTCACGGTATTTTTCCAGGCCGTTCCAGTCAATATTCCTGGCGCTGAATTCATCCTGGATGATTTGCCAGGCGTTAGAACGTTCCTGCCGGCTATGCCCCGGGTGGGTATAGAGCCAGTGTTGGAATTTATCTATGATAGCAATCCAGGGCAGTACGTCAATCACGCGTTCCAGTTCCTCCTGTCTGGCGCGCAATAACTCATCCTCCCGGTTAAAATAAACAGCCCATTCTTTCATGGAGAAAAGCTCCATGCTCATGCTGGCCAGCTCCGCAATCTCCATGGGGTATTCCTTGAAAAAGGATAAAGGCAGGTTATGGCATAGGAAGGAATGAACGGCATGGCCACCTTCGTGCATGAGCGTGATGACATCGCTCATAGTGGCGGCCGCATTCATAAAAATAAAAGGTACGCCGGTTTCTGCCAGCGGACAATTATAGCCGCCCGGAGCCTTGCCTTTCCTGCTGTCCAGGTCCAGGCGGTTCATGTCTTTCATGGTTTGAAGGCATGAGCCTAAAAATGGCTGTAGCCGGGTAAAGGTTTCAATACCCTTATTTAATAATTCCTGGCCATTTTCAAATGGATGCAACGGTTTTTCGCCTTCGGGAACGGCGGCGGTATCGAAGGGCTTTAAGCGGGCCAGGCCCAATCTTCTGCGACGAAATTCCAGAATGCGTTCCTGTAAAGGAAGGATGTGCTTTTTGACCGCTTCGTGAAAGGCGAAACAATCCTCGGGACTATAGTCGAAACGACCCAGTGCTTTGAATTTATAATCCCGGTAATTGTCAAAGCCGGCATTGACGGCCACCTGGTGCCGAAGCGCTAACAGCTTGTCAAAGAGCTCGTCTAAAGCGTCTTTATCTTCCAGGCGGCGGTCATTGATCCTGGTAAAAGCGGTTTCGCGAAGCACCCTGTCCGATTGGTGCAGAAACTTTGCGGCCTGCTGTAAGGTGTATTCTTTTCCCTCAATGCTGACCATCATGGCGCCGGCTATCTGGCCGAATTGTTGCGCCAGCATATTGAGCTCGGCTTCTAAGGGAATATTGCCTTCCCTGTAGAGGGCCAGGGCGTTTTTAATACTTCTCAGGAAAGGAAAATATAAGGACGGGTCAAGTTCCTTTGTAAACGGGCAACCCATCAGCTTTTTCTGGAGACGATTGCTCCAGGGCTTCATGTTCGGTTCTATTTCCTGGCAGAAAAAAGCAAAGGCTTTGTCAAGCTCAGGATCGGTGGTATCGCAGGTCATGCGGATTTGCCGCCAACAGGCATCTTCGCTTATTACGGCCTCCAGCTCGCTCCAGTCTTTCAGCCAGGCTTCTAAAGATACGGTATTGTCGATGGGCCGGTTGTTCAGATTTTCATAATATGGCAATAAGCTGTTCCATTCGGTAATTTTGAAATCCCCGGGTAAAAAACGACGTGCCGGTACTGTAATCATATGAGGTATATTATACTGTTTTTTGAGAGAAACGCAAAATTAACCTAATTCCACGGGCATTGCGAAAAGAAATCTAAAATGCATGCCGATTGGCACTTATTCTGTATCTTGCATACCTTGAGAATAGTATCAAATATTTAAACCTTAAAAAATTAAATTAAAATGATGGAATCCAATAAATTTCCAGACATGGATATGTTTGGAAGATGGCGGGGAGATACCATTTCAATTACCTCAAAAGAAGATGAAAAGCGGTTGATCAGCTATATGACCAAAGTGTATGGCTGGATGTTTCTGGGTTTGACCATAACGGCTGTTGTAGCTTTTTTAATGGCGGGCTCGCCTCAGGTAATGACTTACCTGATGACGCATAGAATGTTGTTTCTGGGTTTATTCCTGGGTGAATTATTATTGGTAGGCTATTTAGTGGTAAGAGTACATAAGCTATCTGCCGCTACGGCCACGCTTTTATTCCTGGCCTATGCCGCGGTCAACGGCGTCGTTTTCTCCCTGCTGCTTTTGGCCTACACAGGCAGCTCCATTGCCTCGACATTTGCCATTACCGCCGGTACCTTTGGCGTGATGAGCGCCGTGGGGTATTTTACGAAACAGGATCTGACCTCTTTTGGTAAATTAATGTTCATGGGGCTGATCGGCATTATTATTGCCAGCCTGGTTAATATTTTCCTGCAGAGCAGCGCATTATATTGGATCATTTCTTATGTCGGGGTGGCGGTATTTGTAGGCCTGATAGCCTACGATACCCAGAAGATCAAAGCTTACGCTTTAATTGAAGACCAGGAAATGCGTAAAAAAGGCGCCATTATGGGAGCTTTAGCCTTATACCTTGATTTCGTGAACCTGTTTATCATGTTGTTGCGCCTTTTTGGCTCAAGAAACTAATTGTATCACTATTATAAAAGTAGGGTGTACGCTTTTTACACCCTGTTTTTATTTTCAAATGCCCCAGCTATTCTTGTGGCTTGTTTATCTATTCAATGAGGAAGATTTTATTTACGATAGTGCTGGTTGCCGCTGTTGTGTTACCAGGATTACTATCGGCGCAAAAGTTGAATGTGGGCAATCCCCAGCAAAAAAACCAGGAAAATCAAAGGCCCGCAGATCAGATTACCAATTATAAGGTCATTAGGGAGACTAAAGGATCAGATGGCAGCATTACGCGCGAGGTAGAATATTATAAAGGGAATATAATTGTACATCAGACACTTATTTTGCCGCCTATGCCCAAGATCGGTTATCATAAGCCGATTGATCCGGACACCATGAACCACGATTCTGTCCTGGTGTATATTGATAAAGCAAATTATCTTTTAGCCGTGATTTATAAGCGGAGGCGCATCCGGCAGTACCGGGCGGTATTTGGCCCTGATCGCCTGCCGGATAAAATGACGGAGGGTGACCGGAAAACACCGGAAGGCTGGTTTAAGATCGTGTCAAAAAAGTATGACTCCCGCTGGCAGCGTTTTTTATTGCTCAATTATCCTAATGATTCTTCCTACGCCCGGTTTTACAGGCGGAAGCGCGATGGAGAAATCTCTCAAAATGCCAGAATCGGGGGGAGCATTGGTATTCATGGTACCTATCCGACAGGCGCCGGCATGGTTGACCTCGGGATTGGCTGGACGGATGGTTGTATTTCTTTAAAACCGCGGGATATCGAGGACCTGTACAAATTAGTCTGGCCCGGCACAAGGGTGTACATTAAATAATGTATACAAAATAACAAAGTTACCGGGTAAGCGGTTTTGTTCTTTAATCATTTTTTAAGCCCGTGTTATCCGTTGGCGCGGTTTTGAAATTTCACAAGCACTGCCTTATTATTTTTTTTACCTTTGCCTCCGCAATGATTGTAAGGGGAGGTTGTTATCTTTTTAAATCAGCTTATGATTCGTGAAGAACAGGCAGAGGTCCGGGAATATCCGTTTGTCCTTTCAAAAATAAGAGATTATGCCCAGCTCATGAAGCCGAATTTAAGCTTCATGGTGGTGTTCTCAAGTGTGATCGGCTATTTGCTGGTGCCGGGAGTCGTGTTTGAATGGGATAAGGTTATCTTGTTGTTTATTGGTGGCATGCTTGTGACCAATGGCGCTAATATTATTAACCAGATCATAGAGCGGAAAAGCGACCGGTTTATGAAACGCACCAGCATTCGGCCCTTACCTTGCGGCCGGATGACCGTTGCCGAGGCCTGGGCATTAGTAGTGGTGTCAGCTGCGTTTGGCGTTTTTATTTTAGGGCATTCTTTTAACTGGCTGGCGGCGGGATTGAGCTTCCTGTCCCTGTTATTATATGGATTTGCCTATACGCCGATGAAGAAAATTCATCCGATTGCTACTTTTATAGGCGCCATACCGGGCGCATTGCCGCCTCTTATCGGCTGGGTAGCCGCTACCGGGAGCCTGGGCGGTCCTTTAATTGTGGGCGGGTTTGTATTGTTTGCCATTCAGTTCTTTTGGCAGTTCCCTCATTTCTGGGCTATTGCCTGGCTGGGCTATGACGATTATTTAAAAGCGGGCATCCGGATGCTGCCTTCCCGGGCAGGTAAGACCAGATTTACCGGATTACAGTGCTTTTATTACAGCCTTCCGCTCATTCCTTTGGCCATGTTGCCGAATCAAATGAGCATGACGGGTCGGGTCGGTACCTGGCTTAGCGTGGCTTGCGGTATATTTTACGCCTTTAATGCCTTTATGTTTTTTAGGAAAAATGACAAAACGACAGCGAAAAGGTTATTATACTCATCATTTATTTATTTGCCGGTAGTTTTATTGGCATTGGTTATTGATAAAATTTAAACAGGGGAGGGCGATCAAAAATGACAGAAATCATGTCTACTACCATAGAGAACAGCCATAAGGCCAAAAAGATACATCCTCAGAAATTTGCCATGTGGCTGGCAATTGGCAGCATTTGCATGATGTTTGCGGGATTCACCAGCGCCGTCATTGTCCGTCAGGCGCAGGGCAACTGGCTGAACCTGACCATATCGCCATATTTTTATGTGTCCACGGCAGTCATCATTGCCAGTAGCGTCACGATGTGGCTCACCGTACGCTCCTTTAAGAACCGGAATATGCGGTTACACAACAGGATGGTGGTGGTGACCATGATCCTGGGATTATTATTTGCCTTATTCCAGTATATCGGATTTGAGCAGATGCTGGGGCATACGTTCTGGAACAACAACGTTTCCATTCAGTTTATTATTGTTATTGTTTTGGTACATGTGCTTCACGTTATCGGGGGTATTGTGGCCCTGCTGATCATGTTTATCCGCACCTTTAACCGCAGTGTGAAGCGTTATAGTGTAACCGGTCTGGAGCTGATCAGTACTTATTGGCACTTTGTGGATATTCTTTGGATATATTTACTGCTGTTCTTTTTGTATGTCAGGTAAGATGATAGGGTGTCTTTAATAAATTTGTCATAGTAGTGTAAAAAAAATTTGGCGCCTGATTTTTAAAAATACCCAACATATACTAACTTGCACCGGCTTTCTGGAGCTAATTATTATTCATAATAGATTATAAGTACAAATATGGCACAAGCAACTACTGCAATTACCAACCCGTCCGACGCGAAATCACTTAAATGGGGTGGTGGTCATTCCCCCTTTAATTTGAGTTATGGAAAGATAATGATGTGGTTTTTCCTCGTTACCGATGCCTTCACTTTTGGCGCTTTCCTGATTAGCTATGGCTCCAAACGCTTTTTTACCAATGTCTGGCCTGATCCAAACCTGGTGTTTAGCGGCGCGCCGCTGATGGGCCATACGCCCCTGCCGCTGGTATTTGTGAGTATCATGACGTTCATCCTGATTTTAAGTTCTGTGACTATGGTCATGGCGGTACATGCCGGACATTATATGGACAGGGCCAAAGTGACCAAATGGCTGATCTTTACGATCATCGGTGGTATCTTATTCTTATCCTGCCAGACCTGGGAATGGACAGAGCTGCATGGGGAAGGCGGTTGGTGGGGATCTTTTGTAGATCCTACAAATGTATCCTTGGCCAGTTTGCAGCACTTCTTTAAACCCAGTGTAGCCGCTTCAATGACACTTGCACAGGCAACAGAAGCCACAACCAGCTTTTTCAATTTCTTCTTTACAATTACCGGTTTCCATGGGATGCACGTATTTTCCGGCGTATGCCTGCTTTCTGTTGCGTTGATTAACACTGTTAATGGTACTTACGAGCGCCGCGGCCATTATGAGATGATTGAAAAAATAGGCCTTTACTGGCACTTTGTAGATTTGGTATGGGTATTTGTATTTACCTGTTTTTATCTTATCTAAGAACTTTTTCAACCTGATTTTGAATTTATAACTAATTAAATAGTCTTGTTTTTATGTCACATGAGCACAATACGGAGGAGATGGTAGAGCTTTATGAAGGCGATCAGTCAAAGCTTTATTCCGGTGTCCTGAATCATCATAAAGATATCCATTCCCAGGAAAGCAAAACGCAGGTAAAGCGGATTGTCAGGATCATGATCTATCTGGCTATCGTGACCAGCCTTGAAGTTACGTTAGGCCTTTGGGATCATCACATGGAGGTATTTAATAAAGGTATTCTGAATGCTATTTTCCTGATCATGACCCTGCTTAAAGCCTATTTGATCGTGGATGTGTTTATGCACCTTGGCAATGAGATCCGGAATTTTATTATGGCGATCTTGATTCCCTTGTTGTTTTTGGTATGGGCGATCATTGCTTTTGCCGGCGACGGCCATCACTGGCTGCATATGAATAATACGCGTGCCAATACAATTGAGATGAAGGCGGAGCAGCCAAAGTAATGATCTTTTAATTTCGTTCGGGCCGCAAAAGCCAAGGGTTGATTCACTTACAGGAACAATGGCTTCAAAAAAGAAATACAATTTTATGATCGGAATTGCGGTAGCTTTATTGCTGCCGCTTTTTTCATGGTTATTATTTAAAAATATCAGTAAGGGCATTGTTAAAATTCCTAAGCATTACGGTATCAGCTTCGTTGATACCCTGAAAGATAAGGACGGCAAGCTGCAATACGATACGGTATATCGCTCCTTATCTGATATTTCCCTGACCAATCAGCTGGGCAAGATGGTGGACCTTAACCAGGATCTGCGCGGAAAAATTTTAGTCATTAATTTTATCAATACCCGGAGAACGGATATTAGTAATAAAATGATGGGTAATCTTCATTTGTTGCAACAATCCTATCAGAAGAAAGGGAATCTGGACTGGCTGCAATTTGTGTCCATTACTGTTGACCCCGCTAAGGACAATGTTCCGGCGTTGCGTCATTACGCTGATCAATTTGAAGTTAACCATGATCACTGGTGGCTGCTTACCGGTGATTCTGCAGCCATTTACCGATACGGGCATAAGGAGCTGGCCCTGGATATGCCCTTGAACAATGGGGCAGCAAAAGGACCTTTTGATCAGGTGGTGCTGGTGGACACTTTCCGGCATATACGGGGCTATTTTAATGCTGTGGATACGATGGAATTACAACGGCTGGCAGACGATATTTCCATCCTGACCATGGAAAAGCAAAAGCGCAAAAAGAAATAAATTGTCTATGTTACGCCCCGTCCTGAAGAAAAATGATAAGAAAGCCAAATGGCTGATTGGCATTGTTTCCGCCGTTCTGTTTTTGGGTATTGTGCTTTTAAACAAAGATGCAATTAAAGCCAAATGGCCTTTTGATTTTGATGTTCATGTCTTTGCTTTGATCAATGCCGTAATCAACGGTATTGTCTTTTGTTTGCTGCTTTTAGGCCTGTGGGCGGTGAGAGCAAAGCGCTTTATGCTACATAAACGGATCATGGAGACAGCAATTGTGCTTTCGGTTTTGTTTCTGGTTTCTTATGTTATTCATCATCTTTTTGCGGGAGATACCAGGTTTGGCGGTGAAGGGGTGATCAGGTATTTGTATTTCTTTATCCTTATTACACATATTTTTTTGGCCGCGGTCATCCTGCCTTTTATTCTCTTTACGGCCTACCGGGCTTTAAGCGGCGATTATGCCCGGCATAAAAAAATAGCCCGGTACACATGGCCGTTCTGGCTTTACATCGCCCTGACCGGTGTATTGATTTATGTTTTCATCAGCCCCTATTATTAAGCGCAGAACGGGATTATTTAGAGATCCCGGCTCTTTTCCAAGATGGTTAGGATGAATGACCTGGGGCTATTCGTGGCTTTACCGTTGCAATTCATGTTTAGATTATGCCCGGCCATAAATGATCACGAGGATTTCTTTTTCATCTTGTATCTTACTTGTCCTTTACGGTCATTAGCTAAAAAATAAGTCTAATACCTGGAAAAGTTTAAATTTACAAAGCAAAATGGAGCATAGCGCTGGAAGATCATCATGATTTATTCCCTTAATCTTCTTATCAGCTTTATTCTTGAAATCGCTATGCTGGCAGCATTTGGCTATTTCGGTTTTCACGTCGGCAACCTTTCTTTTATGGCTGCGATATCCGTTAGGTATAGGTCTGCCAGTTGCCGTTACTTATTTTCTGGAACAAAAGATGGCGCCTAAAGCGAAGCAACGGTTCTCCTATTCCCTGATCTTAATCCCTTACATTGGGTTTTATTTGAATTGGCCGCATTGGCTTTATATTGCTCAGGCGTTACAAAATGGGCTATCATTTTTGCTATCATGACGATTGCTAACGTCGGATTACGATTTATGTTCAGAGGCAGGGAGAACCGGAATAGCAATTTTCAAGATAGAAAAATGCCTTCAGAAGATATAAATGTATAAAACGATCATCCGTCTTTTTTATAAACCGGGCAAGCGAGGTGAGGACCTGCTCTTGGTTGTTTGCCTATAAAGCGCTGCTGGATTTTTTTCGGATTATAGGGAAGAGCCATTGTGTTGAGGTGTTGATAATGCGGTCATTTCATTGTATTTTGGAAATGCTCTTTCAATTACCTATATTTATAGCGCTTAGCGCTGTGGTCATCGGAAGTCATTGTTGCATTTAATCATCAGGCTTATGAAAAAGCTGTTATTATTGTTTTGTTGTTGCTGGCCCTTGTTGTGCCCGGCGCAGGACAGCCTGAGCGTGATGTTTTATAACCTGTACCGTTTCCCGGTCAATGTTCCAGCTAATCGTGAATTCTTGTTAAAAGAAATTGTGAATGAGGTCCGGCCCGATTTGCTTTTGGCTTGTGAAATTGTTGATCATGATGGCGCACAACGCATCCTGCAGGCTTCTTTCCGGGGGCTCCCGGATACCTATGCGGCGCCGGATTTTCAGTATTGCCCGACGGCTACCGACGACCCTTTGCAACAAATGGCCTATTATAATACACGAAAGCTGGTCCTGCTACACCAGGAGGCTTTGCATACCCTGGTCCGTGATATCAATCATTACTCCTTCATGCTCAACAACCCCGATCCCGGCAGGGATACGGTTTTCCTGGATGCCTTTGTGACTCATCTTAAAGCCGGTGATGGTCCGTCAGACAGTTGGTTACGTGCTACTATGGCCGATACTTTCGTGCAGGCGCTCCGGAATATTCCGCCCGGTCATCATGTTTTATTGGCGGGCGATTTTAATTTTTATGATGACCAGGAACCGGCTTATTTAATCATGACCGATACCGATAACCCGGTTGTTATGGTTGATCCTATAGGTCGCCCAGGTGATTGGCATAATAATCCTGATTTTAAGGATATCCATACGCAGGCCACCCGGAAAACCTTAGGTGGCTTCGGGATCGGTGGCGCTTCCGGTGGTATGGACGACCGTTTTGATTTTATCCTGATGTCGAAAAATCTGGCGAATGACGATCAGCTTTATTATTTGCCCGGATCTTACCGGGTGGTTGGCAATAATGGTAGTTGTTTTGACCGGGCAATAGATAATGATAGTTGCTTTGGTTTATATTCACTATCCTTCCGGCATATTCTTTTCCAGATGAGTGATCATGCCCCGGTAGTCATGACTTTGCTGACGACTAATCATTTTCCGACTTCGGTTTCGGGTATTCCCGGAGCGCAAGCCGCTGCCATCAGCTTCCCTGGAGGTAATCATGCCGGGCGACACCTGAAAGTTTTGCTGGAAAGGAGAGCGCCTGCCGCCAATGATATTCTTGTTATTTATGATATATCTGGCCGTGTTCTAAAGCAAATGAATTGCCCTGTATTCCAGGATACTTATACCATAAATACAGCAGCCTGGGCTCCGGGCATGTATTTTATCCGTTTTAGAGATGAGGTGGCGAAATTTTCCAGGGATTGAGAAAATACCATTATAAATGGTGCGTGAACAGCATGTATAAAAAGTCCCCCAAAACCAATAGCGGTTTTGGGGGATTCTGGACCTTCAGGTTCGTACCGTTAGACCTTTTCAATAACCATGGCACTGGCACCACCGCCACCGTTACAAATGCCGGCCGCGCCGTATCTTGCGTTATTCTGATGTAAGATATTGATCAGGGTCACAATGATCCTGGCGCCGCTGCAGCCCAAAGGATGACCGATGGAAACCGCCCCGCCATTGACATTGACTTGTTCTGATTTTAATTTAAGTTTTTGGGTATTGACCACGCCTACTACACTGAAAGCTTCATTGAGCTCGTAGTAGGCAATGTCTTCAGGTTTCAAGCCCGCTTTTTCGATAGCTTTCGGTACGGCCAATGAAGGTGTTGTCGTAAACCACTCCGGTGCTTGTTCGGCATCGGCGTAGCTTTTGATAATGGCTAATGGTTTCAGTCCCAGGGTATCGGCCTTTTCCCGGCTCATTAGGACTACGGCCGCCGCGCCGTCATTCATGGTAGAGGCGTTGGCCGCGGTTACAGAACCGTCTTTCTGGAACGCTGATTTTAATGAGGGAATCTTATCGAACTTCACGTTAAAAGGCTCTTCATCCTTATCCATAATGATGGGCTCGCCTTTACGCTGGGGAATTTCAACGGGGATGATCTCGTTTTTGAATTTACCTTCATTGGTAGCTGCCTGGCTGCGTTTATAGCTTTCGATGGCGAAAGCGTCCTGTTCTTCACGGGATATATGGCATTCTTTGGCGCAAAGTTCTGCCGCGTTGCCCATGGCATAATCGTTGTAAACATCCCAAAGGCCGTCTTTAGACAGGCCGTCCACTAATTTGGCATCGCCATATTTATGTCCCCATCTTATATTGGAGTTATAGAACGGAACATTGCTCATGCTTTCCATACCACCGGCTATCACCACGTCGTGGTCCCCAAGCATAATAGCCTGGGCGCCTATAGCAATGGCTTTCATTCCGCTGGCACAAACCTTATTGATGGTGGTGCAGCAGACATTGTCGGAAAGGCCGGCAAATTTAGCTGCCTGACGGGCCGGCGCTTGTCCCAAATTGGCTTGCAACACACAACCCATCAGCACTTCCTGTACTTCATTAGGCTCCAGGTTGATTTTTGATAAAGCGCCTTTAATGGCGATAGCGCCCAATTGCGTAGCGGAAAATCCTTTTAAAGCGCCGCCCCAGCTACCCAATGGCGTACGAACGGCGGATACGATACAAACTTCTTTCATTCGTGAAATGATATTTTTTATAAAAAGGAACCAAAGGTACAAAATTAATGGGAGCAAGGGATATTCCTGTGGCTGAATTAGTGGCGCCTTGTCCTTCTGTACGGCTTCCGGGAAAATCAAAGACCTGCCCATAATATGAGATGGGCAGGTCTTTGGTCAAGATAAAAATATTATCAATTAAAGCGGCTGGTAATATACTTTTTCGTCAACGCTTCGTTTGATGGCAAAGTATTGGAACGTCTTGTGACGATAACCTTTTTTGTAATAGGCGTCCGTATCGCCTTCTTCAGGAACGGTAACCCAGTCGCTCGTTTTAGGGATATACCAACGGTAAACAGCTACCCTGTTTTCACCACGAAGCTCGGGAACATAATATTGCAAATGGTCTTTTTTATAGCCCATTTTCATCATTTGGTCGTCCGTAAATTCATTGGCAGCGATGCTGGCTTCATCATGAGTCACAGGGTTGTACCAACGGTAAACGGCTACACGGTCGGGCCCGGGATTGCGAAAAGCATAAAACATCAGTGTTTTATCCTTGAATTTCCAGCCTAATAGCTGGCCTTCCTGATATTCGCCTTCGGCGACCGTTACATAGTCCCGATCAACCGGATTATACCAACGATATACGGCTACTAAATCCTGACTGCTGTTCTGTGCGTGAACGTTTGTTCCGAAAAACATACCTGCAACAATCGCAGATAAAAAGAATAGCTTTTTGTTCATAGTAAATTTCCTTTTTTCAAAATCGTTATCAAAATACCTAAAAAAAAATCGTACTTGCAAGCGTTCTGCAATATTTTTTTTAAAAAAGAGTAGAATGTTCTAAGAAGGACGGGTCATTTTAATTTTTGAAAAATAAAAAAATATCGCTGTTTTGTTAAGCGCATGTAATAAATTTACCCGAATTTAGTTGAATATATGGGTTTTGTTCATTTTGGCCGGCCCGTATTCGATGAATTTTTTAATTAAGCTTGAGCGACCTTGAAATACCAGTCTTTTTATAGTTTCCCTGTTGTAGTTTTTTTGTTGCTGGTTTCCTTTTCCGCCACCGCTCAAAAGGTTAATACGGACAGCCTGGCCCAGGTCCGGCGGCATCTGATTGACAGCACGCAAAAGGCCCGCCAGCATAGTATCGACTCTATGCGACAGGCGCGGCAGCAGTATTTGGATAGCCTGAAGACCGTTCGTCAACAGCGGTTGGACAGTATGCGGCTGGCTCAAAAAGTACGTACAGACAGCCTGAAGGCCATTCAGGCATACCGGAAAAGCGATCGATATAAGGATAGCGTCGCTGCCATCAGGCAACATGTGCAGGACAGTATTATGGTGCAAAGGCAGCGTATTTTAGACAGCACCAAACAGGCGCGGCAACATTATACGGATTCATTGGTGGCGGCCAGGAAATATACTGTTGATAGCATGAAGCAGGCCCGGCAAAAATACCTGGATAGCCTGCATACCCATTTGGATAGTGTGAAAGCAGCTCGTACAAAGTCGTTGGCTATCTTAAAAGCGGAACGGCAACGGCGAAGCGATAGCCTGGCGGTCATCCGGGCATACCGGGAAAGTGATCGTTATAAAGATAGCCTGGCGCTGGTCCGTAAGCAGCGGCGGGACAGCCTGATTGCCGTCCGGAAACATTATACGGACAGCGTTCGTACCGTACAAAAAGCATACACTGACAGTCTGATAGCTGTAAGAAAACAATATAATGACAGTTTACGCGCCGCTATGGATAGTATGCGCCTGGTGCGCCAACACATGATTGACAGTATGACGACGGTACGGAAAGCGCGGGCGGACAGCCTTGCCAAGGTGCGGGCCGCGAGAGAAGCCGATCGGGATAAAAAGAAAAAAGAGCAGGAAAAGAAGAAATCCTTGGCCTTTGAAATGAAGATTAATGAAAAGCATGAAAAGTATTCCAACAAAAAAATGCTGAAAAAGAAGTGGAGCCTGCCGCGACGCATAACTCAGAATACTTTTACCAGGTATAATTATTATTACAATGCCAATTTGAAAATGGAAGAGGCCCGGGAAAATATGCTCCGGGCTAACCAGGATAATTATGATACGCTTTTGCGGCTGTTTCCGTTTGATCCCAATGTGGACTCGGCAAAGCTGGCGTCGGATATGGACACCGTCTTATCGAAAGCAGCCGTGGGTATTCAGATCCATGACCCCCGTTCCAAATGGCAGGATGACCTGTACCTCCTGGTAGGAGAGGCGTATTATTATAAGGCCGATTATGAGAATGCCGGTGCCGCCTTCAAGCAAATCATCGTTGCTGATGAAAAACAACGGAAACGGAAAGCGAAAAAGCAAAACAAAAGCCATCCGAACGAGGATAATAAGCAGCAGGCCTTTAGTGTGGCCCGAAAGAAAGGTATTGGTGGGCTGTTGCAGCATATGCCGGCGAAGAACGAAGCGATGTTATGGCTGGCAAGGGTTTTGGTGCAAAACGGTAAAGAAGGTCAGGCGCAGTCCTTGCTGGACATGTTACGGAATGATGCTAACTTTCCCGGCAAGATGAAAGGACGCCTGGCATTAGAACAGGCATTTATTGATCTGAAAAGAGCGGATTATAAGAACGCGGTACCTTCTTTAAAAATTGTCAGCGCCGATGATAATGTTCCGAAATGGCAACGCCAACGGGCCGGGTTTATGATTGGCCAATTGTATAACAATGATCGTCTGCCGGATAGCGCCAATAAGTATTTCAGGAAAGCTTTGGCCTTGCATCCGCCCATTCAGATGGATTTTTATGCCCGGAAACAAATAGCTTTCAATGAAATAAACAGCAATGGTCATACGGATAATTCCGTCGCTTTGCTGTCCGGCCTGGCCAAAGACGGTAAATACAAACCTTTCTACGATCAAATTTATTATGGACTGGCCCTGGCGGCACAGAAAGAAGGCAAACCGGATGAAGCCATGGCTGATTTCAGGAAGAGCCTGAGCTACGGGCGGAATAACCCTAAGCAAATGGGCCTTACTTATACTGCTATCGGCGATGCTTTTTATGACAAGCGAGCTTATTTGCCGGCAAAAAGAGCTTATGACAGCGCCGCGATCATGTTAGGGAATTATCAGATGTTGCCGGAATATGAAAAAGCGACATTAAGGGGGTCTTCCTTAGCCCGGATCGTTGACCCTGCGCAGACAGTGGCCCTGCAGGACAGCTTATTGCATTTAGCATCGCTGCCGGAGAATGAGCAAAGGACGCTGATCAGGAAGCATATCCGTCAACTGGAAAAAGCCAAACAAGACAGCCTTTTCTTAGCGCAAAACGTTACGGCGGCCCCGGCCGGTGTCAATAGCTTGCCCATGACGGCCCCGGTCTCAACCTGGTACTTCTCCAGCAGCTCAAGGGTGAACAGCGGCAAGATCGCCTTTCAGCAAAAATGGGGCGGAAGAAAGCTCGCCGATAACTGGCGGCTTAGCAGCAGCCAATTCGGCGCTAATGCGATAACACAAGGGCAGCAGGATGCTTCTGCCCCTGATGGTAATGATCTTGGCCTGCCAGACGAAGATGTTTTGTATGCAGCTATTCCGCATACGCCTGAAGAAATCCGATCCGCCAAGCAGGCTCTGGAAGAAGCGTTGTTTAGCCTCGGGAAGGATTATTATACCTACCTCGAGGATTTTGAAAATGCCCAAAGCACTTTTGATACCCTGGAACAAAAATTCCCGGATAACCCCCATAAAGCAGAGGTCCTGTATTTAAGATATCTGATGGCTATGCGGAATAGCCAGACCGTCTCCGCGGGTCGGTATTTACAACAGTTGGAAAGCCGGTTTCCTGATTCCGAATGGTCCAAGCTTCTGAAAAGCTCTTCAAAAAATGGAAGCAATGAAGCCGCCGCTCAACCGGTTGATTCCGCGAAGCAATCCATCGACAGCTATTATGACGAAACCTATAATATGCTGTTGAATAAACAATACGCTCTGGTGTTGGACAGGGCTCAGTCATTTTCAAACTTATATCCTGCACCCGGCGCATATGCTAATAAGTTTAGTCTCCTGAAAGCCGTGGCCCTAGTGGGCAGCGGAGCGTATAAGCCTGCCGACAGCTTATTGGATAGGTTTATTGCGCATAATGCGAACGACTCCCTGGCGCAATGGGCCAGGGACATAAAGAAGTATATCAGGGACCATTACGGCAATCCGGCGAGCTCCCAGGTAACGGGCACGGATACCACGGGAGCGCCGCAACAGGTGGCAGCGGAATTTACCTACGATGCAAAGGCGCAACATTTGATCATTATTGCGGCGCCGGCGGATATGCGCATCTTCGCACTGAAATCCGGCTTGCGTGATTTTAATATGATGCGTGCCGGAAGTGAAAATATCAGTGTGTCGATGACCACCCTTGATCCGGACAATAATATGATTGTCATCCAGCAGTTTGACAATCTCCAGGATGCCCAAAAGTATTATCAGGACATCATAAAAAATAAAACGCTGTTCAGGGAATATACCCAAAAGGATTACCATCTTTTATTGATCTCCAGGAATAATTATAGTCTCTTGATGAGCCAAAGAAGTTTGGATAAATATTTGACCTTTTATGACCGGCATTATCATTAAAAATTAATTTGAACCTAATCATGGATAATCAAAAATACAAGCGCCTGAAACAGCAATATGAGGAGGCTACGGATGAAAAGGAGAAGGTCAATATTTATGTGGCCATGACCCTTGAAGTGCGTAACGCCGAGCCGGAAAAGGCCCTGGTTATGGCGGAGAAGATTATTCAGGATGCTGGCAAGATAGATTATCTCCTGGGTGTTGGCGAAGGGCTCAACCATAAAGGGGCATGCTACTGGCTGATGGGGGAATATGAGGAAGGCCTGGATCAGCTTTCGGAAGCTTACTCGATCGCCATTGAATTGAAGAACAGGGATCTGGAAGCTAAGGTGCTCAATAATTTCGGACGGATTTACAGGAACCTTGGTGACCTGTCTCATGCCCTGCGCAATTTTGAGGCCGCCCTGGAAATTAATGAAAAGGAAGGTAACGAAATCAATCAGACCATTAACCTGACCAATATTTCCAATCTTTACTATGATTTAGGCGACTATGATACTGCCCTGGAATATGCTTTGAAATGCCTGCCTATTTTTGAACAAAATAATGAGCCTAATAGGTTGTTTGCTATTTACAGCACCCTGGGTGATATTTACTTTAAAAAAGAATTGTTTGACAAGGCATTGGATTATTTCCAGCGCAACCTTGAATTGACGGATGAGCATACCCTGAACCGCGCCCTGACCAATAGCGGCCTGGGGAAGGTTTATTATAAGATGAAGGAAAATGAAAAATCGCTTACCTATCTTCATCTTGCCTTGGCCCAGGCCAAAAACCTAAATAACCCTGAGGCGGAGATCGTGGCGGAATATTATATTGGCAAGGTCCTTTTCCGGCAGGGGCATTTTCAAAAGGCACTGGAGTATTCTTACCACGCCTATGAATTGGCGACCGATGCGTTGAGAAAGCACGACCTGATCAGCATTCACGAATTCTTGTCCATTCTTTATGAAAAGACGGGCGATATTAGAAAAGCCTATGCGCATCTCAAGTCCTACGAAAAGCTTAGAGAAGAGGTCTTTCAGCAGGCAACATTAAACAAGCTGCGCAACCTTCAACTGAAAACGCAAATGGAGGTGGCCAAAAAAGAAAAGGAGGTTGCCGAGCGAACGGCAAGGCTGAAACAGCAGTTTATGGCTAATATGAGCCACGAGATCCGCACCCCGATGAATGCCATTGTCGGCATTACCCGGTTGCTTTTGGAAAAGGACCCAAAGCCGGAACAATTAAAATATCTGAATGCGATCAGCCAGTCGAGCAATAACCTGTTGGTCATTATTAATGATATTTTAGATATCTCTAAGATTGAAGCCGGTAAAATCCAGATCGAGCATGTCGATTTCTCGTTCAGGGAATTGTTGCAGAGCATGAGGGAGATCATGTCCCTTAAAGCTGATCAGAAGAACCTGGATTTTGAGATCAATATAGCAGAAAATATCCCTGACCGGTTGGTTGGTGATCCCACAAGGTTGAACCAGGTACTGATTAACTTAGTGAGTAATGCGATAAAATTTACGGAAAAAGGCTTTGTGAGCGTTACCTGTACCCAAACGCCTTCGGCTGAAAAAGATACATTAAGGCTACGGTTAGAGGTCTCCGATACGGGTATCGGTATCTCCAAGGAATATGTGGAAACGATCTTTGAAAGCTTTACGCAGGCGGGTACCGATACGGCAAGGAAATATGGGGGAACCGGTTTGGGACTGACCATTTCCAGACAGTTGGTGACCTTAATGAATGGTGAGCTGACGGTAGAAAGCACTTTGGGGCAGGGAACAACATTTACGGTACAGATTCCTATCGCCATTGCCCGGGAACAAAACATAAAAGCCAGAAAAGATAAGGTTACCGATGCCCTGAGAGAGCGGTTGGACAATTTATCCATTTTGTTGGTGGAAGATAATGAATTTAACCGCCTTGTTGCGGAGGATACATTGAAAAGCCTCTTGAAACATGTGAAAGTATCCATTGCCGGGAATGGTGAAGAAGCCATTAAGCATATCAGGGAGGAAGATTTCGACCTTATTCTTATGGATATTCAGATGCCGGTCATGAATGGTGTGGATGCTACCCGCTATATCCGTACCAAAATGCCGGATGATAAGAAAGATGTGCGTATTATTGCCATGACGGCCAATGTGTTACAGGAAGATGTCAAGCGTTATCTGGACGCGGGCATGAATGCCTATATCTCTAAACCATTTCAGACGGATGAGCTTTTGCTGAAGATGGATATGGCCTTGGCCGGCAGGCCTGAGAGGCTGAAAAAAGAGCCTGATGAACGGCAAAGCCCGGTGTCCTTCTCATTGCCCGACAAAGTAACCGATGATCATTTCCTGATGCAGTTCACGAAGGGCAATAAAGAGAAAATGGATAAATATATCGGAATGTTCCTCGAAAACTGCCCCAAGCTTTTGCGTCAGATAGAAACCGCTCTGGCCGGGGGACAATATGAGAATCTGCGGGTCGCGGCCCATTCCATGAAGCCGCAATTGTCTTATATGGGGGTAAAGGAAGAGGTGAGCAATATCTTACTGATTGAGCAATCAGCAGGTTCCGGAACGCACAGGGACAGGTTACCCTTATGGATAGGTCATTTAAGAAAGGTTTGCGAAAAGGCTTTTTTAGAGTTGAACGATATTTTAAAAGGTTAAACCTTTGAATTGATAGAAACAAAATTTAACTTAGCGCAATTATTTTAAATCACATTAAATAATGGCTATGGCAACTCCCCCCAAAAGATATGTATTTCTCGTAGATGACGAGCCGATTCAAAATGAAATGCTGAAGGATTATTTGAGTGAACGCTTTATTTACGAATTTAAAACATTCGAAAATGGAGAAGATGCTTTACAAAACATGAACCTTAAGCCTGAGGTGATCATCCTGGATTACCATTTGAATAACCATCTTCCGGATGCAAAGAACGGTGTTGATATCTTGAAAGCGATAAAAGATACGTCTGCAGATACGGCCGTTATCATGCTTTCTGGCCAGGATAAGATCGATGTGGCGGTAGATACCATGAAATATGGCGCTTATGATTACGTGGTAAAGGGAGAAAGCGCCTTTCCAAGAATAGAGAACATTATGAATAACCTGGGAGAAATGCACCGCATGAAGGTCATCAATCAAGGCTACCGGAATACGATTTTACTCCTGAGCATTGCCATTAGCATTTTCTTCCTTTTGGCTATTTATTTCTTTGTTGTCAAACCGGCCATGATATAGGTCAGGATAATAATATAAAACAAAAGCGACCGCAGATCTGCGGTCGCTTTTGCATAGGTTGTATCGCCGTGAAAAAATAGGGATTGGGATTGGAAATCAGGAATTTGAAACCGGGATTAAATCATGGAATGCTATTGTTGCTAATAGCCTACAGCAAAAAGCCGATAGCCGGTAACATGTCTTGAAATGCGTTACCTTTGCCTATAATTTTGGTAATTGTTCAACATTATATCTTATGACGAACCAGCAACAGGAAATACAGTTCCCGGAAGCCGTTTTACGGGCGCTGCCTGACGATAATGACCTGAGAAGAATAGGCGGGAAAGTGGTGGCGGGAGAACGTATATCGGAAGCTGAAGGCATTTTGCTTTTCGAAAAAGGCGAATTGAACTTTGTCGGGGCTCTGGCTAATTTTATAAATCTTAAAAAGCACGGTAAAAAGGTTTATTTCAACCGGAATTTTCATATTGAACCGACCAATGTTTGCATCTTTACCTGCGGCTTTTGTTCTTATGCCAAAAACTATAAGCACCGTGAAGAAGGCTGGGAGCTGAGTATTGAGCAGATGATGGATATCGTCAGAAAGTATGACAACGAACCGGTTACGGAAGTGCATATTGTCGGTGGCGTTCATCCCAAAATGAACCTGGACTTCTTTTGCGATCTGCTTGAAAAAATAAAAGCTCACCGCCCGGAATTGCACCGGAAAGGTTTTACGGCTGTGGAATTGGATTATATGTTCAGAAAGGCTAAATTAACGGTTGAAGAAGGCATGCGGAAGTTAAAAAATGCCGGGTTGCAATCCATGCCGGGTGGTGGCGCAGAAATATTCGCCCCCGAAATAAGAGCTGAAATTTGTGCCGACAAGGTAGATGCCGAAGGCTGGTTTAAGATCCATGAAGCGGCCCATCGCCTGGGCATGCCTACCAATGCGACGATGCTCTATGGCCATATTGAGACCTTTGCCCACCGTATTGATCATATGAGCCGCTTGCGGGAATCCCAGGACAGGGTAGGAGGCTTTAACTGCTTTATTCCTTTGAAATTCCGGAATAAGAACAATAACATGTCGCACATTGCCGAATCTACCTTGGTAGAAGATCTGAGGCTGTATGCTATTTCCCGCATTTTCCTGGATAACTTCGACAATCTGAAGGCCTATTGGCCAATGCTGGGAAGAGAAACCGCCCAGCTGTCCTTAGATTATGGCGTTAATGATCTGGATGGTACTATTGACGATACCACCAAAATTTATACAATGGCCGGCGCGGAGGAGCAGGCGCCTTCGCTGAGCACCGGGGAGATCTGTACGCTGATCAGCGCTGTCGGGAAAGTACCGGTGGAGCGCGATACGGAATACCATGAAATTCATGTTCATGAAGAAGCGTCGATGGCCTGATTTTGCCGGATGAAGCTTTCCGGATAAAATTTATTGCATTTAATTCGAAAGATTGCTTACCTTTGCAAACTTGTTTCACGCATGGTTAGAAATCATGCCCTTAAAAATAAAAATATGAGAAAAGGCATTCATCCTGAAGAGTATCGCTTAGTGGTTTTTAAAGATACTTCTAACGATACTACATTTTTGACCCGTTCTACCGCTGCATCCAAAGAAACCATTGTTTGGGAAGACGGTAACGAATATCCGCTGATTAAAGTCGAAATTTCCAACACTTCTCATCCGTTTTATACAGGTAAATCCATGTTCGTGGATACCGCCGGCCGTATCGAGAAGTTCAACAAACGTTACGCGAAGAAAGCCAAAGCTGCACCAAAAGCAGAATAAGTTTGTGTTTTTTAATACTTTTGAAAGCAGCCTTTATAAGAGGTTGCTTTTTTATTGGTCCAAATGGCGCACTATTATGTTTGATTTTATAAAAACCCCCATAGATGGTGTCTGGGAAATAATTTTGCCTTATCATGAAGATGTACGGGGAGGTTTTTCCAAGGTTTTTCACAACGCTTTGTTTCAGGGGAAAGGCATCGATTTTATACTTCGGGAAAGCTATTTTTCCCGTTCCGCAAAAGATGTTATCCGGGGAATGCACTTCCAGCTGCCGCCTTATCAGCATCATAAGATCGTTTATTGCCCTCATGGCGCCATTATGGACGTTGCGCTGGATCTGCGCCGGCAATCTCCAAGCTATGGCCGGTTTTTCAATACGGAGCTTTCGGCGGAGAACCACAAAGCATTGTTTATTCCCGAGGGTTGCGCGCATGGCTTTAGATCGCTGAGCGACCAGGCTATGACCGTATATTTGGTATCTTCGGAATACCAGCCTGAGGCTGATACCGGCCTGCTTTGGAACAGTTTCGGCCTGGACTGGCAATGTAGCGCTCCTATCTTGTCCGACCGTGACCGTTCATTTCAGGCTTTTGGTACTGTTGAGCCACCATTTTGACCGGGAGGCCATCCTGTCTATTTTTGATAAACTATTTTGAAATCCCAGTGGTCCTGGCCGTCTGAGACTTTCATCAAATATAACCCGGGAGCCAGGCCCCATTTACCCAGGTAAAGGATCTCGGTGTCGCTGAAAGGATTGCCCGTTGTTTGGCCGCTGCGTACTAATCGTCCCGCATTGTTGTAAAAACGCCAAAGCAGAGGTTTCCCGGTGCTTTTTATCCAGGACAGGCTCAGTTTGTCGTCGTTTACCGGATTGGGGAAAATCCATGCTCCCCCGTATTTGCCCGACCAGCCTAAACGACGCACCGGGCTTTGATAGGTATTGCCATTTTGGTTTTGATACAAAATACGGTACAGGACATAAGGCTGCCTTGGGGCCGGCGTGTCAATAAATTGATATTCATGGCCGTTTTGGCCGAATGGATCGACTTGTGCGATGGTTCGGAAGATATTGCCCGAATCTGCACGCTGAATAAGATAATTCACGGTTTGTTCATCGGTCATGGACGACCAGGAAAGTTGGGCCCGGCGCTTACCAAGATGATGCGCCTGGAATGAGAACAGCTCTTCGTTTAAGGTGGCGTTGCCATTGGGCCCGCCGTTATTAAACCATAGCTCGGAAAATTCATTAACGCTGAGCCTGACCTCATAGCCTTTATCATAAGGAATATATTGAATGTCTTGCCAGGGAATATACTGCCATTGGCCGTCCTGGTTGTCGCGCCAAAGGCTGTTTTCCTTATTTTTATCGGGATCCGTGTACTGGCTGATGCCCATACGGTAAATTTCATTTGACGGCGCGCAGGAAGGGCATATGCTGTTATTCCGGATTTGCTTCATGGCGTCTCCCAAAACGTATAACCGCAGGTTGACCGTTCCGCTTAAAGCGCTTTCGGATTTAAGCACAAAACTTTCCGGAAGGAAATACTGGCTGCTGTCGGCATTGACAAAACCGGCATGCTGATAACGCTGTACCGTAGTTTGGTTAAGCGCCTGGCTGCTGCCGGAGATTTCAGCCAGCAATTCATTGTTGCCCAAGAACTGTTGACGGGCACCGGCCGGTATATCCCGTGGTGTGGCGGAGCTTAAAGAATCACCTGTAAAAATGGGATGCTTGAGGTCGTAGATATGAATATCATCCAGCGCCATACCTTCGTATGAAGCGCCGGGGTCCGATTTGAGCACAAACCTGAAAGCGATCGTGCCCTGAACCGCCGGCAGGGCGGTAGTAGCCACATGCCACCAGGTTTCACCTTCTTTGGTCCATGCTTTGGCAACGGTATTGTTATACCAGTTATAGCTATCATTACCGGCATTTAAACGTTGCCAGTGGATCCCGTCGGTGCTGTATTCCACATAAGCCTGGTCGAAGACGGAGCTGTCCGTCGGATTGGTCTCTATATCCGTGGCTAAGCTAAAGCTCAGCATGGGTTTTTGCAATTGGCTGATATCAAAGCAAGGCGAGTACAGATAGGAAATTTCGTTGTCATTATAGCCTCCGGTAAGATTGGTTTTCCAGGCTTTCTGGCCGCTGGCCGCATGGTTGATCTTGACGGATCCCGGTGTTCCGTATGCCCAGCTGTCGTTATAGCCCTCTGTATAAAAATGACCATTATCCTGCTCAAAATCCTGTAAGTACGGGAAGCTGTCAATGACCGGTTGGTTGTGTATCGTGAAATTTATAATGCTGTCGTTGAGCTTATAGCTGTCGGAAGGCACGGCACACCAGGCAGAGATATGGTGAACGTCGAGCATGGACAGGTCAAGGGCATTTTGAAACCGGTAGGAAAGGGTGTCTTTGCCGGGAATGGAGTCTATAACTTCAGTAACCGTCGCCAGGTTGTCTAATTTGAAGGTCACGGGAATGTTATAGACCGTGTTTTGAACGGAATTATAAATGCTGACGGTTAGCGGCACCTGGTCGGAAAGCGCGCAGTTGAAATGGAACAGCGAATCTATGGCCAGCATTTGTATATCGTTATGGACCACATAAAGGTTGAAATTGTCCATTGTCAGACCGTTGCCATAGTCCGGTGCCGCGATAAGGGAAGTGTCCCGCTGG
Source organism: Edaphocola sp. (assembly GCA_035708205.1). GTDB lineage: Bacteria > Bacteroidota > Bacteroidia > Chitinophagales > Chitinophagaceae > DASSSY01. The sequence continues at coordinate 576,445 of DASSSY010000004.1, forward strand.
CAAAACCGTATTTGGGTGGACGCCGAAAAATTTTGTCCTCCTGCGGCCAGGGCGTCGCTCAGCGATAAAGAGCCGGTATTGAATAAAGAGCCGGGGCTGGCCGTGTCGATTTGAAAACGGTAAAGCGGCAGCCACGCGGCGCTTTCGTTACCGCGGACCCATATCTGATTCCCGGTATCGAATTTAGGCAGGCCATGCAGCAGGTAGTCAAGGTCACAGCGCACTTCATCATGTTGATCATCAAAAAGGCCGAGGTTGAATGTACCGGTAAAATAGTTCTGGCTGCTGTTGCCCAGTGTGTCATGCTCGTTAATGTCATTGTCCATGCTTATGGAGCGGTCACCTTGAATGGTAATGTTGCTGTTAATAAAGCTCCTGATCCTGCCGTGGGCTTTGGAGGCTGAGAAGTCCCAATGATCGCTGTGCCCGACGCCAAGTATCGTATCACCCGTTTCGGTCAGTTGGGGGAAGTTTTCAAAACCAGTGGAATAGCTTTGGTTAAGCGTCAGCACCGGGTTGTCTAATTGGCGGATAGTTTGATCGAGCGTATCGTTACCGGTTATCGGGTCGGTGGCCTGGCTATTGCTGACCGCTACTTTTAGCTGATAGTCGCCGGCGGCCGCAAGGTTAAGGCCGGGCAATTGAATGGTGATTTTGCCGGCAGGGCTGATGTTTTGAGACAGGTTCTGGCTTTGCCAGCTGCTGTTATTGACCTGCCAGTGCAGTATGTAATCATGGGCCGCCTGGTTATCTAAATTTTGAACCTGAACTTTGAACGGGGTGGCAGAGGTCAACGCCGACTGCGTATATAAACGACCATTTCCCGGACTGATGATCTTAGCTAACCTTAAATCGCCGTGCTGATCGACCAGGGAGCAGTTACCCTGGTCCGGCCGGTAGGAAAAAGCAACCGAGCGCATGCCGTTCTGGCCATTGATGACCGGAGCTACGGCTATCCAGTAAAGGCTGTCGGGCGATAGTCCGTAAATCGAATAAGTGGTATCCGTAGTATAGCCAACCAAAGCCATATCAATGCCCGACTTTTTGAAGATCGCATAATTGGAAATGCCGGGAACAGGTGCCCATGAAAAATGAACCGATCCGGGGCATTGCGTAGCCGCAGGCGCTAAATTGGTTTGCGGCCTGCCGGCAACCATGAATGTCTTATTCGTTGCGGACTCGGGTCCACGGCTGATCTTTAAAAGGCATTGTGCTGAATGAATGTTGGCCGGTATATACCAGACATAGGCCCGTTTACCGGCGCTAATATTCGTGGCTAATACCTGCCAGCTGTTCCCGTTGTCCGTGGACAGGGAAATGGAAAATGGGGCCGTACCGTCCGACGCCTGCCAGTAAATGTAGGTGGAATCGCCGGCGATAAGCGCTTCCCCGCCAAAAGGGTATTGAAAAGTCACACCTTTAGGGATGAAGCTGTAAGCCGCATAATATTTCTGAGGCCCCTGAGGAATGTCATAGCCTTTCACGGTAATGTCATAGCTGCCGGAAGAAGGATTTTTAATGCTCACCTGCTCCACATTGTTGCTGTGGTCTGATCCTTCGGAGGCCGGATCCGTTACATGTGAGGGGCTTGGATTTAAAACAAGCGGTAAATAAGTAGCCGAAGCATGGCTGACAGACAGGTCCAGGTCATTGACCAAGGCGTTGGCCGCCAGGGGACTTGCCGCAGGATCGTTCCAGTACAGCATGATTTTAGCTTCGGCGGTATTGGGCGGGATATTAATGGTAAAAGTTTGTTGCTGACCGGTTTGCAGGCTGCCGGAGACATACCGGTTGCTGTCCAGCATAGTTAAAGAACGGCCCAGGTTCATTAACCCGAAGCCATAATGATAATCCGGCCCAGGTTCTGCAATATCGTCGGCGCCGTTCATGAGTAATAATTTGACCAGGGCATTTTCAGGTGTTTGGTTACTGTGCAGCTGCCGGTAGCGCTCATATACCAGGGCGGCGGCACCGGTTACGTTGGGTGTGGACATGCTGGTACCGGTGTTGCGGACATAGGTATTGTCAATCCCGCAGGAGAAGAGGCGGTAACCCATGGCCGTGATTTCCGGCTTCAGCCGGCCGTCCTTCACCGGCCCCCTGGAAAAGCCCTGAAATTCAATATCTCTCGTCCGGCCGATAGCGCCAACCGTCAGCACATTCTTTGCAGTGGCGTAAGCACCGACGACCGTACCATAAGAAGTTGGATACAGTCCGCAGGTCAAATTGCCGTCATTGCCCGCCGCAAAAAGATTGAGCAGTTCCGGGAGGTCAAAGGCCTGCTGATCCAGGTAATTGGAATAGATGTCGTAAATGCCTTCATAGCTGCAGTCCTGGACAATCATGGCATAAGAGTTATTGGTGGCGACCATGCCGAAATTGTCACAGTAAACCGGGGCGTTGGCAATGATCTGGCTGAAATAATCGGAAATAAGATGGCTTTCCGGTACAAAGCCCCGGTAGCGCTGATCTTTAATGCCGTTCCCGCCAACCGTTCCTGTGGTATGGATGCCGTGGGTATTTTGAATGGAAGGGCTAAAACGACGGATGCGGTCATTATAGTCCACATGGAAGGGATTGCTGTCATCGCCAATGCCCACCGTCACGCCGTTGCCCAAAAGGTTATAGCCACCTAAGGCAATGGGTTGATGGGCGATCTCGGTATTGGTATAACCTTCCGCCATGACATTTAGGGGAGTAGGGGTAAAAGCGGGTTGGATCAATAGGACATAAGGTGATTGCGCGAGGCGTATAATATTTTTATAAGCTGCCCGGATGATAAATACGTTTTGGCTTGCCCAGGGCTGGTGACTGGAATGCCCGGTATTTAATGTTTCGAGAAGGTCCGATATTTGTCCGATACCATATCCCCGGCTAAGCTTGATCAATGTATTGACTGTTTTATTGGAATCCTTCGGGGAAAACTGGAGTGCCGCGCTGATCTTATCCGCCGGCTTAAGCGCCGACCAGGCGCGTACGCCATATTTTTGAAGGTCCTTTTGACTAACGGGAGCCTTGATAAGACAAATAAAGGCCTGTTGACCTAAATAGCCTGCTTTTTGAATGGACGGGGGAAGGGTCTGCTCCTGTCGTCGGTCTCCCGGAAATCTTAAAATGACCTGGATCGGGAAATGATTGTTCGTGCTGTTGATAAGGCTATCCAGGGATAGGAGGTTAGCGTTGAGGTTGACTATCCTGTTTTGTATTTGTACAGGTGTGTTCTGTCCCTTCGACTGTGCCCGCAGCGTGGTTGCGGCACCGAAACTAAGCAGTAAATTGAAAATAAGCAACAGGTACAATTTACGGGCCATGAGTCTGATATTTAAAATATATGGAAAGAATAAGGAAACTAAATTAATCAAAAATACCATAAAAAAATTTCCGGAGTTGGCCAACCTTTTTTATTTATTGGCCGTCTATGTCTATGAATGAACATTCAGAATGTTTATGACTTCATAATTTAATTATTTATCTTGCGCCTATTGAACATTATTATTTAACCAATTAAAAGAGAAACCTATGATTTTTAACAGAACTTACCGGTTTCGGACAAATTTGTCCATTGCGGAAATTAAAGACCGATTGCTGAATCAGCATGTCAAGGTACATAATATGGACTTTGAGGTTTCCGAAAAACAGCAGATGATCAAAGTGATCCCTCATGCTGAGAATATTGAAGGGATCAAAACGCTGCCTATCACACATATTGAAATGCAGGGATTGGGTGACGGGAATACAAGGATCAAGATGATGGCCAAGCCCCGCAAAATAGATGTTGGCGGGCCGTACATGATCATTATCTTTTGTGTTTTTTGTGTGATCGGTGCAGGCTTGTTCTACTTGCTGAACCGTACGGATAGCTTAATGCCTTCTTTGGTGATGATCGGCATTGCGCTGATTATTTTCGTCCTGTTTTGGTTCCGGATGGAATCCGGCTATTTTGATTATGTCCGTAAAATAAAGAAATTTATTCACGGCCGGTTGAATGAAGCGGCCTAAGTAGCTGGTTATCAATCGTATTTGAGCAATTTTTTGTCAGTGCTGTCTGTTTCCTATAGACGGCAACGCTAAAGTTTTTGTGAAGCGCTTAGCCCTGTTGGCCTATTCCTCCTGTGTTTTTGACCTGGGGAATTTTGCAGGATCATGTTCCTGCTTATTTTGAATTTATTCCTGATCGGATGCTTGCCGGGAGGATAGTTTTACCTTTCTTTTTTTGTTTTTATAATGCCGCAGGATATTTATGCCGGCAAAGAGAATAAGACTGGCAGTCTGCCACATCAATAATGAACGCCCTAATTTTTTATAGGATTTCTTTTCTTTTTCCCATGCGGCTGGAGACCTGTCAGAAACCTTTGCTGGTTGCTTCTTTTTCGTAAAAAGACTGCTTAAAAATGATTTGGATTTGAGTTGGCCAGCGCTTTCGGCCGGTTTCCTTTTTTTCCCGGATGCGATAATGCCATTTAAAATAAGAGACAGGGCCGTATCAGGAGTAATTACGGAGGATACCATGTTTTGCTCCATGTTTTTATAGGCTTGCTTTACCCTGGCTTGTTCCAAGTGGAGGTCGTGAAGGTTCCTTATCTTCTTTGCTTTGTACGGTTTGTTCATACCTGCTCCTTTTATCGTTGGAAAAATTTATCGGCTTATAACGCCTCGTCTTCGTCCTCATCATCTTCCCTGGCCCTTTTTCGAAGCATGATGACCGCTAATTTGCCGGCAAAAAAACGAATGATGGGTTTACCAAGTAAGATGGTAATGAATGCAATAACCAAGATAACGCCGCCGGTACAGAACATGCCCGCGAAACGGCTGTCAAGTAAGGTGCCTAACCAAGCCGCCAGCCCGAAAGAGAAGTACAGGAACGCAAAAAAGAATAAGAATGCCACAATGAGCATAAAGGTAAAGTAACCCATTACATTCGATATACGATCGACCAATTCCAAACGGATGGACGCAAACCGTAACTGAAAGTAACGGGTAATACTTTCCCTGAGGTTATTGAGCAGGTTTTTCAAAATGCTGGATTGAATTACGCATTATAAATCTCTTCTTCAATGTCGGCGGCATGCTTGCCCAGCTTGTCCTTTACTTTATCTTTGATCTGCTCAAAGTTTTTGCGGGCGGATGTCTTCAGATGCCTGAACTGATCGTCCCTCTGTTCTTTATCCGTTCCGATAATGTAACCGGCGGCAGCGCCAATGGCAGCGCCGATTAATAAAGTTGCTACGGTTTTTCCTGCATTGTTTGCCATGATTTATTGCTTTTTAAAGGTTAAACAAATAAAGATGAATGCCTAACAAAGGTAAGCATAATTAGAATGAATGAATAAAAGACACAACAAGAATAATGCCTGATTTTACATTTCAGGAAGTGAACTGCCGAAATTGCGGAATTTTAGCATTATCTTATTTGGCTGCGGCTAGCCATCTCGCAAGCTTATGAGCAGGCCTTAGGAATCATTTTGTCATAGTGTGTAAATTTTTATATTTTAAATCTTGTTTGAGTAATTTGATAATATTATTTTTACAAGGGGGAATGGCCTTATTTTTGAATAGTATTTCAAGCTTTTATTCAACAGCCCTTATAATTTTATGCCCGGCATCCAGAATACGACTTTAAGACAAATTATTTTACTCCTGCTGATTACCGTTATCGGCCTGACGCTTATCTGGCAGTTACAGTATTTTATCCCCGGCGTTTTAGGGGCTATCACGTTTTATATTGTGACGCGCAACCTGTTTTTCCGGCTGATCCGGAAATATAAATGGAAAAAATGGCTGGCGGCTTCAACAATTATTACCGTCCTGGTGCTGGCCTTTTTGTTGCCGGTATGGCTGATCGTGGAACTGCTGATCCCCAAATTTAATTATGCCTTTAGCCATACCGACGCTATTGTCCGCTCCGCCAACCAATTATTGGAAACGCTTAAGCATTACGCGCCGCAGATCAGGATTACCGACGAGCAGATACAGCAGGCGGTGCAGAAAGCGGCTTTTATCATTCCCTCTTTTTTGAACGCTACTTTGGGTATGCTGGTCAATTTTATTACCGCGTTGTTTTTGTTATTTTTCATGTTTATGGGCGGTTTGAAAATGGAGCATCATATTGCCCGTTTCTTACCAATGAATAATGATAACATGAATGATCTCTGGCAAGAAACGCGCAACCTGATCATTTCTAACGCCATCGGTATCCCGTTATTGATTGTTTGCCAGGCGGCGATTGCCATCCTTGGCTATTTCATTTTCGGCGTACAGCAGCCCGTGGTCTGGGGCGTTCTGACAGGTGTGGCCTCCATTATCCCTATGGTCGGCACTATGGTTGTCTGGATCCCGATATGCATTATGATGTTTGCCTCCGGTGATGTGGGAATGGGCATCGGCTTAACGTTGTATTGCGCCGTGATTGTTTCGAATATTGACAATGTGCTGCGTTTTACGCTGATGAAAAAAATCGGCGATGTTCATCCGTTGATTACCGTTTTTGGCGTCATTGTGGGGCTTCAGCTTTTTGGGGTAATGGGGCTTATTTTCGGACCTTTGCTCATCGCTTATTTTTTTATACTGACAAAAATTTACCGGCTGGAATTCTCGTCATTCCATAAGCGGGATGAGCTGACGGAATAATAGGGGTGGGCGGCACGGGATGAGGAAATAGTGATTTAAGGGCGTGTAAGCGGGTATAAGGAAGGTACGGTCAGCTAAGAGCTATTTTCTTTGCCTGCTCCGTTGCCGTTTTGTAACTTCGCCTTGAAATTTAGATCTTGTGAAGGATATTATTCAACTCATGCCGGACCATCTGGCTAACCAGATTGCTGCCGGCGAAGTGGTGCAGCGCCCGGCTTCTGTCGTTAAGGAGTTAATGGAAAATGCCTTGGATGCCGGTGCCACCGATATTCAGCTTATTGTCAAAGATGCGGGAAAAGAACTGATCCAGGTGGTGGATAACGGTTGTGGCATGAGCCCTATGGACGCCCGTATGAGCTTTGAACGCCATGCTACCTCTAAGATCAGGAATATTGATGATCTCTTTGCCATCCACACCATGGGTTTTCGCGGCGAAGCTTTGGCGGCGATCGCCGCGGTGGCACAGGTAGAGCTTAAGACCCGCCGGGAAGAAGATGAACTGGGCACGCTCCTGAATATCGAAGCCAGTGAAGTAAAGCGCCAGGAGCCGGTTTCCTGTCCGAAAGGCACTAACTTCGCCATCCGTAATTTGTTTTATAATGTTCCCGCAAGACGGAAGTTTCTGAAGTCTAATACCTCTGAATACAAACATATCGTTGAAGAGTTTATCCGTGTGGCGATGGCTTTTCCGGATATTAACTTTAAGCTTTTCCATAATCAGGCAGAACAATTTGTTCTGAGGGCCGGCGGCTTGAAGAGCCGTATTCTGGACTTGTTGGGCAACCGTCTTGAAAAAAGCCTGATCCCGGTTTCCGAAAACACGGAATTGCTGACGATTGAAGGTTTTGTGGGGAAACCCTCAACCGCCACCCGAAGCCGGAGTAACCAGTTTTTCTTTGTTAACAGCCGGTTCATCCGGAGCGCTTATCTGAATCATGCCGTGCGCAGCGCTTATGAGGACCTGATTGAAAAAGACGCCTATCCTTTATATGCCTTACGCCTGACGCTGAATGCCGACAGGGTTGATGTCAATGTTCACCCCAGCAAGCAGGAAGTGAAGTTTGATGATGAGCAGATGCTGTATGCTTATATGCAGTCGGCGGTCAGGCATGCTTTGGCCAAGTTTAATGTCGCACCGTCCTTGGATTTTACCTTGGATCCCACGATTCAAAACACGGATGCGGTGAGGCTGCCGTTTTCTGATGAAGCAAAAAGCCAAGTCCAAAGCGGGTTTTTAGCCCGTGATTTTTCAGAAAAAGGACGGGCGCACCTGATAAGCAGCCGTCGGGAAAGGCAGGACTGGGAACAACAACGAGCCGGCTTTTTTACCGATTGGTCGGTACCGAAGGTGCGGCCGGAATCTGTTTCGGCATTGTCTTCAACCGATCCGCCTGATATATTTTCGGATAGCCCGCTGGCGAAAAATGAAAATCCCGGGATGACGCTTTGCTGGGGGGCTTATTTGCTGACGACCGTGAAATCCGGCTTTATGTTGATACACCGGCTGAGGGCCAAAGAAAGGATTTTGTTTGAAAGCCTGCAAAGCCGGATGCAGCAGGAAAAGCCGCTGGCTCAGCAATTGCTGTTCCCTTTTGAAATGGAGTTGCCACCAGCCGAGCTGGTCCTGGTACATGAGGCGTTGCCTTTCTTGATTTCCATAGGGTTCGTGTTATCTGTTGAAGGTCAGCATAAGCTTGTGGTATCCGGGTTGCCGCCAAATGTCAGTGAAAGTGGCGGACGTCAGGTATTATCTGTACTTATAGAACAAATCCAGGTTAACCCTCAATCCCTGAAAGACCCGCTAAAGAAAATGCTGTTGGAAAAAATGGCCCGCAGCATGGCGCAAAGCAGTGATGCGAATGCGCTGAATGACGATTCATTGATTGATGAACTTTTTGCCTGTAACGAGCCTCAGCAAAGCTTATCAGGGCAGAGGAATTTCATCATTTTAACGGCGGAAAAGTTAAATTCCCTCTTAGGAATACGCTAAATGGATACTTACCATCATTGCTTTACGAAGTGTTTTTATCATAAAATGAAAAAAATGTGCCTTTAGGCATTTGCTAATTTAAGGAATAAGTTTACTTTTGACCGGCTAAATGGCAAGTGGTATTTTTGGAATAAATGCTTCCTAATAAAGAAGCTATTCTTTATTTTTACTGCTTCCAATTTAAGAATTTTGTAGAATTTAAAAATCAAAAATCCTAAACAAAAAATCAGATTATGGCAGACGTAAAAACAGCCACAGCAAAATCTCAGGCGGCAGCCCGTGCAGCAGGAAAACCGAAAAACCAAAATCATTTTTGGATTAACTTAATCATTGTTATCCTGGCCATTGTAGTAGGTTGGCTAATCTATGAATTAGTGATCGGCGATCCGTCCCACTTTAATAACCCCGAAAAAACGGAGCCTAAAGATTTTATCGGTAACATGTATCTCGGCGGCTTTATCGTTCCTTTTCTTATGGCCACTTTCCTGGTCATGTTTACTTTCGTTATCGAAAGAGGTATTGCCGTCATCAAGGCAAAAGGTAAAGTTAATGGCGGCGAATTTGTACGAAAAGTGCAATATCACCTGGCCAATAAAAATCTTGACGCTGCTTTAGCGGAATGCGATAAGCAAAACGGCTCTGTTGGGAATGTGATGAAAGCCGGTTTGATCAAATACCGGGAAATGTCTTTAAATACCGAGCTGACCACTGATCAGAAGGTATTGAGCATTCAGAATGAGATCGAGGAGGCCACCGCTTTGGAATTGCCTATGCTGGAAAAGAATCTGGTATTCTTGTCAACTATTGCTTCCATTGCTACCCTGTTAGGTCTGTTGGGTACGGTATTGGGTATGATCCGCGCCTTTATGGCCATGGCCCAGGCCGGCGCCCCGGATGCCACAGCCCTGGCCGCCGGTATCTCGGAAGCCCTGTATAATACAGGCTTAGGGATCGGTACCTCTTTCTTTGCCGTAATCGCCTACAACTTCTATACGACCCTGATCGACGGTATCAATTACAGCATTGACGAGAGTGGCTTTACGTTGACTCAAAGTTTCCGGGCGACTTATAAATAATCTGTTGCCGGATTTTTGTGGAAAATCATCACTTTCTCGTCAATACTAAAACGAATATAGATGCCAAAGATAAAAATGCCGCGTAAGAGTACGCATATAGATATGACGGCCATGTGTGATGTGGCATTCCTGTTGCTTACTTTCTTTATGCTGGCAACAAAATTTAAACCCATGGAGCCGGTTCAGGTAGTGACACCGGCTTCTACTTCGACTAAGGTTATCCCGACGGGTTTTATTCAAATAACCTTAGACAAGGACGGCCGTGTGTTTTATAATGTGGATAATCTGAATGCCAAGAAAGGGATTATTGAAGAAATCAATAAGAACAAAAAGCTTGGCCTGACCCCCTTGGAAATGCAGAGCTTCGTGTCGAATACGGCCATTGGCGTGCCTTTTTCCCAGTTGAAGTCTTACCTGGCTTTAACCCCGGCGCAACAAGAGGCGTATGACAAGACAAAAGCGGCCGGGATCCCGACCGACACGACCGGTAATTATGAAACGAACGAACTGGCCTATTGGATTACCACTTCGAGGTATCAGCTTCTAGAGCAGGGAACGAAAGCCAGGATCGCAATTAAAGCTGATGGCTCGGCAAAATACCCGGATGTTCAGAAGCTGATCGCAACTTTGGGAAATTTAAAGATTTTCCGCTTCAGCTTCATAACCAATTCTAAAGCAGTTCCCAAGGGTACCGCCCTGTCGGAGGAACAGGCAGCGGCTAAAGCGGCCGGAGGAAAATAGAAGGCGTGTCGTATCAAAGGATGACGTAATGTCTCCGCTAAACAGTAAATGATTCATTAATTTAAGAAAAAAATTAGGATATGGCAGAAATGGAGGTAAAGGGTGGCAAGAAAGGTTCCCCCCGTGTGGATTTAACGCCGATGGTGGATTTGGGTTTCCTGTTGATTACCTTTTTCATGTTTACCACGACGATGACAAAGCCTAAGGCAATGGATATCCAGATGCCCTATAAGGATAATAAGACCAAATTGACCGAGGATGAGCAAAGCAAAATCAAAGAAAGCGTTGCCCTCACCATCCTGTTAAGTAAAGATCATCGTATCTATTATTATGAAGGCATGGGCACAGACCCTAATAACCCTCCTGATGTAAAGGTGACGACCTTCCAGAACAGCGGTGGTATTCGTCAGGCGATCATAGATAAAAAGAAAAAAGTGCAATCATTGATCGCTCAGGGCGCCCTAACGGCTACCGATCAGACTACGGTTTTAATCAAGCCTGATTCCAACTGTACGACAAAGGACCTGATTGGCATCCTGGACGAAATGACCATTAACGCTATTCCTGTCTATGCCGTAGTCGATATTACGCCGGTAGATCAGGAGTTCATTAAGAAAACCGAACAGGCCAACGGCGAATAATTGAGCATTGTTTGCCTTCATTCATTTGGATGATATCGAAAAATAATAAAGCTTATCATGGATATTAATAAAATATTAAATGCTGACTATCTGGACCTGCTTTTTGAAGGCAGGAACAAGAAGTATGGCAGCTATGAATTAAGGAAGAAGTACAAAAGGCGCATGCTGCTGGGTGCTTTTATTGCCTTTTTTGTATTTATCGCCGCTTTTGCCGCTACCCTGATTCAGCCAAAGGATGAGGTCATTACGGAGAAGCCGGTGATTAAGGAGGTGACCTTGACGAATCCCCCACCGCTGGATCCGCATAAGCCGCCGCCACCGCCGCCGCCATCTACACCGCCGCCGCCCGTAAGGCCAACGGTTAAATTTACTCCCCCGGTTATTAAAAAGGACAATGAGGTTAAGGAAGAAGATAAGCCCCAGCCACCTAAGCCTGAGGAGAATAAAGTGGTTGGCCCTAAAGATATTGCCGGTACTGACGATCCTAACGCTATTGACCCTAACCTGAATACGGCATCCGGGAATGGCAATGGTCCGGTAGTGCCCGCGGCACCTAAAGAAGAGCAGATCTTTAGATTTGTGGATCAGCAGGCCTCTTTTCCAGGTGGAGATGCGGCATTGCAGAAATATTTGAGCCGGCATGTCTCTTATCCCCTAGCTGCGCGTCAGGCGAGTATCCAGGGACGTGTTTCGGTACAGTTTGTGGTGGACCAGAATGGTAATATTTCGAATGTCACCATTTTGAACGATATCGGGGGCGGATGCGGGCAGGCCGTGGTTGATGCCGTAAAGAGCATGCCGAAATGGACACCGGCCAAAAATAACGGTCACCCTGTAAAATCTTATTTTGTTGTACCGTTCTCCTTTACCCTGCAATAAGTGTAAAGCAGGTCATTTAACTACATTTCTAAAGCGATTTCCATTTCGGGGATCGCTTTTGTTTTAACCATATCCGGAGAAGGCAGGTGCCGGGAATTATTTTTCAGGCCATACTGCCCCGCATTGCTTACTTTTGCAGTTTTCTTTCTTCTTATTCTGTTTAGGTTTATTGATATCTTATGTGGCAGCGTCTTGCAAACTTCATTATCCGTTATAGAGTTATTCTCCTGATTTTAATGGCCGGCTTTACGGCGGTTATGGCTTATGAAGCATCCAAGGTGCAGCTAAGCTATGATTTTACGAGCGCCATTCCCACGGACAATCCTAAGTATAAGGATTACAAGCAGTTTCGGGAAATGTTTGGCAATGACGGCAACACGATGATGCTTGGCGTCCGCTCTGAGGATTTCTTCAAAGCCGGTTTTTTTAATGATTATCAAAAGCTGAGTCATGATATTGGAAAAGTAAAATCGGTAGAAGCGGTATTGGATGTGCCACACGCCGTCACCATACTCCCCGACAGCGTCACTAAATTAAAGGTACAGCCTATATTTTCTGCGGGTGAAACTTATCGCCAGGCAGCCCTGGACAGCCTGAGCCGCCATTTTAAAGACCTTCCGTTCTATAAAGGCCTTTTGTATAATCCCCGGGAACAGGTGTACCTGATGGCTATCAGCATCAATAAGAACACGCTGGCTTCCGCGGACAGGACAAGAGTGATCAATCAAATCATTGCTTTGGGTGACGCTTTTGGAAAAGCGCATCAGACCGAGATCCATTATTCCGGCCTGCCGTTGATCCGTACCCAGATGGCCAATAAGGTGCAGTATGAGCTGAAATTGTTTCTGGCGCTTTCTTTCCTGTTAACCGGTGTTATCCTGTTGCTGTTTTTCCGCTCGGCCGTTGCCGTCATCACTTCCATGGTTGTTGTCGCGGTGGGCGTCATATGGTCATTTGGTACGCTGGTGCTTTTAGGCTATAAGATCTCGATACTTACCGGTGTCATTCCGCCGCTGATCGTGGTTATCGGTATTCCGAACTGTGTTTATTTTCTTAATAAGTACCATACCGAATTCAATACGCTGGGCGAAAAATTGCCTGCGCTGAAGGGAATGGTCAGCAAAATGGGCATCGTTACCTTATTTACTAACCTGACAGCAGCCATAGGCTTTGGCGTATTTTTCTTTACCAAAAGCGTAATCCTTAAAGAATTTGGCCTGGTGGCCGGTTTAAATATCTTAGGCTTGTTTTTCATTTCGCTCATTCTGATCCCGGCCATTTACAGTTTTCTGCCCAGTCCGAAATCGCGACATACGAGTTATTTGGAAAGTAAATGGCTGAACAAGGTCCTGGATACGCTGGTGCTTTTGGTGTTTAAAAACCGGAAGATGGTCTATGGCGTCACGATTGTTGTCTGTGCCTTGTCTGTGGCTGGTATGATGCGTCTTCGGGCGGTGGGGCATATTGTGGATGATTTGCCGCATTCCGATAAGATTTATCAGGATTTGAAATTTTTTGAGCGGAATTTTAAAGGGGTCATGCCATTGGAAATCGTCGTCAATACCGGGAAAAAATACGGCGCGTTGCTGTCTTTGCAGACCTGGCAAAAGATTGATTCCTTTACCACTTACCTGGAAAAGCAACCGGAAATCGGCGGGGGACTGACTTTAACCAAGGGGGTCAAATTCGCCCGGCAGGGACTGATGGGCGGTGCGGTTAGCGATTATCGCCTGCCGGGGCCATTTGAGTTCAGCAGCATGCGCCCTTTCCTGATCAGCATGATGCACAGCCGTAAAAAGACTATTCAGGGCCAGGATGCTTTTGGTAAATTATTGCGCACTTTTGTGGATACTAATCTGCAGTATGTCCGCATTAGTGTAAATGTTGCCGATATTGGGTCCGTGGCTATGCCCAAACTATTGGACAAAGTAGAGAAAAAGGCGGGTGCAATGTTCGATAAGGAGCATTATCAGCTAACCTTTACAGGTACCAGCATTACCTTCCTGGAAGGCAGCAAGTTTATCATTCATAGCCTTCGGGACAGTTTATTCTGGGCATTTGGAATGATCCTGGTTTGTATGCTTTTCCTGTTCCGCGACTGGCGCATTGTGCTCATAGCGGTGATCACCAATATTGTGCCGCTGCTGATTACGGCCGGTATTATGGGATGGCTTGGTGTGCCGCTGAAGCCTTCCACCGTTTTGGTCTTTAGCGTAGCCCTGGGCATTACCGTGGATGTAACGATCAGGTTCTTGGTTAACTTTAAACAGGATCTGGCACATTACCGGGAAGATATTCGCCAGACGGTCCGGCGCAGTATTCATGACACAGGGCTCAGCATTATCTTTACATCGCTTATTCTGATTGCCGGTTTTGGGGTCTTTGCCGTTTCCGAGTTCGAAGGCACAAAAGCTTTGGGCTTTCTGACTTCCCTGACCTTATTGCTGGCCATGGTTTTCAACCTGACCCTGCAGCCGGCTTTGTTATTGTGGATGGCTAATGCCAGGAGAAAAAAAGAGCTCCTGGAAGTAAAAAAGTAGGCGGGAGGCACTGTAATATTTTCAGGTTAAAAATATTTCCGGATAAAAAATAATACTTACCTTTGCACTCCTTTTATGAGGATGCGGGTGTGGTGAAATTGGTAGACACGCTAGACTTAGGATCTAGTGCCGCGAGGCTTGGGGGTTCGAGTCCCTTCACCCGCACTTCCCCGCATTTCGCGGGGATTTTATTATTTAAATCATCTTACAAAACAAAAACTAAAAATAAGAAATGGCAACCGTAACGCGCGAACCAATTGGAGAACTTCACGAGAAATTAGTGGTGTCACTCACCAAAGATGATTATTTTCCTCCTTTTGAAAAAGCATTGAAACAATACGGAAAAACGGCGAGCATTCCCGGCTTCCGCAAAGGAAATGTACCGGTCGGTATGATTCGCAAAATGTATGGTCAATCCGTATTTGCCGATGAGGTTGTGCGCAGCGCCAATAAAGAATTAAACGCCTATCTGGAAGAGCATAAGCCTGGTATTTTTGCCCAGCCGTTGGTTATGGAAAACCAGGACCTGAAACTGGATATGAACAAACCGGAAGATCTTCAGATCGCGTTTGAAATCGGCCTGAAGCCTGAATTTGAAGTGACGGTCTTAGGGGAAAAGGGCAGGCTGACCAAATATGTCATTGAGGTAAGCGATGAATTGTTGCAAAAAGAGAAAGACAATTTATTGCGCCGTACCGGCGCTCTGGAAAACCCGGAAAGCCCCGAGGAAGCCACCGATATGGTGTACTCCTCTTATGTCGCCTGTGCTGAAAACGGGGAAGCCGGGGCAGATGCGGCAGCTACTGAAGATGTAGTGACCTTGGAAAATCTGCCGGCTAAAATCGCTGCTGCCATAAAAGGACAAAAAGCCGGTTTTACATATGTTTTCAAACCCTCTGATGTGTGTGCAGAAAAGGATTTGGAAGCTTTCATGAAAAGCGCTTTGAAAAAGGATCTGACCGAAAAAGATAATTTCTTCAAATTCACGCTGACCAAAACCGGTCGTTTGATCCCCTCAGAGAAAAATACCGAGTTCTTTGCGAAAGTGTTCCCCAACGAAGAAATCAAAGATGAAGCGCAATTCGATACCCGGTTAAGGGAAGAATTGAGTAAAGAAGCTCTGCGCGTCAGCAAAGAACGTTTGGAAAACGACCTGTATGAGACTCTGGTTCATGAGACGAAAATGGATCTGCCGGTTGATTTTCTCAAAAGCTGGCTGAAACGGGGCGGCGAAAAAATGAAGACCGATGAAGAGGTTGATCGGGAATTTCCTTCTTTCGATCACCAATTGCGCTGGACGCTGATCTCCGATAAGCTGATCAAGGATTTAGGCGTCGAAGTGAGCGAGGAGGAAGTGATGAACGATCTGAAAGGTAAAATCATGACCTACTTCGGCATGAAGGATGCGGATGACGCGCCGTGGATGGAAGAATACATGAAAAACATGTCGAAAGATACCAAAACATTGGATGAGACTTATCGCCGTTTGTTGTTTGATAAGTTGTTTGTTAAAGTGGCGGAAGAAATGGAAGTGAAAGAGAAAAAGGTTGACGAAGAAACCTTTGCTCAATTACAACCGGCACACCATCATCACCATTGATTTATCAGCCGAACTTTTTCAGACCGCTGTTCTTTCAGGACAGCGGTTTTTTATTGGGCATTGGTGATCGGATAACCGGAATTTTAGGTAATGCACAAAAAAATGGCCGAAAAGTATGGCATTGTGAAATTTATTTGTACCTTAACCGACAAATTTGAAAAGCATATTGCCAAACTTTATTTCTCAATAGCTATGAAAAACTGGAAATTGTCTTTATTAACCGCCTTCGGGTTCTTTGCTATTTGTGCTATGGTGGTTTTTAACTCCTGTGAAAAAGATCCCTGTATGGATTTGAATTGTAAGAACGGATCTTGTGTCGACGGGCTTTGCCAGTGCCCGACCGGCTGGGAAGGCGCTGAATGTGATATTCCGGCTGCCAGCCGCTTTTTAGGCACTTATACGGGTTCCTTAAGTTGTGACAATTTTCCGATCGTTCAGGAAAATATGTCTATAACCTTAGTGAGTGCTCCGAATGAAATCAGTCTTCATTTGCCGTTTGGCAATTCGTCAGTATTACATATGGAAGGGATTGCCGAAACTCCTGAAACTCACTTTGTCACCCATGTTGATCCTAATGTTGATATCCATGCTTATGTTACCGTTGACGGAGACCTGATCTATGTATATTTAGAGACTATTGACAAGCAAATTACTCATCGCCAGATCTGTCGTTACACAGGGCATCGCATTTCCAATTAGTCATCTTTTGTTTGTCCCTTTCAGAAGGGGAACACGGATAAAAACCTTTGTGTCATCCAGGCCAAAGGTTTTTTGTTTTTGGGCATTTTACTTTCTTTATTGTCATGGCTATTCTCTGAGCACTTCCACTTCCCCGCCAGCCAAAAGACGGATGATGCGGGATGCCGGTCGTATGGACAGGTCTTCACGGCGATAACGGACAATATAATCAACACCGTTCTTGATGTCTTCGGAGATTTCAGGAAATGTTTTGGCGGAAGACCGCCCGCTGATGTTGGCCGATGTGGATACCAGCGGTAAGCCCGTTTTTTTGATAAGCCTTTTGCAGAATTCGTCCTTGGTGACCCTTATCCCGATACTGCCATCTCCGGCAATAAGCTTGTCGGGAAGACCAATAGCCTGGTCATAAATAACTGTCGTTGGCCGCTCAAGATTTTTCAGCAGGTCGAGAATATCCGGTGGCGGGGTCGCCACATATTGGAAGATATCTTTGGCTTCGGCCAACAGGATAATAAGGCTTTTGCTATCGGCACGTTGCTTGAGCCGGAAAACTTTTTCCACGGCTTCCCGGTTGAGGGCGTCGCAGCCGATGCCCCAGATAGTGTCGGTAGGGTAAAGAATAAGGCCGCCGTTGAGAATGATTTCGGCTGCCGACTTGATATCGGTGTTCATGGAAGGTTATTTCAGGATGATTTTTGTGGTAAAGGTAGCCCCCGATGTTTTATTGCTGAGCTTGACCATGTAAAGGCCCCGGGCGAAATTCCCGGTATTTAGCGTCAGGGACCGATGGACAGTGCCCTGCCATATAATCTGGCCTAAGCTGTTCATCACTTGCACACCGGCTTGTTGATGACCGTTGTTTTGAATATGGATCTTGTTCGTAGCAGGGTTGGGAAATATCATTATCCTTTCTTGTAAAGCGACGTCTCCGATACCGGTGGGCCCGTCAATCGTAAAATTGTTATTGGAAAGGTCAAAGAAAATATTGTCATGTCCTTTTACCTTGATGCGTGCGGTGGCGGTATTGATATTGGGTAAGCTTACTATGGCCTGTCCGATATTGGGTAGATTGCTCCCTATGGTATAAGGATAAGTGTAACCGCCGTCTTTCGAAAGAAAAACATCCACCGAAGAGCAGCTGACCGGCGCGCTTTGCGTACCGGCGACGTTCCAGGTTACGGTTACCGTGGAATCCGCATGTAGCGTGATCCCGGGATCGCTGGGGTAGGTTACTTCAAAGGGCATGTTGGTGTTGACAAACCGGACGGTAAGACTGTCATCCGAAATTCGAAAGCGTCCCCAGCCATTTTTAATATTACGAACGGTTAATTTAAAATGCATGTCGCGCGATACCTCTGGCAGGCGCTCGCCCGGTGTTTGATCCTGGTTGGCCAGTAAATCTTCAATATCCGGGAAAATGCGCGTAGGGTTACCCGTTTTCGGATAAGTGGAACGGAAAGTAGGGCCGGTGACAAATGTGGCGCCGTCAATTTCCGGTTGTTGCAAATTACCTAAATCCCATTGTTCCCAACAATAGCTCAGGCTGTCCTGGGGGTTTGCTGTTGTCGCCGGGGGGACTGTGATCTCGAAAGGTGTGGCCGCCGGTATTATGTAAGTTTGTTGAATGCCTGCAAACGTGGGAGTATCCACCTGGAGCGTTGAGTTGATGGCACAGGTGCCGCCGAAGCCGCTGAGATAATCGCCGATCTCCGTCAGGCTAATGGCATGGAAATAATCGTCACTATGCTCCTGGATATTATTTTGTGATCCGCAGATACCCGCATAGCACATGATGGTACTGCCGCTGCCGGGCTCATAAGCCGTCCGCCAGTACTCGTTGCCATTACAATCATTGAAGGCGTGGTCGGCGCCGAACTGGTGCCCCATTTCATGGGCGACATAATCAACTGCAAAGGCATCGCCCACAGGATTGGCCAGGCCGGTTACGCCCCTGGCTTTGTAATTTTGATAGCAAACGCTGCCCAGGGAGGCAATACCGCCACCGCCGGTGCTAAAGATGTGCCCGATGTCGAAGGCGGCATCACCAATAACCTGCACCGTGTTATTTTGGTTTTGTCCTAAGAGAGTGGAGCCGTTATTGTTAGCGGTGAAAGGATCGGTTGCCGGGTCTAAATAAATCAGGCTGTCTTCCTGGTCAATCAATTGCATGGTCACGTCCACTTCACGCTCGTAAATGCCGTTTACCCGGTTCATGGTAGTGGACATAGCGGCTAGAACGCTTGCTTTTGTAGGTGTAGAGCCGCCGACGGCCTGAGCGTATTCTCCGGTACAGGAAAGCGCCAGCCTGTAGAGCCTCTTGATATTGCCTGATGCTTTCTGAGCGGTTTTATGATCGTTTATTTCAGTGGGTACACCGGAAACGTTCAATTCATCCCGGTTGTCATTATTGATGAGGCAGGTTGTTTCGCGGTCCTCAATCTTTGGTGCGTCGGACTGATAATAAACGATGGCATAGCCGTCATTTTGGTTGCTGTACGGATCAATCAGCCAGACTGTTCCCGGATCAAAAACCATGGCGTGGAAGCCGGCAGGCGTATAATCGATCTTTGCCGTGATATAGGGATTGTCGGTAGCTTCGGCGGTAAAGGTTTGGATCTGTGGATATCTTTTTTGAAGACCGGGCGCCAACAATGAATTCCGCCAGATCTTAAAAGACCGGTCTTTACCGGACGGGTCCGGTAAATCAATCACTAAAGCGTTATCCGGGTCATTGCCGGCAGTTTTTAAAAAAACCAATAGCCCCGGTTCATCCAGCTGAACCAGCCGATAGTGTTGCGGAATAATGGCTCTCGTTCCTTTTGACGGCGCGGTAATGCCGTCAACGGGCTGCCAGAGTCGCTGGCTGAAAGCCTGGCCCGGCAAAGTTGCCAGGCAGATAATCAGGGCGCTTTTCAGCGAGATAAAAGTCGTGGTCCTCATAGCGAAGTACTTGTGCGGTTTGACGATTAGTATTGTTTGACGGGAATATGTTTGTGCCCTGAATCTTCTTTTTTATAAAGCAGGTAATAACTAACGTTCTGATTATCCTGCCAGGGAGATATCAGCTCAATTTTTTCACCTTGAATGATGGCTGCACGAATGTCTTTGCCGTCAAAGTCCAATCTTAGCTGAACAGCCGGGTCTGTCTCCGAGCTGCCTTTCCAGGACTTAATATCAGGAAATTTTTTTTGTAATCCCGGAGACAAAGTGCCTGAAGGCTCTAAATGAAAAAGAATACACCCTGTACCGTCGTTGACGGGCACACTGATGACCCGTTTGGTATAAGGTTCTCCATTTAAGCCCTGTAAGTGGCTGAATAAAGATTGCTTATTGATCTTGTAAGCCGTGAAATGTGAGGGTAGGGAGTCTGAACCGTTGGTGACGGGCAGCTGTAATTCCCGGACATCATAAACGCTTTCCCAGCTGATATCCAAACGTCCCGCCTGGAAATGGCAGGGAGGAGAAGTGATAGCCGCGCTTTTGGTATTATGAACGGTTTTCACGCCCGCGCATGCGCTTAGACCGCTCATCAACCATAGGAATGCCATTATTTTTATCATGCTGTTCATCCTTCGAAATTAATGAATTTATTACGGATGGCATGATCCGAAGCTAAAAATGTTTCCCTTTAGCTTAGCCCGTTTTCTTTTATAATTGTCGTATTTCCCTGTTTTTACGTCCGGGTATTATCATTTCCTCGATTATAGCGCGTCGTCTGAACTTATTGGTGATATTTTGAAAATGTATTTTACAAGCGTACCTTTGCCGGATTAAAAAATCAACCTTAAAACTTCTTTAAAGCAATGAGTAAAGTAAAAGTTGCCATTAATGGCTTTGGCCGTATCGGCCGTTTGGTGTTCCGTCAAATTTACAACATGGAAGGTATTGATGTTGTCGCTATTAATGACCTTACGCAGCCTGCTGTTTTGGCTCATTTATTGAAATATGACACTACACAGGGACGTTTCGGGCAGGATGTCACCGCTTCTGAAAACGCGATTTCTGTCAACGGCCAGCAAATCAACATTTACGCTCAGAAAGATCCGGCTCAAATTCCCTGGGGCCAGCATGACGTAGATGTCGTTTTGGAATGTACGGGTTTCTTTGCCGATGCTGATAAAGCCGGCGCTCATTTAAAAGCCGGTGCAAAGCGGGTGGTTATTTCCGCTCCGGCTACAGGCGATTTGAAGACCGTTGTTTTCAATGTTAACCATAATATCCTGGATGGCTCCGAAAAAATCATCAGCTGCGCCTCCTGCACAACCAATTGCCTGGCGCCGATGGCAAAGGTTTTGAATGATAAATATGAGATCAAGACCGGCCTGATGACGACCATCCACGCCTATACCAATGATCAGAACACTTTGGATGCGCCTCATCCCAAAGGGGATTTGAGAAGAGCCCGTGCTGCCGCTGAAAATATCATTCCGAACTCTACAGGCGCGGCGAAAGCCATTGGCCTGGTATTGCCAGAACTGAAAGGTAAATTGGATGGCGCTGCTCAGCGTGTGCCCACCCCGACCGGTTCTTTAACGGAGCTGTTCACGGTTTTGGGTAAAAAGGTAACGGCCGAAGAAATCAATGCGGCCATGAAAGAAGCGGCCAACGAATCTTACGGCTATAATGAAGACCTGATCGTGAGCAGCGATATCGTGGGCACGACCTTCGGCTCTGTATTCGATGCCACTCAGACGAAAGTCATGACCGTTGGCGATACACAGATGGTAAAAACGGTTAGCTGGTATGATAATGAGATGAGCTACGTATCACAGCTGGTACGCACGGTTCATTATTTTGCCGGATTAATCAGCAAATAATTTCCTCTTTTTATGATATGAGAAAGGCTATCCGTTATGGGTAGCCTTTTCTTATGTTTTGTCTTTATTTATTTAATTGCTGTCCTTTAATCTGTTCCCATGTCGCGTAAAGGGTTTCTTGTTTGGGACGGCTCTCCGGAATTTCCTTTAAGGGTTCGCAGGGCTGCCATTCAGCATGCATGGATGAGGGTAATGACCGGTATAATTGTGTTCCTTTGGTTTTCCAGGCGATCATGTCGTCCGAAACCTGTTTGATGATTTTACCGGGGTTGCCGACAACCAGGGAACGTGCAGGAATGGTCATTTTCGCGGCCACAAAAGTCAGGGCCCCGATAATGGATTCGTCCCCCACTTCCACTTCATCCATGATGACGGCGTTCATGCCCACCATCACATTTCTGCCGATATGCGCACCGTGAATAATGGCTCCATGGCCGATATGCGCTGCTTCTTCCAATTTCACCGTCACGCCGGGAAACATGTGTATGGTACAGTTCTCCTGGACGTTGCAGCCGTCAGATATGACAATGCCGCCCCAGTCACCGCGCAAAGCCGCGCCCGGGCCTATGTACACGTCTTTCCCGATGATGACATTACCGGTAACTGCAGCCTGGGGATGAATGAATGCACTGGGATGGACAACGGGAATGAAGCCTTTATACGCGTAAATCATGGGTGTTTGTTTTATTCAGGACAAAGGTAAGGCTTGCCTTTAATAGTGTTGTCCATTTGGCTTTCAAATCATGGATATAGGCGGAATGCCTTATAAACAGTGGCTTTCAGCGTTATTGATAAAAAATCCTGTGAATAAATTTGTTTAATTGTGTATTAGGCATTACCTTTGCGCTCCCTTAGCGGAAACGCGTTGGGCTAAGTTCTTAAAAAGCGAAGAGATGAGGGAAGCGGATCAAAAAAAGAATCTTGAAAAGTGAAAAAAAGATTTGGATAAGAAGAAAAGAGGTTTTACCTTTGCGCTCCCAATTGCGGAAGGCGGTTGGTAGAAAAGTTCTTAAAAGCGGCGTTGGTAAAGGGTTTGAGTAGGTGTTCAAAAGTTATGGAGCGAAAAAACTTCAAAAAACTTTTGGTGAAAAGAAAAAGAGGTTTTACCTTTGCAACCCCGATCGAAAAGCGATTGGGCTTTTAAAAAAGCAAGATGCGGCCGGGACTTAGAGAAGTCAGAAGGTTATCGGGTTTAAAGCCCGGGCATAGGACAAGGTCATCACGGAGGTGATGCAAGCTATTTGAAATACGGAAACAGCAGTAATACCTGAAGTCATTTAGGTATGAAGGTAAGCAAGCGTAACAAGACAAAAACAAACAAACCGATTAATTTTCGAGAGAAATTTAGTCAGGTTGAACAATTCATTTACAATGGAGAGTTTGATCCTGGCTCAGGATGAACGCTAGCGGCAGGCTTAACACATGCAAGTCGAGGGGTAACAGGTCTTCGGACGCTGACGACCGGCAAACGGGTGCGGAACACGTACGCAACTTACCCTTATCATGGGGATAGCCCGGAGAAATCCGGATTAATACCCAATAGTATAATTTGGAGGCATCTTTAGATTATTAAAGAATTTTGGATAGGGATGGGCGTGCGTAAGATTAGGTAGTTGGCGGGGTAACGGCCCACCAAGCCGACGATCTTTAGCTGATGTGAGAGCATGATCAGCCACACGGGCACTGAGACACGGGCCCGACTCCTACGGGAGGCAGCAGTGAGGAATATTGGGCAATGGACGCAAGTCTGACCCAGCCATGCCGCGTGAAGGATGAAGGCGTTCTGCGTTGTAAACTTCTTTTAT